>NZ_JBHXVN010000018.1:0-1111 GCF_042672105.1 Glutamicibacter sp. NPDC127525 | reverse complement strand
GGTGTGGGAGAGTAGGTCACCGCCGGACTTAACTTGAGTAGATGGTTTGAGGCCCTGGTACCGTTTGGTGCCGGGGCCTCACCTGTTTAACCCGTCCCCTGGTAATCGACTTGCTACAGCCTATGGGTTCAGTTTCATGCTAGGCCCTTTTTGTCGTTAACCCCTTTTAGAAGAGTTGAATCTATCAAGGGGCTTCGATCGGCTACGCATGCGTCGATGGCTGGGGGGACAACCTTAGGGCCGCCACTGAGTGTCTTGCCACATTGGACCCGTTTCCCTATGGTATGACTCGTGCCTCCCGTAGACTTGAATTTAGATGTACATGCCTCGAGGGCATGCTGAATAGTTAATAGTGAAGTGATTTGCAAAGGCAAACACGAAGGTTGCGGTATTGAGATAGCCGCTGAAGGGGACATTAGATGTCTAACGAATTCCGCCGTAACTCCGACAACGGACGAGGCGACTTCCGGAACTCAGATTCAAACCGCAACAACTCCCGCGATGGCTTCAAGCGTCGCGACGACCGTAGTGATTTCAAGCGCACCGACGATAACCGTGGTGGCTTCCGCGGTGACCGCAATGCTGACCGCGGCGGTGACTTCAAGCGCGACGACAACCGTGGTGGTGGCTTCAAGCGTGATGACAACCGTGGTGGTGGCTTCAAGCGTGACGATAACCGCGGTGGCGGTTTCCGCAATGATGACCGTGGTGGTTTCCGCGGCGAGCGTCGCGATGACAACCGTGGCGGTGGCTTCCGCAATGATGACCGTGGTGGTTTCCGTGGCGAGCGTCGCGATGACAACCGCGGTGGCGGCTTCAAGCGTGATGACAACCGTGGCGGTGGCTTCAAGCGTGATGACAACCGCGGTGGCGGTTTCCGCAATGATGACCGTGGTGGCTTCAAGCGTGATGACAACCGCGGTGGCGGTTTCCGCAATGATGACCGTGGTGGCTTCAAGCGTGATGACAACCGCGGTGGCGGTTTCAAGCGTGATGACAACCGTGGCGGTGGCGGTTTCAAGCGTGATGACAACCGTGGCGGTGGCTTCAAGCGTGATGACAACCGCGGTGGCGGTTTCCGCAATGATGACCGTGGCGGCTTCAAGCGTGA
>NZ_JBHXVN010000017.1:0-1207 GCF_042672105.1 Glutamicibacter sp. NPDC127525 | reverse complement strand
CCTTAACGTTCCAGCACCGGGCAGGCGTCAGTCCGTATACATCGCCTTACGGCTTCGCACGGACCTGTGTTTTTAGTAAACAGTCGCTTCTCGCTGGTCTCTGCGGCCACCCCCAGCTCACGGAGTAAATCCGATCACCAGTGATGGCCCCCCTTCTCCCGAAGTTACGGGGGCATTTTGCCGAGTTCCTTAACCATAGTTCACCCGAACGCCTCGGTATTCTCTACCTGACCACCTGAGTCGGTTTAGGGTACGGGCCGCCATGAAACTCGCTAGAGGCTTTTCTCGACAGCATAGGATCATCCACTTCACCACAATCGGCTCGGCATCAGGTCTCAGACTTATATGCACGACGGATTTGCCTACCGTGCGTCCTACACCCTTACCCCGGGACAACCACCGCCCGGGCTGGACTACCTTCCTGCGTCACCCCATCGCTTACCTACTACCACCTTGGATCAGCGGCTCCACCACTTTCCTTTCCCCGAAGGGTCCGGAACGGCTTCACGGCCTTAGCATTAATGGGCTCGATATTGGGCGTTTCAAAGCGGGTACCGGAATATCAACCGGTTGTCCATCGACTACGCCTGTCGGCCTCGCCTTAGGTCCCGACTTACCCTGGGCAGATCAGCTTGACCCAGGAACCCTTAGTCAATCGGCGCACACGTTTCTCACGTGTGTATCGCTACTCATGCCTGCATTCTCACTCGTGAACCGTCCACAACTCGCTTCCGCGGCTGCTTCACCCGGCACACGACGCTCCCCTACCCATCCCAGCAGGCGTTGGCCCTAACGCTGGAATGACACGACTTCGGCGGTACGCTTGAGCCCCGCTACATTGTCGGCGCGGAATCACTTGACCAGTGAGCTATTACGCACTCTTTCAAGGGTGGCTGCTTCTAAGCCAACCTCCTGGTTGTCTCTGCGACTCCACATCCTTTCCCACTTAGCGTACGCTTAGGGGCCTTAGTCGATGCTCTGGGCTGTTTCCCTCTCGACCATGGAGCTTATCCCCCACAGTCTCACTGCCGCGCTCTCACTTACCGGCATTCGGAGTTTGGCTAAGGTCAGTAACCCGGTAGGGCCCATCGCCTATCCAGTGCTCTACCTCCGGCAAGAAACACACGACGCTGCACCTAAATGCATTTCGGGGAGAACCAGCTATCACGGAGTTTGATTGGCCTTTCACCCCTAACCACAGGTCATC
>NZ_JBHXVN010000016.1:0-2931 GCF_042672105.1 Glutamicibacter sp. NPDC127525 | reverse complement strand
GTGTCTTCGCGTTTGAAAACGGTGCTGGCATTGCAGGTGATGCAGCGCCAGCGCTGGGTTCCTTTGGAGGTGGTTCCGTTTTTCTTCAGTCGGGAGTGACAGATAATACAAGTATGGGATTGTCCAGTAAGCTTCACACTTATGGATTCAATACCCATGTGAACCTTGATCCTGCCCCGGATTTCCGGGGCAGGATCAGGTTTTCAGACACACTTTATTGCCTATAGCCCTGAATGCAGCCATGGCGAAGCTGTGTCCCGATGTCGGACGCGCTTGAAGCGACTAAGCAGACTGCGTGGCCCTGGACCTCCGCGGCTCACTACGGGAGAGGACGCCCGCTCCGTTGCAGGTGCTTTATCCGATGGGTTCTGGTCCGCCAATCGGCAAGATCCTGCCTTTTGATGCCTCTGACAATCGATTGCTTGCACCTGGCTATCATTTCGGTAACTTGTTGCCGATTCTTGCTCCATGCTGAATGATAGTGAGCAGAATGTCGCCAATCGGCGAAATGCTGCCGGAAGAGGATCCTTCATGAATTCAGTGACTGAGCTAGGGGCCGAATTGCAGCGCGTTAGAAAACAGAATGGCCTGACGCAGGAACAGCTGGCTGAATTAGCTGGCATCTCTGAACGTACGCTGCGCTCCATAGAACGAGGGGCGGGAAACCCCTCCATTGAAGCGGTGCTCTCCGTCGCGAATGTACTCGGCCTTCGAATTCGCGTGGCCAAATGAAGCCGCAACTCCAAGAGCTCAAGCTTGTTACCAAGGCTGACGTCTACTGCAACGAAAACCTCGCCGGCACTCTAGCCAGACAGTCCGACGGAAGCGTGGCCTTCAGCTATAACAAGGACTACCTTGCACATGGTGGCGCGGGCATTGCGACATCTTTGCCAGCTTCTCCGGAGGCATACGTTGGGCCTGGGGGCGCGTTGCCATCGTTCTTCTCGGGACTATTGCCCGAAGGCCATCGCCTGACCGTTCTCAAGGACGCAACTAAGACCAGCATCTCTGACGAGTTGACTCTGCTGATGGCAGTGGGCGCCGATACTCCAGGCAATGTACGCGTTGTTCCGGAAGGATCAGCACTGGAGCAAACCCCCGTGGTTGCTGAATTCAGCAGCACGGCCGAACTCGACTTCTCGGTCCTCGCGCGCACCTTGGACCGCCACTCGATCCCCGGCGTGCAAGACAAGATCAGCGCAACCATGCTGACAACACCAGTGGAGTTCAAGAACAGCGCCTATCTGCTCAAGCTTGATCCCCGGGATCATCCGCATTTGGTCGTTAATGAGGCGCAGCACCTGAAAGCAGCGCGATTGCTCAAACTTCCGGTCGCAAACAATCGGCTAGTACTGGATTCCACTGGGAGTCCGGGGCTGCTGGTCGAGAGGTTCGATCGCGAGGGTGTCGAGGGGGCGGATAGTCCCACGCGTTTGGCGTTGGAAGATGCCATGCAGGTATTGAACCTTCCGCCGGCAAGCAAGTATGCAGTGAGCACGGAACAAGCTATTGAAGCCTTAGCGCTGCAGTGCCAGGCTCCGGTGCTCGCCAGGCGCAATCTATACATGCAGTTCGTCTTTGCGTGGCTAACTGGCAACGGCGACTTGCATGGAAAGAACGTCTCGATTCTGGCGGACTTGCATGGACGGTTTAATGTAGCGCCCATCTACGACATCCCATGCACCCTGGTCTACGGCGATGACACCATGGCTTTGACTGTTGCCGGCAAGGCTAAGAATCTGAAGAAGAAGCACTGGGCGGAGCTTGCAAGGGTGCTCGGCTTGGCTGACCGGGCCACGCAGTCAGCGAACCAGTTGGCATTGAAAGCCGCATTGACTGTGGATCTCAGCGAGTTGCCTTTTGAAGGTTCACCTTTGCGTGGTGCGCAACGAGAACTCAGGTTCCGGCGCATGGAGCTGCAGTAGGCGTCTGAGCGGGACAAGTTAGTCTGCGAGCAACGTGAACGCAGGCAGCTGACTATTCTGGCTTTTCTTCGCTTGCCCCTTAAGGCCAGCCGTCCATGATGGATAGACGCGGAAACCGCGCTTGCCTGGAGCCGATGCTGAGGCGAAGACGCCCAGCTCCTCGAGGTGCTGTTGAGTAAAGCGGAAGACGCCGAAACAGCCGGCTTCCTCGATAAAGACCATAACTCCGCGCAGTCCCTCTTCGGATTCGTAGGGGGCAGTAGTCCCAGTTTCGTCCCGATGCCATATGGCTACGAACCCACCTGGCTTTGTTGGCGTGATCCGTGCGGTCCTGATCCGCCACCGCTGTCCGTCAAGCTCAGTTACCCCGGCTTGATAATCGCTCTGCTGTTCTTCGGGAGTCACCTCGCCATACGATTGCCCAGTGAGGTGGCAATAGCGTTCCAACGCCGTGAACTTCATAGACTTCATCCTGTATTCGGTAGATCATCAAGTGGAGTGTCAGCGATCGAAATATCGCTGCTATTCACCGTAGCCGAGGGTGGTGCTTACGTAGCACTGCAAGACCTGTATTGGGCCGGCATCAATGCCGACTGCTCTAGGTAGTCATTGCGCTGATGCCGCCTTGGCCGTCACGCGCATGGAACCTCCAGATGCATCGTTTCGCCATGTGCGTTCTCTTCTTGTGCCTTGCTCAGACGCACGAATGCGCCCGCATCGTCTAATCGGCTGATGTGGGCACAACTCATTGGGTTCGCGTGTATGCGTACGCTTCTCAAGGGTTCAATAAACTCGCTAGGTACAGGCGCTGATGCTCTGTGCAGCTGCGAAATAATGTTTACGCGCTCAGCCCTAGCTCGGTAATAATTGCCAGCGATTGGGCACATGGAAAGAGCCGAATCAGCAGTTCAGGAATTAAGTGTGCACGGTCACCGTCAAAAACCACCCACCCGATTTGCAGGACCCCCAAAACCTGTGTATAGTTTTTCCTTGTCGCCGAGAACAA
>NZ_JBHXVN010000015.1:0-5450 GCF_042672105.1 Glutamicibacter sp. NPDC127525 | reverse complement strand
AGTGTTTGTTGTTTGAGAACTCAATAGTGTGCCAAGTTTGTTGATACCGAATATTTTTATTTGGTGAATACATAACATTTGCTTGAGGCATTGCACCCCCGTGCAGTGTTCTTGAGTGTTTTATTATTCGCCAGGACTTCATTGGCTTCGCCCTTATTTTCCAAGGGGTTGCCGGTGGCTTTTTATTTTTTTATGGAGAGTTTGATCCTGGCTCAGGATGAACGCTGGCGGCGTGCTTAACACATGCAAGTCGAACGATGAAGCCCAGCTTGCTGGGTGGATTAGTGGCGAACGGGTGAGTAACACGTGAGTAACCTGCCCCCGACTCTGGGATAAGCCCGGGAAACTGGGTCTAATACCGGATATTACCTTTGACCGCATGGTTGTTGGTGGAAAGATTTATCGGTGGGGGATGGACTCGCGGCCTATCAGCTTGTTGGTGAGGTAATGGCTCACCAAGGCGACGACGGGTAGCCGGCCTGAGAGGGTGACCGGCCACACTGGGACTGAGACACGGCCCAGACTCCTACGGGAGGCAGCAGTGGGGAATATTGCACAATGGGCGAAAGCCTGATGCAGCGACGCCGCGTGAGGGATGACGGCCTTCGGGTTGTAAACCTCTTTCAGTAGGGAAGAAGCGAAAGTGACGGTACCTGCAGAAGAAGCGCCGGCTAACTACGTGCCAGCAGCCGCGGTAATACGTAGGGCGCAAGCGTTATCCGGATTTATTGGGCGTAAAGAGCTCGTAGGCGGTTTGTCGCGTCTGCCGTGAAAGTCCGAGGCTCAACCTCGGATCTGCGGTGGGTACGGGCAGACTAGAGTGATGTAGGGGAGACTGGAATTCCTGGTGTAGCGGTGAAATGCGCAGATATCAGGAGGAACACCGATGGCGAAGGCAGGTCTCTGGGCATTTACTGACGCTGAGGAGCGAAAGCATGGGGAGCGAACAGGATTAGATACCCTGGTAGTCCATGCCGTAAACGTTGGGCACTAGGTGTGGGGGACATTCCACGTTTTCCGCGCCGTAGCTAACGCATTAAGTGCCCCGCCTGGGGAGTACGGCCGCAAGGCTAAAACTCAAAGGAATTGACGGGGGCCCGCACAAGCGGCGGAGCATGCGGATTAATTCGATGCAACGCGAAGAACCTTACCAAGGCTTGACATGTGCCAGACCGCCTCAGAGATGGGGTTTCCCTTCGGGGCTGGTTCACAGGTGGTGCATGGTTGTCGTCAGCTCGTGTCGTGAGATGTTGGGTTAAGTCCCGCAACGAGCGCAACCCTCGTTCCATGTTGCCAGCACGTAAAGGTGGGGACTCATGGGAGACTGCCGGGGTCAACTCGGAGGAAGGTGGGGATGACGTCAAATCATCATGCCCCTTATGTCTTGGGCTTCACGCATGCTACAATGGCCGGTACAATGGGTTGCGATACTGTGAGGTGGAGCTAATCCCTAAAAGCCGGTCTCAGTTCGGATTGGGGTCTGCAACTCGACCCCATGAAGTCGGAGTCGCTAGTAATCGCAGATCAGCAACGCTGCGGTGAATACGTTCCCGGGCCTTGTACACACCGCCCGTCAAGTCACGAAAGTTGGTAACACCCGAAGCCGATGGCCTAACCACCTTGTGTGGGGGGAGTCGTCGAAGGTGGGACTGGCGATTGGGACTAAGTCGTAACAAGGTAGCCGTACCGGAAGGTGCGGCTGGATCACCTCCTTTCTAAGGAGCTAACCATTATTGGTTGCCCATGCTGGACACGAGTGTTGTCCGGGTGGGTTGCTCATGGGTGGAATATCAATGGACTCAATACCGGAAAACGTGCTGGCTGATGCTGGTGCGGGGTATTGGCTGTGGCCGCGTGGTGCTTGGGCATCTGCTAGTACGCATTGCAGGGGGTTTTCTTCTTGCGGTGCTGGAATGCGGTGTGTGGGTGTTGTGTGGTTTGTATGGTTTGGCATGCTGTTGGGTTTTGAGGCAACAAGCCTCCTTTCCTGGTGAATGGTTGCCGGGGTTCTTCCTGTGGGGAGGGTCCTGGTGGTGTTCGCTTGGGTGAGGGGTTCTTGGTGTTTCGGTGTTTGTCCTGTGTTTGCTGCAAGGATGTCCTGTTGGATTGATGCTGGCCTTTGGTTGGTGTTGGTTTTGGGGTGTTGTTGCGGGGGTGCGGGGTTGTTGTTTGGGAACTGTATAGTGAACGCGAGCATCTTGCAGATGAGATGAGCTGGGTAGTCCTTTTCCTTGGATTGCCTGGTGTTGGAGTCTTGTCTGCGTGATTTTGTTAGATTGTTTTATTGCTCATATCTTTTGACTTTGATGTTGTGTTGAAGTTTTTAAGGGCGCACGGTGGATGCCTTGGCATCAAGAGCCGATGAAGGACGTGGGAATCTGCGATAAGCCTGGTGGAGTCGATAACCGGACGTTGAGACCAGGATTTCCGAATGGGGGAACCCCGCACCATGTTATGTGGTGTGACCTGCAGCTGAATGTATAGGCTGTGTGGAGGGAACGCGGGGAAGTGAAACATCTCAGTACCCGCAGGAAGAGAAAACAACAGTGATTCCGTTAGTAGTGGCGAGCGAACGCGGATGGGGCTAAACCGGTTGGTGTGTGATAGCGGATAGGCGTTGCATCACCGGGGTTGTGGGGTCAACATGTACCAGCGCTATCTTGCTGGTGGGATGAGGTGCAGGCGTATAGGTGAATCGGTTGGAATGCCGGACCATAGAGGGTGATAGTCCCGTAGGTGTAATGCGTGTCTGCCGTTCTAGTGTTGATACCCGAGTAGCACGGGGCCCGTGAAACCTTGTGTGAATCTGCCAGGACCACCTGGTAAGCCTGAATACTACTTGATGACCGATAGTGAATCAGTACCGTGAGGGAATGGTGAAAAGTACCCCGGGAGGGGAGTGAAATAGTACCTGAAACCGTGCGCTTACAATCCGTTAGAGCTGGGGACTTGTTCCCTGGTGATGGCGTGCCTTTTGAAGAATGAGCCTGCGAGTTAGTGTTACGTCGCGAGGTTAACCCGTGTGGGGAAGCCGTAGCGAAAGCGAGTCTGAATAGGGCGTTTGAGTGGCGTGATCTAGACCCGAAGCGAAGTGATCTACCCATGGCCAGGTTGAAGCGCGTGTAAGAGCGTGTGGAGGACCGAACCCACTTCAGTTGAAAATGGAGGGGATGAGCTGTGGGTAGGGGTGAAAGGCCAATCAAACTTCGTGATAGCTGGTTCTCCCCGAAATGCATTTAGGTGCAGCGTTGCGTGTTTCTTGCTGGAGGTAGAGCTACTGGATAGGCGATGGGCCCTACAAGGTTACTGACCTTAGCCAAACTCCGAATGCCGGCAAGTGAGAGCGCAGCAGTGAGACTGTGGGGGATAAGCTTCATAGTCGAGAGGGAAACAGCCCAGAACGCCAACTAAGGCCCCTAAGCGTGTGCTAAGTGGAAAAGGATGTGGAGTTGCTGTGACAACCAGGAGGTTGGCTTAGAAGCAGCCACCCTTGAAAGAGTGCGTAATAGCTCACTGGTCAAGTGATTCCGCGCCGATAATGTAGCGGGGCTCAAGCACACCGCCGAAGTTGCGTCATTCAAATATTAACCTGGTTTCGATTGGGTGTTTGGATGGGTAGGGGAGCGTCGTGTGGACGGTGAAGTCGCGGTGTAAACCAGCGGTGGAGGCCACACGAGTGAGAATGCAGGCATGAGTAGCGAATGACGGGTGAGAAACCCGTCCGCCGAATGATCAAGGGTTCCAGGGTTAAGCTAATCTGCCCTGGGTTAGTCGGGACCTAAGGCGAGGCCGACAGGCGTAGTCGATGGACAACGGGTTGATATTCCCGTACCGGCGAAGGACCGCCCATACTGAGCTGTGGATGCTAACCATGATTGACGCTAGCTGTTGGTGCCTTCGGGTATCTTGCTGGTTGATGTGGTGGGAACCGATGCAGTGAGGTCAGCGTATTAACAGGTGTGACGCAGGAAGGTAGCCGAGCCAGGCAATGGAATTGACCTGGTCCAAGGGTGTAGGAAGAGTGGTTGGCAAATCCGCCGCTCATGTTTCTGAGACCTGATAGGCGCCCCGTTTTCGGGGTGATTCGGTGATCCTATGCTGCCTAGAAAAGCATCGGCGCGAGGTCCAAGTCCGCCCGTACCCCAAACCGACACAGGTGATCAGGTAGAGAATACTAAGGCGATCGAGAGAATCATGGTTAAGGAACTCGGCAAAATGCCCCCGTAACTTCGGAAGAAGGGGGGCCTGCCCCGTGATGAGAACTTGCTTCTCTGATGCGGGTGTGGGCCGCAGAGACCAGGGGGAAGCGACTGTTTACTAAAAACACAGGTCCGTGCGAAGTCGCAAGACGATGTATACGGACTGACTCCTGCCCGGTGCTGGAAGGTTAAGAGGACTGGTTAGCAGTAATGCGAAGCTGAGAATTTAAGCCCCAGTAAACGGCGGTGGTAACTATAACCATCCTAAGGTAGCGAAATTCCTTGTCGGGTAAGTTCCGACCTGCACGAATGGAGTAACGACTTCCCCGCTGTCTCAACCATGAACTCGGCGAAATTGCAGTACGAGTAAAGATGCTCGTTACGCGCAGCAGGACGGAAAGACCCCGAGACCTTTACTATAGTTTGGTATTGGTGTTCGGTGCAGCTTGTGTAGGATAGGTGGGAGACTGTGAAGCTTGGACGCTAGTTCAGGTGGAGTCATCGTTGAAATACCACTCTGGCTGTACCGGTCACCTAACTTCGGACCATGATCTGGTTCAGGGACAGTGCCTGATGGGTAGTTTAACTGGGGCGGTTGCCTCCTAAAATGTAACGGAGGCGCCCAAAGGTTCCCTCAGCCTGGTTGGCAATCAGGTGTCGAGTGTAAGTGCACAAGGGAGCTTGACTGTGAGAGTGACAGCTCGAGCAGGGACGAAAGTCGGGACTAGTGATCCGGCGGCACCTCGTGGAAGGGCCGTCGCTCAACGGATAAAAGGTACCTCGGGGATAACAGGCTGATCTTGCCCAAGAGTCCATATCGACGGCATGGTTTGGCACCTCGATGTCGGCTCGTCGCATCCTGGGGCTGGAGTAGGTCCCAAGGGTTGGGCTGTTCGCCCATTAAAGCGGTACGCGAGCTGGGTTTAGAACGTCGTGAGACAGTTCGGTCCCTATCCGCTGCGCGCGTTGGAAATTTGAGAAGGGCTGTCCTTAGTACGAGAGGACCGGGACGGACGAACCTCTGGTGTGTCAGTTGTACTGCCAAGTGCATCGCTGATTAGCTACGTTTGGAAGGGATAACCGCTGAAAGCATCTAAGCGGGAAGCCTGCTTCGAGATGAGATTTCCATGCACCTTGAGTGTGAGAGGCCCCCAGCTAGACCACTGGGTTGATAGGCAGGATGTGGAAGCAAGGACTAAAGACTTGTGTAGCTGACCTGTACTAATAGGCCGATGACTTTCAACACACAAT
>NZ_JBHXVN010000014.1:5136-6092 GCF_042672105.1 Glutamicibacter sp. NPDC127525 | reverse complement strand
AAACCTTCAGTGAAAAGTGATTGGCTGCCGGGTAAACAAACGGTAGATTCCGTGTTGTTTCCGTTCCGGCAACAGATAAAAACTATACACAGGTTTTCAGGGCTCCGCAAATCGGCAGGGCACTTTTGACAGTGATCGTGGTTACACTGTGGTGGCATAATCCGCGGGCGTACTCTGACGCCCTGACAGTTGAACAAATCTGCAGCGGAATCGCGACTGCTTTGCTCCTGCGGTTTACAGGATCTCTGTACGTTTATGGAGCGTATCCAGGAAGACGAACTTCTTCATTGCCCACCATCGGAAGATCATCCCAAGTAACGTCCCGATAATTGGTCCGGCGATAAAGTCGGCGATCTCCTGGACGATAAAAGAAACGTGCGGTTCCGTGATTCCAAAGATCCAACGGGATACATAAACCGGCGCCGCAGTAATTCCAATAGCTACCGTAGACATGCCGACGAATTTGATGAACTGAATACGTTTGAGGCCGTGGGCGACATCCCCAAAGGTAAACCGTCTCGAGAGGTAGTAGGAAACTACCGTGGCCGCTGCATTAGCGATAAGAAAAGCTGAAGTTGGATGCGCCCCCAGAATCGTGAACTTCAATCCGTAATTCACTGCCAAGGTCAGGAGGAAGCAGAATCCTCCTATGCCCAGGAAGTACAGAGCTCTCTTTCGTTCCCGATACTGTTTTGGGCGCGATGGATCCCGTGCGCCTTCATCGCTAAATGCTTTGGCTCTGCCACTCATGGATCAAGCATAGACATCCCAGGATCGGCGAATAGAAAATTGAAACTTAATCAGGGCGGTTCTTAGTTATCCATATGGGTCACCTTGCACAGCATGCTCAGATTGAAGCTCATGAGCTTCCAGCGATGTATGAGTCGGACATTTTCGTGGCAGCGTCCAATGGCAAGGATGGGGGCAATGAGTTGTTATGCCCTGCGGCTCAACGG
>NZ_JBHXVN010000014.1:0-5041 GCF_042672105.1 Glutamicibacter sp. NPDC127525 | reverse complement strand
TACGGGCTCAACGGGCTCAACGGGCTCAACGGGCTCAACGGGCTCAACGGGCTCAACGGGCTCAACGGGCTCAACGGGCTCAACGGGCTCAACGGGCTCAACGGGCAGTTTCCCCTCACCCGCGCTAGACCTGCAACTCTGCGCCGTTACATTACTGACGGATTACCCTGCTTAAGGAGGTATCAGCGGAAGCCGCTGTCGGTTCCGTAGAATCCTCGGTTTTTGGGCATAAAAAAATCGCGAAACATAAGTTTCGCGATTTTTGCTTTGGTGACCCCAACGGGATTCGAACCCGTGTTGCCGCCGTGAGAGGGCGGAGTACTAGGCCGCTATACGATGGGGCCGTATGCTGAAGATTAATCTTCAGCTCACCAAATCTCTTTGGTGAAGCGCTGGGATACCAGGACTCGAACCTAGAATGACGGAACCAGAAACCGTTGTGTTGCCAATTACACCATATCCCAATGTGACTTGGTATTCATTTGCTTCAGCAGCCGAAGCTGATCTGCGCTGAACGCCTTAGCACGAGATATAACTATACCTAAAAAATTCACGGATCGCACATCCTGGGGCAATATCCTCGAGTGATCTGCAGCTCGTTTATTGAAATGCCTGTAACAGACCTGAGCTTCGCTACACGTCAGCCGATAAATTGCCGCCGAAGGAGGCAGGTCCACTTGACCTGTCACTGCGTGCTGAGACGACTGCTTAATGCAAAAGAGGGAACCGAAGTTCCCCCTTAGCTGTGTGTCGGGATAACAGGATTCGAACCTGCGACCTCGTCGTCCCGAACGACGCGCGCTACCAAGCTGCGCTATATCCCGTGGTTACAACCATTTCACTATACACCCTGCAGAATTCTCATCAATGCCCGGCATAGCTACTCTTTTCTTTGCCGCCAAGTCCTTAGCCGGGCCTCGCAGCTTAAGACCATTAGATAGCTTTCCCAGGATTCAAGATATTCAACGGGTCCAAAAGGTTCTTGATCTGCTGTTGGAGTTCGATCACTTCTGTTGCTTGTTCCCATTGCAACCAATCTTTTTTGATCAGCCCGACACCGTGTTCGCCAGTAATTGTGCCGCCCAGTTCCAGTGCAATACGTACGGAGCTTTCAACTGCACGGTCAAGCCTCGCTAGTGGCTCGTTGCCGTCTTCCGGTTCTACAGAAAACGTCGGATGCAGATTGCCATCCCCTACATGCGAAATCATCCGCATGTTTACGTTTTCGTCCCGCGCAGCCCGTTGAACGCGGTGCACGTATTCAAGCATCTTGCTTTTCGGAATCGCGACATCCTCTCCAGTCCGGTAAGCATCGTCTTTAGTATCACCCCGGCTGGTTCGGCGCATTTCGATCAGTTGCGTAGCACTCGGATCTGCCGAATTGCTTAGCTGGGCATTGCGGTCTGCGAAAACACTGCGGAGAGCGGTTTCTTCACGCTCGGCGCCATAGCCATCCAGTCGAGCCAAGAGCATGGCACCGCCGTGACCTGCGTAATTCGTCGAGTACTGTTCATCAAGAATGAGCAGAGTCGAATGATCAATGAGTTCCAAAATGGCAGGCTGAATTCTGGCTTTGGCAATCAGTTGAACGCCCTCGACTGCTTCTTCCAGGCTGGGGAACAATAGAGCTATGTCTCGCTCGTCTACCGGGAGATAGCGCAATCGGAGAACTGCGCGAACGACAACGCCCAGCGTGCCCTCTGACCCTGTGAAAAGTGCGGCGAGATCATACCCTGCTACACCCTTAAACGTATTCTTGCCAACGCGGATTAGTCGGCCGTCTGCCAATACTACGTCTAGGGAGAGCACTGCTTCTCGGGTCACGCCATACTTCGCGCACCGCAGGCCTCCCGCGTTGGTTGCGATGTTGCCGCCAATTGTAGACATCTTGTAGCTAGCAGGATCCGGGGCGTACATGAGGCCGAATTCGGAAACGGCTTCGTTCAGCTGATGATTGATGACGCCAGGTTCAACCACAGCGACCTCATCTTCCGGGCGGATCTCTAGGATTCTATTCATCTTGCTCAAGTTCAAGACGACGGCATCACCTAGTACGTGTACACCACCAGAAACACCTGTGCCGGCACCGCGGCTAATGACCGGTACCTTGTATTCGCTAGCCAAGCGTAGAACGTGTTGTACATCCGCTACGGAACTGGCGAAAACCACGGCCAGCGGTTCAATGGGATCCCCCGACAACTGACCGAAGTCTCTAGAGTTTTCTCGAAGCAGCGGGCCCGCTGTTTCAATGGCATTCTCTGGTAATGCCGCGCTGAGGGCATCTAGAAATCCGGCATGGGAAGCGGCCATCTTTATCTCCACGGATCGTTGCGTGCAAGTATTTACCTGAGACTACGGCTTTTGAGGGTCTTTGCCGAACTTGATGACTTGGCAATTTACTAGTAGCTCGGTTCAAAACTGCGTTTGCACCCTCATGGCCAGCCAGTCCGGGGCCGGCATACGTCATTGCCCTATTATTTATCGGGCTAAGACCGTTCAGCTGCTGCATTTTCTTTCGATTGCGCTGCTTGGATTTCTGCTTGAAGAGCTTTTCCTCTGACGAATAGTCGATAACAGACGCCCAGGATTGCCACCCAGATTAGACCGGTAATGAGTGCACTACGCGTATCCGGAATAATGCCGATTAAGATGATCACGAAGATCATGAAGGCCAGCGCCAAGTAGCTACCCACTGGCCAAAGCGGAACTGGGAATGCAGATGGTTCAAGATTATCTCTGTCTATCCGGTGCTTCATCCGAATATGAGAGATCAGGATCATCGACCAAACAACGACGGTGGCGAAAGTAGCCAATGCAGCAATGAGGAAGAAGATCTCATCTTCGAACCAGATGTTCAGCACTACACCAATAAGCAATGCGCCGATCATCGATAGTGAAGTCACCCATGGGACCCCGTTAGCCGTGGTCTTCGTGAATACCTGTGGCGCCTGGCCTTGTTTGGCCATACCGTGAATCATGCGTCCCGCGCCGAAGATGTCTGCGTTGATTGCTGAGAGTGCCGCAGTGATGACGATGAAGTTCAGGACATTTGCTGCTGACGAGAAGCCGATGCTGGAGAAGATCGAAACGAATGGACTTTCACTACCATCAATCGTGTTCCACGGCTGAATGCACATGATGACACCGAGCGTGAGTACGTAGAACAGCAAGATGCGCACTGGCACAGAGTTAATTGCCTGCGGAATGACTTTACGCGGGTTTTGCGCTTCACCAGCGGTAATGCCGATCACTTCGGTGCCGCCGAAGGCAAACATGACAATGGTCAGGGAAGCGAGAATGCCCCAGACACCATGCGGCATGAAGCCGTCGCCAGCAAAGAGATTGGATAGACCTGCAGCTCCTTCGCTTTGGTTGCCCAACCCGAAGACGATTACGAGAACGCCACCAGCGATCATTGCCATGATAGCGACGACCTTGATCAAGGAGAACCAAAATTCCAGTTCGCCGAAGACTTTGACCGAGAGCAGGTTCACGGCGGCAATGAAGAAAACAACTGCCAGGATCCAGATCCATCGTTCGACGTTGGGAAACCAGAAACCCATATATACGCCAAAAGCCGTCACGTCAGCCAGGGCCACCACAAACATTTCAAACGTGTAGGTCCACCCGGTTGCAAAGCCAGCAAAGCGTCCAACGAATTCAGTGGCATAGCTTCCGAATGAGCCGGAGGTCGGATTGCGGACTGCCATTTCTCCCAACGCACGCATCACCATGAACACCACTGCCCCACCGAGTATGTATGCCAACAGCACCGCTGGCCCAGCCATTTGAATGGCGCTTGCGGAACCATAGAACAAGCCTGTGCCAATAGCAGACCCTAGAGCGATAAACCTGATGTGCCGTGTGCTTAAACCACGTTTCAAGTTTTGACTTGTCTGGCTAGTACGCATGCTGCTCCTCCGATATTCCTAACTGCATCAGAGGTTTGCCGCTCACTTTTCATGGTGTGCTTCAACCCCGACATCCATGTAATCGCAGTCACACGCATCTTGGAGTGGGGAAAAAGACAAGATAGTCCGGTACCTCAGACTCTTGGTGAAAAGAAGCTGAGATACCGGACGGCAATTCTTCCAACGGGTATCTCGGGACAGCGTGATGGGCATTCTGGAATTTGGACCACTCGCGAGCTGTCGATAGTAGTACACATCCCGGCATGCAACGCAGTCAGATACTCGTGAATCCAATTGAAGGATCATGCTGCGCGATCCTCACCAACGACCTTGAGAATGCTTAAATGTGCTTGCGCAATCCCTCGATATCGAGGCAGGATTCCGATACGGCTGGCTTCAACGTGCTGCACGTCAGTGGTCAGCAGCCACGCCCGCCTGTGTCCGTCATGTTGTCCACCAGAAGTCAAAGCATCTACTGTCCGTAAGCGTCCGCGTCTTCAGAAACATGACACCGGTGCCTTCAGGCGGTGAATGACAGTATCTATTGCTTTCAAGTCTTTCCAAGACGAGGTCCACAATGACGTTCATTGGCCTGACCCGGTGAATTCTCGCAGTCTTGGTTCCCTTGGTCGGTCGAATCCCCTTACGCCGAGACCTATGGTTGCCAGTTGCTCTCACCATTGCACGCCGGCAGGTGAATGTGGTGCAACTGCGGGAATCGTCTTCCGAAACGGAGCTGTCGCCTTGGTGCCTGAAACTCAAATTACGCAGTCGACCAGCTGGCATTTTTAGTCGATACCCGTCAGGGAACAAATATGGCTCAGCAAGGCTGGCTGGGCCGACAACCTGATCTTCAATTTGGATAAGAACTCCAGTGAATAATTCTCGGGTAACCTGGCCCTCGTCATCCGGTGCAAGCAACTGAGCTCGCCGGCAACCTTGGCCAACACAAATACCCTGGACGCACTGGTCGTTAAAGCAGGAGGGGAGGAGGAACCAAGCAGCACCAGCTGCCCAATTCCCCCTCCCCTTCCCGTTAAACAGGTGAGGCCCCGGCACCAAACGGTACCAGGGCCTCAAACCATCTACTCAAGTTAAGTCCGGCGGTGACCTACTCTCCCACACCCTCA
>NZ_JBHXVN010000013.1:0-10703 GCF_042672105.1 Glutamicibacter sp. NPDC127525 | reverse complement strand
TGCAATGCCTCAAGCAAATGTTATGTATTCACCAAATAAAAATATTCGGTATCAACAAACTTGGCACACTATTGAGTTCTCAAACAACAAACACTTACCGGTTCTTTACCCACCATTCCAGGCGGTAATTTCGTCCAGCGTTATATTCATATTCTATAACTTCGAATTCCTGAAAGTCAAATCCATTGTTTGTGATTTGAACCAGTATTCTCAGTTCCCATTCTTTTCAATTGTTGTCCACAAGACTGTGGAAAAACCTTGATTTTCTGGGGTTCTGCCGCCGTTTCACATCCGGTTATTTCTTCCGTTTTGTTCTCGGCGACAAGGAAAAACTATACACAGGTTTTGGGGGTCCTGCAAATCGGGTGGGTGGTTTTTGACGGTGACCGTGCACACTTAATTCCGGAGCGCCGATTAAAGCCCGGGTTCATGCGGTTCGGTGCTCGCAAAAATCTGTAAAACGCATAAAAATTCGTCTTAAAAGCCGGTAGCCGACCACCTCAGTGGCCGGCTACCGCGATTCAGCTAGTCCTCGACGATCTCTGCGTCAATGACTCTAGGATCATCCAGGGGCAGAGAGCTTGGCGCCACCGTGGGAATGCCGGCGAAGGCCACTGCCGCATTCTCGATCACGCGCTTGGCCATATATCGATTGCCTACGCCACCGATGGCCGCGCCGACCCCAAACGGAACCAAACGGCCGATGGTGCTAGCCGCTTGGGTGCCAATGATCTTGCGCAGGAACTTCTTCTGCATGGTGCGCTGCATTGCAGAGTAGATGCTCGTGGACTTGCTGGCACCGAAGGACTTGGCCCATCCCTGGATTGGACCCCCACCGCGACCTGCGGCCTGGGAAGTCAATCCGGCAATCATCGAGCTGCCCTCATCGCCCATCATGATGCCCATAACCAGGACTCGTGAACGATCCGGATCGTCGATGGCTATGCCGTGCAGCTCTGCCAGGCTTTGCGCATACAGCGCCGAGGCTTCCAGGAAGCCCAGGGTCGCAGCTATGGATAGGCCCAGGGCGATACCGGTACCAACAGCGGGAACGGCTGCGGTTCCACCCACGGCTGCACCGGAACCGGTAACTACGCGCAGGTAATCGCGCTCGACAATAGCTGCCAGCTGGGCAGTAGTAGCGTCAGGGTGCTTTTTGCGCAGCCGCTTGATGTAGGCAAGCACCAGCGGGCGCTGCACGCCGATGCCCTTCATGATGGCGTCCTGCACGCCGGAGCGCGGCTTTCCATCTTTGCCAATCAAAGTCATTGAAATCGGATCGTTTTTCATGATGGCTCCAGCTTAACCGCAAGACCCTGAGAGTTACCTTGGTCTTTGCGCTTTCAAGCAAGCGTCTTGAAAAATTCCTTGAAACTCCCCGACGCTGGTGCAAGAGTTGGCCTATGAAGAACGCTCAGGCCAAACGGTATAACCACGCCTTGAAAAGCGCCGGGATCTCGGAGCATCCGGTCGCGCTGCTCGATCTGGATGCCTTCGATTCCAACGTGATCGCCCTGCGCGAACGGGCCGGAGGTCTGCCGATTCGCATCGCGTCCAAATCCCTGCGTGTACGCAAGGCATTGGAACGGGTCCTGGATGAGCCCGGTTTCCGCGGCGTTCTCTGCTTCACCTTGGCCGAAGCATTATGGCTGGCCAGCCATGGCTTGAAGGACTTGGTGGTTGCCTACCCGCAAACCGATGCCGAAGCGATCAGCCGGTGGGCCGCCAGCGAACAGGCACGCGAAGAGGTAACGCTCATGGTGGATACCCAAGAGCAGTTGGATTTGATCGACAGGATCGCACCGGGGCACGGGCCGCTGAAGGTCGCCCTGGAACTGGATGCTGCCTATTACCCCAGCAGCAACCTCCGTATCGGCGCCGCGCGTTCCCCGCTGACCCGGCCGGAACAGGTCGCCGAACTGGCCGCCCAGGTGCACCGCCGGCGCAACTTCATCTTGGACGGGCTGATGGGCTACGAATCCCAAATCGCTTCGGTCCCCGATGGGGGTTTCAGCCCCAGGGCACTGATCGCCCGCAAGCTGCGCCAAGCCAGCGCCGCCGAACTGGCGGACCGCCGGGCCGAAACCGTGGAATTGGTACGGGAGCTCGGCGACCTGCGGTTTGTAAATGCCGGAGGTACCGGTTCGGTAGAAAGCACCATCCAAGAACCAGCGGTAACCGAAATCGCCGCGGGCTCAGGATTATTCGCGCCCGCGCTCTTCGATTCCTACCGCGCATTCCGCCCCACCCCTGCCCTGTACCTGGGATTCCCGGTAGTACGCCGTCCCGATGAGCGAACGGTCACCATCCTTGGTGGCGGATGGGCCGCATCGGGCCCAGCCGGCAAGGACCGCTTGCCCACCATCGAGCATCCCAAGAAGCTTCGCTACCTGGCCATGGAAGGCGCCGGCGAAGTGCAGACTCCGCTCACTGGCCCCTCGGCGCATCGCATTGCCATTGGCGATACCGTGTGGCTGCGCCATGCCAAGTCCGGTGAACCGGCCGAACGGGTTAATAAGGCGGCGGTGTACTCCAAGGGCAGGATCGTCGAACAATGGCCTACTTACCGTGGAGAAGGGAAAGCATTCCTGTGAGTACTTTCAGGAATTTCGCACGCACCGTGGTCTCCCACCCAGCAGCTGTCCATTCTCCGCGCAGCATCGCAGAATTAGCGCAGAGCCTGGAGCAGGCCGCCGACCAGCACCAGCCGGTGCGCACCGTCGGCGCAGGCCATTCCTTCACTCCGCTGGCAGATACCGACGGGATCTTGCTGAATCTGGATGGCTTTCGCGGCATCGAGGAAGTCGACGCTCGCACCCACGAGGTGACGTTCCGCGCCGGAACCCGGCTCTGGCAGATCCCCGCCCTGCTCAGGCCCTTCAACCTCGCGTTGGAGAATATGGGAGATATCGACAAGCAGTCGGTCGCTGGAGCAATCAGCACCGGCACCCACGGCACGGGCCTGGAATTCAGCGGATTCAGCGCAACGGTCACGGGAGTGCAGATCATGCTGGCCGATGGCACCCATCTGCGCGCCAGCGCGCAGGAGAATAGCGAATTATTCGAGGCGTCCCGGCTTGGCCTGGGAGTACTGGGGGTGCTCACCCACGTCCGGCTGCGGTGCGTTCCCTACTACATGATGCGTGCGGCCGAATCCATCGAACCCATCGGGCAGATCGCCGAAAGCTTTGTTGATCGTGCCCGGCAAGAAGACCATCTGGAATTCTTCTGGTTCCCGGGCACCAGCAAAGCCCAGGTGAAGATCAATACCCGGCTCGACGGCCAGGTCCCTGCCGATCAACCGCCTGCGGTGGCCCGCTGGCTGAACGATGAGCTGCTCTCCAATGGCGCGTTGCAGCTGCTCAGCTCGCTGAGCGCAGCGGTCCCCCGGACCACTGCCAAATTGAATGAGGTGGCTTGCGCCGCCCTGCCGGAGCGCAGCAGCATCGCGCCATGGAATGAAGCTTTCACCAGTGCGCGACGGGTGCGTTTCACCGAGATGGAGTATGCGCTGCCGCTAGCTGGCTTCGATGAAGCTTTCGCGAAGGTGCGAGCGTACTTCAGGCGTTCGGGAGTTGGAGTTTCCTTCCCTGTCGAGGTGCGTACCGCGGCCGAGGACTCCACCTGGTTGGGTACCGCCAGCGGCAGGCAGACAGCGTACATTGCCGTGCACCGCTACATTCGGGATAAGGCTCCGGGATACTTCCCGGCCATGGAAGAGATCTTCCGTTCTTTGGGCGGCCGGCCGCATTGGGGCAAGGAACATAGCCTGCAAGCAGCGGATTTGGCGCAGCTCTACCCGAAATTCAGCGATTTCACGAGGGTGCGCCAAACTGCCGATCCGGAGGGACGATTCCTCAATCCTTATCTGCGGGGTTTGCTCGGCATCTAGAACTGGACATCGGTCCAGATCAGCGGGCTTGATGCTTTCACCAAGTCCGGCACCGTTCCGGGCAGGGGCTGGGAACTGCTTGGCGGATGCTCCTGGATGCGGCCCTGGCCCAATACCTGCCAAGTTGCGCTGGGGACCAGGTAGCTTCCGGAATCATTCAAAGCGTTCGCGCGCTTGAGCCCCTGGAGGAATGGTTCAACGCGATCTGCCGCGTTCTCCTGCAAGCCAAGTGCGCCGGCGATGACATAGCGGTCTTCGCCGACTCCTTCTGCTTGCTCGCCCTCATCGGTGCGAACGTAGTCCTCTCCGGCCAGGTAGCCGGTGAGAACCTTCAACTCATCAGCCTGGCGTGCCTTGGCGAATTCCTGGTCCTGTGCATCTGGCTGGGTTTGGGTCGCAAGAATATGCACCGGCTCGCCACGGTATTGGATGGGAATGTCCCACAGCCCGGTGCTCATCACCGGAATGGAGGCGGCCAGCACACCAGAGAAGTCGGTGTGGTGCATCATGTCGTTGGCAACGTCCTGCCACTTGAGCTGGGAAACGCTGGTGACCTGGTCTTGTGCAATCGGGTACTTCGATAGCACGACAATCGAACCCTGCTCGGCGAATGCGGCCTGGCCCCACGCATCCTCGGCGCCGCCGATGACGCCATCAGCGTTCAGATCGGCACCGCTTTGCAGGCCCTTGGAGCCCACGGCCAGGTAGGAATACCCGTATTCCACATCGGCGCGGGCATCGTCGGGATTGTTCAGATACTGGTCGTTCAGTGCATCAACCGCGTCCTGGGTGGCGTCCATATCTGTCAGAACCACCACGTCCGCATTGGCGCTGCTGATCTTGTCTGCAACCTGCGCCGCCTGGCGGTCGGATCCGCGCATCAGGTTCGCGGGCAGCTCCTGGGGGGTTTCGCCGCTGAGATTTGCCTGGATGGTTGCCACGCGAAGCGAGGTCTCGGAAAGCTGCGCTGCGCTGGCACCCGCCGAGTCGCCAGGGCCAGTGGGTGCAGCAAAAGCGCCGGTTGCGGGGAACATCAAAAGTGCCCCTAGACCCAGACTTGCTGTTCCGACTAATAACTTGCGCACTCAACCACCCTACGACGTTCGGCTACCGCTTGCCACCACCTTTACCGGATTGTAATGCCGCAGCCGCGGCGGCCTTCTTGTTCGCGGAAAGGACCTCGTCCATATAAGGAGCACGCACATGCATCGAGACACGGGCATCCACCAGGCACACGCCCCGGGCTCCGGCATCCACCCACTGCTGGACCCCGGCGAGGTCTTCGAGCGTGTCAACGCGGATTCCGGTGGCTCCCATGGCCTTGGCGATACCGGCGAAATCCACGGTCGGGATCAGCATCGGGTCTTCGTGCAGGCCGACGGATCCGTACTGGTGGATTTCCGCTCCGTACGCGGAGTCGTTGTAGATGACGATTACGCCACTTTCCACGGTGCGAACGATCGATTCGAGGTCCGCCAGGCCCATCAGGAAGCCGCCATCGCCGGCGGCCAGCACGACCGTGCGCCCCTGCGCCGCCGGGCCTGCGCCCACCATGGAAGCGATGCCCAGGCCGATGGACTGGTACGCGGTGCCCACGCAGCTCAAGGAGCGTGCACCGGTGGTCGACCAGTACATGGGCCCCCAGCCGATGAAGTGGCCGCCGTCTTGCACCAGCACGCGATTGGCCGGCAGGATCTTCTCCAGTTCGCTGGCCACGCGGCGCGGATCAAGCTGCCCGTCGGCGGCCAGGTCGTCACCGGCCGGACGGGTGCGCAGATTGGACAGGTCCAGGCTTGAACGCCATCCGCCCTGCGCCTGCTCCACCGCACCGAGCAGGTCCGCGGCGGCCAGGGTCGCATCGGCGGTGGCGAAATAGTCCACGCGCGGGTTGGTGGCGGCGCACCCCAGGTCGATCTGGATCAAGCTGGCATCCTGCGCGACCAGATCGCCAAAACGCATGGTGAACTGGTTCAACGAGGCGCCGAGCACCAATACCGTATCGGCCTGCGCGATGATCCGGGCGTTGGCCTCGGTGGAGAAGCCTCCGGTGATGCCCAAATCGAACTCGTAGTCCAGCAGGTCGCGGGCCAGCAGGGTACCCGAGGTGGTGGCGTCCAGCTTCTGCGCCAGCGACTGGACCTGCGCCGCGGCATCGATCGCGCCGCGGCCATAGAGGATGTGGGTGCGCTGCGAGGCGTTGAGCTTTCCAGCGATCTGCTCCAGCTGGGTGGAGTTCAGCTGCGGTGCCGGAGGGGTGCTGCGCAGGGAGGCGAAATCAGGCAGCTGCTCTTCGAGCGAATCCACCGCGGCCAAATCATAAGGGATCGCCAAAACAACCGGCATCCGTTCGCGCAACGCCAGGGCGGCCGCCTCCAGAGCGATGGCACCCGGGTTGTTGCGGTCAACGACGTAGCGCGGCGCTCGCACTGCTGTGTCGATCGCGGCCTGGTCGACGTCCCATCCACGCAGGCCGGAAGTTGGCGCGTCGCCGGTGACGAACAGCAGCGGGGTCCGGGCCGCGGCGGCTTCAGCCAGTGCGGTGATGGTGTTGGTGTAGCCGGCACCGTAAGTGGTGGAGGCGATGGCCAGCTTATTGGAGATGCGGAAGTAGGCGTCGGCGGCCGAAACGGCGGCCGATTCGTGGCGCACGGCGGTGTAGTCGAAGCCTGCACGCACTGCGGCGTCGAGGAAGTGGGCATTGCCGTTGCCCATCAATCCGAAGATCCGCGGGGCCAGCGGCTTGAGGGCGTGGGCAATGGCAGCTGAAACGCTAGACATTATGGACTCTTTTCAAGAAATCGTGCTGAAGAAATTCCATATATGTCTGCCGTTACCGGTTGCTGGACCGCAACGGGTATCGCCCCTTTTGAGAGCGCCGGAACCTGGCGGGGCCATGTTCCTGACTCACTGATGATAAGGCAGGAACCGCGCCTGGCGCTAGGCCGCTAGTGCGCCTTCCCATTAACACTTCCCCGGGGGCGATCTCGCAGCGTTCCGAGCGATGCGCCCACGCACCTCGGTCCTGCCCCCGCGCTTGGCTGCACCGGACGCCGAATGGCGCCACCGTGGCCTGCGCGCCGTGCACGGGGCCAAAAGTTTCACCCGGGCTCGGTGTTCGAAGTCGAAGTGTCATCCGAAAGTACCATGTACAGCAATTTTCAGATTCGATACTATCGAAATAACACTTAGTTGACTTGATCTTTATATGACAACTATCGGACATTATAGAGAAGGAAAGCATGCTGAAGTTCTTGGGAATCACCTCTGAAGCACCTGCCGACGGATCAATCCCCGCGTGGCAGGGCGTCTCCAAGAAGCACCGGGGCATCGCATTCGCCATTTCGCTTGCGCTGGGATTGGCCACGTTCCTGGTAACCCGCTGGCTGCTCTCCGACCTGCCGCCAGAAGGCTATTTGCCGCTCGTTCCCTGGAACGCGGCCGCCGCCATTCTGCTCATCAGCACGCTGGTGGCCGAGCGCGGATTGATCCGCAACGCGCCCTCCGAAACCTGCGAAATCTAGGGGCCAGAGCTGGGGGCGGTACGGAAAGCCGCACCCTCCCCCAACTTCGCGGAACTCGCCTGCAGCTCCTCAAATGCGGCGAACGGCGAATTCAACAGCCCGACGGGCATTAAGCGCCCGGTGCGATCCGCCAGCCATTCGTCATGGACGAGGCCAGCGACCTGCCCGGCTACAGCGAAACTGCCGATGGAGCGCTCTTCGACTACGACTTCGGGCTCAGCTACCAGGGCAAGTAGTTAAACACAGGCCGACTCGTCCATCACCCGCCTGGAGGACCGGCTGAACGCTTCGTGGCGCCTCCCGCAGCCTCAGGGCGATTCCGAAGGCCTCGACAATACGGACCATGTTCAACAGTTCCCGACTGCCATGGCTGTGTCGAGCACGGCTTCGAGGCTTGCCTCCACGCCCGGAGGAATCTGGATGGTCATGCGCGTTACCCCGTCACCAACCGTCAGCTGCCCAACTCTAGAAGACCGTCAGCTGCCCAACTCTAGAAGATGGAGCGTGGACATTCTTTGACGGCGCCGTCGATAGCTTTACCGTCGCGCTGGGGGGATGATTAGCTCATGGCTAGAAAAGACAGGACTGTAGACGTCGCTCAGGCCCGAGCGGCATTGATTATGGCTGCTATGCGGCGCACGATCGTTACCTACGGCGAACTGGGCAAGGCAATCGGTATCGAAGGAGTAGGCGTCTTCTACGAATTGAGGCACGTCCTGGACGACCTTTCCGATGACTGCATCAACCGTGGAGAGCCTTCGCTGGCAGCGCTCATCGTCAATAAAGACACGGGCGCGCCAGGCAGTGGGTGGACTGATGGCATCCGGCCTTGGCATACGGAGGTGCAGAAGGTCTTCCAGTTCTGGGCTTCCTGATTCATAGGCAGAGAAGAACCCCAGACCACTTCAAGCATTGCGCCCCCTCTTGTTGATGACAGTGCCGATGTACTCGCGGCTGCCAATCTTTCGCGGCCAAGCCGTCGGCGATGAGGAAGCGCTGCAGAACTTTTGCTAGTGAGCTCAAATTGGCGACGTGGAATTGAGACAGATTCGACGATTTCAAAGTCATCCCTCAAAACCCAACATATCCCCGAAAGGGGTATCCGAGAGTGCGGGCTTTTCGATCGTCGCCGGCTTCGGCATGTCCGACACCGCGCTGATGGACATCCTCTCGGGCAAGTTCGCCCCGCAGGGGCGCATGCCGTTCGCGCTGGCCGGCACCCGCGAAGCGATCACCGAGCAGTTCAGCGACCTGCCCGGCTACGGCGAAACTGCCGATGGAGCGCTCTTCGACTACGGCTTCGGGCTCAGCTACCAGGGCAAGTAGTTAAAGGGGCGGGACCCGGCATGCCTGTGGCTGCCGGGTCCCGCCCGCTTGCTGCGTGCTGCGCGCAGCTACTTTTCGTTTCCGTGGCTGGCCGCGTAGTCCTGCGCGCTCATCTGGCCCAGGCGCGAACGGCGCCGGCCGTAGCCAAGGTAGAGCGCTGCGCCGACGATCATCCAGATGATGAACACCAGCCAGGTATGCCAACCGAGCTGGCTCATCAGGAACAGGCAAGCGAAGATGCCCAGGATCGGGGTGAGCGGGTACAGCGGCACGCGGAAGGTGCGCTCGGCCTTGGGCTGGGTTCTGCGCAGGTAGATCACCGAGGCGCCCACCAGCGCGAAGGCGAACAGCGTGCCGATGCTGGTGGCGTCGGCCAGTGCGCCCAGCGGGATGAACCCGGCCGTGACCGCCACCAGGATGCCGGTGATCCAGGTGCCGGCGACCGGGGTGCCGGTGCGGGCCGAGACCTTGCCGAACACCGCGGGCACCAGCCCGTCGCGCGACATGGCCAGCAGGATGCGGGTCTGGCCGTAGAGCACGGTGAGCACTACCGAGGCGATGGCCAGCACGGCGGCGACCGCGAAGACCAGCACGAAGATCGGCTGCCCGGTCAGTTCGCCGATGATCTGCACCAGCGGCGCCTGTGCGCCTTCGAACCAGTTCCATTCGCGCGCGCCGATCGCCGAAACGGCCACCAGCACGTAGCTGATGGTCACGATCAGCATGGAGAGCATGATCGCCCGGGGCAGGTCGCGCTTCGGGTTCTTGGCTTCCTCGCCGGCCGTCGAGGCGGCGTCGAAGCCGATATAGGAGAAGAACACGCTCGATGCCGCCGCGGTCACGCCGGCGGCGCCCATTGGCAGCAGCGGCTCGAAGTTGCCCGCATTGAAGGCGCTGAAGGCGACGGCCGAGAAGAAGAGCAGGATGCCGGCCTTGATGGCCACGACGATCGAGTTCACGATGGCCGACTCGCGCGCCCCGCGCACCAGCAGCAAGGTGGCCAGTGCGACGACGATCAGCGCCGGCAGGTTCACCACTCCGCCGTCGGCCGGGCCGCCAGCCAGCAGCTCGGGCAGCTCCATGCCGAAGGTGCGCAACGTTTCGTTCACGTACTGGCCCGAACCCACGGCCACCGCAGCCACCGACACCGCGTATTCGAGCACCAGGCACCAGCCGCAGATCCAGGCGATGCCTTCGCCCATGGTGGCATAGGAATAGGAATAGCTGGAGCCGGAAACCGGAACCATGCCGGCCATTTCGGCATAGGACACCGCCGAAAGCAGCGCGGTAATGCCCGCGATCACGAACGAGATCCAGATGGCCGGACCGGCGATCGGCACGGTATCGCCGAGGATCACCAGGATGCCGGTGCCCATGGTGGCGCCGACGCTGATCATGGTCAGCTGCCACATGCCCAAGGTGCGGCGCAGCTGGCCTGCCCCTGCATTGGTTTCCGCTTCGGCGATCATATTCGTGATCGACTTGCGGCGGCGCAGCTGCGCGCCCAGCAGGGTGGCCGGACTGGAGCTCACGGACGGTTTGCGGTTCATCGCGGATCCTCAAGGGAAATGGTGGTGCTGCCTCGCCCCTGCCTAGGATGCGGCCGGGCGCTGCGCGTGGAAGTTCTGAACTGGAATATCATGTCATAATCCAGCTGGTCCCGACTTTTCAGGAATCCGGCGGGTTCGCACTAATTCCCGCTTCTTCTTGGGCATTAGCCGTATTTGCGCATCGCTCGGCAGTCAGCTTTTGAGATGGATTTCATGATCAGGAATGCATATTTATGCATTTTATTCCGCTTCGCGCACTCTCGCCTATCGAAAACCCCTGAAGTTTTCCACACTATTAGAAGACATGTTCGAACAAGCGAAGTATAATTAGAACATGTCCGAAGCAAAGGCGCACGGAAACAGCCTCACCCCACCAGCACCCCCCGAGGAATTCGACCTCCACGTCCAAACCGT
>NZ_JBHXVN010000012.1:0-47035 GCF_042672105.1 Glutamicibacter sp. NPDC127525 | reverse complement strand
GCCGCCGGCTGGTACGAATACACGACCTACGGCAACGGCCACACCATCATGATCTGCCCCGGCTCGGCGATGTCCTACAAGTCCACCGCCCCACCAGCCACGGGGTACGCGCACAAGCCGTTCCCGCAATTGAGACGCGACTCGAAATGGATACAGCAACTCAAGGAACGGCTGAAGCCCAAGGATGGCCCTGAAGACCTCGCAGCCTGACTCCCGGCAAGCAACCATTGCGCGTACTCATGGCTTAATGCCGCTCGACGCCACCGGCTTTGCGCAGCATCCTGCGACAAAGCCGCCTGGAAACTACTTTCCAAGCGGCTTTGCTCCGACCTCTACTTGCTGGCGGCGTCTGCCAGCAGTTCAACGATGTGGCGGTATTCCTTGCCCGTCGCACGGGTCATGCCCAGTTCACAGGTGCGGTTGCACGAAGCGTGTTCCTGCGCATCCAGTTCACGAACCTCGGCAGCTTCGCGAGCGGTAGCCGACTCGGTCAGCTCCGGATGCAGCATGCCGCGGTCACCGGCAAAACCACAGCAGCCCCAGTTCACCGGGGTGTTCACGGTATCTGCCACAGCCTCTGCGATCTTCTGCATGTCCGGGTTCAGGCCCATCTGCGTGGACGAGCAGGTTGGGTGCAAGGTGACCGAGGAGATCTTCTCGAGCGCTGGCAGCTTCTCCAGCAAGTGCTGCGAAGTGAACGCCAGCAGGTCAACCACTTCGTAGCCATGCTCGGCCAGGGTATGCGCAAAGCCTTCGGTGCAGCTGGAGGCATCGGAGATGATCGGCAGGACCTTGCCCGGCATGGCCGCACGGACTTCTTCCAGCACGCGCTGGCCCATGACCTCATGGCCCTGTTCGTAGCCCTTGGAAGTCCACGGGGTACCGCAGCAGGTGGATTCAATGCCCTCGGGAACGTAAACCGAGACGCCAGCAGCGTGCAGCAGCTTGGTGAACGCCGGGGCGACTCCTTCCCCGTCTCCTGCAGGGCCGAACATCGAATTCACGCAGGCTGGCAGGTAGATGGCCAGCGGCTCGGTGCCAGCTGCACCCAAGTTGCCGGCCATGGGCTTGCGCGCCTTGCCGCCACCAGGCAGGTCGGCATCGTAACGTGGCATGGTGTCGGTGCTGACCACCTTGCGCGCAGCATCGGTGGCACCGCGGACCAGCGAAGCAGGGAATTTATCGGCGATGCTCAGGGCCAGCGAACCAGCGCGCGTGGCAGGTCCCCATCCCTTGGCTGCGGCCTTGAAGCCGGCTTCCAGGACCGGGTGCGCGTCTCCGCGGCGCAGGCGCTTGACCAGCAGGCCGGTGTTGATGCCCACCGGGCAGGCGGTGACGCACATGCCGTCCACGGCACAGGTCTGCACGCCGTTGTATTCGTAGTCACGCTCCAGTTCGGCCGCCAGCTCGGCGTTGCCCTCGGCCTCGGCCTTGGCGATGGCCCGGCGCACGACGATGCGCTGGCGCGGGGTCAGGGTCAGGTCCTTGGACGGGCAGACCGGCTCGCAATAGCCGCATTCCACGCAGTGGTCGGCCTCGATCTCGATGGTCTCGTTGAGCTTGATGTTGCGGATGTGCGCGGCGTGGTCTTCGTCGATGATCACCCCGGGGTTCATCATCAGGCGCGGGTCGCAGGCGGCTTTCAGCTCCAGGTGCACCTCGTAGAGCTCATCGCCGTACTGCGCGCGCACGAACGGCGCCATGGCGCGGCCGGTGCCGTGCTCCGCCTTGAGGTTGCCGTCCTTGTCCAGAATCAGCTGGACCATCTTGTCGTTGAAGGAGTTGTACCGGTTCAACGCCGCATCGCCTTCGAAACGGTCGGTGAGCATGAAGTGGATGTTGCCGTCCTTGGCGTGGCCGAAGATCACCGAATCCGCGTAGCCGTACTCGGTGAACAGCTCCTGCAGGCTGTCGCAGGTTTCGGCCAGGGACTCTACCGGGACCACGACGTCTTCGAGCAGCGCGGTGGTGCCTGTGGCGCGGGCACCGGCTACCGAAGCATACAGGCCCTTACGGAACTTCCACGCGGCCTGGCGGTTCTTCGCATTTGGGGACAGCACCGCTGGGGCGCGCAATGCCGATGCGTCGAGCAGCGACTGGCCAGCGGAGCGCAGCCCGGCCAGTTCCTCTTCGGTGTCCGCATGGTATTCGACCAGCAAGGCGGCCTGCTGGTCGACGTCGAAGCCCATGATGGCATCCGGCACGCCGGGCAGCGACTGGCCCACGCGCAGCGACGTGGAATCCATCAGCTCCAGGGTGGCGGCGCCGGAATCCACGAGTTCAGGCAGCGCCCGGGTGGCCAGATCCAGGTTATCGAAGACGGCCAAGGTGGCAATGGCCAGCTTGCGGATCGGCACGGTGCGGAAGACGGCCTCGGCGACGAAAGCCAGGGTGCCCTCGGAGCCGATGATCAGGTGTGCCATCAGCTCTGCCGGGGTGTCGTAGTCCAGGAAGGCATTGATGCCATAGCCCATGGTGTTCTTCAGCGCGAAGTGCTTCTCAATCTTGGCGACCGAGGCCGGGTTGCTGCGCACGCGCTGGCCCAGCTTGTCCAGCGTGGCGACCAGTTGCGGTTCAGCGGCGGCCAGCTTGCGGTCGGCCTGCGGATCCGCGGTGTCGATCATGGTGCCCGAGGGGAGCACGAAAGTCATGGATTCCAGGGTGCGGTAGGTGTTGAATTCGGTGCCGCAGGCCATCCCCGAGGAGTTGTTCGCGATCACGCCTCCGATGGTGCAGGCCGCCTCGCTGGCCGGATCCGGCCCCAGCTTGCTGCCGTAGACGGCCAGGCGCGCGTTGACCTGGCGGACGGTGGCACCGGGCTGCACGCGCACGCGCGCTCCGTTATCGAGCACGGTGATGCCGCGGAAGTTGCGGCGCACATCAATCATCAGTCCGTCGCCGCTGGCTTGCCCGGCCAGCGAGGTGCCGCCCGAGCGCAGGGTGACCGGCTGGTTGCCGCGCGCGGCCGCAGCCAGCAGCGCGGAGACTTCCGCGGCGTCCTTGGCCAGCACGACAGCTTGCGGCGTGTACAGGTAGTGCGAGGCATCCGAGGCGTAGGCAACGCGGTCGATGGATCGGGTCTTGACGCGATCCTGGTCGCCGACCAGATCGAGGATGCCGGATGAAACCGTCGTTTCTCCGAGTGCTGGCGTGCTCAATGCCATGGTGCGCTCCTGTGCAGTTGGCAAGCGGAGCTTGCCGAATACGGAAATTGTCTTACAAGTACACAAGCCATAGTAGTACGATTCATGGGATACTTGTTAGGTAAATTTTCCGCGGCTCGAAAGGACCCTGATGGCGGCCCGTTTAGGTGTGGTTTCCGTGGTTCAGGCCGTCGTCAAGTCACTGCGTGCCCGGATTTTCAGCGGGGAACTGTCCCCCGGCACCCCGCTGGGCGAAGTGGACGTCGCCGCGCACTATGAAGTGGCCCGGCCAACCGCCAAGGCCGCGCTGGAGAACCTCGTTGCCAGCGGCCTGCTGACGCGCAACGCGCATCAGAGCGCGAAAGTCACACTGCTCTCATCCGCCGACGCCCGCGACATCTACCGCACCCGCGCCATCATCGAAGCAGAGGCCGTGCGACTGCTGGCCAGCACCGGACAGGTCCCGGAAGCTGCACGCGAGGCCAATGCCGAAATCACCGCACTGCGCGATGCTTCCCCGATCCAGATCGTCGATCCGGATGTCCGCTTCCACTCCGCACTGGTCCAGGCCCTGGATTCGACGCGTACCAGCGCAATCTACGGCCAGCTCAGCGATGAGATTCGCCTGTGCATGACCCACGTCCAGGATGCAACGCTGCTGAACACCGCGGATATCGCCAGCGAACATGAACGCCTGCTCGAATGCATCGCCGCCGGCGATACCCAGGGCGCGGCAGAGGTTTTGGCCCAGCACCTCTCCCGCGCGAGCACCCGATTGGCCGAGCACCTCGACAGCCTTTCCCAAGGTAGGCGAAGATAGGAGCATGGGCATTTTCGCAAGCAGGAAAAGCATTGAGCAGGACTTCGCGCGCATGACACAGCGCCTGGATGCGGTAGCTGCCTTCCAGGCCGAGGGGCTCAGCGCGAAAGCGCGCGTCCTGGCCACGGGCCTGCGCAAGATTGTTCCCGAAGCCGGGTTCGAGCTGGCTGCCAAAGATGCCACCGCATGGATCCACGCGCACGAGGCCCTGCGCCTGCTGGAAGGCACCATCTCGATCCTCGAGGGTTGGAACGGTTCACCCGACGAGGTCTTCATCTCCAGGGCGGCGAGCGCATCGCCCGATTCCCCGGCTGGCGAGGCGATGTCCGATGTTCCAGCCGATCACCTGGGTATTCTGCGCCCCGCAGACGACGGCACCCTGCAGCTATTGGCAACCTTGGACCCCGCGGAGCAGCTGCGGCTAACCGGCTGGCTGCGCACTTTCACCCGGGCATAAAAACACCTTTCCCACCTAGCGGCATTGCGGTCCTCCGCACATACCCCCACCCGTATTTTTGACATACCCCCGGGGGTATAGACTAGTCTGGTTCCAATCCACCTTGAAAGGAACCAACCATGCTGCTTGAACGCCTCTACGACGAAGATCTCGCGCAGGCCAGCTACTTCATCGGCTGCCAGGCCAAAGGCGAAGCTCTCGTGGTCGACGCGCGCCGCGACATCGCCGACTACCTTGCCCTGGCTGCCAAGCACGGCATGCGCATCACGGCCGTCGCTGAAACCCACATCCACGCCGACTACCTTTCCGGAACCCGCGAACTAGCCGCCGCCACCGGCGCCACCAGCTACGTTTCGGGCGAGGGCGGCAAAGATTGGCAGTACGGATTCGAGGCAGAACGTTTGATGGATGGCGATATCATCACGCTGGGCAACCTGCGCATCGCCGCCCGCCACACCCCGGGCCACACCCCGGAGCACCTGGCTTACGCCATCACCGACGGAGCCTTCAGCCAAGACCCTGGCTACCTGCTCTCCGGCGACTTCATCTTCGCCGGCGACCTAGGCCGTCCGGATTTGCTGGACGAGGCCGCCGGCGGTGTCGATACCCGCTTCGAAGGCGCCCGCGATCTCTTTGCTTCGCTGAAGAAAACCCTGGCAGAATTGCCCGATTACATCCAGGTGCATCCAGGCCACGGCTCGGGCAGCGCCTGCGGCAAAGCGCTGGGCGCGGTCCCTTCCACCACGTTGGGCTACGAACGCGAGTTCGCCTGGTGGAGCACCTACCTGGCCAACGACGACCAGGACGGCTTCATCGCCGAACTGCTCAACGGCCAGCCTGACGCCCACGCCTACTTCGGCCGCATGAAGCGGCAGAACCGCCTGGGCCCAGCCATCCTGGGCCAGCTCGACCCCCTAGCTGAAATACCCGTCCAGCAGCTCCTCCAGCAGGTGGAGGCGGGGGTCTCGGTGTTCGTCGATACCCGTGGGTACACCCAGATCGCCGCAGGCACCGTTCCCGGCGCGCTGTCCATCCCGGGTACGGCGAAGACCGCCAGCTTCGGCGCCTGGGCCTACGATCCGGAAAAGGACCAACGCGCCCTGATCGTGCTGGCCGAGACCGGCGAACACGCCGCGACGATCCGCGCCCACCTAATGCGCGTGGGCATCGACGCGGTCAAGGGTTTCACCACCAGCTTGGAAGGCCTGCCAACGGTGAAGCCGAAGTCGATCACCCCGGCACAGCTGGACGATTTCGAGTACGAGATGCTGCTGGATGTCCGCAACAAGACCGAGTTCGCCGCCGGGCATATCCCGGGCGCCAAGCAGCTGTCCGGCGGACGGGTGTTGTGGAATCTCGATCAGCTGCCCGCCGGCGGCACCATCGTCACCTACTGCCAAAGCGGCATGCGCAATGCCGTGGCCGCCAGCGCACTGCGCGATGCCGGCTACAACGTCGTCGAGCTTGAGGGCAGCTACCTCGGCTGGTCCTCCTTCGCCAACTAGCCACCCCCGCCACGAAAGCTGAACTGCATTCAATGACTACCCCTTTGACCACCATGGACGCCGAAGCACTTAGATGCTTGGTGGAAGCCCCCGACACGGACCTCGCCTTGATTGACGTGCGCACCGCGGGCGAATTCGAAACCCTCCACATTCCCGGCTCGTACAACGTGCCGCTCGAAGAATTCACCGCCAACGCCACCGAGGTGCTCGCCAAGATTCCAGGCAAGCCGGTGCTGATCTGCCACAGCGGCAACCGTGCTTCCAAGGCGCAGCGTGCCCTGCAGGAGCAGCAGATCGAGCACAGCACGGTACTGCTTGGCGGCGTCACCGCCTACGAAAATGCCGGCGGCACCATGGTGCGCGGCGTGCAGCGTTGGGCGCTGGACCGCCAGATGCGCATGACCGCAGGTTCCGTGGTGCTCGCCGGGTTGCTCGGAGCGAAGTTCATCTCCCCGAAGTTCGCCTATCTTTCGGCAGCCATCGGTGGCGGACTGGTGTTCTCAGCCCTGCGGGATTCTTGCCCGATGATCAGCTTCTTGGGCAAGATGCCCTGGAACAAAGTAAAGAAGTAGGCCATGGAGTTCGGACCGCTGCTGGTTCTGGCCCTTGCACTAGCGAGCATCGTCGGGCTGTCCCTGGGACTGTTCGGCGGCGGCGGTTCAATCCTGATGGTTCCCCTGCTCAGCTATGTAGCCGGGTTGCCCGCCAAGGAAGCGATCGCCACCTCCCTGCTGGTGGTCGGTGCGACCTCGGCAACGAGCCTGATCCCGCATGCCCGCAAGGCCAATGTGCGTTGGAAACAGGGGATGGTCTTCGCGGCCACCAGCATGCTTGGCGCCTTTGGCGGCGGGCTGCTGGCCAGCGGGATCCCTGCCCAGCTGCTGATGCTCGGTTTCGCGATCATCACGCTGGCCAGTGCCCGCGGGATGATCCGCGGACGGAAAAACACTGGCAGCGCAACACAGTCGTTGTGGCTGTCCGCCCCGGTCGGCTTGGGCATTGGCATGGTCACCGGCCTGGTCGGTGCCGGAGGCGGTTTCCTGCTCGTCCCTGCACTGGCTTTGCTGGCCGGGCTGTCCATGCAACAGGCGGTGGGCACCTCCCTGCTGGTGATCACCCTGAATTCGATCACTGGCCTGGCCGGGCAGTTGAATTCAGTTGCACTGGATTGGCCGCTGGCCGCAGGGCTGGCGACCACCGCGATCCTCGGTTCGTTGATCGGCGCACGGCTTTCGCGCAGGATCGACGAACGCGCTTTGCGCAAGGGTTTTGGCTACTTCGTCTTGGCCATGGGCGTGTTCGTGCTCAGCCAGGAACTGCCGGCTCCCGGCGGGCTGGTCGTAGTTGCGGTTGCAGCCCTCGCGGGCGCATTGGTGCTGCTGTGCAACAAAATTCCGGCGATGGGGGCGCGCTGCCCGCTCGTTCTGAAAGGAGAAACCCGATGAAGCCGCTTGAATTGTCAGCTTCGAACTTCGCTGGCTTCATCGCAAGGAACCGGCTGGTGCTCGTGGATTTCTGGGCGCCTTGGTGCGGTCCTTGCCGCGGCTTTGCCCCGATTTTCGACGAAGCATCCGCGGCGCATCCTGAAATCGCCTTCGCCAAGGTGAATACCGAAACCCAGCCGGATTTGGCGCAGGCAGCCCGGATTGCATCCATACCGACGCTCATGGCGTTCAAGGATGGGATACTTGTACATTCAAAACCCGGAGCGTTGAGCTCTGGCGCTATGGAGCAGTTGCTCGTCCAACTCAAACACCTGGATGCCGAAATTGCAGAAGACGACTAACCCGCTACCCGTACCAAGGAGAAATTGATGCGTACTGCTAATGAAGCGACCCGCAAGAGGATCCTCAACCGCCTTAAGCGTGCCCGAGGCCAGCTTGATGCGGTGATCAACGCCGTGGAAACCGATGGTTCGTGCAAAGAGGTAGTCACTCAGCTGGCCGCCGTCTCCACCGCGCTGGACCGCGCCGGATTCGCCATTGTCTCCACCGCGATGCAGTACTGCATCGCCGATCCCGAGAAGGCTTCCGAGGAAGAAGACGGCCTGAGCGTCGAAGAACTCGAAAAGCTCTTCCTCTCCCTCTCCTGATTACTGACGAAAAGGAAAAAATTATGTGCCGCCAGGTTCAATGCAAGATCTGCCAGAAGACCACGTGGGCTGGCGGCGGCCAGCACGTTGAAGCAACTATGCGCAATGTCCCCAATAAGGACCGCTGCCAGGGCCACGAAGCCGAACCGAAGAAGGGCTTCTTCAAGCGCCTGTTCGGCTAAGCCGGGGTCATAGAGGGTCAAGGGTTTCACTGCCCCGGGATTCGTTGGCATAATCCGAAGTATTTAGCCCATCCGCGGCTGAGCAAACTTCACTCCCCCAAGGAAACGGCAGGCATGACTTCAAAGATCCGCATCGGTATTGCTGGCTATGGGAATCTGGGACGCGGCGTCCAAGCCGCGATCGCCAAGAATCCGGATATGGAGCTGGTGGGCGTCTACACCCGCCGTGACCCGCAGGCCCTCCAGCTGGCTCAGCCAGCACCACGGTTCGGCATCGATGAGCTGGAAAAGCACGCCGCACAGATCGACGTATTGATCCTTTGCGGCGGCTCGAAATCGGACTTGCCGCAGCAGGGCCCGAAGTTCGCGGCGCTGTTCAACACCGTGGACAGCTTCGATACCCACGCCCGCATCCCCGAGTACTACGCGTCCATCGACGGCCCGGCGAAGGCAGCTGGCAAGACCGCGCTGCTCTCCGTGGGCTGGGATCCGGGCATGTTCTCGATCAACCGTGTCTTCGGGGAGGCCTTGCTGCCCGACGGCGAAACCTACACCTTCTGGGGCCGGGGGCTGAGCCAGGGGCATTCGGATGCGATCCGCCGCGTCCCGGGCGTCGCCGCCGGCGTGCAGTACACCATCCCGAGCCAGGAGGCTATCGACCGGGTCCGGGCCGGCGAGCGCCCTTCCTTGAGCACCCGCGAGAAGCACCAGCGCGAATGCTTTGTCGCGCTCGAAGACGGTGCCGATCGGGAGTCGGTGCGCGAAGCCATCGTGACCATGGAGCACTACTTCGACCAGTACGACACCACGGTGCAGTTCATCGACGAGCAGACCTTGGCCGCCGAGCATTCGAATATGCCGCATGGCGGGTTCGTGATCCGTTCGGGCAATACCAGCGAAGAGCAGAAGCAGGTCATCGAGTATTCGCTGGCACTTGGCTCCAACCCGGAATTCACTTCCAGCGTGCTGGTGGCTTACGCCCGGGCCGCCTTCCGGATGAACCAGCGCGGCATCACCGGTGCGCAGACCGTTTACGATGTGGCCCCGGGGCTGCTCTCGCCCAAATCCCCCGCACAGTTGCGCGCGGAGCTGCTCTAGGATTTTGCCGGGCCAGCAGCTCACCCGCTGGCGAGCGCATCCTTCTCCCAGGCCTCCACTGGCCCCGGGACCTGCACGAACAGCGGATGCAGGGCCACCTGCCCTGCCGGTTCCAAGCGGGCGATGCGCGCGGGATCCCGGACGGAGAGCTTGCGAAGCAGGTGCTCGCGCTCGAAGTGCACCTGCCCCTGGGTGACCGGGATCTTTTCCAGCTGCGCGGCGGCTGCCGGATGCAGGATTTTCGCGGCGTCGAAGCGATAGCCCCGGACAGCCGCTTCATCCCACAAGCCCTGCAGATAGCCGCCCATATGCACCAGCGGGGCGGACTGCGCCTTGAACCGGAGAAGCTGCGGGTGCCCGGTATAGCCCTTGGTCTGGCCGGCGAGCACCTTCTGGGCCAGCAGTGTTTCACGCCAACAGGCAACCAGCCCTTTGGCGTCGAGCAATGAGGGGTGCAGGGACCACAGTCGCATGGGCCAAGCCTAGTCGGGGTTCGGGCCAGCCGGGAACTCGATGATCTCGCTGCGGATCAAGAAGCGCTTGCCCTCCGGGGCTTCGACGGAGAAACCGGATCCCCGCCCGTTGACCACGTCCACGGTGAGCTTGGTGTGCTTCCAGTATTCGAATTGCTCCTTGGACATCCAGAAATCAATGTCGCCCAGGGCGGTGCCATCAGCGCCGTCCAGGGAAAGCACGCCGAGCCGGATGTCCGATCCCCCGGTGCGGAACTCGCCGGCCGGATAGCACATCGGCGAGGACCCGTCGCAGCATCCTCCGGACTGGTGGAACATCAGCGGGCCATGGATCCCCCACAGCTTGCGCAGCAGGTCCAGGGCTTCGGAGGTGAAGGCCACCCGCGAGAACTCTTCGCCCTCGATTGCGGCGCGCGTTTCGGTTACGGTGCTCATGTCATGCTCCTGCCTCGTTGTCCACGTCCGGATTTATCTCGTTGTGGCCAGTGTCCTCTTTTTGGGCCGCACCGTCCATCGCTCGGCCAGGGCGGCCAGGGCACCGGTACCGGATGCCGCTTCGAAAAGCCGCATCCGGTACCGTGCCATCAACCGTTGCGGATCCGGCTACGCCCTGCCGGCGTAGTCGATGACAACGCGCCCATCGATCTTGCCATGGCGCATTTCGTCGAATACGGCGTTGATGTCTTCCAGCGGGCGGGTATGGAAGGTCGGCTTGATCTTCCCTGCCGCATAGAATTCCAGCGCCTCGATCATGTCCTGCCGTGTTCCCACGATCGATCCGCGGATAGTCAGGCCCTTGAGCACGATGTCGAAAATGGGTGCGGGGAAATCACCGGCGGGCAGCCCGTTGAACACGATCGTTCCGCCGCGCCGGGTCATGCCGATCGCTTGCCCGAACGCCTTTGGATGCACCGCCGTAACCAGCACGCCGTGCGTTCCGCCAACCTTCTGCTGGATGATCTCGGCCGGGTCCTGGGCGAAGGCATTGACGGTGATTTCCGCTCCATGCTTCGAGGCCAGCGCCAGCTTGTCATCGGCCACGTCAATGGCGATCACCCGCATGCCCATGGCCACCGCGTACTGCACCGCGATATGGCCCAGTCCGCCGATACCCGAAATAGCCACCCACTGGCCGGGCTTGACCTCAGTCATCTTCAGGCCCTTGTAGACAGTCACTCCCGCGCACAGCACCGGCGCGATTTCATGGGGATCCGAGCCCTCCGGGATGTGCGCGGCATAGCGGGAATCCACCAGCATGTACTGGCCGAAGGAACCGTCCACGGAGTATCCGCCATTGGACTGGGCTTCGCACAGCGTCTCCCAGCCGGTGCGGCAGTACTGGCAGTGCCCGCAGGCGCTGGCCAGCCACGCGTTGCCGATCATGTCCCCGAGCGCGACCTCGGTGACTCCTTCGCCGAGCTTTTCCACGATGCCCACGCCTTCATGCCCGGGAATCAGCGGAAGCTTCGGCTTGACCGGCCAATCGCCCTCGGCGGCGTGCAGGTCGGTGTGGCAGACGCCCGAGGCGATCAGCTTCACCAGCACCTGGCCGGGGCCCGGCTCGGGGATCTCGGCGTCCTTCACCTGGAACTCTTCGCCGAAGCCTTCGACTATTGCAGCTTTCATCTTGCTCATGTACTTTGTCCTTTGCATGGCATTCGAAGGTGCGGGGTGCCGGCTGGCGTGCGGGGGATGAGGCCAATCGATCCCCGGACGCTGTCCCGGCTGGCCCCGCACCTTCGAGGTCTGTTGTCATCTCATGCTGCTCGTGGCAGCTACTGCTCCTAGAAGAAGCCCAGCTTGTCTTCCGAGTAGGAAACCAGCAGGTTCTTGGTCTGCTGGTAGTGGTCCAGCATCATCAGGTGGTTCTCGCGGCCGATACCCGAGGACTTGTATCCGCCGAAGGCCGAGTGCGCCGGGTAGGCGTGGTACTGGTTGACCCACACGCGTCCGGCCTGGATGGCGCGGCCGGCACGGTAGGCCACGTTGCCATTGCGGCTCCACACCCCCGAACCCAACCCGTACAGGGTGTCGTTGGCGATGGAGATCGCGTCGTCGTAGTCCTTGAACTTGGTCACCGCTACCACCGGCCCGAAGATCTCCTCCTGGAAAATGCGCATGTCGTTGGTGCCCTCGAAGATGGTCGGCTGCACGTAGTAGCCGCCGGAGAGCTCTCCGCCCAGATCCGCCCGTCCCCCGCCGAGCAGCACCTTGGCGCCCTCGGACTTGCCGATGTCCATGTAGGAGAGGATCTTCTCCAGCTGGTCGTTGGATGCCTGGGCACCCATCATGGTGTCGGTATCCAGCGGGTGTCCCTGCTTGATGGCCTTGGTGCGGGCCACCACATCGCCCATGAAGCGGTCATAGATGCTTTCCTGGATCAGCGCACGCGATGGGCAGGTGCAGACTTCGCCCTGGTTCAGCGCGAACAGCGTGAATCCTTCCTGCGCCTTGTCGTAGAAGGCGTCATCCTTGGCAGCGATGTCCTCGAAGAAGATGTTCGGGGACTTGCCGCCCAGTTCCAGGGTGACCGGGATCAGGTTTTCCGACGCGTACTGCATGATCAGCCGGCCGGTAGTGGTTTCGCCGGTGAAGGCGATCTTGCGGATGCGCTTGTTGGAGGCCAGCGGCTTGCCGCATTCCACGCCGAAGCCGTTGACCACGTTCAGCACGCCGGCTGGAAGCAGATCGCCGATCAGCTCCATGAGCACCAGGATGCTGGCAGGGGTCTGCTCGGCGGGCTTGAGCACGATCGCGTTGCCGGCAGCCAGAGCGGGGGCGAGCTTCCAAACGGCCATGAGCAGCGGGAAGTTCCACGGGATGATCTGCCCGACCACGCCCAGCGGCTCGTGATAGTGGTACGCGGTGGTGTCCTCATCGAGCTGGGAGAGGCTGCCTTCCTGGGCGCGGATGGCGCCGGCGAAGTAGCGGAAGTGGTCCACTGCCAACGGGAGGTCGGCATTCAGGCACTCGCGGATCGCCTTGCCGTTATCCCAGGTCTCGGCCACGGAGAGCATTTCAAGGTTTTCCTCGATGCGGTCCGCGATCTTGTTCAGGATGACTGCGCGTTCGGCCGGGCTGGTCTTGCCCCAGGCGCCAGCCGCCGCATGCGCCGCGTCCAGTGCTACTTCGACGTCCTCTGCGGTGGAACGGGCCACCTCGCAGAAGACCTTTCCGGTGACCGGGGTGATGTTCTCGAAGTACATGCCCTTGACCGGGGCTACCCATTCACCGCCGATGTAGTTCTCGTAGCGCGGCTTGAAATTGACCAGTGCTCCATCGGTATTCGGGTTTGCGTAAACCGCCATTGCTCCACGTCTCCTTAATCGGATGTCCTGGCCGCGACGGCATCATCGCGGAACCATGCTTGTGACTCTAGTCACATAAAGGTTGCAGGCAGGTTGCAACGGACGTGCATGATGCCCGTAGCGGCAACTCCGGGCCTAGCGGGTGGATCGGCAATGCCCGGGAACCTAGTTCTCGATGGCCTGGACTTCGGCGACGACAAGTGAGCGCGCTGGGGATTGCGCGGGCAATTCCCGCAAGGCCGCACGCAACAGGCCCGGGTCGGCAAGCTGGCGGCCCAGGTTCAGCAGCTGATGCGCAGTTCCTCGATCCAGCACCATTTCACGCAGCGCAGCTTCGGTCCGGTACAGCAGCGCAACGATCCCTGGCGCCTGGGAGCGGGCCAGCAGGCCCGGCGAGTACAGCGGCAGGGCCGTATCGAGATCACCCTGCTCCAGGGCATGCCATAGGCGGCCAAGGGTCGTATGCAGGTCCCACTGAAGGCGGTATGGGCGTGAAGTCAAGGCACGCCCGCCTGGGCCTGCGAGCACCTTGCGCAGCCTGACAATTTCGGCGCGGACCGTGCCTTCGGCCGCAGCATCAGGACGTTCGAACAGCTCTTCCACCAGCTGAGCAGTGCTCAAGCCCTCCCGGTAATGCGCCAGGAGGGTCAGGATCTCTGCATGGCGGAGGGAAATCGGCGCGGCTCCCAGATGGGCCCCGTCAGAGCGCCCCAAGTCCAGGTAGTCGGGGTCGGCGACGACTCCGGCACCTGGCAAAAGCAGCTGCGTTTCCGCAGCCATGACCGCCGCCTGCAACAGCGGCAGGGAGTGCGTGGCAATGGCTTCCGGTCCACCGGTCAGGTCTATTGCGCCAATCACCTGCCCCGTGCGCGGATCGCGAATCGGTACCGCCGAGCAGCTGTAGCGGTGGGCTTGCTCGTAGAGGTGCTCAGCCCCCGACACTTGCGAGCCGGTCCCGGTTGCCAGCGCTATGCCCGGCGCGGATGTGCCAACACTCTTTTCCGCCCAGTCGGCACCTGCCATGAAGCCCACGTGCTCGGCTTGGCTCATTGCGCCATTTCCACCCGCCACCCACAGCAAGGTGCCGCCAGCATCCGCAAGAGCCACCAAGAGATTGGCATCCGCGGCAGCGGGGACCAGGAGCTTTTCGAAAACGGGCCAGATTCGCTGGAGCTCGCTGCGCTCGCGGGCGAGACGCAGGTGGTCATCGCTCAGTACCGACGGAACGCGGAGATCAGCAGAATTCTCCAGTGACCGCTTCCAGGATTCACGCACGTCATTGCGCAAGGGGAGGTCGGTAACACCGGCGCCACTGGACCCCAAAAGCTCATGGGCATGCTGAGCGCGACGCGATGCGCCAGGCCAATCAATGGCGAACCCACTCATGCAATCCCCTCGCTAGCAAGGCTTATTCTCCGCAGTTCCCACAAGCCTAGGCGAAGGGCCGGGCCTTGAGAAGAGCCCGCCTTGCCCCGCAAATCCGATTAGGTGATAAATCATCCGGAATTACGTCAAAAATCAGGCGATAAGTTGACTAGAAATTTATCTTCGGCAATTTCCGGGATTCCCCTTTACCAGCCGCGACGAAGGGAGTAACATACAACCAAATGGTTGTATATGAGTTGAGCGAAGAACAGGTGAACAAGGTCTTCCGCGCCTTGGCAGATGCCACACGAAGGGACATCGTGCGGCGGACGCTTCACGCCGAGGTCAGCATCACGGATCTGGCGTCAAGCTACGACATGTCTTTTGCCGCAGTGCAGAAGCACGTTGCCGCGCTGGAAGCCGCAGGCCTGGTCAGGAAAATCGCACGTGGCCGCGAACGCATCGTTCGCGGGCAGCCGGATACCATCCGGCATGCGCAAGAACTACTTACTTCCCTCGAGGATATCTGGCGCCAACGCATCAGCCGGCTCGATGATTTCCTCGCCGACGAGGCTACCTAAGGAGCATTCCCATGCCTGTCACATCCGTTGTCAAAGATTCCGAAGCCCTCTCACTGACTGTCCATGCAGAATTCCCGGTCAAAGTTTCCCGCCTGTGGGATGCCTACCTGGACGCCCGGCAACTTGAAAAGTTCTGGGGGCCGATGGAATACCCGGCAACTTTCACCCGGCACGATGCCGCCCCTGGTGGCCGTTCGAATTATCACATGACTTCTCCCGAAGGCGAAGAATTCCACGGATACTGGATCTGGAACGAAGTCGTCGAGCACAAATTCTTCGAGGTCAGTGACGGCTTTGCGCACGCCGATGGCACGCCCAATACCGACTTGCCGGCCAATCGCATAGTCTTCACCTTCGATCCGACATCCGAGGGAACGAAATTGACCATCACCTCCACCTTCGACTCCGCCGAGGACCTGGAGCAGGTCGTAGCAATGGGCATGATCGATGGCACCCGTTCGGCCATGAGCCAGATCGAGCAAGTCCTCATCGACCTGCGCAATTACGCTGAAAATTTCCTCACCGATGCACAGATCCTGTCGGACACCCAGGTGCGCATTACCCGCTTGGTGCGCGGGTCAGTCGCGCAAGTCTGGCAGGCTCACCATGACGAGCAGCTCATGAAACGTTGGATGCTCGGCCCCGACGGATGGCAGTTGGCTGAATGCGTGACGGCGCAAGAGGTCGGCGAGACCTACCGATACTGGTGGGAACCGCTATCTGCCGATGCCGGGTCCGGCTTCGGCTTCACCGGAACCGTGCTTGAAACGTTGCCCCAGTCCTACGAGCGGACCACGGAGCAAATGATCGGCACCGAGTACCCGGCCACGGTGAATGAATTAACGCTGACATCGAACCAGGGCGGCACCCTGCTGACGATCCTGATCACCTACCCAGACGCGCAAACCCGCGACATGGTGCTCTCCACCGGAATGACCGACGGAATGGAGGCCAGCTACGCCCGGCTCGAATCGATTCTCTAAGGGCGATTCGCCCCACATCCGGCGCCTTCGCGCGCGCAAATATGAAAGACTTAGACCCATGAGTTCTCAGAATGCGCGCGCAGGCCTGGATAAGAAGGCCGATCAGGTTCAGGAAATGTTTGACAAGCTGGCTCCTCGCTACGACTTGCTCAATACCTTGATGACCGGCGGCATCGTGAACTACTGGCGCAAGATCACCACCGAAGCGATCGCGCCAAAGCCCGGCGAGCGCATTCTCGACCTCGCCGCAGGCACCGGCACCTCCTCGGTCCCGCTCGCGGAAGCCGGCGCTGACGTCACCGCCTGCGACATGTCCCACGGCATGCTGGATGAGGGGCGCAAGCGCTACCCGCAGCTGAACTTCGTCTACGGAGACGGAACCGACCTGCCATTCGAGGACAACACCTTCGATGCAGTGACCATCTCCTACGGGCTGCGCAATATCGCAGACACCGAGAAGGCCCTGTCCGAAATGCGCCGCGTGATAAAGCCCGGCGGACGCATCGTCGTCGCCGAGTTCTCCACCCCGACGGTCGCCCCGATCAAGGTGGCCTACAAGCAGTTCCTGCCGCGCGCCATTCCCGCGCTGGGCTACCTGGTTTCCCCTAACCCGACCGCCTACGCCTACTTGGCTGAATCCATTGCGGCTTGGCCAGACCAGGACGAGCTGGGTGCCAAGTTCGTCAACGTTGGCTGGAAGAACGTGGAATACCGCAACCTGACCGGTGGCATCGTCGCCGTGCACCGCGCCTGGAAGTAGCACTTCTCCAGAATTTTCCTTCTGGCCCGCAGCCGAAATGACGGATGCGGGCCAGAAGCTTTAAAGCACTGGTTCCGCGGCGGCGGGCTGTGTCTTTCTGCCGGCCCAGCTGGCATGCTTGTGTCCGTGAGCCAGATACCAACCGAATCGCACCGCCCCGCGATGAGCTGGAAGCTGCTGCCAGCCTCCCTGCTCTCGGGTTCCGCAGTGTTCCTCTTCGGCGCCGAAAACGACCTGTTGGGCTACGGCCTGCTGGCGCTGAGCCTGTTGTGCGCGGGGTTCATCGACCGCAGGCTTGCACGGCATCTGGGACTCATCGCAACCGGTTTGGTGGTCATCAGCCTGGTTCCATTGAATGCCGACCTGAGCCTGGGGCATATGGCATTAATGGGTGGCGCGCTGGCCGCGGCAGTCCTGCTGCCCTGGCTGATTTCGCGCTTCGCCTTGCGCGAGCAGATCATCAAGTTCCCGGTGAATACCGGCCGCAAGTGGCCGCTGGCGGCGAAGCTGTACTTGCTGGGGGTGGTGGCCCTGGGCTTCTTCATCCTCCCGGTGTACCTGATCAGCACCGGCGCCTACCAGAACTGGCCGGACGCCTCGGACCCAGCCATCTTCTGGCGGCTCTTCCTCGGAGTTAATTCGGTGGGCATCTGGGACGAGCTGTTCTTCATCTGCACGGCATTCGCATTGCTGCGCCAGCATTTCCCGGACTGGCAGGCCAACCTCCTGCAAGCGGTGATCTTCTCCTCCTTCCTGTGGGAGATCGGCTACCAATCCTGGGGGCCGTTGCTGACCTTTCCCTTCGCCCTGCTGCAGGGGTATACCTTCAAGCTGACCAAGTCCTTGTCCTATGTAGTTAGCGTGCACCTAATCTTCGACTTCGTCCTGTTCCTCGCGCTGGTCCACGCGCACAACCGGGAATGGCTCCCGATCTTCTTGTACTGAGGGGGTTAACACCCCAATTCCCCCCTGCTACACTCGTTGGCATGGATACCTACTGAGCCAGCCGATGACCCCGCATCGATTCCCAACGGTGCATCTTGTTCATTTCGGCTACCGGCTTCGGTATCCTTTTCCTTTCCGGCTCCCCTGCGGGGTTGAGCCAATTCTGCGATCCCCCAAGCCGGCAGCCCCTTCGCATTCGCGGGAGGACCTGCATGTCTTTGACACCACCAATTACCCTGAACAACCTCAGCTTTTCCTGGCCCACGGGAGAAAGCGCCCTGGCCAATCTGGACGGCACGTTTCCATCCGGGCGGACCGGGTTGATCGGCGCCAACGGCAGCGGCAAATCGACGTTGCTGAAGCTGATCGCTGGGCAGCTGCGCCCAACGAGCGGAACGGCAGAAACGAACGCACCGCTGAGCTACCTGCCGCAAACGCTGGCTCTGGAACAGGACACGACCGTCGCCCAGCTGCTGGGGGCGCATCAGGTCCTGGCGGCTTTGGAAGCTATCGAGTCCGGCAGTGTCGACCCAGCGGATTTCGATGCGGTGGGCGCGAACTGGGATGCCGAAGCCCGGGTTCGAGCTGAACTGGCGCCGCTGGGCTTCGACGGGCTGGATCTGGGCCGCCAAATCACCACCTTATCGGGTGGGGAGGTCATGCTGCTGGCGGTACTGGGCCTGCGACTGGCCGATTCGCCGATCACGCTGCTCGACGAGCCGACGAATAACCTCGATCGCCCTGCCCGTGAATTGCTCTACGACCTTGTACGTGCCTGGAAGGGCACGCTGGTTGTGGTGAGCCACGATATCGAGCTGCTCGAGCTCATGGAGCATACGGTGGAGCTCTACGACGGGAAGCTCAGCGTTTTCGGAGGGCCCTACAGCTCATACCGCGAGCAGCTTGAAACCGAGCAGCAGGCGGCCGAGCAGGCAGCCAGAACTGCCCAGGCCTCCCTGAAAGTGGAAAAGCGCCAACGGGCAGAGGCCGAAACGAAGTTGGCGCGGGCCAAGCGCAAGGGTCGGGCCACCCAGCTTTCCGGAGGCATGCCGAAGATCCTGGCCAACCACCTTCGCCAGAAATCCGAGGCGAACGCCGGGAAGATGCGTTCAAACCTGGATGGCAAGGTCGATTCGGCCCAGGCCAGGCTCGACGATGCCGATCGGCGGGTTCGGCAGGCCGAGCACATCAGCATCGAGCTGCCCGATCCCCGGTTGCCCTCGGGCAAGCAGGTCGCGGCGCTAGGTGCAGAAGATCACCAGTTCATCATCCAGGGAGCCGAACGCGTGGGCCTTGTCGGCCCCAATGGTTCCGGGAAGACCCGGCTGCTCCAGCAGATGCTCGCCGGCGAAGATCCCGGCCCCGGACCGGGCGGAACGCTCTTCGTGGACCGGGTCGGGTACCTGCCCCAGCGCCTGGACGGCCTGGATGGCCAACTAAGCGCGATCCAGAACGTGGCGCTGGTGGCGCCAGCAGCAACCGCGAACGACGTGCGCAATATGCTTGCCCGGTTGCTGCTGCGCGGGGCCAGCGCCGACCGGCCAGTGGCGGCGCTGTCCGGCGGCGAGCGTTTCCGGGTCCATCTGGCGACGTTGCTGCTGGCAGAACCAGCCGCGCAGCTGCTCATCCTCGATGAGCCGACGAATAATCTGGATATGGACAGCGTGCGCCAGCTCAGTGAAGCACTGGGCGCCTATAAGGGTGCGTTGCTGGTAGTCAGCCACGATCAGCATTTCCTGTCGCAGCTGGATCTGGACTATTTGCTGGAGCTGGATGCGCAGGGAACCTTGGCGAAGTCCTACCCGAATCCAGTTTGCTAACCCCCTGGCGGTGCGCTGCCGGTTTAGACTTGTTCAAAGCACACCGCCAAGGACCCCGAAAGCAAGTTGAGTATGTCCTACCCCCAGCGCACCGTCGAAGTCGTCAAAAGCGGCCTCGTGATCGACCAGTCCGCAACCCTGCTCTGGCAGGACATCAAACGTGCCTTCATCTATGAAACGGGTTCCGGCCAGGAAATCCTTACCTGCGCAGAATTCATGCTGGTCGAAGGGTACAGCGTGGAGATCAATAGCCAGATGCCCGGCTGGGACATGGCCATTGAGCACTTGCCGCAGCGCATCGAGAACCTGGTCGACGAACGCTAGAAACCGCTAGGAGCACCCATGGCTACGATTGTTCTTTTCCATCACGTCCAGGGCCTGACCCCCGGGGTGCAGGAGATGGCCGCAGAATTGCGCGCCGCTGGCCACACCGTGCACGCACTGGATCTGTACGCCGGCAAGCTGCCCAAGGATTTCGATGCCGGGATGCGCATGGCAGGCAAGCTGACCGCGGACAAGATCCAGGAACGCGTCGACAAGCTATTTGGCAAACTGCCCGAAGAGCTGGTCTACATCGGCACTTCCTGGGGCGCGGCCCTGGCCCAGCAGTGCGCGCAGCAACGTCCCGGCGCCATCGCCGCGATCCTGCTCGAATCCTTCGTGGATCTGGACGCCGACTGGAGCTTCGGGCCATGGCCGGAAAATGTCCCGGTGCAGATCCATGGCATGGACCAGGACCCGTTCTTCGCGAAGGAAGGCGACCTGGAGGCAGCTCAGCGCTTCGTTGAAGCAGAGGGCGGCGATATCGCCCAGCTCTTCACCTACCCTGGCAAGCAGCACCTGTTCACCGACAGCTCGCTTCGCTCGCATGATCCAGAAGCTCGCGCGTTGGTGATGGAACGCATGGTCAAGTTCCTTCAGCCCTACGTCTAGCACGAGGGCAGTCCGCTGGTTCCATGCCGGACAATAAATCGAAAAACCGGACCCGGCTTGCGTTAGCAAGCCGGGTCCGGTTTCATTTTGTGCGCCCTGCGGGGATCGAACCCGCGACCAATGGATTAAAAGTCCAGTGCTCTACCAGCTGAGCTAAAGGCGCACGGCACAAGGCCAAAATCCATACTACCTGATGGACCGGCATGAGTATTAATCGGCGTATTCCGCAATTCGGCAGCCTGTAATTTCCGCTGGATCTTGGGGTTTGCAAGCTAAATCACTTGTTGGCGCAGAACTCAGGATCAGCGAGTATTCTGGAGCGCATGAGAGGTGCACGTGCAGGATCAAAAGTTGCCCAGGATGCGGGATTCCGCCATCACAAACCACGCCCCTTCGCCCCGGCAGATTTCGAGCCCTACGAGGGAGGCGCTGATCCGGCGCGCGTATCCGAGGCAGCCCATCTGTCCGCCCAGGCTTTCGTGCAGCGCGGCATTGCCAACAACGACCCCGAAGTTTCACGCCGGCTGATTGCGGTGGCCGAAGAAGAAGGGCTGGAGGTGCTCGCGCAGCTGTGGAGCGAGGCTCCGGCCCGCTCCCTGCCAGGTGCCCTGTGGCGCTTGTATGCGGTTCGCGCGGCAACAATGAGCAAGCCCGAGGTGCATTCTGCACGCTTCCAGGCTGGAGCCCATCGTGCCCAGGTCGAACGCATCGTCGCCGGAGTGGCCGAGCCGCCGACCGCCGAGGAGATGAAGAAGATGACCGGGTCGATTCTCTCCGGCGCCTTCGATGGCGACTTCGCCCACGCCTTGGAACGCACCGCCGCCTATTGCCGGGTACTGGCGCTGGGCATGACCGAGCATGCCGATGCCGCGGATTTTTCCAGCAGCGATCGGGGAACCAAGCTGACCCAGCAGGCCAAGGCCCTGATGGGCACCGCCGTGGATCTGGAAGCCTGCGCCCGGCTTTGGCGCCAGGACGCATTGGACTGAAACATGATCCCGCGCCCTTAGGATGGGTTGAGGAAGTTGCCCCTCAATTTTAGGCAGGTGGGTGTGGGCGCCGCATCGAGGACCAACTCTTCAGGGCTCGTACGCTGGTTGCTGATCCTGATCGCAACGGCGCTGCTTTCCCAAACGGCGCTGAACCTCATTCGTCCGGTGACCACCTATAAGCTCATCTCTTTTGGCTCCGGCGAGTTCACCGTCGGCGTGGTGACCGCGGCCTATGCCATCCTCCCGCTATTCACCGCAATGATGCTGGGCCGGGCCAGTTCGCGAATCCGCAGGATCCGGTTCCTGATGGTTGCCGGCGTGGCCCTCTTGGCCGCTGGCGGCATCGGCATCAATTTCTCCCCGAATGCCTTGACCGTGGCGCTGGCCAGTGCCGTGCTCGGGCTCGGGCACTTGATGTTCACCATTGGCGGGCAATCTTCCATCGCCCGGTTCTTCCCCGACAGCGATCTGGACAAGGGCTTTGGCTGGTTCACGGCCGCCTACGCGGCTGGGCAATTCATCGGGCCGCTGATTGGCGGATTGGTGCTCGGCTCCGGTACCGATGCCGTCTCCCCTGAGCGCATCGCCGGCATCAGCCTGTCGCTGTGGATTGCGGCCGGGTGCTCGCTGCTAGCTGTCCCCTTCTTGCTTCCGAGCTGGCAGCCGAGGATTTCCAAGACGGCGCCGCAAACCCGCCCGGCGAAGTCCGAAGCCTCCATTCCCTCGGTCTTGCGCATCAAGGGCATGGCTTCGCACATGTTCGCCTCGATGACCTTGCTGGCCATGCTGGACATCCTCACGGCCTTCTTGCCGCTGGTGGCGGAGAAACATGGCGTCACACCCGAAGATGTTGGTGTGCTTTTGGCCATTCGAGGTTTCGCTTCGGTAGTTTCGCGGCTGTTCATCCCCAAGCTCTCGGCCCACTTCGAACGCAACCACCTGCTGGTCACCAGTTTGTACATTTCGGGCATAGCCATCGCGCTGGCCCCGATCTTCATCGATTCGCTGTGGGCCTCCGGGGCCGCGTTGCTGGTCGGCGGCTTCTTCCTGGGCCTGGGCCAGCCGATGACCATGACCATGATTTCCACCTCGGTGCCGGCGGTGGACCGCGGTGCCGCATTGGCCGTGCGGCTCATGGGAAACCGGGTCGGACAAGTAGCTTTGCCGATCATCTCGAGTACGGTCGCCGCGGGTTTGGGGCCGGCGGGAGCGATCTGGTTCTGCTGCGCGCTGCTCTGCCTGAGCGGAGCGGAGAAGAGCGTGCGCCGCTAGCGTGAGAAAAGGCACGAGCGCAGCCCTGCGGTTGACAGCACACCGGTAGGGCGAGAACACTAGGTAACGGTGCCGGGCCGCTGGTAACCCCGGGCTCCAAAATTCTGCCGCTTCGAGCGGCCTTCCGCCGAGAGGCGTTCCCGGTCCGGCACCTTCAAATACCCGGTGTTAACTTCCACGTCGTAAACTGTTCTGCGTTGGTACCAATAGCCGTCGAATCGAATGGTGCGCCGTAAAGTGAAGTTCCAGATCTTTCCCTCCGCCTCGCGCGGCATCGAGTTGCTGTGCGGGTTGACGACGACCATTCGCGCCTCCGTTGCCAATGTCGCCGAGATGATCGGCTCACCCGATACCCGTGCGGACCAGCTGCGGGATCTGGCCTCCGCGGAAGCCGAGGCCTCCGATCTGGTGCACGCGGTGCTCACCCACCTGCGAACCAGCTATATCAGCCCGCTTCCCCGCGAAGACATGTACACGCTCTCGCGCTTGCTGCACGAAACCATGGAACAGCTGCGCGGTACCGGCGAACTGATCATGACCGTTGGCTCCACCCCGCTTTCCGAGCGTTCCTCGGAGCAGCTTGAACTCATTTCGCAGCTGGCCGAGCTGGCCTCCGATTCGGTCCAGCGCCTGCATAACCTCGATGACCTGGAAGACAACTGGCTGCAGATGCTGCAGTTCTCCAAGCGCGCGGCCCGAACCCACCTGGTGTGGGTCAATGAGATCGCGAAGTTCGCCAAGCCAGGGACCATCCACCGCCACCAGCGCGTGGCCGACCACCTGATGCTTACCGCCAACACCCTGCGCCAGTTCGCCGACCACCTGGGTCGCGTGCTGGTGAAGGAGTCCTAGGGGAAATGACCATCCTTTCGGTCCTCACCGGATTCGCGATCGTCCTGACCCTGGGCTATGGCGTGCTCAACGGCTTCAGGGATGCCTCTACGGCCGTTGCGGCCTCCGTCCGCACCAGGGCGCTGCGCCCGGCCATTGCGGTCTCTGTGGCGGCGGTATTCGCCTTCCTCGGCACCTTGGCGACCTCGGGGCTGAGTGTGGCGCTGGTAGACAAGCTGAACTTCAACCTCCCCGATGGCGTCGTCGGATTGAAGCTGCTGATCTGCGGCTTGCTGACCGCCGGCGCGTGGGGCCTGTATTGCTGGTGGCGCGGCCTGCCGGTCAGTTCCACCCATGCGCTGTTCTCCGGCTTGGTGGGCGCCAGCGGCGCCTCGGCTTTCATGGGCGACCTGTCGATGTCCGGGGCCTGGGGTCTGCTGCTCGGCTCGGTGCTGCTGCCCATGCTGATCACCCCGGTCATCGCCTACCTGTTGTCCTATGCGCTGGTGATTCCGGCGACCTGGCTGATGCGCCACAACTCCTCGCGTTCGGTCAACAACGGCTCGCGCGCAGGCCAGGCCATCACCGCCTGCGCCGTGGCCCTGGGACTGGGGCTGCAAGATGGCCAGCGCACCGGCGCGATGATCGCACTGGTGCTGATCACCGGTCATGCAATGGACCCGGGGCCCGTGACCTGGGCTATCCAGCTGGCCGCGGCCTCGGCACTGGGGCTTGGCGTGCTCCTGGGCGGATGGCGCATCACCTATACGCTCGGCCGCCGGCTGGTGAACTTCGATCCGCTGCGCGGCATGATCGCCCAGGGCGTAGCCGCGGCAATGCTGTTCCTCGGCTCGCTCGTCTTGCACCTGCCGCTGTCCACCACGCAGGCGGTAACCAGCGGCATCGTCGGTGCCGGCAATAACCAGTCTTTCGAATCGGTGGTGTGGCGCAATGTCACCAAGGTGCTGCTGCACTGGGTGCTGACCCCGATTGCCTGCGTTGCCTGCGGCGCGATTCTCACCCTGGCGGTGCACCCGCTGCTGGGCAACGCCTAGTCTTTGCCCGGAATGAAGAGGTCTTCGATTTTGCAGCCGAAGACCGCTGAGAGCTTGAATGCCAGCGGCAGGGACGGGTCGTAGCGGCCTTTTTCGAGCGAGATGACGGTCTGCCGCGAGACGCCCAGCAGGTCGGCCAATGCTTGCTGGGAGAACCCGCGTTCCCTGCGGTATGCACTGAGATTGTTCTCCACTAGCTTTCTGCCCGCTTAATGATGAAATAGCGGATTCCGAAGTCAAGCAACGCCAGCAGCACGACACCAGCCAGAACGAGGCCAAGTGATGCTTGGATCTGAATGAAGGAGAACACTGCGCCACCGAGGCCGCAAACTAACAGCAAATCCTGGAACACTCCGATGGCAGCTCTGTCATACCACTGGCTCTCCACCGATATCTCGGGGTTCCTTGTGGCACCGCGCAGGGTGTCGCGATCCAGCAGCAACGCCCAGCAAGCTGTAGAAAGCACCGGCAGCAAGCCAGCGGCCATGAGCAACGCTGCCAAGACGAAATGCTCCGGGGCGTTCAGCCGGGCGAAGAGCACACCTGCACCGGCTGAAAGCACTGCCCCTGCGCTGAGGCTGACGGCAATCAGGGCGCCCGACCCGCCACCGAAGCGCGAACGGCCCCATTTGCTCTGGCCAACTGCTTTTGAATCCATCGTTGTCCCCTATCCCTATTGATGTAAACCACACTTTACTGACAAGTGTGCTTTACAGTCAAGGGTGCTTTACATGAATAGTTAAAGTGCAGCGGCGCACCGTAATCGGTGCGCCGCTGGCGGTGATCCCCTCCAGGATCCCCGGAAGACCCCCCTTCCGGTCCGTCTACCGCCAGCTCAAGGAGCGGCGGTATCCGAAATCTTTATCCGAAGCGTCCGGAGACGTAATCCTCGGTGGCCTTCTGCTCCGGGTTGGAGAAGATGGCTGCAGTGTCGTTGTACTCGATGAGCTTGCCCGGCTTGCCGGTGCCCGCAATGTTGAAGAACGCGGTCTTGTCGCTCACACGTGCAGCCTGCTGCATATTGTGGGTCACGATCACTACGGTGTAGTCGTTCTTCAGCTCGTTGATCAGGTCCTCGATAGCCAGGGTGGAGATCGGGTCCAATGCCGAGCAAGGCTCATCCATCAGGATCACGTCCGGCTTGACCGCAATGGTGCGGGCGATGCACAGGCGCTGCTGCTGGCCGCCGGAGAGTCCCGAGCCCGGCTTGTCCAGGCGATCCTTGACTTCGTTCCACAAGTTGGCGCCGCGTAGCGACTTCTCGACCAGGGCATCGGCATCGGACTTGGAAATCCGCTGGCCGTTCAGCTTCACTCCGGCGAGCACGTTGTCCTTGATGGACATGGTCGGGAACGGATTCGGACGCTGGAAGACCATGCCGATCTGGCTGCGCACGGTGACCGGGTCGACGCCGGCGCCGTACAGGTCATCGCCGTCCAGCAGGACCTGGCCCTCGACGCGGCCGCCCGGGATGACCTCGTGCATGCGGTTCAGGGTGCGCAGGAAGGTGGACTTGCCGCAGCCCGAGGGGCCGATGAAAGCGGTGACGGACTTCGGCTCGATGTTGATCGAGACGCCTTCAACGGCGAGGAACTTGGAGTAGTAGACGTTCAGGTCGTTGACGTCAATGCGTTTTGCCATGATGTAATCCTTGAAAAGTTCGGGTTTGTCCGGACCGGAGCCTTAGCTCAACGGCCCTTCTTTGGGGCGAAGATCGAAGCGACCAGGCGGGCGATGAGGTTCAAAGCCATGACCATGAAGATCAGCAGCAGGGCAGCAGCCCAGGCGCGCTGCACCGACGGGTCGATGTTCGTCGGGCTGGTCGGAGTCAGGATCTGGTAGTAGATGAACGTCGGCAGCGTGGACATCCAGTTTGCGAAGACGTTCATGTTGATCTGGCTTGCGATGCCTGCGGTGACCAGGATTGGCGCGGTCTCTCCGATCACGCGGGCGATGGCCAGGGTGACGCCCGAGGCGATGCCGGAGATCGCGGTCGGGATGACGACCTTCAAGATGGTGCGCCAGCGGCGCACGCCCAGCGCGAAGGAAGCTTCACGCAGTTCGTTGGGAACGATCTTGAGCATTTCCTCGGTGGAGCGGACCACCGTTGGGATCATCAGCACGCTCAACGCGACCGCCGCGACGATGCCCATGCGGGCGTTCGGACCCAGGATCATGCCGAAGAAGGCCGCTGCGAACAGGCCAGCAACGATCGAAGGAATGCCGGTCATCACGTCGACGAAGAAGGTGATCGCCTTGGACAGCGCCTTGCCCTGCCCGTATTCCACCAGGTAGACAGCGGTCAGCATGCCCACCGGAACGGAGATCAAGGTGGCCCACAGGGTGATCAGCAAGGTGCCCATCACCGCGTGGTACGCGCCGCCGACTACCGGGGTGCCATTGGCGACGGATTCATTGTCCACCGCGCCGGTCACGCCGTTCATGGAGCTGAACAGGAAGTGGCTATTCAGGCCCGGCATGCCCTTTTCCAGCACCGTATAGAGCACGGATACCAGCGGGATTACGGCGACGATGAACGCCGCGTAGATCAGGTAGGTCCACATCGCGTTCTTGCCGCGGCGCTTGCCTTCAGCTGCGGTGGTGATCACGGAGGCGGCCACCAGGAAGATGAGCGCCGAGTAGATGGCGAAGGAGGCAACGTTGAAGCCGGTCAGCGTGGACGCTGCCGCGCCGACAATGATGGCGCCTGCGGCGATCGCCCAGATGGCCCACTTCGGCAGCTTGCCCTTGGCCAAGGAGTTGCGCTTGCGCACCGGTGGAGTCGGGGCCCCGGGCCTGTTGCTCTGGTTAGTAGTCATGGTGCTCATCAGTTAGCTCCCGAGAATTCCTTGTGGCGGGCGATGATTCCACGAGCGATCATGTTCACGACCAGGGTGATCAGGAACAGGACCAGGCCGGCGGCGATCAGCTCTGCCAGGCGCAGGCCGAAGGCCTCAGGGAAGTTCAAGGCGATTTCCGCGGCGATAGTCTGGTTGCCGGTCTTGATCAGCGATGGGATCAGGTTGCCGGTGGAGAGCACCAGCGCAACGGCCATGGTCTCGCCCAAGGCGCGGCCCAGACCCAGCATGATGGCGGAAATGATGCCCGGACGGGCGAACGGGATCACCGCGGTGGTGATCATTTCCCAGCGGGTTGCGCCCAGTGCCAGCGCGGCTTCCTCGTGCAGCTTGGGAGTCTGCAAGAAGATCTCGCGGCTCAGCGAGGTGATGATCGGCAGCACCATCACGGCCAGCACGATGCCGGCGGTGAGCATGGTCTTGCCGGTCTGGCTGGCGGGGCCTTCGAAGATGGGGATGAAGCCCAGATTCTTGGCCAGCCATTCGTAGCCTGGAACCAGAGCCGGAGCGAGCACCATGTAGCCCCACGCGCCGTAGATCACCGAGGGGATCGCGGCGAGCAGATCGATCAGGTAGCCCAGCGGGCCTGCGACCTTGCGTGGAGCGAAGTGCGAGATGAACAGCGCCACGCCGATGCCGATCGGGGTGGCGATCAGCAGCGCGATAGCCGCTGCGATCACGGTGCCGATAACAATCGGCCAGATGTAAGCGAAGAATCCTGCGCCGCCGGAAATCTCCGCCGGATCGGCGAAGAACGTCGGCAGGGCTTGGATCAGCAAGAAGACCGCGACCGCGAAGAGCGTGATCAGGATCAGGACACCGGCGCCCAGGGCGGCACCGGAGAAGATCTTGTCACCAGCGCGGCCGGAAGTCGATGACTTGCTTGTCAAAGCATTGGTAGTCATGGCTAGAGCCTTTACGAAACGGGGGTGGTGCAGTTTTCACTGCGGGGGTGGAGGGGTACTGCTGGTGCGGGTGGGTGAGTTCGTCCACCCGCACCTGGTGCCGGTTGCCCGGCGGGGTACTACTCGGCGACGGTGATGCCGTCGATCGACTTCTTTGCCTTCTCGGCAATGGCTGCCGAGATCGGGGCGTTGCCTGCCGAAGCCTGCGCGGTCTTCTGGCCATCTTCGGAGATGACGTAGTTGCCGAAGGCCTTGACCAGATCGGCTGTTGCCTGGTCCTTGTAGCTGCTGCAGAAGATGTGGTACGAAACCAGGACGATTGGGTAGGTGCCCGCTTCGGTGGTGTCGCGCTCCAGGTCCAGAGCCAGGTCGTTCTCGGCTGCGCCTTCAACTGGGGTTGCGGTCTCCAGGGCCTTGGCAGCTGCTTCAGCAGAAATCTTGGTGTATTCCTCGCCGACCTTCACGTTCACGGTGGACAGGCCGCCCACTGCGGAGAAGTCGGCGTAGGTGATTGCGCCGTTGGTGGAGGTGGTGGTCGAAACCACGCCAGAGGTGCCCTTGGCATTCTCCGACTGGATGTCGCTTGGCCAGTCGCCGGAAACATCGTAGCTCCAAACGTCAGCCGCTGCGGCCTTCAGGTACTCGACGAAGTTCTCGGTGGTACCGGACTCATCATTGCGGTGCACCACGGTGATTGCGGTGTCCGGGAGTTCAACGCCTTCGTTCTGCTTGGCGATAGCCTCATCGTTCCACTTGGTGATTTCCTTCTTGAACACCTTGGCGATGGTGGCTGCGTCCATGTTGATCTCTTCAACGCCTTCGAGGTTGAAAGCGATCGCGATCGGCGAAACGTAGGCCGGGATGTTGAATGCGCCTTCTGGGCCGCAAACTTCCTTGGCCTTTTCGGCTTCGTCTTCCTTCAGGTATGCATCCGAGCCGGCGAACTGCGCGCCACCTGCCAGGAATGCTTCGCGGCCTGCGCCGGAGCCATCTGGCGAGTACTGCACGTTGGCTTCCGGGTTGGCGGTCTTGAAGCCGGTGGTCCATGCTTCCATGGCCGAGTTCTGGCTGGATGCGCCGATGCCGGTCAGGGTTCCGGTGACACCGGATGCTGCCGACGCCTCGGCACCTTCAGAACCTGCTGCGGCGGTTGGGTTATCCGAGCCGCAAGCGGTCAGCGCGAGTGCCGCTACGGAAAGAACAGCAGCTGCGCTGCCAAAGCGATTGAGCTTCACGAGATTTACTCCCCATGTTGGTAGATCGATGTAAAACCTTCAGCGGCGTCTTCCCGCTTCATCTACGACGTTAAAGATCGAAAGTAACCAGCTCCCCCGGCAAAGGTGAACATAAGGTTAACAACATACCCGAAGCCAAGTGATCCTGTTCACCAGCGCAATATCCCGGCAGCTTCTGCCACCTGCCGCCGAACACGTGGAAGACTGAAGCCATGGCAACTGGGCGGAAAGTGAAGCGCATGCCAGCGCATCTATTCGGATTCATAGCGCAGCGCAATCGCGCTGGGCTGATACGCTCGCGCAACTCCCTGCCTAGAATCCTGCGCATGACGCTTGGCGCAATCGGAGCCTTTTGGATCGCCGAAAGCATCTGGGGACATTCCCAACCGATTTTCGCAGCCACCAGCGCGCTGGTTTCCCTGGGCTTCGGCGCCTCCACCACCGTGCGCAAAACCGCCGAAGTCGCCCTGGGGTGCACCCTGGGGGTGGCGCTGGGCGATACCCTCATGCACTGGTTCGGGCAGGGGATCTGGCAGGCCGCACTGGTGATGTCGCTGAGTCTGGTCATTGCCCGCTATTTGGATTCCGGTGCCATCTTCTCCACCCAGCTGGGCATGCAATCGGCACTGGTAGTGCTGCTGCCCATCAGCGCGGATGGGCCATTTGCCCGTTCCATCGATGCCCTGACCGGGTCCCTGCTTGCCCTGCTGGTGATTATTTTCTGGCCTACCGACCCGCGGCGCAGCCCGGTGTCCGCGTTATCGGATCTGTTCAAGGAGCTCTCCGAAGCGCTTTTGGAATGCGCCTGGGCCATCCGCGACGATGACCGGCGCGCAGCCTTCCACGCACTGATCAAGGCTCGCGGAACCCAGAAGTACCTGGATATGCTGCCAGCCGCCTTCCGCGCTTCGAAGGAAATCGCAACGATTTCCCCCACCGGGCGTCGCCACCGCCATGAACTGAACCGGCTATCCAAGCGTTTCAACCACTACGACTGGGCCGCCCGCAACTCGCGGGTCTTCGCCCGGCGCCTTGCTTCCGTGCTCAGCAACAGCGCACTGACCCCGGAAGGCGCGCAAACCTTGGCTCCCCTGATGCGCGAGCTATCCGAGGCGGTCAACACCTTGGCGCACTCGGTGCGCGAAACCACGGTGGCTGGCCAACGCAAATACGAGAAGGCCGCCCAGCTGCAGCTCGAAGGCGTCGCCGCCCAACTGGATCCGCGCGCCCTGGGAGTTGAGGGGCTCCAGGGCGAAGGCCTGGTCTTGCTGCTGCGCCCGATGGTGGTGGATCTGCTCGAAGCGGCAGGCCGCGAACACGAAGAAGCCATCGAAGTGCTGCCCAAGCTGTCCTGAACGAAAATGTCCGCATAGCTCGATAGCATTGAGCCATGGCCAAAACCTCCACTCGCAGCAAGTCTTCCGCATCGTTCAAATGCTCTGAATGCGGGTGGACCACGATTAAGTGGGTGGGCCGCTGCGGCGAATGCCAGGCCTGGGGCACTGTCGAAGAAGTGGGTGTCGTCTCCGCCCGTACCGTAGCCGCGGCCAAGGTGGCCCACCCAGCCAAGCCGATCGCGCAGATTGACGGCTCCGAAGCGGCCTTCCGCCCCAGTGGCGTCTCCGAACTTGACCGCGTGCTCGGTGGCGGCCTGGTTCCGGCAGCCGCGATCCTGCTGGCCGGCGAACCTGGCGTGGGCAAGTCCACGCTGCTCTTGGACGTTGCCGCGAAAGCCGCGCAAACCGGCTTGCGCGTGCTCTATCTAACCGGTGAAGAGTCCGCCGCGCAGGTAAAGTCCCGCGCCGAACGCATCAACGCCATCGCCGATACGCTGTTCCTGGCCGCCGAAACCGACCTGGCTCTGGCCTTGGGCCAGATCCAGGAGATCGATCCGCAGCTGCTGATCCTGGACTCGGTGCAGACCTTCTCCTCGGCAGAGGTGGACGGCGCTGCCGGCGGCGTTTCCCAGGTGCGCGAAGTCGCTGCCTCGATCATCAACGCGGCCAAGACCCGAGCCATGTCCACCATCATGGTCGGCCACGTGACCAAGGAAGGTTCGGTCGCCGGCCCACGGCTGCTCGAGCACCTGGTGGACGTGGTCTGCCAGTTCGATGGCGAGAAGCATTCGCGGTTGCGCATCCTGCGCGCGCTGAAGAACCGCTACGGAGCCACCGACGAGGTGGGCTGCTTCGATTTGAATGAAGACGGCATTGAATCGCTGACCGATCCTTCCAAGCTTTTCGTCACCCGAACCCGCACCCCGGTGCCGGGCACCTGCATCACCGTCACGATGGAGGGCCGCCGGCCGCTGGTTGCCGAGGTGCAGACCTTGCTCTCGCGCAGCAATGCCCCTGCTGCCCGCCGGGCCACCAGTGGCTTGGATGCCGCGCGGGCGCAAATGGTTGTGGCGGTGCTGCAGGCCCGCGCGCATATGGATCTGTCGTCCATGGACTCGTATATCGCCACCGTGGGTGGCGTGAAAATTGCCGAACCCGCCTCGGATCTGGCCTGCGCGCTGGCATTGGCTTCTTCGATGAATGAATTCCCGCTGCCGCAGGACTTCGTGGCCTTCGGCGAAGTCGGCTTGGCCGGCGAAGTTCGGCAAGTACCGGAAATCTCACGGCGCATCACCGAGGCGCAGCGTCTGGGCTTCTCTTTCGCGATGGCTCCGGCCACCCCGGAACCGTTGAAGAATATCCCCGAGGGCATCCGCGTATTCCAGGTGGAGAACATCGCGCAGGCGCTGGATATTGCGTTTAACCAGCGACAGAAGCCCGCAGGATAAACTTGATTGTTGCTGCCCGCCGAAAGGACGCAAGTTGAAAGCGCACCCAACCCCCGGATTCCTTGCCGTTCTGGCCCAGATTGCCCCGGGTACCGAGCTCGCCCAGGGTCTTGAACGGATCCAGCGCGGCCGTACTGGCGCTCTCATAGTGCTGGGCCATGACAGGCTCGTGGAGTCGATCAGCTCCGGCGGCTTCAGGATCAACACCGAATACACGCCTACACGCATCCGCGAACTGGCCAAGATGGACGGCGCGATCATTCTGGACGGCACAGGACGCCAGATCCAGCAGGCCGGCGTGCAGCTGATGCCGGATGCGCAGATTGAAACCCAGGAGTCCGGCACCCGCCACCGCACGGCAGAACGCGTAGCCGCGCAAACCGGGTTCCCGACGATTTCGGTTTCGCAGTCCATGCAGACCATCACCCTCTATGCCGACGGCGAGCGCCATGTGCTCGAGCCAGCCGAGCGCCTGCTGGCCCGCGGCAACCAGGCTATTGCTACCTTGGAACGGTACCGCCACCGCCTGGACCAGGTCACCAGCGCCCTGTCAGCTGCGGAAATTGAAGATGTCGCCACCGCGCGGGAAGTGCTCGCTGTCTTGCAGCGCACCGAGATGCTGCGCCGTACCAGCGAAGAAATCTCCCGCTACGTGCTGGAGCTGGGCATCGATGGGCGCCTGCTGGCGGCCCAGCATGCGGAATTGCTCTCCGGCATCCAGGCGGATAACCAGTTGCTCCTGCGGGACTATTCCGACGCTGAAGGCCAGGAGCTGGATATCGAGCGTGCCCTGGAGACGCTGCATGAAGTTTCCGATGCCCAGCTCATTGAGCTTGATGGCCTGACCAAGATCCTGTTCCCGCACTCCACCATTGGCCAAGACGACCAGCTGACCCCGAAGGGCTACCGCCTGCTTTCGCAGATCCGCACGGTGCCCAAGCTGGTCGGGGACCGCCTGGTGGCGTCCTTCGATAACTTGCAGCTGCTCATGGCAGCGTCCACCAGCCAGCTCATGGAAATCGAGGGCGTCGGCGAGCAGCGTGCACGCTCCATCCGGGAAGGGCTGGCCCGCATGGCCGAATCCTCGTTGCTGGATCGCTACATCTAGGCGTTTTCACTCCAAGGTGAAGGTGACCGGCTCCGAAACGAAGTCGCCGATAGCGGCGGTGAACTTGTAGGTTCCCGGACGCGGCTGCACGCTGACCGACTTGCACCCGGGAGCCGAACGCTCGCGGTTCCAGGTGAAGCGCGCGTTCTCCTTCTGCCCCGGCTTGAAGGCCAGATTCACATCTTCTGCGCCATCCAGGCAATCGATGGTGGAGAAGATGCGGTCCGCGCCGCTGGAAACCAGGAACTCCTGCTGCGTGGTTCCGACGTTCAATTCGCATTCGCGCTTGGAAACATTTTCGATGCCCAGCAGCAAGGTCGGCTTCTTGTCCGAGGCGTAGCTTTTCGCATCGGTAGTCGCAGTAATCTCGACCTCGTCGCTCTTGCACTTCTTGGCCGCAGCTTCGTCGTCTTCCGGCTCTGGCGATGGCGAAGGAACCGACTGGGTTTGCTGGGCGCTTGGCTCATTGCCTGCAGTTTTCTTCTCATCAGGGGAGAACAATCCGGCCAGCGCAACGACGCCCCAGACAAGCAGGCCGACGAGCACCAGGGCAAGTACTGCCACGGTGATCCGCCTGCGCCGGTAGACGCTGGCCGATGGTTTCCCCCCTGATGCGTTGCTCATGGCTTAAGGCTAATTCATTTGCCTGCCCGAAGCCGGTAATGGCGTAGGATCCAGGGCAAATCACGTTCTGCAATCCATTCCCGCTGATTCCGGGCGGACGGTGCGCTGGCTTAGAGTGGTGGGGTGCAGCAAATCCACAACACCATCAACACCTGGTACCTAGAGAACGCCCGCGACCTGCCTTGGCGACGCCCCGGAGTGAGCGGCTGGGAAGTCATGGTCAGCGAGTTCATGCTCCAGCAGACTCCGGTAGTTCGTGTCTTGCCGGTTTGGGAAGAATGGATGCGCCGCTGGCCACGGCCGCAGGATCTGGCTGCGGAACCGCTGTCCGAAGCACTGAAAGCGTGGGGACGGCTGGGCTATCCGCGGCGCGCGCAGCGCTTGCATGCCGCCGCCGTGGAGATCACCACCGAGTACAACGGCGAAGTCCCGCGCACCGAAGCCGAGCTCCTGGCCTTGCCGGGCATCGGCTCCTACACCGCGGCCGCCATTGCCTGCTTTGCCTTCGGCGAGCGCACCGTTGTCGTGGACACGAACATTCGCCGCGTGCATGCACGGCTCTTTGGCGGCATGGCATTGCCCGAGCCAAGCCCGCGTGCCAGTGAATTCGCCCGGGCTGCAGAAGTCCAGCCCGAGGATCATCAGGCAGCGAATCTGTGGAATATTTCGGTAATGGAACTCGGTGCCCTGGTGTGCACCGCTCGCAGCCCGAAGTGCGAGCAATGCCCGGTCTTCCAGCAGTGCGCATGGATTGCCCAGGGGCAGCCGGCCCCGCACTACATCCCGAAGGGACAAGCTTGGAAGGGTACGGACCGGCAGGTCCGCGGCGCCATCATGGCGATCCTGCGCGAGCATGAGCAGGCGGTGCCAGAGCAGTCCTTCCTGGCCGAGCTGTCCCATGAATCGCATGCAAGGTATGTGGCGCTTGACCAATTGCAATCACCATTGGAGCAGCGTGAACGGGCACTGGCCGGGCTGCTCAAAGATGGCCTGGCGATCGCCGAAGAAGATGGAATCCGCCTGCCTTCGTAGCATCGGCCCGGAACGAGCCAGAAGCGGCTAGCTTTATGCCCTGATGCCTACCTATGCTTAGCCCATGAACGCTTCAGTTGATCCGGCCGCTGCTGTTCGCCACGTAGCCAAGCACCCATGGTTCGAACGCGCCGCACGCCTGGGATACGTCGCCAACGGCGTACTTCACGCAACCGTGGGAATCCTCGCAGCTTTCGTCGCTGCCGGCGGCAAGGCGGAAGCCGATCAGGGCGGAGCCATGGGCGCCTTGGCAGAGCAGCCTTTCGGCATGGTCTTGCTGTGGATCTGCGCAATCGGCGCACTATTGCTGGGCCTATGGTCCTTGGCGCAGGCCTTCTTGCCCGAAAACGAGCTGAAGGGCAGGCTCAAGTCCGCGGCCATCTCGGTGTCCTTCTTGGCTGTCGGCTTCACCTTTGGGCGGTTTGCGGTGGGAATTCCCAGTGATTCGGGAAAGACTGCCACCAGCTTCAGCGGAGAAATGATGAAGACCGGACTTGGCCGGGGGTTGCTGATCGCCTTGGGCCTGGGGCTGCTGGCCATGGCCGGCTACTACATCTACAAGGGTGCCACCCGGAAGTTCTTGAAGGATCTCTCCGGTTCCGGAAATACCGAGGTATCGCGCGCGATCAAGTACTCGGGCATGCTGGGCTATCCTGCCAAAGGCGTAGTCCTCGGTGCCGTGGGCCTGCTCTTCATCGTGGCCACGGTACAGCGCGACCCGGAAGAGGCCAGCGGCATCGATGGCGCGCTGAAGGCCATCCAGGATCAGCCGTTTGGGCCGGTTGCCCTGGTTGCTATCGGTGCGGGCCTGGTTTGCTACGCGCTGTACCTGGTATTCCGTGCGCGCTACGACCGGATGGACTAGAAGTATCAGTCCAGCGTAATGATCATCCGGGTGTTGCCCAAGGTATTCGGCTTCACGCGGGCGAGGTCCAGGAATTCAGCAACGCCTTCATCCCGGGAGAGCAGGATCTCCTGGTATACCGCTGGATCCACGGCGCTCTGGTCAGCCATCACCTTGAAGCCTTGGCGTATGAAGAAATCCACTTCGAAGGTCAGGCAGAAGACGCGGCCAACCCCGACTTCCCGGGCACGTTCCAAGAGTTCGGAGAGCAGGACATGGCCTACGCCCTTGCCACGCAGCTCGCCCGAGGTCGCCAAGGTACGGATTTCGGCGATGTCTTCCCAGATGACGTGCAAACCGCCGCAGCCGACAACATTGCCGTCCGCGTCCTCGGCGACCAGGAATTCCTGGATGGACTCGTAGTAGGTGACCGCTTCCTTATCCAGCAGGATCCGTTCCTCGGCCAACGGGCGCACAAGATTGCGGATAGCGTTGACATCACTGGTTCTGGCTGAGCGGACGGTAAAAGAGTTCACGTTCTAAATCCTATGCCCCACCGTTTGCAGAATCGAAGCAGATGCCGGATATGTCATTGAAGGAACATCCCGCAACACGGTGTGCCAAGATAAACTTGAACATTGAAGTCGCACTGGAGCAAGGATGAGGATGCCAGCTAGAACAGCACGCCCCGGATTCGGGTTGCTTGCCATCCTCCTATCCGCCGTCGGCATCGCTCCCCTGCTTAATTACGGGTTGAACGCCACCAGCGACCTGGTCATCAGGGATTTGGGAATCACCGAATCCCAGTTCGGCCTGTTGGCGACAGTGTGCTTCGGCTGCGCCGCACTGGGTAACGCCGTCTTCGGGAAGTTCTCCGACAGGCAACCGGATACCAGGCTGGTCCTGCTGATCTTCGGCACGACGGCGGTCGCGCTGGGCTTGGCAGCCATTCCCGCAGGCTACGTCTTGCTCCTGGCGGCTTCCGGTTTGGCCGGCTTCGCCCAGTCATTCCCCAACGGGGTCACCAACCGCATTCTGGCCCAGCGCGTCCCTAGTGCCCAGCGCATCACGTGGACCGGCATCAAGCAGTCTGGCGTGCAGGTTTCACAGCTCATAGGCAGCGTGGGGTTCCCGCTGCTGGCTGCATTCATTGGCTGGAACGGAGCATCGCTGGCCGGCGCCGTGCTCGCCGCGGTCCTCGCGGTGATCGCTGTACGGGTTATCCGCGCGACTCCCATGCTCGCCGCGCCTGCCCCGCAGAAGGCGGCAACGGGCGCGAGCCAGCCGGTGGCTGCGGCCGCCCCCTCCACGAAGTTCGTCATTTTTGCGCTGGCCCTATTCGGTTTCATCAACGGTGTCGGCGTACAGGCGACCAACGTCTACCTGGCGCTCTTTGCGGTCCGCGAGCTGGACTTCTCCTTGGTCGCTGGCGGCCTGACCGCCGCGGTCGCTGGCGTCATTGGCGTTTCCGCCCGCGTCGGATGGGGGCAGATGATGTCACGCGGCGTATCAGCTCCTAAGCTCTTGCTGCTGCTGGCGTCGCTGGCCACTGCGGGCGGTGCCAGCTTCCTGATGGCCCAGCAGCTGCACTCGGTGGCCTTGCTCTGGCTAGCGGTCTGCCTGCACGGCGCCTCGGCCCTGGGAGTTTCGGTAGTGCTGATGGCGGGCTTGCTGCGGGTGATCCCCGCAAGCCGCCTGGGAAGTGCCAGCGGAATCGTCTCGGCGGGCCAGTTTGGCGGTTTCACCGTGGGGCCCTTGGCCATGGGCCTGCTGGTCGGCTCGGTCGGTGGCTTCACCGCGGGCTGGATCACCGTCACCGGGATCTACCTGTGCTCAACGGTGCTGGGTGCATTCCTTGTCCTGCGAGCCAGGAACCGGGGCTAGCCGGTGGATGCCGAAGCGCTGAAAACCCTGGCGCACTTGCGCCGGGCCAGGGACCTGATGGACCGGCACTATGCGGAACCATTGGATGTGCCTGCGTTGGCCCAGCGTGCTTCCATGTCTCCTGCTCATTTTTCCAGGGAGTTCAAGCGGGCCTATGGCGAGACCCCGCATGCCTATTTGCTCACCCGCCGTATCGAGCGCGCCATGCATCTGCTGCGCGCATCGGTCTCGGTAACAGATGCTTGCATGCAAGTGGGATGGACCTCTCTGGGTTCCTTCAGCACGCGCTTCACCGAAGTGGTCGGCGAAACTCCCTCGTCATACCGGGAACGGGACCATTCAGCCACCGAGCAGATCCCTGCCTGCATCGCCAAGATCCTTTTGCGTCCCGAGAGATTCTGAGCAGTTTTGAAGAAGCGCTATCTGGTCGGCGCTCCCTAGGCTGGAGCCATGGCAAGCATTTCAATCAATCATGTCCCTTTGACCGTGCTCGATGTGGATGAGGCGCTCGCGTTCTACCGCGATGCGCTGGGCTTCACGGTCCTCTCCGATGTCGCCAACGGCGGCTTCCGCTGGGTGTCCCTTGGCGGCTCCGACGGTGCCGGCACCAGCCTGGTGCTTTCGGCTCCGGGCGCTGGCCGGTCAGCTGCCGATGCGCAGGCCTTGGCCGAGCTGGTAGCCAAGGGCGCGATCGGCCCGCTGGTGCTGTCCACCAATGATCTGGACAAGGTCTTTGAAACTTTGAGCGCGTCGGGCGCTGAAGTCCTGCAGGAGCCAATGGACCAACCGTGGGGTCCGCGCGATTGCGCCTTCCGCGATCCTTCGGGAAATATGGTCCGTATCAACCAAGCAGTTCAGGGAGAAGAAGCATGAGCAGTTCAGAACAAGAAGGCTTTTCAGCCGCCGAGAAGGCCGCGATGAAAGAGCGGGCCGCTGAGGTGCGCACTTCGAAGAAGCGCATGACCAAAGCCGAGAAGGCGGAACAGGCCCGCAAGGAAGTGGAAGAGAAGATTGCTTCCTTCGAGGGCAACGACAAGGTGCTTGCGCAGAAGCTGCACCGGATCATCACCGAGACGGCTCCGGAATTGGAGCCGAAAACCTGGTATGGCATGCCCGCTTACGCTTTGGACGGCAAGATCTTGTGCTTCATGCAGGATGCCAAGAAGTTCGGTACCCGCTACCTGACTTTCGGCTTCAACGATGTTGCGCAGCTGGATGAGGGCACCCTATGGCCCACCTCGTTCGCCATTACCGCGCTTGATGGGCAGCTCGAAGAAATGCTTGCCGAGTTGGTAGCCAAGGCGGTGGCCCGCTAAGCCCAGCACGCCCGGAGGGAATCGATTGCTCTTCAGGCGTCGAGGCTTTCTTGCTCCGCCTGGGGCAATGCCTTTGCCAGCAGCGAGGCGGAAAGCGCGAAGACTCCGATCAGCCCAAGCAGTCCCATGCCAATAGGCAGGGTGCCTTGCTGCGCGGCGTCTTCTCCCATGGCAGCGAGAAGCATGGCAGCGCCCAGTCCGAGGATTCCGAAGCCAGCGGCCAGGAAGCAGACCACAATCGATTTCGGTCCCGGGTTCCAGTGCCCCAATGAGGTGAAGTCGCGGTAGGCAATGATGCCGATGGCAATACTGAGCGTGCCCGCGGCACCAATCACCAGCACCACCAGCCACGTTGGGCCGTATCCGGCTCCGTCGGTGCCGGCATGGCGCACCAATTGTCCAGGAAGCTGGGGACGGAGGAGAAGGTACAGGGCTGAATAGGCCATGACTGCGAGGCAGGAAGCGGCAATCAGCTGTTGCCCTTTGCTTCGCTTCTTCATGTGTTGAGCCTACGACATGGCCGGATTAAAGCCAATAGCCGTGGAACTGAACGTTGTCAGTTCCACGGCTATGGGTTATGCCTCTGCGGCCTAGCTTTCCAGTGCTGCCGGTGCCGGCTCGCCTTCCAGCTGGCCGGTGCCGCCTTCAGCGTGGAAGACGAACTTGCGGCTCTCGCCTTCGCCCTCGACGTCGACGGTGACCTTCTGGCCCGCAACGATCTGGCTGAAGAGGATGCGCTCGGAGAGCTGGTCCTCGATATCGCGCTGGATGGTGCGGCGAAGCGGTCGGGCACCCATTGCTGGATCGTAACCGCGCTGGGCCAGCAGGCTGCGGGCAGCCTGGGTCAGCTCGATGGTGATCTCGCGTTCTTCCAGGCGCTTGGCCAGGCGTGCGATGAACAGGTCGACGATTTCTTCGATCTCGTCCTGGTTCAGCTGCGGGAAGACCACGGTGTCATCAACACGGTTCAGGAATTCAGGGCGGAAATGCTGACGCAGTTCTTCCTGGACCTTGGCCTGCATGCGCTCGTAACCGGTCTTGGTATCCGCGGCCGACTGGAAGCCGGTCATCACACCCTTGGAGATGTCGCGGGTACCGAGGTTGGTGGTCATGATGATGATGGTGTTCTTGAAGTCCACCACACGGCCCTGGGAGTCGGTCAAGCGGCCGTCTTCCAGGATCTGCAGCAATGAGTTGAACAAGTCGGCATGCGCCTTCTCGACCTCGTCGAAGAGCACTACGGAGAACGGACGGCGGCGGACCTTCTCGGTCAGCTGCCCGCCCTCTTCGTAGCCGACGTAGCCCGGAGGAGCACCGAAGAGCCGGGAAACGGTGTGCTTCTCCGAGTATTCGGACATGTCCAGGGTGATCAGCGCGTCTTCTTCACCGAAGAGGAACTCTGCCAGCGCCTTGGCCAGCTCGGTCTTGCCTACACCGGTTGGGCCGGCGAAGATGAACGAACCACCTGGGCGGTTCGGATCCTTCAGGCCTGCACGGGTACGGCGGATCGCCTGGGAGATGGCCTTGATCGCCGAGTCCTGGCCGATGACGCGCTTGTGCAGCTCGTCTTCCATGTTCAGCAGGCGCGTGGACTCTTCCTCGGTCAGCTTCACAACCGGGATGCCGGTGGAGTTGGCAAGTACCTCGGCAATAAGGTCCTCGGTCACCTCGGAGACTTCGTCCATGTCGCCATTGCGCCAGGACTTCTCCTTCTCGTTGCGGGCCTCAATCAGCTTGGATTCCTTATCGCGCAGCGAGGCAGCCCCTTCGAAGTCCTGCGCGTCAATCGCAGCTTCCTTCTCCAGGCGCACGGTGGCGATTTCCTCGTCCATTTCCTTCAAGGCCGGAGGAGCGGTCATGCGCTGGATGCGCAGGCGTGCGCCCGCCTCGTCGATCAGGTCCACGGCCTTGTCCGGCAGGAAGCGATCGGAGATGTAGCGGTGCGCCAGCGTGGCAGCGGCCTGCAGTGCACCATCGGTGATGGTCACGCGGTGGTGCGCCTCGTAGCGGTCGCGCAGGCCACGCAGGATCTGCGTGGTCAGCTCTACCGAAGGCTCCTTGACCTGGATCGGCTGGAAGCGGCGCTCAAGCGCTGCATCCTTCTCGATATTCTTGCGGTACTCATCCAAGGTGGTGGCACCGATGGTCTGCAGTTCGCCACGAGCCAGCATCGGCTTGAGGATCGACGCGGCATCGATGGCGCCCTCGGCGGCACCAGCACCAACGAGGGTGTGGATCTCGTCGATGAACAGGATGATATCGCCACGGGTGCGGATTTCCTTGAGGACCTTCTTCAGGCGTTCCTCGAAGTCGCCGCGGTAGCGGGAGCCGGCCACCAGGGAACCGAGGTCCAGGGTGTACAGCTGCTTGTCCTTGATGGTCTCGGGCACATCGCCGCGCACGATCGACTGGGCCAGGCCCTCGACGACTGCGGTCTTGCCGACACCAGGCTCGCCGATCAGCACCGGGTTGTTCTTGGTACGGCGCGAGAGGACCTGCATGACGCGTTCCATCTCGTGCTCGCGGCCAATCACTGGATCGAGCTTGCCCTCGCGGGCAGCTGCGGTGAGGTTGCGGCCGAACTGGTCGAGCACCGCCGAGCCTGCCGGGGTGCCTTCCTGCTGTCCGCCCGAGCTGACGCCAGCGGAGGCAGTTTCCTTGCCGCCCTGGTAGCCCGAGAGCAGCTGGATGACCTGCTGGCGCACGCGACCGAGGTCAGCGCCCAGCTTCACCAGTACCTGGGCTGCGACGCCCTCGCCCTCGCGGATCAGGCCGAGCAGAATGTGCTCGGTACCAATGTAGTTATGCCCCAGCTGCAGCGCTTCGCGCAGCGAGAGCTCCAAAACCTTCTTGGCGCGAGGAGTGAACGGGATATGACCGGAAGGCGCCTGCTGGCCCTTGCCGATAATCTCCTGAACCTGCTCACGAACGGCACCCAGCGAAATATTCAGCGACTCAAGCGCCTTTGCGGCGACACCGTCGCCTTCGTGGATTAGACCGAGCAACAGGTGCTCGGTGCCGATGTAGTTGTGGTTGAGCATGCGCGCCTCTTCTTGGGCGAGCACGACAACTCGACGGGCACGGTCGGTAAATCTCTCAAACATCTTCGGCACACTCCTTGCTTACCAATAATTCGATGCTACGCACCAAGCGCCGGCAATGCGCCCTTGTTCGCCACAGGGATAACCGAAGCGGTCCCCTGGTACCGGAAATCCGTAATTGAGGTGCAATTAATTTCCAGATTTACTTGGCTCGCCAATATTGCGATGTTCAATGAAAGTATTGGATGAATTACGAACGTCGTTATAAGAATAAGAGCCGGCACGCATTGCGTGCCGGCTCTTATATTGAGACTTGTTGAAAACCTCGCAAATTACTTCGCGCGGTTTCGTCCGCCCTTGCGCATTGCAGCATTGTAGGCATCTACAACTTCTGCATTAAGGCGTCCGCGTGCGTTGACCTTGATGTTGTTTTCCTTCGCCCATGCGCGGATTGCTGGAGCTTCGCTCGCTGCAGTCTGCTTCGACGAGCGCGCCGCATCGATGTACGGCTCGATGGCTGCATGGAACAGAGCAGCATGCTCGTCGTTCAGGTCGATTTCAAAATGCTGACCAGCGACGCTGAATGCAATAGATTCAGTCGCCTCGCTACCATCAATATCGTCGATCAGGGCAATTTGAACCTGACGTGCCATTTAGGAATTCCTCCGAGCTTGAATGTACTGGACCAACTGACATTCGATCATCAGCCCATTTCAAACAACAAGCATATACAAATAGCCGCACTAAACTCTAATTATCATCAGAATTCACAAGGTTCTTTCAGGAAAGACTAATTCTCGTTTACTGGATTATTAGAATCCGAGCGATTTTGAATTAGCGCATCAGCTTCAGCTTCAGCTTGGCGTTCTTTTCGATCCGCGTTTGTAATTGCTTTCATCACGTACCAGAAAAGCAGCGCCAGGCCGATTGTCGGGACGATCGCCTCAATATATGGCATTCCTATGCCTCCGGCTTTAGGAGTGGGAACAGAATAGTTTCACGAATACCGACGTTGGTGAAAAGCATAACCAGACGATCGATACCCAAACCGATACCGCCCATCGGCGGTGCACCGTATTCCAATGCACGAAGGAAGTCTTCGTCAAGCTGCATTGCTTCCGGATCGCCGCCAGCAGCCATCAGGGACTGCTCGGTCAGGCGCTCGCGCTGGATCACCGGGTCAATCAGCTCGGAGAACGCGGTACCGCGCTCCATGCCGCCGATGATCAGGTCCCAGGCCTCGATGACTCCCGGCTTCGAGCGATGCGGGCGTGCCAGCGGCTGTGCCAGTGGCGGGTAGTCGCACACGAAGGTCGGGTCGATCAAGGTCGGCTCGACGATTTCGCCGAACAGCTCGATGACCAGCTTCTGGGCGCCCCAGGCCGGATCGATCTTCACTTCGTGCTTCGCAGCGACTTCGCGCAGCACCGAAGCATCGGTTTCCGGGGTGATCTCCACGCCAACAGCTTCGGACAGGCCAGGGTAGACGCTGACCCAGCGCCATTCGCCGTCCAGGTTAGCGGTGCCCTTGGGGGTCTCGATGGTCCGGCCGGCGCCAATGGCGTCAGCGGCGTTGAGGATGATTTCCTTGATGCGATCGGCCATGACGTACTGGTCGGCGTAGGCTTCGTAGGATTCCAAGGTGGTGAATTCCGGCGAGTGGGTCGAGTCGACACCCTCGTTGCGGAAGATGCGCCCCACTTCGAAGACGCGGTCGACACCGCCAACGACGCAACGCTTGAGGTACAGCTCGGTTGCGATGCGCAGGGTCATTTCCTGGTCAAAGGCGTTCAGGTGCGTCTTGAATGGACGGGCCGAAGCGCCACCGTGAACCAGCTGCAGCATCGGGGTCTCAACCTCGACGTAGCCGCGGTTCTCCAGGGTGTTGCGTACGGCGCGGACGATCGCGGCGCGCTTGTAGACCATTTCGCGGGCCTCGTTGCGCACGATCAAATCGGCGTAGCGCTGGCGCACGCGGGTCTCTTCATTCAGATCGGCGTGCAGCACCGGCAGTGGGCGCAGGGCCTTGGAAGCCATTTCCCAAGCGTCTGCCATTATGGACAGCTCGCCGCGGCGCGAGGAGATGACCTTTCCGGTCACGAACACATGGTCGCCCAGATCGACGAGCGACTTCCACTGGGCCAGGCGCTCTTCGCCAACGTTGGCAAGCGAGAGCATGACCTGCAGGCGAACCCCTTCGCCCTTCTGGCCGCCTTCCTGCAAGGTGGCGAAGCACAGCTTGCCGGTGTTGCGCATGAAAACGATGCGGCCGACAATGCCGACGACGTCTTCGGTCTCTTCACCAGCTTCGAGGTGCTCGTACTTGTCGCGGATTTCCTGCAACGAGTGGGTGCGAGCTATGCCTACCGGGTAGGCTTCCTCGCCCTTGGCCAGCAGCTGGTTGCGCTTATCGGTGCGCACCTGTCGCTGGTCGTTTGGATCTGGGGCCTGTGCGGAATTATTTTCGGAAGTCACAATAGACCATTCTACGTGTCATGGCGTGCAGTTGAAGCCCTTCATGATCAGCCTTACACAGTGATCTTGGCCCGTAGCGCAGGATAGGGCAGGGGCAAAGCTGGCTTTGCCCCTGCCCTATCCATTCAGTTATGCGGTTTACCAGATTTCTACGCGGTCAGCTGGATCCAGCCACATGCCATCGCCGGGCTTGGTGCCGAAGGCCTCGTGGAAGGATGCCAGGTTCTTCGGAACCTGGTTGCAGCGGAACTCCCCGGGTGCATGCGGGTCGGTGGTCACGCGTACCACCGCGGTCTCCGGACGAATCAGCGTGCGCCAGCATTCGGCCCAGGAGTAGAAGAAGCGCTGGTCTCCGGTGATGCCGTCGATCACTTCATCTTCCTGTATGCCAAGGGCGGCCAACTCGAGCTTGTAGGCCTTGTAGGCAATGCCCAGGCCACCGAGGTCGCCGATGTTCTCGCCCAAGGTCAGTGCACCGTTGACGTTGTGTTCCGGGGCTTCTGAAGGGGACAGCGCGTTGTACTGGTCCACCAGCTTGGCGGTCAGCTTCTCGAAGGAAGCCCGGTCCTCATCGGTCCACCAATTGGTCAACTGGCCAGTGCCATCGAACTGCGAGCCCTGGTCATCGAAGCCGTGGCCGATTTCGTGGCCGATGACCGCGCCGATGCCGCCGAAATTCGAGGCGATGTCGCGGTTCACGTCGAAGAATGGCGGGCGCAGGATTGCCGCTGGGAACGCGATTTCGTTCAGCAGCGGGTGGTAGTAGGCGTTCACCGTCTGGGGGAACATGAACCACAGTTCGCGATCCACCCCGTCATCGATCTTCTTCAATTCACGAGCGAACTCGAATTCGTTCGCCGAGGCAATATTCGCGATGACGTCCAGTTCATCAGCCTGGATGGCAGAGTAGTCGATCCATTGGTTCGGGTAGCCGATCTTCGGACGGAACTTGGAAAGCTTATCCAGTGCCTTTTCGATGGTCTCCGGGCCCATCCAGGACAGTTCGCTGATCGAGATGCGGTAAGCCTCGATGAGCCGTTGAACCAGCGCGTCCATGGCGTCCTTGGCCTCTGCAGGGAAGTGCTCAGCCACGTACAGCTGGCCGATGTCTTCGCCTACAGCACCTTCGGTGAATGCGACACCTCGCTTCCAGCGTTCCTTGAGCTGTTCCACGCCACCGAGCTTGGCCGAGTAGAAGGAGAAATTCTCATTGACGAATGCGCTGGACAAATAGGGAGCGAAGGAGCGCAGCACCTGGACCCGCAACCAGTTCTTCCAGGCATCCAGCGGCTGGGAGCCGAATAGCTCAGACAATCCCTGAAGGTAGCTTGGCTGCCAGACGACAACTTCGCTGTAGTACTTCGGCTCAATGCCGGCGCCAGCCAGCCAGGTCCTCACACCCGGGAAAAGCGCGGAAAGCTCCTCATCGGACATCAGGTTGTAGCGTGCCTGAGCATCGCGGACCTTGACCCGGTCCCAGTGATGCGAGGCCATGGCCTTCTCGAGCGCTACGACATGTGCGGCCGCGGCTTCGGCATCAGCAATACCGCCAAGGGCCAGCAGGCGGCCAAGGTGGTCCTGGTAGTCGGATACGGTTTCAGCGAACTGCTCTTCGCGATAGTAGGACTCATCAGGCAGGCCCAGGCCGCCTTGCAGGAAGGTCAGCAGGTTCCGGTCCGGATTGCCGGCGTCGTTCATCGCGCCGATATCCATGAAGCCGCTGATGCCTTTGCGCTGGAAGAAACCGCATACTTCGAGCAGCTGTTCGGTGCTCTGGATATCCGAAATAGTATTCAAGAAGACAGCAACCGGATCGGCACCGCGTTCTTCGATAACGGCTTCATTCATGAATGAGCTGTAGAGGCGGGCAATGCGCTGGGTGGCGGCGTCAGTTTCTGCACCGGAATCGACCTTCTGCACTGCTTCATTAATGATTCCGTGGACCGCAGCCTCAGCCTGGTCGCGGAGTTCCATGAAGGAACCGTAAATTCCTTGATCTCCTGGAATTGTTGCTGTCTCGAACCACTTGCCATTGCTATGGCGGTAGAGATCGTCCTGGGGACGAATTGAATCGTCGCGGTATGTCAGTGGACTCGTAGTCTCGGTGGTCAAGGAAAGCCCCTCGTGTAGAAGATCTTGTTATTTCTACTACACACCTTATCTACTTCCATGAAGATAGGAAGGGTGAGGACGGCCGATGCGCGTACGGCTTAAATAGTCTAGTTAAACAGGTGAGGCCCCGGCACCAAACGGTACCAGGGCCTCAAACCATCTACTCAAGTTAAGTCCGGCGGTGACCTACTCTCCCACACC
>NZ_JBHXVN010000011.1:0-70319 GCF_042672105.1 Glutamicibacter sp. NPDC127525 | reverse complement strand
GACTCCGGAACTGACGGTTGAGCCTACGGTTGAGCCGACTCCGGAACTGACGGTTGAGCCGACTCCGGAACTGACGGTTGAGCCGACTCCGGAACCGACTCCGGAACTGACGGTTGAGCCGACTCCGGAACCGACTCCGGAACCGACTCCGGAACCGACTCCGGAACTGACGGTTGAGCCGACTCCGGAACTGACGGTTGAGCCGACTCCGGAACTGACGGTGGAGCCTACGGTTGAGCCGACTCCGGAACTGACGGTGGAGCCGACTCAGGAACCAACCCCTGAACCGACGGTGGAGCCTACGGCTGAGCCGAGCGCTGAGCCGGAAGACGGCCAAGACGGGTCTGAATTCCAGGTCGCCATGACACAAGAGGAAGGCGGATTCTTTGCGAATTACACCTTCGATATCAATGGAGCTTCAGAAAGCGATCCCATAAGTTTCGAGGTGCGGCTCAACTGGCTTTGGCTGGATAACATGACCTACGAGGGGAATTGCGTTTCTTCGCACGTAAGAGCCAATTCATTCAGGCTTACCTGCGAAGGCCCAGCGACGTTAAAGTTGAAGCAGTTCTACCTGCTTGGGGACCGGACTATCGCATTTGAGAGCCGAGGGAACTCGAAGGAGAGGTTCGAATTCGAGATTCCAGGACTCTAGGCGCAGTCCGGCAGTCCGGCTGTCCTGCAACGGCCATTCCATGCCCAGGCGGAATGCGCGCCGCGGCTAGGATCGACGCATGACAGAAAATTGTGCTCCTGAGCTGCCTCCCGTCGATGCAGAAGCTGCTGAACAGATGTGGTTTGAGTATCTGGCGAGCAAAGGGATTCCGCGGGCCGATGCACCGCACCATGTCGCCGAATCCTTCGGGGACCATCCCGCGCTTGCTGATGAGCTTTTGAATGAAATGCTGCACGGAACCAAGCGAGCGACTTCGTCTCTGGCTAGCGACTACGTCTATTACAACGAACGTGTCCCGCAACCTGAAGACCACTGCATTGTTTGCGATGGACAAGGGCAGCCGCGGGCGATTTTGCGAGTGCTCTCCGTCGAGCGCTCCTCGTTCTTCGAGGTAGACGCGCAGTTTGCCGCGGCCGAGGGCGAAGGGGATCTCTCGCTGGAATACTGGCGCGCAGAACATGAAAAATTCTGGCGCCGTACGCAGAAATCAATAGGAATTGATTGGAAACCTGAATACACCGGCAAAGCCGGGGGAGAACTGATCTTGGAGCGCTTTGAAATTTGCTGGCCAGAGGCGCATGCCGACTAGCCGGCCGAACTTCGTCACGTGCGCCTGCTGCCGAGACTGCGCTGGCGTAGGGTGGGGACAGGGGGCTTCCCGTGAACGAAGCCCGGTCAAGAAAGGTTGAACATGTCGATTGTCGTCATCAATGTCCTGTCGGTTCCCGGCGAAGCTGGACCGGAGCTGGAAAAGCGTTTCGCTGCCCGCAAACATGCGGTGGATTCCTCGCCAGGCTTCGAAGGGTTCAAGCTGCTTCGCCCGGTCAATGGTGGAGACAAGTACTTCGTGTCCACCCAGTGGGCAACCCGCGAGGACTTCGAGAACTGGCGTACGCAGCGCGCTGACGCGGCGCATGCTGGCAGCGATGCCAAGAAGCCAGTGGCCACTGGCGCTGAACTTCTGGAATTCGAGATCGTCGAACTCTAGGCATTCCAGTACGCAGGAAAACGTCTCGATGCCATCGTGGTATCGGGGCGTTGCCTGCATCCAGGGCCTTTTGCCTACCCGCGCATTTTGAAGCGGCGCCGTGCGGAATCGGCCAGCAACGCAGCACCCAAGGCGATGCAAAGCAGTGCGCCGATCAAGAAGGTCATGTTGATGCCTTCGGGACTGGCCTCGCCATTGAACCCAGGGTGGGTGGCGATAATGGCGGCGGAAATCGCCGTGCCGAAGGAGGACCCCACGGTACGCAGCACCTGGTTGAAACTCACCGAGCTGCCTAGCTCCTTGGTTGCCACGCTGCGGGCGATCAACGCCGGCATGGCCGCATAACTTGCGCCCATGCCGATGCCGAAGACCAGCATGCTCAGCAAGATCTCCCAGAGCGCGGAGTGGAGCAACCAGAGCATGGTGCCTGCTGCGGCCATGATGATCGCTCCAATGGGGAGCATGACCTGGATGCCAACGCGTTTTGCCAGTATGCGAACCGTGCGGTTGGCGGCCAAGCTGCCTACCGAGAGCGGGAAGATGACAAAGCCTGCCCAGAAGACCGGGAGGCTCAGCCCGTACCCGGTGGCCGCATCTGCTTGGGCTACCAGTGAAGATACGGACATGCCGATATACAGTGCTGCGCCAAGGGCGATGGCCGAGATGTTGGCCAAGAGGACTTCGCCCTGCTTGAGCGTGCGCAGATTGACCAGTGGGTGGCCACGGCGGTTTTCCACCCGAACCCAGATGATAAGCACGATTGCCGAAAAAGCGCCCAAAGCGATGGTGGTGGGCGAAGCCCAGCCCCACTTGGGCCCCTCGGATATGGTCAGCAGCAGGGAAGCGAGCCCCAACGCCAGCAAGCCGGAGCCGATGTAGTCGAAGGGACGTTTCTCGGCGTAGGTATCGGGGCCCGCCGGAACTACCTTCCACACCACGCAGAGGGTGGCCAGTACGAATGCCGCACCAAACCAGAAAGCGTAGGAGTAGTCGAAAATGCCGGCGATGATGCCGGTCAATGGATAGCCTATGCCGATTCCAGAAGCTACCGTCACCGACAGGGCGGAGATGGTGTTTTGCACGTGCTCGGCCGCTACATAGCGCCTGGCGATGGCGATGGTGACCGGAACAATGCCGTAGGACAGTCCCTGGAGCACGCGTCCGGCAAGGAACACGCCAAAGGTCGGTGCGGACGCTGCCATGACCGAACCCAGGAACATGGCCGCCAGCGAGGCGAGCAGCAGCCGCTTCTTATGCGGTCCATCGCTGAGGCGTCCCATGATGGGTGTTGCCACGGCGCCGGCCAGGAGATTCACGGTGAGCATCCACTGGGCGGCGGCAATATCGACATTGAACCGCTGGGAAATCGAGGGGACCAGCAGCATGCCCAGCGAGGAGACAATTGCTGTGGCCAGCGCGGCAAAGACCAGTGTGGGCACCAGCGGGCTCTGGCTAGTTGCGATGCGGCTCATGGGCGGACCGCCGGATTGATCTTCTTGAGCGCGGGCACAGCGGCGCGGATCAGGGAAAGGTCCTCGCCGCTCAGGTTATCGTCCATGGCTTGCATCAGCGCGGTCCGGCCGAGCTGGATTTCATTCTCCAGCTTCTGGCGGCCTGCCTCGGTGAGCTGGAACCAGAGCTTGCGGCGGTCGGATTCATCGCGATGCCGCTCGATCAGCCCGAGGCCTTCCAATTCCTTGGTTGTCAGCGAGATGGCTTGCTGGCTGACACCGATGGCCTGACTCATCCTGGTGGCACTGGCCCGGCCTTCGGTGGCCAAGGCATGCAGGATGCCCAGTTTGCCAGGGGAAATGGACCGCGCCGTGCGAATCAGGTTCAGCAATGGTGAGAGCGCCTCGAACATCTGCTGGGGAAGGTCTGCGGACTGGGGATCAATTTCCATAGCTACAGAATACAATTAACTTGTACAAGCGTCTTGTGGAATAGTCGTGAGACTGGGCACTGTCCCCGATCCATCGGGCGCAAAAAAGCAGCCCTCGCCCGCAGCTGGTGAAGATGCGGGCGAGGGCTTTCTTGCCTGGCTCAGCCGGTGCGGGGAGCGGCTACTCCTTCGCCTTGACCGCCAGCACCGGGCAGTCGGCCTCGATCAGGATGCGCTGGGCGATGCTGCCCATGAGCAGCTTGCCAACGCGCGAGCGCTTGCGCAGCCCCAGCACAATCAACGTGGCCGCATGCTCCTGCTCCGCTTGGAGGACGAAGTCGGCGGCGTCGTGGACGGTGCCGGCGTGCGGCAGGATCTGCAGCGGAACCCCCAGATCCAGCAGAGCATCGAGGTCGATGCCCAGGTGCTCCTCGGTGATCGGTTCCTTGTCCAGGTTCGCGATCAGCAGCCGGTCCTGGGTCTTGTGGGCTTCGGCCAGTCCGCGCCGTATGGCCAGCCGGCCCGCGGGCGTATCGCTGTAGCAAGCGATTATTGCCATGGTGTTCTCCTAGTGGATTTCGGGATCAGAGCCAGGTGGCCAGCAGGCCTTGGGGCAGGTCGATGGGAAGCAGGGACGGCAAGGCCAGCATCAGGATGAATAGCACCGCCGTGTAGATCATCGTGGTCTTCAGCTTGGCGCGGGCCACGATGAGCAGGAAGGCCGGCACGAAGATCGAGATGGCTGCGAGGTATCCCACCAGCGAGGTGAGGATGAGGAACCCCGCCATCCAGCTGAAGGTCCGCAATGCAAAGGCCGCGTCGCTGGTCCATTTAGGTCCCCAAGCGGAGCGAATGCCAGTGCCCGCTGCGGTGGTTCCCGCGGGATATCCGGCGGCCGGAGTGGCGCCGTCATCTGGAATGATGCCCGGTTGCCGGGGTGCCGCCGTAGCCTGGACGGCGCCGGCAGGCGCAGGCCCTGCGGCCACGCGAACCGCATCTGCTGGCGCGGTGAGGTAGGCAGAGGCCGGGATGGCCACCTGCCGGTCCGCGGCCATTGCGGCCTTGCGGGTGCGCAGCTCAAGGACCAGCAAGATTGCGGACAAGATGACCCCGACCCAGCCGACCAGTTGCGGTACAAGTTTCGCATCCGGGGAGTAACTCGAGGAGAGCAGCAGCGACCCGGCGAAGACCACCAGCAGCACCGCGGCAGCGGCCAGCGACCACACCGAGTTCTTCAGTGGCGCTTCGGCATCCGGAGCGCTGTCCGACTTCGGATCGTCATCGGCACTCAGCTTGCGGCGGGCACGGAACCACTTGAAGACGTTCCAGAGGATAGGCAGCACGAGCACGGCGATGAACACCATTGTTCCCGGACGCAGCATCCACTCGAAGCCCTCGTAGAGGCTATCGGTCAGGAAATAGTAGCGCTCCATCGGGATCGCCAGCACGAAACCGATGAGGAAGGGGGCTCGCGGGAATCCGGTGGACTTCAGTACCCACCCGGCCACGCCCAGCAGCACCATGACCCACAGGTCGCCCAGTTGCCCGCCGTCCTGGAAGGAGCCCAGGAGCATGATGACTACCAGGCCGGCGGCCAGCACGGAGAACGGAACTTTGGTCAGCGAAGACAGCGGGCGGACGGTCATGAAGCAGAACAGCGCACCGAGCACCGAAGCAATGGCGAAGGCCCAGATGATCATGTACATCAGATCAAGGTGTTCGTTGATAATGCTCGGACCTGGCTGGATGCCGTAGGTCAGCAGCATGCCCAGCAGCATGGCCGAAGGCACGCCGCCTGGAATGCCGAAGAGGAAGGTGGGGATCAAGTCGCCGGCTTCCACCGAGTTATTGGCGCTTTCCGGACCGACGATGCCACGCGGGTCGCCTTTGCCGAACTTGCGCTTGTCCTTGGCGGTGGCCACGGCCTGGCCGTAGGCCAACCAGGTGCCAGCGGTGGCACCCACACCCGGCAGCACACCAGCCCAGATGCCGATCAACCCGCCGCGCAGGACCTGGGACCAATGGCCCAGCCATTCGCGGATTCCCGAGCCCCAGCCACCGGTGACTTCCACGGACTGCTTGTCGCCGCGACGCTGGCTGGCGCGCGAGGCGATCTCGGCCAGTCCGAAGACGCCCAGGGCTACTGCCACCAGCGACAGCCCGTCGCCAAGGAACAGTGATCCGAAGGTGAAGCGCTCCTCGGCGGTGGTCGGCGCGGTGCCGATCATGCCCACCAGCAGGCCGGCCAGGCCGGCGGTCAGCCCCTTGATCACATTGCCGCGCGAGAGCACCGCGGCCAATGCGACGCCCAGCACCGTGAGCATGAACAGCTCAGGGCTGGCGAAGGAGAGCACCAAGGGCCGGGCCAGCGGGATGGCCAGGGTCAGGCCGACAGCGCCAATCAGCCCGCCGGCCATCGAGGAGAGGAAAGCCAACGACAGGGCGCGCTTGGCTTGGCCCTTGCGCGCCATGGCGTAGCCATCGAGCATGGTGACCGATGCCGAGGCGGAGCCCGGGGCTCCGAGCAGCACCGCGGACACGGTGTCCGAGGTGTGCACCACCGCCAGCGCGCCGATCAGCAGGGCCAGCGCGGAGGCAGGTTCCATCCCGAAGGTGACGGGCAGCAGGATCGCGACGGCAGCAGTGCCGCCCAATCCTGGAATCAGGCCCATGACCAGGCCTGAGACTACGCCGATGAGCAGCATGAGCAGCATGCTCGGATCGGCCAGCGAGGCCAATGCGGCCAGTGCGGAATCCAGCATTGTGGTGCCTCCTTAATCTAGTTCGATGCCGTAGGAGTCCTTGAGCAATGCGGTGACATAGCCCTTGGTCTCATCGGTCACGGTGTAAGCGTCCTTGACGCGTTGGGAGAGATTCTCATCGGCCACGATCGGGTACCCGCCAAGCACCTCAGCGGCCTTGTCGTTGAATTCCTTGTCGCCCGAGAGTTCATGGGCGGAATCGCGCAACAGGTTCACCGCTTCATCCGGCGCGTCCTTCGGAGCCCACAAACCCTTCTGATAGGTGTAAGTCAGGCCCAGCAGGGTCTTGTAGGCCTCGAACTTCGGACCGCTGGGCTCCTTGCCATGCAGGTCCCGGTATACCTCCACCACGGTGGGGGCCTCCGGGAAGTTCGGATCCCGCACGATCTTGCCATGGCCATCGAGCTGGCCGAAGGACATCAGCACCGTGGCCGAACCTTCCTTGGCGATTGGCTCCACGGCGGACTGGTACGAGGAGGTGGTCGTGTAATCGATGTCCACCTCGCCGCGTTGCAGGGCCAAGTTCACCGGTCCGCGGCCTTCGAAGCCGAAGGTCGCCGAGATATCGGCTTCCAGCAGATCGAAGGCAACCAGCGTGGTCAAGTCCAGACCCGTGGCGGAAATGCCGCCGAAGACCAGTGGCTTCTTGCGGTCGACAAGGTCCTTGGGAGTTTTGACCCCGGCGGCGGTGCGAGCATAGATCACGCCGCCGGTGCCGTTGACCAGCACTGGTTCGAGGTCTTCGAAGGAATACTTCACCACGTGGCGGTCCAGCACCCACGGCACCACCGTGGTGGCGGTGCTGACCAGCAGCTCGGTGCCATCGTCGGCGGCCGAGGAAGCGAAGCGGTTGCTGCCGGTGATGCCCTCGCCGCCAGCCTCATTGATCGGGGCGAAGCCTGGTTCCCCTGGAATGCTGTGGACCAGTTCCTGGCCCACGAAGCGGGCCCAGGTGTCGGTGCCGCCACCCTCGGCCAGCGGGATGACCATTTCCACGGTCTCGCCGGCGTAATCGCCGTCGGTGGTGGTCGCCGGGGGATTCAGCAGCCCGCCGCCAACCAGGGTGGCCCCGAGCCCCAGTGCGGCGAATACCGCTACCGAGGCGAAGACCGTGCGGCGCTTGTGCGCCGGCGGGTCATCGAGCAGCTGCGCGGAATCCGGATCGAGCAGGGGTTCGCCTGCCAACACGGCCGTGGATGGGGATCCGGGCAGGGCGACCGGGTCGAAGCTCAGCTGCGCCTCGGCCAGCTCCCGGGCGGTGCGCGTGGTCCCGACCGCGGTCCTGCCCTCGATCTGGCGCTGCCAGGTCTGGATCTGCCCCGCCGGGGTCTGCATGTGAAGCACGTCGCCGGGGGGCGTGGGCAGCAGGTTGGCGATGGCGGTGCCAGGCTGGCGTGCGGCCATGGTCAGCCCGACGCTGCCGGTGATGGCCAGTGCTGGATGCGGTGCGCCCATGGAGAGCATCATGACGCTGAAATCGTCGTCGCCGCCAGCCGCTGGAGCCTGGACGATGGCCAGCTTGGGGATAGCCCGCTGGGCGGACTCGGCGCTACTGGCCAGGCCCATCTCCACGGCGCCGGCCCGGCGGATCCGGTCCAGCCGATCGGAATCGGCCAGCGCCAGAGCGGGCCAGTCAGAGAAGTCCGCGGCATCCAGGCCCGCCTGGGCCGCGGTGATGATGACCATCGGCGCTCCGGCATCGATCAGCGTGGCGTCAGCCTCGAAGCCGGGGTGCGTACCGATGCCGGCGACCTGCAGCGTGCTTAGCCGATCGCCGGCCGGGAAGAGCGCTCCGGTGGTGCCACCGGCCGGATCCAGAAAGCCGATCTCCACGGCTTGCCCGGGGAAAGGAACCCCGGGAATGAACGCAGTGGACTGTGTTCCGTCCAGGACCATGCGCTCGATGAGCAGCTGGCCGGTGTTGGTATTGCGGATATGCACGGTGGCCAGGCCGTCTTCGGCATCGATCCAGCCGTGCTTCAGTGCATAGGGGGCGATGACCGCCGAGCAGTTTCCGCAGTTGCTGCCCCAATCCACCACGGCCTGGTCGATGCCCACCTGGGCAAAGGTGTAGTCGATATCCACGCCCGGTTGCTCGCTGGGACTGAGGATGACGGCCTTGCTCGTCGTCGAGGTACCGCCGCCGACACCGTCTATTTGGCGCGGGTCGGGGGAGCCGAAGAGGCGCAGCAATACCTCGTCGACTGTGAAGCCGGGAACTTCGAGCGCACTTCGCTCGAAGACCCAGCATTTGCTGGTACCTCCGCGCATCCAAGTGGCCTTAACCGTGTGTTTCATTGGACATACCCAATCTATCGAGAACGCAGTGCCCGCGTTAGATGTGATGCCGAGCACTATTGCCTTGTATTGATGATGGGGGAGTTAAGTCTTTATTAGTAGTTACATCTAGTGCAATAAGCTGAAGTACTGCTTAATTCCGCGTTCGCACTGGGGTAATGCGATGACAAGCGCGGTGGATTCGTCCAATGCTGGGAGTGAATTTCTCCCAAACATCCACCAGAATCCAGCAAATGTGCGCTTGATGCAATATATTGAAGTTCTACTGCAAGGAGGAATCATGCTCGATGCCAAGAGGTTGCAGATACTGCTTTCCGTCGTCGAAGGCGGTTCGGTTACTGCGGCCGCGGACGAACTGTTCTACACCCCGTCTGGGGTTTCGCAGCAGCTGCGCAAGCTCGAAGAGGAAGTGGGGCAGCCGCTGCTGCAGCGCCATGCCCGGGGCATGGTTCCCACCGATGCCGGCCATGTGCTGGCCGGACATGCGCGCGCCATCTTGCAGCAGATGGACGCGGCCATGGCGGATCTGGACCAGCTTGCCGGGTTGAAGAGCGGAAGCCTGAGTCTGGGAACCTTCCCCACGCTGGGTAGTTCCTTCATGCCGCTGGTCATCAGCCGCTTCCGCAAGATGTATCCATCCATCAAGCTCGATGTGCGAAGCACCCGCCTGCAAGAACTCATTGGCCTGCTTGCCAGAGGAGAAATCTCCATGGGCTTGCTATGGGAATACGAGTGGATGCGGCTCAAGCGCGACGATTTCGAGCTGACTACGCTGTTCACCGAGCCTACTGTGCTTGTAGTCGGCACCGAGCATCCGCTGGCGCAGTTCGAGGAGGTGGATATGGCGGCTACCTCCCACGAGCAGTGGATCGTTCGCGCCAATGAGCATCCGGTCGCGGAGCTGCTCGAGCGCACCTGCAATGCCGCCGGATTCTCCCCGAAGATCTCCTTCCAGGCCAATGACTACCAAGAAGCGCAGGCCATGGTTTCCGTGGGTCTGGGTGTTGCCCTGGCTCCGAAATCCGCGGTGATGAACCACCATCCGGGTGTTAAGATCCTTTCGCTGGGGCAGGCGGCCGCCTCGCGCAGCGTGGTCCTGGCCCAGCGTCGGGACCGCGTGCGCGCCCCGGCGGAAAGTGCCTTCCAGACCCTGCTGGTCGACATGGGCAAGACCTGGATGGACTAGCGGGGATCCTGTCGCATGGCGCTTGGAGGCCGTGGCGTGCCGGGCGTCAGAAAACCCTTGACCCGCGTTCGGTAGGTGCTCTAGGCTTCAAGATAACCTGATATACCAGTCGGATACCAAGGGTTTCCGGTGGCCTGGACCGTGGTCCTGCGCGCCGGAAATCCCGCCGAACGGTGCAGGGATCAACTTCCATGCGTCCCGAACGAGGGGAAACCCCATTGATCTCCAATGAAACTGTCAGCAGCTACCTTGAGCGGCTTGCCTCGGGCGCCCCGACGCCAGGAGGGGGCGCGGCCGCGGGCCTGCATGCGGCGCAGGGCGCGGCATTGGTGTCCATGGTTGCCGAATTCACTTCCGGACCGCGGTACGCGGACGTCCAGGAGCAGGCCCAGCAGATTTCCGAGCATGCCCGGCTGCTGATGCGCCAGGGGCTCTTCGCCGCGGAGGAAGACGAAAGGCTGTTCGGCGCCCTGGGTGCCGCGTACGAGCTGCCCAAGGAAAGCAGCGAGCAGAAGTCGGAGCGCAGCGCGGCAATTCAAAACGCCACCATCGCCGCCGCCGCACCGCTGGTCTCTACCGTCGAGGCCTCCATTGAGGTCATCAAGCTGGGCCAGCGCCTGCTGCCCATTGGCAACCGATCGGTTCTCAGCGACGTGGCCGCCGCGGCCGAAGCTGCCCGGGCGGCCTTGGCTACCGCGCTGGCCACCCTGGAAATGAACATCAGCTCAATCAAGGACATCGCCCAGCGCGACCGGCTGGTCCAGACGGCCAGCCAGGCCAGCGAGGCGATCGCCCACGCCGACGAGCTCAGCGCGCACGCCCGTGCGGTGGTGGCAGCATGACGGCACGCAATCTAGCCGGGCAGCCGGTGGCTGAAGCGATCCGCGCCCGCACCGCAGAACTGGTGGTGCGCATGGCCAGCGAGGGCACCAGTGTCCGGATCGCGGTCGTGCTGGCCACCGATAACGAGGCCACCGCCTGGTATGTGCGCTCGATCGAACGGGCCGCCGCGCAGCTCGGGGTGGACTGCCAGGTCGTGGACCTGACCGGGTCCGGCCAGGAGCAGCTGTCCGAAGCGATCACCGCCTTGAACGAGGACAGTTCGGTGCACGGAATCATCTTGCAGACCCCGTTGCCGCCAGGGGTGGATGCCGCGGCGCTGGTGGCGCTGATCGACCCGGCCAAGGACATTGACGGGGCCAATCCGCTGAGCCTGGGACGGCTCAGTGTCGGCCAGCCGGCCTTCGCCCCGGCTACCGCACGCTCGGTCATCGAGATCCTGGAGCACTACCGGATCCCGCTGTCCGGGCAGCATGTCGCGGTGGTCGGGCGCTCTGCGGTGGTGGGCAAGCCGTTGGCCCAGCTGCTGCTGCAGCGCGATGCCACGGTGAGCATCTGCCATTCGAGGACCGCCGATCTGGCCCATTTCACGAAGTCCGCCTCGGTGGTCGTCATGGCCGTGGGCAAGGCGAACCTGCTCACCGGCAATGACGCGGAAGAAAGCACTGTGGTGATCGATGTCGGAACCAACGTCAACGCCGAAGGAAAGCTGGTGGGGGACGTCCATGCGGCATCGGTGCGTCCGCTGGTACGGGCCCTGAGTCCGGTTCCCGGCGGCGTGGGCACGGTGACGACGGCGTTGCTGGTCCTGCATGCCGCGCAGGCCGCGGCGGCAAGCCAGCAGGCGGCCCCGGCGAAGGGAGCGCGCATGGCCGGACGCCGGTAGCTGGCTGGCCGGTGTTCCGGGTGCCGCTGCAGGCAAGCCAGCATGCAGCGGAAACCGGAACGCCGGGACCGCAATTGCCAGGGCGAAGCGAACCACGGGTACGGTGCACGCCGGCGGGGAACATGAACTGGGATCTGCCGCCGGCCGGATGCACCACGTGCCGCCGCCGCATCATCGATTGGGAGGTTGATGATGCGGCGGCTTCCTGCTGCCCGCCCGGCAACTTCCCCGGCGGCTCCCTTGCATCTTCCCGCGCTCGAAACTGGTTGCCGGGGCTTCGAGCAAGGACCTGGGACAGGGCTGTCGACTTCGCAGTTCCGCGGGGTTTCCGACCATCGCGGGGCAGTCAATTCGCAGTGCGCCACAAAGGCCTCGGCGATGTGCTGGTCCGGCCTTGTTGAATCGAGAGTTCATGAAAACAACTGCACCAGTTCGGGTGAATGCTCGGTCCAGGGATCGGTTCTGCGCGCTAGGCTCCGATGCAGTTCAATACAGTTCAACACAGTGCAGCAGTGCTGGAAGCAGGCAGCGCTACGGCATCAGGGATGAAGCGCGCACGTCATGCAGAATCGTGGTGCCCGCGGAAACGGAGTAAGTTCTCTAGGGACTGCTTGCTTTCAGCGTTTGGCAACCTAGGAGAACAACTTGGCACTGTATTCAGCCCGCGGACTTTGGCATTTTCTTGATTCACCGGAAATTCTTGCAACGACATCGAAGTTGGGTTTTGGCTGGCATGGGCTGGACATGCAGCATGGATTGTGGAGCGAGGCCCGGATAATTTCTGTTCTTGCTACTGCGCCAGGTGGAAACATCGCAGTTCGGCTCCGCAGCGGAAGCTACGCGGACATCGGGTTTGCCCTCGACGCGGGTGCTGCTCACATTATAGTTCCCATGGTGAACACGGCCGAGGAGGCCCGGGAAGCAGCCGACGCGGCAAGGTACGCGCCACATGGTGCCAGAAGCTGGGGGCCGATGAGCGCACTGTTCGGTGAACCGGTGTTGACCCCGCAGGAAGCGAACGACCGGCTTCATCTGTCGGCGATGATTGAATCCGCTGAAGGATTGGAAAACCTTGAGGCAATCCTTGGAGTCGCCGGTATCAACTCCGTATTCGTTGGGCCGGTCGACTTGGCGATGAGTCTTGGAACCGACGTGGATTCACTGCTTGCTGCCAAGGACTCGCCCCTGGCATTCATAGCAAAAACCTGCCATGACCGCCGAATTGAAGTGGGCGCCTTCGCCGGTTCACCATCAAGAGCCAGTGCTTTCGAAGCCCTGGGCTACGACTGGGTAGCCACCGCCACGGATATGGGCCTGCTGAAAGCCGGTGCCGCGCAAGCGCTGGAGAGCTGAGCGGTCACTGAAGTTCCTGCTTCGAAGCGTCTTCGCCTGAGGGCACGCAGGGTGTTTTGGTGCCGGGCGGTTCCTGCCAATGCCACCGGTTGCCGGTCCGGCACCTGCTTTCCGCGAGGCGCACGAAGACCAGCATGGTGCGTAGGGAATTTTGGTGCCCGGAAGGCAGTTCAACCAAAGGGGATAGCTGCTGCGAAGAGCGGCAGGCACCCGCAATACCGGACTTTGCTGAAGGGAAATGGAATGCCAACGCTGGGAATCATCGGAAGCGGGAATATCGGATCTGCAATCGCCCGATTGGCCGTTGCCGCGAATGTGAACGTGGTGATTGCGAATTCCCGTGGAGTTCAATCGCTGCAGGAACTCGTGGCCGAGCTGGGGCCGCTGGCCGCAGCCGGCACGGTTCAAGAGGTGGCCGAAGCGGGCGAAGCCGTGGTGCTGTCCATTCCGCTCGCTGCGGTACGTGAGCTGCCAGCCGGGTTGCTGCGCGGCAAGACAGTGCTGGACACCAGCAACTACTATCCATCCAGGGATGGACGCATTGCCGAACTCGACAGCGGGACGATGACGACCAGCGAACTGGTGGCGAGCTGGCTCGATGGTGCTCGCTATGTCAAAGCCTTCGGCAACATCCTGGCCCACCACATTCCGCTGCTGGCCCGTCCCGCCGAGGCTGCTGGCCGCTCTGCGCTTCCCATTGCCTCCGATGATTCCCAAGCGAAGGAGCAAGCAGCGGCAATCATCGAACGCCTCGGCTTCGATACGCTGGACGCGGGCGCGCTCGCGGAAACGTGGAAATTCGAGCCCGAATCCGCCGGATATACGCGCATCTACCTGGCGGATTCCACGACCCCGGATGACCAGCTGCTTTCCTCGATTCCAGCGCCAACACCAGCGGACCAGGTCAAGGCAGCACTGGATTCCGCGGCTCGCGTGAATGTTGCCGAACGCGCCTTCTGAGCGGCCCGTTGCCCTCCAGCGGAAGGCCATCCGCGGCCGCTATCGGCAGGGCACCCCTATTAATCGGCAGGGCACCCCTATTAAGAGGCATGAATGCATGGCGTACCGCCTCGGCGTGCAGGCAGCCACGCAGGTTATCGACGACAGGCCGGGCACCGCTCGCATGAGCGGTGCCCGGCCCCGGGTACGTGCGTCTAGCCGCTAGCTGGCCGAAGTAGCCAGCGAAACTCCGCGCAAGCGGTCCATCTGCGGATCGTACAGCGGATCATCGACCACGGTGGCGGCAATCTGCTTGCCGAAGTACTCGATCGCCACCGGGTCTCCGGTTTCCACCGAGATCGGCAGCCACGCGTAGGCGATCGGCTTGCGGACCGTGTATCCGTAGGCGGCGCTGGTGACGTAGCCGGAAGGCTTGCCATCCACGTAGACCGGTTCCTTGCCCAGGACCATGGACACGCCATCATCCACGGTCAGGCAGCGCAGGCGCTTGGTGGCCGCCGCGGCACGTTCGGCCAGCGCCGACTTGCCCACGAAGTCCGCGGTCTTGGCGGCCTTCACCGCGAAGCCCAAACCGGCCTGTTCCGGTTCGTGCTCGCTGGTCATATCGGTGCCGAAGGAGCGGAAGCCCTTCTCCAGTCGCATGGAGTTGAACGCCTCGCGCCCGCCGGCAATGATGCCGTGTTCCTGCCCGGCTTCGAAGATCGCATCCCAGAGCTTGGCGCTGACATCCGCCGAGGCGTAGAGCTCCCAGCCGAATTCGCCCACGTAGGACAGGCGCATCGCGGTGACCGGGATGCCGGCGATGGAGATCTGCTTGGTGCGGAAGTACTTTAGCCCCTCGTTGCCCATATCGTCGTCGCTGATCTTGGCCATGACCTGCGGGGCCAGCGGGCCCCACAGGCCGATGCAGGAAGTCCCGGCGGTGATATCGCGTACTGCCACCCACTGGCCCGGGTTGGCCGCATTGAACTTGCGCGCTTCGCGGTCCAGGTAGGCGACATCCACATTGGAGTTGATGCCGGCCTGGTAGACCTGCTCGGAGAGCCGGGCCACAGTGATGTCGCTGGTGATGCCGCCGGCATGGTCCAGCAGCAGGGTGTAGCTGACCATGCCCGGGGCACGCAGCATATTCGCCGTGGTCAAGCACTGGAGCATCGGCCCGGCGCCGGGGCCGGTGACTTCCACGCGCTTGAGCGGGGTCATGTCGAACATGGCCACCGCGGTGCGGGTCTTCCAGGCTTCCACCGCGGCAATCGGCGAGTGGAACTTGCTTGACCAGCTGTCGCGCTCCGGGGCCGCCCACTCCGCCGGCAATTCATCGAGCAGCGCCGCGTTGGCCTCGTACCAGTGCGGGCGCTCCCAGCCGGTGCCCTCCAGGAAGAAGGCGCCCAGCTTCTGCTGGCGGGAGTAGAACGGGCTGGTGCGCACGGCGCGGGGCTTGGTGCGCGGTTCCAGCGGGTGGCGGACATCGTAGATTTCCACGAAGTTCTGCTGCGAGGTCTCGCTGACGTACTCCTTGGTGGTTTGCACGTCCTCGAAGCGGTTCAGGTCGCAGTCGCTCAGGTCCGTCGTGGAGGTGCCGGTGGTGATCAGCTCGGCCACGGCCTTGGCGATGCCCGGCGCGTGGGTGACCCACACGGCCTCGGCCGCGTAGAAGCCGTCCACTTCCCTGGACTGGCCTACCAGCGAGCCGCCGTCCGGGGTGAAGGAGAAGATGCCGTTGAAGCCGCGCTGGATCCGGGTGTTGCGCAGATCCGGCAGCAGCTCCTGGCTGGCTTCCCATTCGGCGGCGAAGTCCTGCGGGGTGAAGTCCAGCGAGGAAGGCATCCGCTCGTGGGTGATCTCTTCCGGGCGGTAGGCCTGCAAGGTGTCCAGATCCACCGGCATCGGACGGTGGGCGTAGGAGCCGATGCCGATGCGATCTCCCCACTCGCGGTAGTAGAGGTCGCGGTCCTGGTAGCGCAGGATCGGGCGGCTGGCACCGGCCGGCAGCTCGTTCACTCCGGCCAGCGACGGGGCCGGGGTGCTCCAGGCGAACTGGTGGCCCAGCGGCAGCAGCGGGATCGAGGTGCCCACCATCTTGCCGATATTCGGTCCCCAGAAGCCTGCGCAGGAGACCACGATGTCCGCCGCGAAGCGCTCTTCGCCGCAGATGACCGCGGCGACCTTGCCGCCGGAGACCTCGATATCGGTGACGATGGTGCGGTCGCGGAACTCGACTCCCGCGGCCTTGGCGCGTTCCATGACCAGTGCGGTGCCCTTGGCGGCCAGGGCCAGCCCGTCGCCCGGGGTGAACAGGCCGCCCAGGACCTTCTCCGGGTTGAGCATCGGGAACTTCGCCAGGCAGGCGGCGGCGTCGATGACTTCGGCGTCGACCCCGTAGGAGCGGTTCCAGCCTGCGCGGCGATGCAGGTCGGCCAGGCGCTCCTCGTTGGTGGCGATTTCCAGCCCGCCCACCGGAAGGAAGGAGCCGCGCCCGTCGGCGCCCACCAGCCCGGTGAGCTTCTCGATGGTGTACTGCGCGAATTCGGTCATGGACTTGGACGGGTTGGACGAGAAGACCAGGCCCGGGGCGTGCGAGGTGGAACCGCCGGGAAGATCCAGCGGGCCCTGCTCGATGACCAGGGTATTGGTATGGCCCAGCGCGGCCAGTTCGTCTGCGAGGTTGGCGCCGACGATGCCGGCGCCGATGATGAGGATCCGAGGGGAAAGACGGGACATGGGGACTCCTTGAAAGCTGATGGTGTGGTGGTGGCCGGCGCGGCTAGGCGTCGATGACCAGATCCGATTGGGCGGTGGAGCAGCAGGGCAGGAATTTCCCGGCCGCGATTTCACGGGCGCGGATGCCGCCCTGGTGGTTCATCGCCACCTCGCCTTCGAGCTTGACGACCTTGCACGAGCCGCACATGCCCTCCTGGCAGTTGGCGCCGATGCGCACCCCGGCCCGCTGGGCGACACCCAGGATGTGCTCCTGGGAACTGATCCGGACATTCACCGCGGTGCGCAGGAAGGTCATGGTCAGCTCGCCTTCGCCCACGGTGGGGAAGGAAGCGGTATCCGGCGGGTCCTGCGCGGGAACCAGCGGCGCGGCCGGCGGCAGCGGGGCATTGGAATCGACCGCCACCAGCTTCTGGCCGCTGGCCTCGATGGTGCCGCTCTGGTCGTACTCGGGTTCGTACATCCCCAGCTCCGGCGGCTGGCTCTCGTAGAACTCCTCCACGGATTCGGCCACCTCCTCGGCGATGGACCCGGCCAGGGCGATTTCCTCCTGGTATTCGAGCAGCGTCTTGCGGTCCCCGGAGAAGAACTCCATGAACACCGAGGTGTCATCCACCCCGGCCTCGCGCAGCAGCTGGGTGGCCGAATTCAGGTACCCTTCCGGCCCGCAGGCGAACACCTTGCGGCCATTGGCGTCCGGGGCCACCGCGTCGATCATCGCCGTGGTCAGCCGCCCGGCAAAGCCGTTCCAGCTCTTGGGCTTGGCCCGGTCGCCCAGCGAGTAGAACACCTTGATCCGCGAATCGACCTGCGCAATGTATTCCAGCTCGGGCCAGAAAGCGAAGTCCCCGGGCACGGTGCCGTGGCAGAGCACCACCACATCGGCCTGGCCGGGCAGCGAGTGGATGGTGCGCACCATCGACATGATCGGGGTGATCCCGGCTCCGGCCGCAAGGAACAGGTAGCGGGCGCGCCGGTCGGAATCGCCCAGGTGGAAGGCGCCCACCGGGCCGAGCATCTCCAGCACCATGCCCGGACGCAGGTTCTCATGCGCCCAGGAGGAGACCAGGCCCTTGGGATCGCGCTTGATGCTGACATTGAAGGTCCAGGGCACGGTGGGCGCGCTGGAAATCGAGTAGCTGCGGTCCACCGGGTCCTGGTCTTCGCCATGCACCGGGAAGGCGATGTTCAGGTACTGCCCGGCGCGGAAGGCCAGCGGGGCGCCGTCGGCGCGGCGGAAGACGAAGGTCATCAGCCCGCCGGCTTCCTCGATGGTCTGCACGCATTCGGCCAGGAACTCCTGGGGGTGCCAGGGTCCCAGCGCGCGGGCCGCGCTCGCCGGGCCTTCCTGGGAACTGAGGACCCGGTTCCACGGCATTTCCAGCCCGCGGATGCGCTGGGCCGCTACGCTCGATGCCAGCTGGGCGCCTGCGCTCATGCCAGGTGCTCCAGCACGCGCTGGGTGTACCAGTTGATGAACGCCTCGACCTGGTATTCGCTCTTCATGTACGGGCCCGGCTGGTAGGCGGGGCTGGCTGCGCCCTTCTGGCACAGCTCGACGAAGGCCTTGTCCTGCAGGTTGGTCTGCTTCCAGGTGTGGGTGAGCTTCTCCAGATCGTAGTCGTCTCCTTCGACCGCGTCATCGGCCACCAGCCAGGTGGTGCGCACCAGGGTCTGGTGCTCGTTGATCGGGAAGGCGGCGAAGGTGATCACGTGGTCGGACTGGAAATGGAACCAGCTGTTGGGCTGCAGGTGCATGGAGCAGCGGCCCAGCCGGAAGTCGCGCAGCTCGCCGAGCAGCTTCTTGGACAGGCGGTGCCCGTCGGCGGAGAAGGATTCCCCGTCGCCGTCCAGGGATTCGCGGGAGATGCGGATGCCGGCGATGCGGGTGTCCAGCTGCTCCACGACCTCGTAGGGCAATCCGTAGCGGCGGCAGCGTTCCTCCAGGGCCGCCTGGGCTTGCTGGTTGCGTTCCCATACCTCTTCCAGGTGCGGCGGAACGGTGTCGTCGCTCAGCCCCCAGGTGGGGAACAGCGAGCAGGCCAGCTCGGGGTGCCCGTCGCAGTGGTAGCACTCGCGGTTGTTCTCCATCACCAGCTTCCAGTTGCCCTCCTCGATGATGTCCTGCTGGTAGGCGACCTTGGCGCGGGCGATATCGTGCGGGGCCAGGTAGGGCTCGAAGATGCCGGCGACCTCGTCGAAGTCCGCCGGCGGGTCCTGGGCCAGGGAAACGAAGACCAGCCCGGCGTGGACCCGGCCGTGGGCGCGCTTGAGCGCGAAGCAGCTCTTGTCGAACTTGCCTTCGCCCGGGGCGGAGGCGTGGATCAGGTCCCCTTCGGGGGAGTAGGTCCACGAGTGGTAGCCGCAGACCAGGTTCCCGGTGCTGCCCGAGGCTTCGGTGAGCACGCGGGCGCCGCGGTGCCGGCACACATTGTGCAGCACGTTGACCCCGCCCTCATCGGTGCGCAGCACGATCAGCGAATGCGGACCGTAGTCCACGGTGACGTAGTCCCCGGGCTCGGGGATCTCGGCAATGCTCGCGGCGAACAGCCAGTGGGTCCCGAAGATGGCCTGCATTTCGACATCGAATACTGAGGGGTCGGTATACAGCGGGGCTTCGAGCGAGTAGCCCTTGCGCCGGTTGCGGAAGAGCTCGGTGATCTCGGCGAGCTGTTCTTGGTTCACCGACGTAGCGAGCTTCCCACGCGTAGTGCGCGGTGCGCTTACCGAAGCGGTCATCTGTTACTCCTTGGAACACGACGCGGCTGGCGTCCTCTGGCTGTGGTTGCGCGGGCCGATGTGAGGCCGGTCACCGCATGAATCGAGACTAGGAAGAAATAGTCGGCAAGAAAAGCGCAAGAAATTGAACGGAACCGTGCACAATTGGTGCATGATTGATCCACGCTTCGCCACCCTGCGGGTCTTCTCCTCCACAGGCTCGGTAGCGCGCACCGCGGAACTGACCGGCTACTCGGCCTCGGCGGTCTCCGCGCAGCTGCGCGAACTGCAGCGCACCCTGGGCATCAAGCTGATCACCAAGGAGGGCCGCGGGGTGCGGCTGACCTCCGCGGGCCGGCATTTCGTTGCGGGCCTGGACGGGATTGTGACGCAATGGGAGCTGCTCGCGGCGTCCGCGCGCAACGCCTCCGGGCAGGTGCAGGGGCAGTTCGGCCTGGGCGGTTTCTCCACCGCTGCCGCGCAGCTGCTTGCCCCGCTGGCCGCGAACCTGCGAGCCACCCGGCCCGATACCGAGGTGCAGCTGATCGAAGCGCAGCCGCAGCGCTGCCTGGACTTGCTGCTCGCGGAGCGGATCGACCTGGCCGTGATCGTGGCCAGCCAGACGTCCGGGGGTTCTGCCGCCAGGGACCGGTTCGAGCAGACCGTGCTGCTCGATGACCCGCTGGATGTGGTGCTGCCCGCCACGCACCGGCTGGCGCAGCACAAGTCCGTGGCCCTGGAGGACCTGGCCGATGACCCGTGGATCTCGGAATCCGGGCAGTCGGTCTACCGGGCGCTGTTCGTTGCCGCCTTCACTTCGCTGGGGGTCACCCCGCACATCGCCCACGAGGCGGTGGAGTGGGAAACCATGATCGCGTTCATCGGGGCGGGCCTGGGCGTGGGGCTGCTGCCCCGGCTGGCCACCCTGGGCGATGCGCAGAACGTGGTGCGCCGCCGGATTTCCGGGGCGGCCAAGCCCTCGCGGCGCATCGTGGCGGTGACCCGCAAGGGCAGCCGCGGCTCGCCGCTGATCGAGGAATCCCTGGATATCCTGCAGCGCACCGCCAAGGACATCATTTCCCTGCGCTCGGCCGAGGAACTGGACGGGTAGCCGGTCGCTGGCGGGCTGCCGGGCCCGGCGGATTTCTCGCCGGGCTATTGACATGGATCACATCCAGTAGCCAGACTTGGGCACATCCGATTTGGTATCCAACTGATATTTCAAGGAAGTGGTCCGCTATGGGCAACTTGGCAGTAAGCTACGCCGGGGCAGGCAAGGTCGAGCTGATCGACACCCCGTACCCCGAATTCGAATTGAAGGACGGGCCCGGGGTCCACCCGGCAAACGTCGGGCGGCAGGTGCACCACGGGGTCATCCTGCGGACCATCGCCACCAACATCTGCGGTTCGGACCAGCACATGGTCCGCGGCCGCACCACCGCGCCCGTCGGGTTGGTGCTGGGCCACGAGATCACCGGCGAAGTGGTGGAAGTAGGCCGCGATGTGGAATTCCTCAAGGTCGGCGACGTCGTCTCGGTGCCCTTCAACATCTCCTGCGGCCGCTGCCGCAACTGCAAGGTCGGGCAAACCGGCATCTGCCTGAACGTCAATCCCGACCGCCCCGGTTCCGCCTACGGCTACGTGGACATGGGCGGCTGGGTGGGCGGCCAGGCCGAATACGTGCTGGTGCCCTACGCTGACTGGAACGCCCTGAAATTCCCCGACCGCGACCAGGCCATGGAGAAGATCCTGGACCTGGCCATGCTCTCGGACATCTTCCCGACCGGCTACCACGGAGCCATCGGCGCCGGGGTCACCGTCGGCTCCACCGTCTATGTCGCCGGCGCCGGCCCGGTGGGCCTGGCCGCGGCCACCTCCGCGCAGCTGCTGGGTGCGGCCACCGTGATTGTCGGGGACCTGAACGCCGACCGGCTGGCCCAGGCGCGCAGCTTCGGCTGCGAAACCGTGGACGTCTCGCAGGGCGACCCCGCCGAGCAGATCGCCCAGATCCTGGGCGTGCCCGAGGTCGACTGCGGCATCGACGCGGTGGGCTTCGAAGCGCGCGGGCACGGGCACGACGCTGGCAAGGAGCAGCCTGCCACGGTGCTCAATTCGCTGATGGAAATCACCCGTGCCGGCGGCAGCCTGGGCATCCCGGGACTCTATGTCACCGGGGATCCGGGCGCCGAGGACGAAGCGGCCAAGGTCGGTTCGCTGTCCATGCGCTTCGGCCTGGGCTTCGCCAAGTCCCACACCTTCGTCACGGGCCAGTGCCCGGTGATGAAGTACCACCGCGGGCTGATGCAGGCGATCCTCTCGGACAAGGTCTCGATTGCCAAGAACGTCAACGCCACGGCCATTGGCTTGGACCGGGCCCCGCAGGGCTACGCGGCTTTCGACGAAGGCGCCGCGCAGAAGTTCGTGCTCGACCCGCACGGGCTGATCAGCGCCTGATCCGCGCTTGACGCGCATTTAACCGCTGCCCGCCGTGCCGGCCGGGAACAATTCCCGGCCTGCACGGCGCACTTCCGGCCGGCTCTTGAGCCCGGCCGATTTGCCGGCCCCGGCCACCACTCACGAGCAACCCCGGGACCCCGGCTGATTCGGCGCGCCCGCATTCCCCTGCCGGCCCGCCACCTATTGCCTTTATTGAAGGAAACCGAAATGAAACGCACTGAGCAACCCGTGAACGACCTGGTCAGCGAGCTGCACTCGGCTCGCCGGCGCCGGCCCAGAAGATACCTGTCCTCCGGCACCGACTACTGGGTCTTCGGCATTGCCGGACTCCTCGCCCTGGCGTTCATCGCCTGGGGCTTCGCTTCGCCCGAAGGGCTGGGCTCCGCGGCCGGGAAGGCCCTCGACTGGGTGATTACGAACACCGGCTGGGTCTTCGTGATCGCCGCGACCGTTTTCACCCTGTTCGTGCTGGTGGTCGCGGCCAAGAGCTTCGGGCGCATCCCGCTGGGCAAGGACGGGGAGAAGCCGCAGTTCAGCACGGTTTCCTGGATCTCGATGATGTTCGCCACCGGCATGGGCATCGGGCTGGTCTTCTACGGGGTGGGCGAACCGCTGTACTTCTACATGTCTCCGCCGCCGGAAACCGTGGGCGGGCAGACCTCGGCCGCGGTGGGCACGGCCATGGGCACCACCATGTTCCACTGGACGCTGTTCCCCTGGGCCATGTACGCGATTGTCGGGCTGGGCATGGCCTACGGCAGCTTCCGGCTGGGCCGCCCGCAGCTGTTCTCCTCGATGTTCACCTCGATCTTCGGCGAAAGGGTCGTCCACGGCTGGGGCGGGAAGACGATCAACATCCTGGCTATCCTGGCCACGCTTTTCGGCTCGGCCTGCTCGCTGGGGCTCGGCGCGCTGCAGATCGGCGGCGGCATCCAGTCCGCCGGGCTGCTGTCCTCGGTGGGTTCGGGGGTCCTGGTACTGATCATTGCGGTGCTCACCGCCTTGTTCGTGGCCTCGGCCGTCTCCGGAATCGAGCGAGGCATCCAGTGGCTGTCCAATATCAACATGGTGCTGGCGGTGATCCTGGCGCTGATCGTGTTCATCGGCGGGCCCACGCTGTTCATCCTGAACGTGATTCCCAATGCGGTGGGCTCCTTCATCGCTGACTTGCCGGAAATGGCATCGCGGACCGCGGCTTCCGGGGACGGCGACATGGCCGCCTGGCTTTCCTCCTGGACCATCTTCTACTGGGCCTGGTGGGTTTCCTGGACCCCGTTCGTGGGCCTGTTCATCGCGCGGATCTCGCGCGGGCGCAGCATCCGCCAGTTCGTCACCGGGGTGCTGCTGGTTCCTTCCACCGTCACGCTGTTCTGGTTCGCCATCTTCGGCGGCGGCGCCATCGGCCTGCAGGAACGGGCCGAGCGCAACGGAGACATGGGCCAGGCACTGGCCCAGATGGTGGACGGGGTCCCGGACATCGACTTCAACTCGGTGCTCTTCGAGCTGCTGGGCGCACTGCCGTTCCCCGAGTGGTTCTCCATCGCGCTGATGGCCCTGGCCGTGGTGCTGATTGCCATCTTCTTCGTCACCGGGGCGGACTCCGCCTCGATCGTGATGGGCGCGCTGAGCGAACGCGGCGCGCAAGAACCTTCGAAGAAATCGGTGGTCTTCTGGGGCGTCTCGGTGGGAGCGGTGGCCGCGGTCATGCTGCTGGCCGGCGGGGACCATCCGGCGGCGGCCCTGAACGGGCTGAAGAACATCACCATCGTCTCGGCGCTGCCCTTCGTGCTGGTGATGCTGCTGCTGTGCGTGGCGCTGTGGAAGGACCTGTGCCGTGATCCGCTGGTGCTGCGCGGCAAGGTGGCGATGGAGGTGCTGGAGCAGGCGGTGGATGACGGAATCGACCGCCACGAAGGAGAGCAGTTCAGCCTGATGACCAGGGAGAACTCCATTGTGGCCGCGTCGGGCCTGCCGGCTGGAGACCGGCCGGAGCCGGTGGCCCAGGAGCTGGAAGCCCCGGTGCACGAACCGCAGCCGCGGCCCGAAACTGATCTGGAACCCGAGGGCGCCGGCCGCTAGCGGCCGGTTCGCGTCCCCGGCATCCAGCTAGGGGGCGCGGCGCAGGGCCTGCTCGAAGTGGGCCACATGCTCGGAGACCAGCCGCGCTGCCAGCTGCGCGTCGCCGTCGAGGATGGCGCGCAGCAGGGCCGAATGCTCGGAAATGTGCTCTGCGATCGGAGGCATCTGGTCGATGACCAGGCACCAGATCCGGGTCACCAGATTATCCAGGCGCACCAGGGTTTCCTCCAGGTACTTGTTGGCCGCCGCTTTGTAGATGAGCCGGTGGATGCGCACATCCAGCAGCAGCAGCGAACGCTGGTCCAGGGCGGGATCCAGGGCATCGATCTGCTGCAGGTAACTGGCCAGCTGCTCGCGGATCTGCGGGTCCTTGTTCGCGGCCGCGTTGCGCGCGGCCAGCGGCTCGAGCACCTGGCGCATTTCGGAGATGTAGTTCAGCTCATGGAAATCCACGGCCGTGGCGAAGGTGCCGCGGCGCGGATAGGACACCACCAGATGGTCGGTTTCCAGCCGTTTGAGAGCCTCGCGCATCGGGGTGCGCCCAATGCCCAGTTCTTCGGCCAGCTGCGGCTCGTGGATCGGGTGCGTCGGAGCGATTTCGAGCAGCACCAGCCGGTCGCGCAATGCGTTGTAGGCTCGATCAGCCATCGAGCCTTGCTCGGTGGCGGCGCTGGTCAGTTCGGTGGGCCTTGGCATATCGCTCTCTATCACTGTTCAAAAATCAATTGCCGACACACAAAGAGTATCGCCCCGGCTTCGATTTGGGCGCTTTTCCTGTGCCGATGCGCTCAACAGCCCTTGGCTTGCCGGCCAGCGGCAGAGCGGAAAACCGTACTGGGGGCGCTGGGAAAGGCGCCAGGAAGAACCGCCGGAAAAGTTGTTGACGCTGTGCTGAAGCACACATAGTATTGTGATCATCAATTGATATATCAGTATCCGGCCAGAGGTTGGCGAGTCTGCCCGCAGCTGCTTCCGAAGGCAGGGGCGGCGCGCAGTTCCGCTGGGAAAACTCAGACCGGACGGCTTTGAATCCGCGGCGCAGAGCACTGCGCGGAAGCCAGGCGCAACCGCATGAAAATCCCCCGAAAAACCACTACGAGCCATGGCGAAGCTAATGCCATCTCGGCGAAACCAAGGAGCGGCACGATGACCGAACCGAACAACAAGTATGTCCTGACCCTCACCTGCGCCGAGCGCCCGGGCATCGTGCATGCGGTCACCGGGTTGCTGCTCAAGCACCATGGCGACATCCGGGAGCTCAAGCAGCATGACGACCAGCTTTCCGGGACGCTCTTCATGCGCATCGAATTCGAGGTCGCCGCGGCGGAGGATATCCCTGCCGAGATCGCCGAACTCGAGTCGGGCCTCGGCCAGCTCGCCGATGAGCACCAGGCGACCTGGGGTTTGCGCCCGGCCGGCAACAAGAAGCGCGTGGTGGTGATGGTCTCCAAGTTCGGCCATTGCCTGCATGACCTGCTGTTCCGCGCCCGGATGGGGGAGCTGCCGGTGGAGATCGCGGCAGTAGTCTCCAACCACCCGGACCACCGGCAGCAGGTCGAGTGGAACGGGATTCCGTTCTTCCATATTCCTGTCACCCCTGAGACCAAGCCCGAGGCCGAGTCCAAGCTGATGGACCTGGTGGAGCGCTTCGAGGTGGATCTGGTGGTGCTGGCCCGCTACATGCAGGTGCTCTCCGATGATCTCACCCGCAAGCTCACCGGCCGGGCCATCAACATCCACCATTCGTTCCTGCCCTCCTTCAAGGGGGCCAAGCCCTACCACCAAGCCTTCGAACGCGGGGTGAAGACCGTGGGCGCCACGGCGCACTACGTGAATTCGGAGCTGGACGAGGGGCCGATCATCACCCAGCGCGTCCAGGAAGTGGACCACAGCTACGCGCCCGAGCACCTGGTGGCCGCCGGACGCGATACCGAGTGCAAAGCCCTGTCCGATGCGGTGCGCTGGCACTGCGAAGACCGGGTCTTCCTCAGCGGCTCGCGCACTGTGGTGCTGCGCTAGCACCCTCCGGGCCAAAGGCCCCGGCGGAGATTCGACGGACATCATATGACGATGCCCGCCGAACCCGGCCGGGGCCTTTGCTGTTGCCCGCCGTTTGGGCCCGGAGGCGCTCGACCGGAGGCGCAAAGGCCGGGAAGACAGTGCGGTCGAATGCAGGGGCACGGAAGTTTTCCCAAGTTAACCTAGGAATTATCCTTGTCTTGGCCACTGGGGCTATGCAAGGCTATGGATCAAGCGGGTGCTTGTGACCCAGCTCATGAAATAAGAACCAGCGGCTCCCAGAAGGAATGTGTCGATGTTTGGACTACCGGCGTTCACGACCATGGTCATCATCGGGGTTCCGGCCCTCTGGGTGATCTACACAGCTGTTTTCCTGTGGCTCAGCCGCGGCTGGAAGCGCGAGGATGCGAAGGAGCAGCAGTGAGCATCGAAATCCTGTTCCTGGTCATCTATTTCATCGCCATGGCCGCCATCGGCTTCTGGGCGATGAAGCGAGGCAAGCAAGATGCCGAAGGGTTCCTGCTCGGCGGACGCAGCCTCGGCCCCGGTGTCACCGCGTTGCGGCTGCAGAGTTCTTCCATGTCCGGCTACATGTTCATGGGTGCCGGATCCATGGGCTACACCCAAGGCTATTTCAGCATGTGGTACGCGCTGGGCGACCTGGGCGGCGGCATCCTGAACCTCTCGGTCCTGGGCCGGCGCATGCGCAAGCTATCCCAGATCCTGGGGTCCATCACCTCCATCGAGTACCTGGAACACCGCTACCCCTCGAAGTGGATCCGGCTCATCGCCGCTCCCGTGGCGCTGTTCTGCATGTTCTTCTACGTCCTGGCCCAGTTCATCGCCGGCGGCCGCGGATTGGAAATGGTCTCTGGGGTTTCCTTCCCGGTGGCCTTGGCGATCGCCATCGGCGTGATTGTCCTCTATACCTTCCTTGGCGGCTACCTGGCTGTGGCCTACACCGACTTCGTGCAGGCCATCATCATGGTGGTCGGCATGGTCTGGATCCTGGTTGCCACGCTGATGGCCGTGGGCGGTTTCACCAAGGGCAATGAAGCCGTGGGCGGGATCAACCCCAACCTGCTGACCATGTGGGGAGCGGATCTGGGCTACCAGGGACAGTGGGGAGTCATTCTCGGTGCGCTGCTGGTCTTCTCCATCGGCTACATGGGCTGGCCGCACGTGGTGGTCAGCCACATGGCCATGAAGAAGCCATCGGTGGCACGCACCGCAGGGGTCTACTCATTGGTATTCAACTTGCTGTTCATCCCCGGCCCCTACCTGGTGGGCCTGTTCGCGCTGATCCTGCTGCCCAACCTGGCCAACCCGGAAACCGCGATCTTCGAGGTCGCCGACGCGGTGCTGCCGACCTTCGCCGTGGGCATCGTCATGGCAGCGATCATGGCAGCCATCATGTCCACCGCCGATGCCCTGCTGCTGCAGGCCGGCACCATCGCCAGCCAGGACATCTACGCCCGGTTCATCAACAAGAACATGAGCGATGCGCAGATGGTCTGGGTCTCGCGGATCACCGTGCTGGCCCTGGCCATCATCGGCTATGGCATTGCCGCTTTTGATCCTCCCGCGGTGGCCGCCGTGGTGATCTTCTCAACGACCGTGCTGGGCAGCGCCTTTGTCCCTTCCTATATCTGCGCGGTGTGGTGGAAGAAGGCCAATACCGTTGGCGCGATCTCCTCGATGGCCGCCGGCACACTGGTCTCGGTGCTCTGGCAGGTGTCCGGCGCGCCGGATGCCACCGGCATTGATCCGATGGTCACCGGCATCCTGGCCTCCACCGCGGCCATGGTCATCGGCAGCCTGGCCAGCCAGAAGTCGCATCCCGTGCCGGAGCATATTGGCCGGGCCCTGGATGAGACCGCGAAGATCGGCCCGATCCCGAAGAAGATGCTCATGGGCCAGGATGCACTGCTGGCCAGCCAGGCGGAAATGGCGGCCCGCGGTGAATGAACTGGTGCTGAAAACCTTGGTCGATGACCAGGACGCGCAACGCATCCTTGCCGCCAAGGCGCCAGGGCTGAGAGTCGAGTCGGCCAAGCTGCGCCATCATCCCTTTGCGGGGTTCATCTTCGAGGTGCCGCAGCTGGCCGGGCGGTCAGGGCAGGCGCACGCCTTGGTGGACTACTACTCGGGCAAGGCCTTCGTCTGCGATCCGTGGCAAGCCGAAGATGCGGAAACCGGCCAAGTGCTGGACCGGGTGGCTGATCCGCAGTGGAACACCATCGATTTCGACACCGCACGCCGGCGGGCCAAGGCCCTGCTGTCCACCGAGGCGCTGCGCCGGGCCCGGCTGGCCTGGCGCGGCGGGGTCCGGGAAAAGAGCAGTGTCGCAAAGGTCTGGAAACCCAACTGGATGATCGAAGCGAGCCTGGAGAAAAAGTCCTACCGCGTCATGGTGGACGGACTGAACGGCGGCTACTTCATCATCGGCAGCTGAGACTGGAAACGCCGGAGGACGGCGCAATGACCAAGATCCATCCCACCACAGGAAGACATCGGAGATTCAATGAAGAATATGCCAAAGCAGTTCCCCGCTCAGTTGCTGAAGAAGGGCTCCTGCATCGTTGCCGGCTCGGCACTGTTCCTCGGCTTGGGGCTTGTCCCGGCCAATGCCGTAGGCAACGGGCCGGACTACACCGGAAATGAAACCATCAACACCTCGATCCTGCATACGCACGAGTCGATGGCCGCCGAACTGCGCAAGCAGGATGCCAAGCAATCGGCGATGGAACTGGAAGTCATCGGCCAATCCGCCAAGGGACGCGATCTGTTCCTGGCCAAGTACCTTTCTAACCCGGAAAATCCCACGATCATGTTCCTCACCCAGCAGCACGGCAACGAGCAGCTGACCACCGAGGGGACCCTGGAAGTGATCAAGCACCTGGGCTCGGGGCGGATGAAGGAGGTGCTCAAGGACGTCAACATCCTGGTGGTGCCGATGCTGAACCCGGATGGCGCCATGGGCGATGTGGACTTCCCGCTCGATGACTACATCGCCTCGGGGGACCGGCACCTGACCCGTTACAACGCCAACAACGTGGACATCAACCGGGACCACGTGGCCAAGACCCAGCCGGAAATCCAGGCGCTGCATAACAATGTGCTCTCCGCCTACGGCATCGACTACATGATCGACCTGCACCATCAGGGCACCCGCTCGGCGGTGGACGGCAAGCTGGTGTCCGGCTCGATCCTCTACCCGACGACCCCGGACGTGCCTGAGGAAGTCCGCGAGGGTTCCAAGCGCCTGGGCGCAGTGGTCTACCAGAATGTCGACCGGACCGGCTGGGGCCACTTGGGCAAGTACGTGGGCGGGACCGCCAACACCATTGCGCGCAATGGCATCGCGGCCGAATACGGCATTTCCACCTTGCTCTTCGAAATGCGCGGCATGAGCGATCACAGCAACCCGGATTATGTCCTGGGACAGAAATCCAATGGCTACTTGCGCCAGCAGACCATCCTGACCCTGGAGAGCACCATCAAGGCGGTAGCCGATGGCTCCGTGGAAACCATGGACACCTCGTTCTGGGACAGCCTGCCGGAGCAGTCGACGTTGCCCGGAGAAGAGGCTGACGAATAGCCGATCCAGTTGATGGCGGGCCCGCAAGGGCCCGCCATTGTCCTGCCTGGAGCAGGAGAACCGCGCTCGGCCCGAAGCGCTGCTGGCCCTAGGGGCGCATGCGGTACGTTTCTACTAGCACTGTCCATACCGGCAAGGAAGCTGAACCATGCTCATCCGCAATGCCCGCCCCTGGGGCGGTCCGCCCAGCGACATCCTGATCGAGGGCGGCAAAATCGCGTCGATCACCGCCCACGACCCGCAGCAGGTGCGCAACCTGGCAGATGTCGATGGCCGCGGGCGCATCCTTCTCCCCTCCTTCTCCGACGTGCATGTGCACCTGGATTCCACGCGCATCGGCCTGCCCTTCCGCGAGCACACTGGACGCCCGGGAGTGTGGGGCATGATGAGCAACGACCGCGAAAACTGGCGGGATGCGGAGATCCCGCTGCCCGAGCGCGTGGCCGGAACCCTGGAACGGATGATTGCCCGCGGCACCACGCGGGTGCGTTCCTTCGCCCAGGTGGATGTGGATTCCAAGCTGGAGAAATACGAGGCCGTGGTGGCCGCGAAAAAGAAGTTCGCCAACGAGGCCGAGGTGCAGATCATGGTCTTCCCGCAGGCAGGGATCCTGCGCGAGCCGGGTACCGTCAAGCATCTCGAGGACGCGCTGGAAGCCGGTGCGGATGCCATGGGCGGCATCGACCCCTGCGCACTGGACCGCGACCCGGTCCGCCACCTCGACGTGGTGTTCGGGCTGGCCGATAAATACCAGGTGGATATCGACGTGCACCTGCATGAGCCCGGTGCGCTCGCCGTCTTCTCGGCAGAGCTGATTGCCGAACGCACCCGGGCGCTGGGCATGCAGGGCAGGGTCAACCTGTCCCATGCCTACGAGCTGGGCAGCGTCAGCGAGGCTGCCAGCCGCCGGCTGATCGGCACCTTCGCCGAGCTGGACATCTCGCTGACTTCCGTTGCGCCCAGCACCTCCAATCATCTGCCGCTGGTGGACCTGGTTGGAGCCGGGGTGCGATTCGGCCTGGGGGAGGACGGGCAGCGCGACTACTGGAGCCCCTACGGGAACTGCGATCTGCTGGACCGGACCTGGCAGCTGGCTTTCGTCAACGGGTTCCGCCAGGACGAACTGATCGGGCATGCGCTGGCCGTGGCCACCATGGGCGGCGCCTCGATCATGGACCGCACGGTGCCACGCCTGGCTTCGGTGGCCGACCGCCCGGGATTGGCCGTAAGGGACCGGGCCGATCTGGTGCTGGTGGATGGCGAGAGCATTGCTTCCACCGTGATGGACCGGGGCACCGACCGCACCGTCATCCACGACGGGCGGGTGGTGGCCGAAGGGTTGAAAGTGCTCTCGGTCGAAAAACCGTACTGACGGGACGCGCTACCGCTAGCGGTGGCGCAGCGAAGCCACCCACGGCTCGCCGAAGATCAGCTGGGTGCGGCAGTGCGCCACCTGGGGCAGTGCCAGCAACTTGTCGATGATCAGTGTCTGCAGTTCGGTGCTGTTGGCCACCGCGACATGGACCAGATAGTCCTCGCTGCCGCTGACGTTGTACAGCGCCAGGGTTTCGGGCAAAGCTAGGGCCTTCTGCACGAAGTCGTTGGCAGTGTCGCGGGCGTGCGGACGGATCTGGATTCCCAAAAACGCCTGCTCGCCCTTGCCCAGCAGGCTAGGCAGTACATGGGCGCGGGTAGCCACGATGGTGCCATTGCGGCGCATGCGCCGGATCCGCTCCAGGCAGGTGCTGGGCGCGACCCCCACCTCGGCCGCGATCTCCTTGTTCGGCATCGTGGCATCAACCTGCAGCAATTCCAGTATTGCCCAATCTACCGAATCCAATTCGGGAGATTTGATTGATTTCATTTCTGAGTCACTCATGGACTGATTCTAGCGAATTTGACCCCTAGTCTGAATCTGGAATAGCAGTTGAGGCTGGAGGGATGGCATGGGGGTCGAATCATGGGTGGCATTTGCCCTGGCGCTTTTGGGGGCGTTGGCAGTGCCCGGCCCCGACCTGGCCCTGGTGGTGCAGGCGGCCACGCGTTCGGTCCAGCAAGGCGTGTCCACGGCTGCAGGAGTAGTCACCGGGCTGATGCTGCATGCGCTGCTGGCGGTGGCCGGGTTGACCGCGCTGCTGATTTCGGCGCCAGGGGCCATGGCCGCCGCCCAGATTCTGGGTGCCGTGGTGCTGCTGTGGATGGGGGCCAGCATGCTGCGCGCAGGACTGCCCCGGGCGGACAGCACCATGCCGGCACAGGCACCACAGGCCCGGAGCGGCTACGCCCGCGGGCTGCTCACCAATGCAACCAACCCCAAGGCGCTGCTGTTCTTCGCTGCCATCCTGCCGCAGTTCATCGGGCAAGCCGAAGGCGCCTCAGTCCGGACCGCGTTGCTTTGCGCGACGGTGGTCCTCGGGGCCGGTCTGTGGTGGGCCGGGGCCATCACGGTCGTCCGGTTCTCCGGCGTGCATCGATCGCCATCCGCTGGCCGCATCGTGACCTTGGCCGGCGGGGTATCCTTGGTGGCAATTGCCCTCGGACTGCTAGCTGCCGCGGTGCTGGGGCTGGCTGATCCGATTGCCGGATGGCACCGGTAAACCACGAAATCGATAGGGCGCTCATCGGCTGCCTGTTGGAAAGGAAGAGAAAATGACCCGCATTCTGATTGCCGGTGCCGGTGCGACCGGCGGCGCGCTGGGAGCACGCCTGCTGGCGGCCGGAAGGGACGTGACTTTTCTGGTGCGCGAACGCCGCCAGGCCCAGCTTGCCGATCATGGACTGCGCTTCAGCGCCCCGGATTCCCAAGGTACCTGGCCGGTTCGGGCAGTCACCGCTATCGCGGGTGAAGAGCCCTTCGACCTGGTGATCGTCGCGGTCAAAGCCCCGGCGCTGGCCTCGCTGATCCCGGAACTGGCCGGCGCTATGGGAAATCGCACCCGCATCCTGCCGCTGCTCAACGGCATGGCCCATATCGACGCCCTGGAGCAGGCCTTCGGCGGGCGGGTGCTCGGCGGCATTGTGAAGATCGTTGCCACGCTGGATGAGCAGGCAGTCGTCCAGCAGCTGACCGGCCTGTGCCAGCTGGGTCTCGGCGGTCTGCACGGACAGGAGATCCCCGAGCCGATCATCGAGGCTCTTGATGTGGGTGGCATCGAGCTTGGAGTGCTCGACGATGTTCTCGCCCGGCTCTGGGAGAAGTGGGCTTTCATCGCCGCGGCCGGGGTGATCACCTGCCTGTTCCGCGGGAATATCGGCGATATCCTCGCCGCCGGGGGAGAGCCCAAGATCCGCGAAGCCGTCGGCGAATGCGAACGGATCGCGTCCGCGGCCGGTTATCCGGTCAGCGAGGCGGGGCATGAGCAGTCCATCGGGCTGCTGACCGAGCCGGGCAGCTCGTTCACCGCCTCGCTCTACCGCGACCTGGGCCACGGCACTCCTGTCGAGGCCGAGCACATCATCGGGGATCTGGCCGCAAGGGCGCAGCAGCTGGGCGTCGCCGCCCCGCTGCTGGATGCCGCGCTGCTGCAGCTGCGCACCCACCAGCAATCGCTGGATCGTGCCGGCACTTCCGCCGCCGGATAAGCCGAAGGCCGCGGTGCCGGAACCTGAAAGTCCCTGCGCCGCGGCCTTCGAAGGCAGCAAGCTATGTGGCGCGCAGCGCGACGAACGTCGCCGAAACGACCTCGGTGACCGCGCGCTCCCAGTCGCCGAGCAAGCCCAGCACGTTCTGACCATCGGAACGGCGGCCTTCCAGCTGCCCAGCCAGTGCGGCCAGCGTCGCGGTGCGCAGCTCGGTGTTCAAATTGACCTTGCCCACCCCGAAGGAAATGGACCGCGAGAGGTCCGCAGGCGCAATGCCCGAAGCCCCGTGCAGCACCAGCGGCACCGTTGATTCGGCGTGGATGGCTTCAAGCACATCCCAGTGGATTTTCGGTTCGCCCTTGTACCGGCCATGGACATTGCCGATGGCCACGGCCAGCAGCTGCGCGCCGCTGTCCTGGACGAATCGGGCCACCTGCGCCGGATCGGTCAGCTGGGAGGCGCTCTGCTCAAAGGCCTTGTCCTCGTTGCCCGGCAGGGCACCCAGCTCGGCTTCCAGCACCACCTCAGGGCCGATCAGCGAACGAACCTGCTGGACGAAGGCGGTATTCTCCTCCAGCGTCCCGGCCGAGCCGTCGGCCAGCACCGCGGTGGCGCCGGCTTGCACCGCCCGCACGATCAGCTGCGCGTCGCTGGCGTGGTCCAGCTGGATGGCTACCGGAACGGCGGCCTGCTCGCCCAGGGTGCGCAGGGCGGAGATCAGCCGCAGGCCCGCGGTGGAGCTGGCGGCCTTCGGCGCGACATTCAGGATGACCGCGCGGTCCTGGGCTTCGGCCTCGGCGACCACGGCCAGCGCGGTGGTGATGTCGTAGCAGGTGAAGGCGGGGACGGCGTGCCCTGCGGCAATGGCCTGGGCGGCCATCTGGTTCATGGGGGTGAGCATCGGGATTATTACACTCCTGCAGCGGTGATGATGGCGTAGGTAATGGCGGTGAGCGCGAACCCGGCCACGCCCAGCACCGTGGTCAGCACGGTCCAGGTGCGCAGGCCCTCGGCCACGGACAGGCCCAGGAAGCGGGTGACAATCCAGAAGCCCGAGTCGTTCACGTGGCTCAGGCCGAAGGCGCCGAAGCCCACAGCGACCAGGATCAGCACCGTCTGCACGGTGGAGAAATCGCCGGCTTCCACGGCTGCGGCCAGCAGGCCGGTGGTGGTGATAATTGCGACCGTTGCAGAGCCCTGCGAGGCGCGAAGGATGGCGGCCAGGATGAAGGCCATCACGATGATCGGCAGGCCGGCCGCAGCCAGGGACTCAGCCAGCACGGTGCCGATGCCCGATTCGGTGAGCACCTTGCCGAACACCCCGCCGGCGCCGGTCACCAGGATCACGATGGCCGCCGGGGCCAGAGCGGAGTCCATGACCTTGCCGGTCTGCTCGCTGGTCCAGCCGCTGCGCACGCCCAGCAGGTAGTAGGAAACTAGCACGGTGACCAGCAGCGCGACAGCAGGGGATCCGACAAAGCCCAGGATGTTGGCCGCAGTGGATTCAGCGGCCACCAGGGAACCGCCCACGGTGCCGAGCATGATCATCACGATCGGCAGCAGGATCATGGAAATGACCATGGACGAGGTCGGGGCCTTGGTCTTGGCCAGGGTGGTGCCGGTTCCGGAAGCGCCGAAGGATTCGAACTGCTCTGCGGTTTCCGGAAGCATCGGGATCTCGCGGCGGTTGATGCGCTTGGCCACGAAGTAGCTCAAGACGCCCAGCGGGGCGCAGAACGCCAGGCCCAGGATGGTGGCCCAGCCGATATCGGCGCCGAGGATCTCTGCGCCGCCGACCACACCTGGATGCGGCGGAACCACTACGTGGATGGCCAGCATGATTGCGCCCACCGGCAGGCCGATCTTCACCGGCGAGACCCCCAGGGCCTTGGCGAAGCCGTAGATGATCGGCACCAGCACGATGAAGCCCACGTCGAAGAACACCGGAATGGCCAGCAGGAAGGCCGCGGTGGTCAGCGCGGCGATCACCCGGCGCGGGCCGAAGAGCGCGGTGAAGCGGGTGGAAAGCACCTGGGCTCCGCCGGAAATCTCAATGACCTTGCCGAGCATCGCGCCCAGGCCCACCAGCACGGCGACGCTGCCCAGCGTGCCGCCCATGCCCTCGGTGACCAGGCCGGCCACCTCTTGGATGGGGATGCCCGCGGCCAGGGCCACGAGCATGCTGACCAGAAGCAGGACGATGAAGGCGGGCATCTTGAACTTGATGACGCCGAGCAGCAGCAGGGCCACTCCGGCCACTGCGATCAGTAGCAGCATTAGCGGGCTCATGGGTTGTGTCGTCTCCTTTGACGCGGTGCGCGGGTGTCGAACTCGCGCGCTGATGACTTTACTGGGCAGCCTTCGGGGCTACGACCTTGATGACGGCGGAATCGTCGGCCGCGGCCAGCTCGTGGGCTTCGCCCAGCAAGTAGAGCTGTTCGGCCGCCGAGGCCACCGGGGTGGACAGGTGCAGGGAGCGGGCCGCGGAGGTCACGATGCCCATGTCCTTGACGAAGATGTCCAGGCGCGAGAGCACTTCGGCACCATCCTCGGAGTAGGCCTCGAGCATGCGAGGGCCGCGGTTGCCGAGCATGAAGGAGTTCGCGGCGCCGGCCTGCAGCGCTTCCAGGGTGGTGGCCTGGTCCAGGCCGAGCTTGTCCGCCAGGGCCAGGGCCTCCGCGGCCGCGGCGATGTGCACGCCGCACAGCAGCTGGTTCACCGTCTTCAGGGCCTGGCCATCGCCGGGCTTGTCGCCCACGATGCTCAGGGTGGAGGCCAGCAGCTCCAGCACCGGGCGGACCTTCTCCAGCTGAGCCGGCTCGGCGCCGACCACGATCAGCAGGTCGCCTTCGCCGGCGCGCACCGGGCCGCCGGAGAGCGGCGCGTCCACCAGGCCCAAGCCCAGTTCGGCCAGGCGCTTGGCGGTGGCGGGCACTGCTTCCAGGCCAACGGTGGAGGTCAGGATGACCACTGCGCCGGCTTTGAGCTGCCCGGCCACGCCCTGCTCGCCGAAGAGCACGGCATCCAGCTGCTCGCCGTTGCGTACTGCCAGCAGCAGCGCATCAGCGCCGGTGACCGCTTCGCGGGCGGAAGCGTAGGTAGTGATGCCCGACTGGCTGGCCAGGGCCATGCGTTCGGCGGAGATGTCGAATCCGTTGACTTCCAGCTTGGTGGCCAGGCGGGTTGCCATGGGCAGGCCCATGGCGCCCAGGCCGAGGACTGCAACTTTGGTAGTGCTCATTGGGATCTCCAGGAAATTGTAAAGATGGTTAGAAAGTGGCGCTCAGCTTGGCGGTGACGGCGGTCAGCGAGCTGTCGTCGCCCACGTTGCCGGCGAAGACGATGTAGGGGATGCCGGCGGCAGGTCCGTCCACCGATTCCCAGAGCGAGACAATGCCCGGGAGCATCGGCCCGCGCACGATGGCATGGCGGATTTCCAGGCCATGGGCGGCGACATCCGAGGAGGTGATCCCGCCCTTGGCGATCACGAAGCGCGGGGGAGTGGCGTGCAGGATCAGGTTGACGACCGAAACCACCGCAGCGCTCACGGTGCGGGCGATCTCCAGCGACTGCGCCGCGTCATCGGTTTTCACCAGCTTGCGCGAGGTGTGCACGATGACATCCTGGGTGGCCAGGGCGGCGCTGATCTGCGCGGCTTTGCCGTTCAGGTAGGCCTCGGAGCCGTCGGCGAGGATTTCCGGGACGTCCAGCTCGATCACCGTGGCATTCGAGTGCCGACTGGTCAGGTCGGCCAGCTGGCGGGTGGTCACGCCCACATGGGAGCCCACAACGATCAGCCCGCCGGCGGTGCGCCGCTCGGCGCCGTTGCCCGCGTAGATCTCCTCGGCGGACAATGGCTGCCGTTGCTGCTGGCCGATGCGGGCACGCACGAAGGGCGGGCCCACGCGGCACAGCACGCGGGTTCCGGCCGCTTCGGCCTGCTGCAGGCCCTCGGACAAGGCCAGCAGGTCATTTTCCGTGACGATATCCGCGGTGGCGACCTGTGCGTTGGAAGCTTCGGCCAGGCGGCCGGCGATGGAGGAAGCGCCGGAACGGATGGTGTCCAAGTCCAGGACCATCACGTCCTTGGCCGCGATGCGCCCGGCGGTCTTCTCGGCGACGTAGTCCGGCAGATAGCTGGTGCTGAATCCGAAGGTGGCGTCTTTGGCAAACTCAGTCTCGCTGACCTTGGCGACCTGGCCATCGATGGTGCGCATGTAATGCTCGCCGGCCACGGTGATCCGCCCGGCTTCGCCGAAAGCAGGAACCATCAGCACGGCATCCACCGAAGAATCCGGATCCACGGCGGCCACGGTGGCGGCCAAGGTGTCGGTTTCCAGCGGGAAATGCCCGCGCAGGGTGGAGTCGCTACGGCTGACAAAGGACACCGACAGGCCGGTTTCCGCCGCTGCCTGCAAGGCGGCCCGGGCTACCTGCTCATTGCGCAGTGCGGCGTCGTCGGCGTCCAGGGAGCGGGTGTTGGTGAGCACGTAGACGGCCAGCGGGCGTTCGCCATCCAGCTGCAGGGCGAAGGCCCAGCGGAAGTCCTCGACTTCCCAGCTGGTGAGCACCGGAAGGTTGCTGACCGATTGGGTTCCGGTCGGGTCGTCATCCAGGACCACCAGCACGCTGCCGGTGGAGCGCGCGGCCTCGGCGATTTTCGCGGGCGCGATCTCGCGCTCCGGGAGGTATCCGGCGAGCAACTCGGACTCAAGCATGGTCAAGGACTCCTTTGTCATTGGGCAATGCCTCGGCATCATAGGTAAGATGTCAGACATCTGTCATGACGATTAGTGTTACATGGATTGCGGTCAGCCGCAACTGCCTGCGGGACATAGACTGGACAGGTCTTTGGCGGGATGAATTGTCCCGGGGATGGAGGAAGCATGGCCCGGAAGTCATTGGTCGTAGAGGTCGCCGACAGCGTCTTGGACCGCATAGTCAGCGGTGAACTGTCGGTTGACGAGTTGATTCCTGGCGAGCTGGAACTCTGCGAGACCCTGGAAGTCAGCCGGATGACGGTGCGCGAAGCGATCAAGACACTCGCGGCGCAGAACATCATCCGCGTCGAACGGGGCCGCGGGACCTATGTGAATCCGGTCAACATGTGGAACTCGCTGGAGGCGGTAGTACGCGCCACAACCGCCGGCGTGGGGGCGGCCGCGGCCGCCGTGCAGCTGATCGAGTTGCGCCGCATGCTGGAAACCGGCGCCTGCGAGCTGGCCGCCTCGCGGATCACCGAGGAGCAGCTGGCAGTCATGGGCGAACTGCTCGAAGCCATGCGCGCCGCACACGCGGCCACCGATCTGGACGGCTTTGTCGATGCAGACCTGGAGTTCCACGACGTGATCCTGCGGGCCTCGGGCAATGTTTTCGTTTCGGCGCTCTACGAGCCGCTGGGCCGAGTGCTCTCCTCACGGAGGCGCGAGACCAGCGCCTTCGCGCAGATCCAGCAGCATGCCATCGCCGAGCATGAGCACATCCTGGTTGCGCTTCAGCGGCACGACAGCTCCCAAGCACGCCAAGCCATGGACAACCACATGCAGCAAACGCTGGATGATTTGAACACCTTCGTGCTCAATCGATAGCCACCCAGCCAATTGCCGTTTGGCACCCTGGCGGGAACGCGGTATCCAGGGATACGGAGTGCATCCCTGCGTGCTGGGCCATGAGCAGCTGACCGGGATGCATGGCAATGACGCAGAAGCCGAGCTCAGGCGTTGAAACTCTCGGCGAGCAGGCGATAGGCATCCAACCGGTCTGCCGGGTCGCAGACCAAGGTATTGAGCATCAGCTCGTCGGCACCGTGCTCCTCGGCCAAGGCCAGTAACCGGTCGTGGACCTGGTCCGGGGTGCCTACGATCAGCGCCTTGCTGCGCTCCTCGGCACGGGCCAGTTCCTGCGTATTCCACGGGTGGCTCGCCGCCGTTGCCGTCGAGGGGATCGGTCCATCGTGGCCGAGGTCCTTGCGCACGCGCCAGAGCAAGAGCGCATTGGCCAGGGCCTGCGCCTTCTCTTCGGTTGAGGCGGTGGCAAAGCGAACGGCCAGCACGGTGTGGGCGGCGTGCCCCGCATTGGCCGCGGCCTCGCGGTAGGCCCGGGTGGCAGGCTCGCCGCCAGCAGGGCGCAGGAAGTGCCCATGGACGTAGCCCGCCCCGAGCATTCCAGGCAAGGGCGCGGTGGAACCGCCAGCGCCCAGTACCCAGACGCGGCCTGCCGGTTCGGTATCCGAGGGCTCGTGGACGGCGTCCGAATCATGCACCAGGGCGGCAATCTTCTGCGCGTAATGCGGGTCCGAGAGTGCAGCGCGGCCCACGCCGATGTCCACCCGGTCCGGGTGCACGGCGGCCAGCAGGCCCATGGCTTCGGAGACCTTCTGCGCCTGGTAGTACGGCAGCAAGATGGCACCGGTGCCGACCCGAATGGTTTCCGTGCGTTCCAAAGCCAGCGCGGTCATCATTTCCGGGGCGGCACTGGCGAAGGATTTCGAGTGGTGGTGCTCGGCAAACCAGATGCGGTGGTAGCCCAGCGCTTCCGCATCCTGAGCCAATTGCAGGCCGCTGGACAGGGCCTGGCCTGCGGTGGGGGCATGCTCGGTGAGCGGGCCCTGGTCAAGTATGGAAAGCCTCATGCAGGCAGGCCTGCTTTGCGATTCTCCGGGGCAAGCTGCAGCTGCATGATCATGTCCTTTCAACGGCGAGGGTCCAGTCAGTGAGCTTACCGCGTTGCGCAGGGCAGCGGGGCATCCAAGACGCGGCAAGCAGGGGAGCGCTGGCGATCCTTGCCTCCACCCTGAGGGGGGAGGCGGGGCAACGGATATCATTCCCAGTCGGGAGGACATCGCCGGCGCGCGGAACTAGTGTTGACACGTAGAGAAAGCAGCAGCTGCGTCCACCTGAGAAAAGGAATCCCATGCACGGCACTTCGCGTTCAGCATCCAACCGCACTTCGACCTGGCTGGCGGCCAGTTCCGCAGCGCTTGTCCTCGGCATGGGCCTGACTGGATGCGGCGCCATTGAAAGCTATGACAAATCGACTGCGGATGCCTGGGCGGTGACCTACGAGATCACCGTGAGCGGGGAAGCCGCCGATGCGCTGAGTGATGTGTCCTACCTGGACTCGCCCAGCCGCGGCGAAGACTCGGCCGAAGTGACCGAGCAAGCGGTGGCCACGACCAGCGGTGCTGGCAAGAACAGCGAATCGATCTGGACTGCGCAGAGCGTCATCACGGCCGAAAAGGATGCAGCCATCGCGGCTACGCCTGCCGCAGGCAGCACCGCCACCTGCCGGATCCTGCTCGACGGGGTAAAGGAGATCGCGGCGCAAACCGGCAAGCCCGGCGAACGCGTGGAATGCGGCGTAACGACCCCTGCCTTCGGGGAAAAATTGAACCCGGCATCAGCCAAACCATGATCGGAGCGGGTATCGGAAGCATTTGATGAGTAGTTGGCGTGCTCCGAAACCAAGCGAGCATCCCCAGAGGTCGGGGGAGTGCCAGCGCCTATCTGGCACTAGCCACGAAGATAAAATGCCGAAGCCCTGCAGCTATCAAACAGCTGTAACCCTGCGGCAGTCCGCGAATGCAATTGCCCTTCATCAAGTTAATTTTCGATGATTTATAGAAAGCAAATTCTCTAGTAGTTGACTCATTCGCCATAGGATGCGATCAGCGCGACGGTGCGCTTCGGGAGTCGGACTTTGAATGGAGATGGGGTATAGGATGGCACCTTCAGAGAAGCCAGTACAAACCACCACCGACGGGCGCTACCTGATAATCAAGGGGCGGCGGTGGAGAGCCAGTGATCCCTCGATTCCTGCGAAATTACGACAAGAGCTGGTCAACGAGCTGATGTCAGCCCGCCGGGCAGTCAAGCAAGGCGAAATCGGCGCTAGCAAGCGTGTGAATAATGCCAAGCTCGCACTGGGCGAACGTGGACAGCCGTGGTGGGAGGAGCCGGAATCGGATTCAATGGGAGAGCGAATTCGCGCGACCATTCGCAGCTTGCTGAGCCATAGGGCAAACACGTCAATCTGCCCGAGTGATGTTGCACGCATAGTGGGCGGGCCGGACGAAGGGTGGCGTAAGTACATGGGACAAGTGCGCCAGATTGCCGCGGCATTGGCCGTGCAAGGTGAAGTCGTTGCAACTCAAAATGGCGAGCCCGTGGAAGCTGACGGTGTCAAAGGGCCAATTCGGATTAGACGCCGACACCCAGGCGAATAAAATTGCCCGATCTCTAGGGGAAGAACCGAGAATATGCTGGCACCGAGGTCTTCATGCCCGGTGAAGAAGGAGTGCTTCGGGCAAGGAGTCGACCCTCTAGACGCCGTGCTCGGTGACCATGAGCCGGCTGTGGTCGCTAAGCTATCGACCGTAATGCTGGAGCGATTTAAAGAGGCAGTAGCTGTCGTCTTCGCGGTCAATATCGAGCATAACTCGGTAGGGGATGAACTTTTTCGCTGAGCTCCTGGAATCCGTCCTTAAATGTTTAACTGCCGAAGTTCCAACGAAAGGAGGCAGTCGACTGAAGTGGACGCTGCGTCCCAGGTAACTTTACGTGCTGATGGTGAGCATTTCTTAATGATTTTCACGAAAAGGCGTCATTGAAAGGGAACTGGCAGGCAGAAGATCCCGGTTCGAAGGCTACGAAAGGGGAGCATCATCGCTTCATGGGTAATGCCATCACGCTTTGTGCACTTTGTTGTGGCTTAGTGGCTGTTCTGGATCCTGGTATCCGCAACCCTGGATAGAGGACCGAGGCCAACAACTAGCCCCCAGAAGAAGCCCGGTTCTGGCCCATTAGCGGTCCAACCCAACATGGGTATTGACCAGCCATGAGAATGAGCCAGGACCGCTGGGCTGAAGGGCTTACTGGCTGGCGCCCGCCGCGACGGGCGCTTCTGCGTGGCAGCGTTCCGGGAGAGGATATCGAGCCGGTGAGGTGGTTCGCGACTGCATAGCGGGGCAGGCTGGGATCTTGTGGGCGACGGCAGTGTTCTTCCAGAATTTCACACGGAACTCAGCAATGAGCTCGGTCGCCAGGCGTTCGAAGAACTCTTCCATGGTGAGTCGATCAGCGCAGGCCCTGGTGACTTTCAGTGCTGCTTGGGGGACGGTGACATGCATCATGTGCAGTTCTTCGGTTTGCGGATCGAGCATGGCCACCAGCACTGCACGGCCATGGATTGATGCCATGCCCATGGCATCGTTGAGCGATTCGGCAGGCTGCGTCATGACGATCGGCATTCCCTGCGCCCAGCCGTAGTCGGACAGGTGGGACTTGCCTTCACGGGTGGCGAGAAAATCAGCGACTCTGACTGCGGTTCGGGTTCGTGCGATTCGACCTGGCATTTTAGATACTTCCCTTTCGTGCACTGCTCATGAAAAATATCGATGTGGACGTAATTCTCCGCAGTGAGATGCGCTTCGGAAAGGTCCCGTCGTTTTGGTGGTGCCGCTCTTGGCGTGCGGCGGGTGCTGCAGATCCTAGGCCATGCTCAAATCTGCATGGGATCCATCTGATTCACTTCCCAAACTGGTAGGTTCGAACCCTAAACCAGTGGTGGGGGCCAGCGAAGGTGCGGTGGAAGGCTGATCGAGCCAATGTGCTGGGAGTCCAGCTTCGGGCGCGTGCTCTGGTGCTGCGAGCAGGCTCTCCTTGCCGGCGACGGCGAACTGCAGATTCTTCACCTCGAATCGGACACCGAGCGCTGTCTCCATCTGCGGCATGAGGGTGTCGTTGACATATTGCATCAGCGAGGATACGTCCCGTTCACTCTTCGCGGTGCAGGCCAAATTCACGACCAGCTGCTCCGGGGACCCGGTAATGGTGCATATTGCTGAATGCACCGCGTCCCGGCTCCGACACTCTTCAGAGGCGAAGGCGGCGATCTTGTGGATTCGCGTGGTCCACGAATTGGTGTCATGCATCGTTGTTTCTACGGGAACTGCTAAGGATTCTTTCATCTTTCACTCCGGTACTGATAGCTGTTTCGTAGTAGAATATATTTAGACAAGCTAACTATTAGATAGGTTACATGATTTTTTCTGTGTTGAGCAAGCTGGACCTCGCGAAGAAGGGTATTGGAACCCCAGGGGTTGCGGGCATGGCGTTCGTATCCGGCGGAAGGAGTTTTCATGAGTAGGTATCAAGCCAGTGGGTATTGGTACGGCGAGGGCCGTTCGGTGCCCGAGGCGGTGGATTTGTTGAATCTGATGCGCAAGTACCGTGAGGCGGAGCGCAAGATGCGAGCTGCGACCCGCGGTTCGATGGGAATGAATGAGACCGATATGTCGGCGCTGCGCTTCCTGCTCGCTGCGCACCGTAAGGGGTTGGTTCCCCGCCAGCGGGATTTTGCTGAGGAACTGGGGATCTCCAATGCCTCGGTGTCGGTATTGATCGACCGGTTATGCCGCGATGGGTATGCCGAGCGTATTGTGCATCCTGCAGATCGGCGGTCTGTGGGAATTGTGCCCACTGACTACAGTGATACGGACGTTCGAGGAACGCTGCATCGGATGCATGAGCAGATGATGGATGCCGTATGCACGCTCTCCGAGGCCGAGAGGGTTGCGGTTGCCAAGTTCCTGAAGGCCATGATCCGCAGCGTCGAGATCGAGGACGAGCCAAGCCAGCCTTCCAGGGGGAAATCTCAGATGGCGGAGAGCACCGCGTCTTCCCGGTAGGTGCAGAGCGCATAGCACCGCTTTATCCACGCTGGAAGATCTGACCGATACCTTAGTTAGCAGACCGACCAAGGGATAGTAGCCCGTTTAGTTTCCTTCAGTGATTTTGATTCTCCACGTGCTCTAGTTGAGTGATCGTCTGACGCGCGAGGGGCCTAGTTCCTGTGTTTCTGAAGACAGGTTTCTGAGGAAAACCTTGTGGTAGCTGTCGCAGGCAACTTGGACGCGTAAGTTAGACGAAACCAGAAAGTATTTAGCCTTTCTAACAAGTTAGGATGATGCAAATGCCACGAAAGCACGTTGATGTAAGTGTCAGTCATGCTGAGTTCGAGGATCTGAATAACGCTCTGGAGGACCATCGAGATGGTTTCAAGAAGATGGCCGAAGAAGCGACTAATGGCTTCGGCTTAGAGCCGGCCTACTGGGAAGGACGGGCCCAGGAAGTCGAGGGTCTACGCGAGACGATTCACGAGCACAGTACTGATGAACTGGAACAGTTTGAGTCTTCCACCAGAGAAGCGGACACTGGCCCCGAGGTTGATTCGGCTCGGGATCGGGACTTTGAATCCGATTCTCGCCAGTGAGCAACCGGCGCAGGCATGCGAGAGGCACTTCATCACACGGCAACGGTCCACCACTATTCCGTGGTGGACCGTTGCTCTGCAGGTGCAGTTAGGCACGCTTGCGCGTGAGCAATCCCCTAATGACTAGTACGATCAGCGAACCGCCAATGGCCAGGACCCAGCTGGACAGGGACCAGAACTGGTCCACGCCTTCGCCGAAGACTGCTGAGCCGATCCGGCCACCTACGATTGCGCCGACGACGCCCAGCAGCAAAGTAGCGACTCATCCGCCGCCCTGCTCTCCGGGTTTGATGGCCTTGGCAATAGCACCGGCGATCAGTCCCAAAACGATCCAACTTAAAATATCCATGGGTTCTTCTCGACTAGTTCGTATTGGGTCTTGCCCGTTGGCGGCGACACTCGCCCCTTGTCCAGCAAGCTACCCGCAGGTGCCATCCAGCAGGCGCTCAGCGAACGGCACGTGGCGGCGATAGAATTGCAAGGAGCCGCCGAGGTGTACCCGGCGGGCGGGAAGGCATAGCAAAGCAGTGGCCTCAAGGATTTCATCGCGCAAGGACAGGCAGAACTATCCTGTCGCTGCGCTGCCCTCGGGCCGCGGCCTGCCTGCCTTGAAGCAGATCCTCGGTTTCCTGCTGCACGTGCTGAAGCTTGGGCACGTGCGCGTTTTCCGCTACCTGGCGGTAATCACCACCCTGCAGGCAGCTAATGGCTTGCTGGTCATCCCTGCGATCAAATACCTCTTCGGCTTGGCGCTGGAAATCAGCAAGCTGAACAACGTCACCGACCGGACCTACACCGCGCTGCTGGCCCACCCGGTCTCGGTGCTTCTCCTGCTGGCCATCGCGGTGCTGGCACTGGGCGCGGTGAGCGTGCAGTTCGTGGCACTGATCGTGATGGTCAACCGCCAGCAATCCGGGGAGCCTCCCAACCTGCGGGCCGAGTGCCGCGAGACCGCCGCCTGCCTTGGCCGGATGCTGTCCTACCCCTCGCCGCTGATGATGGTGTACTTTTTCCTCGCCCTGCCGCTGGGCGGCTTGGGCCTGTCTTCGGTGCTGATCCAGGGTGTGGGGATCCCGCCCTTCGTGACCCGCGAGTACCTCAAGGCGCCGCTGAGCACGGGGATCTACCTGCTGATGATCGGGGCGATCATCTACGCCAACCTCCGCCTGGTGCTCACCTTGCCGCTGCTGGCTGTCGGGCCGAAGCGGCCGCTGGCTGCCTTGGGCACTAGCCTGAAGGCCACGCACCGCAACAGCCTGCGCTACCTGCTGCTGATCGGGATCCCGCTGGGAGTCTGCGCCCTGTGCGCCTCGCTGCTGGTCGAGGCGCTGGTATGGACCTCGGATCTGGCCGCCAGCCTGCTCGGCGTGCAGAACTCCGCGCTGGTGGCGACCCTGTGCATCGGCGTGGGACACACGCTCGGTTTCCTGCTGATCGGAGCCGCGACCGTGGTGGCGATCCAGATTGTGGTGGCCCTGAGCCGCGAGCACCTGGCACTGCCCGTCACCCTGCAGGAGCGCTCGCAGCGGCATCGCAGCGCGCAGTCGCGCGCACTGAAGGCCACCGCCGGGACCGCGGCCGCGGCCTTGGTGCTTTCAGCGAGCTTTGCCGCATCCCCTGCCTTGGGGCAGACCGCAACGGGAGCCGGGGACGCGCAGATCCTGGCCCACCGCGGCTACTCGGCAGGCGGGGTGGAAAACACCTTGGGAGCCCTGGAAGCCGCGGCAACGCATCAGGCCGACATCGTCGAGGCCGATTTCCAGGAAACCGCGGACGGGCATTTCGTAGCCAGCCACGATACCAACCTGCTGGTGGTCGCCGGGGTGAACCGGAACATCCACGAGATGACCCTGGCCGAAGTCCGGAAGGTCACCGTGCGCGAAGGCGGCTTCGCCGACCGCATCCCCACCATGCAGGAGTACCTGGAGCACGCCGATGAGCTGGGCATCCCGGTGCTCGTGGAGCTGAAGGTCACCGGCCACGAATCCAAGGGCTACCTGGAGCGCTTCCTGGCGCAGCTGGACGCGACCGGGACCACCACGCAGAACATCTACCATTCGCTCAGCCCCCGGGCAGTCAAGGAAATCAAGGCGCAGCGCCCCGAGCTGCGGGTCGGGCTGACCGTGGCCATGAGCGTGGGCGGGCTGCCGAAGGCGAACGCCGATTTCTACACCCTGGAGCAGGCCTCCTTCACCCGCGAATTCTTGGAGCAGGCCCACGCGCTGGACCGGGAGGTGTATGCCTGGACCGTTAATGACGAGTCCACCATCCGCGAGCTGCTGGGCGTCGGCGTAGACGGCATCGTCACCGACAACGTGGAACTGGCCATCCGGGACCGCTACCTGGTGGCCAACAACCCCGCCGCGGAGTACCGGGTGGGTTCCGCGCTGGCGTACCTGGACATCTTCCGCTAGATTCCGGCGCTCAGGGCGTCTCCGGATAGGTGCCATCGCCCAAATCCGGATTTGCCAGCGACTGCAGCGGATCATGCAAGAACACCCGACGCCCTTCATTGCGCAGCCGGCGCAGCCCTTCCAAGGTCATTCGCCGGGCCACATCGGTGAAGGAGAAGACCCGGGAAATATCCACGTGCACGTCTCCGTCGAAACGCGACTCGGACATGATATCGAGCAGTTCGGCAGCTGCGGTGAACTGCACGTTGCCCTGCAGCGAGAAGGTCTCGCGCGTGCCGCCGCGCTGCACGTCGATGACATCGAGCCGGCCATGGCTCGGGGCCAGCAGGTGCATGCCCATGTCCGTGGACAGCCGCTCGAAGGCCCGCCGCGCCCGCTGGCTGTTGCCGTGCGAATCCAGCCGCGGCGAGAACGCGCCGATGCCCACCTGGTCCGGCAGCACGCCCACCAGCCCGCCGGCCACCCCGCTCTTGGCGGGGATCCCGACGCGGGTCAGCCAGTCGCCGGCCCCGTCGTACATTCCGGCTACCGCCATCACCGACATGACCTGGCGGGCCGTGGCCTCGTCCATGATCCGCTCGTGCGTGCACGGCTGCACCCCGCCATTGGCCAAGGTGGCGGACATCGCCGACAGATCCGCCACGGTGACCAGGATGGAGCACTGGCGGGTGTAGCCGGTGACCACCTCATGCGGGTCATCGTCGATGATCCCGTGCTTGCGCAGCATGTGGGCCATGGACAGATTGTGGTCCGCGGTGCCCAGCTCCGAGTTGAAGACCGCTTCGTCGATGCGCAGCCGGCGCCCGGCCAGTGCGGAGAACAAATCCAGTGCCCGGTCAACGCGCTGCTCGCCGGTGGCGTCGGCGCCGACCATCAGGCCGTGGGCGGCGATGGCCCCGGCATTGATCATCGGGTTCTTCGGCCGATTGGTGCCATCCTCCAGCGACAGCTCGTTGAAGGCCTCGCCCGAAGGCTCCACCCCGATATGTTCCAGCACATGCTCCAGCCCGCGGTCCATGATGGCCGCCGCATAGGCGAAGGGCTTGGAAATGGACTGGATGGTGAACTCGATCCCGGCATCCCCGGCGGTGTAGGTGCTGCCCATGGCGGTGGTCACGGCCAGGGCGAAGAAATCCGGATTGGCGTCGGCCAGTTCGGGAATGTAGCCGGCGCGCTGCCCGGAGGTGTCGTCGCGCAGCGCATCGAGCACTTCGTGGAGGTAATCGGGAATCGGATTCTTCATGGTGCCATTTCCTCTTGGATCTCGGGTGGATTCTGCCATTGTTCCGGTTACGGCCCACCCTATCGGCAAGAGCGCCCTATGCCGTGTACCCATGCTTACGGCCGGTCAGAAAGTGCCTGCAGAAGTTGCTGGAATTCTGGGACGTTCAGCCGCGCAGGGCTTTGCCGTGCGGGGACTTCTATGGGGACAGAAAGCTGGCCCCGATCATAAGGAGAGAGATCATGAAATGCAGGCTGATCATGCGTGCAATTTCGGATTCATCCAGCCTTCTGGCGGATTTGCCGATGCCTTCGCGCATTGCAGTGCAATTCAGAGCTTCGGATTCATGAGCGTCGAAGAAGGCCAATCAGTCGAATACAAGATTGAAGCGGGACCGCCGAAGGATGCCGTGATGGGCGATGAGGATCTGGCCGGCAACCACTCGCTGCTGAGGCTGCTCTGATTTGGATTTCACTGCCACTATCGCGCCTGGAGTCTCGGACAGGATGGCTGCTGCAGGACACTGTTGTCCTCTTGGGATTGCCGCATTCTCGCCTGTCGATAATGCGTATAGGCCCAGCCGCGTGGCACCGGGGAAACTGGCAGTAGGCCCTGTTTCTGCAGGGATGTGCTGCTTACCGAAAGGACGTCATCGTGTACTTTATTGTCGTTAAATTCAAAGTCAAGCCGAATTGCTCAGACCGCTGGCCGGATCTGGTGCGCAGTTTCACCGAGTCAACCCGTGCGGAACCAGGCAACCTTTGGTTTGATTGGTCGCGCAGCCTTGAAGACCCCAACGAATTCGTTCTGGTTGAAGCCTTCCAGGACGACGCAGCTGGAGACCACGTGGGCAGCGACCACTTCAAGCAGGCCATGATCGACATGGCGCCGGCCCTGGTTGAAACTCCGCGCATTGTCAGCCGGCAGATCGAAGGCGATACCTGGGACCGCATGGGCGAATTGGAAATCAGCTAGCAACTTTTGCGATGAACCCTGAAATTGCTGGGGCAAGGCCAGCGGCAGCTGCGACTCATATTGAAGTTCCCAGCTCACCTCGACAAGATGGGGTTATGGGATATAACGATTCACTAGCTGGCCTTGCTTCAGTTCAAAAAGCATTCGCCTTGCTGGACGTGGTGGCCGCGCATAACCGGGGTATGGCTGCCAAGGAGATCGCTGCAGAACTGCAGATGCCCTTGCCTACCGTTTATCGCCTGCTCAAGACCTTGACCGTGTCGGGCCACCTGGTCCACCTGCGCGATGAAGGGCTCTATGCCCTGGGCTACAAGCTTCACGCCCTGGATAACTCGCTGCGCCGGCAGGTAGGCACACCGCCTTCGGTGGCGCGCTTGATCCGCGAATTGCATGTGCGGGCCGATGCCGCCGCCTACTACGCAGTGCACCGCGGAGAAGATATCGTGGTGGCCCACGTCGTTGAGTCGCCACTGCGCCCGCGCATCACCCCCATGGGCTTCGGGTTCAACAATGGTGCCCATGCGACCGCCTTCGGCAAAGTGCTGTTGGCGGCCATGGATGCCGAACGCTGCCACGCCTACCTGGACAAGCACGGCATGCCCGGGATGACCTCCGCGACCATCTGCGATCCGCAGGTCTTTGCCGCAGAACTGGACGCCGTACGCGAGACCGGCATTGCCATCGAACGCGAAGAATTCATCCGAGGCGCCTCCTGCATGGCCGCCCCGGTAACCACGGGCGCCGGGCAAGTCATCGGATCGGTGGCAGTTTCCATGGACCCGGCCGAATTCCAGACCCGCCACCGAGACGTCTCCGTCCTGCTGCGCGATGTGGCTTCGCGGGTGAGCCGCGCGCTGCGGGGCACCTCGATGCTAGGCGCAGCTTGCGCCGACTAACGAGGTGCCCGGACAGCCTACAACTTGGCCTGGGCCATTTGCTCGACGATGTACTCGGCCTGGCGGATGGCCAGCGCCACGATGGTCAAGGTCGGGTTGGCCGCGGCTCCAGTGGTGAATTGCGAGCCATCGGAGATGAACAGATTCGCAACATCATGGGCCTGGCCGAAAGCGTTGACCACCCCGTCTTCAGGACGCTGGCTCATTCGCGCCGTACCGAGATTATGCGTCGACGGGTACGGGGGAGTGTGGTGCGTGGACCGCGCGCCCACTGCCTCGAAGAGCAGCGAACCCTGCTGGTAGCCGTGCGTTCGCATGGCGAGGTCATTGGAGTGGTCGTCAAAATGGACATTCGGCACCGGCAGGCCCAAGCGGTCGCTCACCGTGTTGTTCAGCGTGATTCGATTGCTTTCCTGCGGCATATCCTCACCGGTAATCCACATGCCCGCAGTGTTCAAGTAGTCGTCCAGCAGCGTAGTGAATTCCGGTCCCCAGCCGCCGGGCTCCACGAAGCTGGCGAGGAACGCCGGCCCCAACGCGATGGTTTCCATGTAATAGCCACCGCAGAATCCGCGATCCGGATCATGGCGGGATTCGTCGGCAATCAGCCCGGCCATCGTCTCGCCCCGGTGCATGTTCACCGGCTGGTCGAACTTGGCATAGACGCTGCCGGTGGTGTGGCGCATGTAGTTGCGGCCCAGCTGGCCCGAGGAGTTCGCCAATCCATCGGGGAACAGCGGCGAAGCTGACAGCATCAGCAAGCGAGGGGTTTCAATGGCGTTGCCGGCCACCGCCACGATGCGTGCTTTTTGGCGCTGCGGGTTCCCTTCGGAATCTATGTAGATGACTCCGTCCACCTTGCCGGCAGCAGTATGGGTAACTTGAACAGCATGCGATTCGGGACGCAAATCCAGCAGGCCGGTGCGCAGCGACTTCGGGATTTCCGAGACCATTGTGGACCATTTGGATTTGTTCTTGTCGCCCTGGAAGTTGAACCCATCCTGGATGGATGCTGGGCGGCCGTCGTAGGGTTCGGCATTGGTTGCGTAGGGCCCGGTGGCGTACTGGCGGTAACCCAGGCGCTGGGCCCCATTGGCAAAAACCTTGTAGTTGTTGTTGGCCGGCAGAGGGGGACGCCCGTGGCGGTGGGTGCTGCCCATCTTCTGCTCGGCACGGTCGTAGTACGGTGCCAAATCGTCCAGGGTGATGGGCCAGTCCAGCAGGTTGGCCCCGTCGACCCGGCCGTAGGTGCTGCGCGCCTTGAACTCATGTGCCTTGAATCGCGGGGTGGCCCCGGACCAGTGGGTGGTGGTGCCTCCGACCGCCTTGACGATCCAGGCCGGCAGATTGGGGAAGTCGCGGGCCACGCGCCATGACCCCGAGGTGGTCCGCGGATCCAGCCAAGCCATCTGGTTGAAGGCGGCCCATTCGTCCTGGTGGTAGTCCTCATTCTTCAGATACGGGCCGGCCTCCAGCATGACCACCTTGACGCCCTTGGAAACCAGCTCATGGGCCAAAGTTCCGCCGCCGGCGCCGGAGCCGATGACGACAACTACCGAGTCGTCGTCATGGTCGTGCACTGCCGATTGCTCTTCGGTGCTCATCGGGTTGTCCCTTCCTCGAGGATTCCTGAATCACCCAGGACGTTGTCCACGGGCTTGCTGCTGGTTTCCGGTGCGTAGGCTTTCACGGCGTAGGGAAGCGGGCCCTGGTCTTGTACGGGCTCTCCGCTTTCCTCGATGCGCGGTTCGGGCAACCAATTCAGATCATTGAAACCGCGGTTCACGTAGCCGCCCTTGGAGAAGGATTCGCCTTCGTAGCCCAGAGCCTGATGCACTTCGGGGTCATCGTAGAAATTGAGGACTACGGTGCGGCGGATGAAGGCGAAGAACTCCAGATCCGCGATGCGCTTGAGCACCGCCAGTGCACGGTCATCGGGAAGATCCAGGAAATGCTCTTCGCTGAGCGTATCCAGGGTCATCAAGCCCTGGGTCAAAGCCATGCGGAACCAGCTGGATTCGGCTGAAGCCTCGATGATTTTCTCTGTCATGCGCTCGTAGGGCCCATCCGGGAACTGCGGGTGCGGAAACGAAACCCGAATGATCCGGGTCAAGATCCGCCGAGCCTCATCCGAGAGCTCCAGGGCGTTGAGAGATGAATATTTTGCTGGGAACACCATTGTTGTCACCTCGATTATTAGACGGTTAGGTCAGTTCCTGCGCTGATTCTGCAGGGAAACCGGCAGTGAAGCCTTACTTGGATTATGTAGTGCACGTCACAGTGCTGCCAGCGTCGTTATCGGCTGGTGAGAATGGCCCGGCAACGCGCTCGGCGCCACGCTGCGGGCATTATCGCTCTGCGAGAACGAAGCTATCCCCGGAGCGAGCGCGGGCCCCAAGCTGGGCAGACTCGACGGGCCAAGGGGCCGCTTCAAAGTCCGAGCAGCATCTAACAGGAGGAATCACCATGGCAGGATCCACCGCAGGGGTCGCACTCATCACCGGAGCAGGACGAGAGATTGGAAGGGCCATCGCCGAGCGCCTGGCTGATGATGGGCAGGACATCATCGTTGCCGATGTCCCGGGAGCCCAGGAGAACGTGGATGAGGTCATCGCCGCCGTCCAGCAGCGCGGGCGCCGTGCGGTCGGGGTAGCCGGAGACGTGTCGAACCCCGAAGACGTGGAACGGATGATCAAGGAGGGTACCGAAGCCTTGGGCGACCTGACGGTGTTCGTGGCCAACGCCGGCATTGCGCAGGTTGACGAGATCCTGGACGTGAAACCCGAGGCATTGGACCGCATGCTCGACGTGAACATCAAAGGCGTCTTCTATTCCTACCAGCTGGCGGCCAAGCGCTTCATTGAGCAGGGCAGCGGCGGGAAAATCATTGGCGCGGCATCCATCGTTGCTTTCCGTCCGTTTCCCATCCTCGCCTCGTATTCGGCCACCAAATGGGCGGTGCGAGGACTGACCCAAGCGGCCGCCATGGAGTTCGCCAAACACAACATCACCGTCAATTCCTATGCGCCGGGCGTGGTGGGAACCGCGATGTGGGATTTGATTGACGAGCGGCTCACGGCGCGTGAAGGAACCCCGAGGGGCAGTGCCCTGCAGGCGCAGGTGGACAACATTCTGGCTGGCCGTGTTTCCGAGCCGGAGGACGTCGCCAAGCTGGTGAGTTATTTGGCAGGCCCGGACTCGGACCACATGACTGGCCAGACCGTCTTGATCGATGGCGGCATCAACTTCTCCTGACGCATGGGCATTGACGAGGTTCGCCATGGAGCACTGTAGCTCCGCGGCGAACCTCTTCGCTGTTGGGTGAGCCGGCAAGCGGCCGGCTCAGTGCCCACCGCCCAGGCATTTGCGCATCTTCAAGCAAGCGGTAGTCAGCCCTTCGACGTCCGCATTCTTGGGAGCCGTGCCTGACGATGACGAAATTCTGCGGGTCTTCGGCCTAGTTGAACTGCGTGTCCAGGTCGTTGGAAGAAGCTAAGAGCAATACGCCAGTGAGCCACGCCCGTCAGGAACCGCCGAAGACGGTAGCGCCCGGAAATAGAGCTTCTCCTTCTTGGGCGCCATGCGCCGGACCAGCGTATTTCGCGGACTTAAAAGAAGCCAATGGATCTGAACCGAAGATACAGGTTTGTTGAATCTCCGGCATAGCCGATCAGCTCGGCTGCCGGTAATCTTGTGAAATCTCTATGCAAGAGCAGGGGATTGGGCAAACAATTGTACGGTTCAACCAATTTGGCGCGCAGCATGCCGGATAATTGATGGAACACAGCAGGCCGGAGGAAGATACTCCGGTCGGAAGGGAATGATGGACGCTTCAGGCGACAGTAGATCTCATAGTTCCAACCCTCTGCCCGGAAGGCATGCCGGCCAGGCTCCGCAGGTCAGGGGGTGCATGTAATTGGAATGGATCTCGCTACTCATAGCGCTTCTCCTCATTCTCGGTTGCGGATTATTCGTTGCCGCTGAATTCGCGCTGATCACGGTTAACCGGAATCAGGTCAAGCAGGCCGCCGCGAACGGCGACCGCCGTGCCTCCGGTGTTCTCAAGGGCATGGAAACATTGTCCACCCAGCTTTCGGGCGCCCAGCTGGGCATCACGCTGACCAACCTCGGCATCGGCTTCCTCGCCGAGCCGGCCATCGCGGCCCTGGTCGTCGGGCCGCTGCAGGACTTCGGCCTCGACGAAACCCTGGCCCGCTCGGTCTCCATTGCCATTGCGCTGATCCTGGCCACCATCTTGACCATGGTCTTCGGCGAATTGGTTCCCAAGAACCTGGCCATTGCCAAGCCTTTCGAAACAGCCAAGGCCGTGGTGGGGTTCCAGCGCGGCTTCAGCGTCGTGACCAAGCCCTTCCTTACATTCTTCAACGGCAACGCCAACTGGATTGTCCGCCGCTTCGGCATCGAGCCGCAAGAAGAGCTGGCCTCGACCCGTTCGGCCGAGGAACTGGTGGCCTTGGTGGGGCATTCGGCCCGCGAGGGACTGCTTCCCTCGGAAACTGCCGAAATGCTGCGCCGGACCGTGGCCTTCGGCAACCGCCGGGCCCATGATGTGATGACCGCCCGGTCGCGGATGATCACCGTGACCGCCCAGGAGACGGTGCACGAAGTGCTGGAGCTTGCCGCGCGGACCGGGCATTCCCGCTTCCCGCTGGTGGACGAGGGCGGGCACCGCGTGCTGGGCATGGTGCACATCCGCGCCTTGCTCGCCATCCCCTACGCCCAGCGGCAGCAGTCCGCGGCAGGGGACAGTGCAGAAGATGCCTTCCTGGTCCCGGATACCATCGAGCTCGATGAGCTGATGGACCAGATGCGCAACGGCGGGCTGCAACTGGCGGTACTGATCGACGAGACCGGCGACGTCGCCGGGATGCTCACGCTGGAAGACCTCGTGGAGGAAATCGTCGGCGAAGTGCGCGACGAGCACGACCCGGAGGATTCCACCATCCAGGTGCTCTCCGGGAACTCCTGGCGGCTGGATGCGGCACTGCGGCCGGATGAGGCCAATGAGCTGCTGGGCTGCCAGATCCCCGAGGACTCGGACTACGAGACCTTGGCAGGACTGCTGACCGTCCAGCTGGGCAAGTTCGGCGAGGTGGGCGATGTCGTGCGCCTCGTGGTCCCGGGCGAGCCCGGTGGACCGCATAAGGAACTTGAATTCACCATCCACGCCACCGATGGGCAGCGGATCGCCAGTGTCGATGTGACGGTGTCCGAGCAGGCAGAAGGGGAGGACGCGCGATGAGCGACCTTATGGGAATTCTGGTGACGGTCGCGCTGCTGGCAGCGAACTTCTACTTTGTCGGCGCCGAATTCGCGCTGATCTCCGCACGCCGGAGCATCATCGAGCCCAAGGCCATGGAAGGCAGCCGCAGCGCCAAGATGACGCTGTGGGCCATCGAGAACGTCTCGCTGGTCATGGCCGGTGCCCAGCTGGGCATCACCGTCTGCTCGCTGGCGCTGGGCTATGTCACCAAGCCGCTGGTGAAGTACGCGGTGGCCGGGCCCTTCGAAGCCATCGGCGTTCCGGCAGGCATGATCGACGCGCTGTCCTACGCGATTGCGCTGATCGCGGTGACCTACCTGCACGTGGTGCTTGCCGAGATGGTGCCCAAGAACATGGCCTTGGCCGGACCCGAGCGCATGGCGCTGATCCTGGGCCCGAGCATGGTCATCCTGGTCAAGGTGCTGCGCCCGGTGCTGTGGCTGATGAATGCCATGGGCAACCTGGTGCTGCGGATTTTCGGCGTCGTTCCGAAGAACGAAGTGGCCAGCACCTTTACCCGCGACGAGGTCTCTTCCATGGTGGCCGAATCCCGGGAGGGAGGCCTGCTCGATGCGCATGACGAGCAGCTGCTGCTGGGCGCCTTGCACTTCGATGCCCGGAGCATCGAGTCCGTGGCGATCAGCTTCGATGAGGTGCAGACCTTGCCGGTGGATGCCACGATAGAGCAGATCGAGGCGGCGGCCGCGCATGGCTTCTCGCGCTTCCCGCTGGTGGACGCCGGCGGCACCCCGGTGGGCTATGTCCACGTCAAGGACGTGCTGGGCGCCGATGCGCAAGCCCGGACGCGGCCGCTGCAGCCCAGCGGCATCCGCGAGCTGCCGTCCTTCGGGCAGCAGCAAAGCGTGCGCACCGCGCTGCAGGAAATGCAGCTTTCCGGAGCCCATTTGGCCCTGGTGCGTGATGGCGAAACGGGCAAGGTCACCGGCATGGTGACCTTGGAAGACATGCTTGCAGAGCTGGTCGGCCAGATCAGGGACGAGCACCGCAGCGCTAGCTAGCCGCGCAAGCCGGACAATGAAGCACCGGGCAGGGGCTGGAGGCAGGATGGGACATCTCGGGCCTCCAGCTCTGCTCGTCCAGGGCATCACGGCGCCTTGGCATAGGGGGAATCCTGCGCGAGGGCACCAGCGCCGCCCCGAGCGGTGTGAAGCCCGTAGCCAGCAGCTATTTGACGTCGGACTGAACATGGCTGCCAGGAGAACGTGAACTATCCTTCCCACGCGGCCCAGAGCTGGGCATAGCGCCCACCGGCTGCCAGCAATTCCTCATGGCTGCCATCCTCGATAATCTGACCGTGCTCCATCACAATGATCCGGTGGGCCAAACGCGCTTGGGAGAGACGGTGGGCAATCACCAAGGCGGTGCGCCCGGCAGCCAGCGCGGCGGCGGCCATGTCCAGGGTCCGCGAGTTGCTGGAACCGGACTCGGCCGTGGCCTCATCCATCACAATGATGCGCGGGTTGAGCAGCTCAATGCGGACCAACGCCAGGTGCTGTTGTTCGTGGGCCGTCAATTGATGCCCATCGGAGCCGAGCAGGGTATCAAGGCCTTCGGGCAGTGCATTAATCCAGCCAGCGTGACAGGTTTCCAACGCCTGCTGAATCCGGGCATCGGTGCACGGCGCCGTGGATCCCAGCAGCAAGTTCTCCCGGACAGTTCCCGCAAAGACATGGGTCTCCTGCGAAATTAATGCGATGTTGCGGCGCAGGGTCGCGGTGTCCAGGGCGGCCAGCGCGGTTCCATCCAATGCGGCGGTGCCTGAGCTCGGCTCGATGACGCCGGACAAGATCTTGGCTGCTGTGGATTTCCCGGCGCCGGTCGAACCGACCAAGGCGACGCACTGGCCATCGCGCAGATGCAGGTCGAGATTGCCCAGGACCTGCGGGCCGGTCTCAAAATGGTGGCTGACACCACTTAGAGTCAGTCCCTCGGCAGGGGAAGAAGCTGAGGGAACCGCGGATCTGGCCAGCGGGGTGCGCCGAGCGGCCAGCAACACTCCGGTCACCCGGCGCAACGCGATCCCCGCTTCCTGGAGCATGTCGAACAAGGTGACCACCTCGGAGATCGGGTCGAACAGCCGATGGTAGAGCAGAGCCGCGGTGGTGACAGCGCCAACCGTCGCTGCATTTGCCTGGACCAGGAAGAACCCCGAGGTCAGCAGCGCGGCCATGGTGATGAATTCGGCCCGGTTGTTGCGTGCGAAGTAGCGGGTCAGCATGCGGAAAACCCGGTCCGCGACGTGGCGTGAATCGTTGCTTGAGTGTTCAAGGGCATCGATTTGCGTTTGCGCCCAGCCCTGCGAATGCAGCATGGCCCGGCCATGGAATGCGTTCAAGAAGGTATTGGTGCGTCGAGCGAGGATCTCGCGTTCTTCGCGGTAGAGCGGTGCGCTGCGTGGCAGGTACCAGCGCAGCGAGAGCAGGTACATCGGGACAGCGATCAGCCCGGTGAGCCCCAGCACCCAGTGCAGGGTGAACAGCCCTGGAACCGACAGCACCAGCAGCGTGCCGGCGGACAACAACGCGGGCAACAGCCAGGCTACTGCCTGGGAGATCAGGCGCGAGTCATCCGAGACACGCGAGACAAGCTCGCCATCACCGGCGCGCTCCAGGATTCCCGACTCCAGGTGGAGCGCGTGCTCTACCGCGTCCTCGCGCAGCGTGGCTACCGTCGGCTCAGCAATGCGCGCGTACAGCACCCGGGCGTACCAGGTCAGCAGCGCGCCGCCGAGCAAGGAGGCGGCAATGGAGGCCAGACACCACACCAGGGCGGAGCCCGGTGCGCCGGTGCCCAGCGCATCCACCAGGATGCCAATGGCAAACGGCGGGACCATGGCCGTTGCGGAGGCAGCCAGGGTGATCACGGATGCCCAGGTGATCAGCAGGCGGTGCGGGCGAAGCGTTCGCCGCAGTGCCCGCCAGGCCGCAGCGGCGCTGGCGGTCGGCAGGGCGGGAGCGGAGGGTTCTGCCCGGTCGTGAACAGCGCTCATCGGCCGACCACCTTTTCATAGGTCGTATTTTCTGCAAGTGCGCGGTGGGTGGAACGCGTGATGCTTCCATCGGCCGCGAGGAAAAGCACCTCATCTGCGGCATGCAGCAGGGTGGGGGATGTGCTCAGCACCAGCAAGGTGCCTGCCCCGGCTCCGTTGCTGGCGGCATGCGCGCGCAGCTGGACCAGGCCCTGGGCGATGTTCGCCTCGGTGACCGAATCCACTGCGCTGGTTGGATCGTGCAGCACGCGCGCCAACGGTCCGCCGGATAATGCGCGGGCCAGTGCGATGCGTTGACGCTGGCCGCCGGAAAGGTTATGTCCACGGCCCTGGACCTGGTGTTCGAGCCCATCGGGCAGCGTGCCCAGCAGCTCGTCGACGCCGCTGGCGCGCAGCAGCAGCTGCAGGGTCTGCGGGTCGGGCAGCGCTGCGTCTCCCACAATGTTTTCCTTCACGCTGCCCTCGATGAGGTGCGCCTGATGCGGGGCCATGCGCAGCAGCTGCGGCAGGTAGGCGGGATCGATCTGCGCGGCGTCGATTCCATCAACCAGTAGCCGCGCGGCAGCCGCCGCCGCTGTACCTTCGCGGACTGCCGCGGTGCCAGGATTTTCCGAGCCTTCGCTGAGCAGCTTGGCCAGCCGGTGGCGCATGCTGTCGTTGGCGCAGACCAGCACGGTGAACCTGCCGGGCACGAAAACCAGCGGGCGTTCGCCAAGCCCGGGCACATCCAAGGCAAGTGCTGCATCCGGCTCAGCTGCCGGACGCCGGGTTCCGGGTTGCCGCCCGCCGTCGGCCAGCAATGCGGCAACGCGATCCGCCGCGGCGATGGACCGGGTGCCGGCTTCCACCGTTGAGACCAGGGTGCCCAGCGGCGTGGACAAGAACTGGGCCACGCCCAGCACACCCAGCAAGGTGCCGATGCCCATGGCTCCTTCAGCAACCTGCCAGGCGCTCAGGCTGGCGGCGGACAGCAGCACCAGCCCCGAGATCAATACCTGGGCGCCCTCGATCCGTCCGGTGGCCGAAGCGGAGGCCACCCCCGCGGTGGCGGCGCTGCGGCTGGCGGCACGGTAGCGCTCGGATGCCTGGTCCTGGCCGCCGATGCCACGCAGTACCTGGACTCCTGCCATGAGATCGGCGGCCGCCGCGCCGGATGCGGCGATATCGGACTGCAACCGGTCGCTGGCCCGGCTCAATCTGGGGGTCAGCCAGCGCAGGGCGGCCATGCCCAGTGGCGTGATGGCCAGCACCGCCAGGCCAACCCAGAGGTTGGCCCAGAGCAGGTATCCGGCGCAGACCAGCAGGCCCGCCAAGGCGCTGAAGCCCAGGGAAGCCTGGCGGATGATCGTCGCGGTGACGGTGGTGTCCACCGAGGTGATGGCAGCAATTTCCCCGGGCATCCGTGCGGTGGCAGGCCGATAGCCGGGGTCCATGACATGCTCGGCGATCCGGGTTCGCATCAGGTGCACCTGGCGGTTCATTCCGGAGTTGCCCAGCCGTGCACCCAAGCGGTAGCCGGAGGACAGCATGAGGAAGCACAGGCCGAGGGCGGCGAGCCACGCCACCAGCAGCGGCAAGCTCTGCCCGGCGATGGCGTGGTCGATGGTGGCACCGACCAGCGCGGGGACAAGCGCTTCGCCCGCTGTCCAGCAGGAAAGGAGGGCGATGGCGCCGATGATGCGGCCGCGTTCGGCTCGCAGCATGCCGCGCAGCAGAGTGCGCCCGGTGAGCATAGATGAGGACATGCTACCCATAATATGCTATTAATTATTTTCGTAACTCACATAGGTTAGCCTATGCTCAGTGCCGATTTGTGGTGCGCTCCGTGGGACCTCGCAGTCCACGCACCCGGCGGCCGACCGTTTAAGGATCACCCGCATGACCCGCAAGATCACTCGCACTTTGTTGGCCCCAGCCGCGCTGCTTGCCGCCACGGCCTTGGCCCTGACCGGCTGCGGCCAGTCCTCCGAGGCCTCCCAGGCGCCATCGTCCCCGGCGGCCGAAGGAACCCCGCTGAAGACCGTGGACCCGCAAGGCCACGAAGTTTCGCTGGAGCAGCAACCCGCCGCAGCCCTGGGTTTCTACACCACCGACGTGGATATCCTGACCATCCTGGAGGTGCCGCTGGCCGCTGAACAGCCGATTCGCGGCGACTCCGGCTTCACTACCTTCCCGGACTACTTCGACCAGGAAGCCTTGGAGGGGGTCACCCCGTTCGCCAACTACCCGGAATTCAACTACGAGCGCGTCCTCGGCGCCGCCCCGGACTTCATCCTCAACGGCCTAGGGTATGACGCCGAGGTGCATGAGAAGCTCGCGGCCATTGCCCCGACCTACACGACCAACGCCTTTGACGGCGAAACGTGGCAGTCGCACTTCGAGCGGACCGCCAAGGACCTCGACCGGCAGGCCCAGTACGACCGGTGGCTGCAGGACTACCAGCAGGCGGGTGCCGAAGCCAAAGCCGCCATCGACGAAGCCGGAAACGGCGACCTGACCGTCGCCACCCTGGGGTACTGGGATGGCAAGGTCAACGTCGACTGCTACGCCTACCTCGAATGCGGAGTCTTTGACACCATTGGCCTGGAGACCACCGAGTTGAGCCGCGAAAAAGGCCTGTCGCTGAGCTTGGAGGAACTGGACCGGCTCAAGGACGTGGACGCGGTGTGGATGTCCACCGGCGTTGGCGAGGATGCGAAGGCCGAGCTGGACAAGTCCATCGCCTCCATGGCCAAGTCGCCCTACTGGAAGGATCTGCCCTTTGTGAAGAATGAGCGGATCTACACCTACAACATGGAAATGGCCTACGGTTCGCCGTCGGGCGCCACAGCGTTCCTGCAGCAGGTCCGCAGCGACCTCGCCGGATAATCCAGCCATGGCCGCATCCGTCCGGCCCCGTCAAGTTTCCCGGCCGGACGGATACGGCCATTGCCTGCGCCTGAGCGCAGCTCAACCACCCCTCCTGCGTTCGCACTTCAAGCAGCCGACGCCCCCAGATTCAGGATCCTTTCATGGAAATTTTTGAAGCAACCGTGCAATCCACCCGCCTACTCTCGCCTACGCTGAAGCGGCTGCGCTTCGCGGTGCAGGGCTTCACCAGCACGGGGGTCGGCGACGAATATGTTCGCCTGTTTTTCCCGCATACCGAGGACCGCAGCCTGCTGTGCCTTCCGGTAGCCGATGGGGATACCTGGCGCACGCCTCCGGGGCAGCCGGACGCGCCAATGCGCACCTACACCATCCGCGACTGCGGCGAGGGGTGGATCGATATCGATTTCGTGGTCCATGACGGAGGCATTGCCGCCGCGTGGGCACTGGCCGCCGAACCAGGAGACCGGATCGGCTTGAACTCACCGACCGGGCTGTACGATTGCCCGCCGGAAGCAACCTCGCAGGTGCTGATCTGCGACCTGACCGGGCTGCCGGCCGCGGTACGGCTGGTGGAACTGACCGGTGAACAGGTGCGCACCGAGCTGGTGGTGGAGATCCCGGATGAGGCCTCGCGCCTGGACCTGTCGGGTTTGCCGAACCTGGGCGTGCAGTGGATTGTGGCCGGAAACGGCGTGGCCCCCAGCGTGTTGCCCAAGGTGGCACGCAAGGCGGTTGAGGCGGCGGCCGGATCGGAAACCCGCCCGTACGTCTGGGTGGCCGGGCAATCCGCTGCGCTGCGTGAGATCCGCAAGATGCTGCACCGGGAACTGCGGTGGCCAAGCACCCAATACAAGGTGATTGGCTACTGGGTCGAGCAAGCCGAGAAGTGGCGTGCCCAGTGGGATGCCTTGGATGCCGGTATAAAGGAGGCCCTTGATGCCCTCTGGGACAGCTTCGAAGACCACGACGAGGCATTGATCGCATACGAGTCCGAACTTGCACGCCTGGGGCTCTGAGCACGGTGGCAACCACACGGGACCCCGGGCTGTTGCTGGCCCCACCCGGCGCAGCACCACCGGGCAGCGCGGCCGGTACCGATGCGGACCAACGGCACCGGGTGCTGGTGGGTTCACCGGGAGCCAAGCTGGTATGGCTTGCCGGCCTGATTGCCCTGTTGGCGTTCACGGTGCTGTGCTCGCTGGCCTTCGGCAGCCGCCAGATCGACCTGTCCGTGGTCTGGCAGACCATCACCAATCCCTCCTTCAATACCGATGAGGCGCAGGTCATCCGGCAGTTGCGGGTTCCACGTACGGTCCTGGGCGTTCTGGCCGGGGTCGCGTTGGGCGTAGCCGGGGCCCTGATCCAGGCGCTGACCCGCAACCCGCTGGCGGATCCAGGCATCCTGGGCGTCAACGCCGGAGCCCAATTCTCCTTGGTGATGGCAAGTTTTGCTTTCGGTTCGCTGAGTGTGCTCGGTGCCATCTGGTGGGCCTTGGGCGGTGCGCTCGCCGCAACCTTGGCGGTATACGGATTAACCCTCTCCAAGGGAGGACGCGCCGCCGACCCGTCGACCTTGGTGCTGGCTGGTGTGGCCTTCGGCGCGGTGCTGTCGGGGATCACCACCGCGCTGGTGCTGCTGCGTCCGCAGATTTTCGACATGATGCGGGTATACACCGCAGGAAATCTCAACGGCCACGAGCTTCCAGCAGTGCTGCTGATTGTCCCCTTCGTGGCAGTGGGCCTTGCCATCGCGCTGTGCTGCGCCGGGTCGCTGAATGCGATTGCCCTGGGGGATGCTCCGGCCAAGGCGCTGGGCGTGCGCATCGCCCCGGTGCGGATCGCGGTCATCGCCGCGGTGACATTGCTCTGCGGCGCGGCAACCGCGCTGGCAGGCCCGATTGGTTTCGTCGGACTCATGATTCCGCACGTGGTGCGCTGGCTGTTTGGCGTGCAACAGGGCTGGATCCTGATTTTCACCATCGTCCTGGCCCCTGTGCTGCTGCTTGGTTCCGACATCCTGGGCCGGGTGATCCTGCCCAATGCGGAGGTCTCGGCGGGAATCATCACCGCCTTTGCCGGTGCACCTGTGCTCTTGGCCTTGGCCCGGCGCAAGAACGCGAGTACCCTATGAGCCTCAAGCCCCTGATCCCAGCACCGGCTGAGACAGCCGGTGCGCGTATGCAAGGGTGCCAGGTGCCAACCGGACGACGGGAAGTGCGGATCGGTCGTGGCCGTTGGAGTTGGCGGCTTGATCGCACCTCGCTGCTGGTCGGTACGGCCCTGGCCCTGTGCGGGCTGCTGGTTGGGCTCATATCCCTGGCCCTCGGGGATGTGCGTGTGCCGATGGACCAGGTGATTCCCGCGCTGCTGGGAAACTCCGAGCACCGTTATGAAGTGGTGGTCCGCGACTGGCGGCTGACCCGGGTGGTCCTGGCACTGGCATTCGGATTCGCCCTCGGAATCTCTGGTGCACTCTTCCAATCGTTGACCCGGAACCCCCTGGGCAGCCCGGACGTGATTGGCTTCAGTTCGGGGGCTTACACCGCGGCGCTGGCGCTGATGCTTTTCACCACCGCGAGTGCCGCACAGATTGCCGTGGGTTCCATTGCCGGAGGCCTGGCGGCCGCGGCATTGGTTTTCATGATCGCCAGCCGCAACGGGACCACAGGGTTCCGGCTCATTGTGGTCGGTATTGGCGTTGGCGCCATGCTGGCCTCGGCCAACACGTTCATGCTGTTGGCAGCTCAACGCCAGGTAGCCATGTCTGCAGCGGTATGGGGTGCTGGTTCGCTGAACTCGGTCGGCAATGCCGTAGTGGGTCCTTCGCTGCTGGGCATTGGCATTTTCGCGCTTGCCGCGGTTCTGCTGCAACGCCATGCCCGGATCCTGGAATGCGGGGATCCGCTGGCCATTTCGCTGGGCGTGAATGCCAAGCTGGTGCGCGCGTCGATGGTGGTTGTAGGAGTTGGCCTCGTGGCGGTGGCCACCGCGGCGGCTGGGCCGATCGCCTTCGTGGCCCTGGTGGCCCCGCAGATCTCGGCCCGGCTCAGCGGCCGTGCCGAGCTGGACCTCGTTCCGGCTGGATGCTTCGGAGCGTTGCTGCTGGTGTCGGCGGACACCGTGGCACGCATAGCTTTCATGCCGATCCAGCTGCCGGTCGGCATTGTGACCGTCTGCCTTGGCGGAGTGTATTTGATTTGGCTATTGATAAGGGAGAGTCGCGCATGAGCGCATTGGGAACCGAACCCGCTCAGCAGGCAGCCGACGCGGTAAGAGCGGGCATGGTGGCGCGGAAGCCAGCGCCTCGGCTTGAGGTGCAGGGGGTGCAGCTGGGATATGGCCGTGAGCCAGTCATCGATTGCCTCGATGCGTCCTTCGAAGCGGGCAAATTCACCGCGATCATCGGGCCCAACGGCTGCGGCAAGTCCACGCTGCTCAGCGCGCTGGCCAGGTTGCTGAAGCCCATGGCCGGCCGGGTGCTGCTGGATGGCAACCCCATCGCATCCTACAAGCCCAAGGCCTATGCACGGGAAGTGTCGCTGTTGAGCCAGCAAGCCATCGCTCCCTCGGGGATCACCGTTGCCCAGCTGGTAGCCCGCGGCCGCTTCCCGCATCAGAAGCTGCTGGCCCAGCATAGCGAGCAGGATGAAGCGGCGGTCCACGCTGCACTGGCCGCGACCGGAACCCTTCCCTTGGCCACCCGCCGGCTGGCCGAGCTTTCCGGCGGCCAGCGCCAGAGGGTCTGGGCGGCCACCACCTTGGCCCAGCAGGCACCCATTCTGCTGCTGGATGAGCCGACAACCTATCTGGATGTCGCCCATCAGGTGGAGCTGCTGGACCTGTTCGCCCGGCAACGCGATGCGGGAAAAACCGTGGTCGCGGTGCTGCACGACATCAATCAGGCAGTGCGATACGCCGACACCGTGGTGATGATGCGTGGCGGAAAGATACTGGCTTCCGGCGCACCAGAAGATGTCATTACGGCGCAGAGCCTTGGCGAGGCATTTGGCGTGCACTGCGAGATTCACCCCGATCCGGTGACATCCGGTCCGATGATGGTCGCCGTCCCCGGCAGGCTGCGTCACGAGTCCGCGCCGAAATCAGTCGATTGATAGCTCGGATCCGGGGTGGCCCACGGCGCAAGATGCTGCCATGGGCAAGAACCCGGTCGCTTGGTTGAGCCTTGGTGGGGGAGTTTAGAGGCCATCCCATGAACCGGGCTGGATACGAGCTTCCTGACTGCTTGGGAACCGGTCCGGATAGCCGGGGCTCTTGGTGCGCAAGTTTGGCTGACGGGGTAGTTCCCGCAGCCTTTTGTGCAGTGGTCAAGCGCCGCGGGCTGGCATCAGCTACCGGGATCGCCGAGCGGACTCGAAGGGCGAGTTCTTGCGCGAAAGCAGCAAGGTCAGCATTGCCCCGAGCAGCGCGAAGCCTGTGGTCAGCAACCAGGTGGCATTCCAGCCGCCGGTGATTGTGGCCATGGATGCCAGCAGCATCGGGCCGGTGAAGTTGCCGATGTTGAAGATCTGCTGGGTCAAGCCCATCGAGGCAGGGGCCGAACCGCCGGGCGGAGCCAGATCGACCACCACGCGGGTCATGGTGGTCGGGATGGCCGCTCCGGCCAGCGAGAAGAAGCCAACGCAGATCATCTGGATCCACAGCAACCCAGGCGGGTAGTCGAAGGCGAAGGTGCAGAACGATGCCAGGGACATCAGCGCGAAGCCGGCTAGCAGCAGCGTGCGCCCATTGGCGCCACGCTGGAGCAGCCCTCCGCAGATGATCGCGCCCACCGCGTTCAGCCCGCCCACCACGGCGGAAGCCAAACCACCGGCCACCGGATCCAGGCCGAATTCCTCGTAGATGGTGGGCAGGAACCCCACTACTGCCATCCATTGCACCGTGTAGCAGCCGAAAATCAGGCCGCTGATCCACACGCGCGATGCCCGGGCGGTGATGGCGATGCGCCGGGCGGCCTCACGCAGGGCCGCCGATCCGGCGGGTTCATCCGCACCCACGAACTTGAGGATCAGCGGAATCGGCAGCAGGGTGATGAACGCGAGGATGCCCCACCACAGGTGCCATGACAGGTGCTGGAGCACCAGCGCCGTGGAGAAGACCCCGATGAAGGTGGCCATGCCCATGTAGGCGGCCCACCACCCCACGGCCATGTTCAGGTTCCGGATGGGGGCATGGAGGCGCACCAGCCCCGGCCCCATGACGGTAGCCATGATCACGCCCGCCCCTTCCAGGACGCGGGTGGCCAGCAGCAGCGGAGCACTGGGGGACAAGGCGCCCAGCGCGCTGCCCAGCACCAGCAGCAGCAAGCCGAGGATCAGTGTGCGGCGCTGGGAGATGACTTCCGAAAGCAGGGAAACGGCCAGGCCGCCGGCCATGCCGGCTACCTGGACCACGCCCAGCAGCACGCCGGAGAAAATCAGCGAGAAGCCCAATTCGTCCTGGATCACGGTCAGCGCGGGGGCGAGCTTCCAGATGTGCAGGCCGGCCACCACGCCGGAGGCCACGATGATGATCCAGGCCGCGTTGGTCCGTTGCTGGACTTGTTCCATTTTGGCTTGCACTGCCGCCGATGCCTCCTCGCATAGGACGCGCCAACTGGTGCTCGGCGCTATTGTCCACTTCGGATTGTGGCACGGGCCGGGCAGCGATCCGGCATTCGTGTCGTTGAACGGGAATCCCTGCCGGCGGAACTCCGGGCTGGATCCACTAGCCCAGGGCGAATTCTCCTTCGGCAGGTTGCAGGTGCGAGCTGAGAGTTCGCCGATATTTCCCGGGCGTTGCATTGCAGCACGAGTCCTCGGAGTAGTTTGGAGGCCAACCCGGCCGATCAAGCTCAGGAGGAATGATGTTCCGGCACAGTTCGTCCCGCACCCGGCAAGTGAAGGCAGCAGCGGCTCTTGGATGCGTCTTCATGGCGACAGCCTGCTTCCCAGCGGTGCCGGTGGACCCCGAAGGAACCCTGGACACGGTTCGTTCCGGGACGCTTCGGGCCGGAGTATCTCCTGCTTCGGATTTCGTGGAAATCCGGGATGGAGTACCCCAGGGCGCCGAACCAGCGCTCATAGAAGACTTTGCCCAGCATGCAGGTGCCGAAATCCAATGGACCATTGGTGGCGAAGAACAGCTAGTGAAGCAGCTGGAAGCAGGCCAGCTGGATTTGGTGGCGGGAGGCATCACCTCCAAGACGCCGTGGTCGGAAAAGGCTGGAGTCACTCGTCCCTACACGACCGCCATTGACGCCAAGGGCAAGGAAAGGAAAATAGTCCTGCTCGTGCCTCCAGGCGAAAATGCTTTCCTGTCCGAGCTGGAGTACTTCCTGGACCAGACGCAGGAGATGCCATGAAAAACGCTGCCGGAACGCACTTGCCTCCCGAGCAACGCGAACTCATGGCGCGCGCCGCGAAGCTCGAGTGGATCAGCATCGGATACACGGCGCTCACCATTACCCTTGTGGCACTAGTGGTGGGAAATTCGCAGGCCATGCGCACAGCGTGGATCGAAGACATGCTCTCAGTCCTGCCGCAGCTGGCCTTTTTGGCATCACTGCAGTTCACCCGGAGGGCTCGTCGGCGCTCGCACCCCTACGGCTACCACCGGTCCATGGGAGCCGGGCATCTGGTCGCAGGAGTGGCGTTGCTGGTCGTCGGCGCGATGCTCGCGTACGAATCGGTATCGGCTCTGGTTAAACTGGAGCACCCGACCATCGGAACCATGAACCTGTTTGGCCATACGGTATGGCAAGGATGGATCATGATGGCGGTCATGGCGCTGATCGCGGCACCGGCCGTGGTGCTGGGACGGTTGAAAATCAAGATTGCCCAACCGCTGCACAATAAGCTGCTCTACGCCGACTCCAAGATGGCCAAGGCCGACTGGCAGACCAATGCTGCTTCGATCGTCGGTGTCGCCGGAATCGGCGTTGGGTTGTGGTGGCTGGATTCCACCGCGGCGCTGGTGATCGCTGCCGGCATTCTCAAGGACGGCTGGGACAGCACGAAGTCCGCAACCTCGGATTTGCTGGATCGCCGTTCCAAAGGTGTCGACGGCACGGATCCGCACCCGCTGATCCCGGCCATGGAGGAACAGCTCCATGCCCTGGATTGGGTTCGCACTGCGGGATTGAGGGTCCGCGAACTCGGCCAGGTCCAGCACACGGAAGCGTTCATCGTTCCGGAATCCGATACCGTGACGCTGGCCCAATCCGAGGAAGCGCGAAAAGTGCTAGAGGGAACCGACTGGAAAGCATATGACGTGGTGGTGACGATAGTTCCCGAGCTGCCTGAGTTCCTCAAGCAGGACTGAAAACCGAGGCCCACGCCCTCGTCTGGAGGGCAGTGGAAGCACGGCGATCCGGCGAGGAGAACCTGCACGGCAGGGTGCTGGCGCTGGAGCCAGCAGCCCCGCCGGACTAGCCGATATCGGTGGGCGACGTGGCTACTTGGCCAGGCCAGTCGCTGCGCACAAAGCAGGGAATCTCATGGATTGCCGCGCTATGGGACCAGAAAGCGACGCGAAAGGGCATCAGTTTCTCCGTGTGCTGCCGGGAGCAGAGTTCGCTGATGGTGGTTCCAGCTGGCAAGTGGGGAACTTTGGGAAAGAGCGGGCTGGGTACCGTGATGTGCCATAGCTGCAGGTCATCGGTTTGGTCATCATCAAGAACCATGAGTACAGCCCGGCCATGGACCGATACGAAGCCCATTACTTCATCTACTGGATCAGTGCGTTGCGCGAATACCACGGGCATGCCCTCCATCCAGCCGTACGCAGTGAGATGGGTTCTGGCCTCGGGGCAATGTAAAAGTTTTTCGACGCGGTGCATGGCGCGCATATTTAGTTCAGGCATGTTCATTTAATCCTCCGCTGATGGCAGCTCTCCGAAAGGTGACCGCCCACGAAGTTCTGCGGCATAAAGCCGCGGAATCCCCCGGGTTTCGCCTTTGGCGCTCGGTGTTCATCGTGGAGTGTTCTTCTGATAATACATCTTGTTTCCAACCGCCGAGCGGCGCCTTATGTGGACACATGCCCAATGTGGTGCAATTCGCAGGTTTTCAAGTGGGATGTCCCTGCGCAAGCAGTGGAGCAGAGATCCATTTAGCAGAACGAGATTGCCGGGCTAACTAGAGTCGAAGAATTGAATGAATAGCGAATGGGCACTTTCCTGTTTCGCCTCTTAAAGCTGTGGATCGAAGTAATTCTGCACTCAATACCCAGAGCGTTTTGGACCGCGCAGGTCCCGGAAAAGCTTCAGATGCCTGAAGCGGCGCGTATCAACGAGCCGGTCAAGTGCTTGGAAGGAATATAACTGTAGGCTATATAACCCTCGTTGGTCTCGCTTGGCTTGAAATCTTTCGTTAGTCCGGCTCATGATCGAAGCGTTGCGTCTAGCCCGGTGTTGGTCTTGCTCTTCAGGACCGTGTCGGGTTGCTGGGTGCTGATCTTTGGCGTAAAAAGGTACGGTCGTTGCAACGCCTGATTGTTCAGGATGTTGCAACGACCGTTAGAACCCGTCGACCGCCTGCCCCGCTTTTGGGGTGATCGGCCTAAACGCGCTTAGCGTGCCTGGATGTCCGCAGCCTGAGGTCCCTTTGGACCGGATTCAAGCTTGTATTCGACCGATTGTCCTTCTTCAAGATTCTTGAATCCGAAACTCTGAATTGCGCTGTAATGCGCGAAAACGTCAGCGGATCCATCAGAAGGCTCAATGAAACCGAAGCCCTTTTCGGAGTTGAACCACTTTACAGTGCCAGTAGCCATGTGTATTCCTAAATCGTAATTCGCGATATGTCGCGATTTGAGCTTGTGCCACCGTAGCAGCACTGAAGCCATTATTTTTGTTGCATCCCGTGAAACTTAATCAAGCATGAATAGCTTGGAGAGCCAGAACATCGAATTCTGAGTTCTGGAGTAAGAATTCACTGGAGACGCATGTAATAGCGGTCGAAGAGGTTCTATAGAAACGCAGTTTCAAACCGACTGCCCCACCACGGAAGTGGGGACGAATATTTCAAGTGATGCGATTCGCTCTCATGGGAAAAATTCCGAGGAAACGCTTATTAAAAATCCAAGGGAGGAACAATAGGAATTTTCAATTTTCCTTATTGGCTCTAATATCTAGACTACCATGAGGAGCTCACTTAATCTCGCCGGTTTGCTGTGAGGGGAAGCCGAAGTCCTGCCAGGGGAGCTGATTTCGTTGTTCTGTGCCTGCAGCAAGACCGTTATGGGATTCGGTATCCGGAGATGATTGGGCACTCGAATGGATCCCGGGCCGATAGCCCGACCTTGTTCAGGTAGGTGATCACCTGTGCGTAGGATTCGCGGACACTGGCCACGGTGTACGGCACCTGGTGCTC
>NZ_JBHXVN010000010.1:0-115503 GCF_042672105.1 Glutamicibacter sp. NPDC127525 | reverse complement strand
GTAACGGTACCGGCTAGCAGCACCGTCAGCACGATGCCCAACCCGAGATAGTGCCCGCGGCGGCGGCCGACCAGTCCAGCTTCGGTGACCAACTTCTTGACGTGGAAGAAGCTCTTGGGGTCGCCCGGCTTGACCGTTGGCCCTTGGGGATGGAGTGTTGCAGTGCTGCTCAAGAAAATATCCTTGGGTACTAGGCGTCGACCTCGCAGTCGAAAGAACTGAAAAACTCGGCTCCCATAGTGCCAATCCTACGTTGGATAGCTGTGAACTTGCCAGTGCAATAAGTGCCCAAGCGAGGCCCTAGAAATGGGCCGTTAGTTGACCCTGTGCAACTTCCCATCGGGCGTCCAGTCGCACATTCTCCAGCAAGCGCCGATCATGGGTGACCAGCAGCAGTGCTCCGGTGTACGCTTCCAGGGCTTCTTCGAGCTGTTCGATGGCCGGTACGTCCAGGTGGTTGGTCGGCTCATCGAGCACCAGCAGGTTCACCCCGCGGGCCTGGAGCAGCGCCATGGATGCGCGGGTTCGCTCGCCGGGGGAGAGCGAATCCACCAGGGCCGAGGACTGGTCGGCCTTCAAGCCGAACTTGGCAAGCAGGGTGCGCACCTCCGCGGCGGAGTACTCGGGCACTTCCAATTCGAAGGCTTCGCCCAGTGGCAGGTCGCCGGGCAGCTGGGTGCGCGCCTGGTCGATTTCTCCGATATTCACCGAACTGCCCAGGGATGCCGAGCCGCTGTGCGGGGCCAGCTTGCCCAGCAGCAGGTTCAGCAAGGTCGACTTGCCTGCTCCGTTCGGGCCGGTGATGCCAATCCGGTCCCCGGCGTTGACCTGCACCGAAACCGGTCCGAAAGCGTAGTTCCCGTGGGATACCGAGGCCTCCTTGAGCGTGCACATCACCGAGAACCCGCGCTCAGCCGCGGCGATGGAGAACTGCAGGACCCATTCCTTGCGCGGTTCGGCCACTTCGTCGAGCCGGGCGATGCGCGATTCCATCTGGCGCACCTTGGCGGCCTGCTTTTCCGAGGACTCGGAGTTGGCCCGGCGGCGGATCTTGTCGTTGTCCGGCGCCTTGCGCATGGCGTTGCGCACGCCTTGCGAGGACCATTCGCGCTGGGTGCGGGCGCGGGAGACCAGATCCGCTTTCTGGTTCTCGAACTGCTCGTAGGCCTCACGGGCATGGGTGCGGTTGATGGCCCGTTCGGCAAGGTACGAGTCGTAGCCGCCTTCATAGGTGGCTACCTGGTTCTGGGCCAGGTCCAATTCGATGATGCCGGTGGTGCAGCGGGAGAGGAACTCGCGGTCATGCGATACCAGGATCACCGGCGCGCGCAGGGAATTGATGAAATGCTCCAAATGCTCCAGGCCCTCGAGATCGAGATCATTGGTCGGTTCATCGAGCAGCACCACATCGAAGCGGGAGAGCAGCAGGGCTGCCAGAGCCACGCGGGCTACCTGGCCGCCGGACAGGGCAGTCATCTCGGTTTCTACCGGGAGGGTGAAACCGAGCTTGGCCAGCACCTCGGGGATGCGGTCTTCCAGATCCATGGCGCCACAGGCCATCCAGTGGTCGAATGCAACGGTGTAGGCGTCGTCCGCACCGGGCTTGCCGCTGCCAAGTTCTTCGGCGGTGGATTCCATGGCGGTGGTGGCGGCGGCGCAACCGGTGCGGCGGGCCAAATACGCGGTGATGGTTTCACCTGGAATGCGCTCGTGTTCCTGGGGCATCCAGCCGATGAACGCAGAATCCGGGGCGGTGCTCACCGTTCCGGCCTGCGGGGCCGCGGCCCCGGCAAGCAGCGAGAGCAATGTGGACTTGCCAGCGCCGTTGGCACCCACTACGCCGTAGACATCACCGGGTGCGGCGGTGAAGTTCAGATTCGAGAAGAGGGTTCGGTGGGCGTGGCCGCCAGTCAGGTCCTTGGCCACGAGCGTTGCAGTCATGGCTCCAATTCTAGTTCCAGTCGGACGCGGAATATTTCCGGTGTGCCCTAGGCAATACCGGGCGAGAGTATTAGTCTATTAGCATGCATGCAGATAATAAGATTTATGCTCCGAATCCTTCCTCGGATTTCGTGGAGCTGGCCGCGGAAGTCTTCGGCTTGCTGTCCGATGCCACCCGGATCCGGATTGTGCTGCATCTGCGCCGTGCCGGTGAGCTCTCGGTCAACGCGCTCGCAGAGCTGGTCGAGAAGAGCCCTTCGGGGGTATCCCAGCACCTGGCCCGTTTGCGCATGGCGCGCATGGTGACCACGCGCCAGGACGGAACCAAGGTCCTGTACAGCCTCACCGATGAGCACCCGGCGCGTCTGGTCAGCGAAGCGATCAAGCAGGCGGAGCATTCGGTATCCAACGGACAGCTGCCGCTGCACCACGAAGCCCCGCAAGGCTAGCGGCAAAAGATACGGGAGTCGGCAAAGATGCTCGCAGTACTCAGGGACCAGGCGTACGCCAAGCTTTTCAGCGCCCAGATGATTGCGCTGCTGGGCACGGGCCTGCTTACCGTTGCCCTGGGCCTGCTGGCTTTCGATATTGCCGGCAGCAACGCGGGATTAGTGCTTGGGCTGGCTTTGACTGTGAAGATGGTCGCCTATGTGGCCGTTGCTCCTGTGGCCAATGCCCTGGTTTCCCATATTCCGCGCAAACCCGTGCTCATCGGATCCAACATCATTCGTGGACTAGTGGCGCTCTGCCTCCCATTCGCCAGCGAAGCGTGGCAGATCTATGTGCTGATTTTCGTACTGCAATCAGCATCGGCGACCTTCACCCCCGCGTTCCAAGCGGTCATTCCCTCGATCCTGCCCGATGAGCGGGATTACACCCGGGCCTTGTCGCTGTCGCGGCTGGCCTATGACATGGAGTCGTTGGCCAGCCCGATGCTGGCGGCCGCGCTGCTGACCGTCACCAGCTACCACAACCTCTTCGCCGGGACCGTGCTCGGCTTTGCCGCGTCTGCTCTGCTTGTTGCCGCGACGCGCTTCCCGGCGATCCCGCCGCCCCAGAAGTCGCTCTTCTTCCATCGCCTCTCCGGGGGAACCCGGGCATTCTGGGCAGCACGGGAACTGCGCGGCCTGATGGCGCTGAATCTGGTGGTCGCCGCGATCTCCGCCATGGTCATCGTCAACACAGTGGTGCTGGTGAAGGGGGATCTGGGCCGTTCGCAGGTGGATGTGGCGCTACCGCTCGGAGCATACGGTGCAGGTTCGATGGCGGTGGCACTGGGCATGCCGGGGTTGCTGGAGCGATTCGAAGACCGCAGCGTGATGCTCGCCGGCGCCGTGATGATGCCGCTGCTGCTGTTTGTCGGTGCCGTTGTGATCGGCTGGGGCGAGGGTTCTGGCCAATGGGCCGGGCTCCTTGGCCTGTGGCTGGCCCTGGGTACGGCGACCGCAACTATCCTCACGCCCTCGTCGCGGCTGCTGCGCCGCAACAGCACCGAGCGAAACCGCCCCGGTGTTTTTGCCGCGCAATTTTCCTTGTCCCATGCATGCTTCTTGCTGACCTATCCGGTGGCCGGCGCCCTGGGCGCTTCGATCGGCCTGTGGGGTGCGGCTCTGGTCCTGGTCGGCATCGGAGTGGTCGGTACGGTGCTGGCATTTGCCTCGTGGCGCCCGGAAACGGTTTCGGCGCACCAGGGGTGAGATCACCGGGGCAGCAGGACCGGCAGGCGCAATTGGAGCCGGGAGCGGGGAATGACGCTGGATTCCTCCTTGCCGGCCCTTGCCCGTGCGGGGCTGGATGTGTTCGGTCGTGAAGCTGACCGGTGCTATCGGCTAACCCGGAACTTGGACGCAATGTCCCGGGCTGCGGTCCTGGGACCTCACCGTGCGGAGCGCAGCATTTCCAGGACCTGGTCCTGGCCCACTTGCCCGAAGTCCTTGTAGAAGGCTCCGACGGCAGTGAAATTTTCCGGGGTGAGCAGTTGGCAGATGCCATTGACCCGGGGTGCCAATTCGGCAGCCGTTTCAGGCGAAGCCACCGGAACTGCCAGCGTGATGGAGGCGGGCGCCAGACCCTGGATAAGATCCAGCGCGGCCTTCATCGTGGCGCCCGTGGCCATTCCGTCATCGCAGAGCAGCAGGTCGCGCCCGGCCAGATCGGGGCAGTAGTCCTTGAAGGTGCTGGCCAGGGCCAGCAGGTCGGCACCGGTGCCGCGTTCTACTGATTCGAGTTCGTCCTTGCCGAAATACTGCAGAGCCCGGCGGTAGATCGCCTCGTTGATGTGGCGAGCGCTGCCAGTCCCGTACCGGGCCATGGCGCCGAATGCCAGTTCGGGATTGCGGGGCACTCCTAGCTTGCGCACTGCCACCGCGCCCAGGGTGGCCCCGAGGGCCTTGGCCACTTCATGGGCAATGGGCACTCCGCCGCGCAGCAAACCCAGCACGGTGTATTCGCCGGCGGGCAGCAGGGTGGACAGCTTCATGCCCAGCGCGGCGCCGGCATGGCTGCGGTTTTCGAACACTGTTCTTCTGCCTGTTGCCATAGTCCAAGTCTTGCCCAATGGCGCTCGATTGCAAGGGGGCTGCGGGAAATATCCAGCATTCCGAGTTCTACGCGGTGATCAGGTCCCGCCGCCGGAAGCCGGTGGCGCCCAGGGCAATGAGGGCCACGGCCAGCAGGCTAAGGCCGCCCACCGCGGTCCAGTCAATTTCAGCGGCCGGATACTGGCCGATATGCAAGAATACCGAGGAGTCCAGAACCGGCTGGTCCAGCTGCAGCATTTCGCCGAAGAACCCGAGCGCCGAGCAGTAGGCGAACACGGCCCAAGCCAGGGGTGCCAGCCGTGGCAGGAACCCGTAGAGCGCGGTAGCCAGCCCCGCCAGCACCCAGACGGACGGAGTTTGCACCAAGTGGCCGAGGGTTGCCCGGGACAGCAGGGTCCAGTCGCCGGTGGACAGCCCGGCCCCGATGCCGTTGCCGACCCCGCCGAGCAGCATCAGCCACAGCGAGCCCAGGACCGTGACCAGCACCCAGGAAGCGAGCCACCCGGCGCGCGAGACGGACGCGGCCAGGATCGGCTCGGCGCGCACCGCCTGCTCCTCGCCACGCAGGGAAAGGACCGAAAGGATCGCGAACACAGAGACCAGGATCGCCAGGTACAGGCTCATGAAGCCCAGATAGCCTTCGACCATGCCTTGGGCGCCGCCGAAGACCGCCAGCAGCTCTTCGGGCATGCCTGCGGCATTTTCGGCCATCGGCTGCACGAAGGCGCCAAAGACGATGCCCGAGAGCAGCAGCGCGAAGGACCACCAGGCCAGCGCCGAGCGCTGCAGCCTGAAGGCTAGTGCCAGCGGGCTGCACAGCCAGCCCGGGGCGCGTTCGCCGCCGGTCCGGTCCGGCAGGATCCCGGCGGCCAGATCGCGCCGGGACTGCAGCGCGAACCCGGCCAGCGAAAACAGCACGGCGGCGGCCAGCGAAAGCAGCAGCGGCCACCACCGGTCCAGCACCAGCGGTGCGGTGTGCTGGGACCAGCCAAAGGGCGAAAGCCAGGACAGCCAGGAAAGATTCCCGCCTTGCGCAGCGGACATGTCGCCCAGGCCACGGGCCATGAAACTGGCAGCGAGCACAGCCCCGGCCAGCCCGGAAGCCGCCCGGGAATAAGCCGAGAGCTGCACCGCCAGCGCTGCCACCGCGCAGAAGACCAGGCCCGCGGCGGCGACGCCGCAGGAGAACAGGAAGGCGGAAGGTGCCGGTGCCTGGGCCGGGGAGGCCATGAATACCAGGGCCATGAGCACGGCCAGCGCCAGGTTCATCAGGGTCGCCAGCGCCAGGGCGGCGGCCAGCTGCGCGTGCCGGCCCACGGCATTGGCGCGGATCAGCTCGGCGCGCCCGCTCTGCTCTTCGGCGCGCGTGTGCCGGGAGATGGTGGTGATGCCCATCAGCCCTGCGCCGATCATGAGGAACACCCCGTACATCCCCACCAGGAACCGGCCCAGGGTGATCGCCTCGAAGCCGTAGCCCGGCCCGCCGATCAGCGCCATCACCGGATTCGCGGCGAAGACGGCGAAGGTGGCCAGCGACTGCTCGTCGAGCACCAGTCCCAGCGCATTGGCGAAATAGGCCAGCATCAGCGACAGGCCCAGAACCCATGCCGGGAAGCGGATGCGGTCCCGGCGCAGCATGAAGCGCAGCAGTTGGCCGGTTCCGGCCAGCGAACCGCTGCGGGTATTGGCCGTGGTTTGCCGATGTGCCGGGCTCATGATGCGCTCCGGTGCATTTCATCGCCGTAGTGGCGCAGCAGCAATTGCTCCAGGGTTGGCGGGGTAGCGGTCAGCGATTGCACGCCGTGGGCGGCCAACTCGCGCATCACCGCATCGAGCTGCGGGGCATCGACGCTGAAGCGCAGCTGCCCGCCTTCCTCGCGCAGGTCGTGGATTCCCTCCCGGCTGGACAGCGAAGCGGGCGGCAAGCTGGTCTGCACGCTGATGGCGGTGCGCTTCAGGTGGCGCAGCTGTCCCAGCGTGCCGGATTCGACGATCTTCCCCTTGCGGATGATCGAGATGCGGTCCGCCAGCACCTCGACCTGGGCCAGGATATGGCTGGAGAGCAGCACCGTGCGCCCGGCATCCTTGGCCTCGCCAATGAGCTGCTGGAATACCGCTTCCATCAGCGGGTCAAGCCCGGCGGTGGGCTCATCGAGCAGCAGCAGCTCGGCATTCGAGGCCAGCGCAGAGATCAGTGCGACCTTTTGCCGGTTGCCCTTGGAATAGGTGCGGCCCTTCTTGCGCGGGTCCAGGTCGAAACGCTCGATCAGCTCGTTGCGGCGTTTCTTGTCGGCCCCGCCGCGCAGCCGCGCGAACAGGTCGATGGCTTCGCCTCCGGTCAGGTTGGGCCACAGTTCCACATCGCCGGGCACATACGCGATGCGCCGGTGCAGGGGCACCGCGTCCTTCCACGGGTCTCCGCCCAGCAGGCGCACGGTGCCCGCATCGTGGCGCAGGATGCCCAGCAGGATGCGGATGGTGGTGGACTTGCCGGCCCCGTTGGGACCGAGGAAGCCGTGGACTTCGCCCGGGGCGACGTCCAGATCCAGGCCATCCAGGGCCATTGCCGAGCCGAAGTTCTTGGACAGCCCGGCAATGCTGATCGCCGGGGCTGAACCGGTGGGACGAGGAGTAGTTTGCATGCTCAGCCTTCCTTCTTCTCGGGGACGGATTCGATGAATCCGTGCTGGTAGAGCTCGAAGAGGTAGGGCGTGAGCCGTGCCATCGAGCCGGCCAGGTCCGCGGTGCCCAAGGCATGGCGGATGCGCGGTTCAAGTAGCATCGGTGCCAGGGCCAGCATGGCGATGGCGGTGGACTGGGCGCGGCGGTCCTCGGCCTGGCGCAACGTGTAGCCGGCGAAGCCCTTCTCGATGATCTGCTCGATGGATTCCACGTAGTGGTCGAAGAAGCGCTGGCCCTGCTCGGAGGGGTCCAGCAGCGACTTGAGCAGGTAGTCGGCATAGATCCGCATCGGCCCCTCGCCGAGCATTTCGGCAACTACCAGCGGATTGCTGGTGGCGTTCGCCCGCTTCGTTTCGGTCAGCGTGGTGAACACATGCTCATCGCAGGCCGCGCGTAATTCGTGCTTCGAGCCGAAATGGTGGATCACCAGGCCTGCGGAAACCCCGGCACGTGCCGCGATGGCCCGCACGGTGCTCTTGGCGAAGCCGTGGGCGGCGAACTGCGCGATGGCCGCTTCGCGGATGCGCTGCGCAGTTAGCGGGGCGGTATGCGGGGCACGCTTGGTTGAACTCATGTTCAATATTGAACGCTTGTTCAGCCGGAGGGTCAAGAGGTGCAGGAAATTTCCGGAAAACGTTCGGCGGGGAGCTGGGGGGATCTTGGCCAGGAGCTATCTCCGGGCGGCCGCGGGAGCATGAATCCCCGGGACCCGGGGCGCCGCTAGAGACCCAGGAGGGACCGGGTGCGCTGGTATTTCTCGGCCAGCCGCTGCCGGGTAGCCTGATCCAGCTGGCTTGTGCGTTCCGGGTCGGTGTTATCGGCCAGGTCCGCTTCCTTGACCAGCAAGGCCAGCGCATTGCCGCGTACCCCGGCGCAATATTCTTCCAGGCTCTGCCCGGGCCGCTTGCTCAGCAGTTCCACCGCCACGATGACCGTGTCGGGAAGGCCAGCGGCACGCAGGTCCGCCGCGGAGACGTCGCAATCCTCGATCACATCATGCAACCAGGCGGCCGCGATGGCTTCTGGCGAACCGCCGAGGTCGCGCGCGTGCCCGGCCACTCGTGCCGGATGCCCGATATACGCGGCGCCGAGCTTGTCGACCTGTCCTTCGTGGGCGCAGGCCGCGATGTCCTTGGCCGCATCGATCATCGATTTGTGCTCGCGCATATTCCGCCTCACTGGGTAGTTCCTGTCGAGTCCCACCCTACGCGTGGCGGTCGGCATTTGGGCAGGAAGCCCGATCCTTGAACTTCCTCGTGCCTGCAGGGTGCAGCCGGTCGCCCTCCCGCGGCCGGCCCGGCGAGGGCAGCCAAGCCAAGGGCCGGTCCAGCAGCCGTTGCCGGACCGGCCCGGTGTCCCGGCGCGGATCTAGCTGGAGGCTTGTCCCAAGTTCTGGAACTTTCTCTGCCGGCGCTCCAACCGATCTGCCTCGGGAATGGCAAGGGCCAGGGAGATTTCTGCCGCAATAGCCGTTCCGAGTTCCTGGCAGAACTCGCGCGGCCGGGTGGCGGCGTCGTCGACCTCGTCCACCACATGGTCCACCAGGCCAAAGGCGCACAGCGACGCAACGCCGATCTTCTGCTGGCGGGCCATGTCCGGGGCATGGCTGGTACTGCGGTGCATGATGGCGCTGGCGCCCTCGGGCGGCAACGGCGAGAGCCAGGAATTGCGGGCTGCGATGGTCCGGTCCGCCGGCAGCAGCGCCAGTGCGGCGCCGCCGGTACCCTGTCCGAGGAGCACCGACACCGAGGGGGACCGCAAGCCGATCAATTCGCTGAGCGAACGGGCAATCTCTCCGGCCAACCCGCCTTCCTCTGCCTGCACCGAGAGCTCGGCGCCGGTGGTGTCGATGATGGTGACCAGCGGCAGGCCGAGTTCCTGGGCCAGTTGCATCCCGCGGCGGGCCTCGCGCAGCGAGGCGGGCCCGAGGCTGGCCGTGTCCGGGTGCCGCGGCCGCTGCTGGCCGAGCACCACGCAGCGCTGTCCTGCGAACCGCGTCAACGCCAGCATCAGCCCGGGGTCTTTCTCTCCCTGTCCGGTTCCGTTCAAGGGCAGCGCGTCGTCAGCTGAGGCCAGCAGCATCCGGGTGTCCGGTCGGCGCGGGTTCCGGCTGGCTTGCACAGAGTGCCAGGCGTCCTCGTCCGCACTGCACGAGATGCTGCCCACCGGTGCCGGGAAGGCGCGGGAATCTTGTACGGGCTGCAGGATCTGCAGTGCCCGGTCCACTAGCTGCGGAAGGTCCTGCGGCGGGACAACCGCGTCGATCAAGCCCTTGCGGAACAGGTTCTCCGAGACCTGGACGCCCTCCGGGAAGTCCTGTCCGTAGAGTGCCTGGTAGACCCGTGGACCCAGGAAACCCAGCAGCGCCCCTGGCTCGGCAACGGTGATGTGCCCCAAAGAGCCCCAGGAGGCCATGACACCGCCGGTGGTGGGATGGCGCAGGTAGACCAGATAGGGAAGTCCTGCCGCCTTGTGCCGGCGGACCGCATCGGTGATGGCGACCATCCCCAGGAAGGCCAAGGTGCCTTCCTGCATGCGGGTGCCCCCGGAAGCGGGCCCCGCCAGCAGCGGCAGTCCGGCCGCCGTTGCGCGCTCGATGGCCGCGACAATGCGCTTCACGGCAGCCTGCCCGATGGAACCGGCCAGGAAGTTGAATTCCGAGACGATCACCGCCACTTCGCGGCCCTGGATCAGCCCCTTGCCCGTGAGCACCGATTCATCGGTGCCGCTTTTTGCGCGGGCGGCATCGAGGTCGGCCGCATAGGATTCGCTGAGCTCGGGCTGCTGCGGCTGGCTGTCCCAGGACTCGAAGGAGTCTTCATCCAAGACGATGGACAGTAGCGCCGACGCGTCAATCCGTTGGGTTCTGGTGCTCATGACTGGTCTTCCTTCCGCTCTTCGAGCCAGCGGTCCACGTCCGCTGCATCAGCATTGAGCAGGGGCGGAGCGGTATGCGCCTTGCGGGTGGTCTCCTTGCTGGTGGCGGCATCGAAGAAACGCAGGGGAGGGCCGGGCAGGCTGACCCTGCCCAGCACTTCGTGCTCCACCTCCACGACGAGCCCTTGGGAGTGGACCTGGTCCCAGTCATAGACCTCCTCGATGGAGCGCACCTTTCCCGATGGAATGCCGGCTGCGTCAAGGGAGTTGAGCAGCTGCGCCGCATCGTATGCGCTAAAAGCCCGTTCGATCAGCTCATTGAGCGCCGCGCGGTTCTCCACGCGCTGGGAGTTGCTGGCAAAGCGGGGATCCCCGGCGGGCAAACCGAACCGGGAGGCGAAGGCCTGCCAGAGCTTTTCGCTGCCGATGCTGATCTGCACTTTCCCATCGGCACAGGAATACAGGCCGTAGGGTGCAATGGAGGGATGGTGGTTGCCGATGGCTTGGGGATTCTCCCCGGCCACGGTCTGCCGGGTGCCCTGGAAGGCATGGACCCCGATGATCGAGGCCAGCAGGGAGGTGCGGACCACTTGGCCGCGACCGGTCCTTTCGCGTTCCAGCAGCGCTGCCAGCGCCCCGTACGCTCCATACATCCCCGAGAGCAGATCCGCGATGGGCACCCCGACCTTCTGCGGATCCTCCGGGCCGGAGCCGGTAATGGACATCAGCCCGGCCTCGCCCTGCAGGATCTGGTCGTAGCCGCTGCGGTGGGATTCGGGGCCGTCGTGCCCGAAGCCGGTAATGGACAGGATCACCAGCTGCGGATTCAATTCATGGAGCACCTCGACGCTGAAGCCGAGCCGGTCCAGCACGCCGGTGCGGAAGTTCTCCATGAGCACATCAGAGTTCCTGACCAGGTCGGCCAGCTTGGCTTGGTGCGCGGAATCCTTCAGGTTCAGCGCAACAGACTGCTTGTTGCGATTGCATGACAGGAAGTAGGTGGCCTGCCGGTTGTCTTCCGGCCCGACGAAGGGTGGGCCCCAGCCGCGGGTGTCGTCCCCGGTGCCCATCGCTTCGATCTTGATGACCTTGGCACCCAGGTCGCCCATCATCATTCCGGCATGAGGCCCGGCCAGTGCACGGGTCAGGTCAAGGACCACGTAGCCGCTCAGGGGGCCGGTGCCGGTGGCCAGGGTTTCTTCGGGTTGGACTGTAATCGAGCTCAAGAGATACCTCCTAGGAGTGGAAAGATTGGCGGTTCCGCTGGTGCCTACAGCCAGCCGGGCAAGACCAGCAGCGCCCAGGCCAGGACAGGGCCGGCCAGGACGATGATGCCGCCGTAGCCCAGGACCTGCTTGTAGAAGCGGTCCTTGTCGGTGCCTTCCGGGGCGTTGGCAAGGACCAGGGCGCCGTTGGTGGAGAAGGGCGAGACATCCACGATGGTCGAGGCGATGGCCAGCGCGCAGATCAATCCGGTAGCGCTGATCGAGCCCGAGCCCAGGAACGGGATCGCCAGCGGGATGAGCGCGGCCAGGATGGCAGTGGATGATGCGAAAGCCGAGACAACGGCGCCGATGTAGCAGATGAGCAAGCCGGCAAGCAGCGGTGCTCCCAGGGTCGCCACGGCGTTCGAAGCGTATTCGATGGTGCCGGCTTCCTCCAGGACTCCGACGAAAGTGAGCATGCCGCAGATGAGCAGGACCGTGGACCAGCTGATCTTGTTGACCGCCCCCTTCTGGGCAGCGGGGTTGACCAAGGCCAGGACGACCGCGATGGTGACCGAAACGAAGCCGACGTCGACCTTGAAGCCCAAGGCGATCACGGCCAGGGCGACCAGGCCGAGGATGGTCATTGCCTGGCCGAAGCGCTGGCCCGGGGCATGCGGCGCGGCGCCGTCGCCGGCAGGATCGCGGGGACCGTAGGTTCCCGAGCCGCTGCCCTTGAAATCGACATCGGCTGCCTGCGAGCCCACGGAGACCGACAGGCGGGCCTCGGCAACGCGTTCGGCGATGGCGCTGGCGCGCTGGCCCGCCAGTTTGCGCCCGCCCAGGACCAGGAACAGCACGATGGCGATCACCAGGTTGAAGGCGAAGCTGGTGAGGAACAGGGCGGTGGGACTGAAGGCGAACCCGGCTTCCTGGATCAGCCCATTGACGATCACGCCGTAGACGGCGATCGGGGAGAAGCCGCCGGCTTGCGCGCCGTGCACGATCAGCATGCCCATCATGAGCGGGTTGATCTCGTATTTCTGCGCGAAGCGCAGGCCGATCGGGGCGATGATCGCCACCGCTGCCGGGCCCAGGGCGCCGATGGCGGTAATGGCTGCGGTGATGGCGAACATGACCCAGGGGATCAGCGAGATCCGGTTGTCGACAAGTTTCACCGCCCGGTCAACCAGGATGTCGATGGTGCCATTGTTCTGGGCTATGGCGAAGAGGTAGGTGACCCCGACCAGGGTCAAGAACAGTCCTCCGGGGAAGCTGGCGAGAATGTCCTTGGCATCCATGCCGAGGAATATCGTGCCGAGCAGGAAGGCTCCAACGAAGGCCAGGGCTCCCATGTTGATCGGGAACATCGTGGCAATTATGAACATCACCGCCAAGACGATGATGGAGACGAGTGCGACAGACATGGGTAATCCTTTTCGGGAGGCTTTGCACTGAATGGTTTTGATGTGACGGGTGTCACTGGCTCACTGGCCTAGCCTCCTAGACTCTCGGTGTCTTGTCAAGGTAATTTTCGGTGTAAGTTTGAGGAAGAACACATTTTCAGGTGGGGAGTGGTTGTGGCTGAAGCCAAGAAGGCCAGGGCGTTCGCGAAGGTGCAGCGTCCTCGGCTCTATGAGCAGTTGATGCAGCAGATCCTGGCTTTCGTCGAAGCAGAGCAGTTGGGGCCCGGCGACCATCTGCCGGCCGAGCGCGAGCTGGCAGAACAGCTCGGCGTCTCGCGAGCGACCCTGGCCCAGGCCCTGGTGGCGCTGGAAGTACTCGGGGTCATCGACGTGCAGCATGGAACCGGCGCGGTGCTCGTGCACCGTCCGAGCGTCGCCACGGTGCTGCGCGAACTGCGCGAGCACAAGAACCGGTTGCCGGATATCGTCGAGGCGCGCAGTACCTTGGAGGTCAAGCTGGCCGCGCTGGCTGCCGAACGCCGCACCGAGGCTGACCTGCGCAAAATCGATCACGCGCTGGAGGTGATGGCCGCGGAAATTGGCGAGGGCGGCCGTGGCGAGCGCGGTGATGAGCTTTTCCACGAGGCAATTACCGCTGCAGCCAAATCAGCGGTTTTGCAAAAACTCATGACGTTTATCGCCGAGATGGTGCTCGAAACCCGCATCGAATCGTTGGGGCAGCCAGGACGCCCGGAGCGTTCGCTGGAGTCGCACCTGAAAATCGCCGATGCGATTCGCCGCGGCGATGCCACGGGTGCCGCCGCCGCGATGGGCGAGCATATAGAAATGGTCTCCGACGTGGCCCTGCTCAGGGACGGCAGGTAGCCGCAAAGCCGTTCAGCCAATTGCTGCCGGGCGAGGCTGGCCCTTTTCCGCCGGAGCCGTTTTCTTCGATGTCCGGGCGGCTCGAGGTGCTGCCGGCCGCTAGCTTTTGCTATTCTCCCGCGCGCAGTGCGCGGAAGGCCTCCGTGGCCGGAGGTTGGCCTGTTGCGGAAAGTTCGCAGTTATCAAAAGGCGATGGGCGATGGGCTGGAAAAGCGCGGCCACTGCCGATCTATGGACCACGCTGCCGGGCTCGGGGAAGCCGAGGCTGTTGATCTCGTCGCCGCATAAGGCCTTGAGCGCGCAACGTGGAGCACGCTGCGCTGGAATTCAACGGATCTTGGCACTCCAGTCCAGCCGCCAGTCCTGCCGCTACGCGATGCGTTACTTGCTGGTTTGCTTGTCCCGCCTCAGCGCCACCGCTCACTTCCGGCTGCAGCCCCCAGTTCTGCAACGAATAGCATTGAACACCTGTTCTCATCTTGTGACAGTAATGTGTGATTGACGATAGTGTGTGGCGCACGGTAATGTGAGCGGCATGGAAGAGTTCGACACCCAACTGCAAGAGCTGCGACGCGGCACCGTTGTGCTCGCTTGCCTGCAGCTGCTGCGCAGTGCAGGATACGGCTACAGCCTGCTGGAGCAGCTCGACGACCACGGTTTCTCCACCGATGCCAACACCTTGTATCCGCTGCTGCGGCGTCTGGAGAAGCAGGGTTACCTCACCAGCGAGTGGAACACCGAGGAGGCCAGGCCACGCAAGTTCTACCGAACCTCGCCTGACGGTATCCGTCTTGCCGACACGTTGACCACGGAATGGCGATCACTGGCAACGGCGATCGCCTCGCTCACCGAAGAGGAGCACTGACATGACTGCCACATTGACCGAACGCTACATCTCGGCCACGATCCGCAGCCTCGAGCCCGGCATGCGGAACGACATCCGCGCCGAGCTCGAAGCCTCCATTGCCGACGCCATCGAGGCGCGCGTAGCCCAAGGCGAAGCCGCGCAGGAGGCAGAACGCCGCGTCCTGGCCGAACTCGGCGACCCCGGCATCCTCGCCGCCGGCTACGCAGACCGGCCGCTGCACCTGCTCGGGCCGAAGTACTACCTGGCTTGGTGGCGCCTGCTGAAACTGCTGCTGTGGATCGTGCCGCTCTGCGTGGCAGGGGCAATGGCGCTGGGTTTGCTGGTCTCTGGACAGGACGTGGGCGAAAGCATCGTCCAGTCGCTTTCCGTCGGGCTGCAGGTCATCGTGCACGTGGGCTTCTGGACCACGCTCGTGTTCGTCGTGCTCGAGCGCACTGGCGCGGACACTGGCGTGAAGTGGGATGTTGACCAGCTGCCGGAAATTCCCGAGGATGGCGCGGGCCGCAGCGAGTTGACCGCGTCGCTGGTATTCCTGGGCATCGCCGCCGGCGCGGTGGTGTGGGACCTGGTCCGAGGATTCTTCCCCACAGGCGGTGAACCGATCCCGATCCTCAACCCGGGGCTGTGGCCGTGGTGGATCGGCGTCCTGTTCGCACTGATCATCCTCGAGGCCGTCTTCGCCGTCGCGCTGTTCCGCCTGCGTCGTTGGACAACTGCCATGGCGGTGCTGAACACCGTGCTCGCCTTGGCCTTCGCGGCCTGGGCGCTGATCCTGCTGTTGCGCGGCGAGCTCGTCAACCCGGAATTCCTCTCGTTCGTTGCGGTTGCCGGAGGCGACGGGTTCGCCGCCGGAAACGCACAGGCCGCTGGCAATGGCGGCATCTTCCGCATTCTCGCCGTGCTGCTCGGGTGCGGAATCGCGGCCGGCATTGGCTGGGATATCGTTGACGGCTGGCGCAAGGCCGTGCGGGAACGGGGCACAGTCCGGGGGTGAACGCGCTGAATGGCAGGTGGGAGTCCGTGCCACCGTGTCCAGCGCTGAGCTGCCTGCCGGCAATGATACGAGCTCGCGGGTCACTGCCCCCGGCTTGTGTTCCGGCACGGAAGCCCCTCCATCAATTGGGCCGACAGTTGCTCGAAAGGCACCTAGGAAAGCACGTCATCACGATCAGGAAGAGCGCCGTCAACCACGACTGCTCCGAACGCTTCCGGCGCTCGCTCGGCTCCGCCTGCGCAAATACTCGCCGTTCGAATCCCGGGTGCACCCGACGAGCGAAGCCTCCGGCAATCAGCGATCCCTCGGAGGGGCCATCACGGTACATGCGACTGCCTCCGTGCCGCACCGCCACCCATTAGCAAGGGCCGCTGTTCGGCCAGTAGAATCCCATGCCGGCCCCTGCGGCGAGGCCGTCTTCTTCCCGGATCAGTATTCCTGCATCAGGGCCGTGATCTGCTGGATCAGCGCACTGACCAAGGCTGGTTGCCGGCGTCGCGGCATGGTGAGGATCTGTGCGCTGCGTTCGGCCAGAGCCGGATGGTCAATCGGGATGAACCTCAGCCCTTGGCTCAGCCCATCGCGACGAGCGAAGCGGCTGAGCAAGGTCACCCCCGCGCCGGAACGCGCGAACTCCATGGCCGGATTGATGTGATCGGTAGTTAGCGCGATCTTCGGCGTGAGTCCGGCCATGGAGGTGGCGATGTCAAAAAGCTCGCGCTGGGTGATGCCCTTGGCCGGCATGGACATCGGGTACTCGCAGAGCTCGGCCAGCGACAGCTGCGTCCGCTCAGCCAGGGGGTGGTCGGCGCAAACCACGGCATAAGCCGGAGCTGGGCAGGAATGCTCGACGGTTACATGGCGCTGCGGGCCCAGGGCAAAGATCGTCGCGAGATCCGCAGTGCCTTCGATAACCTGCCTGGTGGCCTCGGCCGAGGGCAAGACGCTCAGGTGAACCGTCACCTCGGGATGTTCCTTGCAGAACGCGGAGACGGCGCGAGGAGTCACCGAGGCAGCAAGTCCTTCCGAGCTGGCCACCTCGATGACTCGTGAAGCCCCCGAGGAGAGCTCGCTCAGATCCTGAGCCAGTTGCTCGCCTTCGGAGAGCATGCGGCGGGTATGGGCCAGCAGCAGCACCCCGGCATCGGTCAATTCCATGCCGCGGGCATGGCGGCGGAAAATTGCCGCGCCGACGTGGCGTTCGAGCTGGCTGATCTGCCGGCTGATCGCCGACGCGGAAACATGTTGCGATTCGGCGGCATCGGAAATAGATCCCGTGCTAGCCACCTCATGGAAGTAGCGCAGCGCCGTTGGCAATGTTTGCATTCTCTTGTTCCCGTTCGATTAGCATTTTGCATTTAACTCAAACCTGATGCACGAAACGGCACTGGTTCCCGTCGCGCCCATCTCCTAATGTGATCTACAGTACAACACGCCGAGCGGGGAGAAATCATGCCGAATAGAGAATATTTGCTAGTAGCTGCGGACAAGTATGTCGACTCGGGGGAGCTGTTCGAGGACTTGTCCGAGCTGGTTGCCTGCCCGACGGTCAGCACCGACCCCAGCCAGAGGGTTGCAACGAACTCATATCTGGATAAGAACTTACGATCGAGGCTCGAAGGCATGGGCTTTACTGTGCGGCTTGATCTGGACTGGCGGGGATCGGGCAATTCTTTCCTGCGCGCGGTTCGCACAGAACATCGGGATTACACTACGGTGCTGTGCTACGGGCATGCCGATGTGGTTGACGGCCAAGCGGGGCAATGGGAGCAGGGGCGCGATCCTTTCGTGCTGGATGCCCAAGGCGAGCGCTGGTACGGACGCGGCGCGGCGGATAACAAGGGCCAGCACCTGGTGAACCTCAAGGCCTTCGAGATGCTGCTGGCCCAGCGCGGGGAATTGGGATTCAACGCGGTCTTCCTGTTCGAAGCCGGCGAGGAAATCGGGTCCCCGCAGCTGGATGAATACGCCGCGGCGCACCGCGAAGAACTCGCCGCAGATCTCTTCATCGCCTCCGACGGCCCCAGATTGTCAGCCCAGGAACCCACGATATTCCTTGGCGCACGGGGTGGGGCGACCTTCGAACTCAGCATTCCGCTGCGCGCGGGCGGCTATCATTCAGGGAATTGGGGCGGCCTGCTGCGCAACCCCGCAACCACGCTGGCTGGCGCGATCGGTGCACTGGTCGATGGGCATGGGCGTATCCAAGTACCAGGGCTGCTTCCCGACGAACTGCCCGACTCGGTGCGCCAAGCGCTCCAATCGGTGCAGGTGGGCGGAGGAGCGCAGGACCCGCAATTGGCCGACGGCTGGGGCGACACCAGGCTGAGCGCGGCAGAACGGCTCTACGCCTGGAATACCCTGGAGGTGATCGCCCTGCAATCGGCCGACGTCGCCCGGCCGGTCAATGCCATCCCGGGTGAGGCCCGGGCGGTCCTGCAACTGCGCTTCGTCGTTGGAACGGATCTGGCGGGGCTGGAAGCGGCGATCCGGCGGGCACTGGACGAGGCCGGCTACCCGATGGTGCAGCTGGCCATGGGACAGTGCTTCCCGGCCAGCAGGACCAACCCCGACAACCCTTGGGTGCGCTGGGCCAGCGAGTCCATCCAGCGGAGCACCGGCGTGCCCGCGGTGGTCTTGCCCAATATCGGCGGTTCGCTGCCCAATGCGGTCTTCGAATCGACGCTTGGCCTGCCGACCTTGTGGGTCCCGCATTCCTATCCGGGGTGCCAGCAGCACGGGCCCAACGAGCACGCCCTGGAGCCGGTGCTGCGCCAAGGACTGAAAATGATGTGCGGGCTCTTCCATGACCTGGCAACGAACACGACCTTGCCGCGCACGGTAGCGGCTAGCAGCGAGAAGATCTAGGACTCCAGCATGGAAAATCAGCAATTACCAGTTAAAGACCAGACAGCGCCGGCCCGACGCCAGTCCACCGCTCGCGGTATCGCCGCAGCCACCATTGGCAATGCGCTGGAGTGGTACGACATGGCCATCTATGCGCTGTTGGCAATCTATATCGGCCACAACTTCTTCCCCTCGGAAAATCCGGCAGTAGAGGTCATCCAGGCTTTTGCGGTCTTCGGTATCTCCTACCTGATCCGCCCTCTAGGTGGACTTGTACTCGGATCCTATGCGGACCGCAAGGGCTTGAAAAAGGGGTTGATCCTCACTATCAGGCTGATGGTAGTGGGTACGGCGATCATTGCACTGCTGCCGGGCTACGACACCATCGGCATCTTCGCTCCGCTGGGGCTCATCCTGGGGCGGCTCATCCAGGGCTTCTCCGCCGGTGGCGAGTTCGGTGCCGCCACCTCGTACCTCTTGGCGCAGGACAAGGGGCGCAAGGGATTCCTGGGCAGCTTCCAGTTCGCAAGCCAAGGCTTGGGCGCGATGATGGCTGCCATCACGGTGGTCGCTTTGACCAGTATCTTCACGACGGAGCAGATGAACGACTGGGCCTGGCGCATACCGTTCTTCATCGGTCTGCTGGTGGGCCCTGCCGGCTGGTGGATCCGTCGCCACGTCGATGAAGCGCCGCTGCCCGAAGCGGCCCCGGGGGATCGGCACAGCGCCAAGAACGCGGTGCATGCCCCGGTGCGCGAGCTGTTCCGCTCGAACAAGGCCTCGGTGTTCATCGCCGGCGGAGCGCTGGCTATTTCGACAGCGCTGAACTTCGTGCTGCAGTACATGCCGACTTTCGGCATCAGCCAATTGGGCATGAGCCCTACCGTTTCCTTTTCCTCGCTGATTATCTCCGGGGCGATCTTGACCTTCGCCACGCCAGTGGTGGGCCACCTTTCGGACCGCTTCGGACGATTGCGCATCATGATTCCCGCCGCCCTGGCGATCATGCTGCTGACCATCCCGCTGTTCCTCTGGTTGATTGCGGGCAAGACCTTCCTGGTCCTCGCGGTCGTAATGGTCATCCTGGGATTGCTCAAGGCATTGTACTTCGGTGCGCTGCCGTCGGTGATGGCTGATGTCTTCAGCGATTCCTCGCGGGCCACGGGCCTGTCCTTCAGCTACAACACCTCTGTGGCGATTTTCGGCGGATTCACCCCGATGATTTGCGCCTTCCTGATCGAGGCCACTGGCCAGCCGATTGCCCCGGGCTACTACCTGGCGGTGCTGGCCATCGTGAGCATCGCGGCGCTGGGCTCCGCCTTCCGTTTCCGGGCGGTGCGCTGACCCCGCCACTGGTGAAGCAGCGCAGGAAGCACAAGGCCGGCAACCGCAGCGGTTGCCGGCCTTTGCGCGCTCGCGACGATCACGAACGATCCGGCTCTCGGGGCACCGGTGCGGCGGATGGATCCTGATGGCGCGAAACCAGATCGGTGGCCAGCGCGCGAATCATGTCACGTGCCGCTGGGGGACCAGTTACGTGGATATGGTCGGCAAATTGGAGCAGTTGGCGCACGTCTTGGATTTGCCGGAACACAATAGTGATCGGGTACCACCCTCCTTCGGCTGCGTCCACGTCCCGGAGACGCTCGCCCAAGATTCGCCGGGCCAAATCCAGTCGAGTTGCACGCAGGCGGGCCGTGATCATCACGTCCCCGGGTGCCTCTGTGCGTTCCTTGAGCGAGAGCCACACCGTGCGCAGGGTGGCGTCGACCTGCAAGTTTGCCGGCGCCTGCAGGATTTCGAATGAGTAGAGCCGCTCCAACGAGAACAGCCGCTGCTCACCTTGCTGTTCGGCGACGAGATACCAGCGACCGGACTTGGCCACGAGTCCATAGGGATCCACGAGCAGGAACGCTGGGTGCGCCTCGGTACTGCGCCGATACTTGATGCGCAGCTGGCGCCGAAGCCGCAACGCGGTTGCCAGATCCGCGATATCGACCAGCAGGCTCCGGCCCGACAGCCAGGCAGAACTATCCACCATGACAATATCGGCCAACGTAGCCCGGGGATGGGCCGCTGGAGCTGCGTCCTGCTTCAGCGCGACCTTGCGCGCCGCCGTAGCATGTGCGTCCCGCAAGCCCAGAAGTTCCAAATGCCGTTCATCGAGCCCCGCCACGGACAAGGCTTCCAGCTCCGGCGGCTCCAGATGGGCCAGATTCAATCGGGAGCCCGGCAGCAAGGCGATTCCTCCGTGGCGCCCGCGCTCGGCGTAGACAGGGACGCCAGCCATGGACAGCGCTTCGACATCGCGCAGGATGGTCCGTCGCGAGACCTCCAGCGTCTGGGACAGTTCCGAGGAGCTGATGCGCTGACGAGTCTGCAACAGCAAGAGCAGGTGCAACAGCCTGGAAGCTTTCATGACCTCCAAGTATCCCAGAAAAGAAGACATGTTCTGTCGTGATTTTCTGGTGGACTGCTAATGTCCACTAATTCATTGATCCCAGGAGTCCCCGATGCCCCGCCCGAACCTTTTCCTCGTTTATGTCAAAGATGCCCGGAAAGCTGCCGAATTCTATGGCGATTTGTTCGATATGGATCCTGTCTTCGTCTCGCCGCGCTATGTGGCATTCGCCCTCAGCGAGCAGGTGAGCTTCGCTGTGTGGTCCGGCAAGAATGAAGATGCGGTCCCGGAAACCCCGCGCACCAGCGAGGTGGGTTTGATGGTCCCCGGCTCCGGCGGTGACGTTGACGAAACTTGCCGCCAATGGTCCGCCAAGGGAGTGCGCATCGTGCAAGAACCTTACGACGAAGTCTTTGGCAGGACCTTTGTTGCTGCGGATCCAGATGGCAACCTGATCAGGGTCTCGCCGATGGACTAGGAATTAGCGTGGCCAATAAAAGCAGAATCCCGGGGCATCGGCGAAGAAATTCGCTGATGTCCCGGGATTCTTGTGTTGCAGCTCAGGGAAGCTGCCAAGCTCTGGGTCTAGAAGAGCTTGCCTGGCTTAGAGCTGGTTGCCCAGCTTGAAGCCCTTGGAAGCCTGGCCATGGTACGAGCCGTCTTCGTCACCGGCACGGGTGAAGGAGAAGCCGTCGGCGCCAATGGTGACTTCCAGCTCGGAGTCATCGGTGCGCTCGATGACTTCCTGCACGTTGCCATCCAGGTCCAGGACCTTGGAAGCTTCGGTGTACCACGATGGAACAACCGGGTTGCCCCACCAGTCGCGGCGCTGGTTGTCGTGCACGTTCCAGGTGATGGTCGGGTTGTCCGGATCGCCGGTGTAGTAATCCTGGGTGTAGATCTCGATGCGGTGGTCATCTGGATCCAGGATGTACAGGTAGAACGCGTTGGAGACGCCGTGGCGGCCGGGGCCGCGCTCGATGCGGTCCGAGATGCGCAGTGCGCCCATCTTGTCGCAGATCTGGATGATGTTGTGCTTCTCGTGGGTGGAGAAGGCCACGTGGTGCAGGCGCGGGCCGTTGCCGCCGGTCAAAGCGGTGTCGTGCACGGTGCCCTTGCGGTGCATCCAGGCTGCGTAGGTGGTGCCTTCGTCGTCCTGGATGTCCTCGGTGACGCGGAAGCCCAGGTCCTCGAGGTAGGCGCGGCCGCGCGGCACATCCGGGGTGACCTGGTTGAAGTGGTCCAGGCGGACCAGTTCGCCGGCCGAGTACAGGTCATAGCGCATGTGCAGGCGCTCAACGTGGGTGGTCTCGAAGAAGAACTCGTACGGGAAGCCCAGTGGATCCTCGACGCGCAGTGCATCGCCGATGCCCTTGACGAAGCCTTCCTTGCGGCGCTCGGTGCGGCAGCCCAGTTCCTTGTAGTAGGCCTCGGCCTTGTCGACCTCTTCGGCACTGCGCACACGGAAAGCCATGGCCTTCAGTGCTGCCACCGGGCCCTTGGTCAGCACCAGGTTGTGGTGGATGAATTCCTCGAAGGAACGCAGGTAGATCTGGTTCTCGTCTTCGTAGGATACGTGCAGGCCCAGTACGTCCACGTAGAACTTGCGCGAGCGCTCCAGGTCGGTGACGACCAGTTCAGCGTAGGCGCAGCGCAGGATATCCGGTGCTGGAACCGAAGGGGTTGGGATCGGGTTTGCGATCTCTTTGCTCATGATTTGCTCCTTTGCAAGCAAGAAAAACTAGGGGCGGGAAGCGCGTGCTTCCTAGACGCCGAACTTAGGGGAGTGCGCTTCGTTCAGGGTGATCTGGATGGACTGCTGGGTGGTGTAGAAGTCCACCGAGCGGTAGCCGCCTTCGCGGCCCAGCCCCGAAGCCTTCACGCCGCCGAATGGGGTGCGCAGGTCGCGGACGTTGTTGGAGTTCAGCCACACCATGCCCGAATCGATCTGGTGCGCGAAGTTGTGCGCGCGCTTCAGGTTGGAAGTCCACACGTAGGCTGCCAGGCCGTACTTGGTGTTGTTGGCCAGTTCCAGTGCTTCCTCGTCGGTGTCGAACGGGGTGATGGCAACAACCGGGCCGAAGATCTCGTCCTGGAAGATCTGCGCATCCGGGGCAACGTCGGCGAAGACGGTCGGAGCAACGTAGTTGCCCTCTTCGAAGCCTTCGGCACGGCCGCCGCCGGCCAGCAAGCGGCCTTCGGTCTTGCCGATCTCGATGTAGCCCATGACCTTCTCGAAGTGGTTAGGGTGCACCAGTGCACCGACTTCGGTCTTCGGGTCGCTCGGCAGGCCAACGCGGATGTTCTTGGCGCGTTCTGCGAACTTGGCTACGAAATCATCGTAGATATCGCGCTGGACCAGCACGCGGGAACCGGCGGTGCAACGCTCGCCGTTCAGCGAGAACACGCCGAAGACGGTGGCGTCCAGGGCAGCTTCCAGATCAGCGTCGGCGAAGACCACTGCAGGGGACTTTCCGCCGAGTTCCAGGGACAGGCCCTTGAAGAATGGCGCGGCCGCGGTGGAGATGGTGGCGCCGGTGGAAGAGTCGCCGGTGAAGGACACCAGTGGCACATCCGGGTGCTTGACCAGGTAGTCGCCGGCGACGCCGCCGGAACCGAAGATCAGGTTGAAGACGCCCTCTGGCAGGCCGGCTTCGCGGAAGATTTCTGGCCACAGGCCAGCGGAGAGCGGGGTGTAGCTGGCAGGCTTGAGGACCACCGAGTTGCCGGTGGCGATGGCCGGAGCCAGCTTCCAGGATTCCTGCATGAACGGAACGTTCCACGGGGTGATCAGCGCGGCGACGCCAATGGGCTTGCGGTTCACGTAGTTCATCTGGCGTCCCGGGACGCGGAAGGAGTTATCCACCTGCGCGACGATCAGGTCGGCGAAGAAGCGGAAGTTCTCCGCGGCGCGGCGGGCCTGGCCCTTGGCCTGGGTGATCGGCAGGCCGGAGTCGTAGGACTCGAGCAGCGAGAGCTCTTCGTCGCGGGACTCGACGATGTCAGCGATCTTGTGCAGCACGCGGGAACGCTCGCGTGGCAGCATCTTGGCCCAAGGGCCTTCCTTGAAGGCCTTGTTGGCGGCGGCAACTGCCAGGTCCACGTCTTCAGGCTGTGCCGAAGCCACGGTGGCGTAGTTGGTGTTGCTTACCGGTTCCTGCACGTCGAAGGTTGCTCCGCCGATGGAGTCAACGAATTCGCCGTTGATGTAGTGCTGCAGGTGGGTCGGAAGGTTTTCCGGTACGAAGTGCTTGCTCATGGCAGTTCCTTTCGTGCTGTTCCGGTGTTTTCACCGGATGGGTTGTGGCAAATCTATGAAAGTTCTCGGTGCTGCTGGCTAGATGGCGCTAGGTGCCATGCCGGCCGCTTTCAAATAGGCGTTGAGCGTATTCGAGCGGTGGTCCCGGCAGGCGGCTTCGATCTGCGCCGGGGTGGCATGGTTGCCGATCAGATCCAGCAGCGCCTCATGTTCCTGAACCGAAGCGCGAGCCCGGTTGGGAATGTGGGTGAAGCTGCTGGCCCGCATGGCCGCCAGCCGGCGCCATCCGCGCTGGACCAGGTCCAGGATGTGCGGATTGGGGCACTGGCCGTAGAGCAGCTGGTGGAATTCGGTATTCATCCGGGTGAAGGCCACCGGATCGAAATCCGCCAAGCACTGGCGCATGTTCTCGTTCAGCGCCCGCGCCTTGGCAAGCCAGGCGGCATCCATGGCATCCGCAGCCAGCGCGGTAGCGGCCGGCTCGATGACCATCAGGGTCTGCATGGTGTGCAGGTACAGGGTGGAATCCACGTGGGCCACCGTCGCCCCGACGTTGCGGGTGAAGTGCACCAGGCCCTCGGCCTCCAGCCGGCGGATCGCCTCGCGCACCGGAACCACGGAGCAGCCCAGCTCGTCGGCAATGGTGCCCAGCACCAGCCGGTAGCCGGGGGAGTATGCCCCGTTGACGATGCGCTCGGAAACCAGCTGGTAGGCGGCTTCGGACTTGGAGGCGGTCATTACAGCGACCATGAGTCCAGATCCGGGCTGCCTGCGTCCTTCCAGGCGTTGTACTTGCTCTTCCACGCATCATTCATCGGGAACAGGCCCTCGATGCCGTGGCCGCGCTGGACCATGGCGAAGATGAATTCGTCATTGGATTCGGTCACCGCGGCTTCAGCGGCCACCTCGGCCACCATTGCTGGCGGGATGACCACGATGCCATCGGAGTCGGCCACGATCACATCTCCTGGCTGCACCGATACGCCGCCGCAGGCCACGGTGATGTCCTTGTCCCAGGCCACGTGCTTGCGGCCGAGAACCGCTGGGTGGGCGCCGTTGTAGAAGACCGGGATCTGCAGGTTGGACACGGCGTCCAGGTCCCGTACGCCGCCATCGGAGATGATGCCGGCGGCGCCGAGCTGCTGGGAGCGCAGGGCCAGGATGTCGCCCAGGGTGGCCGAGCCGGTCTCGCCGCGGGCTTCCATGACCAGGATCTCGCCGTCATTGAGCGAGTCGATGGACTGCTTCTGCATGTTGTAGCCGCCGCCGTGGGCCTTGAACAGGTCCTCGCGGTTGGGGATGTAGCGCAGGGTGCGGGCGGTGCCGATCACGCGCTGCATGCCCTTGGTGGCACCGGGGACTTCGATGTTCACGTTGTTCAGGCCGCGCTTGCGCAAGGTGGCGGACAAGGTGGCGGTAGCCACCGAAGCCAGCTGCTCGCGGACCTTGTCGGTCAGCACGTCCTTGCCGGTGATGATCGGGGCCATGCCGGCGGTCTCGCGATCGCCGTAGGCATCTTCCTTGTCCTTGTCGGTGACCTTTGGCTGGTTGCCGAAAGCGGCGAAGGCCGCAGTGCCCTCGACGGCGGTGGTCTCCAGCTTGCCGGTCGTGGCGCCGGAGACCAGATCGGTGACCTCGACCTCGACAACGTCGCCGGGGAAGAAGACGGTGGAGCCGGCCGGGGTGCCGGTGAGGATCATGTCACCTGGCTGCAGGGTCATCTGCTGGGACAGGTCGGCGATGATGGTTGCGAAGGAGAAGAGCAGCTCGGAGGTGTCGGCGTCCTGGGCGAGCTTGCCGTTGACCCAGGTCTGCACGCGCAGCTTGGCAGGATCCAAGGTGGCAGCATCCAGGGCGTTGGGACCCACCGGGGTGTAGCCGTCGCCGGACTTGGAGCGGATGTTCGAGCCCTTGTCCGCGTACTTCATGTCGTGCACGCCGAGGTCGTTCGATGCGGTGACCTGCCCGACGTAGCCCCAGGCTTCGTCTACCGAGACGCGGCGAGCGGTCTTGCCGATGATCAGTGCGATCTCGCCCTCGAAGGCGAGCAGCTCGGTGCCAGCTGGGCGTTCCACGGTGGAACCGCTGGCGGCCAGCGAGCTGGTGGCCTTCATGAAGTAGCTGGGGAACTTCGGGGTGCGTCCGCGCTGCGCCGCACGCGAGGAGTAGCTAAGGTGTACGGCCAGGATCTTGCCTGCCTGCGCGAAGGTCTCTTCGGTTACTGGGACAATATTGCTCACCGTTGATCGGCCTGCTTTCATCGAACATCATCTCGTACATCAAATCGTATACGATCAGTGTGCGCCGAATCTCAAACGGTGTCAAGCGGGCTTTGGAAATCTTTGGAAATGATTATCGTGAAGGCCTGGGAATCCGCAAGATCACGCGGAATTCTCCGGGAGCGGGAATGTTTCGAAATGGACAATTGCGGGGCGCCGGAACGGATGTACTGCAGCACACAATCGATAGCTGGAATCCTGGCTAGCCAGTCGATCTGATGCCGGATTCCCTGCACGGCCATCGTTGCCCTGTAGTCGGCAAAGGATGCCCGACCGGCGCTATCCTCTTGCCAGCTGGGCGGCAGGGGCAAGCTCGCTCGCGAACCGAAGCCGAGCTACGGCAGGCGCTCTTTTGCCGATCGTGGAAATAGGCCATTTCACTGAGGGTGAGGGCAAGTGGAGTCATGGATTGTTCACGAGAAATATTCCGTTGCTTCCTCCTGCATGCCGGGTAATTGTAGATAGCCTGTATTTATGGGGAGTGTATTTAATATCCGAAACTCGCTGAGATGAGAGCGCAAGGAAAAAGATGTCTTCAGGTCAAAACACAGGCGTGATCGATTCGACGCTGCCGTCGCACCCCACCGAGGTCCACGCAAATAGCTGGATGTGGGGATCCGTGGCGTTGGTCGCCAGAGTTCCGGCATCCTCGATCACGGAACCTGATGGAAACTTGTGGTGGGTCCCGTCGAATGCCGCGGATATCACGTGGAAGATGTTCTGCAAAGATCTGCAAAGCGAAACCTCTGAGTTTCTCCAAAACGACGCGGGAAATCTGCATAAAGCATCAAAAAGCTGGTTCGACAAGACTTCGGTCGGACCTCATTTCCTGGCCATGACTGCCGACGCGAAGCAAGCACTATCGGGTGCTCCAACGTTTGCTTTCGACAACCAGAAGGTAATCAGCAAGCTGACCGGCGCCGGTATCCGGATCGCTGGAATTTCACGTTCTCGTAGTGAGGCGGAAACAGGAGCCGGCAACGCTGAATACGTCGCCTTGCACGTGAAGCTTTCGAAAGAGGCATTGCAAACCCCCGGTTGGGTGACCTCTGCGCTGCACCGGCCGACTCGTGCTGGGCTACTGCCGGGCACAAACATCGATGGCAAGGACTTGCGAGCGGGTGTAAACAACGCCTTGCGTTCAGCAGGCTTGGCAGTAGAACTGAATAATGGTGGCGCTCTGCAATCAAAAGACAAGCAGGATCCATGGGGGAACATCTATACGATCTCCACTTTTATTCCGCAAGACAAGATTCCTCAGTGCCAAAAACACTGGCACGGACCGAGCGCGATGGACAACCCTGCAGTGCGCTGGGCGCATGCACTGAGCATTGCTCAAACCGCCACGCCTAAGCCAACTTTGAGCGACTGGTCCGACCTCGGAGTTAGCAAAGCCCAAGTCTCCCTTGGCCCGTCAATTGGTTGGTGCAGTGATCGGGGGATGGGGATTGTTGCCCAGTCCCGTCCGGATGGCGATCCTGAACACTGGATCGCAGAGACTGGGCATACGGTGGCCTTAGCGCATTCAGTCTTCGTCGATTTGGCGGTCTTGACGATGCAGCAAGATGAATTCTTGACCCAGCGCGCGGGACACCTGGCCAATCTAGCGGCAACCGGAAACCTTGAGGATTCCGCTGCTTCGCTTAAGCGATACAAGGACATTCAAAAAAGGTTTATCGAGTTCCACGGCAAGCGCTGGTTGCAGGAGATACCCGGACGTGAATCTGCAACTCGGGTGCTGCAAGCCATGCAGAACGTGCGCATGCTGGAAGAAAGAATCAAGCATTCACTGATCGAGCAGAAATCCATCATGGATTATCTGGAAGCCAACCAGCGCGCCGAAGAAGAGCAGGTGAATCGCGAACGAGCCGAACAACTGCGCGAAGAGGCGGTTAAGCGTGAAAAGTTCAGTCACCGAGTGAATATTTTTGCGTTTATATTCCTGCCGGCCACACTGATTTTCACCGTTACCGGAGGTCTGGGGATCCAGTTATCCACACTTTGGGGAACTATTTGGATCGGCATCGCTGCTGTCACTACTATCGGGCTGATTGCTTGGATGAAGACGGAGGGTAGAAAGAGGAAGAAGGATAGAAAACGCGCGTCCGGAGGCGCATCGCGCAGCGACGAATCCCTCCCTGCCGTGAACAAGGGATAAACAGATCAGCTCAACACAGTTCGCGGCCACTGAGCTGGAGAAGAACCTCTTGGTTTGCGACCTCGGCGACGGAGGCTTTCTCAACGGTCCTCGGCTACCGCAGTTAATCAGCCGACTCACCAGGGGTACGCAGAAGGCGCTGGAACGGAAGTCATGATTCCGTTCCAGCGCCTTAGCGGCATCTGCATATTAGACGCGAATAGCATCCACAATCTTGACTCGGGCTGCCACCAGCGCGGGAAGCACACCGGTCAGTGCGCCTACGGCGATGGAAACTCCCATGCCAAGTAGGGCCGCACCGATAGGGAATGCCGGCATTTGATCCAGCTCGGTAGCCATCACCATATTCAGCAGATTCTCGTTGGAGACCAAGGCAACGGAGATGAGCACGCCAATGCCACCTGCTACGGCCGTGGCCACGACGCTTTCCATCATCACCGAGAAGAATACGCGTCCGGTTGTTGCACCGAAGCTGCGTCGGATACCCACTTCGCGGATACGCTGCTTCATGGTCACCATGGCAACATTGAGCAGACTCAGGGAACCAAGCAGCAAGATGATGATTGCGATCCCGGCAACCACCATGGTCAACATCTTCAAGCTCTCATCAGCACCCCACATCAGATAATCTTCGCGGTGCGCATCAACTGTGAGACCAGGAAGTTCTGCCTGCATTTGCTGGCCGAAGTGCATGGCCAGCTCTTCGGATCCCTCGATGGGCACCCACAGCTTGTAGCTGACCTCATTGAGCGGAGCTTGCATGCCGAACCAGTGCTCATAGGTGGCCGGCAGCATCCACAGCTTGCCGCCCATGCCGTAGCTAGATGCTTTGGTGGTTCCGATGACAGTAACTGAGACGGTGTTCCCATTGCTCATCAAATCCACGGTTAAAGGCAGTCGCTGGCCTTCCAGTCCCAATTCTTTGATGAAGGTGTGGTCAACCACCGCCGCTGGGGCAAGATTCTGTGCATCTTCGGCTTCCAGCCAGCGGCCGTCAGTAACAACTAACCGGTGCATTGGAGCGTAGTCGGGATCAACCACCATGATCTCGGCATCAAGGCTCAGCCCTTGGGCTGAAGCTTTCTGGTCGTAGCTGCGTCCCATCATGGTGGTGTACTCGACCTTGAACCGGTCACTGGTCTTTTGAAAGGCCCCATCGATTTGGTCGTTGCCCGCAGGACCAGCATCCGAGTTCGGGTCGTAGGCGTAGACAACAATCATTGCTGGCCGACCCTCGCTTTCAAGGCTTTCGGTCATCATCTGACGCGCCATGCCAGCTCCGGCCAATGCCGTAGTCAACGAGGCCACCGCAATGGTGACACCAACCAAGGAGAGCAAGACGCGCAACTTGTGAATACGCAGTTCCTGCCATGCCTCCAGCAGCGCAGCAACAAAACCGGTTCCTAAGCGAGTTAAGGATTTCATCTTGCCGCCACCTCACTGAGCGGATGCAGCCGCCCGCCATCCAACTGCAGCTGTTCTCGGGCCAAGGCCGCAACATTGCTGTCGTGCGTGATGGTGATCAGGGCAGCGCCGGAATCAACCGTGGCGGAATCCAAGAGATCCATCACCGCACGTCCGGTAGTGACATCCAAGGCACCGGTGGGCTCATCGGCCAGTACGACTCGTGGCCGGCGGACCAGCGCGCGAGCGATGGCCACACGTTGCTGCTCACCACCGGAGAGGGTCTGGGGCATTGAATCCAAGCGTTTGCCCAGTCCCACGCGCTCCAAGGACTCGGTTGCTAGCTTGCGCCGATTCCAGAAGTCGCGTCCACCGGCGTACATCAGTGGAGCCATGACATTTTCCAGGGCAGTGCGTCCTGGCAGGAGGTTGAACTGCTGGAAAACGAAACCGAGGTCGCGCCCGCGTGCATGGGCCGCCTGTTTGGAGCTCAGCCGGGTCGCATCCTTGCCTCGCCACAGCAGGCTACCGTTGGTGGGCCGATCAAGCAGGCCAAGGATATTCAGCAGCGTGGACTTGCCCGTACCCGAACGGCCGACAATGGCTATGTGATCGCCTTCGGACACCGTGAGATCAATCCCGTTGAGGATATGCAGCTCGCTGTCATCGGGCAGCAGGACGCTGCGCGTGACATTCTCGAGCTTCAGCAATGGCTCACCACTCATCTGAGTAGGACTCCATATCCATCATTTCTTCAGGTGCCGGGGTGGATCCTGGGACGAAGCGGAGAATTTCCGTCTCATCCTTCAGTCCTGAAATCACCTCGATGACCTTTCCGTCGGTCACGCCAAGCTCTACCTCGGTGCGGATTTCCTTGCCGTTTTCATCCAGCCGCCACACCGCACCCTGGCCAACCAGGCCGCGAACAGCCGATACCGGTACGGTCAATACGTCCTCGGCGGTGCCTGCATCAATTTCCATGTTCATGCTCAGGCCGTCGAAAACCACGATGTCTGCAGGTACGGCACAAGAAATCTCGCTGCCCGAAGAGCTCTCCGTGGATTCTCCGGATGCCATTGGATCCATCTGCGATTCCATGTCCTGGTCTGCGGAGCCGGCGCTGGTTTTCTTCGAAGCGCTGTCACCGACAGACAGGTCCTTGCAGGTGAATGGCTCCGGTCCGCCGTCAATGGTGATCGTTGCTTCGAGGCTTTCATCGAGCAACCGGTAGCGGTCCAGCGGATCGATCGAACCGGCGGCCAAGAATTCTTGGGGCTGGATCGCGCCGAGTCCTGTGCCCTTGGTGACGTCATCGCCAACCTCGATCTGGAAAGCGCCGACCTTGCCTGTGGCCGTTGCGTAGACGTCGTGGTACTTCACCACTGGCGCAGCTTCCTGCGGTTGCTGCTCGTCTTGTGAACCTTCACTATCCGAGTCGTTGGCCTCAACGCTCTCTGGCTGGGATTCGGCGCGGACCTGGAAGATTCGATCGCCGAGGGAGACATTGTCGCCTGGCTTGACGAAAGCCCAATTGACAACGCCGTCCACGGGCGCATTCAGCTCTTTCGATTCGGTGAGCTTAATAGTTCCGGGAATGGACAGCTTGTTCTCTACCGTGGCTTTCTCAGCAAAGATGGTCTCTGCCGGGATCTCTCCGGTGGGGAACAGGTCATCATCGGCGCTGGCAGTGCCGCCGGCAAACGCGAGTTTCACGAGGCTGACGGCGATCAAGGCGCCGATAACTAGCCATGCAGCGGGAAGGAATATGCGACGGAACGCGCGTCGTTGGCTCATAGGGTTGCTCTTTTCACCATTCAATGATTACCAAAGTGTTCAGCAACTACCAAGCTCAAACGGAGAAAACACGCAACCTTTATCAGATTGAGATTTATTTTTACTTTGCAGGTCAGACCGGGTACTCAAATTAGTAGTTGAAGGTCGTAGTGAATCTTCTCGACGTCCCGGGGTGAAGCGGGGCAGTCTCCGGGGCTCGATGCCGCGGAGCTCTTCGGTGGATGTGGAGCTCCCGAGGCGCAGTGCCATTGCTTCTGTACTGGCCCCGGGGTCGGCAGGATTGTTCCAGGCCGGTTTCTGCCAAGCCTTTCGGGTGCCGCGGGCGAGCGGGGGTGCCAAAGCCGCTGTCGCAGAGCATCGACCTTCATTGCTGTCCGCTAGGGCCTGAATCGTGAATTTGGCAGGTGACAAGCACGTTTAATCCATGGGCAAAGAAGTGCACCGATCGCTTCATTTTCAGCCAAATTTATTTCCTTCCATTTGCTGGCACAAAGCCGAATGCCGGCGTAGGATGTCGGCATATCGTTGTCTTGAATTGGGGGATTTAAAGACGAATTGAAACACTCGCATTCATTTCGCATCTTTAGATGCATTGGGGAACTTATCCTGAGCAGTTGAGCCACATGGGGTGGCTGAATCATGGGCCAGGCTTTCATTATCTGAGGTCAAAGCCTTACTATAGCTCGCTCTTTTTCGGGTGGATCGCTCCTGCACGCCGCGCGATCCACTCAGGACATTCTTGTATGGGGGAGAAATGTCTAGGCATCAAAGGCGTGGCACTCTTGTGCCAAATTTGCGCCGTAAAACAGCTTTAAACAGATTATTAAAAGGATGCTTGGCGATAATTTCGTCGATTTCCTTGTGCTTTGTCATGACCATTCCGGGCATGGCAGTTGCTGCCGAAACTTCTGTTGGGGAAGAAGTCGAGGCCAAACAGCAGGGGACTGAACCGGAGAACTCTGAATCGGTCCTGGCCACCGGCTCGGCGGAGGAAACCAAGGCCGAAGCCGACGAATCGTCCACGGCTGACACGGGGGAAGAACAGCCAGCTGCTGAAGCAGTAGACAGCGCCAAGACCTCGGCGCCAGAGGAAGAAGCAGCGGCCGAACCTGAGTCCGCCCCTGCACCGGCACCGGCAACTCAGAAGCCAGAAAAGCCAAAAGCTGTGGAAACCACGCAGCCGGCACCCGAAGCGCAACCTGTGGAATCAGCTGCGCCCAAGACAGAGAATAAGCCAGTGGACAAGGCTTCACCGGAACTTGCGCAGCCGAAGGCCGAAGTTTCGGAATCGGAAGATTCTACCGGGTCCTCGACAGCGGCCCGCGAGCCGATCACGGCCGCTGCCCTTGAGTCAGGTGCTCCGCGGATTTGCGAGTACAACGAAGGAGACGGCTCGGTCGACACCTTCATGCAGAAGTCCGATGAGATGCCCGCCTTCGCCAACGGCAATGTCCACGACGGGCTCTATGAGGGCGGTGTGGTTCACCAGCGCTTGGAAATGACATTGCCCGCAGGCGAAAACGAGCTGGTCATCAAATACCAGGTCAAGCAGGCCGGCAAATGGGCCTATGACTATTTGCTCAACGAGACAGTGGACGGCGCGAACATCACCGGCTGGACTGTCGATGAAGGCGCCGGGAACGACCGCGTCGACACCGTCTTCATCACATTGATGGTCGACGGAGAAGAAGGCGACGAGTCAAGCGTCACCCTCTACTTCGATGCGCATATCGCCTCGGAGCTGGATCACGGCCCGGGCACCGGTGCTTCCTCAATCAACGGTTCGCCGTACCACGTCCTGATCTCGTCGTTGAACTGCAAGTCCATTGGACAACGCGACAACCAGATCCAGGCCGGTGCGGTCCAAGCCGGTTCCGTAACCGTCATCAAGGACGCGGTTCCTGCCGACGGCACGGATTTCGACTTCACCCTCGCCGAGGACCGCTTCGGCGACTCGACGGCATTCAACCTCGATGACAGCGCCGATTCCGATACCGGTGCGAGCCTGCCAGATCGCGTTACCTACACCGTGGCGCCATCTACGGTAACCATTACTGAAGTAGACCTGCCAGCTGGCTGGAATCTTTCCTCGATCGCCTGCACCGGCGCCGCCGCCATCCGCAGCGGTTCGGCCATCACCTTCGAGCTGGGCGACAACGATGAAGTCACCTGTACCTTCACCAATACGAAGACCACCTACGACGAGCTCACGGTCCACAAGGATGTGCAGGCATCCTATGACCGCGACTACGACTGGGATCTGGACAAGTCGCTGGCCCAGGGCCAGCAAGCCACAGTGAAGGCCACGGCCACCGGAGTGGACGTCGACTACAACGTGGTCGCCACCGCCAGCGAGGCCCAGGACAGCAACTTCCAGCTCTCCGGCACCATTACCGTGATGAACCCGAATGACACGGCGATGTCCGGGATCACCCTGGCCGACCAGCTTGATGGAGCCAATTGCGTCATCTCCGCTGGCGGTTCGCCGATCGCCAATCCGGTGACCATCCAGCCCGGCGAGAATTCCTTCACCTATGAATGTGACCTGCCCGAGGGAACCAGTGCCTCCAGCGCCGGCACCAACACGGTCAGCGCAACCTGGGACCCGGAGGCCTACTATGGCACCGATGGACAAGCCAGCGCCTCGGCCGGCTACGATTTCGCGTCCGTCTCGCCAACGGTGACCGACGAGGAAGTCACCGTCACCGATAGTGAAATCGACCTTTCGGGCATCGCCGGCGGTAACACCGTTACAGCCGGGGAAAGCCCGAAGTCCTTCGCGTACACCATCGAGTGGGACGGCGTGCTCGGAGAATGCACCGACTACCAGAACATCGCCAGCCTCGCCGCAGACGACGGCGAAACGCCGACCGACAATGCCACCGTGGAAATCTGCATCGGCCAGGATCTGGCCATCGAGAAACTGGTCGTGTCCAGTTTCAACCGCAGCTACGACTGGAGCATCGCCAAGGACGCAGTAGGCGAGCAGCCATTCACCGCGGATCCGGAAACCGGCGAATTCACCGCGCAATACTCCGTCACTGTCACTCCCGAAAGCTATTCGGACAGCGACTGGGCCATGAGCGGAACCATCACGGTATCCAACCCCAATGACTGGCAAGCCATTGACGTGACCGTCACCGACCAGGTCGATGTGGGCGGGGACGCAACCTGCCAGGTGGTCGGCATTGCCGGCGAACCGGACACGATGGACGCCGATCCGGCCGCACCGGGCTTCCAGGCAACACTGGATGCCTCCCAAACGCTGACCTTCAGCTACAGCTGCACCTTCGGATCGCAGCCGAACTACGAGGGCAGCAACACCGCCGAAGTGACGTGGTCCTCCAGCGCGGCCTCCACCGCTTCGGGCAGCGCCACCGAAGTTGTACCGGTGGATGCAGGCGACTGGACGCAGACACCACTGAACCAGACGGTGACCGTGACCGACCCGCTGCATGAGTTCGATCCGGCCTGGACCATCAATTACTCCGATGGCCCGCAGACTCGGACCTATGAATACACCTGGACCGTGGACGAGGCCGGCACGTGCCAGAGCTTCATGAACACCGCCACGATCACCGGCAGCAACCAGCTGGTCAAGAGCGATGACGCCCAAGTCGAAGCGTGCCGCCAGGCAGGGCTGACCGTCACCAAGGACGTGACGGCCTCCTATGACCGCACCTACTTGTGGAGCATCGACAAGCAGCTGGCCGAGGGCCAGCGGCCAAATGCCGTCGTCGAAGAAGACGGAACCGCTACCGTTCACTACACGGTGCTGGTGGACAACACCGGCTACGAGGATTCCGGGCAGCAGCTTTCCGGATCCATTACCGTGGCCAATCCCAACGAATTCGAAGACCTCGAAGTGACGATCAGCGACGAGAATACCCTCTCGGCCGCCTGCACCATCGTGGCCGAGGACTCGAATCCGGGGATGGAAGGCATGCAGCAGGTGGTGCCGCGCATCGGCTCGATCACCGTGGACTACAACTGCGATGCATCGGCCGTGGCGGAGGGCGATTACACCGGCAACACCAACACGGCGGTGGTCACCTGGGGTGATGGGATGGAGGCTGAGAGCCAGCCGGTACCCATCGACTTCACCCTGGATGAGAGCACCGATGAATCAGTTGGCGTCTGGGATGACCAGGCTGATCCTTCCGGGGACCCGGTACTGCTGGGCACGGTCCATTACGCCGACGCCCCGCAGAGCTTCAGCTACGAGATCACCTACGAAGTGCCGCGCGATGAATGCCTGGTCTTCACGAATACCGCGTGGGTGGATCTGGCCGGCGAGGACATCGAGGACTCGCAGGACGTGGGCATCTGCGACCAGAAGAATCTGGTTATCACCAAGGACGTGGACGCCAGCTACGCACGCGACTACGACTGGTCGCTTCACAAGCAGGTGGACCGCAGCGAATTCACGGTCGCCGGCAACGGCACGGTCACCGCGCACTACACGGTAGTGGCCACCGCCGGCGAAGCGCAGGACAGCGCGAAGCAGGTGTCCGGAACCATCACCATCAGCAACCCGAACACGCAAGTCGGGGACCTGGCGGCCACGGTCACCGATGTGCTCTCCATCCCGTCGGCCAGCTGCACCATCGAGGGCACCGATGCGGATGAAACCGCCGGCGGTTTCCAGCTCGTGCTCGGTGACGGGGAAAGCACCACCCTGGGCTACAACTGCCAGGTCCCGGCGGACACCGACATCACCGCCCAGTACACGAACACCGCAACCGTGGCCTGGGGCCAGGAACGCCAGGCTGAAACGGACGTCGATTTCGGGTTCGAGCAGGCCCTGCTGACCGACGGCGAAGTCGCCATCACCGATGACCAGACCGTTGAAGGCCAGGAAGTGGTGCTGGGCACCGCCATGGCCGGTGAATCGCCGAAGGCCTTCGAATACGACCTGGAACTGCAGGGCGTGGCCGGAACCTGCACCGAGTACACCAACACCGCGGTGCTCGATGAGGCCACCGGCGAGGGCGAGGAGAACACGGCTTCGGCCAGCACCACGGTGTGCGCCGGAGCAGATCTGGATATCGCCAAGAACGTCGTGACCTCCTTCGACCGCTCCTACCTGTGGTCGCTGGACAAGGAGCTGCTCTCCGGGCAACCGCTGGCAGCCAACCCGAGTACCGGCGAGGCCACGGCGAACTACCGGATCACCGTGACCCCCGAAGGCCACGAGGACGGCAATTGGGCGATGAGCGGAGAAATCACGCTGGCCAACCCGAACGACTGGCAGGACGCGCCGGTCACGGTGCAGGACTTCGCCGATGTCGGCGGGGACGTGGCCTGCACGATCACCGGGGTGCAGGGCGAAGCGGTGGCGGACATGTCCGCCGAGCAAGCCGGCTTCCAGACGGTGATCCCCGCAGGGGCCCAATGGGTGATGGCCTACTCGTGCACCTTCGCATCCCAGCCGGACTACGAAGGCAGCAACACCGCCACCGTGGACTGGGACGCCCAGGCGCTGAGCACGGCCAATAGCCAGGACTCGGACACCGTGGGGATCTCGGAACAGGATTGGAACCAGACGCCGCTGAACGACACGGTCACCATCACGGACAGCGCCCACGAGTTCGATCCGGCGTGGACAGTGGATGTGGCCGATGGGCCGCAAAGCCGGGACTACTCGGTGACGTGGACCGTGGATCAGGCAGGCACCTGCCAGGTATTCGAGAACGTCGCCACACTCACCGGCGATAACGGCTTCACCGCGACGGACAATGCGCTCGCCGAAGCCTGCCGCGAGGCGGCCTTGGAGATCAGCAAGACCGTCGAAGCCGCGTACGACCGCACCTACCAATGGCAGATCGACAAGTCCTTGGCCGAAGGCCAGGACCAGGAGATCACCACCAACGGGGCGGCCAGCGAACCGGTGGACTACGTGGTCAAGGTAGAGAACACCGGGTACGAGGATTCGGGATGGGTGCTGGAAGGCCAGATCACCATCACCAACCCGAACCAGTACACGGGCATCGACGCCACGATCCAGGACGTTGTCGATCTGGACGCGGTCACCTGCACCACCTCTGAATCGCTGGTGGGCATCCCGGCCAACGGAACAATCACCGTCGGCTACAGCTGCGATGTATCCGCGGGAGTCGATCCCGGCTCCTACAGCGGCGGCACCAACACCGCCACGGTCAGCTGGGGCGATGACCGGGCATCGAGCACGCAGGTGCCAATCGAATTCGCCATTGATTCCCGCATCGATCGGCAGGTCGAGATCTGGGATGACCAGTCGAATCCACAGAAGCCGGTGCTGATGCGCACCGTGGACATTGATGATTCGCCGGTGCTCATCGAGTACCAGCTGGAACATGATGCTCCCGCCGGTGAATGCATGAGCTACACGAACACCGCCTGGGTCGATATCCAGGCAGGGGAGGATCCGAGGGATGAGGCGACCGTGCAGCTCTGCGGCTTGCTCGACCTGATGATTGCCAAGGATGCCGAAGCCAGCTTCGATCGGACCTACCTTTGGGATCTTGAGAAGAAGGTAGACCGCACCGAAGCCGTCGTCGCCGAGGACGGCACCGCCGACTTCTCCTACACCGTTTCGGCCATCCCGGACGGATCGGAGGATTCCGGCCATGAAGTGAACGGCATGATCATCCTGGTGAATCCGAACCACTTCGAATCGGCCTCGACGGTAGCCACCATCACCGATGAGATCAGCATCGAAGGGGTCACGTGCACCATCGACGCCGAGGACGCCGATCCGCAAACCGGGGGCCTGCAAGTCGCGGTCCCGGTGGGCAGCGACGGAACCGGAGCCACAGTGCAGCTGCCCTACAGCTGCTCGGGTACCCCCGGCCAGCTGCACGGCAGCAACACGGTTACCGCAACCTGGGGCGAGGGTTCGGTGGCCACGTCAACCGCACCGGTGGACTACCTGCTGGATGCTGAAACCGATCAGCAGGTCACCGTCATCGATGACAAGACCAACCCCGAGTCGCCGGTAGTGCTGGGCGAAGCGATCTGGAATGCCGAAGGCACCCCGGTCGACTTCGACTACACCCTGCGCCACCAGGCCCAGGCCGGCACCTGCACCGAGTTCACCAACACCGCGGTGATCCAGCAGACCGGGGCCGATGATTCGACCACCGTCACCCTCTGCGGACAGAAGGCCCTGGGCCTGCAGAAGACCGCGCAGGGACTGGTGGACCTGGATTACGAATGGGAGGTAGAAAAGCGGATCGACCAGAGCAAGCTCACCGCGAACGGGGATGGAACCTTCACCGCGCACTACTGGGTTCAGGCTCGCAACACCGCAGCCGTTGAGCAGAACTTGCGGCTGGCCGGTGAAGTGATGGTGCAGAACCCGAATGATTTCGGTTCCATCACCGCCACCTTGGAAGACCGGATCGATACCGCTGGCACCAGCTGCCGGATCGATCTGGAAGATGCCGATGAAGCGGCCGCTGGATTGCAGGTCGTGCTCGATGCCGGGGAGAACTTGGGGGCCCGGTATGAATGCGACCTCGCTAGCTGGCTCACCACCGATGCCTTCGAAGGAGCAGTCAATACGGTGATTGCCACCTTCGATGACCGCGAAGTGCGTGCCGAGGCACCGATCGGCTTCACGATCGACGCAGTCACGGACGAATCGGTGAGAGTCACCGACGACATGATGGATCCTGGCGCCGAACCGAAGGTGCTCGGAGAAGTCCACGTCCCGCAAGCTCCCATGCAGTTCGAATACGAACAGGTGCTGGAACCCGAAGCGGGAACCTGCACGGTATACACCAATACCGCGGCAGTCCATGAGAGTACCGACGGCAACGGCAAGGACGAATCCTCGGTGGACCTGCAACTGTGCATCGAGCAGGGCCTGATGATCGCCAAGAGCGCCGACGCCCAGTACGTCAGGGACTACGACTGGTCGACCCGCAAGGACGCGAAGGAAACGAAGTTCGAGGTTGACCCGGACGGGCAGGCCACGGCCAAGTACACGGTCCAGGCGATGCTGGAGGATTACGAAGACCAGGACTTCACCGTCACCGGTGAGATCACCGTGGCCAATCCGAATGACTTCAAGGACACGCAAGTGCTCCTGGAAGACAAGCTATCCATCGACGGGGCCACCTGCTCCATCGAAGGATTGGCGGAGGGGAAGCTGGAGCTTGCGGCCGGGGAAACCCGCACCGTGAAGTACAGCTGCACCTTCGAAACACCTGTTGCCGAGGCCGACTACACCGGCCACGAGAACACGGTGAACGCCAGCTGGACCGACGTGGAAGGGACAACCCGCACGGTCAGTGCCAAGGCTCCGCTGGAATTCGAGGCGGCAACGGCCACCGATGAAATGGTGACGGTCTTCGATGACTACACCAATCCCGGCCAGCCGCGGGAACTGGGCACGGTCAAGGCCGAAGAGCAGAGCAAGAAGTTCACGTACGAACTGGTCTTGGACGGCGTAGCCGGCACGTGCCAGACGATGACGAATACGGCCTCGATACCGGAGAAGTCCGGCGAGGATGGGAACAATTCGGATTCGGCGGACGTGGAAGTTTGCTCCGAGGCTCCGCAGGCAGCGCCACCGGCACCACCGGTTCCTCCGGCTCCGCCAGCGCCGCCAGCGCCGGCAGCACCACCTGCCCCGCCAGCACCGCTTGCGGCAACCGGCCTTGACCAGGGCTCGTTGTGGCTGGCAGGGGCTGCAGGGATGGTGATTATCGCCGGAGCATTGATCCTGCTTCGGTACCGTCGCCGGAACCCATAGTCCGCGCGCCAGCTGGATGCCGGCCTTGCCTTTTGAGGCAGGGCCGGCATTCGGCGTGCGGGGAACAATCCCTGCTGCTTCGGGGCTAGTGCCTTGGAAACAGAACAGGCCCGGTCCGCTTATTCGCATAAGTGGTCCGGGCCTGTTGCCATGGTCAAGCCTTCTGGCTAGATTTGGGCCGCGCTTTGGGCTGCGGCTTCACGCTCATCGGCTTCGCGCATGGCCCGCTCTACGCGATCCACGTCGCGGACCGCACCCTTGTCAGCGGACAACGCCATGGCGGCGTAGGCCCGCAACGCAGGGGAGACCACGCGCTCGCGGCTCTTCGGGCGGTAGCCGGTGGTAGCGATCAAGCGCTCGCGGCGTTGTGCCAAGACCTCGTCAGAGACGTTCAGGGTCAGCTCGCGGGTCGGGATATCGATGGAGATGGTATCGCCATCTTCCACCAGGGCGATCATGCCACCGGAAGCGGCCTCGGGGGAGACGTGCCCGATGGACAGGCCCGAGGTGCCACCAGAGAAGCGGCCATCGGTGATCAGTGCGCAGGCCTTGCCCAGGCCGCGGCCCTTGAGGAACGAGGTGGGGTAGAGCATTTCCTGCATGCCCGGCCCGCCCTTGGGACCTTCGTAGCGGATGACCACTACGTCGCCTTCCTTCACCTGCTTGTTCAGGATCTTCTCCACGGCTTCATCCTGCGATTCGCAGACCACTGCCGGGCCGGAGAAGGTCCAGATCGAAGGGTCAACGCCAGCGGTCTTGACCACTGCACCGTCCACGGCGATATTGCCGCGCAGTACGGCCAGGCCGCCGTCCTTGGAGTAGGCATTCTCAACCGAGTGGATGCAGCCTTCTGCATCATCGGTGTCCAGCGCCGCCCACCGCTCGGACTGCGAGAAGGCGGTGGAGGAGCGCACGCCGCCCGGGGCCGCGTGCCACAGGTCGAAGGATTCCTCCTTGGCCTTGCCGCTGCGGATATCCCAGTCATCGAGCCATTCGCCCAGGGTTGCCGAGTGAACCGTGTGCACGGTTTCATCCAGCAGGCCGCCGCGGCGCAGCTCGCCGAGGATTGCGGGGATGCCACCGGCACGGTGGACATCTTCCATGTAGTAGATGGTGCCGTTGCCGGCAGCGTTGGGTGCAACCTTGGCCAGGCACGGGACACGGCGGGACACTTCATCGATCTCATCGAGGCCGAATTCCACGCCGGCCTCGCGGGCGGCGGCCAGCAGGTGCAAGATGGTGTTGGTGGAACCGCCCATGGCGATATCCAGTGCCATGGCGTTGCCGAAGGCCTTCTTGGTGGCGATGCTGCGTGGCAGGACCGTCTCGTCGTCTTCGCCGTAGTAGCGGTTGGCGATATCGACTACCAGCTTGCCGGCGTTTTCATACAGGTCCTTGCGGGCCGTGTGGGTAGCCAAGGTGGAGCCGTTGCCCGGCAGGGACAAGCCCATGGCCTCGGTCAGGCAGTTCATCGAGTTGGCGGTGAACATGCCCGAGCAGGAGCCGCAGGTCGGGCAGGCCGACTCTTCGATGCGCAGCAGGTCTGCATCCGATACGTTCTCGTTCACGGCCTCGGAGATGGCATCCACCAGGTCCAAGGTGCGCACGGTGCCATCTACCAGGGTGGCGCGGCCGGCTTCCATCGGACCACCAGAGACGAAGACCGTAGGGATGTTCAGGCGCAATGCGGCCATCAGCATGCCCGGGGTGATCTTGTCGCAGTTCGAGATGCAGATCAGCGCGTCGGCACAGTGGGCATTGACCATGTATTCCACGGAGTCGGCAATGAGGTCGCGCGATGGCAGCGAGTAGAGCATGCCTCCGTGGCCCATGGCGATGCCGTCGTCCACGGCAATGGTGTTGAATTCGCGGGGGATGCCACCGGCGGCAGTGATGGCGTCGGAGACAATGCGGCCTACCGGCTGCAGATGGGTGTGCCCTGGAACGAATTCAGTGAAGCTGTTGGAGACAGCGATAATCGGCTTGCGCCCGAGGTCAGCGCCGTTCACGCCGGCTGCGCGGAACAGTGCGCGAGCGCCGGCCATATTGCGGCCATGGGTGACAGTGTGTGAACGAAGTGTGGTCATACCTAAAATCTCACCATATATTTGCCCTCAAACCCAGACGGTGACGATACTAGTAGTACTACTACCATGCAATGAGGTTTACCCCGTGACTCCAAGTCAAAGACGTCGCGAAGAACTCGCCGCGTTCCTCAAGGACCGCCGGGCCCGGGCTGACAGGGCTTCCCATGGATTGCCGGAGATCGGACGCAGCCGCGTGCGCGGCCTGCGCCGCGAAGAGGTCGCCACCTTGGCCGGCGTTTCCGTTACCTGGTACACCTGGCTTGAGCAGGCCCGCGACATCAATCCCTCGCGCCAGGTTCTGCAGTCCTTGGCACGGCTGTTCCGGCTCACCCCGGTGGAATCCTCGTACCTGTTTTCTCTGGCAGGGCACGGTGAGCTTGACCCGATTGGCACCGGCGGCATGACTCCAGCCCTGCAGCGTTTGCTCGATGCGTTGCAGTTCCCGGCCTTCCTGCTCTCCGCCGACTGGACCATCCTGGGCTGGAATGAGGCCTATGAACAGCTGTATCCGCGGGTGGCTTCATTGGACAGCGAAGATCGGAACCTGTTGTGGCTCGTATTCACCGATGCGCAATTGCGTGAGATGCTCCCGGATTGGGAAGTGCAAAGCCGCGGTTTCGTGGGAAGCTTCCGTGCCGAAACGCGTGGATGGCTCAGCCCGTCGGGGGAGAGCGGCATCGTTGCGCGGGTCTCGGCGGCCTCCCCGGAATTTGCCGCGATCTGGAATGAACGCGACGTTGCAGGTTTCCGCACCGGTGAACGGGTGTTCCGGCATCCTAAATTGGGGCTGACCTGCTACGAGCAGCACAACCTGACTCCTACCGAAGCCACGGACTTGACCTTGTTGATGTACACGCCGCTCTAGCACAGGTGTGCTCGCCGAAGTAGCGGCAGGGAATGGGAAGAGATTCGAGATCGCTAGGCCTGCACGCATCGAATCATTTAACCGATAAGGGCCACAGTGCTGATCGGAACGTGCAGCGAACAAGAGCACGTCCATGTTCGGTTCCAGTTCGGAAATGCAATAGTCGGCGCTGAGCTGGCTAAGGCTCGTCTGGAAACCCGGACGAGCCTTAGGGCGGATAGTTGTATAGGCTCAAGGCAGCGGAGGCCTGCATTAAAGGAGTGGCCGGAGCTAAAAGCTCACGAACTCAAGCGCTCTCTCTTTGAACTCGCGACTGGTTACAGCGTTGGCGTGATTGCGACCTGACAGCCACAGCACTTCATTGCGTGTTCCTGCGTCCTTCAGGAGGCGACGCAAATGCGGCATGGTGGTCGCGAGATCATCCTGGTCTCCGGCGACGAGCAAGGTTGGAACTGACGGCACCTTGGCTGCCGGATCGTAAGGCTCGGATTTGATTGCTTCTATGAGCTCAAAAAGCGCCGATAGATCATTGGACGGTTCAGCCTCGGCAATCCGCATGATGGCGGCGGTGTAGTCGTCATGGATCTTTTCGCCCGTCTCGACGTAGGCACGGGCCTGGCCCAATTCGAAGGCGGCCAGCGGATCACCGGCTCCTGGACCCCCGATGACCAGATGATTCACCAAATCCGGATTGAAAGCGGCGAACTCCCACGCCAGCCGGGAACCCAAAGAGTAGCCGATGACGTCTACGGGACCATCATCCAGATCCATCACGATGGCAGCCAGGGCCTGGCGAATCTGGCTTGGCGCCCAGCTGCCGTCATTGCGGCGAGGATCTTCTCCATGGCCGGGCAAATCAACCAGAAGGACATCGCGTCCTGCATCAGTGAAATATTTCAGCCAACGCGAGCGGTCCCAATTCAGTTCGCCGGATGAGGCGAAGCCGTGGATGAAAAGCACGGATGGGCTTTTCACCTCAGTGTTTGCGCGAACCACTCGAAGATTCAGATCCAATGTCATGCCATTGATCATAGGCCATTCACCCTCGAAATGTGATCTGGGCTAGCGCCTGAAGAGCGTTAATGTCAGAATGACTCTAACGAATCCGAATGTGCTGAAAACGAGGCAAATAAGAAATGTCATCCGTACCGGGTTGGGCGAACGTCGACGAACGCCGCAACCTCCCGCCCGCTCTAGCGGTTTCCACTGTGATCCTGGGAATCCGTGAAGGCAAGGATGGCGGACACGACAAACTCTGCTTGCCAGTGGTACGCCGCATTCGCCAACCCCACACCGGAATGTGGGCGCTGCCAGGCGGACCAGTTGATCCGCGCGAATCCCTCGGCCAAGCGGCCGGGCGCAACCTTGCCGAAACCACGGGCCTGCGCCCCACCTATCTGGAACAGCTCTACACCTTCGGCGATATCGACCGCTCGCCAACCCACCGCCTAGTCACCATCGCCTACTTTGCGCTGCTGAACGCAGATCAAGTGGGCGCCACCGTCCAAGACGACAACGTGGCCTGGTTCGATATCGATGATCCGCAGATTGCCCAGATGGCTTTCGACCACCGGAAGATCTTGGACTACGCCATGTGGAGGCTGCGCAACAAAACCGAATACGGGCAGATAGCCCATCGGCTGCTCGGCGAACGCTTTACTCTGGCGGCCCTGCGCGGAGTCTATGAAGCCATCCTCGGACGCCGTCTGGACCCTGCGAACTTCCGCCGAACGCTCAAGAGCACGGCATCCATTGAGGAGACCGACGAATACCTAGCTGGCGGACAGCACCGGCCACCACGGCTATACCGCTACGTAGGCCACGGACCGGACCCGTTGGAAGTCGACCCGCTGCACGACTAGCAAGCACCATCCATACTTTTCACCGTCATCCTGCAAGAAACGGACGAACCCATGAGCACCCAAATCACTGACAACGCCAACGCCTCGGTAGCCCAGAACATCGCTCGGCTCAATCTGCTGGCTCCGGCTTCCACCTGTTCCACCGACCTGGCCTCCAACCCGTGGGACACCCCCGCAGGCTACGGGCCAGGTGCCTCCCAAGCAGATTCGGTTCCAGCGGGTTACCCGGTGCAGGGTTCGATCCCGGAGGAATACCTGGAGGCCAGCGACGCTGAGCTTGATACCCGCATCTTGGCGGCCAAGGAAACCCTGGGGGACAGGGCAGTGATCCTCGGGCACTTCTACCAGCGCGATGAAGTCGTGAAGTACGCAGATTTCGTAGGTGACTCCTTCCAGCTGGCCAACGCCGCATTGACCCGCGACAAGGCCGAAGCCATCGTGTTCTGCGGGGTGCACTTCATGGCCGAAACGGCAGATATTCTCAGCCGTGAGGACCAGTCGGTGATCCTTCCGAATCTTGCTGCAGGCTGCTCCATGGCGGACATGGCAGACGGTCCGAGCGTGCAACAGTGCTGGGAAGAGCTCACAGCCCTGTATGCGGAGGAAGCCGATGACGGGCGGATGCCGGTCATTCCGGTGACTTACATGAACTGCTCTGCAGAGCTCAAGGCCTTTGTCGGGCGCAACGGAGGACTGGTCTGCACGTCCTCCAACGCTGCAACTGTTCTTCAGTGGGCTTTCGAGCGTGGACGCCGTGTCCTGTTCTTCCCGGACCAGCACCTTGGACGCAACACCGCTAAGGCGATGGGCATTTCCCTGGAACAGATGCCGATGTGGACCCCGCGCAAGGAATTAGGCGGGAACGAAGCCACCACCCTGCTCGATGCCAAGGTCATTTTGTGGCACGGCTTCTGCTCCGTGCACAAGCGCTTCAACCCCGCGCAGATCGCCAAGGCGCGTGAGGATTTCCCCGGCGTGCGCGTGATTGTGCATCCGGAATGCCCCATGGAAGTTGTGGACGCGGCAGATGAAGCAGGCTCTACCGACTACATCCAAAAGGCTATTGCCGCTGCTACCGAGCCAACTGCTTTTGCCATCGGCACCGAAATCAATATGGTCAACCGCTTGGCTGCCCAGTACCCGCAGCACAACATCTTCTGCCTGGACCCGGTGATCTGCCCGTGCTCCACGATGTACCGAATCCACCCGGGCTACCTTGCCTGGGTGCTCGAACAGCTGGTTGCCGGACGAGTGGTCAACCAGATTTCCGTGCCGAAGGAACAGCAGGGGGATGCAAAGATCGCCCTGGAGCGCATGCTAGCTGCCAAGCCATGAGCCAGAGGCAACTAGAACCGAAGAAGCTGGTGATCGTCGGCTCCGGTGTGGCCGGCCTGTGCGCTGCCTTGCAAGCTGTAGAGCTGGGTATCCAGCCGGTATTGCTGACCAAAGGCAAACTGGGGGACTCGAACTCCGAGCTCGCGCAGGGCGGGCTATCAGCTGTTACCGGAGCATCCATGGCCCACGGCGACTCCGTGTCCAAACACGTTGCCGATACGCTCAAAGCTGGCGCGGGCCACTGCGGCGTGGGACCGGCGGAACACCTGTGTACCTCAGGCGACGAGCTAGTGCAGGCTTTGGAATCCTATGCAGTGGTCTTTGACCGCGACGCAGACGGTTCCTACCAGCTTGGCCTTGAAGCCGCGCACAGCGCGCACCGGATTCTGCATATCAACGGGGATGCCACCGGCGCTTCACTGGTGCAAACCCTGGTTGGTGCCGTGCGCCAGCTGGAGACTGCCAAGAAACTCAGTATTATCGAGGATGCGCTTGCCACCGAACTGCAGCTGCAGGACGGAAAAGTCTCAGGGGTGCACTACTTGCGCCACGATGCACAGCAGCTGCTCTCGTCCAGCGCCGTGCTGCTGGCTACCGGCGGACTGGGCCAGTTGTACTCAGCGACCACCAATCCCCGAGGAGCAACCGCCGACGGCCTGGGACTGGCCGCCCGGGCCGGTGCCGTCATCGCGGATGGCGAATTCGTCCAGTTCCACCCGACACTGGTTGACCCGGCCCGATATCCCGAAGCCGGGATGGTTTCGGAAGCCGTCCGTGGCGAGGGCGCCATCCTGGTCAATGACGCGGGGCAGCGGTTCATGCCTGGAATTCACCCGGATGCTGAGCTGGCACCTCGTGATGTCGTGGCCCGAGGCATCCATGAGCAGATCCAAGCCGGGCACCAGGTGTACCTTGATGCGCGGGCCGTGGAAGAAACACGCGGCGCAGGATTCCTCGCTCGCCGTTTCCCGTCCATCACCGCCAAGCTCGCGAGTTGCACCGCGGGCGGCTCCGGCCTGGACATGGCTCATGACCTGATTCCGGTGGTAGCGGCCCAGCACTACTTCATGGGCGGGATCTACACCGACACGTCAGGACGAACCTCTGTCCCCGGTCTTTATGCGGCCGGCGAATGCGCCAACACGACAGTTCACGGCGCCAACCGACTAGCCAGCAATTCGTTGCTGGAGGCCATGGTTTTTGCGCGGAACGCGGTTGCCGCCATGGCCGGTGAAGCTTCCGACACCGGGTGCGATATCAGCAGGCTGGTGGTCCAGGAGATCAGCGCGCCAACTCCACAAGCACCCCTGGAGCTTGACCAGTTGCAAACGGCAGCCAGCAGCAAACTTGGTGTCTACCGTACCGGCGTGCAGCTCGAAGAAATGGTTCATCTGCTAGCGACGAGCGCGCCTGTAGCTGCCACGGCGCGCGAGCAATCGGAACTGCGCAACCTGTGGATCACCGCACGGATCATCGCCGCAGGTTCCACGGCACGCACCAAAAGCCTGGGTGCGCACCATCGCTTGGATTCAACCGAATTCACCAGCAGCCAGTCAGATGAGGGCGTGCGCTACGGCTGGACTCTGCACCCAAGCGAGCTGGATAATGAAAACCTTTTGAGCAAGGAATTGAACGCGTGAACACTTCGACCCATCCGGTACCCACCGCGGCCATGGACCGCATCATCGAGCTGGCGCTCGCCGAGGACAATCCGCGCGGCGACATCACCGCGCTGACCATCGTTCCCGAAGGTGCGACAGCGACTGCTGTGGTGCAGGCCCGCCAGCCAGGCGTACTCTCCGGAGGTGCGGTATTCACCCGGACAATGCAGCTAGTGGATCTGCAGCTGGAGGTGGAACAGCTGATTGCCGACGGAGACACGTTTGCCGCCGGTGGCAGCTTGCTCAAGGTCACCGGGCCGGCGGCGAGCTTGCTGACCGCTGAACGCGTGGGGCTCAATCTCCTGCAGCGCATGAGTGCCATCGCCACGGCGACCGCTGAGCTCGTCGGCCTGGTTGCGCATACCAAAGCCCGCATTGTCGATACCCGGAAAACTACGCCAGGCCTACGCGTCCTTGAACGCTACGCAGTGCGCTGCGGTGGAGGAGTCAACCACCGGGACAACCTGTCGGATGCTTTCATGGCCAAGGACAACCACCTGGCTTTGCTGGATAACGGGGAGCAGCTTACGGCGGCCCTGAAATCCGTACGTGCGCGGCTGGGGCACACGACATCGATGGAAGTTGAAGTGGATTCGATTGCGCAGATTCCAGCTGTGCTCGCCGCCGGCGTGGATATCATCATGCTGGATAACTTTGATCCGGCGGACATTCCCGCAGCCATTGAACTGATCAACGGGCAAGCGGTGGTCGAAGCCAGCGGAAATATCAACGCCGCAACAGTCGTGGCTGTCGCTGAAGCTGGTGTTGATGTCATTTCCTCGGGGGCCATCACGCATTCGGTGAAAGCGATTGACCTTGGACTGGATATGGTTATTGCATGATCTACATGGATGCCGCATCCACTGCGCCGCCTCGCCAAGACGTTCTCGACATGCTCAATCCGTTGCTGACCAAAGATTTTGGAAATCCGGCATCTTTGCATGAAGCAGGGCAGCAGGCCAAGCGGGCTAACGACTGGGCAAGAACCCAGGTGGCTAGCCAGCTGGGCGTGGCAGCTGAGGAAGTCTATTTCACTTCCGGCGGCACCGAGGGGGCCAATGCTGCCGTGATCGGGGCGGCTTTGGCCAACCCCCGCGGACGCGTGGTGGTCTCCAGTTCCATTGAGCATCCAGCGGTACTGGAAGCCTGCAAGTACCTTGTTGAATTCCACGGATTCGAACACCGCATCATCCCGGTATCGGCCACGGGGCTGGTCGATCTGGATGCGGCCGGCGATCTGATCGATGCAGCTGTTGCCGTGGTTTCGGTGATGGCAGTGAACAATGAAGTGGGCACCATTCAACCGGTTGTGCAGGTTGCCCAGCTGGCCCGCAACGCTGGGGCGATCATGCATACGGACGCCGTGCAGGCCGCCGGCTGGATCGATCTCAAGCCGTTGTGCGCCGCTGTGGACGCATTGAGCATTTCCGGGCACAAGCTCGGCAGCCTCAAGGGCAGCGGAGCACTGTACCTGTCCGCTAAGCATCGCTTTGTGCCGTTGCTGCACGGGGGCGGGCAGCAGGGCGGAATGCGTTCGGGAACCGAGAACCCGGCCGCTGCCGTCGGCATAGCTGTGGCATTGCAGGCAGCGACCGCACAGCGCGAAGCAGGACTGGGCGCAAGCTTTGGCCCGTACTTGGTTGAACGGATCCTCAAGGAGCTCAATGCCAAGCATCCGGGCAGCGTCCAGCTGACAGGTGATCGGGACCATCGCGTTGGAGGCATAGTCTCTTTCGTCTTCCCGAAGACCGCAGGCGAAACTGTGCTGATTGAATTGGCCCGCAGGGGAGTCCTATGCTCTTCAGGTTCTGCTTGCGCAGCAGGCTCGACCGATCCTTCGGCGGTACTAACTGCGATGGGCTATGAAGAAGAACTGGCTCATACTGCTGTCCGTCTTTCGTTCACGCGCACCGCAAAAGAAAATGAGATCAGCCAGGTGGCCTCGGCCGTAGTTTCCTGCGTCTCCGGGCTCTTGAAGTAGCCAATTCGATAATCTCTGCAGGCTCGATTAATTCTGCGAGCCGCAGCAAATATGCCGCGAGTACTCTTCGCATATGGTCGTGCACTAGTGCTTCGGGAACGGAATATTCCCCAAAAGCTGTGAAGGCAAGTTCCAACTAATGGGGAATATCCGAGTTCGCCTGATTAGCAGTCGTCTGTCTCCGGCTGATCGCCGGTGGTAGCTGCGGGTAGTGCCCGGTGGCGTTCGGCGCGCTTCAATCCTGCCATTCGTCCGCTAGCGGCACCGGCCAGTGAAGAGCCGAGATTCTTCGCTTTGGATACGCCAGCTGATGCCCCGGACAGGCTGCCTTTCACCAAGTTGCTATCGCGCACGGAACCCGCCACTTTTTGTGCCTTGCCGAGGGCGGACGCACCTGCTGAGGTCAGTGTCGTGGAAAGGCCGTGTTCAGCCTCGGCCGCGTCCAAATCATGCAGCGCAGCCAAGTACTCTGCCGCGTCAACCAGCGGTGGCGGGAGTTCGCGCAGATGCTGCTTGAGCCTACTGGACTGCACCTTGAGCGTGACAAAAGTCAGCCCACCGGAGACCACCCCGCCAACGACGGGAACAATCTTGCTGACACTCTTGGCGAAGCTTTGCTTGGTGACATTGACGCCAATCAACCTCAGCGTTTGTTTCATCGGACCGTACCATGCTGTTTTGGTTAGAGCCTGTTTCGCGAGATTCTTCTGGATAGCCGGTCCAGCTACCTGGGAAGCAAACCGGCCGACCGTGGTAGACGCACCGCTGACTCCCATCATCACGCCGAGGAAACCGGCGAGTTTTCCCAGTGTTTCATCGTCGATGTGTTCCACGTCGTCCAGGAAGGATTGCCAGCCGTAGGTGTAGGCGATCTTCTGCATGACCCTGAATGCATGGATGTAGAACTGGGTGATGTCCGCCGGGATCGTACCGAACATGAAAAGCCCGCCAGGCAATCCACTGGCAAATGACAAGGCAGTGGACTTGCGAGTTTCGAAATCAATGGAATTGGAAGCAATATCGTCAAGGATCTCTGGCCCGATCCCCGCTGCGGCTGGGTTGGTCGAGACTGCGCGTTCTATCTGCTCGCGGCTCAAGCCCCTCTTGTGGAGCTCTGCAGTGAGAAAGTGCTCGCGGTCGATTTTCACACCCCTGAGCCGGATAACTTTCTTGAGGAAAACGGTAGCGAATTGCTCGGCATCCAGATTTTGATCCTTGAGCATGCTGGCAAGGGTCTCGTCAGCTTCTGGACCAGACTGCGTAGCACTTGGATCAGCAATGCCTAGCTCGGCCTCCTGCTGGCTGGCAAGATCCGGCTTCTCATTCGTATTCTCCTGCAATCTGTTTCCCCCAAATGTATGTGCTGGAAACCAGCGGTGCGAAGTGTAGGCGAGTCGCTCACAGCTTATCCAATACGCGCCAGAAAGCAGGATCCTAGAGGAACCATGAAGCGGCGAAACCACCTGCGAATTAGTGATCAGTGAACCTGCCGTTGTTCGACACAACAGATGGAGGCCCGCACTTAGAAGTGTGGTTGCTGCACCGCAGCCCAAGAAAACGGTAAAAGAGAAATAGACGATTCATTCGAAAATGAATCGTCTATCTCTCAATCTGCGGATGCGCTGGTGTGGTCCAACCAGCTAGCGCAAGTACGTGCCGGAGACCCAGCCGTTCTTCCCGGCATACTTCACCGGGTACCAGCCGGACTTCTTCGAGCCGCGGATGGTCACCGTCTTTCCTTTGGGAATAGTGAGGATGACACGCTTGCCTGTTCCCGCGCCACTGCGCATGTTCAGGTTCGCGATGGTCTTCTTGGACGAGGACTTTGAGCTCTTGGGCTTGGTGGTCTTCGGTGCAGTCCCGGACGAGGAGAAATTGCTCAGGTAGGTGCCGGAGACCCAGCCATTCTTCCCTGCGTACTTCACCGGGTACCAGCCGGACTTCTTTGCGCCGCGAATGGCGACCTTCTTGCCATTCGGAATAGTCAGCACGACGCGATGGCTGGTGCCTGCCCCGGCACGCATATTCAAGTTCGCAGTGGTCTTGGCAGACTTGGCATTGCTGGTGCTCTTCTCAGGCGAGCTCTTCTTCGAATCCTTCTTCGGTGCTGCCGGCATCGAGTTGTTCTTCAGATACTTGCCCGATACCCAACCGGTTTTCGAGCTGTAGCGAACCTGGTACCAACCGGACTTCTTGGATCCGGTCAGTTGGACGCTCTTGCCTTTCGGGATGGTCAGCAATAGTCGGTTCCCGGCGCCTGCCCCGGTGCGCATATTCAGATTCGCGGTGGTCCGCGCTGTGCCCTTGGTCTGCTTGGGAGTGCTCTTGGCTTTCTTGCCTGAAACCCCATAGTAGGCTTCGAGGCTCTTGGCGCCAGAGTTCTTCACGCTCTTGGCCAAGGAGGTACCCAGGTAGCGGAAGTGCCACGGCTCGTAGGAGTAGCCCGTAACGGATTCCTGGCCCTTCTGGTAGCGCATGATGAAGCCGTACTTGTGTGCGTTCTTGCCGACCCACTTGCCCACGGGAGTGTTGGCGAAGCAGGCCTGCAAACCGCAAGCGCCGTTGGCATTTCCCACGTCAATGGCCAGGCCAGTTTGGTGCTCGCTGGTGCCCGGTACAGCGGAGATGCGTGAAGCGTAGCTCTTGCCATAGATGCGGGTGTAGTAGTTGAACAGCTCAGCCTGGCGGTTGTATGAACGATAACCGCTGACAGCCCGGATCTTGACACCGTCCTTCGCAGCTGCCTTGGCCATCTTGGTGTAGGCCTTGGCCGCCGAGGACTTCAGCCGGACGTTGGTGCCCTTGACCGCTACCGTCTTCGGTGCGTACTTAACGGGACTGAGCGGGTACTTCTTGTTGACGAAGACGTCATCCTTGCTCGGATTGCGCTGGATTTTCTTGGCGGCAATCTGCAGTCCGCTATTAACTGCCAGTGCCTGAGCCTGTACCGCTGAAGTTGCTGGGGCAGGGGCTGCGGCTAGTGCCGGGGTTGCCGGAAGCACTGTTGCAAGCAGTGCGGCCGACAGGACGGCAGCCATTGAAGTCTTGAACGCCCGAGGCAGTTTCATGGAACTCTCCGATAGAGGTGACAAGCGATGCGACCATCATTCCATCATCTATCCATGACTCGTTCAAGACGTTACTGCAAACGTTAGAGAAGGAATGGTCTCGTTGGGCCCATCTTTTGAATCAACTAGCGGGGCAATTCCGCCCTTGGCGCCAGGTGCCGGCAACCAGTGGCTGCTGGCGGTGCGGATATGGATAAACGGCCTCCCACTTGAGGCACCGCAAGTTTTCCCGGGGCCATGGCCGCAGGGTCTTCGCAACTGGGTTTTCCAGTCGGCCAGGCGTGCCGCAAGGAGCGCGGCCTGGGAAAATGCTCGCTGAACTTTGCTTGCAAGAAGTCGCAATCCTCACGCCAGCCGCCAGGAAAATGCCCCGTTCCTGGAGTCAAGTTGGTGGAAGAACACGAAGGGCCAATTTTTCTAGCTCGGCGAGATTTGGTAGGTTTGCGTGCATGCGTATCCGTCCAGAAGTCTTCGATGACCGAGCTGCGGTGTATGCAATAACCCATGCTGCGTTCTCCGGCATCGATCCGATGGTTGAGCCTGAGGAAGTCGGACTGCTGCAGCGTCTATTCGACTGCGACCAGTACGATAACCGTTTCTCAATCGTTGCCCTGGATGACACAACGGTCATTGGGCACGTCATCGCTACATGGGGAGAAGTGAACGGGGAACCCTTGCTGGGACTTGGCCCGCTAGCTGTCGCCCCGGAATACCAGCACCGAGGTGTCGGGTCGATCCTGATGCAAGAAATTCATGACAGGGCCGAGCAAGAAAGCATCAGCGGTATCGTTCTGCTGGGCGCCCCTGGCTACTACCGCCGCTTCGGCTACGAAGCGGCGCAAGGTCGCGGGATCCTGCCTACGCGCACCTCATGGGGCGAGCACTTCATGGTGCGGGTCTTCGACGATAACCGCCTGCCGCGCGGCAACTACCGCTATGCCAAGCCGTTTGGTGTCTAAACGCTAATTTTCGCTGGGAATTTTCCCATATCTATTGTCACTAGTGCTCTTCGGGCGTAAACCTGTCTTATGGAACCACATGAAGAGCTTCGCGAACTGTCCTTCACCGTGTCGGGAATCATTTCCAAATCGATCAGGCAAGTATACGAAGCTGTGGCTGATCCAGAACAGCTTTCCCATTACTTCACTACCGGCGGAGCATCCGGGCACATGGAAAACGGTGCCACCGTGACCTGGGACTTCCATGATTTCCCCGGCCCGTTCCCGGTCAAGATCGTGGAAGTGGAAGAGCCAAAGCGTATTGTCCTGCAATGGGGCGGCCAGCAATCCACTGCTGCCGATGGCATGAATACCGTGACGTTCGAATTCGCTTCACTGGAAGACAGCACCCGAACCAAGGTGACCATCAGCGAGGCCAGCTGGGTGGCGACCTCCGAAGGAGCCAAGGCTGCCTTTGGGAATTGCGAGGGCTGGACCGGGATGCTGGCCGCGATGAAGGCGTGGCTGGAATACGGGATCAACCTCCGCGAGGGGTTCTACAAATAGCCGGGATCGGCAGCTAGCGGCGGCGCTGGTAGTAGACGTGCGTGGCAAGCGTCGTTTCGCGCCGCGACACGCGGTCCATATGCGTTTCTATATCTTCAACGCTGATCGGTTCGCCATGCCCGAGGCGGATGGGCGCGATATGCAGCCGCAGCTCGTCAATGAGGCCGGCTCGCAAGAACTGCACAATGGTGTTTGCTCCACCGGCGATGGCCACTGGATTCTCTCCCGCCGCTTCCTGGGCTTCGGCGAGGGCTTCCTCGATCCCATCGGGGACGAATTGGAAGCTGGTCCCGCCCTCCAGGCAGAGCATCGGCTTCGGATGGTGGCTGAGCACGAAGACCGGGGCATGGTACGGAGGGGTCTCTCCCCACCACCCGATCCAGTCGGCGTCTTCCTCACCGGCTGGAGGGCCGAACATCTTGCTCCCCATGATGAAAGCCGAGGCTTCGGTAATAGCGGAAATTTCCGCCTGGTTCTCGTCGAGGCGCTCAAACTGCCAGCGGTGCAGGGCTTCGGCTCCCTCGCCCAGCGGATTATCCATGCTCTGATTGGGTCCAGCGCAGAATCCGTCCAGGGAGACGGTGACATCGCAAACTACCGAGCCCATGGCAAATGCCTCGATTCAACCTACATGCCGGCGGGAGAGTGGCTACTCCTACAATGAACCTGCCCGGAGGCAGAATCAAGCCCAGGTTCGGGACAATGCACCCAGACGCCTAGCTCTCCACGTCTTTTGGCGCACCGGCAACATTCCACAGCGACAAGTGGTATTTCCGGATCAGCGCTGCTTCCAGGAGGAGGGCCGCCTTGCGGTGGATGCAGGTGACCCACCGGCCTTCAAGATTCAAGCGGTCAATGGCCAGGCGTGCCACTTGCTGGATTGAGCGGGATTCACCGCGGTCCGCCTCGATTGCCAGGTCCCGCAGCCACTGGGGATCCGCTAGTCCTTCGTCAAAAGCGTACTTGCCCATGCCGGAGGTCGCGCCCTGGCCGCTGGAATAGATCTTCAGTCTTCCGCGAAGTCCCTTGCCGCTGCGTTCACCAGCCTGGCCCACGTAGATTGGCTCATGGTCCGAGGCGCCCGCGCGGCGGAACATGTAGACGCCCGGGGCCACTGGCGCCGAGTCGGCGGTGGCTTCAAAGGAGTCCCACGGCGACCAGTCCAGGGATTCAATGACCTGGTCGTCAATGGGCGTGAGGGAAATTTCCAGCCCCGGCGCGCCGGCGAACTGAAGTTGGGTCTGCAAAGCGGCGGAGACATGCCAGTTGCCACCTGGCTGAGGCGGCTTCTGGATGGCGCCCTTGGGACGATGCTGGCGCAGATAGCTGCGCAACTCCTTGGTTTCTACGCCAAGGGTGCTGGCAGCTTCTTCCAAGCTGAATAGCTTTTCGTCCTTCAAGAGTGTTCTGCCTTCTGTGCGCCGTGATTGAACAGTTGATGCTGAATCAATTTAATCCCATGGAATGCCCGGGAGCCCGGAAGGAGCTGCCTATGGCATGTCCTTCCGGGCTGGGGCAAAAGCTACTGCACCGCTTCACGCAGTTTGGTGCTCAAGCGTTCCAACTCATGGAATTCTTCTTCGGTCAGTGCGGTGCCCAGCAAATTGTGCAGATGCTTGACGTGCTCCCTTCCGATTTCCTGCTGGAGCTTGCGGCCTGCCTCGGTCAGCGAGAGCTGCATGGCACGGTGGTCATCCGGGTCGGCCTCGCGAACTACCAGCCCCTGGTCTTCCAATCGGGTGACCATGCGGCTGAGGCTGGGCTGCGAAATCAGCAACTGCTTGTTCAGGTCTACCATCCGGCTTTTGCCGCCGGGGCAGGTGCGCAAGTTGAACAGCACGTCGTACTCGCGCATGGACAGCTTGCCGAACTCCGGCATTGCGGTGATCTGGCGCATGACCGCCACCTGTGCCCGGAAAAGAGCCTCCCAGGCATCGGTGGCGACCTTCAATGAGGCTGCTGGATTACTGGTCCCGGTCACTTGCTACAGGCTCCTTGGTGTTTGCTTGCTCAGCTTCCAGTTTAGCGTCGCGAGCAGCAACCAATCCCGCATGGGTAGGAGCCGGGGTAAGGTCCTTCGGTGCCCGGGAATCCATTTCCTTGCGCAGTTCAGGCAGCACGTACTCGCCGAACAGGTCCAGCTGGTTCAGCACGGTCTTCAGCGGCAGGCCGGCATGGTCGATGAGGAACAGCTGTCGCTGGTAGCTGCCGAAGTACTCCTGGAAGGACAGCGTCTTCTCCAGCACCTGCTGCGGGGAGCCAACGGTCAGCGGGGTCTGGGAGGTGAAGTCTTCCAACGACGGGCCATGGCCGTAGACCGGGGCGTTATCGAAGTACGGGCGGAATTCCTTGACTGCCTGCTGGGAATCCTTGGCCATGTAGAACTGGCCGCCCAGGCCAACCACGGCCTGGTCGGCGCGTCCGTGCCCATAGTGCTCGTAGCGCTCGCGGTACAGGTTGATCAGCTGCTGGTAGTGCTCCTTTGGCCAGAAGATGTTGTTGGCGAAGAAGCCGTCACCGTAGTAGGCGGCGATTTCTGCTACCTGCGGGGTGCGGATTGATCCGTGCCAGACGAATGGTGCCACGTCATCGAGCGGGCGCGGGGTCGAGGTGAAGTTCTGCAGCGGGGTGCGGAACTTGCCTTCCCAGTTCACCACGTCCTCATCCCACAGGCGGCGCAGCAGGTGGTAGTTCTCCACGGTCAGGTTGACCGAGTCCTGCATGTTCTTGCCGAACCATGGGTAGACCGGCCCTGTGTTGCCGCGGCCCAGAACCAGGTCCACTCGGCCATCTGCCAGGTGCTGGAGCATGGCGAAGTCCTCGGCGATCTTCACCGGGTCATTGGTGGTGATCAGCGTGGTCGTGGTGGAAAGGATGATGCGCTCGGTCTGGGCGGCAATGTAGGCCAGTGTGGTGGTAGGGGAGGAGGAGAAGAACGGGCGGTTGTGGTGCTCGCCGATGGCATAGACGTCCATGCCGATTTCTTCGACCTTCTTGGCGATCGCCACCGATGCGTCGATGCGCTCTTTTTCGGTAGGGATGCGGCCGGTAGTCGGGTCGCGGGTGATGTCGCTGACTGAGAATACTCCGAATTGCATGTCCACTCCTGTTTTCCTGGTGCAAGCGTTATGTCCTGCCACCAATTTATATGCGTATGCATGTAATAACAAGTTGATGCGTCAAATATTCCCGGGCTCCTCGGAGATCTTTCTTCCTGGGGTGCACCGTCCGGCGGGTGCCCGTCACACTGCCGGCAACGTGCAATGAGTCAATGGGCAATGAGTCAACGAGTCAATGAGCAATGAGTCAACGGCGGGTGGGGATGAAACCTGCACCCCAGAACAAGTTGCCTTGCTCGTGGGCCGGTTCCAAAGAGGGCTGCCCTGGCACGCACCGGCAATTGCGCCTGTGCTTGCGCAACTGGCGCAAAGCCCGTCGCAGCTGGCGCGCAGTCAGCGCGGATCCGGTATCCGTACCGGACTGCTGCTCCTGGATGCGAGCGAACAGGATGGTGCATGGCGGAATCTGGGTTGCGGTCATGAGTTGGCCTTTCGTAGAAGTTCATACGACAGCCAACAGGCTCCAGCTAACTTGAGGTCAAGCGGCCGGACCTGAATAATTCCTCATATGACATCCTCCAGCCACTCCGCAGTTCCAACAAGGAAAAGCCAATTAGGCATCGGGGATCTCGCTCGGCGCGCGGGAGTATCAGTGGCCGCGATCAGGTACTACGAGTCGCGGAACCTGATTTTCTCCACGCGGACCAACGGGAACATGCGCGTGTTCCCCAAGCACACGCTGCGCAGGCTGGCGATTATCGCTGCTGGCCAGCGCGTGGGCCTGACCCTGGCTGAAATCGCCGGCACGTTGGGCGAGCTGCCCGAAGACCGGGCGCCGCGGCAGAGTGAATGGGAACAGCTCAGCACGCATTGGAAGCAGATCATCGATCGCCGCATGCTCCAGCTCGAATCGCTGCGGGATTCGCTGGATGGATGCATCGGCTGCGGATGCCTGTCGATCAAGAATTGCTCGCTGGTCAACCCCGGAGACGAGGCCGCCGCGGAAGGCGAAGGCTCTCGCTGGATCCGCAAACTCGATGCGAACTCCAGCCACGGGGTTACCGGCACCGTGGAGTGACGATTCCGCCCTGATAGGCGATCAGGGCGGCCTCCACGCGGTTGCGCGCACCGAGCTTGAGCAGGATCGCGGTCATATGCCCCTTGACTGTCGCCTCGGTGAGCACCAGCCGGGCGGCGATCTCCGCGTTGGACAGGCTCTGGCCCACCAGCGCCAAGACCTCGCGTTCTCGCACGGTCAAGCCGTGGACCAGGGACCGGGCCCGGGCCTGCGCGGCGGTGTCGATCCCGCGCACCTTGTCGATCACCCTCCGGGCAATGCGCGGGGAGAGCGCCGCGGCGCCTTCGGCCACCGCATGGATGGCGCCGAGCAGTTCCTCGGGTCCCGAGCTCTTGAGCATGAATCCGCAGGCTCCGCCGGACATGGCCCGGTCGATGTATTCCTCCTCGCCGAAGGTGGTCAGGACCAGCACCTTGGTTTCCGGAACCTGGCCCAGGATTGCTTCCATGGCTCCCAGTCCGTCGAGCTGCGGCATGCGGATATCCATCAGGATCACCGAGGGGTCCAGGCGCGCGGCCAGTTCGATGGCGCGCACCCCGTTCTCCGCTTCCCCGGCAATGACGATGCCCGGGTCGCTGGACAGGATCGCGCGCAGCCCGGCGCGGATCAGCGCATCGTCATCCACCAGCAGGACGCTGACGGGGGTGTCCATGCTCATCTGCAGTTCCTTTGGCTAGCCGGCGGGGTAGAGGTGGTCGGTGGAAACCAGTACGTTTTCGGTGAAGCACAGGCGGAACATCTCGCTGCCCAGATCCAGCAGCCCGGTCCGGGCCGCATAGTAGCGGCACTGCGCATCCCCTGGCGGTGCCGGCTCGTCGATCACGGGCAGCGGCTCATCCAGGCCCGGGGCGTGGACCAGCGAAGCAACCTGCCGTGCGTCCATGCCCACCGAGAGCTTCTGGAAGTCCGAGGGGTGCAGGGCGGTGGCCTGGTAGGTGGCATGCTGCAACAGCAGCAGGGCCGCGGCAATCACCGTGACGGCGAGGACCGGCATCAGCACCAGCATCGAGGTGCTCGCGCGCTTCACCGGCGGCTGCACCCCGGCAGGCGCCGGGTGCGGGGATGCCTGGGCAATGGAAGCGCGCAGTTCGAAACGCTCCTTGGTGCGGTGCAGCGCCAGCGAGCCTCCGGCAGCTTCGAGGGTGCCGCGCAGCGAAGCTATCCCGGTGGCCCCAACCCGGCTGGGAGGCAGGGGGCCATGCAGCGGATTGGAAATGCTCAGCACCGCCTGCTCCGAGCGCGTATCGAGATCGAGGTCCACCTCGGCGTGCGGCGCGTACTTCGCCGCATTGGTCAACGCCTCCTGGGCCACCTGGCGCAGCACCGCGGCCCACCGGATGGATCCGGGAGCCTGGGGCGAGGGGCCCTTCCGGGAGAAATTGATCGTCATGCCCTTGGCCCGGGCCTGTTCGACCAGCTGCTCCAGCGATGAACCTGCCGGGCCCAGCGGCGCTTGTTCGCCGTCCTCGTGCAGCACCCCGATGATCTGGTGCAGATGCTCAATGGACTCATCGGCCTGCTCGCGGATCCGCTTTGCCTGTTCGTAGGCCGGCGTGCCCTTTTCCAAGGACACCTGCAGCCCGCCGGTGGACAGCGCCAGCAGCGCCAGATCGTGGCCCAGCTGGTCATGCATGGCTTCGGCAATGCGCGCCCTTTCCCGCAGCTCGGCTTGCACCACCACATGCCGGCGCTCCTGGCTGCGGAACAGCACCGCATTGCGCCGCGCCCGGCCCGCCCACCAGGGCAGCAGTGCAAAGAGCACCAGGCCGGTAAGGATATTCAGTGCGAAGGCCAGCAGGCTCAGGTGCGAGGACCATGCCAGCGTCACCCCGGAGGCCAGCGTCCCTGCCCCGAGGGCCAGCAATCCATGGGCCAGCGCGGACACATGCCGTCCGGCCAGGTAGCTGCAGGCCGCGGCCAGGGGAGCGAGCACAACCCAGGCCCCGTTCGTGGAGATGGGAACCAGATAGGCGCACAGGGCCAGCAGCAGCAACAGGACCGGCTGCTTCCACGAGGTAGTCATGATCAACATGCTACGCAGAATCGGCGCAGCCAGACACCGACCAAGGTAGGGGTTCGGGGCCGCGCGTTGGCCGACTTCCAGCCGGTGCGCGGCAGCCCGGGCGAATCCTAGGGTTGAGCGCAGAACCAAAGGAGCACACCATGATCGCACTTGAAGCGCTGAGCAAGGACTTCGGCGCCACCCGCGCCGTCAATGCGCTGACCGCCACCATAGAACCCGGGCAGGTGACCGGATTCCTCGGACCCAACGGGGCCGGCAAATCGACCACCATGCGGATGATCCTCGGACTGGACGCGCCAAGCAGCGGGCGGGCACTGGTCAATTCGGTTCCCTACGCGCAGCTGCGCTACCCGCTGCAGGTTCTCGGAGCGCACATCTGCGGCACGGCGGGGCACCCGGGGCACACCCCGCGCACCTTCCTCGCATCCCTGGCGCAAAGCAACCGGATCCCGGCAACCCGGGTGGATGAGGCACTGGCCGACGTCGGGCTGCAGTCCGTGGGCACCCAGCGGATCGGCGGATTCTCGCTGGGCATGCGCCAGCGCCTGGGCATTGCCGCGGCGCTGCTGGGCGACCCCGAGATCCTGGTCCTGGACGAGCCGATGAACGGGCTGGACGCCGAAGGGATCGTCTGGATCAGGCAGCTGCTGCGCGCCCGGGCGGATCGCGGCGGGACCGTCTTCGTCTCCAGCCACCTGATGAGCGAGGTGCAGCAGGTCGCGGACCAGCTGATCCTGATCGGCCGTGGAGAGCTGATCGCCCAAGCCCCCACCAGGGAGCTGATCAGGCAATTCACCCAGCAGGTCATTACGGTGCGCTCGCCGCAGCTCGCGGCGCTCGCCGGGCTCCTGCAGCGACCGGGCATCGAGCTGAATGCTGCCGAGGACCGGCTGGAGGTCATCGGCCTGCCGCTGGAAAATGTCGGTGCGCTGGCCTTCGCCCATGGCATCGAGCTGCATGAACTGAGCGTTGCCCACGGATCGCTGGAAAACGCCTACAACCAATTGACGCATGGCATGGTGGAGTACTCCGCCGAATCAGCTAGGGGAGCGGGAAGCAAATGAGCACGCTGCAGATCAAAGGGTCCGCATCCGGATACCTGGGCGCAGAGCTGCTGGCGGCGGCGCGCGCCGAGGCCGCTAAATTCTTCGGGCTGCGGTCGCTGCTCTGGCTTTATGCCTTGGGAATCACGCTGTCCATCGCCCTGGGGTGGCTGCTGGGTGCCAGTGCGAAAGCCAGCGGGGACAATGGCTTCGACACGGCGATGCCCGCCCCGCTGATGGTTTTCGCAACCCTGCAATTCGGCCAGCTGTTTTTCGCTGCCGCCGCGGCCCTGCACATCACCAGCGAGTACTCCAGCGGCACCATCACCACCTCCTTGCAAGCGGTACCGCGCCGCGGGCTGCTGCTGGCAGCGAAGTCGCTGCTGCTCTCCGGGCTCGGTTTCGCTGCCGGAGTGGCCATGATCGGCGTGGGCACCATTCCGGCAGCGCTCAGCGCGGGGCCGTACGGGGCATTCGCCGTCTCCGACCTGGTTTCGGCCTGCCTGGGCGCCGGAACCTACCTGGCGCTGCTGAGCTTGATGGTGCTCGGGCTCGGGCTGCTGTGCCGGAACTCGGCCGGGGCAATCGTCTCGGCGATCATGCTGGTGACCGGGCTGCCGCAGATCCTGCAGCTGATTCCCTTCTCATGGGTGCAGACGGTGGCCGACTACCTGCCCAGCAATGCGGCGACGTTCATGGCCACCGGCGCCACCGAACCCTACGGGCCGACGGTGGCGCTGCTGGTGCTGGCAGGCTGGGCCGTGGCCCTGCCCGGAGCCGGATATGTTTCGCTGAAGCGGCGCGACGCCTAGCCGCAGGCAGCGCACAGCGGGGTATCGGGCGTGATGCCCGATACCCCGCTGTGCGCACGTGGCTGGCGTTGCTAGGCCTTGGACCGAAGCTGGGCCCGGTCTCGCCATGCGGCGGTGCTCCACAGTGCAAGCGCTACCAGCGCTGGTTGGAAGAAGAGCCGGGCAAGCCGTTTCCCGTCGGTGTCCAGGCCGAACGCGTCGCGTCCCTCCTGCCACTGGGCGAGATTGCCGGGGAACACCGCCACGAAGAAGAGCGCGGCGATCCAGCCCACGGCGACCCGCTTCTTGAGCAGCGCCAGCAAGGAAAGTCCCAGGCCGATTTCGGCGACACCGGAAAGGATGACCGTCAGGTCCGGATCCAGCGGGACGAAGTCAGGGACCTGCGCGCGGAATTCCTCGCGGGCAAAGCTCAGGTGGCTGACCCCGGCGAAGACCAGGAATGCCCCGAGCGCAATCCTTGCGCCGTGCCGGGCGATTCCCAGGGGTTTCGCCGCGGGAGACCTAGTCATCGCTGACGCTGACCAGGACATCGATGTTGCCGCGGGTGGCATTGGAGTAGGGGCAGACCTGGTGGGCCGCGTCGGCCAGTTCCTGGGCCAGCGCGGGTTCCATGCCGGGAATGATGACTTCCAGCTCAACCGAGAGCTTGAACCCGTTCTCTCCCTCGCGGTTCAGGTGGACTCGGCCTCCGACGCTGGAGTCCTCGATCTTGACCTTGCGGCCACGCGCCACCATATTCAATGCCGAGTGGAAGCAGGCGGCGTAGCCAGCGGCGAACAGCTGTTCCGGGTTGGTGCCGGCTCCCGAGCCGCCCAGTTCTGCCGGGGAGGCCAGGGCCAGATCGAGCTTGCCGTCCGGGGTCTGGACGCGGCCTTCGCGGCCTTGGCCGGTGGACAGGGATTCAGCGGTGTACAGGGTTTCCATGAAACTGCCTTTCGATGAGGGTGAAATCTGGTAGCTATTTTCCGGAGGGTTGGTCCGGAGCGGGGATTTGCTGCATGGAGGCGGTGATGCGGTGCAGGGATGCCAGCAGCGCTTTGGCGCTTTCCATATCCGGCAACCCGGTGCCGCAGGCAATCTGCGCCGGGATATGCGCCAGTTCCTTGCGCAGGGCCACGCCAGCGGGGGTCAGGCTGACGTTGACGACGCGGCTGTCTTGGTCATCGCGCTGGCGTTCGATGAAGTCCTTTTGTTCCAGCCGGCGCAGCAGCGGGGACAGGGTCCCGGAGTCCAGCTGGAGCATCTCGCCGATTTCGCGCACTGGCTTATCGCCTTCGGACCACAGCGCAACGAGCACCAGGTACTGGGTGTAAGTCAGCTGCCAAGGGGCGAGCAGCTCGGTATATGCGCGGGTGGTGGCCCGGCTGGCCGAGTAGAGGGAGAAGCACACCATGTCGTCAACTATTGCCATGGAATAATGATTGCACGCAATTCAATTGTGCGCAACTTAAATATTTGGTGCTGCCAAACGTTGGAACGATTCTAGCCTTAGACTCGGTTCGCAGTAGTGGAGGCGATGCTAGGCAGTTTCTGGTGCAATCTGGATTGCCCCAATTCCGGTTGCGATTACTGAACTGCTGTGATGAAACACGTTTCGGCCAGTTGGGTGTCGCAATCAGGTAGGACCTGAATCTTGGGTATTTGGGCTTCGGCGTTATCGTATAGCTGGCGTTATTAATGCCTATTACGCTTGGATCCAACCGCTCTGTTTTCCATCGTCCCGGACGATTGGTTCGGTCGCAGATACGGTGGTCCGATTGTCGTCGAGTATCGATTAATTCCTTTTCAGGGGATGCGGTGCTGAACCAGTGGATAATTCCGACTACGATAACCTTCACCACTTCACGCACCAACAAGTCCGCTCGGGATTTCAGATTGATTCCGTTTTTATTTGGCCGAAATGTAGTGCTATGGACGGCGGAACACGTCAAATGAAAAAGCGGGAGTTTGTGAATTGGCGGGCGATACGCGTTGCCCCACATATACCGGTGGACGACTCTTTGCTTTCAGTTACTAGAGCTGCACTCATCAGCCGAATTTTTCGAGCGTTCCGCAATTGCTCGTCCATAAATCATTTTACTCGTGGAGGCATGAACTGTTCGAACAGGGATATGTTGCGCATGACTTCGGCGATTTATGCAAAGTTCGAGGTCCACGGAAACGACGCCGTTGGCCCTTAGTAAGCACCTTAGTTCTATGCTTAGACCTCACTCTTCGACATAGCGTCAGGGGCTGACTTAGGACTGAGGAAATATGAGCGACTGTACTGCCGAAAGTGCTCCCAGTGATTCTGAAACTATAGTCCAACCGAGAACGTGGATTTTAGTCTCGTAATTTCGGCTCCATTGAAAGGTCAAGAAGATAACGCCGACCAACACCGATCCTGCAATCAGTTGCGATGTGAGGTTTCCGAAAAATAGTGTGCAAAGCAAACAGATTCCAGCAATTAATACGAATCCGATGCTCCAGACAACGCGAATGAACTTAATTTTCTGGACTCTGGCTGATTCCTCGCCTTCGATTCTCTTGGACTGCTCCAATCTCAATTCTGCTTGCATCTGGCTGTTTTTACGTTCCAATTCCATTAAATCTTTCTGCGCTTTAAGTTCTGCATCCTTTGCCTTTGAAGCGTGAATATAGGCACTTGCTATCTGTTGCTCCTTGCGTGAGCGGTCGATGTTTGTCAAAGAATTTAGTCGGCGTGCCCGGGCCGCCATTACTTCTGAAGTCAACTGATGAGGGGAGGAATTCTCGGCGATCTTGTCAAGCATCTCAGGTAGCTCGTATAGCTTCTGAGCGTGGTAAACATCTAAATTTGATCCACCCTGTCCGGGGGACAATTGAGCCGCAAGTTGCATGGCGGAATCTTTGGGGAATCGAGCGGGAAGTTCCCAGATCGCCTCGTCTACGAATTGACCCGCTGCTAAACTCGCGAATTCGGAAAGCTCACCAGGTGCTGCACTTATCGAAAGCACAGTCGTCCATTGAGGCAGCGTCAACGTGATGGCTACACGATCCAGAGAAACTGCTGAGTATGCGTGATTCATTGCTCGGTCCGAGGTGATGATCCATGCACCCGGCCAGTTGGCTGATTTCTCTCGAGTCCTTCGTCGCCATGCCATTGTCATAGAATCCGCATCACGCGTTATGACTTTTACAGATCGTTTGCGAGTTGAATGCTGTAAGTGATTGTTGAGGGCTTTAAAACACGCATCGAACCGCGACTGAGAAATACTATTTCCATGCTCTCGAACATTCACGCCGAGACTATCGAGTCGTTGAGGGAGTCGGATGGCGGCTTCTAGGACCTGTTGAAGCTCAGTGTATGTACCATCTTGAAGCGCTGAAATAATTATCCCGTGGAACTGGTCATCAACGAGAGCCGCGTAGAAGTCAATCCGCGCATTTTTCTCGTGCGCTTCTCTATAAAGGCGCCGAAGATTGGGAATCTCGCGCTCGACCAGTTCAGTAAGTTCTTCAATCGAGTGCTGCGCCACTACAACATTCCAACCGTCTTGGACTGCGCGACGGATCGTTGCCTCGGCATCTCGTTGTTCTTGGGTGGAGCCTATTAGCGCGATCAATACTGGAGTGTCCAGAATAGCTCGTTGATTCTGCGGCTTACCTAGGCGTTGGGTAAGTTGATTTCCCGATTGACCAGCTAAATAAGTATGAAGTAAGACTCCGGTGGCGATATGTGTAACAAGTTCGCGTCCAAAAGCATCTAGTGGGTCTAAAGCGCTGGTCGCTAAGGACTGAAGGAACTCAGTAATGTTTTCATTCGGGCTGATCTTAGCAAGTGACTCTAATACAGAGGTTGGGTCTAGGGTGCCTGCATTAGTTCGGCCATCAATAAGTGACGTTACGGAACCAAGATGTTTTTGAAGCGACTCTTCGATTGCTGGAACTAGCGCGGAAACTAACGCGTCCAACCAAATTTGCGATTGTTGTGCATCTGGCTCGAATGCCAGACCGTCGCGTGAACGGATGCGAATTTCGGTCGTGGTACGCTCGCGAAGTTCTCGAACCCAAGCAGAATGTTGCTGTATATCTGTAAGTCCGGTGCCCGTTAGTTGCCAAGTCTCTGCATTTTCGTCTAAATAAACTAGACCCAAATCACGGCATACTTTCAGAGCTGAATCCAGCTGCTTGTACGAAGGTTTCGAATCCGGCCAGATTCTTTCGACTGCGTCACGAATTTCTTCTACAGACGCAGGACCCTGGACCAGAAACTGACAGGCAGCAGCTCCAAATAGATCCGCTTCTGTGGCAGATGATTTGTTCTTCAGTACATTCTGGATTGCACTTAGGAACTCATTTTTGTCTTCATACAATTCAGTTTGTTCCAACATTCCCCCAAGTTCTCGTTGAAACTACAAGCCTATATTGACTGAGCGACAGATACCTCATGGATCCGTCACGTCTCTTACTAAAAATGAGTTTTTAGGAGATAGTTTGCTCATTTTTGCGGGTCCTCCAATCCATGTTTTGTTTCTACGATTGAATCTTTGTATGTCAGAAGTCGCTAAGCTGGGAGCCATGAGCATCGGCAACTACCTGGCGAAGGCCGGAGGGCGCACCTGCCCCCGCCTGGCGATAGTCCGCTCGCTGCTGCTGATCAGCGCGGTGCTTTTCGGCTTGTTCTCGATGCATGTGATGCATCATGGAGCCTCGGCGCAATCCCCGGCCACGGCCACGGTCCCGGCCCCGGTCGCGCAGGCGCATCCGGCTCACACCCAGCCCGCGCACCATGCTCCGCCAGCCGATGCGGGCGGCGAGGAACAGGGCTGTACCGACTGCCCGATGGGCCATGAGATGGCCGCCGCCGGTTGCGTCTTGGCGCTGCTGGCCATGCTGCTGTTCCTGCGGCCGCCGCAGACCGTAGCCGTTCTCCGGACAGTGTTCCCGCGGACCCTGTGCGCAGCAGCGGATCTGCGGGGGATCGCGCCGGATAAACCTGATCTGGTTGCGTTGGGGATCTGCCGAACGTGAGAATTTGGCCGGTCGATGCACTGGCCTCCAGCTAGTTCCGGCGCCGCCGCAGGCGGGCGCCGCTCACGTTCCAGATCCACTAGGAGAATCACCATGAACAAGCAGACCCTCATTTCCAGCGCCCTCGTACTGGGTGCAACGCTCGCCCTCGCCGGATGCGCAGGGGAACCAGCAAGCACCGAGGCGCCCAGCGCCTCGGCCTCCGGTTCGCATTCCGGGCATTCCATGGACCAGTCCGCGTCGGCCAACGACGCCGATATGGCCTTCGCCGCGGGCATGAAGGTGCACCACGAACAGGCGATCGAGATGTCCCGCATCCTGCTGGGCAAATCCGGGATTCCCGCCGAGGTGGCATCCCTGGCCGAAAGGATCCAGGCTGCGCAAGCCCCGGAGATCGAACGCATGGACCGCTGGCTTTCCGAGTGGAATATGCCCGGCGGGATGGATCACGGGAGCATGGACCACGGCGACGGGATGGTCCCGGAGGAGGGCATCAAGGCGCTGGAAGACGCGACCGGCTCCGACGCTGCCCGGCTCTTTCTCGAGCAGATGATCATGCACCACGAAGGCGCCGTAGAGATGTCCAAGACCGAGATCAGCGAGGGAAGCTACCCGGCGGCCATCGACCTGGCCCAGCAGATCGTTGATTCCCAGACCAGGGAAATCACTGAGATGAAGCAGCTGCTTGAGACGCTGTAGCCCGGAATTGGAGACAGGAAGATTGGGAGTGGCCATGTCCGAGAAACTTTCCGGCGGCAAGAGCTACCGTGCCCGCATTGCGGCCAGGGGCGCCGGTTCGCTGCTCGCGCTGGCCGTGCTGGCCGGATGCAGCACCGCCGCGGCACCCGTCGCGCAGCCCGAGCCTACAGTAGTTGCAGCCGAGGACACCGGTCAGTTCCTCGCCGAACTGGGACTGGAAGGACTCGACGCCAAGGCGGCCATCGACCGGCTCGATCGCTTGCCGCAGGAGCAGCGGCCGGAGAACTTCACCGCCATGGTGCAGCCAACGCAGCTGGTGCTGGCCGATGCGTCGGGACGCACCGCGAACCTGCCGCTGCCGGAAGGCCAGTACTATCTTTCGGCCGCGCCCTATGTGGACCAGACGCACAGCTGCCATTTCCATAGCCTCACCACCTGCCTTGGGCAGCTGCAAGGCAGGCAGATGGAGGTCAAGGCCGTGAACGCCGAGACCGGCGAGGTGCTGGTGGACCAGGGCATGGAAACCTTCGACAACGGATTCATCGGCCTCTGGGTTCCGCGGGGAATCACGCTGGACCTTGAATTCACCTACCAGGGGAAGAGCGCCAAGACCACGGTGTCTACCGCCGGGCAGTCCAGCGCAACCTGCCTGACGGAGCTGCGGCTGGTCTAGGGCCAGCGGTCGCGGACAGCGCGCAAACGGACTCGGGCCTGCAACCACGAAGGTGGTTGCAGGCCCGAGTCATGGCGTCGCCAAAGCCTAGTCGTTGGGCTTTGGCGGTGCCTGCTTCATCAGCTCTTCGAAGGCCCGGCGTTCCTTGCGCGAGACCGGGATCTGGCCGGTCAACGGGTTGACGACCTGGCCAGCGGCTTCGGCAGGCGCGGGGGCAGCCGCAGTGCTCTTCCCGGCATCCGCGGTCCTCGGAGTTTCCCCGGCCGCGGCTTCTGGCGCAGCGCCCGGAACGATCTTGGCGCTGGCGCTGTCCATCGCCCGGGACAGGTCCTGGGCAGCGGTATGCTGCTGCGCCGAATGCTTGCGCGCGCCGCGGGCCTTGGCGTTCTTCTCCTTGCGGGACTCGACCAAGCGGTAGAGCACCGGCACCAGGATCAAGGTGAGCACGGTGGACGAGACCAGGCCGCCGATCACCACCACTGCCAGCGGCTGGGAGATGAATCCGGACTGGCCGGTCAGGCCCAGGCCCATCGGCACCAGCGCGAAGATGGTAGCCAGGGCGGTCATCAGGATCGGGCGCAGGCGCTGGCGGGCGCCGTGCATGATGGCATCCTCCAGGGACATGGCCGGACGCTCGGCGCTGTCCTGGCGGTACTGGTTGATCAAGTCGATCAGCACAATCGCGTTGGTCACCACGATGCCCACCAGCATCAGCATGCCGATCAGCGAAGGCAAGCCCAGCGGAATCCCCGAGATCAGCAGCAGGCCGATAGCGCCGGTCGCCGCGAAGGGAATCGAGACCAGCAGGATCAGCGGCTGGATCAGCGACTTGAAGGTGGCCACCATGATCACGTAGACAATCGCGATGGCCGCCAGCAGCGCCAGATACAGCTGGTTGAAGGACTCGGCCTGCTCGGTTGCCGCGCCGCCGATCTCCGCGGTGGCGCCCTCGGGCAGCTGCACCGAGTCCAGGCTCGCGGCGACGTCCTTGGACACCTCTCCGAGCATGTTCTCCACGGGAGCAAGGGTGACCGTAGCGATACGCTCGCCGTTGGAGGTGGTGACCTGCTGGACCACCTTGGCACGCTCAACGGTGGCCAGATCCTGCAGTTCCCTGATGCCGGCGGCGGTAGGGATCTGCAGCTCGCGCAGCTTCTCCAGGCTGTCCAGGTCCATCCCCTCGCCGATCTGCACCGTCATGTCGGTGTAGTCCAGGCGCAAGGTGCCTGCAGGAACAGGGGAAACCTGCGAAGCGACCATGCCAGCGAGCTGGGTCTCGGTCAATCCCGCCTCGGCAGCCTTCTGCGCATCGATATCGATGGACACCTGCTCGCGTTCGGCAGAGAGGTTATCGGAGATTTCGGTGACGTTCGCGGTACCTTCCAGTGCTTCGCGCATCGTGGAGGTCGCCTCGCGCAGGATCCCCTCGTCCGGGGCCTTGATCTCGATGGTGACATCGCTGGACATCATGGCCGAGGAGTTCGAGCCGAAGCTCAGGTCCAGGTCCTCGGCCAGGTCCAGGCCTTCTACTTGCTCGCGAACCGTGTTCGTCAGCGCTTCCTGGTCGGCATCGGCATTGGTGATCACGGTGAAGCTTGCGGTATCCGAGCCGGAGGAGAACATGGCTGCCATGCCGCTGGCGGTGCCCACGGTCAGCTGGACATCTTCGATTCCCTCGATATCAGCGAGCCCGGTCTCGATCTTTGCCGCTTGCTTTTCGGTGGTTTCCATGGAGGTGCCCGAAGGCATCTTGGCGGTGATGGAAATGGAGTTCTCGCCGGTGGAACCCAGCAGGTTGGTGTTCAGCAGCGGGGTCATGGCCACGGTGCCGGCAAGGACCAGCACCGAGGCCAGCAAGGTGATGACCGGGTGCTTCTGGGTCCCCTCCAGCACCGGAATGTAGGCACGCTGCAACCACGACTTGTCTTCGGCCACATGCACGGTATGGGTTTCGCCGCTGCCCGGGCGGTGCGGCAGGAACCAGTACGCCAGTACCGGAACAATGGTCAGCGATACCAGCAGCGACGCCAGCAGTGCGATGGTCATGGTCAGCGCGAACGGGCTGAACAGTTCGCCGGCCATGCCGCCCACCAGGGCGATCGGCAAGAAGACCGCCACGGTGGTCAGGGTCGCCGCGGTAATGGCGCCGGCCACTTCCTTGACCGCCAGCAGGATCGACTGCGCCTTGGATTCGCCATGGGACAGGTGGCGCTTGATGTTCTCGATCACCACAATCGAGTCATCCACCACGCGGCCAATGGAAATGGTCAAGGCGCCCAAGGTGAGCATGTTCAGCGTGTATCCGAAGGCATTCATCCCGATGAAGGTGGCCATCAGGGACAGCGGAATGGAGATCGCGGTGACCAGGGTGGAGCGTACCGAGAACAGGAACACCAAGATGATGATCACCGCGAAGCCCAGGCCCAGGGCGCCTTCCAGCGCCAGGTGCTTGATCGAGTCCTCGATGAAGGGCGCCTGGTCGAAGATCGTGGTCATGGTGGCCTTGTGGCCCAGCTCGGACTGCAGCTCGGCAAGCATTGCGGTGACCGCGTGCGAAATGGCTACCGTATCGCCATCGGGAGTCTTGGTGACCTGGATGGACAGGGTCTCCTCGCCGTTGGTGCGGGTAATGCTGGTGGCCTCATCGGCCTTGACCGAGACCTCGGCGACGTCCTTGAGCAGCACCGGACCGCCATCGGTGACCAGCGGAATCTCCTTGATGGCCTCCAAGCTGTCCGGGGTGGAGCCGGCAATGACCGGCAGTTCCAGGCCATCGACGTCCATGTTGCCGATGGGCATGGGGGAGCCGGCGTTCTCGATGCCGTCCTTCAGATCCGTGACGGCCAGGCCGGCATCGCGCATCTGGTCGTCTTTCGGGATCACCGCAATGTGCTGGGAGGCGCCACCGGAGACCGAGGCCTCGCGGACCCCCTCGATCTTCTGCAGCTTGGGAAGGGTCAGGCGCTCCACGTCGTCGTTGAGCGCTTCCAGCGACTGGTCCGAGGAGACGGCCAGGGCCAGGACCGGGAAGTCCGCGATGGAGCCGGCGAAGGCGGTGGGCTCGACATCCTCGGGAAGCTGGGCCTTGGAATTGGCAATGGCCCGTTCCACCTGGGTCCGGGCACGGTCCATGTCCGTGCCGTATTCGAAGGTCAGCGAGATGCGGGTGAAGCCGGTCTGCGAGGTAGCGGTGGAGGATTCCAGGCCTTCAACTGCCTGCAAAGCGGTTTCCAGCGGCTCGGCCACCTGCTCGTCGATCACCTCGGGGCTGGCGCCCATTTGGGTTGCCATGACCGAGATCTGGGGGAATTCCAGGGCGGGGATCAGCTCCTGCTTGAGCGATCCCATGGAAATCACGCCGAAGACGGCGGCGAAAACCGTGATGAGCGCAATGAGCGCCCGGTTTTTCAATGACAAGATGGCCAAGCGCTGCATGCGGGTGTGGTCCTAGCTGTGTCGCAGTGGGAAGGGCTGATCTCAACTTTAGTTGGTTGCCATTGCTCAACAGTCACCGGGAGATGTAAAGCACGCAAAATCATCCCAATGGATTACCCGAAGCTGCCTGGGGCAGGCCCGCCCGCACGTGCCAATGCTGCCGATGCCGCGGCGCGCGCAGTGGTGCTGGAGCGCCTGCCCGATTCTTAAGGGAAGGCGGCGGCTGGTGGCCGCATGGAATACTGGGGACATGAGTCTGCAGATGCCGATTGCGGTGCAAGCCACCGCACAGCAAGGGATCCGGCGGCTGATCAGGATCCGCTACCGCTATTTCAGCTATGCCCTGCGCTACGCCGACGGGCGGGAAGTCTCCGGCCTGGGCTGGGCCGAGGCCGATAAATTGCTGCAAGGGCACCGGTATCCCGCTGACGCCTCGTGCACGCGCCACGGCGCCGAACGCCATTGCCCCGACCTTGGCGCTGGTGCTTGGGTGGACTACCCCTACGGCGAGCCGCTGGACCGGCCATAGCCCGACCAGTGCCCGGATACGCGAGAACCGCCCACCAATGCTGGTGGGCGGTTCTCGTTGTGCTTGGTGCCTACAGTCCCAGGGACTTGTCGGTGGCTGCCTTGACCTCAGCGTAGAGTGCTGGGTTCTCGTTCAGCTTCTGGCCGTAGGAAGGAATCATGTCCTTGAGCTTCGACTCCCAGCCTGCGAACTGCTTGGGGAAGCAGCGCGACAGCAGCCCGACCATGATCGGGGTAGCGGTCGAAGCGCCTGGCGAAGCGCCGAGCAGGCCGGAGATCGAGCCGTCCGAGGAGGTGATGACCTCGGTGCCGAACTGCAGCACGCCGCCCTTTTTGGCATCCTTCTTGATGACCTGAACGCGCTGGCCAGCGGTGATCAGCTCCCACTTGGAACCATCTGCATCCGGGAAGTACTCGGCCAGCGCCTCGTCCTTCTTGGAGCGGGACTTGAGAACTTCCTTGATCAGGTAAGTGGTCAGATCCAGGTTGTCCTTGCCTACAGCCAGCATCGGGATGATGTTGTGCGGGCGCAGGGACAAGGGGAGATCCAGCTGGCCGGTGGACTTCAGGAAGTTCATCGAGAAGCCGGCGTAGGGGCCGAACATCAGCGAGCGCTTGCCGTCGACAAAGCGGGTATCCAGGTGCGGTACCGACATTGGAGGAGCGCCCACCGAAGCCTGGCCGTAGACCTTGGCGTGGTGCTGGTTGATGACGGTCTCATCGGTGCAGCGCAGGAACTGACCGGAGACCGGGAAGCCGCCGAAGCCCTTGATCTCGTCGATGCCAGCCTTCTGCAGCAGTGGCAGTGCGCCACCGCCGGCACCGACGAACACGAACTTGGCCTTGACGTTCTTGACTGCGCCCGAAGCGTTGTCCTTGACGCTCAATTCCCAGCCGGCACCCGAACGCTTGATGCCCTTGACCTTGTGGCCGTAGTTCACCGAGGCGCCAGCGGCGCCCAGCGAGTCGGTCAGGTCGCGGGTCAGGCGGCCGAAGTCGACATCGGTACCGGAGACAACGCGGGATGCGGCAACCTTCTGCGAGGCATCGCGGCCCTTGGCCACCAGCGGGGTCCACTGGTTGATGGTGTCCAGGTCGTTGGTGATTTCCAGTTCCTCGAACAACGCATTGGGCTTCAGTGCCTCGTAGCGGGTCTGCAGGTACTTGGAGTGGTCCTCGCCGATGACGAAGGACATATGCGGCAGGGCGCTGATGAAGCTGTTGTCGGCAACGCGGTTGTTCTCGACGGCCCACGAGTAGAACTGGCGGGAAACCTGGAACTGCTCGTTGATGCCAATGGCCTTGGCCGGATCGACCGATCCGTCAGCCTTGGCAGCGGTGTAGTTCAGTTCGCACAGTGCCGAGTGGCCGGTACCTGCGTTGTTCCAAGGGGAGGAGGATTCCTGCCCGGCCTTGTCCAGGTTCTCGAAAAGACCAATGGACCAGGTTGGTTCCAGCTGGTTGATCATGGTGCCAAGGGTGGCACTCATGATGCCGGCACCGATTAGTACTACGTCAAAAGATTCGGTTGACGTTTCAGAAGGCACGAGGATCTCCATCGACAGTGATACTTTGCTCTCTCCCAGAGTAGACCTATATCCCCGGGGGTTAGAAATCGTTAACTGGGTTAACGGTCACTAACTTGAGATAGACGGCGAGTTTGCCATCTGCACATCCGCGTAGCACTCATTGAGCATCGGCGATGGCGGATAGAAGGTGACATTGCCGTTAAACGCCAGCGCAGAGATCGGAAAGACCAGTGGGAGCGCGGGCAGATCCGCGTTCAGGGTCTTGAGGATATCGGCATAGGCGGCGGTCCGTTCCTCTCCGGAAGGGATGGAACGGGCCAGCATGATCTGTGAGTCAAGTAACGTCGAGGTGTATCCGAACTCATTCTCCTTGGCCGCCAAAATGCCGGAAAGGAAGTCGTCTGCCGAACGGTAGCCGCCGGAGAATCCCAGCAGGTGCAATCCCGCGAAGTCCTTGGACTGCACGGTCTGCACGTAGCCGTCGGTCCATGCAATCGGGCGCGGCTTGATGCGGATGCCCACTGCGGCGAGGTCCTCGGCGATCTGCGCGAACGTGCGTTCAGGCAGCGGCAGGTAGTTGCGCGAAACCTGCAGCGGGTAGGCGAACTCGATCTGTTCGCCCTTGTAGCCCAACTCGGCCAGCAAGGTCTTGGCCTTCGATGCATCGTGGTTCGGCGTATCTTCCGGTGCCGGAATGCTCAAGGCGGACGGCAAGAGGGTCGAAGCGTGCTTGGATCCTTGCAGGAACAGCTTCTCGGCCAGCGAGCTGCGGTTGACCGCGTGCGCAATGGCCATGCGGAATTCCGGCTTGGCCAGCCACTTATTGCGCTGGTTCATGCCGAGGTAGAGCACGGAGAAGGGATCGCGCTGGACAACCACCTTGGCATTGCGCACCAGGGTGCGCATGATGTCCACCGAGACCATGTCGAAGCCGTCGATTTCATCGGCCAGCAGCGCGCCTTCGCGGTTGTAGGGCGAAGGCACAGCAGAGATCAGCGCAACCTCGGGATGCGCGGTGTTATTGGATAGCCGCGGTTGATTCCAATAGTCCTTGAAGATCTCCAGGCGCACCACATTGTCCTCATGGGAAACGAAAGTGTATGGCCCGGTACCTACCGGGTGGGTGGAGAGCGACTCGGCCGGGTTCTGCCCAGGGCCGCCGGTCAACGCACTGGGCGCGGCAATGGCCATGCCCGGCAGGGTCAGCGCTTCGATCAGCCCTGGCAGCCGGCGGCGCAGGTTCAAGGCGACCAGGTACTTGCCGGTTGCCTTGACGGATTCGAAATAGCTGGCGGAACCGGCTGCGGACTTGCCTTCGAAGAGCTTGGTGTCGAATTTCTTGGTCAGCTCTTCAAGCTGCTTGGTGCGCAGCTGCTGGGTGGCCAGTTCCTCTTCGCTGGCGTCGGCAGCGCTCTTGAACTCTTCTTCGAGTTCCTTGGCAGTTGGAAGCTTGGGGATGTCGCTGTCGAAGTGGAAAACATTGGCAAAGCCCTGGCTGGATGAAGCGCGCAGCTGCGGGGACAAGTTTTCCCAGCGTTTGAAGTTGGCGACCACTGCTTCTGCGGTCAATTCGGTGCCGTCGTGGAAGAGCACGCCTTCGCGCAGGGTGAAGGTGTAGCGCAAGCCATCAGGGCTTTCGGTCCAGGATTCGGCCAGGCCGGCTACGGCGCCACCGGTATCGGGATCGATATCGACCAGCGTCTCGTACACCTGGCGGGTGATCCGGAAGGATTCGTTATCCGCCACGATGGCCGGATCCAGCTTGACCGGGGGAGCGGCTGCTGCCAGGCGCAGGGTCCGGGGAATGCGCGGTGCGCTGGCCGAGGCTGTGGGCGAAGCGGAGGCCGCGGGCCCTGGGTTTCCGGTGCAGGCGGTCAGTGCCAGTGCGGTAGTCGCCAATGTACCGGTCAGCAATGCGCGTCGTGATACGAGTTTCAATGGCAATTCGGGCACTGGGATGACTCATCTTCCTATGGCAGGCGGTACTGCTTCGCGCAGGGAACAAGCAAGTAAATGTGCGCAAAGGTATTTATCAAAGATAGCGCACCACGGCCACGGCTCCGGGAGCCAAAACTCCCGGAGCCGTCAACTGTCGCTAAATTGTTAGCTGCGGTGCACGAGGTTCTCGCCGTCGTTGCCCGCTGCCCAGGCCTGCACCTGCTTCTTGAGCAACTTCACCATGCGCGGGAAGAACGCCTTGGTGTTGCCGCCGTTGTGGGGAATGACCAAGGCATTAGGGTGCTGCCACAATGGGTGATCGGCCGGCAGGGGTTCTGGGTCGAATACATCCGATGCCATGTTCAAGCGGCCCGAAGCGACTTCTGCCACGATTGCGTCGGTATCCACCACCGGGCCGCGAGCGACGTTGACCACGGTTGCACCGTCAGGAAGCTTGGCCAGCAGATCAGCGTCGACCAGATGATGGGTGGAATCGTTGAGCGGCACGATCAGGATCAGCACTTCGATCTGCGCCGCGCGTGCTGCGAGATCAGAAGTTGCGAAGATTTCGCCATGCTCATCGGTGCGGGCCGTGGAGCCGAAGCGCAGGAGATTGACCTCGAAGGGCTCCAGGCGCTTGCGGATCTCTTCGCCGATGCCGCCCACGCCAACCAATGCCACCGTCCGATCAGCCAAGCCGGGCCACTGCTGGGGATTCCAGCGGCCTTGCTGCTGGTCTCGGACCGCGTGCGGGTAGCCGCGCAGGGATGCGATGGCCAGGCCGATGGCCATCTCGGCGGTAGCCGCCGCGTGGACGCCGGCCGCGGTATTGATATTTGCGCGATCGCCAATCAGGTCAACCATTCCGTCGAAGCCGGTGGTCTGGGTCTGGACGATCTTGACGTTCGGTGCCTTGCGGATGTTCTTCAGCGTCTGGGGATTCGACATATAGGGAAGGATGGCAATGTCGATTTCTTCCAGCGCAGTTCCGGGGGTGCTCTCCAGGTCCCAGAGCACAGCTTTGAGGTTTTCCGGGATCGGACCGACCGCATCAATCAGATCTTGTGTCGGGAATGAAATCGTTAGTTGGGTGCTCATGGAAACACTGTACAAACCCCATCCGCGCTTTGGTAGTAACCCCTAGTCATGTCCTGTAATGAAGGTCACCGCAGAATGCTGGCCCCCGAATTTGCGCTGAGGGAAATTGCTGGTAAAGTTTTATCTCGTTGCGAAAGCGCGAAGCCCGAAAAGCTTCTAGAACATCGCAGCGGGCGCCTCTAGCTCAATTGGCAGAGCAAATGACTCTTAATCATTAGGTTCCGGGTTCAAGTCCCGGGGGGCGCACGAACAATTTGTTCGGTTCACCAGACAACTTGTTTGCATAAATTAATACGCGCTTTTAGCTCAATTGGTAGAGCAAATGACTCTTAATCATTAGGTTCCGGGTTCGAGTCCCGGAGGGCGCACAAAACAAAGGTCAGGCTTCGGTCTGGCCTTTTTGTTTGTCCCGGTGGTTCTTCTTCAAGTTCAGGACGGCGCTCGGCGAGGACAAGGAGCCATGGTCTCCAGGCAACTACGGTGTTCGCATCCGAAGCTCGGGCGTTGATCGCACTCTTCAAGATATGAACGTCAAGTGAGTTCAGCACGTCGATAGCGTTCGAGCAGGCTCATCATGATCCCTCGCATGAACGCAGCCCCGATAGATGGCTTCGACTCATCAGCTGGCTCGATGATTGGCTTAACTTCGACCTCGATAGCCTCAGGGGTTACCGACTAGGGCGAGGGAATCCAGCGTAACCAGAGCTGTTACTGTCTTTTTGACCTAGTCCTGCGAGGTTTTTGCCGCCACGGTTTCGACCACCACATTGTTGTCGGTCTTCACGGTGACGTTTGTGAGTTCAGGGGATTCGTGGCCAACCGTGGTCAAGACCAGATTCGCATAGGCCTCCAGGTCTTCTGAAGACCAGCCATCCTGTACGGTAATCACAAGCTTGCCTTCGGATGGGGAGCTCCAGCGGATCGTGTCACCTTGCGCGCTACCAGGGAAAGCGTCGAAACTATGAGCACCATTTCCATTTAGGTACTGGGTTATTTTTTCATCTGCCCATTCCTGGCTGACTTCGCTCATCGTCTTTGGCGTACTTTGGGCGTTGGCTGTCGACCCTGGGGTAGGGCTCGGCGTGTTCTGCGCCTGAACAATAGGCGTTCCGGCATTTGCTTCAGCAGTAAGCTTCGCGTCGTTCTTCAGCAACCTGGGGCTAGTCGCTGAAACCACGAGTACGGCCACAAGTGCGACAAGTACAACTAGTACAGAAACGTTCCCGAGAATTCGTTTGGCCGAGCGCGACATGAGTCCTCCAAGTGATGGTTGATATGAGCCTAGCCTCAACTGACGGCTTTATGAACCTAGAAGCTTTCGCCGGCCATGATCACTAGGGCGGGCACTGTTGACAGTCTGCAATCGACTGCATGCTTCGCTGGTGTTTGCCCTTCGATGCCTAGATAGGTTGCCATGCCGTCGCGATAGTAAGTGGACAATCATTCCATTGCTTTCACCACCCGGATGGTGAAAGCCGAACCCATGCCAAGAGTGCCTGCATTTCAGTGCTCAACGACTACTGAAGAACAAGATGTTATGTGTGTTTTAGATTACTTTCAAGCCGGACAATTGGTGATATTATGAAGTTGACTTGGAATTTTATGTTCTCAGGTCGGGTACTGGCCGATTTTTGCTTTTGCATCATTTCTGCCTATGATTGTCTACGTCGCAAAGACGAGTTCTGAAAAAGAACTAGTCAGAGCGAGGAAGCGCTTTTAGCTCAATTGGTAGAGCAAATGACTCTTAATCATTAGGTTCCGGGTTCGAGTCCCGGAGGGCGCACAGTAGATCCGATCTGATTCGTCAGGTCGGATTTTTTGTATACCGCAAAGAAAAGAGGATCAGCTCATGAGTACTTCCGAAAAGACTAACCGTCTGTCCATCGGTGACCAGGCCCCTGATTTCACCTTGCAGGACGCTGCTGGCAAGTCTGTTGCCTTGGCTGATTACCGCGGCAAGAAGACCATCGTGTACTTCTACCCAGCCGCATCCACCCCGGGCTGCACGAAGCAGGCCTGCGATTTCCGCGATTCACTCGAATCTTTGCAGTCCCTGGGTTACGCAGTTCTGGGCATTTCCCCGGACAAGACCGCCAAGCTGGAAAAGTTTGTCGCCAAGGAAGAATTGAACTTCCCGCTGCTCTCCGACGAGGACCACGCGGTAGCTGAAGCCTACGGCGCCTGGGGAGAAAAGAAGAACTACGGCAAGGTCTACGAGGGCCTGATTCGCTCCACTATCGTGCTCGATGAAGAGGGCAAAATCGCGCTGGCGCAGTACAACGTTCGCGCCACCGGCCATGTGGCCAAGCTGCGTCGTGACTTGGGCATTGATCCCAAGTAGACCCCTCCTCTGGCTGATTTCATATCAGGCAGAACTTCCGCTACACTAAATGAGGTCGCCTTCGAGGAAACAGTGTTTCCGGTGTAGCGCTAGCGAGTATGGCGGAATTGGTAGACGCGCTGGATTTAGGTTCCAGTGTCTTCGGACGTGAGAGTTCAAGTCTCTCTACTCGCACCAACTGAACCCTGCGGTCTGATTCCATCGGCCGCAGGGTTTTTGCATGCATCCGCAGCGGTTGACCAAGCGTATGATCCAAATAAGGCAAGCGGCCGCGATCCGAGGAGGAGGGGCACCATGGCAGCCAAGGAACTGCCCACCATGTATGGGCTTTCTGAATCCGATCCTGGTCAGGTCCTGATCAAGCGGGCAGGCATCGCCCCAGCCAATCTGGAGCAAATCGACCGCATCATGGCTGAAATGGGCCGGATGCGCCAAATCGAACGCCGCATCATGCGCAGCTCCCAGCAGTTCATGAAGCTGAACGAAACCGACATGCGGGCGATCCGCAAGATGATCTCCGCCAAGCATGCGGGCCAATCCGTCACCCCGGGTGCGCTGAGCCAGTATCTGGGAATTTCCAGCGCATCGGTCACCAAGATGATTGACCGCTTGGAAGCCCACGGCCATGTGCGGCGCACCAGGCATCCAACCGACCGGCGTTCGCAATGCGTCGAGGTCACCGAGGAAACCCACCTGGCAGCACGCGAGCAAGTGGGGCGGCACCATGCCAAGAGATTCGAAGTAGCCAACGCGATGAGCCCCGAGGAGCGGGAGGTAGTGATCCGGTTCCTTGCCGGGACCTCCGATGCCTTGGAAAGCAGCCTCGATTCAGCGGCTGACGGCGAAGCGGACTAGTTCCCGGGACGTGCCGGATACTCAGCCAGCTACCTGCTTTTCCGCAGCGCGCACGATGTTCTTGATGGTGGCCGGGAAGATGGCCCCATGGAATGGGTATACCGCCCACCAGTAGCAGCGTCCGGCCAAGCCCCGCGGGAAGAATACCGCTCGCTGGATCAGTTCGCTGCGCCCGTCAGCTCGCTTGCCGATCCGGTAATCCAGCCATGCCTGGCCCGGGGCGCGCATCTCCGCGCGCAAGCGCAGCAAGCTGTTTTCCTCCAGGGCTTCCACGCGCCACCAATCCACCACATCTCCCAGTGCCAGCGTGCTGTGCGAGCGCCGTCCGCGCCGCGACCCCACGCCGCCTGCCAGCTTGTCCATCAGGCCGCGCAGCTTCCACAGGGCGGGGAAGGCGAAATACGGTGATTCCCCGCCGAGCCGATGCAGCACGCTGAAGAGCTGCGCCTCGGTTGCCGTGGTGCTGATGCGGCGGATATCGGTATAGGCCTTGCGCCCGGACCACTGAGGATCAGAGGGCAGCGGTTCGGCGGGTGCCGAAATCGGCTGGGCGGTAGCCCAACTGGTTTGCACCGCGTCGGCATCCATCTTCTCCAGTGCCAGCTGCACCGCTCGCGGATAGTCGCACAAGCCCTGCGCCGGCGGGGCAATCAGCTTGTCGATGTCCCGCGAGCCCATGACGCAATCATGCTGCAGCGACTGCACCAGCGCGGAAGCCAGGGTGTGCGGCAGCGGCGTCACCAGATTGACCCAGTGCGAAGCCAGCCGAGGGGTCAGCAGCGGCAACGGCCAGACTTTCGGTTCGCGCAGGCCGGCCACCTGGGCGTAGATCTTCATCAGCTGCGCGTAGCTGTAGGTGCCGGGGCCGCCGATGTCATAGGTTCCCTGCGCGGGCTGCGCCAGCTCGGCGCAGGCCGCCAGGTAGTGCAAGGTGTCGCGGATGGCGATGGGCTGGACCTGGTTCAGTACCCAGCGCGGGGCCGGCATCACCGGCAGCACATCGCTCAGGTGCCTGACCATTTCGAAACTGGCCGAGCCGGAGCCGATCACCAGGCCCGCCTGGAGCACCAGGGTGCTGGCGGCCGCTGACAGGATCTGCCCCACGGCCACGCGCGAAGCCAGATGCTCGCTGAGTTCACCTGCAGGATGCAACCCGGAAAGGTAGACCAGCTGGCTGACCTCCTGTTCACGTACGGCCTGCGCCATGACCTGCGCGCACGCTTTTTCCTGAGCCGCGAAATCCCGGGTCCCGGACATCGAATGCACCAGGTAGTAGAGCAGGTCCGCGTCCTTGCAGAGCTTGGCCACTGCGTGCTCATCTTGCAGGTCGCCCTCGACGATCTCGACTTGGCCGCGCCATGGGGTATCGCGCAGGCGCTGCGCGTCACGGGTGAAAACCCTGACCTGGTGCCCGTTGCGCAAGAGCAGGGGCACCAGCCGTCCGCCGATATATCCGGTTGCTCCGGTCACTGCTATCAGGCTCATGGAGTTCGAACACCGCGCTTGCGCCAGGCGATCACCATGGATCCGAGCAGGAGCAGCGCGGCGCAGCCCAGCGCGGCGTACCCGGCCAGTTCAGACTGATTGGTTCCGGACAGCCGGCTCACGCCGATCCAGCCCAGGCCCCAGGCGATGGCCAAGGCGGTGAAGGTCCTGCCCGAGTAGGCGGTGGTGCCCAGCCCGATGGCCGCTGCGACCACCAGCAGTGCCACTGCCGCTCCTGGTGCCCAGGAGGCGTCCTGGCCAAAGCCCAGGGAGAGCAGCCATGCGGAGGTGTTGGCGATGCTGGCTACGCAGACCCAGCCCAGGTAGATGCCGAAGGTCAGCCACATGATCCAGTATTCGGTGCGCGAGGCCGGGGTGCCTGCCACCATGATGGTCAGCATCCAGGCCAAGCACGCGACGAGGATGAAGATCACCGCCACGCTGGCGCCCAGCCAGCCCAGCTGGACCACGGTAATCCATGCGGCGTTCAGCAATGCCGAAAGCAGCGCGGGAATCCGCAGCTTGGCGGCCCAGGCCGAGCGGCGTCCGGCCGGAGTGAGCTGGAAAATTCCGTAGACGGCCAGCCCGGCGTAGATCACGCTCCAGATGGAGAAGGCCGGACCCGCGGGGGCCAGCAGCGTCGAGTCAGCGCCCAGATAGCCGCCGGCTGCCTGCTGGACCGGAGTTCCGCCCAGGGCCCCGCTTCCGATAAATGAAACGGCAATGGCCAGGACCAGGGCAATCGCCGTGAACACCGGCAGTGCCCAGGATGTTGCTGACGCGGGGGCTCGATAGGGAAAATTCGGGGATTCCGTGGAACTGCTCATCGTGTGCTCCTGATGTCGGTTGAAAAATTTACCCGCTTCGAGTCGACAAAACGAGATAGTTAAACCATGATGTATCTAGAAAAGCTAAATATCAACTAGGCGAGAGAAGTTATCATGGATTGTTCACGTCCGCTGTTTGCCTCGGAAGTGTTCCGGTTGCTGCTCAAGCTCCAGCGGTCCTATGCACTGAGCGAAGCGCGCCTGCGCCACAGCCTTGACCTGAACGATACAGATTTGCGTGCGGTGAACCTGCTGCGTTCCATGCAAACGCCCAGCTCCGGGGAACTGGGCCGCGAACTGGGAGTGTCATCGGCAGGAATCACCTCGGTGCTGGACCGGCTCGAAGCCCGCGGGATGGTTGAAAGAAGGCACCATGCCGCGGATCGGCGGCGCACCCTGGTGGCCCCGGGGAGCAATTTCCCGGTATCCACCGGGCCAGGGCAGGTGCTGCTGCGCAAGCTGCACACGTTCTACGCGCAGCTGGACGAACCGTCCCGCAGGAATCTGGGCGCGCTGCTCGAAGATGCCCGGCGAGAGCTGGAGACGCGGGACACCGCGACCAGCGAAGAGAACCAAGCAAACCCCACCACATCCTTTCAGTAGGGAACCATGAGAATGCACACCACCACACACCAGGCCCCGCCGGCCGCAGCGGCTGGCGCGCCAGCCTCAGGCGGGCTCATCGATGCACCCACCCGGCGCGCCATCAGCGATCGGCTGGAATTGCTGGCCACGCAGGCCCAGCGCCGCAGCGCCGCCTACTCCGCGCAGACCGCGCTGCTCTGGTCCCGGATCTCCGAACGGCTGGCTACCGGCAAGCTGATGCGCCCGGGGCTGGTGATGCTCGGCTACCGGGCCTTCGGCGGCCGCAATGAGGCCCGCGCCATCGACCTGGGCTGCGCCTTCGAGCTGCTGCACGCCGCCTTGCTGATCCACGACGACGTGGTGGACCGCGACTTCGTGCGCCGCGGGGAAAAGACCATCTCGGCGCTCTACCGCGACCACGCCATCGCCAGCGGCCGGAACCGGGCCGATGCCGAGCATGCGGGCAATTCCGTGGGCATCATCGCCGGGGACCTGCTGATCAGCGAAGCGATCAAGCTCGCGGCCAGGGCCGCGGCCGGAAGCGACAGCGAAGCCGGGGTCCAGCAGGCCTTCTTCCAAGCCATCGAGCAGGCAGGGGCCGGAGAGCTCGAGGACCTGCTCTACTCGCTGGGCCCGGCTCCAGCCACCACCAGCCAGGTGCTGCGCATGGAGCAGATGAAAACCGCGGCCTACTCCTTCCAGCTGCCGCTGCAGGCAGGGGCGCTGCTGGCCGGGGCGCACCCCGGCCAGGCCGAAGCCATCGGCGCGGTGGGCTGCCAGCTCGGGGTGGCCTACCAGATCATCGATGATGTGCTGGGCACCTTCGGGGACCCGGCACGCACCGGCAAGCCGGTGGAATCGGACTTGCGAGAATTCAAGAGCACCATCTTGCTGGCCCTGGCCAGCGAGCAACCCGAATTCGCCAAGCTGCTGGGCGGATTCCGCGAAGGAACAGTGGATGCCGGCCGGATCCGCCAGGAACTGGCCGCGCAGGGGGCCGAGCGCTTCGCCCGGCAGCTGGCTGAGCAACTATGCTCGCGGGCCACCGGCTCCGCGGCCTTCCTGGACCTGCCCGAAGAAGCCCGGACGCTGCTGCGCGAATGCACCAGCCTGATCCTAGATCGAAGCAGCTGAACGCCATGAAACCCGACAATTCCCCTCACAGCACCGCAGGCACCGCCGCCTTGGAGCACTATTCGCGCACCGCCCAGCGCAGCGCCAGGGTGGTGCTGGGCGAATACTCCACCTCGTTCTCGCTGGCCTGCAGGCTGCTGGATGCCGCCAGCGCCCGGCACATCGCCAATATCTACGCGCTGGTGCGCCTGGCCGATGAAATCGTGGATGGGGTGGCCTGCCAGGCCGGCCTGGACAACCAGGCCATCGCCGCGTGCCTGGACGAGCTGGAAGCGGAAACCCTGCGCGCCATGGAACGCGGGTACAGCACCAACATGGTGGTCCACGCTTTCACCATTTCCGCCCGGGCCACCGGCATCCACGCCGAGCTCACCGCCCCGTTCTTCGCCTCCATGCGCGCGGACCTGGGCACCGGGCAGCATGATGCGCGCAGCTTGCAGGACTACATCTACGGCTCGGCCGAAGTCATCGGGCTGATGTGCCTGCAGGTCTTCCAGGCGATGCCCGCCGCGCCGGACTTGACGCCTCCCGAGGCGCAGCGCGCCAAGCACGCCGCCCGCAGCCTGGGCGCGGCCTTCCAAAAGGTCAACTTCCTGCGCGACCTGGCAGAAGACAGCGAAGATTTGGGACGCAGCTACTTTCCCGGCCTGGACCCGGCAGGATTCGATGAGCCAAGCAAGGCGAAGCTGGTTGCGCAGATCGAGCAGGACCTGGCCCAGGCCCGTGCCGGCCTGCCCTACCTGGCCCCCTCCGCTGCCCGAGCGGTGCGCCTGGCCCATGACCTGTTCCGCGAACTGAACTCCCAGCTGGACAAGGCCCCGGCCTCCCAGCTGCTGCGCACCCGCATCTCGGTCTCCGCCCCGCGCAAGGCGCTGATCGCCGCCCGCGTGCTGCTGGGCACCCGGGGCACCACCGGCCGCAAGCCAAGAATGGAAGTAGCAAGCAGATGAACCACGCACAAAGAGAAGTCGTAGTCATCGGGGGCGGATTCTCCGGCCTGGCCAGCGCCGGGTTGCTCGCCGCCCGAGGCTGCAAGGTCACCTTGATCGAGCAGCAGCCGCATCCGGGCGGTCGCTCCGGACGACTGGAGCGCGACGGGTTCCGCTTCGACACCGGCCCCTCCTGGTACCTGATGCCCGAGGTCTTCGAGCACTGGTTCAAGCTCATGGGCACCAGCGCCAGCGAACAGCTGGAGTTGCGCGAACTGGCCACCGGCTACCGCACCTTCTTCCAGGGCCGCGAAGAACCGGTGGATGTCGGTACCGGCGCCGCGGCCAGCGGACTCTTCGAAGCCCTGGAACCGGGCAGCGGCCCAGCGTTGGAGCGGTACCTGCGCACCGCGAAGGAGGGTTATGAATTGGCCTTGGAGCATTTCCTCTATGACGATTTCAACTCGCTCACCTCCCTGCTGCACCCAAGGATCCTACGCCGGACCCCGCAACTGGCCCAGCTGCTGGCCTCCAGCTTGGAAAGCCATGTGGCCCGGCGCTTTTCCAGCAACGAGATCCGCCAGCTGCTCGGATACCCGGCGGTGTTCCTGGGCTCCAGCCCGAGCCGCACCCCTGCGCTCTACCAGCTGATGAGCCACCTGGACCTCACCGACGGGGTGAAATACCCGATGGGAGGCTTCGCTGCGGTGGCCGACGCCATGGCCGAACTGGCCCGGAAACACGGCGCGGCCATCCATCTCTCAGCGACCGCAACGGCCATTGAAGCCAGCGCAGGGAAAAATCCCCGGGTCAGCGCGGTGCGCTGGATCGACGCGCACGGCAGGCAGCAGCGCACCCCGGCGACCCAGGTGGTCGCAGCCGCCGATGTGCGCCACCTGGAAGGCCATTTGCTGCCCGAAGAGCTGCAGACCCATACCGCCAAGAGCTTTCAGCGCAAGGACCCCGGCCCCAGCGCGGTGCTGCTCTGCCTGGGCATCAGCGGCAAGCTGCCGCAGCTGGAGCACCACAACTTGCTGTTCACCACCGACTGGAAAGAGAATTTCTCGCGGATTCGCCAAGGGCGGATGCTGGAGGCGGAAACCAGCATATATGTCTGCAAGCCCAGTGCCACCGACCCCTCGGTGGCCCCGGAGGGCTGCGAGAACCTGTTCATCCTGGTTCCAGCTCCGGCCATGCCCGAATGGGGGATTGGCGCAGCCGATGGGGCAGGAGATGCCGCGGTGGAAGCGGTGGCCGACGCGGCCATCGACCAGCTGGCCGCATGGGCTGGCATCAAGGATCTTCGCGAGCGGATCGTGGTGCGCCAGAGCATCGGCCCGGGGGACTTCGTCCAGCAGTACGGCGCCTTCAAAGGCGGCGCGCTGGGCCTGGCACATACCCTGGGGCAAAGCGCCATGCTGCGTCCGGGCAACCGCAGCGCCAAGGTGGGCGGGCTGCACTATGCCGGCAGCACCGTGCGCCCTGGAATCGGCGTGCCGATGTGCCTGATCAGCGGGGAACTGGCTGCCAAAGCGGTGCTCGGGATCAAGGCCGCGGGGCCCATGGGCGAAAACTTCGCGGCCACGGTGCGGCAGGAGGCCGGAGCATGATCTACCTGGGCATCTTGCTGGCACTGCTGGCCTGCATGGGGCTGCTGGACGCGAAGGGAAAGCTCTTCATCTTCCGCCACCCGGTGCGCGGGATCCTGGCCCTGGGGCTGGGCACCGGATTCTTCGTGCTCTGGGATGTGCTGGCCATCAGGCAGGGCATCTTCCTGCATAAGGAATCGGAGCTCATGACCGGAATCATGGTGGGCGAGCAGTTCCCCTTGGAAGAAGTCTTCTTCCTGGTCTTCTTGTGCTATTGCGCCATGATTGCCTTCACCGGGCTGCCGGTGCTGGCCGGCATGCTGCGCAACCGGAACCGCAAAGCATCCAAGCGCACGTTAGGGGAGAACGATGTTCCTTGAATTGAGTCTCTGCTTCCTACTTGCGGCCATGGCCGTCTTTGCCGCCGGGCTGGCCGCCAGCAAGCAGCGCCTGCGCTCGGTGGCCAAGCCGCTGGGCGCCGCCATGGCCCTGATGCTCGTGCTCACCGCGATCTTCGACAACCTGATGATCTACGCCGGGTTGTTTGGCTACGGCAGCGGGACGCTGTCCGGGCTGCATCTGGGCCTGGCCCCGATTGAAGACTTCTTCTACGCCGCCTGCGCGGTCTTCCTGCTCCCCGGGCTGTGGTGGCTGCTCGGTGGCCGCAGCCACAGAAAGGACGCTTCATGATCCGCGGAATCGTATTGAGCTCACGCCCCATCTCCTGGGTGAATACCGCCTACCCGTTTGCCGCCGCCTATCTGCTGGCCGGCGGCGGGATCGATTGGCGCTTGGTCCTGGGCACGGTGTTCTTCCTCTTCCCCTACAACCTGCTGATGTACGGCGTGAACGATGTCTTCGACTACGAGTCGGACCTGCGCAATCCGCGCAAGGGAGGAATCGAGGGGGCGCTGCTGTCCAGGCAGAGCCATAAGGCGCTGCTCGTCGCCTGCGTCCTGTGCGCCGCGCCGTTCCTCGCGGTGCTCGCGGCGGCCGGGGATGGCGCAGCCAACCTCGTTCTGGCCGTGTCGATCCTTGCGGTGCTGGCCTACTCCGCACCGCGGCTGCGCTTCAAGGAAAGGCCCGGGCTGGACTCGCTGACCAGCGCGGTGCACTTCGTCTCCCCGGCGGTCTACGGGTGGGTGCTGGCTGGCGCCAGCGTGCAGGCCGAGCAGTGGCTGGTCTTCGGCGCGTTCCTGCTCTGGGGGATGGCCAGCCACGCCCTGGGCGCCATCCAGGATATTGTTCCCGACCGCCAAGGCGGGCTGTCCTCGATCGCCACCGCCTTGTCGGCCCGCACGACCATCTACTTGGTCTTGGCCGCCTACCTGCTGGCCGGAGCGCTCGTGGCGGTGGGCCTGTCGGGCCTTGGCCGCTGGGCAGCGGTGCTGGCCCTGGCCTATGTGCTCAACGTCCTGCCCCATCTTGGAATCAGCGATGCAAGCTCGGGTACGGTTAATCGAGGATGGAAGAGATTCTTGTGGATCAACTACCTGTGCGGTTTCCTGCTGACCATGCTCCTGATCTTTTCGGCACTTTTCACCTACTAAACCCGGATGGGGATTCAAGGATTTCAATGGACGTCATTTTGCTTTCGGATCAAGGCCAGCCTATTGGCACGCACCCGAAAGAATTGGTTCACACCACGGATACCGTGCTGCACCAGGCATTCTCCTGCCATGTGCAGAATCAAGCCGGCCAGGTGCTGGTGACGCGTCGCGCCCTGTCCAAGGTGACCTGGCCAGGGGTCTGGACGAACTCCTTCTGCGGGCATCCCCAGCCTGGCGAGAGCTTCGAAGAAGCCATTACGCGCCATGCGGCCCATGAGCTCGGCTTCAAGGTCAGCCGCATCGAATCGGCGCTGCCGGACTTCCGCTATCGCGCCGTGGATGCCTCGGGCATTGTGGAAAACGAAATTTGCCCGGTCTTCACCGCGATAATCGACAGCGAGATCTCCGCTAACCCGGACGAAGTCATGGACTACTGCTGGGTGGATCCGGCACAACTCGGTGAAGCCCTGCGCGCCACCCCGTGGGCCTTCAGCCCGTGGCTGGTGATGCAGGCTGCAGGGATGTCCCTGTACCAGGTCGAGCAAGGCTGATTCCGGGCCCGCCGCCGGCGTGGAATCCGTGCAGGGTGATTCCTGTGGAATTGTCCGGGTCATTGGCTATGCTCGATTGCATGGTGCTTCAAGTAATTTCTTCCGGTATCCAGCGGCACGGCGCGGCCATCCATGCGTTGCGCAAGGCCAGTGTGGTCGCCGGCGGCTTGGTGCTGGCTTCGTCCCTGGCCAGCTGTGCCCCGCTCCAGTTCGAAGCATCCGCGCAAACTCCTGGCGTGAGCCCGCAGATCGCGGCCTTGCCGAAGTATGCCGACAACCTCCAGGAAGTCGAAGGGCGCCAGGAATGGGCGGATCAGAAGATCTTCCAGTACCTCAATGGCCAGGGCGCCGCCGGCTTCCATTCATTCGCCGAGGATTCCATCCAGTACGCCACCGTGGGGTGGCTCTCTCCAGTCCAGGGCGTGCTCGCCATTGTCGTGGAGGGCAGCGATTGGATCGCGGAGGGCAGTGCTGCCGGCTATGCCGAGCGGGTCATGACCTCCGTAGGCTACGAATCAATCGAGTTGGACCGGGTTGAGATCCTCACCGTCGAAGGGCAGCTGCTCGCCTCCGACTACCGCGGGAATCATCCCGGGGCTTTGTAAGCGAAAAGGCCATCTCGCCGCGTAGCTTCCAATGGAGCTAGCTGGCGGGATGGCCTTTGCTATCGGGAATTCTCTTGCCGGCTATACGAAGTTCTCGGTGCCTTCGATGGTGTTCATGAAGTGGTCCATGAAATCAGCGAAGTCCTCTGCATCGGATTTCTGGTCAATGGTGGCACCAATGCTGATGGCATCATCGACATGCAAGTCGATGCTCGGCGCTTCGGGAATGCTGAAGCGGAACACCCGGCCCGAAGAGATCGCGATTTCGTAGCCGCCATCGCTGAGCTCGGCGAGCTGGTTCACATTCGTATTGTTGATGTTGATCGCATCCTCGGATGCTTCCAAGCTGCTGGCATTCACTGGCGCAATAATCAGTTCCGCTGGTTGGCGCCGATATCCAATGACCTTGAGCCCTCCGGAGCCGGCGATGCCGGTGCCCGCCACGAGATTGTAGCTGGCGAAGTTGGGGATCTGCGAGTCGAAGGCCTCATGGAGGCGGGCCTTTACCTGCTGGGTTGGATTTTCGTCTGGGCGCTTGTCCATAACTAATACTCTACCGATAACTTTGGACAATTTGACCAGTCGCAACATTTATCGAAATGTGTCATCGGCACGTCATGGGTTATCTGATTGGTCATATTGACTTCTAGAATGGGATTAATGAGCCAGGATGCTAATTGAGTCGTCAAGCCATGCGCCCGTGTGGCCATCGACGGAACTCATGCCTTTCCCGGCTCAACGCTGCAAGCGAAACCAACTGCATGGCAGGGGACTTCCTTGGAGCAAGGGGTGCGTAGCGCGAGCGATGCGCATTCCCGGCAGCTGGTGCTTGTCTCCAGCTAATCCCGTTTCGACAGGCGCTTTTGGTGCCTATGAAGCGAAAAAGCCAAGGCTTGTTCGCGGTGTCGCGTCCAAGGCTTGGACATCCATCTCATATAATGAGATAAACAGGGTGTCTAGTTGCTCTTTGCCGTGAGGTGGAGAAAACTAGAGGCATGCAAACAAACACCGATGTACTACTAGTTATCAGGCGCGGAGCCTGAGACACTGTCCAACACCACGGACAGTACGTCGGTAACGCGCAAGCCCCCTTTCGTCAGTAGTGACGGCCGCGGGGCGTTTTTTATGCGCAAACGAAGAGATAGATATGGAAAGGATCCCGATGAGCAACTCAACACCCGCCAATCCGGCGTCGGTTGCGAAGTCAATCAATCGAACCAAGGATGCCGCCGCCGCTGTCTCTTCCGTCGTGGAGGCTTCGAACCCGGTACAGGGTCCGAATAATATCGTTGCTCCCACACAGATGACGGGCTCACAAGCCATCGTCCGCTCGCTGGAAGAACTGGGCGTCAAAGACGTCTTCGGATTACCAGGTGGGGCCATCCTTCCCACCTATGATCCACTGATGGATTCGACCAAGATTAACCACATCTTGGTCCGCCACGAACAGGGTGCCGGCCATGCCGCACAGGGTTACGCCATGGTGAGCGGGGAAGTGGGCGTATGCATCGCTACTTCCGGACCAGGCGCAACCAACCTCGTCACCGCACTGGCCGATGCCAATATGGACTCGGTACCAATGGTGGCAATCACCGGTCAGGTCAATAGCGCTTTCATTGGCTCTGACGCATTCCAGGAAGCAGACATTGTCGGCATCACGATGCCGATTACCAAGCACGCTTTCCTGGTCACCAACGCGGAAGACATTCCGCGCACGCTGGCCAGCGCTTTCTACCTGGCGCAGACCGGCCGTCCCGGTCCGGTGCTGGTGGATATCACCAAGGATGCCCAGCAGAGCGACATGACCTTCTCATGGCCGCCAAAGGTCGACCTGCCTGGCTACCGCGTGGTCACCCGCGGACACAACAAGCAGCTGCGCGAAGCCGCCAAGCTCATCGCTTCGGCAACCCGCCCGGTGCTGTACGTCGGCGGTGGCGTGATCAAGGCCAACGCCCATGAGCAGCTCAAGGAATTCGCGGAATTCATCAACGCGCCGGTGGTCACCACGCTGACCGCACGCGGTGCCTTCCCGGACTCGCATGAACAGCACGTGGGCATGCCCGGCATGCACGGTGCCGTCTCTGCGGTCACCGCACTGCAGCAGTCGGATTTGCTCATTACCCTCGGGGCTCGCTTCGATGACCGCGTCACCGGCGTGCTCTCCACCTTCGCGCCGAACGCGAAGGTGATCCACGCCGATATCGATCCTGCGGAAATCTCCAAGAACCGCGTGGCCGATGTGCCGATCGTCGGCTCGCTGGATGAAATCATCCCGCAGCTGCACGAGGCCTGCGCCTCGCGCTTCGAGAACGAAGCCCAGCAGGATCTGGCCGGCTGGTGGGGACTGCTCAACCGCCTGCGCGAAACCTACCCGATCGGCTACACCGAAACCCACGATGGCCTCTCGGCTCCGCAGAACGTCATTGGGCGCATCGGCGAGCTGACCGGTCCGGAAGGCGTCTACGTGGCAGGCGTGGGCCAGCACCAGATGTGGGCAGCGCAGTTCGTCAAGTACGAGCGCCCGCGCTCGTGGCTGAACTCCGCCGGCCTGGGCACCATGGGCTACTCGGTTCCTGCCGCCATGGGCGCCAAGGTGGCGCAGCCGGACCGCGTGGTCTGGGCCATTGATGGCGACGGCTGCTTCCAGATGACCAACCAGGAACTGGCTACCTGCGTGATCAACCGGATCCCCATCAAGGTTGCCATCATCAACAACTCTTCGCTGGGCATGGTCCGCCAGTGGCAGACGCTGTTCTACGATGGCCGCTACTCCAACACCGATTTGAACACCGGCCACGGAACCGCCCGGATTCCGGACTTTGTGAAGCTGGCCGACGCCTACGGTTGCGTGGGCCTGCGCTGCGAACGCGACGAGGATATCGACGCGACCATCCAGAAGGCATTGGAAATCAATGACCGTCCGGTAGTCATCGACTTCGTGGTCTCGGCCGACTCCATGGTGTGGCCAATGGTCCCATCGGGAGTCAGCAACGACCAGATCCAGATTGCCCGCGGCATGACCCCTGAATGGGAAGAGGAGGACTAGGACATGGCAAAGCATACGCTTTCGGTACTGGTTGAAGACGTTCCCGGCGTGCTCACCCGCGTCGCCAGCCTCTTCGCCCGCCGTGCCTTCAACATTCACTCGCTGGCCGTAGGTCCCACGGAAATTGCCGGCATCAGCCGCATGACCGTGGTGGTGGACGCCGAAGGGGATTCCCTGGAGCAGGTCACCAAGCAGCTGAACAAGCTGGTCAACGTCATCAAGATCGTGGAACTGCTGCCGGAAACCTCGGTGCAGCGTGACCACATCATGATCAAGGTGCGCGCCGATGCGGCGACGCGACTGCAGGTCACCCAGGCCGCGGAGCTGTTCCGCGCATCGGTGATCGACGTATCCACGGACTCGCTGGTCGTTGAGGCCACCGGCAATGCGGCGAAGATCGAAGCACTGCTGGCAGTACTTGAGCCATTCGGCATCCGCGAGATCGTCCAGGCCGGAACGCTGGCCGTGGGACGCGGAACCAAGTCGATGAGCGACCGTGCCCTGAAGACGCTGTCCGCCTAAGCGCACAACGACTTCAAGAGACACGAACTACAAATTTAGGTATTTGGCACCTAGCTTAGAAGAAAGCAACAGTGCCTAAGCACAAGACTTCTTTACCAGAAGCACAAATAAGGAGAATTACAGTGGCTGATCTGTACTACGAAGATGACGCAGACCTCTCGATCATCCAGGGCAAGAAGGTAGCTGTCATTGGCTACGGCTCCCAGGGCCACGCCCATGCACTGAGCCTGCGCGACTCGGGCGTCGAGGTTATCGTCGGCCTGGCTGAGGGCTCCAAGTCCCGTGCCAAGGCCGAGGCCGAAGGCCTGAAGGTAGCTACCGTTGCCGAGGCAGCGGCCTGGGCAGATGTCATCATGATCCTGACCCCGGACCAGGTCCAGGCCCAGGTCTACACCGAGTCGATCGCCGAGCACCTCGAAGAGGGCAACGCGCTGTTCTTCGGCCACGGCTTCAACATCCGCTTCGGCTTCATCCAGCCACCAGCCAACGTCGACGTTGCGCTGGTTGCTCCGAAGGCGCCAGGGCACACCGTACGCCGCGAATTCGAAGCAGGCCGCGGCATCCCTGACCTGATCGCCGTGGAGCAGAACTTCACCGGCGGCGCCAAGGAACTGGCACTGTCCTACGCTGCAGGCATCGGCGGCACCCGTGCCGGCGTTATCGAGACCACCTTCACCGAAGAGACCGAAACCGACCTGTTCGGCGAGCAGGCTGTGCTCTGCGGCGGTACCTCCCAGCTGGTCCAGTACGGCTTCGAGGTCCTGACCGAAGCTGGCTACAAGCCGGAAATCGCCTACTTCGAGGTGCTGCACGAGCTGAAGCTGATCGTCGACCTGATGTGGGAAGGCGGCATCGCCAAGCAGCGCTGGTCGATCTCCGACACCGCTGAGTACGGCGACTACGTCTCCGGCCCACGCGTGATCACCCCAGAGGTGAAGGAAAACATGAAGGCTGTGCTGGCCGATATCCAGTCCGGTGCTTTCGCCAACCGCTTCATGGAAGACCAGAAGGCTGGCGCTCCGGAGTTCAAGGAACTGCGCGCCAAGGGCGAAGCCCACCCAATCGAGACCACCGGCCGCGAACTGCGCTCGCTGTTCTCCTGGATCTCGGATGCATCCTCGGATGACTACGTAGATGGTTCGGTAGCCCGCTAAGCATGCGGCTGACTGCATAAGCTGAAAACCGCTGGCTCTGAACGATAGGAATATCGTTTAGAGGCAGCGGTTTTCGTTAAAATGCATCCTGCGTCCATTCTGCGATGAGCGCATGGAAAACGGAGCGGCACTCCTGCTGTGCGCTGAAGTGCCGCGGCCTGAAGGAACTTTAGTATTCAATCTTTTAGTGTAAGAATTGTTCCGGGCGAGAGCAGAACGAACAATGCCGCCGCCGCTGTTCAATAGCTGATAGTTCAAGGAGCAAAAGTGGCTAGCGAAGATATTGAGATCGTTTCTGATGGAAATGGCGTGGCAGTCCTTGGCGAACGCAGCGCCGTTGACAAATTCGTGGAATCCGTCGGCTTGATTTCCAAGGAACTGCCCTTGGAACGCGTAAGCAAAGCAGCTGGCCTCAGTGCAACCGCGATGCAAGCCGGTAGCGGGATTGCGGAGAAGTCCGGACGCTGGATCAAGCTCTCGGAAGACTCAGCACGGATCTTCAATGCCAAGAACCTGATGGCTGGATCGGAGAACGGCCTGGCGCGTGCAGTCGTCATGAAAGATGGCAAGATCAGCAATTTGCTTGAAATCGTCACCAGCCCAACGGCGATGCTTTCAAACCCGGCTGTTCTGGCAGGCGTGGGTGGGATCATAGCCCAGTACGCGATGCAGCAGAGCATTGATGAGATCACCGATTACTTGAAGGTGATCGACGAAAAAATTGACGATATCCTCCGTGCGCAGAATGACGCGGTCCTTGCGGATCTTGATGGTGTTGGAATGCTCATCGATGATGCCATGGTCGTGCGCGACCAAGTGGGGCATATCGGTGAGACGACATGGTCAAAGGTTCATTCGAATGCCAAGACCATCGCAACGACCCAGTCCTATGCGCTGCGGGCCTTGGCAGGATTAGCTGAAAAGCTGGAAAACAAAACGAAGATGGGTTAACTGGCGAAGATCACCCGCGAGATCGAATCAAAGGCCACCCAGTGGTTGGCAGTACTGGCACGCTGCTTCCAGCTCGAAGACGGCATGTCTGTTCTGGAACTGGACCGTGTGCTCAACGGTTCTCCTCACGAACTGGAGAGTCATCGAATCGCGCTGCAGATCGCGCGCGAACGCAGAATCGCACACATTACGAAGGTGACCGAGCAGCTTCTTGAGCGAATCGCTGTCGTCGCCGGACTGGCGAATTCAAAGGTGCTGCTGCATCCGAAGTCATCGAGCGAAGTCGTGAAGGCGACGAACGCCGTCTCGAATGATCTAGTGGAGTTCCAAAGCCGATTGGGAATCGAGAGCGCCTACGGGGCACTGGAGTCAAAGAAGTGGCTCAAGGCTGTCTCCGAGGTTCGGGACAAGGTGACTGACGCAGGCGCTGATGGCTTGAGCGCAATCAAGCAATTTGGGGACGAGACGAAGAACCGTGCCTTGGACAAAGCCGAGGACGTAGCAACTTCATTTGCCGAGAATATCAAGAAGAGCCGCAATGGGGAGTCCGGGAAAGATTCTCCAGAAGCCATTGAGAAGTAGGAGCTTGCGGAACTAGTTTCTTCCCTCGCACTTGGCTCCATGGCATTTCAAATAAATCGACCTCGGTTGCTTCCCATTTGGGAAGCAACCGAGGTCGATTTTTCAGTCTGCTGGGTCGGATACCAGCCAGGCAGGTTTAGAGCTTCGAAGCCCGGTAGCCGGCCTTGCGCGCATCGGCTGCAGTCTTGAAGCATTCTTCTGGCTTCGTGATGTTGTAGAAGCGCTGTCCCTTGACGTGGTACTTCCACTCCTTCTGGCTGCCGGTGCGGTTGCCCTTCACCGGGTAGCCTGCAGGGCAGTTCTTCGCCTTCCCGCTCATCTTCACGGAACGCTTGGCGGCCGCCTTCTTCACCAGCAAGGTCTGCGTCTTCTGCACGGTCGAGGTCTTGCCCTTGAGCTGGTACTTGACCGTGGTCGTGACCTTGTAGGTGCCCTCTGCAAGCTTGACGGACTTCTTCTTGCTGGCGACAGTCTTCTTGCCCTTGACCACCTTCAGCAACGCCGACTTGATCTTCACGTTCATTGCCTTGGAATAGCTAGGCTTGATAGTTGCCTTGGCTGAACCCTTGACCGTTTTCGTGCCGATTTTCTTGATGGTTACCGCAGGAGCCTTTTTCTTCGCAGCAACGATGCTGGCAGATGAAATGCTGGTGGGCAACGGAGCGGCCGAGGCCGCAGAGACACCGGAGAATACAAGTGCTCCCGAAGCGATGACAGCGAGCGAACGCTGAACTAATTTATTCAAGTTCTCCCCATGGAAAGTCGAGCGAGCATGGGCACTGATCGGTCCCATGTGCTGATTCTAATCTGGACTGGGAATAGAAACTATGGCTGGACCCGATTGTGATCGATTGCGGCTAATGCCGTCAAAGCGTTACTCGATCAGTCGAGTGTTTTCCCAATGATTGGTTGAAGCCTTTGCTAGGCTCGGGCAAAACCATGCAAAGGAGCGCGCCCGTGCCACAGGAAAGCAACTACGACGATTTCGCCCAGGACTACGCTGACGAGAACGAATTCAGCATGCTGAACGCCTACTATGAGCGGCCGGCCACCTTGGAACTGGCAGGAGAGGTTGCCGGCCGGAACATCCTGGATATCGGCTGCGGCGCCGGTCCGCTGTCCGAACAGCTCATGAGCCGTGGCGCGAGCGTCTCGGGCTTCGACACCAGCCGGGCCATGGTGGATCTGGCACGCCAGCGGCTGGGCGGGGACGCGGACCTGAAAGTGGCGACATTGGGGGAGAAGCTCCCGTATGCCGACAACAGCTTTGACGATGCCATTGCTTCCTTGGTGTTCCACTACTTGCCGGACTGGGGCTACGCCTTGGAGGAAGTCCGCCGGGTGCTCAAGCCCGGCGGCCGGCTCATCATGTCGGTGAACCACCCGATTCTCTATCCGTTCAACCACCGTGGCAAGGACTACTTCCAGCTCACCCAGTACACCGACGAAGTGACTTTCAACGGGAAGCCTGCCGAACTGACCTATTGGCATCGGCCTTTGCACGAAACCATGACGGCGCTGATTTCCGCAGGGTTCGCGGTGGAGCGTGTCTGGGAGCCGCCGTATGCCAAGGATGCACCCGAAGGCGTGATTCCAGAAGAGCTGCGCGAACGCGACGCGTTCTTGAGCTTCCTGTTCTTCTCGCTGCGCTCGACGCGCTAGCAGGCGAGGCGCAAACCTGCCCCTGCGGACTATAACTAGACGCCGATGTTCTTGCCAGAACGGGGGCGACCTGCAAGAAACACCCAGGTCCCCAGGAGCAGCAGTGCTGATCCGAGCCAGACGCTCCACCAAGGGAAGCCCGGGATCTCAGGAGTGGAGCCGAGGGCTTCCAGATCTGCGCTCGGGGTAGGGTGCACGCGTTCGCCGGTGACCAGCATGCGATGCGTGTTGATGCCTAGGGGAGTGCAGGTGACCAGGGTGGCCAGGTCCTTGCCATATTGCGGGGTCAGCGCCTTGGTTTCATCCGGCTCGACCGTCTGCGTTTCAACGACCCGGTACGTCAGCACCTCATTGAAGACTTCAATGCTGAAGGTTTCGCCGATTTTCACCTGGGGCAGATCGTTGAACAGGTTGGCCTCAGGCAGCCCGCGGTGAGCAGTCAGCACCGCATGCATCGACTGCCCGCCCACAGGCAGTGCGGTGCCTTGCAGGTGCCCGACGCCCTTGAGCAAGGTCTGGTCGTCGGTACCGTGGTAGATCGGCAGGTCGATGTCCACCGACGGAACACGCAGCCGGCCGATGAGCCCCTCGCTGTTGACGTTGAGCAGGGAATCGTACTCGGTATCTTCCCGCACCGATCCGTTGCTGGTAGGGATATTGCTGCCCGGGGCCAATAAGCCGCCGCCAACCAGTTCCTCGTTGTACTCCCGGGCCCGCTGCAGCTCCTGGGAAATCGTGGAGCTGCCCTCGTGGGACACGTCGCTGGAGATTTCCTTGATGATCTTGGATTGGTTGTATTGCGAGAACCAGCTCGCCGCTGGCGGGTACAGCAGCATGAGCGTACCGGCCAGGAAGACGACGGCGATCACCAGCGTGGACACCGGGACGCGCCAGCGGTTCCTGTGCTGCGGGGGAGGGGAAAGCGTGGAACTGGGAGTTGAGCTCATGATTTCTGCCTACGAAGTCTTGGGAATCAGGAAGTTCAGAAAGAAAATGGTGGGAGTCCCAAGCAATGCTTAGTTCTCCCACCATCTACTGGCTACCCTGGTGCTGCATCAAGCAGTACGCGGGTTAGCCCTGGGTGCGCGAGCGGCGGCGCTTCACCAGTACCGCACCACCGGCGGCGGCCATCAGGCCAAGACCTGCAATGGTGAACAGCACGGTGCCCGAGGCACCGGTGAGCGGCAGATCAGGACCGGTCGGCTTGTGGTTGGTAATGGTCTCGATCAGGATCTGGCCGTTGGTGACAACCAGTTCACCGGACCACGGATCAGCTGGAAGCACGTATCCGGCTGGCGCCTTGGTTTCCTTGACCCAGTAGCTCGATTCCATGTCGTCCTCGATGCCCAGGTGCAGTTCCCACTTGACGACCCCGTCTACCGTGGTTCCGGTATCCAAAGGCGAACTGGTGGGTTCGCCCTCGGCATCGGGTGCAGTTCCATAGAGCTCGAAGACCGCGCCGTCCAGCAGGGCGCCGTTCTCGCCTTCAGCCTTCTTTTCCAGCTGCAGGGTGCCCAGGTTGGTGTTGGTGGTGCCATCAGCTTCCGTGCCATTGATGTTCACGGTCGCGGTGTTCTCGATGACTCCGCCTTCAGGGATGGAGTTGACCTTGGTCTTCAAGACGGCCGTCACGGTAGTCGCACCAGCCGTATCGAGCTTGGCGAGGCCCGCCGCGGTGAAGGTGATCACCGCATTGTCGGCCGAGATGGTGTAGTCGTCACCAAGATCCAGTTCCCCGGCGCCAATCGATACCGATTCCCAGGAGATGAAATCGAGGTTCCCCGAGAGGTTATCGGTCAGCGTGTAGGACTTGTAGGGAAGATCCGACGCAGGAACATCGGTGACCAGCGTCCAGGTGACCTCATCGCCCAGGAACATGGCGGTGTCATCCACGGTCTTGGTCTGCTCGATGGTGTTCAGCGTGTTCTTCGGGTACACGTGCACGTTGTAGTTCCACGTGTTGTCGGCATTCGGGTAAGGAATGCTCACGTAGAACGGTGCGGCCGCGGCATTGATCAGGTTGTCGCCCGAATCGGTTTCGGTGACCAGATACAGCCCCAAATCCAAACCGGGGAAGGTAGCGATGCCGTCGACGGTTACCTGTTCGACTCCGGTTCCCAGGCTGTAGCCTGCTGGCAATGCTTGACCGGCAGTTTCAGATGGCAATGCTTCTGCCAGCTCCCAACCTTCGGCCACGCTCAAGTCGATTGGATCGCCGTCGAACAGCACCTGCTGCAAGGTGAATTCAACGCCATCCAGGCCCAAGCCCGCGCCGGGATCCGGAGTCAGCAGGGAGCCGTTGTTGAGGCCTTCAACAGGGTCCGCCGAAGACTTGTGGACCGAGATGCTGCCGGGGGTCCCCGGCGTAATATCCGAAATTTCGTCAGCGGATGCGGCGGCTACCCCAAATAGCCCCATCCCAGCAAGGGCCATGGCACTTGCTCCGGCAATCAGCTTGCCGAGTCTGCGTTGCGTGAACACGATTACTCCTTTTGTGCGAGTGATTTTTACGCCTACCCAAGTTCAGCGTGGTTGGTGAATTGGTTGAATCTAGCCGAGGTTGCGGCTATGACGGATACGGAAGGCCTGTGCACCCCAGATGCCCAGCCCCAGTACCAGGATTGCGCCGCCAATCAGATAAATCTGATCTCGGCCGATGCCGCCGGTCAGCGGAAGCACGGGACCGTCCTGCTGCTCATTGGTAATGGCAGCAAGCTCGATCTCCAGTGCGTCGCCGGTGACGTCGAACTCATGGATCTGCTCGTCCTTGACGTAGCCCGGAGGAGCCGTGGTTTCCTGAAGCTCATAGCTGCCCCACTTCAGGTCTGCCAAGGCGAATTTGCCCTTGGCTGGATCCATATCCGGTCCGGTGCAGCCTTCGGCCATGCAATCGGTAACCACTATGGTTTCCGACTCATCGCCCAGCGGACCGGTCAGGGTCCATTCGGCACCTGCAAGCAGGACGCCATCAACGGTGGTCTTGGTCCAGCTGGCCGATCCGGGAAGGGCCGTGTTCACGATGGTGCAGGTGGCTTCCTGGCCTAGCTCCAATGTGATCGTTGCTCCCTCGCCGCTTCCGGTGCCGACGCAGCTCCAGGTGCCTGGTTCGTAGCCTGCGGCGGTGCCTTCCTCGGCCAATTGGTAGGTTCCCACGCCTACCGAAGCTTCGGTGATGTCCGTTTCTCCGGACTTTCCTTCGATGCTTCCCGCGGTGCCCGAAGCGCTCAGCGTCCAGTCATCGGTGGTCGAGGTTCCGTTGAAGTCCTCGTTGTCCACCACCTTGACCAGCGTCAAAAGCTGTTCGCACTCCACGGTGTTCACGATTGCCACCACATTGGGCGAGGGAGTCCCGGCCATGGTGTGCGTGGCGGATAGCCCTTCGACGCCGTCAATGGTCGAGCTGGTCACCTGGCACAGCTCGGCGAGCGTGCCGGTGAGGGTTTCCTCGATGGCCACCTCGTCCCCGATCAGATGCCCGGAGCTGGTTGCCCCGAATTCAGCTGCTTGGCCATCAATGCTCAGCTCCGCGTCTCCTGCCGGCTGCTCGCCGTGAGCGTACTCGGTGCCGTTGACCACCCAGGTCTTGGTGACCGTCAGGTCAATTTCCTGGGTGTTGGTGAGCACGCAAGTGGCTTTGCTGCCGGCAGTGATGGTGATGGTGTTGCCATCGCCAACCACCGCGCCCTCGCAAGCCAGGTCCGTCAGCTGGTAGTTTTCCGGCCCGGTTTCGGAGATGGCGTATTGGCCGGCAGCTACCGGCACATTGGTGACGCCTTCGCTGCCGGTCACTCCGGACAGATCCGTTGAGCTGCCATCAGCTGACAGTGTCCATTCCGTGGCCGCCGCCTCGCCGATGACTTCCTTTTCCAGGGTCAGGGTGGTGCAGGTGACGGTGTTGGTCACCGTGTAGGAGTTCAGTCCTGGTTGCAATACATGGTCACCCAGATCCCCCGAGGGGGTATTGGTGCACCCTGCGGGCAGCTGGGCCACCGACTCGCCGATGGTGATTTCATCATTGGCCTCGTAGTCGGTGCCATTGCTGTACTTGGCGTAGCCGGTACCGAACTGCGGCGAGGTTTGGCCGGTCAGTTCCAGCGCGGCGGCGATACCATCGGGCTGCTGGCCGTTTTCGTATTCCTCGCCGTCGATGACCCAGTTCTTCTCGACCTGCACGCTGGAGCAGGTGCTCGGCACGGCAAGGGAAATCGGGGCGATCCAGTCACCCAAGTTGGATGTTTCCGGAATCGAGGAGGAGGAACGCAGATTCAGCGTGCCGTAATTGCCGGTACAGGTAGCTTCTCCAAACAGGGCAGTCAGGTCCACGCCGATTTCCGCGAAGCCGCGTACCGGGATGGTGCTGGTTCCATCGAAGCCGGTAATGGGCTGGGTATTCGTCGCACCGACGAAACCGCTCAGGGTTTGCTGCTGCACCCACGTTTCCGTGCTCGCGTTCCACATGTAGGCACCGGTGAGGATGAGATTATTATTGCCATCCTGCTCGATGCTCAGGCGAAGGTCGCCGTCGCTGCGAATCGGAGTGGGAATCACCGCGGGGTCGTTCTTCTCGGCGTTGAGCTCAACGATGTAGCGGATGGTGCCGGTGCTTGTCCCTCGCTCGAATCCCAAGAAGGCGAAGACATGGCCATCGCTGGTTGTCGAATAGGCGTAGTTGCGGCCAATATCTGCCTGGCCGGAAGCTTGGCCCGTACCGTTGACTTGGTTCGCACCCCACGGCCAGCTCCTTTCGCTGGCACCACGGGTGAACTGTGTACTGTCGTCGAAACCATCGTCGCCCGATGGTTGCGTCAAGACGGTCGTCCAATCATCCAGGGCCGCGTCGTTGGCGCACAGGTTGCCATCAAGCTCAAATCCCCCAAGAATCTGAGTTGATGCCTGGGCGGCACTGCAGACGTCCCCTAATGCCATCGGTGCGAGCAATTTGTTGTCAGCCTCGCTGGGCGAGGCCGTCGGTGTCGGCGTCGGTGACGGCGATTCCGATGGCTTCTTGGCAGTTTCCGTAGGCGACGGCTCGGCAGTTGCCGTGGCTTGCGCCGTTGCTGTCGCGCTTTTCGACGCTGGAGCGCTAGAAGGTGCCTCGGAGGCTTTTTCCTCTTCGCTTGCCGATGCCTCGGCTCGTGGCGTTTGAGCAACCGGCGCCTCGGATTCAGGTTCCGGCGCGGCCTTCGGCGTCTGCGTTACCGTCGGCTGGGTTTCAACCGGCGGCTTGGACGCTTTCGCTTTTGGCGCTGGGGTTTCGGAAGAAGCCGCAGCAGCGGAAGGCTCAGTCGAAGAGGGTGCCTGGCTCGTGGGCGTCGCGGAAACAAGCGTGGCCGCCGAATCGGTTTCAGCAGCCGACGGGGCGGGTTTTGCTTCCGCTGAAGATTCGCTCACCGAAGTAGCGGAAGCTGGCACAAAAGTTCCGGCGAATGCCAGAGAGAAGACAATTCCGGCGCTAATTGCAACGCTGGAAAAGGCGCTTTGCGAAGTGCAATGTTTTTTTGCTCCCCAGAGCAAGGACTTTTTACCTGTACGACCGTTTTTGCGGTGCGCAGACTCATCCCCAACATGATAGTCAAACACAAAAACCCCAATTTTTGTGGACTTTGGAGGGAAACTCCTGCTCCAAGGTGTGCGTCAATGACAAGCACACAAAGCCATCCGACCACCAAGTTCGAACGGTTTTCCCCCAGATACAGTGCGGACTCCCCAAAGTCCTTGCATGTATTGGCATCAGCCTACAACTCAATTGCCGAAACTGCTACTAAAAATATCAGCGACTTTAAATTTGCTATTAAACAGCCAGTTACATGACGGATTTAGGGCTTGTGCTGCACCGAGGAATATGCTTTTATGCCAGTTTTTCAACACCGAAATCAAAAGTCATCAAGCTTGTGTTGGGTAGCCAGGGGGACCACTGTGGGAGGCAATCATCAATTCCCATGAATCCAGTTCTGGTCGAAGGGAAACCGCGAAACCGCGAAACAGGCGGACAGGGACGACTCGGTCTGCAACAGCCAGTGCTCGCGGAGCACAAGTGTCTTGATGCGCTTCTGTCATCGAACTGCGCGATCGGCGAATCGCCTGCTGGCGCGTTCCGCGGAAGCGTCGATTTTCAAACGAAGATACCGGGCGAGGAATGAGCGCTTCGAATCCGGGCATCCGGGGGAGGCCCGGCTATGGAGCAGAATTCACATTCTAGCTAATTAGTGAAAGTTTTCACAAAGTGACGTTCAGGCTGCGTAACATGCGTGAATTCAACGGTTTTCAAACTATTCCAGCGTTAGGGTGGAACATGTTGGCGGTTATCAACCATCGCCAATCTGCCAGCATCAGCCCAAGAAATCGCAAAGGTGCCACACCCGTGTCTGACAACAAGCCAATCGTACTTCTGGCCGAACAACTCTCCCCAGCAACCGTTGCTGCTCTCGGCCCCGACTTTGAAATTCGTCAGACCGACGGAGCTGACCGCTCCCAGCTGCTCGAAGCCATTGCCGAGGTAGATGCAATCCTCGTTCGCTCCGCAACCCAGGTGGATGCCGAAGCTATCGCCGCAGCAAAGAACCTGAAGGTTATCGCCCGTGCCGGCGTAGGCCTGGATAACGTAGACATCAAGGCAGCCACCCAGGCTGGCGTCATGGTAGTCAACGCTCCAACCTCTAACATCATCTCCGCGGCTGAATTGACCGTGGGCCACATCGTGTCCCTGGCACGCCGCATTCCAGCTGCCAACGCATCGCTGAAGAACGGCGAATGGAAGCGCAGCGCCTACACCGGCGTTGAACTCTTCGAGAAGAAGGCCGGCATTATCGGACTGGGCCGTATCGGTGCGCTGGTTGCTGCCCGCCTGCAGGGCTTTGGCATGGAGATCGTTGCCTACGACCCATACGTCACCCCTGCCCGTGCCGCACAGCTGGGTGTCACCCTGCTGACCTTGGACGAGTTGCTGGCTGAGGCCGACTTCATCACCATCCACATGCCAAAGACTCCGGAAACCCTGGGCATGCTGGGCAAGGATGCCTTCACCAAGATGAAGAAGTCCGCATACGTGGTCAACGTGGCCCGTGGCGGTCTGGTGGATCAAGACGCGCTTTACGAAGCATTGAAGAATGAAGAGATCGCAGGCGCCGGCATTGACGTGTTCGTCAAGGAGCCAAGCACCGATCTTCCATTCTTCGAATTCGAGAACGTCACCGTCACCCCGCACCTGGGCGCTTCAACTGATGAAGCACAGGAAAAGGCTGGCGTCTCGGTTGCCAAGTCGGTTCGCCTGGCACTGGCCGGCGAATTGGTCCCGGATGCTGTGAACGTTGCCGGCGGCATCATCGATGAGAACGTGCGCCCTGGTATCCCGCTGATTGAGAAGCTGGGCCGTATCTTCAATGCGTTGACTTCCGGCTCGCTGACCAGCATTGACGTTGAAGTTGCCGGAGAGATCGCCGCACTGGATGTCAAGGCTCTGGAGCTCTCGGCACTCAAGGGCGTCTTCATGGACGTAGTTTCGGATCAGGTCTCCTACGTGAACGCGCCGGTCTTGGCTGAGCAGCGTGGTGTTGCTACTCGTCTGATCACCACCCCTGATTCGCCTGAGTACCGCAACCAGTTGACCATCAAGGGGTCCACCAATGAGGGCACCCAGCTTGCTGTAGCGGGCACCTTGACCGGGCCTAAGCAGATCGAGAAGCTCGTAGGCATCAACGGCCACGAAATTGAAATCCCTATTTCGGATCACATGATCGTGGTCCGCTACGCGGATCGTCCAGGCGTCGTTGGTTCGCTGGGCAACGTGCTGGGGGAGCAGGGCGTCAACATTGCCGGTATGCAGGTATCGCGCGATGAGAAGAAGGCTGAAGCGTTGGCTGTGATCAATGTTGATTCGGCACTGCCGCAGGGCGTCTTGGATGTCGTTGGCGCTGCCATCGGTGCGAGCGTTGCGCGAGAGATCAACTTGGCTGACTAAATGCGTGTAGCTCCTAACAGTTCAGTTGTGCACCGAACTAGTCCAATAAGGTCGCACTAGCTGAACAATCGTCCCGCATGAGGCAGCAAGGGTATGGCATCGATATCGATCGGTGCCGTACCCTTCATCCATTCTTGACGCCGCTTAGTGCTCTTCTACTGGTATAAACGCTTTGTTCTGTTCCTGGTGCTGGCTAGCATTTATAAATCGTTCGCCACGGAATGTGTCTGACTCTAACTGGCTATAGAATTTCAGAATAGCCGAGTTTTGGTAGCAATTGCTCTAGTGCGAGATGGACTTCACCGCATCCTGATCCTTCAATAAGTATTTCCACGACGGATGCTGATAGCGAATCTTAGATCGGTATGCACCAGCAACTTCATAATAAAGTACGGCTCGCCTTAGTCCCTGAACAGGCGTTGACTCGTGAAAGCTAATGGTCGGCGAGGGGCCAGCGTGAACTGATGATCTTGTGCTCGGACAGATTCACGATAAGGGAGAGAATGAGCATGCTCTGATCAACCCGGGCCTCTGTCACGTTGCTGAGATGAACTGTATCCGGTGCTGCCACGTCGAATCGCCGGCCCGACGGGTTCCAGTGATCCTCCCATGTTTCGCATCGGCACAAGTTCCAGTGTCGTTTCGAATTCTCTTCTAATCGAGTACCGAGTGCACGAATGAGGCCGAGAGCTATTTTTCCGCCTCCCAGCCTGGACATCTAGCAGAACCGGCCGGAATCCATGGAGTTGCTTGCTGCATGCAAATGAGGCGATGATAGTAACTTTCAGCTCTGCGCCAGGCTCGGGCCGGACCAGACATTCGAACCGGTCAGAGAATGTCGATCATGCAAGATTGGCCAGTAGCAGCAGGCCGCTGAAGTAGTGCACTGGCTTGAGGGAGGCGATCTCTTGGGATTCAGGCGATGCTCTTGAGCACCACAGTTCGCAAATATTCAGGAAAACAACCTCAGTCGGGCACCCGTGCTGCACTACATGATTGATAACGACTCCCGACATGCACAGTGTCGAACAGACGAAGTCTGTCAATGGGCCCACGACCCTCCTGTCAACACTAATTGAATACTGACCCTTGAACGACTTTTGAAAATTGCTCGTTGGTGTATCGGGGCAAAATCCTCGAATTTAAGATCAAACACAGAGAAACAGTATGTCGGCCCCCGAACTATTTGACTCGGTTCTCGAATCAAGAAAAACACGTCTGCAATGACTTCGCTCATGAAGCTAATCGAAAGAAGTGAATCGTGAACCTAAGGGATTTGGTTCGGTCGTCGTAGTCAGTTGGGTGGCTGCATGCTCGCATTCTGGAAATCTGCGTTCGGAGGCCGTCTATGTGTCGCTGGCTGGTGTAAACCCCAGCCCAACGGCTTTATAGGCCATAGGGTGTCATTCGACGAAAAGCAGTTGTTTAGCAGATGTATTTGGTAGCACCTGTGCGCGTACCGGATGTGTCATCTCGTTACTTCGTAGACCCAGGGTCTCACTGCTTCGTGGACAATCGATTTGGCGACTTTGTACACAGCTACTGGCGGGGTGGATTTGGACGCCGTCAGTAGCTACGAACTAAAGGTAATCGAATGCCTCAGGCTTGTCGGCTTTCCTCGCTTCGTACTGCGGTCGATAGTCGGCGGATTTCCGCCTCTATTGCTTGGTCGGAATCGCAAAGTGAATTCCTCTGATCGAAAACGAAGCCACAAAACGCCCATGAACACGCAAAGCAACTGGAGATAACGGGAAACCTAGGACCACCTTCGCGGTATGGGGATTCAACGAAATAATTTCGTCGTCTGTGATGGTTATCAGTACCTGGGTCTGGCATAGGTCTGCAGTAGTGAAAGCCGCTTTCCACGACAGTGGGCTTGGCTATTATCCTTACTGACCCGAATCAGTAGTGGATGGATTTCCAGTTCCATCTCCGATTGCTGCTCGTCCCTGATCTTCGTCAGGCTGTCACCAGTTTTCGAAACGACTAGGTCAGCGCGGTCCACCGAGGAGCAGCCGATTCGATGCTTCATCAAGTACTCGGCCGCTTCGCTTTCAAAACACCATCGTTACTGGTTCGGTGGCCGGCGTGTGCTCCCTCAACTCCCAGACCATTTGTGCGGGATGGTTTGATTGAACGACTGGTGCGGGATGCTCATGTTGTAGTGCTCACGGTAACGTTGAAGCAGTTTCTGCACGTCCGCGAGATTCCGTGGTCTGTTGGCTATAAGGAACTGCTGCAGGGTCCGGTGCGAACGCTCGTTCTTACCCTGGGCAGTTGGACGGCAGGGTAGCCCGGTGATCGGTAGGCCTCTTTGTAGAGCAAAATAAACTTCAACGGTGCCAACGGTGCCGCCACGCAGCTGAATTAGTGTCTTGGAATTATCGCTGAGGACTTCCTTGGGCGGCCCGGACTACATAACTGGCACTGGAGAGTACTTGCTGCGCGTCGCCACTGTTCTCTTGGCGCGAGTACGCACTGGTTGCCACGTCGAATTGCGTCGCGTCGTCGATGAGGTGGTAGACCGTTACTACCTGGTCGTAACCGGTTCTGTATTCGAACGCATCCAGTTGCCACAGCGGCTATGGCAGTTGAACGTACGCAGGGAACGCAGGAGGATCTGTGGCGCTTGCGTGTGGACTGCGTTCAACTTGCCCAACAACACTGTCCAGCAACCGGGCAATAGCCGCAACGGCAGGGATTCGGCCGCCGGGAACTTCAAGGATGGTCGCTGCGAAATGGATGGTTATCGGTCGATAGTCCCAACCATCTTCTTTATGCTCTCTGCGGATCCGGACCAGATCGTTGATCACTTAGGGAACGTAGGGTCTGGAAGGTTGCTTCGGGGCTCGCGAACGCGGTTGGAGTTCGCCAGGTGATTCTTGGGAGGCCCGTTCAGGTAGGCGGTAGTAGATGCTTCGCGAAATATTCGGTGACATGCAGAATTCGCTGACGATCAAGGTTTCAGGCTGTGTCGGATCATAGCTGGTGATCATGGCTCCGAGTCGTGGAGAGAGCGCAGTACGCAAGCGATTGAGCGTGCTTGAAAGTCACGACTCGAACCTCCACGAAGGTATGCGACAGGGTGTCCACGATCTTATGAGTCCGTTTGTCCACAAAGTCATGAGATCGATTGTCCATGAACCAGCGAGATACTGTATCGACGAAGTTACGAGACTGCACAACGCACAGATGCTTCCAATTACCTCTGCTAAACAGCAGTGGAAACCTGTAACTGAACAGGGCGCCGCATGCCGCTGCGCTGATCCTGATGGCGTATGTCGACGGGTCCTGTCCTACATTGAGACATACGTGGCGGAAAAGAAGAGGAAAAGGGAAGCCGCAGGAGGATAAAACAGACCCTAGAACGTCGGCTCTACAGAGTTCTGGAATCTGCGGAAGCGTATTCGTTTAGGACTTGCCTGATAACAAGATTCACTTCAAAGGTCTTCATCACTTTTCCAATCCAAATTACTGGAATCCGTTCTATGTCTAATGGGCGCGTTTTGGGTCGTTGCAGAATAAAGCCCCTTCAGTCAGTTGATAGAATAGGGTCGTGAAGTGGTTCACACGGTGAGTAACTGAATTTTTGGTTCTGTTGTTATTGTATTGAAACTGAATGAAATTAGAATATTTTCCATCACTAATCGAAGGTCACGGAGAGCCCTGGAGGTCATCTAGTGTCGGATACTTGGGAGTTGTGCTTTGCGTATTGGTTTAGTCGGATTCTTCGGATGGGGAAATTTTGGAGATGAATTGTTCTTCAATATTTGGCGCGAAACATTGTCTCAGTACGAGCTAGTACGTATGAATGACTTAATCGAGAAGCCCTATTTTACGAAGTCGGCTGTTGCTAAAGCATCATCAGTCGATGCCGTCATAATTGGTGGAGGTGACTTGATCAGAATCGAAGCAATTTCACCCCTTTATTGGAATGGTGCATGGACTGCCAAGCCGATTGTGGTGTCTGGTATTGGGGTCGCTGAAGAGTCAAAAACAAATCGCCCAGATGTTATACCACGCCTTCAAAAGTTCTTTAGTTCAAATAACATTCTGTCATTGAGCGCGCGAGATGAACGAAGTGCCGAGTGGATAAGTCAAAATATCAGGCCTAAAGTTCCAGTCCGAATAGTTCCCGATTTAGTGTTTGCGGACACTGCTCCCTCCAACGGAATCGACGGAAGAGTTAATGCCGTGCCAAGGGTCGCATTCGTCCTTAATAAAACACAAATTACGGAATCTGATTTAGAGATCTGGGGTAGTCTTCTTGCTGCGCATTCCGAGGGGAGAATTGTTGCATCAATATTGGTGCTAGCAACTGGCGATCAGCGTGAACGAGAGATTGATAATCTTAAACGACATGGTTTAGGGGAATACGCTGAGTCGTTTGACGACACCGCGCAAATGCTTGATCACCTACGCAAAATGGATCTGGTGATGAGCGCGAAGTTCCATGCGCTTGTGGTCGCTTCCAAATATGGGATTCCATACGTTTCGCTGCGAGATACGTCCAAGTCACTTGCGTTGATGCGATATTCTCCTTCAGGAGCAATTCCTCCCGAATTAATAGATCTGTTAGAACCACTAGTTGGCAGGACCAGCCTGTCAAGTTCTGTGCAAAGCCTTACAAGAAAGCATGTTCGAGATTTAGCGAATGCCGAAATTTCGCATGTAACTGGGCTGATGAATGCAATCCGTCAGTTAAATTTCCCATAAATCGGCTTCTATGAAGGAAGTGCTCGTGTCTAATTATCTTATAGCTGTCGGCGTCAAATCCAAGATTGACAAGATTCGTTCGTCATTAATGTCCAACGAATCTATTAACAGAAAATATAGTTCGGAAATGGCTGAACAAGATCTCAGTAACGGTTACAAAATTCTTATTGTAAGCCGTGGAGCTGAGAGTGAAACTGATTTCAATAATAAGGTGTTTTTCCGTGGGTATGCCATATTTAATGAAACAGAGAGGAAGGTTATTTTCAGTGGTAATTCAAGTAGTTCATCAGTTGTTGACAAAAGATCGTTGAGCTTCAAATCGGTCGAAGGCTGCTACGTAAGTTGCGCCTGGAACCAAGAATCAAACAAAGTTGAGATCTCGAACGACCTCTTTAGTCTCTGCCCTTTGTTTAGGACAGTTGCTAGTGACGTCGCACTATTTTCGGATTCGATTTACGTCTTGCGAGAAAGCAGACGAATCCTGTCAATGCCGATTACTGTTGATGTGACCTCCGTGACTGCTCGTACCTGGGCAAATGCCATGGCGGGACAAATGCTTAGTAGCAATACCATGATTGACCAGATTAAAATGGTACCGGTGGGCTCCACCATGCGAGTGGAGCTTGGTAAAAGATTGGTTGCTCATTTACAAAGTGGCAACCTACCCGAGATTTTTGGGGCTGACGCTGGTCCATCTTATGAACAGAGTCTTCGTGAATATACCGTTGAATACGTAAGTTTGTTGTCCAGTTTGGCATCGTTGGGTCCGGCGCGTGTAAATATGGCCGTGAGCGGCGGGCTAGATTCGCGTGTAAATATTGCATCGATGACCTTATCTGAGGAACTAAAGAGTCAGGCAAAAATCACGTGTCAGAATTCGGCCCCGCAGCATCAGAAAGACTTCGAAGTTGTCGCGGAACTAGCAGAAATCCACGAATTACCTCTCAACAGGCAAATTCCTAACGCAGCTACTCGAAAGATCGAACGCGTCGAGAATCCGCTAGGTCTTTGGTACTTATCTAGCTCGGGACTTTACGATTTTATGGTCCTTCCTGACCGTATCGTAACCGAGCATCCGACGTTCAATATTGGAGGTCATGGTGCTGAATTGGCAAAGGGGCAATACGGATGGCGTTCGATGTCTCAAATTCATCGGACAATCAAGAACAAGAACGTTGCTGATGCGTTTTATGCCGAAACGGAAGTAGCAATGTTGGAGATGGGCATCGACTTCGATGACCCTATAGCATCTGAGTGGCATTATCTGGGCCACCGTAATGCCCTACATAGCGGACGGTTTGTCACTACGTCTATGATCGGGGTCAGACCTTTTATGAATAGGAAACTCGTAGGCCTAGCTCGTTCGGAAAGTTGGAAAGGGACAGTACGATCCGGCAAGTCGCTCAGCGTAATTCATGACATTATTTCACTAATCAGTCCACAAATGGCTTCGCATCGTTATGACGATGACCGCAAGAACATTTCTTCTCCGGAAGTAGATGCCAGGCTATCAACACTTGGTGGGCGGATTCATCCAGATGAAATCTACAAATTTGAGATTGAAGGTAGTGCTGATGAAGTAGTCAACGGTTACTCCTTCGTCCTCGCTGAATTAGCAAGGAAACGAGGACATATGCTGCACAAGGACCGAGAAACATTATCCGAGCTAACTCGAACTGGATTTGAGATTGCTCAGACACATGGCTTGGGAGATGTTTGTCAGCCAATTTTGGAGGAAGCGAACTCCAAACTGGCGGATCTGTCGTTACCCCTTCAATTTGCAAGGAGCTCCATAGGGAAGCTTCTGAGCTATCATTTGCTAGACTGATCGAGTCTGAACTATATACGGCAGAGAGCTTCTGATATGACAAGTACGCAGAATTTTCCGGTTCCTGAGTCGCCTTATAGAGGGAATCCGAGACGGACGTACTGGAAGACCGGTATGCGCACTTCTTCAGTGGCGACGATTCCCGATTTGTACAAAAAGCGCTTCGAAATCAAAGCAACCGACCGCATTGCAACCGCAGGAAGCTGCTTCGCTCAGCACATCGCCAAGTACATGCGGTCAAATGGATATAATGTCGTTGACGTTGAGCCGGCCCCGGAGAATCTAACTAAATCTGGGGCTATGGAACATGGCTACGGAATTTATTCAGCCCGTTATGGAAATATCTATTACACTCGTCAACTGTCACAACTTGCGCGAGAGGCCATGGGTGACCGAGTACCCGCGGAAGTCGTCTGGGAGCGTGATGGGAAGTTTTATGATGCACTTCGTCCTACGATTTTCCCCGGAGGGCACGATAGCCCCGAATTGGTACTAAGACATCGTAAAGTCCACCTCAGACGTGTTCTTGAATTGTTGAAGCAAGCTAACGTTTTTGTCTTCACGATGGGGCTGACTGAAGGATGGGTGTCAAAGGTGGATGGCACTGTCTATCCAACTGCTCCCGGAACAGTCGCTGGTTCCTATGATTCTGAAAAGTACGAATTTAAGAATTTTGATTACACAGAGGTTGTGCGAGATTTTCTGGAGTTCCGTATTTTGGCTCGTCGAGTTAATCCTCGAATCAAGTTTATCCTTACTGTCTCTCCAGTTCCTCTAGCCGCCACTGCAACCAGTGACCATGTGCTCACGGCGACGACGTACTCTAAGGCGGTACTTAGAGCTGCCGCTGGTGAGATAATTAGACGGTGCCAGGACGTCGATTATTTCCCGTCCTACGAGGTTATCTCGTCAAGCTACGTCGAAAATTCCCCGTTTGATGAGACTGGACGCAATGTCCAACCTGAAGCGGTGGAAAAGGTTATGAATTACTTCTTCTCTGAACATATACCGGTCAAAAATTCTTCGTTGACGGCAAAACAAGAACGTATCGCAGACGAACAGGTATTTTGTGACGATTCGCTTTTGGAGATATTTGCGAAATGAAAATTTGTTTTATCGGTAATTCACATCTTGCCCCTCTTGCAGTTACTTCGCACGGGGTTAAGCCTGAGTCTTCAACTGAGGAACGTAAGTTCTATATTTCGAGAACCTATGGAAACCAGCCCTTAAAGATAGTCGGAACGAAAGATGTGGCTACGCTGGACATGGTCAAAATTGAGGCCACCAGTACTTCCGAATCTACCGTTTTTGCGGAGGATTGGGACCATTTTGTTGTTCTTGGATTCGGATTCTCTGTTGTGTCGATGATCGAGAGTTGGAAAGAATACCAACCTGACGATTTACCGTTTGATCTGGGTGGGCAATTACTAACTCCAGAGGTGTCCATTTCGTATACGAATCATCGTATTGCGCAATCGCAAGCCTCTCGATTAATTTCAATCCTTAGACGTGTAACCGACAAGCCCGTGACGTTGGTTCCTGCACCACTGCCTGCCGAATGGGCCGGAACTGAATCTGGTGAGCGACTAGAAGCGTTTCACGCGTTCAACGATAACCAGGCTGAACGATATTTGTTAGAGAATTATGAATCTCAAAAAAATCGATTTATAGCCAATGGGATCCGGGTAATTGAACAGCCCGAAGAAAGTAAGCGCGGATCTATGTGGACCAAAACCTCATTATGCTTAGGCCAGCCAGACGCACCTGATGAGCGGGGATTCTTCAAACGTCGCGACTTTTATCATATGAATAAGACTTTTGGAAAAATGATGCTTTCACGCATTATTAGTGAACTATACGAGCAGCAAGGAAAATAGACCGTGGCTAAAATTGGCTTAGTAGGATTCTTCGGATGGGGCAATTATGGAGATGAGCTCTTCCACCGCATTTGGGAAAATTCGATCGGTTCAGTGCATGAGACAAGGCTTCTGCACGACAAGTTGGAGTACCCGTATTTCTCACGCTCTGCAGTCGAAATAGCTAAAGAAGTCGATGCAATCGTTATCGGTGGCGGTGACTTGGTCATCCCGAACAAGATCTCTCCACTTTACTGGAACAAAGCATGGCTAAACCGGCCTATATACATTTCCGGTGTAGGAGTTCCAACTTGGATTAAGCACGAAGCTGAAGACGTCATGAGCCGTCTGCGTACTTTCTTCCAGCACAAGAACGTGAAGTACATTTCGGCGCGAGATGTCGAGAGTGCGGAGTGGATTCGGAAGAAACTTACTCCTAATGTTGAGGTCCGCCATCATGCTGATCTGGCATTTAGTGGTGTTTATCCTCCTGCTAAGAAGTTCGAGAAACCAACAATTGGCATTTCTCTTCGTACTCACCGCGCGGGCTCCGATCCGACAGTCTTGCTAAACGCGTGTAGGGAACTCCAAAAAGAGGGCTTTGACATCATGAACATCGTGATGGGCACGGGGCGCACCCGAGCGGCCGATCTGCAAGTCGCAAAGGATTTCCCTCTAGAGAATCAGATTATCTTCGATAGCGAGAATATCGATGAGATCAGCTCCGCAATCGGTGGACTGCATACACTCATCTCAAATAAATTCCATGGAACAGTTGTTGCAACTACTTACGGGGTTTCTTCCGTAGTACTCTCTTCGACTTCAAAGTCACGTAATCTCTATCGTCGATTGGGACGTACCCCTCTACTGTCCAGTGCGACCGACGAGAACCTTTTGCAAAAGGTCCGCTTGGCCGATATGCCCATCTCTGAAGATGCTCTGAAGACTTTACGTCTTGAAGCATACGAAGGAGTCCATGCTGTTGTTCGTGCCATTAACAAAGACTTCCCTTCCAAGTAGAGAAGAGTCAGAGCTAATGGCAGTGTATTATTCGCAATCCGTTTTATTGCGCGGAAGGCTTTCGTCCCGGCACAGAAATTTTGGAGTGCGTACTTGAATTCAGATCTGATGTCCCGATTCCACGGCGTGATCCCCGCCGGCGGCGTCGGCACCCGATTGTGGCCCCTCTCCAGGGCTTCCGCTCCGAAGTTTTTGCACGATCTGACC
>NZ_JBHXVN010000009.1:0-133234 GCF_042672105.1 Glutamicibacter sp. NPDC127525 | reverse complement strand
GAACGCACCACCGGAGAGGCTGGGGCCTCACTGATGAGATGCGCCGGCCGGCCCTCGCTGCCGGCAGCCGCGTGATGGTATGTCCCCCACCGCGCTTGGCAGCGGGTTAGCTTGCGGAGTTCTGGGGTAGATGCCTGAGCTCGACCCCGGGGCCAGAGTCCAGAATGAGACCTACCATCGACAAGTAGCCGGACCGGATCGAGCGAAGATCTGGTTCGTTGATGGCGCCCGAGGAGTGGATCCAATCTTCGTAGCGCCGCTGTGGCGGTATGTCCCCACCGTGCCTGGCAGCGCATCAGCTAGCCTGCGCTTCAAGACCGTAGTCGCCCCATCGGCCAGGGAGTGGTGAGGGCAAGAGGGCCACGCTGGGTTTGGTCCGGGTAGCGGGTACACGGCGAGCGCTTCCAAAACCGCCATTAAACCCAATTCGAACTCTGCCAAATTCCCCTGTGCCAGCATTACGCGCTTGTGTACTCGCGGTATCAATGGTCGCAATACTTCCCGGCATGGCTCCGAGATTGCTTCTCCGGAATCAGTGAGGCGGACCGTGCGCCTAGCGCGCTCAAACAGTTGGATGCCCAAGTGCTTTTCGCGTTTAGCAATCTGCTGTCTCACTGCGGGCTGAGCAATGTGCAGTTTTCGGGCCGCCTGACCGAATGAACCGCTTCAGGAGAGTGTTTTCATGCGCACACGCAGCACGTTACCTGAGGGCCAACGCAAAACAGTTCGTAGCGCCATTCGAATTAGGGATGGGTATTACAGCCGCATCCAACCGACTGAACGTCGGCCTCCCCGCTATGGACTGGAGCCCAACCGCCTCTCATACCGAGCCTCCTGTCTACTGCGAAAGTTCACCTGGTGGGTGCAAGCGTCACCAGGGCAATCACCGACTCGCCTATACCTACTTCATTCAACTTGAAGCATGCGTTAAGATCGCAAGAGCTTGGGTGGTCACCTCTAACGACCCGCCGCGCCTTATGTGACATAGTTATTGCGATTGTGCAACGTACATCAATAGGGTGACTCACGCTGGCGCAAACTGGCCGACGGGCTCCTCCAAGTCCAGCCGGAAAGGAAAGGAGCATCGTGAAACCACGCGGGATCGTTATCGACCTCTTCGGCGACTACCTGCGCTACCGGGGAGGTAGGGCACGATTACGCGACCTGACCGCACTGCTGGAGTGCTTCGGCATCGGGGAAAGCACAGCCAGGGTCATGCTGGCCCGGTTGCGCAAGGAAGGGTGGTTCAGCACAGAACCAGACCCGAGCAGCCGGGGTGTCATCTACGCTCTCACCGAGAAGAGCTGGCGGATCCTGGATGAAGGGCGCGAGCGGATCTTCACTCGAGCAGACAGCAAATGGGGCGGACTGTGGCACATGGTAATCTACTATGTTCCCGAACCTGAGCGAACCCTGCGAGAACACCTGCGCAAGGAGCTGTCCTGGCTGGGGTTCGGCAAGCTAGCCGCCTCCACCTGGATCTGTCCGCATGATCGACTGGCAACGGTGGAGGAGAGGTTCGCTGGCACCCCTGCCGTGCGCTTGGACCTACTGCATTCCCGGTCCAAAGGGCTGACCTATGACCGTGACATGGCGCAACGGTGCTGGGACCTCGAGGAACTCAACCATGACTACATGGAGTTCGTCGAACAATATCGCCAGCAGTTGCCTCTCTTCCGATCCAATCGCATGTCAGCTCGGGAAGCTCTGGTAGAACGTACCCGCATGATTCAGGACTACCGGAAGTTCCCGTTCCGCGACCCTGACCTGTCGACCGATCTCCTGCCCGCCGGTTGGATGGGATACGAAGCCCATGAACTCTTCCTAGAAGCCCGAGCCGCGCTGCGCTCCGGTGCCGAGGGCTATGTCGATACGATCCTGGGCATCAGTGAGCAGCATAATACCCCCAAAGCATTCTGACTCAAATTACCGACGAGCGTCTGAATATTGACATATGTGAATCGCGTCACTACAGTGAGGTATCGACTACATCGCCATCATTGATCAACGACGCTGCCTCGTGCGGCGGAATCGGAAGTGGCACTCCCTGTGCGCGACTCCTGCATCCGGGGCCGCTTCGGAAATCCCGCCAGTCGCTTGACGGAAACTGTCACGGGATTCCGTAGTCGCTCATGGACCGACCATGCAGGTTTTCACTGGCATTCTTCCCACCACGCTGAAAGTTGAAGGCATATGAAATTTCCTCCTACACGTAATCCCTCCCGACTGGCTTTGGCAAGTCTGCCTATAGGCGCCTCCGTTTTCCTCGCCTCCAGTTTGGCCGGTTGCGGAATTTTCTCAGCTTCTACCGAACAGGGGGTCTCGCCTTCGGCGCAGGAACAGCCGAACATCATGATGATCCTCTTGGATGACCTGGGATATACCGATTTAAGCGCATATGGTAGCGAAATTAACACACCGAACCTGGATGCCTTGGCCAAGGAGAGTGCTCAGTTCACCGATTTCCATGTCTCTCCCCTGTGCGCGCCTACTCGTGCAGAGCTAATGACCGGTCAAGACCGGCACCGAGTCGGATTAGGCTCCATGGAAGGCCTAACACCTCCCGGCGTGCCAGAGACAACCCCCGGATATAAGGGCAGCCTGGAGGGCAACTTCACCGGCATCGCTGAGCTATTGGGTGACACCGGGTACGGCACCTACCAGGTAGGCAAGTGGCACCTGGGAGGGGAAAAAGGCCAGACCCCTCAGGACCTCGGCTTCGACCAGAACTTTACCCTCTACGATGCTGGCGCCTCCTACTTCTCCGACGGCCACCGTCTCTTTGACAGGCCGGTGCAGCCGGTCGATACGGTCATTCACGAGCGCAACGGCGAGCGTGTCAGCGAGCTGCCGGACGATTTCTTCTCTACGCGCTCCTATACCGATGAAATGCTTAAGATGGTGGATCAGAGCATGGAAGCTGACCAGCCGTTCTTTAGCTATCTCGCTTATACCGCTCCCCATGATCCCCTGCATGTTGAGAACGAAGAACTCATTGAGCAATACCTAGACGTGTACATGGGTAAAGATTTCGCTGATATACGAACCGAACGAAACCAGCGTATGGCTGAGCTCGGGCTAATCGAAGAAGGTATGGCAACGCGGTGGCTTGAAGGCACACCTGATTGGACATCACTGGCAGCCCCGCAAAAACAGGATTTGGCCTACCGGATGGCCACCTATGCAGCAGTAATCCATGAGGCAGACGAACAAATCGGCCGGGTGATCAGCCACCTCAAGGAAACCGGAGAGTACGACAATACGCTCATTGCGGTGGTCAGCGACAACGGAGCGGCCGCCAGCACCCAGGCTAATTACTTGGGTTTTAGTACTGAGGAAGGCTGGCACGACCGGGCTTACCCGCTGCTCGGGGACATGCAGGCCTACGGTCGGCAGGGCTCCTTCGCTTCCATTGGCCTCCCCTGGGCTCAGGTAGCCTCCGGCCCCTATTTCCAGGCGAAGAACACCCTGTTCGAGGGCGGCACGCGAGTTCCAGCCATCATCAAAACTCCAGGAACCAGCGAAAATGCCGATGGAAGGGTTGTCGATACGTTCGCTCATATCACCGATCTCTACCCCACCTTCGCCGAGTACGCCGGAGCGGACCTCTCTTCAACCAGCAATCTTCTGGGTGATTCCGCTCGCCCACTTCTGGAGGGCACGTCGGAGACCATCGGGGATGATGAATTCGGCTGGGAACATTTTGGCCACCGCGCATTCCGATCCGGTGACTGGAAGCTGGTATTCGCACCTGAACCCATGGGCGGGACGGGTGAATACTCACTTTACAACCTGGCCGAGGATCCGGGCGAGGTCACCAACCTTGCCGCTGATCGTCCAGATATCCTCGAAGATCTGAGCAACAAGTGGGACCGATACGCCGATGAAAATGGAGTAGCCGTGGTCGACTTCGAAGCGGTCAATAAAACCGCTCCGTCAGCAGCCGAGAAGTGGTACGCCATGGATTGGGCACTTGACAAAGATGCTTCGGGTCCAGGCGCCAATGAGTAATTGTTGCTCGCCGTCGGGTGCCGAGGGCTCCTCCTCCAAGACGTTCAGAACGACCAACTTCATCCACACGCAACCAACAAGTCCCACCAGATCCTACGATCAGCAAGCTGTAGGAAAATTTGTCGAAATCCCCGCCGGCAGGTTCGCCATGGGCGACCACCACAACGAGGGCTACTCGCATGACGGGGAGACGCCGGTCCATGAGGTTGTACTTGATGGTTTTCATATGCAAACCACTACGGTCACCAACACCCTGTTCGAGAATTTTGTACAGGCTACCGGCTACAGGACTACCGCCGAACGGTTCGGGATATCGGCCGTCTTCTACGCAGCCTTCCAGGGACAACGCAACGACATATACAATCGCGTCCCCGGCGCACCCTGGTGGCTGGCCGTAAAAGGGGCCGACTGGATGCACCCATCCGGTCCGGAATCTGACCTGAGTAAGCTGGGCGATCACCCGGTCGTGCATGTCTCCTGGGACGACGCTTCCGCATACTGCCAATGGGCGGGCACCCGGCTTCCCACAGAGGCCGAGTGGGAGTACGCCGCCCGCGGTGGATTGCAAGGAAAGCGCCTGGTGTGGGGCGACGAACTTACCCCTGAACACATGTGGAACTGCAATATCTGGCAAGGCCGGTTTCCACACGAGAATTCCGCCGACGACGGCTATCTCACCACTGCGCCTGTGCAGTCCTATCGGCCGAATGAGTACGGGCTGTGGCAGATGGCCGGTAATGTATGGGAATGGTGCCACGATAGATTCGAAGCGGACTATTATTCCCGGTCTCCGCTCACTAATCCGCAGGGTCCCTCTACCGGCACTCGGCGCGTGTTGCGGGGTGGTTCCTACCTGTGCCACGACTCCTACTGCAACCGCTACAGAGTGGCGGCGCGCAGTTCAAACACCCCGGAATCCACCTCTGGCAATATCGGATTCCGTGTAGTTTCCGGTGCCAGTTGAGAAACAACCCCTGCATTTGAGAAGACGTCGTCAATGAGCGGTATCAGAAATCCCCGCCGGTCATTTACCGAGGAGCGCTGCAGGGACGTTACCAGACTGGTCTTCGAACCCGGACGCAGGAACAGCATGGCCATCAGGGAGCCGGACGAAGGCCGGGAAAGGCCGGGAAAGGCCGGGCAAATGGGCGACAAAAGATCGTTCATTCCCAAGCCTCGCCAGCGGCACGACCGGAGCGCTGGACGAGCCTGAAAGTGAACAGCTCCATCGCTTGAGCAAGGAATCCTAAGGAGCGGTTCGAACCGATGCCCGCGTTGGAGGATTACCTTATTCTTGCCCAAATATCGGAGTGACTTTAAACTTCCAAATGTTGTCCCGCTCCTAAGAGCTCCCGCAAGATAAAGACGGGATCAAAAAAGGTTGCCAAGGTCGTCTAAGATTGGCATCAAGCCCACGGAGCACCGCTGAATGCTGCTCGCGCGTTCGAGACGCGAGCCCGGCTAATCAGCAAGCTACGGTCGCCTCCATGGTGCAGCAAGGTGTCGAAGGGATCGCCCGGAGGACAATTCTTCCGGGTGCTGGCGATCCTCGATGTTGATACCAATCGCCTGACGGGCCGGGCGGACCGCACTGGACCCAAGGGGCTTCCAGACATGGGCTGGGGTTCGTATAGCCCTCGTCTGTGGCTTATGAGGGTTGGCTGCGCCTGCATGCGGTGCAGTGGCTCCTCCCGCAGGCTGGTGGGCTAGGCCAGCGTAGAGCATACCGTTTTTCTTATAACTGTTTTGTATCGGGACATCGGTAACAGTTCTGCATCAACACATCGGTGACACTTCCACGATTAAAGCGGTAACACTTCCACCCGAAAATTAACTCTTTGGCACAACAACAGCCCGCCAGCACAACCCTTACGGGTCAACTAGCGGGCTGCTGAACTGGAAAGTGTGAAAAATAATGATCCAGTCGACTCGACGATACGCCTAGCCATCACCCAATGGCCAGATAACGCACCCAGAGGATCAGTGACCGCCTTCTGCACTGAGCACGGAATCAGCCGCAAAACGTTCTACCAAATCCTCAAACGGGCCCGCGAAGAAGGCCAAGCCGCCGCGTTGGAACCGCGTTCACGCCGTCCAAAGCGCTCTCCGGAAAGCACCAACGAGGCGCTCAAAGACCAAGCCGTCGCGGTCCGCAAAGCACTGGAAGAGGCCGGGTGGGACCACGGGCCCATCAGCGTGCACGACAAAATGCTCAGCCTCGGCATGAAGGCCCCATCCATCGCGTCGCTGGCCAGGATCTTCAGGGAACGCGGGGTCATCACCCCGTCACCACGCAAACGTCCCAGATCTTCTTACCGGTCCTTCCGCTACCCCATGCCCAACGCCTGCTGGCAGTTGGACGCCACCGAATACCTGCTCGAAGGCGGACGTAAATGCGTGATCTTCCAGCTGCTCGATGACCATTCCCGACTGGCAGTTGCCTCGCTGGTCGCAAGGACAGAGAACAGCAAAGCAGCGGTGGAAGTCTTCCGCCGAGGCGTTGCTGCCCATGGTGTTCCGCAACGGCTCTTGAGCGATAACGGGGACGCCTTGAACCCTATCCGCCGCGGCGTGGTCAGCGAATTAGTCGCCTACGCCAATAGCCTGGGGGTCGCGACGATCACGGGCAAACCGTATAAGCCAACAACCCAGGGAAAGAATGAGCGGTTGCATTCGACGCTGTTCAAGTGGTTGAAGAAGCAGCCCTACGCCAAGGATTTACCGGCGTTGCAACGGCAGGTCGATGTCTTTAACCATGCCTATAACAATGAACGGGGCCATCAATCCCTGGAAGACCGGATGACACCTCAGCAGGCATGGGACGCGACCCCGGTGGCTGCTTCACCAGAGCCTGGATACGCGCTGAAATACAGTACCAAGCCACCAGGCAAAGCCATTTCTGAACCGGTTGCTGACTTTGCCGGACCTGTCGCTGAGCAGGTCGGTACTCCTGCCAAGCTCATGGCAACGTTGCGGTCCGAGGATATGGGCAGCAGCGGTGAGCAGTTGATGCGTGCGAACAAGAACCGGTGCATCCGAATCGCCGGGGTAGAGATTTATCTGGGCAAGCTTCTACGCAGCACGCCGCTGAAGGCTTGCTGGGATCAGCAGGAATTGATGCTGGTGACGATGCACGGTGAACTCATTGCCAGATACGATTTCCCTTTTCCAGAAGGAACGAAATATCGGAGCTTGAAGCATGCGACAGCCCTGTTCGAAAATCCTCGGGAAGATCAGTGAGTGTTACCGATGTCTTGATACAGCAAGTGTTACCGATGTCTTGATACATGACAGGTTTAAGGGTTTCGGATTGGGGCTGCTGGTTGAGGCGCTTGGCGGAGCTCTTTCTGGTTCGCAGACGGTTTCCGAGCGGAAAACCGCAGACCATCAGGGAACGTTGATCATCGCTATTGATGTGGCTCAACTGCGTGACCTTGAGGAATACACGGCGCAGGTAGAAGAATTCATCAGCTACGTCAAAGGCAGCGAGTTGCAGGACGATACCGAACCCATCCGGGTGCCGGGCGAACGTGAGCCATCTCCGGCACAGATTGAAGCTGCCACGGCCATCACGCTGAACCTGAAGACTTGGGAGAACATGCAATGCGTGGCCGTAGCGCTTGAAGTGGAAATGCCAACGGAAATGTGAAAGTAGCCAACGAAAGAAGTGGAATTCTGCCGGTTGGTTGCATAACGGGTGACCGACTGCTTTGAGAATGCTACTCCGGTTAAGCGATGTTTTGACCGGCCAGCGGATTCATCATGTACAGGGCAGCCGGCGGTCCCCGACCCCGACCTCGAATTCGCGGCCTCAGCGGAACGCCAATATATCCGCACCAATCTCGGCCATGACCATTTGCGCGCGCCGATAGGTCGGAGACGCCGATCAAATCGGAAACTACTCATAAAGGCTTGATCCCAGAGGATTCCTAGAAGGTGTCCATCAGTTGATAGAACTTGCGCCAGTCTTTCAGATACTTTCGGCGCTGATTCCGCAGGGTCGAATCCGAACGTTCCAACGGCGCCGCATTCGCGACGTGAGTGTAGCCGTTCGATCCTTGGAAAATTTCAGCAAGGGCCACGCTAGTAACGGTCTGTTCCTTCAATCTGATTTCTTCTGGGGTGCCACAAAGCATCGGCGAGTCCCGGCGATTGTTTTCTCTCTACGACGCGGTAGCTCATTTGAACACCGAGACAGAAAAGAACCAAGGGCATCTGCCAGCAAAGTCCATCCCGGGGATGCGAGAAGCAGATGTAAAAAACACTTGTTCCAATGTCGGAACATCCCTGGTAAGAACCTTCTCAGGTATCCACTACTGAGTCCAATACCGGATACGAGAAATACCTATGAAAAATTGATATCAATGGGCGTCGAATCGCGTTCTGGAGCTACTTCGCTGTTGATAAATTGCAGAAAGTAATGGCGGAACAGGCAGCCGTTATCAGAAAATGAGTGAGGTTGTTTAACGTCGCTGCTGACGAATACTGGCGTTGATGCGCTGCACGCATTCCTGCAACAGATCGGTCATTTGCGCGATTGTTTGTGGCAACATGCGAAATGACGGTCCGGAGAGGGAAACGGCGGCAATTCCGCGCCGGTCCGGATCATCCACCAGCATCGCGACGGCGTTGACGCCCCGTTCCCCTCGGCCATAGGTCACCGCATATGGACGCTGACTCTGAAATGAAGCATAAAAGTCTTCCATTGCGATGACCCCGGAATCCTCCGGCGGCCCTGCGGGGTACATGAGTTTCAATTCCTCGATTGTCATCCTTCCCAAAAAAAGCCTGCCGGCCGCAACGATGTGTGCAGGAAAAAGAGATCCCACTCTGTTTCCAACACGAAGTCCATGTTCACATTCGATGGTCTCGATGATTTGAACCATCCGGCCCTCGGGCTGCATGAAATGGATCGTCTCCTCGGTCCTCTCCATAAGCCATTTCAGGTGAGGCCGGGCCATCGGCAGCGCCGTCTCGGCCGTTACTGATTGCTTGCCCCCTCGCCACCAAGGGCTCAGCGCGTAGGACTTTTCCCCGTCTTGAACCGCGAAACCAAATTCTTTAAGCGTCGAAAGTAAACGGTGCGCAGTGGACCGCGCCACCCCCAGCTCTTGGGCAGCATCGATGACACGGATATTTTTTCGGTCCTGGAGTATTTGCAGGAGAGCCAATGCATTGCCCACAGATGTGACGTGATTCGACATAGAGGAATTCCTCTCGATGGTTATTCCTGTGACTCAAATCCTGCCCCTACTCTTGGAGACAATCAACTAAGACTGAAGCAAAGGAGCTGAAATGTCTGTGGAAAGTGAATCATTGACGCAACTCGCGCCGCGCAGCATGGCGGGCGACGAAATTGTCGTAGACCAGGTTTCGCAAACGTTCCGAACACCAGACGGGAACGATGTGCTGGCGCTGGACACCACGAGCTTGCGCATAGAACCCGGTGAGTTTGTTTGCCTCGTTGGGCCCTCCGGATGCGGTAAAACTACCGTGCTCAATATGGCTGCTGGTTTGCTCCAGCCGACCACAGGCCGAGTCACTCTGGGCGGTGAAGTCGCCCAGGAGGGTAACCCCGATGTTGGTTATCTGCTCGCCCGCGATGGCCTCCTCCCTTGGAGAAACGCCGTTGCCAACGTCGCACTGCCTTTGGAACTACGTGGCGTGGCCAAACGCGAAGCCCGCGAACGAGCTGCCGAGATGCTCGACTCTGTCGGTCTGGGAAAGTTTTTGAAGTCCTATCCTTCCCAGCTCTCTCACGGCATGCGTCAACGAACGGCCCTGGCTCGCACTCTGGTGAGCCACCCCGGCACAATTCTGATGGACGAGCCCTTCTCTGCCTTGGATGCCGAAACCAGGATGCGTTTGCAGGGAGTGTTCTTGCAACGGTGGGAAGAACAACGAAGCTCAGTCGTCCTTGTCACCCACGACCTGGCCGAAGCCATTGTCATGGCAGATCGCGTCCTGGTTTTCTCCGCGCGACCCGGCAAGATCATCGCCGAGTTCAGCATCGATCTACCCCGCCCCCGCAACGTCCTCGAACTGCAGTCCAGCAGCGAGTACCACAAGTACTACCAAGACATCTGGTCCGTCTTCCGTGAAGAGTTGGCATCATGACTATTAACATAACCCCACGCAGCCTCACCCCTGTAGGTTCCCAAGACGCTGCCGAAGTCGCACACAAAAAACGTAAAAGAAACCGCCGGAAGCCAAGCGGGGGCGCAATGAGAGCCACTCTCATTCCTACCCGCCACTATCCTTGGGCAGTACCCCTGGGATGGCTGACGCTCGGAGCCTTGCTCTTCGGAACTTGGGAGCTGCTGGCTGGCAACGGTACTTTGAACCCGGTTTACATCAGTCAACCGTCAAAGATTTTGATGGCTTTTTTTGCCTCGTTCTCCACGGATTTGCTCTCTGTGCATGCTGTGTCGACTTTCACCGGTGCCATTGTCGGATGGGCGTTGGCCTCGATCACAGGTGTCATCGCAGCGCTCTTCCTTGCGGCTTCTCCCTTTATGCTCCGGGTGATAGAACCTTATCTAACCGCCGTCAACGCGCTGCCCCGCGTCGCGCTGGCCCCGATTTTCCTACTGTGGTTCGGTATTGGACTTGAATCCAAAATTGCCTTGGCCTTCAGCCTCGCATTCTTCGTTGTCTTCTCCAACACACTCGCCGGAGTCCAAAGCGCTGACGGAGATCGACTGATGCTAGCCCGAGTACTTGGCGCTAAGAAGCTCCAAACCTTTACTAAGTTCGTTCTGCCCGGAGCGATTCCAGGAATTTTCACTGGACTGGAACTTGGATTCATCTTCGGCATGCTAGCTACCGTTGCAGGGGAAATGATCGCCGGCCAGAGTGGACTCGGTGTCCAGTTGCAATACTTTGCCTCAGCTTTCCGCATGGATCAGTACTTCGCCACCCTCATCATCCTCGTGGCTGGGACCATGCTCATATCTTGGGGCCTGCGGTTCGCCCGCCGCAAGCTGCTCCGCTGGCAAATTGCCTAACCACTCTCAGTCCTAGAAAATCCCGTACACGCTCTGTACGAAGAAGGAAATATCATGACGATCAAAACGAACTTCAGCTCACTGTCCCACGGAGAACTGCTGAACAAGCTCACTCTGACCGACCCTGCGGCACTCCTCCTAGCATTGGTTGAAATGACCGGGGACATGGACTTGCTCGTGGATTACAAGCCCTACATCACGGGGCCAACCAACGTCGACGTCAAGATTCCCCAGGAGAAACTGAAGCGTTTGCACCAGCTAATGGCGGAACACCTTATGAATTCGGGCATCAGCGAAGACAGCGTTGGCAGCGAAGACGTTATTAGGGTCCTGGCCGACACAGTATCGGGACGCATGATGTCGGAGTCGGAAAAAGATCTGGTCCTCAAAGAGATGGGAGTGCTTGCTTCTGCTCACATCGACTGGAACTCGGATCGACCCGAACTTGCGGACTCCTTTTCGGTGACCATTATTGGGGCCGGCATGTCCGGGATTGCAACCGCAATCCATCTGAAGCGCATGGGCATTCCGTTCAAAATCTATGATTCCAATCCGGAAGCCGGGGGAACATGGCTAGTCAACACCTACCCGGGGTGTGGCGTGGATATTGCCAGCCATTACTTCTCCTTCTCCTTTGCCCGCAAGACAGATTGGAAACGCTATTACGCCAAGCAACCTGAAATCCTTGCCTATCTTCAGGAATGCGTGCGGACTTTCGGGCTTGAGGAGCACATCACTTACGGCGCCCGTGTCAACAGCGCGACCTATGACGAGGCTGAATCCGAATGGGTTCTGGATTTAAGCGCGGAGAACCGCCGCCAAACTGTGCGCAGCAAGATCCTCGTCAGCGGCCTCGGCCAGCTGAGTGTTCCTTCAGTTCCCGATCTTCCGGGCCGTGATAAGTTCACCGGCAAGGCTTTCCACTCCGCTGACTGGGACCACACCGCAGATTATGCAGGAAAAAAGGTCATCCTTGTCGGCAATGGTGCAAGTGGTAATCAGATTGGCCCGGCCATTGCCCCCGAAGTCGCACAGCTGACCGTACTGCAACGCAGCCCCCAGTGGGTTGTCGGGGTACCTGGCTATCTGGAAGAAGTTCCGGAAGATGTGCAGTGGGCTCTGCAGAATATCCCTGCCTACGAGCGTTGGTTCCGTGTGCGGACCATGGTGTCAATGAATGACATCATGCGGCCCTCCGCACTGGTCGACCACGAATGGAAAGCTGAAGACGGCACCATCAGCCAGGCTAACCAGGAACTGCGCGATCGGCTGGTCAAATACATGACCGAGGAACTTGGCAGCCGTCAGGATCTTCTATCCGATTTGATCCCCTCATTCCCGCCGCTTATGAAGCGCATGCTTCGCGACAACGGATGGATCCGGATGTTCCGCCGTGAGAACGTTGAACTTGTCAATTCACGTGCCGTTGAATTTTCCGAGAATGGCATCGTTGATGGTGAAGGCAGAGTGCATGAAGCGGATGTGGTCGTCTTTGCCACGGGGTTCAAGGCAGCCCGCATGCTCTCCTCCGTGGACTTCACCGGGAAATCGGGCGTAACCATCCGCGATTCCTGGGGCGAGGAAGACCCCCGCGCTTATCTCGGCATGACCGTTCCCGATTTCCCCAACCTGTTCGTGCTGTATGGACCCAACACGAATGTCGGTGTCGGGGGGAGCATCTTCTTCCAAGCGGAGGCCCAAAGCGGGTATGTTGCCACGATGATCCGCGACATGATCGAGAACAACCTGAACAGCATCGAGGTTCGGAGCGACGTGTTTGAGAACTACAACGCGCGCATGGACAAGGAACTTGACCGCATGATTTGGTCGCTGCCAACCGGCTCGACCTGGTACCGCAACTCTAAAGGAAGGGTCACCGCCAATATGCCGTGGACCTCGCCCGATTACTGGCAGATGACCAGAGAAGCAAGCCTGGACGACTATGTGATTGCGCCCCTGAGTGCTGTCTTGGATGAAGTCCGGACAACCGGAAACGTGAAGCAGGATGCAGCGGCTAATGTCTGAGATCAGTCAAGATCATTGCTTTGTGGAAAAGACCACGCCGTATGAGCCAGCTTCTCGTTCACTTGGGATTGTGTTCATTCACGGGTTGGGAGGCAACTCCAACGTCCATTTCCCTTTGCGTCAAGCAGTGGAACACCTGTATCCCACTGTCGCACTGGATCTGACCGGACTCGGCCGAAGCAAGGACCGTTCCCCGGACGGATTCGGCAATTGGATTCAGGACGTCAAGCTAGCCATTGAACAGCTCGGCGACGTAGAAGGAGTACTTCTTGTCGGGCATTCGCTAGGGACTCTTGTCGCAAGACATATTGCTGCTCATGAACCCAGAGTCAAGGGCTTGGTTCTTTTTGCCCCGATTGCCGGACCAGACGTTTCACAACGTCCGGCTTTTGCGGCCAGGGCGTCTGCAGCTAGAACGGACGGCATGGTCAGGGTTGCACACGATTTCGGGTTGGGCGGGCTGAGCCACCATACGATGACCACCCGACCTGTGGCAGTTACCCTGGTGCGGGAGTTCCTCATGGGGCAGGATGCCACACGTTACGCAGAGTGCTGCATCGCAGTCGGCGAGGCCGGCGAAGCCTTGCCGCCAGCGGATCCCAGCGCTTCGGTGTTACTGGTCAGAGGCATCGAAGACATGGTCTCCACGGCGGAAGAAACGGCAGCCTGTGAGGCTGCATTGGAACCCAACCAAGTCCAAACCGCCGTGCTGGACCGCGTGGCCCATTGGCCAACAGTAGAAGATCCCGAAGGATGCATCGAATTACTCCTGAGCTTTCTGGTCGACATCGACCAGACGTCGAGCATTCACTCCTAAAGCAATCACAATAAAGAAGGAACACCATGAAACCTCTTGAAAACAAAGTCGCCATTGTTACAGGTGCAGCCCGAGGTCTGGGCCTGAACTACGCCAAGCGTTTGGCTGCAATGGGTGCCAAGATTGCCATCAGCGATCTGAACCTTGAATCTGCCGCGGAGTATGAGACCGAGAAAAGCCAACTGGTCGATGGCAGTTTGGAAAAGACGCTCGCCCAGTTCGGCACCGATGTCTTTATGAAGCAGGTCGATGCGACAGATGAGGCCGCGACGAAGTCCTTTGTCGACGACGTGCACCGGATGTGGGGAAGCATCGACATCGTCGTGTGCAACGCCGGCGGTGGCGGGAACTTCGCAGCCGCGCAACCTTCGCAGATCGAAGCGAGCGCCATGCAAGCAACATTCGAACGCAACTTATACTCCACCGTTTATACGGTCGGTGCCGCGGCCCCATATATGAAGGAGCAGAAGTCCGGCAAGATCATCACCATTTCCTCCTTTACCGGTGTCATGGCGCTGGGTGAAGGGCATGGCTCAGACTACGCAGTGGCCAAGGGTGCAGTGGCGCACTATACGCGCTATCTGGCCCAGGAACTTGGTTCACATGGCATCAATGCCAACGCCATTGCTCCTGGTTTCATCGCAACAGGTCAATTCAGTGAACGGCTTGGTGCCTCAGATCCCGAGCGTCTCGAGACTTGGACCAACATGAGTGCGCTTCGGCGTCTGGGCAGGCCCGAGGACTGCACGAATGTCGTCGAGTTCCTTGCAGGCCCGCTCTCTGATTTCGTCACGGGTCAAGTCATCTGCGTCGATGGCGGCATTCTCCGCGGCGCCAGCTAAATCCTTTACACCTTACTTCCCTTTTCCTAGCAAAACCCTCTTTACGAAAGGCATTCGCCATGTCTCTTGGGTCCAAATCTATTGCTCGACGAGTCGCCATCCTGGCCACCGTCGCATTCTCCCTGACCGCGTGTGTTAACAATGCCACTCCCACGGCGGACATTCCCGGTTGCGAAACTACATACCCGGTGAAATACCAATGGTATGAAGGAAACGTCATTAATATTCAGGCAGCCGTGGCCGAGAAAAAGGGATTTTTCACCGAAAACTGCATTGCCGGCACACCGGTGACAATTGCCTCTACTCCTGCCTCCATGACTGCCTTGGTTGGCGGGGAGGTCGATTTCATCAACTCTGGACCAGACAACATCCCGCCAGCCCGAGCCCAAGGGATAGACCTGAAAGTCGTCTCAAATATTCTGACGCGACCGATATACAGTTTGGTGGTCCGTGAGGAGAAGGTGGGAGCAACCTTTAAGGAAACGCTTAACAACATCCAGACTGTGGGCGTTGTCGCTGTGGGCGGCAGCAATGAGTTCCACGCACACGTCAACTTCTCGGACAACGGCATCGATCCTGCCTCGAAGGACTACATTGCCCTTGGCCAAACCTCCACTATGCTGGCCGGACTCGAAAACAACAAAGTCGATGCGGTCTACTTCTACGGAACTGCTCAAGATGTTGCGGTCGCCAAAAACTATGGTGTCATGGTTTCGGATACGCGCAGGTCCGCCAGCGCAAAAAACCCTGTCCCCGAGACTCTGAAGACCATCGGTAAAACATCGTTGCTGTGGGCCGCTCAAGATAGCTTCCTCAAGGAAAACCCGGAAGCTGGCAAACGATTCAAAGAGACGATGACAAAAACCAGTGATTGGATCAGGGATCCCAAGAACCGGGCTGAGCTCTATCAGATCATGAAAGACCAGCTTTCAGTCCCGGCCGATCTTCCGAATGCCGACAAAGTGTTCGAAGAATCCGTAGATACGTATGCCGCGAACGTGGATGCGGCATTGGATCTTTCCGCACTGCAGTCTTACATCGATTTCACCGAGACGACACGCGAGATTGAAATCACCGAAAAGGCCGCCGACATGGTCTGGTCAGATACCCAGAAATAGCCAGCGTTCCTCGACTGGAACTGTCGAAAATTTCATCGGCGGCGGACAAAAGCTTGGCTTTAGTTTGCTTCTTGGCAGGCCCGGACATCATGCCGGACAGCCTATTCAACTCTCATATTTCGTTTCAGCGATCATTGGATAAACAGGCAGTGCTGCCCGTTTAGAAAGCTTGATCCTTCATCGGCAATAATTTGCGATGACTAAACGTGATATCTGAGACCCGCACGCACAACGCATCTGATCTCAAATGGAGAAAATCATGTCATCCAATCAAATTGTCACTTTCATCGGTCTGGGTGTTATGGGGCTGCCCATCGCAAAACTCATCAGCGACGGTGGCTACACCGTTCGCGCCGTTGATTCTTTTCCCGATGCCCGGCTCCGTGGCAATGAGATGGGTCTCGAAACTTTCGCTACAGTGGAAGAAGCAATCGGAGGTTCAGATTTCATCCTCATGATGCTGCCCACCGTGGAGATTTCCGACCAAGTTTTTTCGTCGGTGCTTGCTTCGGCCGACAGCGGTTCGATGATTATCGAAATGGGCACCATCGGCCAGCAGGCCTCGGCTGCTCATGCCGCCCGAGCGCGCCAGGAAGGCATCCGCTACTTGGACTCACCAGTCATCGGCGGTGGCCGGCAAGCAGCGGAAAGCGGCCAACTCAAGATGCTTGTGGGCGGGGACGATTCCACGCTTCGAGCCGCCGAAGCCCTTCTAGGCTGTTTCAGTGCCCGGATTTTTCATGTAGGCGATGGTGATGGAGTGGGTCAATCTATGAAGGTCATCCACAACCTGTTGCTGGCAGGCATCACCACGGCAACTGCAGAGGCCCTAGTCCTTGCTGAAAATTTGGGTGTCGAGGCAAAAAAATCTTTCGAAATCCTGCAATCATCATCAACAAATTCATTTGCTCTTAAATGGCTCTTTGAGCCAGCACTGCAAGACGATTACTCAGGCGGCGCCAAGGTCGATATCCTCTTGAAAGATCTTCGGCTGGCCATAGGGGATGTGGCCAAGTCTTCACCTCCAGAGGCTTGGACCGTCGCGAATCAAGCGCATCAGCTCTACGAACGTTGCCAGGAAGCTGGCTATGGAGCGGATGACATGGCGGTAGTCTATCGATTGCTGCAGAATGACGCAGCTCTTAGGGGCCGTGGAGGGAATCAGGAGCACTCGTTAGTGGAACATAACCTTGATAATTCGCTATTCGAACCGATGACCCTGCGCTCGGTAGAGATCCCCAATCGTGTGTGGATGTCTCCTATGTGCACCTATTCTGCGGCCCAGAGTGGGCCGGAGATCGGAAGCCCCACCGATTGGCACCTTGCCCACCTAGCCAGTCGAGCAGCGGGAGGAACAGGTCTCGTCATGGTCGAGGCGACGGCCATTCGACCCGAAGGCCGAATCACGCCTTGGGATCTAGGGCTCTGGAACGATAGCCAAGAGGCTGCCTTCGGGCGAATTGCTCACACCATTAGAATGCTTGGAACAGTTCCCGCCATCCAACTCTCACATGCTGGACGTAAGGCGTCTTCAGACCGTCCTTGGTTAACCGGGAAGCAGCTTCAACCTTCAGAACAGGGCTGGAGAACAGTGGCCCCTAGTCCAATCCCATATGGTGACCGGAACGAACCTCACGAACTCAGCCACCAGGAAATTGCCGAAATCGTGGACAGTTACGTCAACGCCGCCCGTCGAGCCGCCAGGGCGGGATTTCAGGTAGCAGAGATTCATGGTGCCCATGGTTATCTTATTGGTTCCTTCCTTTCTCCCTTTACCAACTGTCGCACCGATAAATATGGTGGATCGTTTGAAAATCGCACACGATTTGCACGAGAGATAGTCGAGGCTGTCAGGAAGGTATGGCCCGCCCAGTTTCCGCTCCTGTTTAGACTCTCCGCTACAGACTGGTTCGAGGAGAATCCTGAAGATGAACGCCAAGGTTGGGAACTCCAAGACACTGTCCGCTTGGCTGGCCTACTGCGGGAACTGGGAGTGGACCTGATAGATATGTCCTCTGGTGGACTGGTACCAGACGCAAAGATAATTTCCGGCCCTGGGTACCAAGTTCCTTTCGCTCAATTAGTTAAGGAAAAGGTTGGAATGCCGGTCGCAGCAGTAGGGATGATCACCAAGGCGGATCAGGCCGCTGGGATTATCAATGATGAGAAGGCAGACGCAGTTTTCCTTGGCCGGGAATTGCTTCGCAATCCCTACTGGCCGCTTCATGCCGCCGAAGCTCTCGGCCACAACTCAGACTGGCCAGTCCAATACGGATACGCCTTGAAGACGCTGGGCAGAACATTCCAGCAATCTGCGTAGCGGTCGGCTTGATGTGCGAACCATTTCTCAGGAGATCTGCCGGTAATCTTCTTAGGAACTTCCATGCCATGTTCTTATTTCACAACCTATTCGTAACGAATATGGCAATGGAGCATGCTGGAAAATATCAGTCAAGGGTTGAGAACGATACCGCAATTCCAGATAGCCAGATTGACCTTTTGCTGGACCAGTGAGCAGTAGGCTGCGGGCCTTGCGAAAGTCAGCCTGGCGCGGTACTACGGTGACAGATCAAGTCCCCTTGGTCCAGTACAGGGAGAAGGAGGGAACCAATCAGTATGTCCATCTTCGCGCTAACCCGGGAATTTCATGAAGACGGGTAGTCATTAACTGACTTAAAAGAAGAAAAGGTGATCTGAACTGGGAAAATGGGAGTGTCTAAGCTTCCAAAATACCCGTTCAAAGGATCACCTTTTCTTTAATGGTGTTTTGTATCGGGACATCGGTAACAGTTCTGCATCAACACATCGGTGACACTTCCACGATTAAAGCGGTAACACTTCCACCCGAAAATTAACTCTTTGGCACAACAACAGCCCGCCAGCACAACCCTTACGGGTCAACTAGCGGGCTGCTGAACTGGAAAGTGTGAAAAATAATGATCCAGTCGACTCGACGATACGCCTAGCCATCACCCAATGGCCAGATAACGCACCCAGAGGATCAGTGACCGCCTTCTGCACTGAGCACGGAATCAGCCGCAAAACGTTCTACCAAATCCTCAAACGGGCCCGCGAAGAAGGCCAAGCCGCCGCGTTGGAACCGCGTTCACGCCGTCCAAAGCGCTCTCCGGAAAGCACCAACGAGGCGCTCAAAGACCAAGCCGTCGCGGTCCGCAAAGCACTGGAAGAGGCCGGGTGGGACCACGGGCCCATCAGCGTGCACGACAAAATGCTCAGCCTCGGCATGAAGGCCCCATCCATCGCGTCGCTGGCCAGGATCTTCAGGGAACGCGGGGTCATCACCCCGTCACCACGCAAACGTCCCAGATCTTCTTACCGGTCCTTCCGCTACCCCCTGCCCAACGCCTGCTGGCAGTTGCACGCCACCGAATACCTGCTCGAAGGCGGACGTAAATGCGTGATCTTCCAGCTGCTCGATGACCATTCCCGACTGGCAGTTGCCTCGCTGGTCGCAAGGACAGAGAACAGCAAAGCAGCGGTGGAAGTCTTCCGCCGAGGCGTTGCTGCCCATGGTGTTCCGCAACGGCTCTTGAGCGATAACGGGGACGCCTTGAACCCTATCCGCCGCGGCGTGGTCAGCGAATTAGTCGCCTACGCCAATAGCCTGGGGGTCGCGACGATCACGGGCAAACCGTATAAGCCAACAACCCAGGGAAAGAATGAGCGGTTGCATTCGACGCTGTTCAAGTGGTTGAAGAAGCAGCCCTACGCCAAGGATTTACCGGCGTTGCAACGGCAGGTCGATGTCTTTAACCATGCCTATAACAATGAACGGGGCCATCAATCCCTGGAAGACCGGATGACACCTCAGCAGGCATGGGACGCGACCCCGGTGGCTGCTTCACCAGAGCCTGGATACGCGCTGAAATACAGTACCAAGCCACCAGGCAAAGCCATTTCTGAACCGGTTGCTGACTTTGCCGGACCTGTCGCTGAGCAGGTCGGTACTCCTGCCAAGCTCATGGCAACGTTGCGGTCCGAGGATATGGGCAGCAGCGGTGAGCAGTTGATGCGTGCGAACAAGAACCGGTGCATCCGAATCGCCGGGGTAGAGATTTATCTGGGCAAGCTTCTACGCAGCACGCCGCTGAAGGCTTGCTGGGATCAGCAGGAATTGATGCTGGTGACGATGCACGGTGAACTCATTGCCAGATACGATTTCCCTTTTCCAGAAGGAACGAAATATCGGAGCTTGAAGCATGCGACAGCCCTGTTCGAAAATCCTCGGGAAGATCAGTGAGTGTTACCGATGTCTTGATACAGCAAGTGTTACCGATGTCTTGATGCAGTTTTGTCACCGCTGTCCTGATACATGACACGTTTTTCTTATAACAGGCACGCGCATAGCCAGGGGCATTGTGTGGCAAGCTGGTCACTCTCCCCGTGGTGTTCCATTCGAATCGGTATTCTCAATTCAACTTCGTTCAGCTTCATGATTCGGCGGTTACATGGGCTCTGCTGCAGCAAGTACTGCCCAAAGGAGCGCTGTGACAACACCATGCATGAGTCTTTCCAGTTGACGAAGCAGGCTGAATTCGATGAACTGCACTGCCGGGGCATCCGGTCGGGTGCGAAATATGCAGTGCCTCGGTGGATTGAGATTTTCTTTAGTAGTTTTCGGCAGCATTCATGCCTGGGGATGGTTCTTGCAGTGGAGTTTTATCAACTGGCTTACGCCTAGAATATTCTAGTTGAAGCGCGAGAATCCCCGGATTCTCCATGTCCTAAGCCATTTAATGCTGAAACATCGAACGCAGTTGCGAGCGGATAATCTCGCAACTGCGTTCTAATGGGTTCTTAGTTTCTCCCCCAATGACCTCAGTTAAAGTAGACTCCACCATTAGCTTGGATTACTTGACCGGTAATGGCCCCCGCTCCCGGGGTAAGCAGGAAGTTGACGGTCTCAGCAATTTCACGCGGGTCGATGAATCGTCCAATTAGGGAGGATGACAAGATTCGGGTCTGATCTGATTCACTGAGATTTTGTGTCATAGGCGTGCTGGTCGCAGCTGGGGACACCAAGTTCACACGTGTGCCCCACTCAGATAATTCCCGAGCGTACCCCCTTACCATGCCTATGACTGCAGCTTTCGAAGTCGCATAGACACCGCTGCCCATCAACCCGCCTCCTGTATTTGCAGATACGCTGCCCAGGACAACAACTGAAGAACCACTAGACCTCATGAGGTACTTGGTTGCAGCTGAAATTGAGTTATGCACTCCTTCGACGTTGATCGACATGACTCGCCGGAACTCTGCCTCAGTGACATCTTTGAGAGGTGTCTGGCACACGATCCCGGCGGCGGCAACCAAAGCAGTTGGACTGCCAAGAGTATCCGTGATCGTTTCGAATGCTACTTCCACTTTTCGACGATCTGTGACGTCGGTTTCAATGGCAAGGTGCAAATGCGGTTCAGGCAGGACGGCTAATGCCTTTTCGCCTGCCTGCTGGCTGATATCGAGAATAGCTACTCTGGCGCCACGAGCAGCGGCAACTTTTGCGCATTCGAGCCCGATTCCTGATGCACCACCAGTAATGACTACAACTTCAAGATTCTCGGTCTGATTCATTTTGATCCTTTGGGTGGTCTACAAGATTGCTATTGCATTTGCTGGGCTGCCGACTCCGCCGACGAGGTTCAATGGCTGAGCGAAAATGAATGACTCGTAACGGTTCAGTTGGTGGCATCTCTCTGCAAGTGAATCCAGATTCCATAGCTCGCCAAGGGAAAACCCTAGCAAGGGAATAAGGATACGGTGGAGCATCCCAGTGTGGCTCGAAGTTTCAAGCCGACCTGATTGTTCCGCTAATGTAGAAATCGAGGTCCGGTTGGGAGGCCATGCCTCGACAGCAATATTATCTGCGGCAACGACTGAAATTTTCTGGTCCCACAACCATGCTGCGATGTCTTCGCTTTGTTCCAGCCCAGCACTGTTTGTAGAAGGTTTCTCCACGGTTGCGTAATGCTGTAGCCACCCGAAGCGCAATAGCAAAATATCGCCTTCCCTAGTTTGCACTTTCTGGTGCTTCAGCGTGGATTCCAAGTCCTGAACTGAGATCTGTTCAGTGTCTTGATGATTGATCGGTAGACCAATACTGTCCCGATATCTTGCTATGTCTAGTAGCAAACCCCGTCCAGCGATTCCATGTTCCGCGACGCTCTGGATCCCCAAAGTGGAAGTTCCCTTGGTTATGGAATCGTCAGGGAAGCCATTATAGAATCCATGATCCGGATGCGCGAAGTGGCGGAGGCTATCAAGCTGAGTGGAAGATTGCGGATAAAAATTATCTATCTTGTCGTCACGGTGAAACTTGTTGAGACCGAAAACTTTATGTTCGAGTGCACCGCGATGAGCTATCAGTGGCGGATCAAAGTAATCAAGCGGGAGGTTCAAGTTGAACCGTTGTCCGGTCTTGATGAGGCCGGATGCTTCGACCACGCGCTCATTCGACAGCAGGTTCAACGTTCCGAGCTGATCTTGGTCGCCGAAGACTCCCCAAGCTGTTCCTGGGTGATTGCGCTCAGGTGATTTGAGTTCCTCATAGGATGGCCGTTCTCCGGCAGCCATTCGAGTACGTGATCGATGCATGGGTCCGCCTCCTTACTTCTTGACTTCGTGGATCTCGATCATGTTGCCAGCGGGATCGGTGAGGAAAATTTGGTGCCAGCCTTCGACAGACCAAATTCCCCAGTCATCGAATGGAATTCCATGATCCGTCAGCTGTTGCTTGATCTCTTCGATGTTGTCAGTTCTAAAAGCAAAGTGTCCGCCGATCAACGGATTGACTGAATGCCCTTCCTGCGCCGCAAGGTATGGCTGACGCTGCGTGGCATGGATTTGCAACTCCTCAGGGTCACCAGCCTCGAAGAATTTCGCACCGGTATCCCACTCTTCGTCACCGCTTTTCCCCTCACTCCCTTTAGTGGCGATCATTGCTGGCGACGGAAGCATGTCCAGGCCCAGTGCATTCTTGTAGAAATCAGTCAGGATCGACATATCGTCGGAGGTGACATTGACGTGGTGTAGGCGTAGATTTGCCATGGTCTTCCCTTTCGGTTGGGTGTGGAAGTTATTTATCGGTTCTGTAGGCGTCGAGTTTTTCAGGATCGATTTCAATCCCTAGCCCAGGATCGTCGGTCAACAGCATCTCGCCGTTTGAGATATGCAGGTCTTCGGTGAGCAGGCTGTCGCTGAGGTCCAAGTAATTCGAAAGTTCGGCGGCATAACGTGACGTGCTTCGTTGCGAGGCACCGAAATGCAGCGAGCAGATGGTACCAATATGAGCGTCTATCTGGTTTCCGATCACCGCTTGAATACCCAGACCTTCGGCAAGGTAGGAGACCCTCAACGAATCAGAGAACCCTGTCCGTGCCGTCTTGATGCTGACAGCATTGGCAGCCCCAGAAAGGACTTCCCTCGTGATATCCGCGGGCGTCGGCGCACTTTCATCCGCAACGAACGGAATCGACGATTGTGATACCAACCAGCGACGTGACAAAACGTCATCCGCTGGGCAGAGCTCTTCCGCCCTTGCCAGATTGACGTCTTTTAGTTCTCTGAGTGCATGTGCTGATTCTGCTGCAGTCCAGCCGCGGTTCCCATCAATGTAGATTTCTGCGTCCTCCCCGAGCGCTTCACGCACGGCACGGCAAACAGCAATATCTGGATGTGAAGGAGTTCTGCCAACTTTGATTTTGAACGAATTGATCCCATACTTTTCGCGAAGGGCCAGAGCTTCGTCCGCCATTCGAGCTGGTTCGTCGAATCCAATCATGTGGCTAACTTTTAGCCGATCCGTGAAACCACCCAAAAGCCTGTGCACTGGCAGACTTGTGGCCCGGCCCAGAGCGTCCCAGAGCGCAATATCAATGGCCGCTTTAGCGGTCAGATTTCCAACTGTACGATCAAGCTTTGTCTTGATGATCTCACGATCAAGTAAGCTATGCCCAACCATTGCCGGCGCAAAGAGCTTGTTGATTACAGCAACGATGGATTCTTGAGTTTCACCATAAGTGTAGGGACGGGGCGGCGCTTCTGCTATTCCGACAATCCCGTCTCTTGTACGGATGCGGACAATCACATTATCAGCGACTGAAATTGAGCCACTGGCAAACGCTAATGGTTTGCTGTAGGGGATTTCATATGGAATTGCTTCAACGGCAACAATTTCCTGGTCAAAGCCCATGTCCTTACTCAAAGTAACGCCGCTTTGAGAATGGAGCTGCATGTCTGTCACTGAATTCCTAACTGTGTCTTGGAAGTTGGGGGAAGCATTTACTAAGGACTAGACCAAGCCGGAGATTCCGCCAGTTCGCTTATCGGCCCATCGCGTACCGAAAAATACGCATACTGCGGCAAGCGCAAACGAGCCCGACATGATAAGCAAACCGGTGTCGGTGGAACCTGTCAGATCTTTGAAGTATCCCAGGATGTACGGACCAACGAGTCCGCTCACATTTCCAACGGCATTTACGAAAGCGATGCTCACTGCAGCCAGAGCTCCCGCATAGACCTGCGCAATCGTTGCTTGGAATGTGGATAGGACACCAAAGAATCCTGCTGCTGCGAGAGACATTCCAACTAGGGAGGCTACAGGGCTGCCTGATACTACGCCCAAGAACAATCCAACTGCCGAGGCAACCATCAAGCCTGTCATATGCCACGTTCGATCACCAGTGGCCACAGTCGTTTTTGCCACAATAGCCATGACAGCGATGGATACCAGCCACGGAACCGAGGAGAGGAACCCGGATCCGATCACCCCTAAGCCGAACTGCTCCTTCACGATCGTGGGAAGGAAGTAGGTGATCGACCAAAAACCCGCGAGGATCAAGAAGTAGGTCAATGCAAAAAACCAAACTGAACCCTTTTTCAGCATCTTAGGGATCTGACTCAGCCGATGAGAAGCCTCAGATTTTGACTGAGTAACAGATGCCTCGAGCATCACTTTCTCTTCCTCAGTTAGCCATTTTGCTTTGGCCGGACTTGAAGGAAGATTGATGAAGATGATGATTGCTAGCGCAATCGCGGGTAGCCCCTCTAAAACGAAGACCCAACGCCACCCGGCAATGCCAGCGATTCCATCCATCGTTAAAATCAGAGTCGTAATTACAGTCCCCAGACACAGCGCCACTGGTACCGCCAGGTTCAATGCGGCCACTGCCTTCCCTAGAGCTTTCGGTGAATACCACATGGCCAGGTAAAGAATAACTCCCGGCGAATATCCCGCTTCTGCCGCTCCGAGCAGGAACCGCATGACATGCAAGCTCCACTCAGTTTGCATGAGCGACATGAGAACGGTCACGGCTCCCCAAGTCAGCATGATGCGTCCGAGCCAAAATCGAGCACCATACTTGGCAAGAGCCATATTGGAAGGAACTTCCAATACCAAATAGCCAATGTAGAAGAATCCAGCAGCCAAGGCGAAGGATGAGGCCGTAAGTCCTAAATCGAGTGAAAGCGGTTCGGAAATAACGCCCAGGTTGGCTCGATCAATGTATGAAATGAACATGCCTAGAGCCAAAATAGGCATTATGCGCTTGGTGATTTTCCGGTTGAGCTGACGCTCAGTACCGGCCTTGCGGGTGGTATCTATTTGCATCGGGGACCTCGTCGTCTGAATTTCATGACCTCCGCTGTAGGCCATGTCACATTCGAGAATAACGACAGGTATTGATTAGAGTCCAATACTATTCAGGAAAGGATTATTCTCAATATTTGATAAGTCTGGTGTGGGAATAGCAGCCTCTGATACCTCTAAAACGCTCCTCAGAGCGGCCGAGCTATTGTCTTTCCTCCACGCCAGAGTCGCGAACATATGCTTAGGCCTAATACCCATCAGTGGCTTGTAGGCGATCCCTTGACTTTGAGCACCTTGAGTCGAGCTTAAAGTAATGGTTACGCCAGCACCTGCAGCTACAAGCGCAAGCACTGTGGCCGAGTCAGGGGCTTCCTGGGTGATGTTCGGGTTAAAACCTGCAGCCACGCAAAGCGACAGCATCGTTGATTGGAGGATTGACCCCTGAGTCGAGGGGAGGCTGACAAACTCTTCATCGGCCAGCAAGGAAATGTCAATCTCATCCAATGCGGCCAAGTGATGATCCTCCGGCAACGCGCATATGAGACGCTCGATTTCGATAATCCTGCTGTCCAGCTCATCGTTCGAAGTAGGTAGACGCGAAAAGGCGAGATCCAGAGTGCCTTCTTGCAACATCTCCATTGCCGTGTAAACGTAAGTCTGAGAGTGCAACTGCAGATCGATTTCAGGGAACGCCTGGCGGACGGCACGCGTAAGTCTCGGAAGGGATCGATAGCTTGAGGCGCCTGCGAAGCCTATCGAGACCACACCAGCTTCACCGGACACTAGAGATTTGGCAACATCCGAGAATTTACGCATTGTCCGCAGGGCGTGGCCAGCCGGGGCGACCAGCTGTTGCCCAGCCGAGGTCAACCGGACATTCCGAGTGCTGCGGTCGAACAATTGGATGCCGAGCTCCTTTTCGAGCTGTTTGACCCTCATGCTCAGCGGAGGCTGGGACATGTGAAGCTTCTCAGCTGCCCGGCCAAAATGCAGCTCTTCAGCTACTGCCAAAAAGGCTTCGACTTCCTTAAATTCCACGTTAGCACCTTTCGAGTGATCAATATTTTGAATCAATATACACTCTATTTGTATTGGACTCAGTGGTAATACGGGACTTAGTGTTTCCTTGCAATCCCTAACTTCAATTGGTCAAGATTGGACAAAAATGAGTGAAAGATTATTGGTCACCGGTGGCGCTTCGGGTATTGGACGAGCAATTGCAGAAAATGGGCTGAAATCGGGATGGGATGTAATAGTAATCGACCGGGATTCAGCACAGTATGGTCACTCGCTGATTGCAGACTTGTCGGACACAACCGAAACTGCTGATGCACTGAGTGAAGCGCTCTCACATGGTCCGATCACACGCTTGGTAAATAATGTCGGCGCGGTATTCCCTGGACCGCTAGAGGAGCAAACTCTTGAGCAAATCAACGCATCGATGGCCCTGAATCTCCGAACGGCCATTCAGGTGTCCCAGACGCTGATCCCTGGCATGAAATCAACTGAGTTTGGACGCATAGTGAATATGACTTCTCGGGCGGCGCTTGGAAAAGAGCTACGAAGCGTTTATGCTGCAGCAAAGGCTGGTTTGATCGGACTGACTCGCGTCTGGGCACTTGAACTGGCGCAACACGGCATCACAGTGAATGCTGTTGGTCCTGGGCCAATTGCTACGGATCTCTTCCTTGCGGCAAATCCTGCCGAGTCAAACCAGACGAAGGCCATTATCCAGGGGGTGCCGGTGGGACGGCTCGGCAAACCTGAAGATGTTGCCAATGCCGCTGGGTTCTTTCTGGAGGACAAGACAGGGTTCGTTACTGGCCAGACACTTTATGTTTGCGGAGGACTTACAGTCGGGACCAACCCCTTCTAGATCCGTTGCCATACTCAGAAATTGCAAAAAATTTGAACGCAGCAATTCGGAAAATTTTGAGTTCATAAACGCTGAAAAGCTGTGAAGGATTGAGCGTGTTCGGACGAACAAGATCCAGCAAATATTGAAAAATGTTCAATCAGGATATCGTTTCACATTGTAACTAAATCATGTTTCGAGCAACCTCCCACTATCTGCTGGTTGCCTGCAATATGTCAGCCTCCCGTTTGGAGTGCGGAAACGCGATTACGCGCCAAACGGAGAGCCCCAACAAGATAGCGATATCTTTATGACGAGGTGAAATTCTCATAGCCTGAGGCTCTGGTATCCGGCAGAATCGCCCTAGACTCATCAATTTGTATCAAACCAAGATAGGCCACGCGACGGCCCATGGCATCGACATGCAGACAGGGACCGAACAAAGCCGTTTTGATTTCCCCCGGCTCGTTGCGCTGGTCGCACTAGAGGCAATTTGCCTGTGGATACGTTAGGCATCGATGCATCCTTCAAACTGCACCAGAATGAACCAAGCCGGGGCCCTTTGGTAGGCCCCGGCAGTCCTTTGCTCCACGGGAGGCATCTGCTAAGCAGTGCAGTCAGTTGAAAACCATACCGCCGTCGACAAGGATCGACTGCCCGGTGATGTAATTCGAATCTGGTCCGGCCAAGAAGGATACGACACCGGCAACCTCGGCAGGTTCAGATAGCCGCTCCATGGTAATGCCACTTGTGAACTGCTCCCAGCCCCAGGCTTCCGGTTTACCGGCGGAGACTGCAGTTTTCTTTGCCAGATCCTCCATCAGGGGTGTTCTTACAATCCCCGGGGCGTAAGTATTGACTGTGATTCCGTACTGCGCCAGGTCCCGAGCCGCTGTCTGGGTCAGTCCCCGAACCGCGAATTTTGTGGCCGAATACAGGGCAATGCCTGGATTTCCGATGTGCCCGGCTTGTGACGCTGCACTAATGATCTTGCCGCCATGACCGAGCTTCCTGAAGGCCTTGGTTGCTGCTTGGATTCCCCATACAACTCCGTTGAAGTTGATAGAGAAGATCCTATCGATGCTTTCGGGCGTGATCTCGTCGATCGGGGATTGAGGGGCGATACCGGCGTTGTTGACAATGACGTCGAGCCCACCGAGTGTAGCTACGGCTTCATCGACACATGCAAAAACACTCTGCCTATCGGAAACATCCACTTGCACCGCAGTTACCCCATGGTCCTGGCCGCCCAAGGTGCGTGCCAGCTGTCCTGCACGTTCGATATTCAGATCTGCGATGGCGACCTTGAATCCATCTGCATGAAGCCTCTCAACGGTTGCTTGCCCGATGCCCTGTGCACCACCGGTCACAAGAGCGACCTTACTGTTCCCTGTCTTATTCATCATGACTGTTCTTTCGTTTGGATGATTCGGCACTTGTGATGGACAACCTCTGAAAGCGCCGGGACGTTTGCTTCTGGAAAACCTTGTCTCATGCCACTGGTGACCCGCTCCGCGAAACGTTCGAGGATTCTCGGGCCCCCACGCCTGTTGCGTGTTGAATGTTCATTTAGGACCGCCGCTTCCGATTGTCCGCAACGGGAATGCCGCCTCTTGCCCCAGTGCGGGATGTCCTACGAGATTCCGGTTCAAAGCTTGAAGCGTACCTGTAGGATCGTCCCATGCCTGACACGCCAAATCTGGAAGTCGCTTTAGGCTTTCCACAGTTCAGAGGCGCCACCAGTCAGGCATTGACCAGAATCTCCTGGCTAGTTACGAAGTTCGGGAAACCGCCAGCGGACTCTGTGATGACAAGATCCCGAAATGCTTTTAATCCACCCAGATAGAAGAGCACGGTATGTTTCTTGCCGGGAATATTCGCGCCGAAGATCCAGGAATCGGCCTTGGGAAAGAGCGTGGCATTGGCGATGTCAGTGCAAAGCTCAGTCCACCTTGTTTCGGCTTCCGGCTGTACGTCCATCCATGCAGTTTCATTGGATCGAAGATGCTTGATGGCTAACCCGATGGCTTCGACCTGCGCTTCAATGGAGGGGACTAGGTTAGTGAACGGGCTGTTCGGGCCAAGAACCATGAACATGTTCGGGAAGCCTGCGGTAGAGATGCCCATGTAGCTGGTCGGGCCTTCGCTCCAGTGGTCTTTGAGGGCCACCCCGTCGCGTCCGGTAATGTCGACCTTTACATAGTTGCCATCAACCGCATCGAATCCGGTGGCCATGACAATGACGTCCAACTCATATTCCGTCCCGTCCGCCAGCACGATGCCGTTCTCGTTCAAGTGGGCGATCGGATTGTCCTTGACCAAAGCCACTGAGACATTTTCACGGTTGAATGCCTCGTAGAATCCCGAATCGCACTGAGGACGCCGGGCGTATAGATCAGTCGGGGTCAACGCTTTGGCTGTGTCCGGGTCCTTGACGATCTGTGCGATCTTCCTACGGATGAACTTCGCGGCTTCCTCATTGGCCACCGGATCAGTCGCCAAGTCGGAAAAGGTCTCGAACATGAATCGGAAGCCACCGCCTTCGTTCCATGCCGCCTCAAAAATCCTTTCGCGCTCTTCAGAGCTGACGCTCATGGCAGGAGTAGTGCTTTCTGCAAAGCCGAAGGCTACCGAGGAGCCCCGAACTTGTTCCCACGTTTTCTCGAAGTTTTCCTTATACGACCTTTCCTCAGCTTCAGTCAAAGACCGGTTACCCGCTGGAACGCTGTACTGCGGAGTACGGATAAAGGCAGTAAGGTGCTTGACGATCGGCGCGGTCGATGTGATGACCTGGTTGCCGGTGGATCCGTTACCGATCACCCCGACGCGCTTTCCGGTCAGATCCAGATCATCAGGCCAGTTCCCAGTGTGGACGATCCGCCCCTGAAACCTCTCAACGCCTTGGAAATCCGGGATGTTGGTGGCCGAAAGCAGACCCAGGGCTGTGATTAGATATTGCGCCTCATAAGTGATCCCGGCGTCCGTTCGAATACTCCAAATCGACTTGGCCTCATTGAACTCAGCCCCAGTCATGCCCGTCTCCAGACGGATGTGCTCACGCAATCCAAATCGGTCAACAACGCCATTGAGGTACTTGAGGATATCGGGTTGCTTGACGTACTTGCTGCGCAGTGGGTTGTCCTGGTACAAATCCTTGTCGAATGAGTATTGGTAGACGAAGGCCTCGGAGTCAGATAATGCACCCGGGTACTTGTTCCAATACCAAGTACCGCCGACGCCGGCCGCCCGATCGATAGCTTCAGCACTCATTCCAAATTCATTGCGCAGCTTGTGCAGTGCATGGATCCCGCCGAACCCGGCACCAACGACCAACGCATCAACCGACAGTGTTGTCTCTGGGACTACTTTGTCCATGAGAACATTCCTCCAAAATTCTTCTCGTAACCTGCTACGTGCATTCCATTCTGTGCGATGGAACACATCGGCGGTTGTTCCACTTTGAAACACCTTTCTCCAGCCTCTGCGCATGACAGTGATACTTTCGACGCATCAGTCGGCGCTTCACGAAACGAGCGCGTATGATCTAGATCTCATAAGAAGAATCCGCAATAACGGGAGGCGAGTCATTGAGCGATCCTGTCCGTGCTTCACGTGACCGTCTAATCCAACAAGGGTTGCAGGACTCTTGGATGGAGCTGGAAAACGTACCCGACGTGGTCGCAAGGAGTTGGCGTAGATCATTAGGAAATGCCGTCCCCAGCGACCGTGAGCCGAGATATCTACATGACTTCGACCCCGAATCGTTGCTCTGCAGGGCAGCCCTTCCGGTTCTCGATCGCTGGGAACAACAATTGGTCGACACCGGCACTACGCTATTCCTCAGTGACCGCGGGGGGCAGATTATTGCTCGTCGTTCCAGCGACCGTACAGAATTGAACCGGTTAGATAAAGTCAATGCCGCTGAGGGTTTCGACTACTCGGAAGACGGGATCGGCACCAACGCCCTAGGCACTTCATTGGCTGAGCGCTCTCCGATATTCATCAAGGGTGCTGAGCACTATAGCGATATCCTGCAGGTGAACGCTTGTGCCGCGTCTCCAGTCACCGCGCCTAGCGGCTTGATTATAGGATCCATCGCGTTGGGGAGTTCTCATGATTCTGCTAGTCCGCTGATGCTCTCGATGGCCAGAGAAGTAGGGCAGCAGATTGAACGCCGCCTCTGTTCGGCAACAAGGCCTCAAGACCTTGCAGTTGCTCTATCGTTCATGCGCTACGGTAATTCGAATCGCCCGACAGTAGTCATGGATCAGGAAACTGTATTGGCGAATAACCCAGGATTACCCTACGTCACTGTGGAAATACATGTCATGTTATGGGAGTTGTTTCGCGCTCACAACTGGGATAGCCATCCGGACTTCAGCCAGGAGCTGGAAGGAGCATCGCTACGTGTCACAGCTCGCCGCATCGCCGAAGGACCAAACACTCATTACATTGCCTATTTCGCCGACACGGGCTCCCTGGCTTCCCCGAGGCGCCCTATCGCACAACACGAATTCTCGACTGCCAGGGCCAAACAGAATCAGCATAGCGAGGGTGTCGTCGTCAATGCCGGTCCGCCGGGGTCTGGACGTGCGACCGCACTCAAGGCACATTTCAACCGGCACGACAGACCACCTCACTCGGTGGTCGTGGCTGCGGGGCACCCCGTGAACTGGGGCGAAGTGGGACGCGCTCTTGAATCCGGCCAAGATGTCATTGTTCGACGCGCCGAGGCCCTGGGTCCGGACCAGGCACGAAAGCTTGCCCTCATTAGCTTCGATCATATGCAGCAATGGAAAATAGGAGTACGGAGAAGTCTTCTGGGGATTACCGTTCACCTTGATTTGGCCACGAAGCCACTCGTCGACGTTCTCAATGACATTGGAATCTCTGAACGCATCAGGCCGCTGAACGCCACTCCGGAACGGATCCCGCTTCTAGTCAAGTCGATTCTTGACGCAATTGACACCAAACCCCTCCATACATTTTCCCCCGCCGCGTTGCAGTCAATGACGCAGTGGGACTGGCCTGGAAACATCAGCGAGCTTGCCGGCGTCGTCAACTATGCGATTGAAGTAGCTACAGCTTCAGTCATTGAACGTCGACATTTGCCTCAGCATATTCAGGCAGCCCCGCCTCGGAAGAAGATGACTATGATCGAGTCAGCTGAGCGTGAAGCAATTATCCAAGCTTTGGAAACTGCGGAGGGGAACAAGTCCGACGCGGCAAAGCTGCTGGGAATCGGGCGAACCACTATTTACCGGCGAATGAGGCAGTTGCGAATTTACACCGACGAACGATCCATTTAATTCGTCAAGCCGGTATAGCCAATGAACCAAAGTCCAGGAGCGATCCAAACGTGCTCCGCGCAGTGGCCACCGTCATCGGCAATCGCGATGTCGTTTCGCCACGAGGTTGGTTTGCCTCCGGCCAATCATGCGGACACAGGACTCGCGTACCGACAATAGCCAAGGGACAAGGAAGTACACAGAAAGTGGTACCACCACAGCCGTCAGGGTAAGTGCACGGAGGACCGGATGCCATCTGGGCGCGACCCAAGCGAGAATGCACATGCCCAGAGAAACGAGGGGAAATATCGCCACCCAAGTGAACGCCGCTCTTGTATGGATGGAAGCGGGGGCGACGGAAAATTCACGAATGGCAATGGCCCCGTCGGCTTCACGTATTTCTACTTGCATCTCTTCTTGCATAAAAATTCTCCAACCTAACAGTTGGAATTAGCATAGAGCATGAAGTATCGTTATCACCAAACCTATGTCTGGAGATTTGACTGAGCGCATGGCATGGAACACTGAAGCCACTCGGCTAAATTTGCTGGAAGCGGCGAGCGACGAATTCGCGAAACGAGGTTTCTCCGGAGCCAGAATCAGTGAGATCTCCCGCGCATCAGGGTGCAATCGAGAACGCATTTACCACTATTTCGGCGACAAGTCCGGGCTATTCACCGCTGCCCTGCTACACCGTCTAGTCGAGGCCCTGGACATTGTGCCTGTGGCCGGCGTGGGCCCCGAATCAATTGCTGAGTTCGCCGGCAGGTACTTTGATTATTCGCATGAAAACCCCTCCCTGGCTCGGCTGACCTTGTGGGAGGGTCTTGAACTGGGTGAACCAGTCGGGAAAAATGAACGAATACGCCGCTCAGCACGCAAGATCTCCGAGTTGCATAATGCACTACCGTTGGCGCAGATATCAGAGATTGAGGACCTCCTGCTAACAATTGTCTCGCTCTGCAATGCTTCTGTATCGACGTCCAACATCGAGACGGTGATCATAGGCGAACCGGAACTATCGCGCAAACGCGCGTCGATCACGAGAACCAGCTGGCTACTCGCCCACGGACTAAGTCATCAAGTTTGACGGTCCTTCGTGATTAACTGCTGAAATCAACCGCACCCCGGATACCCCAGCACATCGCTGGCCACCATCAAATAGCATAATTTCACCTATCGAAAGGCACACCATGATTACCCACGTATGGGGCATGACATTCAACGACCATGCCACCGCTCAACGACGCGAGGAATTCTTGCAGGCGATGGCTGAGCTTCCCGCACTGACCGGGGAGACCGCTTCTTTCAAGGCTGGCGCAGACATCGGACTCAACCCGGGAAACTCCGACGTCACCATCGTCGCCGAGTTCACCGACGCCCAAGCTTGGCGTAATTATATTGATGCGCCCGCACACCAGGAATTCATCGAAAAGCACGTTAATCCTTTATGCGCATCGTGGAACGCGATTCAGTTCAACAGCTGATCAGCTTCGAAGCCATCGATATCAATTGCTGACTTTCAGCGCTTTCCACAGATCTTCAGCATGTCGGTAGTTCTCCAATTGTCCAGAAAATGTATCCGCCGTACTGGCATCCAGATTGCGACCCTTTCTAGGGTTGTCCCCTGAGACGACTTGACAGTGCAGCGGCGCCACATGCGACGCAACAACTACCCTGCCACGGCAAAACGGTTCCCACCCCCAGTTGATCTTAGGGGTGGGAACCGCCACAGCAATGTTTAGGGTAAATAACCGCCTAACTTTTGACCCACTTATGTTGGGATTGCCGGTATCTGCCTCAACGTTTCCTACTTGAGCAGCCGGATGGCATGTTCCTCGACATACTCGGACAAACCGGCCGTGCCGAACTCACGACCTATGCCGCTCTGCTTAATCCCCCCGAAAGGCATCCGAAGATCCAGAGACTCGAACGCATGGGTATTGATGAATGTGCTCCCGGCCTCGATGCGGCTGGCAATATCGAATCCCTTGGAATCATCTGCGGTCCAGATTGACGAACCGAGACCGAATTCGCTGTCATTGGCCCATGAAATAGCCTGTTCGATGTCGTCGTAGGGAATCAGAGGAATGACTGGACCGAATTGCTCGCATGCGGAAATCGCATCGCTATGTGAAGCATTGCGCACAACATGAGGCAGGACATAATAACCGTCCTCCCAATTTGTGTCCGCGGATTTGCGTCCAAGCTCGACAATATCCGCGCCCGAGGCGCGGGTTTGGCTTATAAGCTCAGTCACCTTGCCGTATTGCTCTTCGGTGGCCAGCGGACCGAATTTCACGCCATCATCCAACCCGTGCCCGACAACGAACTCGTCGACCCTCTGAATTAGTTCTTCTGCGAACTCGTCATGCAGTTCACGTGGCACGTAGACCCGTTTCACCGCAAAGCAGATTTGGCCGCTCCGTGTGTAAATACCCATCAGCATCCGGTCAAGGGTTGCACTGATATCCGCGTCGTTCAACACGATTGCAGGATCATTGCCACCCAGCTCCAACGTGAGATTCTTGACCGTCTGCGCAGCAGACTTCGCCACCGCCCGCGCGGTGGCGATGCCACCGGTGAAACCCACTTTCCGGACCAGGGGATGGCTGGTCAGTGCCTCACCGACGTCACCATCGCCGTGGACAATGTTGAGCACGCCCTCGGGCAGGATTTCTGCTACCCGCTGCAAGAGCATGGTCAAGGCGGCGGAAGCGAACGGCGAAGGCTTCAGCACCATCGTATTGCCGGCCAATAGGGCCGGAGCAAGCTTCATCATGGTCAGGACAACGGGCATATTCCACGGAACAATTGCAGCCGCTACACCGCGAGGCACTTTTTCGATGCGGATAGTTGATGCCTCATCGTCGTAGGTCACCGGGGCAAAGAAATCTTCGGCCAAGGACGCCGTATGTTGGAGGACTCCTGCCCCCAGAGCGAAATCAGTTTGAGCTTCCCAGAGCACGCCGCCATGTTCGCGAACAAGCAGGGGGGCAAGTTCTTCGGAGGAAGCACCGAGGATCTCCGCTGCTTTAAGCAGCAATGCCGAGCGTTCCGCGACTGGAACACTACGCCAGTTCTGGAAAGCCTGGTGCGCTGCCTTCACAGCAGCATCCACATCGTCAGGGGTTCCAATTGCCACCCTTGCGACGATCTGTGAATTCTTCCCGGGATCACGTACATCCCGATAGTTCTCGGCTTCGAGCATATGCCCGTTGACCACGTGGCCAATAGTTGGAATTGCGGTTGCAATTGAGGAGGTATTCATGCGATTCAGTACCTTTCGTTGGAGATTTCCATGGGATGTGAACATGAAAGAAGGAGTCAGGCCTTGCCCTGCCTGGGCCCTGTTGTACCGGTGCTCGACGTGGTGTCCAAGCTCAAGCGTGGCACCAGCAAGACCGAGGCAAGACCGATTGCCGCGGCAATGGCCCAAATGGAGAAGTTGATGAATGTTCCAAGCGATGCAGCAATCAAAACCCCACCGCCATAAATCGCGATAACCGCTCCAATGCGGCCTACTCCCAACATGAGGCCCAAGGCCGTTGCACGGACTCTACCGGGATAGTAGGTTCCAAGGAACCCATTGACCAGAATTTGAGCGCCGACAGATCCGAACCCGACAACTGCAACCAGAACATACATCACCAGAAGAGGCATTATTCCAGTCGCCATCAATACCAGCGCCACCCCGGAACATACAAATGACACTGCTGTTACTGAGCGAGGTCCGAACCGATCCGCCAGAGTGGAGGAGACCAGTACACCAGCCACGGCTCCGACATTGACGGTCAATAGGAAAGAGAGGGAAGAAGCCAGGGAATAGTTCGCGGCGACCATAAGCTGCGGAAGCCAGGTATTCAGACCATATACCAACGTCTGCCCTGCAATACCTGCCAAGCAGAACATGAGAGTGGCAACCAGGAGCTTGCCGCTGAAGATCGCGCGGAATCGCCCCTGCTGAACGGGTTCGTCGTTGGCTTCATGCTCCGCATGCGTGGGCATCGGCTCCAACCCATACGCCCGGACAATCTGCTGAGCCTCAGCCTCGCGCCCGCGAGCCGATAAGAAAGCCGGCGATTCTGGCAAGAACTTCAGTAGCAACGGCACCACTATAATCAGAGGTGAAGCACCGATGGCGAGCATCCCGCGAAAGCCAATGTGCTGAAGCAGCGCGAGCGCAAGCAAAGCAGCCATCACTCCTCCCACAGCATAGCCGGAAAACATCAGCGCATTGTTGAAATTTCTCTTGGTGCGTGGAGAGAACTCAATAGTCATGGCTATGGCAGTGGGAATCACGCCGCCAAGTCCCATTCCTGCAAGGAAACGAGTTACTCCAAAGAATTCCGGGGTCGGCGACCACGCACTAGCAAGCATTAGCAAGGAGAAGAACGTTACGGAGGAGATCAGAACCTTGCGTCGTCCAACGATATCTGTCAAATAGCCGATACCAATTGCTCCGAAGAACATTCCGGCCAGCGCATAGCTTCCAATAGCTCCAGTTTGCACAGGCGTCAGATGCCAAGGCTCGAATGCGAGCAACGCTGGGGTGATTGCTCCGTATACAACCAGATCGTATCCGTCGAATACGATGGCGATGAAGCACAGACCAATGACTGCAGCGGTTGAACGCCGTGAAGTACCTTGATGGGTTTTCATTTGGAATACCTTTCAGGAGCGATCTTGTGTTTCATCTCACAAAACCTCGACCCGTTAAGGTATAACAATATTTTCACGTACCGTCAATAAACTGTCACTAATCTATTCTCAAGGCTATCTCCCAAAGGAGCACTCATGACACCGAAACCCAGATCTTTGATCATGGACCTGTTTGGCGACTATCTTCGCTACAACAATGGCGAGGCTCGATTGGGCGAACTGACCGAATTGCTGTCGGCATTCGACATAGAGCCCTCTAGCGCTCGCATGACCCTATCCCGTCTGAAAAAGCAGGGTTGGTTCGAGACCCGTCGGGAAGGCCGGGAAACCATCTACACCCTCTCGGAATCTATGCTGCAGGTGCTAGCAGAAGGACGCGAGCGGATTTTCCAACGACGCGACAGCCCCTGGGATGGGCGATGGACGATGGTCCTATACCAAGTTCCCGAAACCGAACGGGCCGTACGCGAATCACTAAGAAAGAACCTGTCCTGGCTCGGATTCGGCCAGCTTTCCTCCTCATCCTGGCTCGCCGCCCATGATCTCATGCGCGAAGCCAACGAACTAGCCGAGCTATACCCCCAAGCCTCAGTGGATATCATGTGGACCTACACAGATTCGACTGCCAAAGACAAGTCGCTGGCTTTGCGTTGCTGGGACCTGGAGGAACTCGCAGGCGATTACCGTGAATTCATCGACAAATATGCGCCTGTCGAGCAAAGCAGGGACTTCGAGAAAGCCACTGGCGCCGCCGCGCTCGTCATGAGAACCACCCTGGTTGCGGATGCCCGCCGGTTTACTTTCCGCGACCCCCGCCTCCCCCTGGAACTGCAGCCAAGGGACTGGCCGGGCCGCGAAGCGTACGAACTGTTCCGGAGGCTGCATGCCTACTTGGGCCCAGCCGCCCGCGCCTATGTGGAATCCATCATCAAATCCTCGCTCAGTGCTTACCCGCCCCACTAGTTGTTATCGAACAAGCCAAAATTATAAATAACAAAAACTTGACGTTGCCCAAATTAATGTCACACAATGGAGGTGTACATCACATCTAGTAAGGAGTCCCAATGGCTTTCCGAGTTGCATGCGTAGGTGGCGGCCCCGGCGGGTTGTTTTTTTCGACCTTGCTCAAGCGCCAGCTTCCAGAAGCAGAAGTAGTTCTCTTCGAACGAAACCAGGCCGCTGACGCCTTCGGCTTCGGGGTCGTCTTTTCAGATGCCACGCTCAATGCGATCAATGACGCGGATCCAGTCCTTCGTGACGGACTTCGTGACCACGGAACCCATTGGGACACGATCGAGGTCTGGCTCAAGGGCCAACAACTGCCGTTCACAGGCAACGGAATGGCAGCAATACATCGCCGCACCCTGTTGCCGCTACTCCAAAGTCGGGCACTGGCAGCCGGCGTTGATCTTCGTTTCGGCGAAAATGTTCCAGATCCACTGGTGCTGCGTGATGAATTCGATGTAGTAGTCGGTGCCGACGGGGCCAATTCGCGTACGCGAGAGGCTTTGGCAGAGCATCTGGGACACAGCACCGAGTCAGCCAGCGCCAAGTTCATCTGGTTCGGCACTACCCGCAAATTCGAGGGTCTGACGTTTGTGCATCGGGAAAGCGAATTCGGAAACTTTGCTGCTCATGCGTACCCGATCAGCGACGATCTGAGTACCTTCATCGTGGAAACCGACGAAGATACATGGCTTAAGGCCGGGCTCGACGAATTCGACACAAGCCAGCCCCCCGGCATTTCGGACGCCAAAACCCATGCATTCCTCGAAGAAGTCTTCGCCGAAGACCTGGCTGGGGACTCCATCGTGGCCAACAACTCTCGGTGGGCGACTTTCCAGACCCGGAGAACCGAACGCTGGCACTACGGGAATGTAGTCCTGCTTGGCGATGCGGTCCATACCGCGCATTTCTCCGTGGGATCCGGCACTAAAATGGCCATGGAGGATGGCATCGTCCTGGCCCGTGAAATCGCGGCGCACACACGGGATCTTCCCACTGCGTTCGCGAACTACCAGGCCGAGCGCGCCCCAAAGGTCTCGAAAATCCAGAACGCAGCCAGTGGTGGATTGAGCTGGTGGGAGCACTTCGGGCGATACTACAATGCGTTTGACCCCACGACTTTTGCCTTCCACTTCTTCTCACGCAGCATCGATATCGACAAGATGGCCCAACGGGACCCTAGGTTGGTGGACGAAACGCGGGAGCATTGGCAGCGTATCCACGGAACCCCAGTGCTCGATACCAGCGTGGAGATCGCCGGAATCACATTCGGCTCCCGTGAGCTGGCGTTGCACCAGGCTGAGGACACCACCCTGCGTCTGCTGGACCAGCGTGGTGCCGAACTGCCGGTGACCGGAGCCATTGCCAAGATCGTAGCTCCGATGGAATCGACGAAAGTCCCCGACATCGCTGCACAATTGCCCCCGAACACCAAAGCTGCCGTGATCGACGGCGGAACTGCGTTGACCCGGACCCTGCTCTCAGAAGAATTGCGCTTGATCCGCGGCATATCCACGATAATCGTCCAGGACCGGGACCCAGTGAGCGCAGAAACCCTGGTTCTCTCTTCACGCGCAGATGCTGTGGCCAGCCCAGCGCACGCGAACTCGGACAGCGGTGTATCCCATGACTGATCTCAATTCGCTGTTCAATCCCGCCGGAACCATGGTGGTCGGCGCCTCAGCGACCCCAGGCAAGCTGGGAGCGGTTATGGCCAGCTCCCTGGCGACCTACCGTTCCGGTCCCGCACTGGTCAATTCCAGGGGTACCGACGGGATGCACCGCTCGATTGCCGACGCGGTGGCCGCCGCCCCTGACACGATTGATCTGGCAGTTCTGTGCGTGCCAGCCGCAGCCACCGCGCAAGCAATTCGCGAAAGCGCCGCGCACGGGGTGAAGTCAGCTCTGGTGTGCTCCGGTGGATTCGCTGAAGCTGGCGGAGAGGGGCTGGATTTCGATGCCCAAGTGCGTTCCGCTGTCACAGAGACCGGAATCCGCCTGCTCGGCCCGAATACTTCTGGTTTCTTCGTGCCGCGACTGGGTCTGCGCGCCAGCTTTGTCCCCGGCGTCACCTCGCTGGAGCCCGGATCGGTCGCCGTGGTCGCGGCCAGCGGAGGCATCAACCACGTGCTTTCCTTCCACCTGCAATCAGCAGGCGTCGGGGTCAGCCTGGGTGTCGGCATCGGCGCTGGACTGGATATCACGGCACCTGATGTCCTTGACTACCTGATCGGCGACGCAGCAACTCGCGCGGTGGTCCTGCATCTGGAAACTGTCTCCGACGGGCCCCGGCTGCTGGACGCTGTTCGCCGGCTCAGCTCGGTCAAACCTGTCATTGCCTTGGTCATCGGCCGCAACGACGTCTCCGAATTTGCCCAATCCCACACCGGAGCATTGGCCACATCCTGGCACACCACGCGCGCGGTGCTGCGCCAAGCCGGAGCGGTTGTCGTTGACAACGAGACCGAACTTGTCGATGCAGCTACCGCGCTGTGCGGCAGGCGGCCTGCACCGTCACCTGAATTGTCGGCGGGCCTGGTCACTGGCCAGGCCGGTCCTGGCCTTCTGATCGCCGATGCGCTCTACGGCAACGGGATCGGGTTGCCTCGACTAACTGAGGATTCCATGCGCGAGATCGGCACCTTGCTTCCCCCGATCACCTTCCAGGGTAATCCAGTGGACACCGGTCGCCCTGGCCCTGGCTACCCGCAAATCCTCCGTACGGTGGCCGAGGACCCATCCATCGATGTGCTTGGCGTCTACGGAATCACCGAACCGGTCATCTCCTTGCCTGACGCGGTGGCCGAGGCGGGAGTCGCCGATGGGCTACCGGTATTGATCGGCGTCGACGGACCTGACGAAGAGATCCATGCCGCTCGGACCAAGGCCGCGGCTGCCGGTGTGCCGTTGCTGGTTGGTCCCGGCGCGCTGGCCCGGGGCATCGGGGCGCTGGCTGCCGATGCCCGATCGCAGTACCTGCGGTCTACAGAAGATGGCGACCCGGCGGAACCCGTGCGGATCGATGCCGGGGGGCCCTGGGATGAAGCACGGTCCAAGGACCTGCTTGACGCCCTGGGTTTCGCTACCCCCGATCGCCGAGTCTGCACCACCCGAGCCGAAGCCCATGCTGCCTTGGCGGAGCTGGGAGGCCGCGTTGCGGTGAAATTGCTTGATGCAGCGGTCTTGCACAAGACGGAAATCGGCGGCGTTCATCTTGGGATCACTTCCCCGGAGGAACTTGACGCCGCGTTTGATGCCCTGGTCCGCATCAACGCCCGCCAAGTGCTTGTCGAGCGCATGGCAGACGGGGGCGTCGACCTGGTTCTCGGGGTACGCCGCGATCCGGTGTTCGGGCCGATCGCAGTCTTGGGCCTGGGCGGAATTGCCACCGAGGTATTCGCCGATTCGACGATCCGGTCCCTGCCGGTGACTCCTCGCTCAGCTGCCGCCATGCCCGATGAGCTGGCCGCGGCAGCGCTCTTGCGCGGTTTCCGATCAGGACCGACACTGGATGTCGCCGAGATCGCCCGGCTGATATCGGTCCTGGGGTCCGTGCTGGAGACCAATCCCGTCATATCCGAAATCGAAATCAATCCACTTCGTCTACAGGACACCGGTTTGACGGCCCTTGATGCCGTCGTCATCAGCGAGGAGAACTGAGCATGCCACAGCATACTTCACAGGGAACCGTCCCCTGGCCAGAGGCCTTGGAAAAAAAGTTCCGTACCCTGGGATACTGGCAGGATCGACCACTTGGATCCTACATCCACGAGGTTTCAGACCGGCTGGGTGAGAAAATCGCGCTTGTTGATGGGGACACCCGGATGACCTATGCCGAGGTGGCCGATCGCATGGACGCCGGTGCCGAAAGACTGCTGGCGCTGGGATTGCGGCCTGATGACCGGGTCATGGTCCAATTGCCCAATTCATGGCCGTTCGTCATCTTCACGCTGTCCTGCTTCCGTGCCGGGATCGTCCCGGTGATGGCTCTCCCTGCCCATCGCCGATTCGAACTCAGCGCCCTGAGCGAGATCGCCGAAGCACGTGCCATTGCGGTACCCGATTTGGTCAAAGGCTATGACCATCGAGTGCTGGCCAGGGAAGTCCGCGAGGCCGTGGGCAGCATCGAGCTGACTTTGGTCAGCGGCCAGCCCGGCGAGGACGGGATCAGCTTAGAGGACATCCTTGCCCCAGGCGGGGATCCGGACGCAGCCCGAGCCCGTTTGGATGCGGCAGCCCCCTCGCCCGATTCGCCGGCCTGCTTCCTTCTTTCCGGTGGGACCACCGGTTTGCCCAAGCTGATCACCCGCACCCATAACGACTACGCCTACAACATCCGGGTGTGTTCCGAAGCCTCGGACTTGGATGAGGGCACCGTGTATCTGGGCACCTTGCCCTCAAGCCACAATTTCCCGCTGGCCTGTCCTGGCATCCTCGGAGCGCTGTTCGCCGGTGGTCGGGCCGTCATGCTGCCAAGCCCTGCCCCGCAGCGAGCTTTCGCCACCATAGAAGCCGAAGGTGTCACTATCGCTTCCGCGGTTCCCGCAGTAGCCCAGCGCTGGGTGGAATACCAGCAGGAAACCGGGGGCCGGCAAACCGAGTCGCTGCAGGTCCTGCAGGTGGGCGGTTCCCGCCTGCCGGACGAATTCGCTTGGAAGATCAAGCCCGTTCTGGGAGCCACCTTGCAACAGGTCTTCGGCATGGCCGAAGGGCTGATCAATATGACCGCGCTCGATGATCCAGAGGAAGTCATCTGCACCACCCAGGGACGTCCGGTCTCCGTGGCTGACGAGATCCGTATCGTTGACGAACTGGGCGATGACCTGCCCGACGGGACTCCTGGTTCCATCCTGACCCGTGGTCCCTATACCCCGCGTGGATATTACCGGGCTCCCGAGGCCAACGAGCGGGCCTTCACCGACGGCGGCTGGTATGCCAGCGGAGACATCGTGGTGCGCCGGCCAGATGGCAATCTCGTGGTGCACGGCCGTGACAAGGACATGATCAATCGTGGCGGGGAAAAGATCTCGGCAGAGGAAATCGAAAGCCTCGTCTACCGGATGCAGGATGTGACCCTGGCCGCGGCCGTGGCCATGCCCGACCCGGTGCTTGGTGAGCGTTTATGCCTCTACGTCACCATCCGCGAGGGAAGCAGCGTGACCCTGGACCGGATCCGAGAGGAGATCGAGCAGGCCGGTGTCGCAGCTTTCAAGATCCCCGAACGCCTGGTGATTCTCGATGAGCTGCCGACCACCAAGGTCGGAAAGATCAACAAGAAGGAACTGCGGGCCGACATCAAGGCCCGTCTGGATGCCGAGAACCCCGCAAACAGCCAGCCCTCGACTCCCAGCTAATAGCACCGGACCCGCTTCGACCAAATCATCCAATGACCATTCACATGGAAAGGACGACCCATGAGTGAGAACCAGATGGCTGTTCCCCCGCCCACGCCGGAGGAACAGCAGCAACTAGACGCCCTGTACCGCGATTTCGAAAGCGAGAACCTGATCCCGCTGTGGACCGAGATCGGCGACCTGATGCCCATGGAGCCTCGCCCGGCCGCCCTGGCCCATGTCTGGCGCTGGAAGAACCTGCTGCCCATGGCCGAACGTGCCGGCGATCTGGTACCAGTAGGCCGCGGTGGGGAGCGGCGCGCCATTGCCCTGGCCAACCCGGGACTCGGTGGCCGCCCATATGCTACCCCGACCCTGTGGGCCGCCATCCAGTATCTTGGCGGACACGAGACTGCGCCGGAACACCGGCATTCGCAAAATGCCTTCCGCTTCGTGGTCGAAGGCGAGGGAGTGTGGACCGTGGTCAATGGGGACCCGGTGCGGATGTCGCGCGGTGATTTCCTGCTGACCCCCGGCTGGAACTTCCATGGGCATCATAATGAAACCGACCAGCCCATGGCCTGGATCGATGGGCTGGATATTCCGTTTGTGCACTACACCGACACCTCATTCTTCGAATTCGGAACCGAACGGGTCACCGACGAGTCAACCCCGGACATATCCCGCTCCGAAAGGCTCTGGGCCAACCCCGGACTGCGCCCGCTCTCCGGCTTGGACAACACGGTTTCCTCCCCTATCGGAGCCTATCGCTGGGAGCACACCGATCGCGCCCTGTCCGAGCAGCTCGCGTTGGAGGACGAAGGCCAGCCAGCCACGGTCCACCAGGGCCATGCCGCTGTTCGGTTCATCAACCCGACCACTGGCGGCGATGTCATGCCGACCATCCGTGCGCAATTCCACCGGCTCCGAGCCGGGGCAAGCACCCCGGTGACCCGGGAGGTCGGATCCTCGGTGTACCAGGTCTTCGAGGGCCGCGGCACCGTGACCGTCAATGGCGAGCGTACCGCGCTGGATAAAGGCGATTTGATTGTTGTTCCATCTTGGGCCGCTTGGTCCATGGAAGCTGAGACCCAATTCGACCTGTTCCAGTTTGGCGACCAGCCGATCATGGAACGACTGAACTTCAACCGCACTTACATCGAAGGGCAAACCAAATGAAACTGGCTACCATCCGCACCGAGAACGGCACAGCTGCCGTCCGCCAAGATGGCGACAGCTACACGCTGATCGCTGGATACAGCAGCGTCGACAAGCTGCTGCGCGAAAGCAACTGGAAGCAAATCGCCGCCGATGCCACAGGTTCTGCCTCCGCAGGTACCGAGTTCGCAGTAGCCGAACGTGAACTGGCACCTCTGGTGACTGCACCGGGCAAGATCATCTGCGTCGGTTTGAACTATCGGACCCACATTCTGGAAATGGGGCGCGAGCTTCCCGAATACCCGACCCTGTTTTCAAAGTATGCCGAAACCCTGATCGGTGCCACCGACGACATCGAGCTGCCCACGGAAGACTCCGCGATCGACTGGGAAGCGGAACTAGCGGTGGTCATCGGCAAATCCGGCCGCCGTATCCCCGAGGCCGAAGCCACCAAGCACATCGCCGGCTACTCGATCTGCAATGACATATCAATGCGAACCTGGCAATTCCGAACGAAGGAATGGCTGCAGGGAAAAAACTGGGAGAATTCGACACCGCTGGGCCCTTTCCTGGCCACCACCGACGAATGGTCTCCAGGCGGGACGATCCGCACCACGGTGGACGGGGAAGTGATGCAGGAGGCCTCCACCGGGGATCTGGTCCATGGCCCTGAATTCCTGGTTTCCTATATTTCCACGATGATCAGCCTGAATCCGGGAGATGTAATCATTACAGGAACTCCGGGCGGAGTAGGCCATGCGCGAAAACCACAGCGCTACCTCACCGATGGACAGGTCGTGGAAACCAGCATTGAGGGTCTGGGCTCCTTGCGTAACCGCGCCAGCGGAAAGATTCCAGATCACGCCTAACTGCGTGCCGCTTCGAAACTCAACCCACGGTTTACCCAGGAGATGCCCATGGTCGCCCGTCATGATCTAGCCACGGATCCCGAACTGCTCGATGCCCTGCTGACCGTTCGGCGTGGAACGGCATTTTTCGGCCGTAAGCTCAACGAACTTCCCGATTCCGAACTCAGCGCCCCGTCGTTGCTGGATGGATGGTCCAAAGCGCACGTCATCGCTCACGTCGGCTACAACGCGCGGGCGCTGTGCCGGTTGATCGAATGGGCCAACACCGGGGTGGAGAACCCGATGTATTCCTCGCCCGTGGAACGCAATCGAGAAATCGAGTTCGGGGCCACCCTGAACCCGACTGCCCTGCGCAATCTCTACGAGCATTCGGCTATACATCTGAATGTAGAGTGGCGCGACACGCCAGACGAGGCGTGGACCCAGCAAGTCAAGACCGCCCAGGGGCGCACGGTCGCGGCTTCCGAGACGATTTGGATGCGCACCCGGGAAATCTGGATCCATGCGGTAGATCTGGACAATGGTGCCGGGTTCGAGCAAATCCCCGAGAATGTCCTGGACCGGTTGCTGGCAGACATCACCGGCATGTGGAAAACGCGGGGGCAGGGTTCGGGGCTCCTCCTGCGCGATATCGACACCGGTACCTTGTATGGAGAGGCGGAGGGCGCGCAAGAGATTTCCGGCAGACTTCCGGACCTCGCGGCTTGGGCCTCCGGACGCCCATCGAGCGGCTTGAGCGCCAATTACGGTACGGTCGAACCCGCACCACGCTGGCTCTAAGTCGTTCGCATCACCGATGGCCGTCGATCCGGCATTGCACTTACTTGATGCATCAACTAACGTGAAGATGTAGGTTGGAAACGTGCGTTGCCGGCTGCTGTCTCAGCCAGTGGCCCCGCTATTCCGATCCCCCTAGATAAATTTGGAAAGGTGACACCATGAAGATTTCGGCAGCCGTGGCCCGCGGCCACGGAAAACCTTTGGCAATCGAAGAATTGGAGCTCGATGCCCCCCGGCACAACGAAGTACGTGTTCGCATGGTGGCGACAGGAATCTGCCATACGGACGCGGTTGTGCGAGACGGAATCTACCCGACCCCGCATCCTGCGGTGCTGGGCCACGAAGGCGCTGGAGTGGTCGAGTCCGTCGGCGATTCGGTGACTACAGTCTCCCCCGGTGATCACGTGGTGCTGGCCGCCGCGTACTGCGGGCACTGCAAGCAGTGCCGGAAAGGGGAGATGGCCTATTGCGAAAACCTGTTCGCCGCTGATTTCGGCGGACGACGCCACGACGGAAGCACCTCGCTGACCGCGGCGGACGGCGAAATGGTTTCTTCGCATTTCTTCGGCCAGTCCTCGTTCAGCACCTTCGCCAACGTTGTTGAGGAGTCGGTGGTCAAGATCGACAAGGATGTTCCGCTGGAGCACCTCGGCCCGCTAGGCTGCGGCTTCAACACGGGTGCCGGAACCGTTCTGAATGAGCTGAAGCCCGAAATCGGCTCGACCCTTGTAGTCTTCGGCGCCGGCGCCGTAGGCGATGCGGCCATCATGGCGGCATTCGCCTCCGAATGCGGAATTATCGTCGCGGTGGACATCCATGATGACCGCCTGGCCTTGGCCAAGGAACTTGGGGCAACCCATGTCATCAACTCATTGACCGAGGACATCGCGGCACGGTTGGACGAAATCACCGGCGGCAATGGGGTCAACTATGTTGTCGATACCACCGCGAGGCCCGAACTGCTACGGGCCGCAGCGGACTCATTGGGTGTTCGCGGTACCGTCGCACTGGTCGGCGCAGCCAAGCCAGGGACCGAAGCCACCTTCGAAGTTGGAGGTTCGCTGGTCAAGGGTTGGACCTTCAAAACCGTGGTGCAGGGCAGTTCTGTCCCTCAAGTATTCATTCCCCGCTTGATCCAGCTCTGGAAAAACGGACGCTTCCCCTTTGAAAAATTGGTGAAGGAATACGCATTCAAGGACATCAACCAGGGATTCGAGGACTCGAAATCCGGCAAGACTGTGAAGCCGATTATCGTCTTCTAACCCAATTTGCCAGCAGGATAGTGGGTCGGATCCATCCGTCACGGGTGCCTCCGGCCCATTCTCATGCCACGACAAACCCTGGAATGGCATCGGATTCCTGCAACTCCTATCCATTTCATGCATTATGCAATTTTGCTGGATCTGCTCTATGCCATAGCTGCGGTCAAGAGCGCCCTCGGTGACAGCCAGTATCAGAGCCGAAAATCCCCTCGTCACCCACACTTTGGGGAGCTCACTCGTAATCACGATGCCCCTGAAGCTCGGTAGCCTGCAACGCATCATGGAGTTTCCCACGAGCTCCAAGGCAGCCTCAATTCCCGAACGCCACTATGGCCTGCGCTTAGCTGGCGCTGCTTGGCCGATCAGCGCATGCGCCCCCCCTTCCTCTCGCCGCAGGCAGCTGTCAACAGCATCAGCTGGAAAAGAACACTTTCGACATCCAAGAGTAGGATATCCGGCGCATCGGCGGCGGCCATCGAAATCTCCAAGCGATTACCGAGTCCCCCGCAGCCTTGAGCCTTAGAAGGCCACCCGAGCCAGGGGCTGGTCTTCATCGTCCAACGAGCGAAGCTCGAGTTGCGCGGCCAAGGCGTGGACTTTCTCGCTGATCAGCTTCCGATATCCGAGGGGCGCGTTTGCTCCGGTGCCGAAGAGTTTGCTGTAGCGCTTTCCGAGGTCGGGACGGTTCTGTCGAACCCATGCCTGGAACGATTCGAGCGCGCCGGGGCGAAGGTGCATAACCCCGTGCCGTACGGTCGATGCCCCGGCGTCCTTAATTCGTTGGAGCGCGTCGCCAAGTTGCTCGTCGGAATCTGTGAGAAACGGGATCACCGGCATGAGGAATACGGTGACGTCGAAGCCCGCACTTGAGAGTTGGCGCACCGTTTCAAGGCGTGCGGTGGCGGCCGGCGCCCCCGGTTCGAGGAGCCGGCGAAGCGATTCGTCGAGGATCGCGATGGACATGCTGATTTCAACCTTGACAACTTGACGGGCTGCGACGAGCGCTGGGATGTCCCGGCGGATCAGGGTGCCTTTGGTCAGAATGGAGAACGGGGTGCAATGCGTGGCGAGTACCTGGATAATGCCCGGCATGAACTGGTATCTGCCTTCAGCGCGCTGATATGGATCGGTATTGGTACCCAAAGCGACCAATTCGCGCTGCCAAGTGCGTTTGCGGGTAAGTTCGCGGTCGAGGACATCAACGATGTTTGTCTTGACGACGATCTGCTGGTCGAAGTCGGGACCGCTGTTCAACCCGAGGTAGGCGTGCGACCCGCGGGCGAAGCAGTAGCGGCAGCCCATCGTGCACCCGCGATAGGGATTGATGGTCCATCGGAAAGGCATGCGCGACGATTCAGGTACTTTCGTGAGCGCAGATTTGGCCTCGACCTCGTGGAACACCACACCGGCGAATTCCGGTGTGCGGACAATGCGCGTCGCACCAGCCAGCTTAAGGATAGGTGCCCCAGTGGTTTCCTCCCGTCCGACATCCTGCTTCTGGGCATCCCAGCGCGTTGGCTTTGGGATCAGTGCATCGAACTGCTCGCCAGTCATCGTTCGGTCAAGACGACGAGCTTGCCGGCCGCAGCCCCGGATTCCATCTTGCGGTGGGCATCATGAATGCGCTCGAAGGAGAAAACCTCGTCGACGGGGATCGGGACCATGCCGCGCTGCGCGTCATCTAGATACGCCTGCAGGATGTCGGCAGGAAGATCCTCCGGCCCCCCGGAGTACGCGGTGAGGCGCACGCCCTTGGGCAGATACTCGATCGGATAGAAATCTTTGACAGTCCACTGATTCGAGAGCATCCCCGAGAAGCACACCGTGCCGTGCACCCGCACGGCACGGAGCGTGTCCTGCAGGGTCGGTGTTCCGACGAGCTCGAGGGCTGAATCCACCCCGCCGGGCAGGATGGCGCGGATCTGAGCGGCTATGCCACCGTCATCGATAAGTACGTGATCGACGCCAAGGCGGCGCAGCGCACCGGCCTTGGCAGGATTCCTCGTAGTGGCGAAGATGGCAGCGGCACCCTGGCGTTTGGCCAGTGCTACGGCAGCCATCCCGATCGAGGATGTGCCACCCCGGATGAGAATGCTCTGGCCGGCTTGGAAGTCCATGCCCACATTAAGCGATCCGTAGGCAGTTTGGAGCATCTCGGGAACCGCGCCGAGCGATTCCCAGCCGAGATTCGAGGTGAAAGGGATGACTTGCCCCAGCGGCACGCAGGTGTATTCAGCATAACCGCCGTCGAAGCTTCGACCCATGCCTCCCATCATCGTCACAACCTGCTGGCCAGGGACCAGCGTGCCACTGGGGTCAAGATCGATAACACCGGTGGCCTCGATGCCAAGCACGCGAGGATAGGTGACCGCTTCACCGGCGAAGCCGAGCCTCGTGTGCAGCTCCGAACGATTGATGCCGAACGCCTTCACCCTGATGCGCACCCATCCCGGCTTCGGTAACGGGATCGGGACGTCGCGGATCTTGAGGGATTCGACCGGGCCGGGGCCGTCGAGCACGATTGCGCGCATCGTTTGTTCCATCGTGGTCACTCCGAATCCGCTTCGAGCAGTTCACACAGCCAGGCGCGTTGCGCACTGTTCGCTGCCTTGGCTGTCACGAAAATTCCCCGCCGGTAGGGGTCGGTGATCTCGGCGCTCTTCAGTGCCCGTCCGCCCGACGTGAAGAAGCTCGCTGGCTGCTCAAGAAAATCAAGGCGGCGCTGCAAGACAGCCCGACGCTCTGCCGGATCGGGCAGGTGCGCAAGGAACGCAAGCACGACGAAGAAGCTGTTCAAGTCGGTGAGGTCCTGCCCCTCGACCCCACGCAACAGCGATTCCAGCCGTTCTCGACCGGTGGCCGTGAGGCTCAGGGTCTTCCGGGGAACGCTCCCTACACCGGGTTCGACCTGCTCGCCCAGAAACCCGGCCTTGGCCAAACGCTTGATCGCCGGATACAAGGTACCGTCGCTGATCTTGCGGGCATGGCCATGCAGCTGTTCCATTTTGCGGCGCAACTCGTAGCCGTGCAGGGGCCCATCGGCGAGGAATCCGAGAATCATCAAATCAATCATGATTCAACGATACACCACGATTCGATGTACAACGTTTCGATGTATACTATTCATCATGATCGAGTTCCAACATGTCACCAAGGCCTACCCGGATGGCACCCTGGCTGTTGCCGACTTCTCCTTGCGGGTCGACTCGCACCGCACGATTGCCCTTGTTGGCTCGTCGGGTTCGGGGAAGACAACGCTGCTGCGCATGGTTAATCGAATGGTGGAGCCCACTTCTGGCCGGATCCTCATCGACGGCGAAGATGTCGCTTTGGGCGACCCGGTTCGCTTGAGGCGATCAATCGGCTACGTCCTGCAATCCGGCGGACTCATGCCGCACCGAACCGTTCTCGACAACGTTGCAGTCGTCCTGCGCCTGAACGGCGTCGGCAAGGCGCAGGCTCGCGAGCGGTCGCTGGAGCTGATGGATCGCGTTGGCCTTGACCGGGCACTGGGCAGGCGGTATCCGCGACAACTCTCCGGTGGCCAGCAGCAGCGCGTGGGCGTGGCCCGGGCGCTCGCACCCGAGCCGGACATTCTCCTCATGGACGAGCCATTCGGAGCTGTCGACCCTATCGTGCGCCGAGAACTCCAGGACGAACTGCTGCGCCTGCAGCGGGACCTGGGCAAGACAATCCTCTTCGTCACGCACGACATCGAGGAAGCATTCCGCCTCGGTGACGAGGTCGTGATCCTGAAGCCCGGCGGCGCCATCGCCCAGCACGGCACGCCATCGGAAGTTCTCGCATTTCCTTCGGATGAATTCGTGCGCGGCTTCATCGGTGCCGACCGGGCTGAGCGCCAGATGCGACTCCAAACCCGCGGTTCGCGCACGATCGTCCTGGACGGCAACGGGCGCCCCGTCGGAGCGGTCTCCAAATGACGTGGTTGTCGCTCAACTGGCCACAGGTCCTCGATCTCCTCTTGGCGCACCTGGCCTTGTCGATCCCGGCGATCCTGCTCAGCGCCGTGATCGCGATTCCGCTCGGGAGGTTCGCCAACACGAGGCCCAGGGCCGGAGGCGCAGTGCTCGGAGTCGCGACGTTGCTGTACGCGGTCCCGTCGTTGCCGCTGCTCATCGTCATTCCGGTGATTCTCGGGGTGGCGCTGCGATCCGCTTCGACGATGGTCATCGCGCTCACGGTTTACGGTGTCGCCCTGTTCGTACGGACCAGCGCTGACGCGTTCGGATCAGTCGACCAGGGGACGAGGGATACGGCCACCGCGATCGGCTATGCGCCACGCGCAGTATTCTGGCACGTCGACCTGCCTCTTGCGGCTCCGTTGCTCATCGCGGGCCTGCGCGTCGTCTCGGTCTCCACGATCGGCCTCGTCACCATCGGGGCCCTCATCGGAGTGAAGAACCTTGGCACTCTCATGACCGATGGATTCCAGCGCGGCATTGCGGGCGAAGTCGCGGTTGGAGTCATCGCCACCGTCTTCCTCGCCCTCATCATCGATGCCCTCCTGCTTTTGGCCGGGCGTTCGCTGGCCCCATGGGCACGGCAGGCGCGCGCGGGAAGGGCGGTATCGGCATGAACCTGCTCATCGAGGCTTGGGCCTGGCTGATCGACCCCGCGAATTGGTCGGGCGTCTCGGGTATCCCTCACCGTCTCTTCCAGCACATCACCATCACCGTGCTGGCCCTGCTGGTTGCGCTCGCCATCGGCATACCGGCCGGGATGGTCATTGGGCACGCCCGGCGCGGGGCTGCCCTCGCTGGCGCGCTCGCCGGAGGCATCCGCGCGATCCCGACCTTGGGACTGTTGACCCTGCTGGGCCTGTGGCTCGGGATTGGAGTCGAAGCGCCATTCATCGCACTCGTGATTCTCGCGATCCCCTCGCTGCTGGCAGGCGCCTACTCAGGTGTTGAAGCAATCAATGTCCAGATCCCGCAGGCTGCTCGCGCTATCGGAATGCGCCCGGCCCAGGTGCTCCTGGGTGTCGAACTGCCGTTGGCACTGCCTGTCCTCGTCGGCAGCATCCGCGCCGCGACCATCCAGCTCGTCGCAACCACCACGCTCGCCGCCTACACGGCTGATGCAGGCCTCGGCCGCTATCTCTTCGCCGGACTCAAATCCCGCGACTACGGCGAGATGCTCGGTGGCTCGATCCTCGTCATCCTCCTCGCACTAGTCTTCGAACTCGCCCTCGCCGGATGCCAGCGCCTCGCACATCGCATCGCAGCACCTGCGATATGATTCGGCGCCCGCCGGCAATCAACAACACCGTAAAGGAATCACAATGTCCCGATTGAACCGCACGAAATCTTTCGCCGCGCTCGCGCTCGTCAGCATGCTGGCACTCACCGCCTGCAGCGGAGCAAATGACCCGCTAAACGAGGGCAGTGCTGCGACCGTTGCGACCGAAACGATCGTTGTCGGCTCGCAGGACTACTATTCGAACGAGATCATCGCCGAGGCGTATGCGCAAACGCTTGAGGACGCTGGATACGACGTGGATCGGCAGTTCCGTATCGGACAGCGCGAAGCTTACCTGCCCGAGATCGAATCCGGTGCGATCGATCTTTTCCCCGAGTACTCGGGGCCAGCGCTCCAATTCTGGGACCCCGATACCGAAGCTCGGCTGCCAGATGATGTCTACGCCGCATTGCAGGGTGCCGCACCCGAAGGTCTTCGCGTTCTAGACCGGTCGCCCGCCACCGACCAGGACTCCTACGTCGTTACCCAGGCGTTCTCCGAAAAGTGGGACGTTCACACGATCGAGGACCTCGCCAAGGTCACGACGCCGCTCACCCTTGGCGGCAACTCTGAAGGCGAGGACCGGCCCAACGGGCCGAATGGCCTGAAGAACACCTATGGCATCGATGTGGAGTTCACCCCGATCGAGGACGGCGGCGGCCCGCTCACCGTCAAAGCGCTCAAGGACGACGACGTGCAGTTGGCGATCATCTACACCGCCGACCCGTCCATCCAGGAGAATAGCCTCATCTCTCTCGAAGACACCAAGGGCCTCTTCCTCTCCTCCAACGTTGTTCCGCTCGCCAGCGACAAGATCGATGGGAAGGCCGCCGGAATCATCAACAAGGTCAGCGCAGCGATGAGCCCCGAAGACCTCATCGCCCTCGACAAGCGCAGCGTCACCGACCAGCTCCCAGCCGCGGAGATCGCCAAGAACTGGCTCAGAGACGAGGGCCTCATCTAGCGCACGAGCCAGCTGTATGGACAACAGCTCGACGACCCAGCACGTGGCTATCGCGAACGCTTCACGGGAGCGTCCAGCAGTCGAGAGGATGGGCACGGGGCTGACGCCGTTCTTCAACGAGCTGGCAACGGGCCGGTTGTGTGGCGCGGCCCCTCTCATGCACCGGCCGCATGCTCCGCTGATCCCCGGTAGCATGCTCACCATTTCAAGCGGGATAACCTGCCACTCTCCCCTTTAGAGCTTGGCAATGCTAGTACCCACTAGCAGGATCGGTCCCGCCTGCGGCAAAGTAACCCACCAGTCACATATGCCGTCGATCTGGATCTCGTCAAAGACTTCACCGGCGTGTGCCGTTCAGCAACGAGTAAACGTTCCAACACCGCCGCATGGTGCGCTTGGAAGTCTTAGCACTCGGCCTGGGCGTGCTTGCTCATTAGCCAGTTGGCGAAGCCGAAGAGGATGTTTCGCTGGGCGGCATCTGGACGTTTGAAACTCGTTCTGGCATTGCAGCTGACACATTGCCATCACTGGGTCCCTGCCGCTTTTTTCACCGGTGGCTGGTAGATGATCCAAGTATGGGTCTACCCATCATGGTTCGCGCTGATGGGCAACCCCTGATGAATTGGATCCTGGCCCGCTTCAAATCCAGGGCGTCGTCAGTTTTCAGGCCCCCTATGACCTATAGGCCAGAGCCCGGAAGAGCTCGCTGCGAGCCCAAGGACCCGCGTCAAGCCCTCATCGCCCGGTTCGCCCTACGTCGATAATGATTGATACGAAGCACGGAATGCCGAAGAGGAAATTGGTATTGGATATTGAAAACCAAGCCACGCTAGGCTATCCCGTGAGTCCCCTCACAGGTAGATCCCAACGCAGTGATCCTCCCGGAATCAATCTGCCCAACCCGCACACAATGAGGTGAATAGACATGGCACTGCCTCCAGCACATGCCTTGATAAACGTCGCTTCCAAGGACGGCACGATGCTGTCAGTAACAGTCACTGGGGAAGGGCCGCCCATGGTTATTGTGCCAGGTTCGCTCGGTACCGCGCGTGACTGGCAAGCCGTCGCGGATGCAACCGCCCCCTACCTGACCACGTATGCCATCGATCGCTGCGGCCGGGCTGCCAGCGGAGACCACAGCGAGTACAGCCTCCAGCGGGAAGTTGAAGATGTTTCATCAGTCCTCGATCTCGCCGGACCGGAGGCCATCCTGTTCGGCCACTCCTTCGGAGGACTGGTAAGCCTCGCTCTTTCGATAGACCGCGCGATATCCGGCCTAGCCTTGTACGAACCCGGACTGCCCCTGAATGGGCCAGTCGCAGGTGCGGCGCTCGCGCCGTTTAGTACTCTCGTGGCGAGCGGCGATATGGACGCTGCCCTCCGATTCGGAGTCGAAAACTATGTCGGCCTCACAGCCGATGAGGCAACGGCATTTGCTCAAACTCCGGAGTGGTCCAAGCTCATGCCCCTGACGCCAACCTGGACCCGCGAGCTTGCCGCGATCGACAGCTTCACTTTCGACATTCAGCGCCTGTCAACGCTGGCCACACCTGCACTCATGATGGCTGGCGAGCTGAGCCCGGCATGGCTGGTCGATGTTACGCGGCAAATGCACGAGGCGCTCCCCCAATCGACGTTCGCGGTTCTCCCTGGCCAAGGACACGGAGCCAACGCATCTGCACCGGACTTGGTGGCAGCTGAGTTGGTCAGGTTTGCATCCACCCTGAACGCCTGCCTGACATAGCCCAAGAAATCCTCTAGCGTTGCTGCTCCCTGCTGCCACACCCGGCCGGGCTGACTCCTGGCTGCAAAATATGGAAAGTTGGCAATTCAAAATTATGTCGATTGCTTGACCGCGCCGTCGGGCCAGCACAATCGGAGTCACTGATCCCCCTCGGAATCCACAACGGCCTCGCAGCATGCAAAGACGCTAAGCCCCCACGGCCCGTACCCCGGATCGCGCGGGGTCTCGGCGGCAGGCTCGTTCCGATCTTCGTGCTCGTCTCCAGTCTCGTCCAAGCTCTCGGAGCCCATGGGTTGGCCAACTGGAAGCGGATCGACACCCCACTGGCCGTCACAATGCTTAGCTGCAACGGCGTGGCGCAGGCGATCCATTGGCGAATGAAACACAGACCGCGGCCGGAATCGAGCACAGGTCTTCGCCAGGACCGGTCGCACGCCTTCCGCAGCCAAGGCGACCCCTGGCGCCCGCATGCATTGGACCTCTTCCAGCGCTCGCCGTGCCTGACATCATCTCCGGCTTCCCGATGGGCAGCACCGCACAACAATCCCGCAAGGGCAAGAACGCACCGCATTCCTGCTCCACGTTCGACTCGGAACCAACGATAGTCATAATCGATTTTATCGCGATCGAGGACGTTTGCGACCCGCTTTTGGGAAGGTGCTGGTATGCGACAGTGGCCGTCATTGACGCGGGTACTGGCGGGCAACACCGCAAGGAGGAACGACCCTGGCATCACCACCATGATCCATCCCTATTTGGTCCCGCTATTGGGCACCCTGAGTCGCTCAGGGTCGGCGAACGAGTTTCAGGTTCGCAAATTCATCAATCCCCAGAGGGCCAAGCTCACGTCCGACGCCCGAGCGCTTCACCCCGCCAAATGGCAATTCCGGTGAACTCTTCGATACCGAGTTGATGTAGACCATCCCTGTTTCCAGGTCCTCGCTGATCTGCTCGGCCATCTCCTTGTCGCCGGAAAAGATCGCGCTGGAAAGTCCGTATGGCGAATCATTGGCCAAGTCGATGGCCTCCGCGACCGAACCCACCTTGAAAACCATGGCTACAGGGCCGAACATCTCTTGATAGTAGGCGCGGTTCCCGGGCGCTACATTAGCCAGCACTGTCGGTGGAAAGTAGGCCCCCGGGCCTTCCAGGCGCTGGCCGCCGGTAAGCACATCTGCTCCATCCGCCACTGCCAGGGCGACTTGCGTCTCCAATTCCTGCAGTGCCGCGGACGATGAGAGCGACCCCATTTCGGTGGCCTCATCGAAGGGATCCCCGACAACCACACCTTCCATGCCCTTGACGAAAAGCTCCACGAACTCGTCGTACACCGGCGCCTCGATAATGAAACGCTTGGCTCCAGTGCACTGCTGCCCGGCATTATTGCAACGTCCTTCCACGGCTGCCTTGGCTGCTCGATCCACATCGGCATCGGCAAGCACGATAAAGGGATCCGCGCCACCAAGTTCCAGCACACATGGTTTGATGTGCTTCCCAGCCAGTGCGCCGATCCGTTCTCCGGCAGCGTCCGAACCGGTCAACGACACCCCCTTGATTCTTGTATCTGCCACCATTGATTCGATCTGGGCGTGATCCGCGAAGATATTGGTATAGATGCCTTCGTCAGCCCCCGCTGCGGAAAAAATGTCGGCAATGTTCTGTGCCGATTGTGCGCTGATGGAGGCATGCTTGATGATGGTTGTGTTTCCCAGCATCAGGTTGGGAGCTACGAATCGCGCTACCTGGTAGTGCGGAAAGTTCCATGGCATGATACCAAGAAGCACCCCGATAGGATCCTTGCGCAGCCTAGCGGTGCCGCCGCCAAAGACTTCCAGGTCCCGGGTTTCCATCATTTTCCCGGCGTGATCTGCATAGTACTCAAAAATCGAGTTCACCAGTGCGATCTCTGCCAGCGCGGCCTTGTACGGCTTGCCCATTTCAAGAGCGATGTCGTGGGCCAGCTCTGCGGCACGTTCCTTGTACAGATCAGCCACCGCATGCAAAAGTGCCGAGCGTCGTTCCAATGGCCGCTTGCGCCATTGCTTTTGGGCCCGGTCGGCCGTGGCCATGCGCCGTTCCAGCTCGCTGTCGTCAATACGTTCGAAACGTCCCAGCTGATCGCCGGTGGCTGGATTCACTGTGGTTATGGTCGTCATGTCATTCTTTCGTCGTTGGAAGTGAGTGCACCGCGCGTCGGGCATATGCTCAGGGACTCTTGCGGTTGCGGGTAAAGGCGGAGATTCCGGTGATGTCGCGTCCCAGGATCAGGGCCTGCATGGAATCGGTCCCCTCGTAGGTGGAAACGACTTCCATGTCGGTCAGATGCCGAGCCATATGATTTTCAAGCAGCAGGCCGTTGCCCGCCATCATGTCCCGCGCTTCCCGGCATAACGCCAAGGCCTTGCGCGAGGTGGACATCTTGACCATGGAGGCCATCGGTGCAGTCAACTCATCGCGCTCCTGCAGTTCGGCCATGCGAGTGCACATCAGCTGCATAGAAGTCAATTCAGCGAGCATGGTTGACAGCTTTTCCTGAACCAGCTGGTAACTGGCGATCGGGGCGCCGAATTGCTCACGGTCCATCGCGTAACGTGCGGCTAGTTCGAAGGCTGCCATTCCGTGGCCGACCGCCTCCCAGGATGCGCCGCCGCGGGTAGCCTTTAGGACACGGTTGACCCCTGCGAAGGACTCGCAGTTCTCCAGCCGGTTCTCCGCGGGAATGCGCATGTTGGTGATGACGATATCCGCCTGCAAAATGGCCCGTTTTCCCATCTTGCCGGTGATCGGAACCGGATGGTACCCCTCAGGATACTGCCCGGAATTATCCTTTTCCACGATGAATGCCTTGACATTGCCATCGGCCACATCTCGGGCGTAGAGCACAATGACCTCGGCTTCATGACCGTTGCCGATCCACCGTTTATGCCCGTTGATGACCCAATGGTCGCCTTCCCTGCGCGCGGAAGTTTCCAGAGACACGGAATCGGAACCGTGCGTGGGCTCCGTCAGCGCGAAGGCACCTGTCTTTTCAAGGCGAGCCAGTGAAGGCAACCAGCGCTGGCGCTGCTCTTCGTTGCCCAGCATATAGATCGAGCCCATGCAGAGGTTGGAGTGAACACCGAGGAAAGTATTCACCGATCCGTCGATTCTTCCCATTTCGCGGGCCACGATTCCCGCGGCATGACGCGATAATCCCGGGCATCCGTATCCAGGGATAAAGGTCCCGACGATCTCCAGGCCTCCTAAAGCCGGGATTACTGCACGGGGAAATTCAGCCCGTTCCCAATAGTCATTGATAATTGGCTCAACCGAGAATCGCCCAAACTCGCGGATCTTATCGCGCAAGGCCAAGTCCGCAGAGCTCAGATCCGAATCAAGCAGGAAGTAATCGGGGTGATCGATAACAGATGACATAAGGTAGCTTTCCAACTCAATGATCGGCATGCGGCCAATCGAACGAATTTGTTGATTGCATTTTCCGGGAATCCGGACTTCGGGCTAGGCCATCGCGCGCGGCCGGGAGGATTCCAGCCACTGCAACACACTGGCACGGTCTTCATCAAGGGCCGGCGGTGCCTTGTCGTAGCGAATCGAGCTACGGCTGAACACGGCTGGATGCCGGATCGTCGGGACCCTGGCATCGCCTCGTCCGGTCAAAGCGACCGGCTCTAATCCGATCCGCTGTGCGAAGTCAATCCCTTCCCCGACTGTCAGGATCGGAGCGCATGGAACCCCCGCGTCTTGGAATTCGTCGAACCATTCATCGGCACTTCGCTTTGCCAGAGCCTCCTCGAGCAGGGAGCGCAATTCTTCGCGATGAACGTTCCGCTGGCTCATCGAGGAGAACTCCGGTTGCCTTGCCAGGTGCGGCTGGCCCAGAATGCTGGCCAGACGGTTGAACTGCAAGTCATTCCCGCAGCAGATCACAAGCGGCCGATCGGCGGCCTGCAGTGGGCCATAGGGAAACAGGCTCGGATGGTCATTGCCCATCCGCATGGGCACATTTCCAGCGGCGACAAATCCAGTGGTTTGATTCACCAGTCCCGACATCGCAGAGGAAAGCAGGTTAAGCGCCACATGTTGTCCCTGGCCGGTGGCATTGCGTGCCTGCAGTGCTCCGAGCACAGCCACCGCGGTATGCAACCCGGTCATAACATCGAATACTGCTACTCCAGCTCTCTGAGGATCCGCGTCGGGCGCCCCGGTCAGTGACATCATCCCCGACATTGCTTGCGCCAACAGGTCATAGCCAGGCATGCTGTCTCCGGCACTGGTGCCGAATCCGGTGATCGATGCATGGATGATGTGAGGCCAGCGGATCGCAACCGATTCCGCATCCAAACCGAACTTCTCCAACCCACCGGGTTTAAAGTTCTCCACGAACACATCGGCACGATCGATAATCTGGTATGCCCGGGACAAGTCCTCTTCATTGCCCAGATCAAGTTTGATGGAGCTTTTATTTCTATTGATCGACATGTAGTAGGTGCTAATTCCTTCCCGTTGCGGAGGAATCCAGCTCCTAGTGTCATCACCCCCTGGCCCCTCGACCTTGATCACAGTGGCGCCCATATCGGCCAAGAGCATGGTGCAATATGGGCCCGCCAGAATACGGGAAAAATCCGCCACCACTATGCCATCCAGCGGCCCGGGGGCCTCGGCAAGCGGCGGAATTTGTGCTGCGCTCATGTTAGTTCCTCGTCGGTTTTACTGGTCCCTGAGAACAATGCATTCCGGTGTCAGTGGATGCTTTGTTTCAATTTCATGAAAACACTTTGATTGTTACTAGTCCAAGACCTAATCTTGAATTGATTTATAGACAAATCACATAAGTTAGGATCGAGTATGGATGTCCACCAAGCAGAAGCCTTTTTGGCTGTCGCCAACGAATTGCATTTTGGTCGCGCTGCCACCAGATTGCGAATAGCCCAGCCAGCGCTGAGCCGTCTTATCAAGCAACTGGAGCACAACCTAGGCGCCCAACTGCTCGAACGCAGCACAAGACACGTGTCATTGACCGCCGCAGGCTCCGCCCTGATCGAACCCGCGACCGAGCTTGTCGAGACCTCCCGCAGGGCGAAACAGATTGTGCGGACAGCAGTGACCGGCGAAACTGGTGAAGTTCGCATCGGTTTCGCCGGCGCATCAACGAATCTCAGCATAGGAATTCTGGCCAGGGAAATCCGTGCTAGGCGTCCAGGGATCAAACTTGATTTCCATAGCTCCCAGTTCTCGCATATCGGCCTGGAACGGGTCTTGGACCGTGGGCTAGACCTAGCTATCGGTCGCTGGGACTTTTTGCCCGCCGAAGTAGACTCCTACGTAATATCCCTGGAACGAGTCATCGCTGCTTTACCCGAGAGCCATCCCTTGGCAGACCGTTCTTCCTTGTCTATGGCCCAGTTATCCATGGATCCATGGATCACGCTGCCCGGGGGGTTCAGCGCGGCGCTGCAAAATCGGATGAATACCCTGGCAATGGCTTCAGGCTTCGTACCGCGAGTTGTGCAAATCGCCCCAGATACTCTCACTCAGTTGGTTCTCGTGAGCACTGGGATGGGGTGCGCACTGACACTCGATTCCGTACCTGGCAACGTCACGATTCCAGGGGTGGCCTATATCCCACTGCGCGAAGACAACACACAGCTAGAGGCACGATTGATCTGGCGTCGCGAGGATCGTGCACCGGCCCTGCACAACGTCATCGACTTGTCGCGCCAGATCTTTTCCGCCAAGATCGGCGGTCAACCGGCGTAGTCATACCACCCGCTGCCGGACTTGCGGCCGAGTCGTCCTGCTTTGTATAAGTCCGTGACTGCCGGATCCGGCAAACTCTCCGGGTCGCCGGTTTGCTTGTACTCCGCCATTCGAATCAGGTAGACGACATCCAGACCTACTAGATCCATTAGTTCAAAAGGTCCCATGGGGTGGCGCAAGGCGGTCTTCGCCGCGCGATCGATGTCTTCAACACTGGCTACGCCGTTGTTGTACAAGTAGAGGGCTTCCTTGCGTATCGCATTCAGAAGGCGATTGGCGACGAACCCGGGGATCTCCTTGTTTACGGTCACTACCGACTTACCAAGCGACTCTGCCAGCTTGGAGATACTCTGCACCGTTTCGGTGGAAGTTTGTCCATGGGGAACTACTTCCACGCATTCCATAACCATTGCTGGATTGAAGAAATGCATGTTGCACACCTTATCGGGACGCGTTGTGGCTTCAGCGACCAAGGAGGAAACGATATTCGATGAATTAGTTACAAGCAGTGCATGGGACGGAGTGATGTCATCGAGCTGCGCAAACAGCTTCCGCTTGATACCCAGATCCTCAACCGCTGCCTCAATCACGCAATCCGTGGCCATCGCCGCAGACACAAGATCGGATCCGAAGCTCAAATGCTCTTTCGCGGACTGAACCTCCTGCTTAGTACGGCGCCCCTTGACCATATCTCGGTCGAGGCGGGACCATAGCTGCTCACGAGCACGTTCCAGCGCCTCATCGTTGAGGTCCACCAGCGCAGTCTCGAATCCGGACAGGGCGCATACCATGGCGATCTGCGAGCCCATGGTTCCGGCACCAATGACCGTGATGTGCTCGACTTTAGATTCAGGTGCATTCATCCGGGCTAGTCCTTTCGAAAACTTCTATTTCGTGATTGATGCGGGTGCCGCGGAACGTTCGTGGTGCACTCTGGAAAAATCGGGACGGCGCTTCTCCACAAACGCACTGGTCCCTTCGTGCTTCTCAGGAGAGCTGTAGGCTAATGCCTGGGCAAGCTGCTCGAGCAACATCCCTGTTTCATGATCCACATCGAACCCGCGTGAGATCACCAGCCTGGCAAGCTTAGTCGCCAGGGGCCCTCTAGAACCGATGCGACCAGCCAATTTGAAGGCTGCCCCGATTAGTTCCTCCGGCTCGACTAGCTCCGTGATCAACCCTGCATGGAGCGCGTCCCGGGCTGCCAAGTTTCGCCCCGAAAGGATCATGTCGGTAGCTCGCCCGATGCCTACGATGCGCGCCAACCGTTGCGTTCCTCCAGCCGAAGGGATGATTCCCAGTCCAGTTTCAGGCAAAGCGAACTGTGCGTTTGTTGAACCAATGCGGATATCACAGGCCATGGCAAGCTCGCTCCCCCCACCAAACGCGAAACCATTGACAGCGGCGATCGTCGGCTTGGAAAATTTGGAGATCCGCTCGTAGAGGTTCTGCATGACCGCCTTGATGGCGTCAACCGGAGTACGTGCGACTAACTCATTAATGTCCGCGCCAGCGACAAAGGATTGCTCACCTGCGCCCGTGAAGACAATCACGTTCACGGAGTCATCGGATTCAAGATCATCGAGCAGCGCGTGAATCACCTTGATGACATCCTGGTTCATCGCATTGTGCGCTTGGGGACGATTAACGGTCAGCAATGCCACGCCATCGATGTCATCTCTCAGAACAAGAGTCTCAATTCTTTCTAACATACCTTTCTCCTTTTTCTTTGTTCAGCGCACTAATCACGTGACTCCCACTTGTCGACAGAACTATTTATACTCTATGAAAATAAGTTTAGATTGGACATTTCATTATTCATGCGATTTAAGTACTAATATCATGTACGACCGGTAATCATGCGTGCTGCGTTTAGCAAAGATTCAGCGAACACCAGCGCGGAGAATCAAGCGTGAAAGGCACCCCTATGGTAAGCGAGGCACTGGTCCGAACCGCCCGCTATGACAGTTGTTTAGATTCGTTCCACCTGCATCCTGTCAGACGCAAACTGCATATAAGTAAGCATGATAAGGGTATGCAGATATCTAATGACTCTTGGCTTGACGTGAATAATTCACTGAACTAGATCGACGAGAACAACGCCCGATAACTGTCCATTCATTCACATTCACGGTAGAGGAGGAGGCTTTTGTCCTTATGCGCATACACGCCACGGCATCTTCAAGGGATCTAGAACTGAGCTGAAAATCACTCGCTCACCTCTCGGATCGGCTGAGAGCTCTAAAGATTGACCCACTTCAGACTTAATTTTAGTCCGACACACCCGCATCAACACTCACACGTTATAAAGATTCGGTTAGGTTTAAGGGCATGAGCACGTCAACAACGACCCCTCGGATTGGGTACGGAATGCGAAAAGATGCAGTCACTGCAACTTATGCCATCTCGGCCGAAAGCCGAGCCAGGTTCAAAGAAATCGCTCATCGTTCTGGGATGAGCGCCGGCCACTTCCTCGAAGTCCTTGCCGATCAGTTACCCCTCGACGAAAACGGGATTCCCTTATTCTTGTCTGAGCAAGCAGCCGAAAGGAACGAGGAGCCCAAACTTAAAGCTGGTTAAACAAAAGATGAGCGGATCAGCGCCAACCGATCCACTCATCTTAGAAGTCTGAAGCATCACTTAGCGCCAACTGAGTAATGCAGAGAAGGCTTCTAACCTTCACGATCTAAACGAAATTGCGAGTTTCGTTTGATCCATATAAATCCGATCCACCGCATAAAGAAGAAAGGACTGTTTCGTTAACAACCTTCCCCGAAGGGAAGGCGGACATTTGCATACCCACAGGAGGATTACTCTGTCTATGAACCAATATAGGGACTCCCATGCCCTCTTGTCCACAGGGACATACCATTTTGCGAGCGAATCCACAGACTCAGCAGATGCCCAATGGAACTTCTTCGCACCCAAAATCGCCGGCCGGAACACCTACCGCTGGATGAACGCCGAAGGCAAATACCTTCCTAGCAACGAACGGACCATCAGCCAGGGGTCACCAGCACGTCCCGCTGCAGTCATGATCTATTCTGCTGAAGGCCAGGCACAAACTATCTGCCTCGACTTCGATGCGAAGTTCCCCTCTCTTGAAGGTGACCTCGAAGAATGCCGAACTTGGCTTGATTCATTCAACATTCTGTATGTAGTCGACCGCTCCATCTCGGGTGGCCACCACATCTATATTCCGCTCAACGAGACTCTAAGCTGCCTCGATGCCAGGTTCTTCGTTGAACACCTCGCAACGCACTGGGCTTCTCTGGACGCTTCCCCGCATCGGGTGGCCAAGCATGGCTGTATCCGTGTTCCAGGTAGCAGGCACAAAAAGGGTGGTAGCCAAACCCTCATCACTGACTTCGACCGGTCAGTGATGATCTTCACAGTGCGCAACACTGCTGAATCAATCAATCAGCTCCTCGATGACGCTGTGCACTGCTCTGTGAGCAAGCCTGCAGTACCCGAAACAGCGACAGCTTCTCTAGCCCCAGCTCAACCCACCGTCCAAAGAGCTGCAAGCATCAAACCGAAAACTTCACTGGCCCGCGCCATCGCAGAAGGAGCACCTTTCGAAGGCTCTTATGCATCCCCTTCTGAAGCACGCATGGCCGTTATCTGCTCGCTTGTATCGTCCGGGTGGGACATTCACCAGATCGACAACGAAATGACCTCCGGTCGGCTTCCAGGGCTTGCCGCCTTGTACTCCAAGTACTCAGCTGATGCTAAAAACACCCGACTTCAAGCCGAAATCCTGAAAGCTGAATCTTTTGTAGAAAAACGTCATGTCAGCAAGAGTTTTATCCCTGTTCGTAAAAGCAACATGAACGACACTCTTAACTCACAGCGGGGGGATATTCATAGGGAGATTCGGAAGATGAGGGCTCTGATTGATCTTTTTGATCAGAGGCTTTCTCGGATGCGATCGGGGATTTATCTTCGGGTACTCTTGCGGGCATTGTTCGAGTTTGCTCATAAGACAGGGCAGACTCGGTTTGCTGTTGGGTGTAGGGCACTAGCTATTGCGACTGGCATGCACTTCGCCACGATTTCTAAGTTGCTTAAGGAGCTTGTCCAGATTCCAGGAACTCCCGTTGTCAAGACGAAGAAGGGCTATCTTGGCGAGGCAGATGAGTATGAGCTTCGCCTGGAATCTGCTGATCGGCTGGTTGCAAACGACCAACGGTTGGCTAAAGGGAAGATCTACTCAATTCGCCCTGTATTTCGCGCTCTAGGGCCTGTTGCAGCACTTGTGTATGAGTCGATTGAGGAAACCCCTTACCAGTCGAGAAAAGACATAGCTCGTTCTACGGGGCTCTCTGCGACAGCCGTGTACGAAGCATTGAAAGAAATGTCTTCGTTAGGCATGGTCTATCTTGACCATGGCGTATGGCGCATACGAATTTCAGCGAATCTTCGGCAGCTCGCAAACATGCTTGGTGCGCTTGATGAAATGACTGAGCAGATCTCTCGATACCGTGCTGATCGTAAAGCCTGGCATGAGTACCTGGCTAGAGTTCCTGGAAGTCGCTACTACTTGGCGCCGGTGAATGAGCGCGAAATCTTCGACCCGGTTACTGATGAGGCCATAGTGGGGCCTCCTCCCCCGAAGTATTGTCCAGAAGAGGATTTCAGGCCTCTTGATGAGCATGAGCTCTATGATGCGGAGATGGACTACTTTTGGGTCCATCCAGGCGCGGATAGCGACGCTTCCCTTGTCGATATTTCGCTCCTTCGCCCTTACGAACGGATCGCGGCCTAGTCTTTTCAATCTATCTGATCATTCTTTTTGACACCTTATTATGCTAATCTTAATTAACATATAGGGCATTGGGAGATCTCCTCTGCTCGCAAATGAATTCTTCTTCACTACATGGGCGTCCAGGGACGGTGAGCAAAGTGTTGCAACGGGTGAGATACTCCTGCACAGTGGATCAGATCGTCGACCTCGACTTGAACCAGGTAGCCCATTGGGCTGCCACGACTTGCTTGATACGAGAGCTTTCCGGAAATGAGCCCGCGCCGGTAATCGCAGAAGAAATGTACTGGATGCTTCTTAAAAATTCCGCACTTCGCACTGAAATCTGTAGCCGATACGCAAAGCACCACGCAGTTTCGGGAACATCGAATTTTGCTTGAGACAACTAAATGCAGATGGGGCCAGAAACGTTCTGTTTCTGGCCCCCACCTGCATATTTCTATCGTGGTTTGCGAGGGTACTCCACGCTTTAGAGTGGAGGTGAATCGCTGGGGTCACTATGGGCGACGTTGCGATTGAACATACTTCGCTACTACCTCCAGGGGTGCCCCGCCCACAGTTCCGGCGTAGTACGACCGCGACCAGAGGTGGCCGCCCCATAGGAACTGGCTCAAATGCGCCATGTGATCACGACGCAAGTATCGCGACGATACGCCTTTGAGTGAGTTCACCAGCTTCGAGAGTTGCACCGTGGGCGGAAAGTTCACCAGCAAATGCACATGATCATCTTCACCGTTGAATTCAACTAGCTCGGCTCCGAAGGAACCGCAAACTTCCCTCATGATCTGCTCGCAGTGATCTAGTATCTCAGCCGTTAGTGCGTCACGCCGATATTTTGTCACAAACACCAAATGAACATGGCATTCCCAAATCGCTTATCTACCACGTCGTATATGGTTGTTTTGAGTCATGACACCAAGTGTCTAGTCAATGGTATGAAGAAGCGTTACCGCTACCGCGCGTACCCCACCGGGGAACAAGCGCACGCGATCGCGCGCTTATTCGGGTGTGTCCGTGTGGTCTGGAATGACGCGCTGGCAACCCGCGAAAGGGCAAGGAAAGCTGGGGAACCGTTCATCAAACGTGGTGAACTCTCCGCCCTGCTCACCGCGTCAAAGAAAACCCCAGAGCGATCATGGCTGACCGAAGTGTCCTCCGTGCCTCTGCAACAGTCGCTGGTGCACCTTGAGCGCGCTTACACGAACTTCTTCAACTCCCTGACTGGTAGACGCAAAGGCCGTCGCCTCGGCGCGCCGAATTTCAAAAGGAAAAGTAACCGCCAGTCAGCGGAATTCACGAAAAGCGCCGGCTTCTCAATCATCGAGACCACTCACGGGGTGGGATATGTCCGCTTGGCTAAGATCGGGCATATCCGTTTCAATCTCTCCCGTTCTTTGCCCTCGCCACCGTCCTCGGTGTCGCTGATTCAGGAGCCTGATGGGCGCTACTACGTGTCCTTCGTCGTGGACGTGCAGGAACAAGCCTTGCCAGCCACCAGCACGGCCTGTGGCATCGACCTCGGACTGACCGACCTGGCTACCGTCGCTCAAAGCAACGGAGAACGCGACAAAGTAGAGAACCCACGCTGGATGCGCACCCGGCAGAAGAAACTAGCCAAGGCCCAACGGGCGCTGTCTCGGAAACAGAAAGGATCAAAGAACTGGCACAAAGCCCGCCATCAGGTCGCTATCGAACACCGTAAGACCCGCGAAACCCGACTAGACCACCACCACAAGCTTGCCCTCAACCTTGTTCGTGAGAACCAAACGATCTGTGTTGAAGACCTAGCAATTAGTGGCCTAGCTAAAACCCGGTTGGCGAAGTCGATCCATGATGCCGGTTGGGGCATCCTCATCCGGTTGCTCAAAGAGAAAGCCCTCGCTTACGGGCGGGAAGTGATCACCATCGACCGCTGGGCACCCACCAGCCAGACATGCGCTGTCTGTGGTGCACCAGGAGGTAAGAAGCCTCTGAATATCAGGCAATGGGAATGCTCTGAATGCCTGGCCTTGCTGGATCGTGATTACAACGCTTCAGTAAATATCCTCGTCACTGCTGGGCTGGCAGAGACGTTAACTGCGTGTGGAGGGAGCGTAAGACGTGCACTAGCAATGGTGGACGCTGACCCGGTGAAACACGAACCCACCGAACTCCTCCCTGCCTAAGAGCAAGGCATGGAGTGTAGGAATCCACCCCGTTCACGGGGTGGAGGAAGTCAATCAGTACGTCGCGTCGCGTTCAGGGGCTTGCCCGGGCCCTTATAGAGCTCACGTGCCTGAATGAACTCCTCTACCTCATGTTTCAGATGCAAAAGAGGCCGTTGCACGACCGGACTAGGGAACGAATCCTTCCACCTACTGCGCTGCACCCTAGCTACGGCCTCGGACACATTCAGGCGCTGCGCGAGCCATTGGGTATCGACTAGTTGCTCCCTGAGAGTGCGGGCTAGCTCAGCCGAGTCAACGGAAACATCGGCCGGCAGCAGCCTGTGCAGGGCTCCACTCAAAAACTCTTCGATCCTGTCCTGGTCAGCCATGCTGGTATGTCCCTCCTCTGACTATCATTGATCACGATTCCTTCGTCGCCGACGTGATTTTCGTCCAGAAGGTGGTTGCGGATCAATCAGGCGATTGCCCTTCTTGTCGCGATTCCAACGTCGAGCGTCCTGCTGATCCAGCGCCTTACGCTCTTCCTTGCCTCGGGCAGCGTCGTAAATTGTGATGTCAGTCTGCACAATCGAATAGTCATCAGGATCAAAATCTTCTCCTTTGTACCGTTCCATGAGCTGATCTTTAATCCAGGCTTCTACATCTCCGTCCTTAAACGTTCGAATATCAGAGAGGACGTCTGAGAGGTGATAACCGTCGTGGCTACCGATTTCGACGGTGCGAAAATCACCATTCCCCAGATCGAAGGTGACGCCGATTTTTCCACGTTTGTCTCTAGCTCGTTGACCCTTAGCAGCGCGGCGCATCGTGTCCAGAAAAGTAGCCATACCTTGTTGATGGCCTTTTGATCGCTTTCCTTTAGGCATCGTGATGACATGTTTGCGTCCACCGTTGGGCATCACCGTAGTCTTCTTGAAAAACCTTCTCCGGCGCTTCTTAACTAAGTTTTTAGAACGATCTTCTGCGGCATCGAGCTCTTCTTGATTCTCGTCATCAAAATCTTCATGCTCTGGTTCATGCTCGACAGGAGTCACGACAGGCTCAGGAGCGTTCCGCTTAGCGCGGACCTTAACTAACTGTCCTGCCTTGTTTCTCCTACGCGCAGGAACATGGATAGCCCGCCCATGCTGCAGAATCTCCAATAACGCTTCTCGATAGGATTCGCCGCTAGTCTCCCCCTTGGAGATCTTACGAACCATCTTTTCTGAGCGCTCGATCATATCGCCGATTTCTTTCCACGTTGCGTCAAAGACTCGGCGGATCTCATCGACTAGCTCAGAAGGTGTGAAGTCCCCATATTGCTTGGACATCGTTATGCCTCTTCAGCTGGTTGGTAAATGGCATCGTCATCAGCAATCTCGAATTCCGAATCGTTATACGAGCGCTCCCACAAAGCTCCTGCCTCAGACGATTGTTTGCGCAGCTTATTCCTGGCCTCACGAGTAGTCGGGACTTTATATGAACCTTGCAAGTAGCCTTGAAGACGCATCCTCCCTACACGGCCGTCATCGAACCCTCCATCAGCTGTTGGCAGCGACCAGGTTGGAAGAGTCGTCGTGTAGATAGCATCGCCATTAATGCCCAGAAGCGTCGAAGGATCGACGCTAAGGGCTCCACCTATGACCTTGCGATCTGAAGTAGGGCAATGTAGCACTCGTGCACGGCCTCTGGCCCAAATTTGGGCAGCATACTCTGGATGATAGAACTGGTAACTCCGCTCACTCATCTGTTGCCGCTCTTTGTAGACCCAGAGCTTTCCTTGGGGCTTGGCTTCTCCTTGAGCGTAGGAGGGTAGGTCCTGCACACTGCCGGTGACAATCGACTTGGAGCGGCCACGAGACGCAAAGGCACCAATGGTCTGAATCAGAATGGCTCGGATTGCAGCTGCTACTGCAGCGCGTATTGTCGGATCCATCTCGTCATCATTTTGTACCCATTCGCGAGCACGGATAATTCGCTTGGCGAATGTATCGAGCGGTCGAGCGGTGGTTAGACCATGGCCAGCGTCTTTACGGCTCCGCTCTGCATGTCCTTCAAATCGGATACCCTCGATAGGCTCGATGAGCCATCCGAATTTCCTGGCTACATGAATCTCAGAGGTATCAGCCCATGTGACTGCTGTGGCACCCGGACGATTTGGGTAGTACCATCCGTCGTCAGCGTTTTGATGCTGCACGCCAAAGATCCCCACGTGATTCCATGTGTCGGGAACCGTGTACTTGATGAGAAGCCTTCCGCGTGCATAAGGTTCGTGCTCGAAGAGATCATTCGCAGCTGATCTATTCAGCCTGACTCCAGGGCCAGTCCCCAGCTCGCGGCATAGGGCCGCGTACATGAATCTGGCATCCACGTAGGCAAACTCATCGGCTTCTGGTGTCTTAGTAGGATCAACCAGGGGGATGCAGTCTTCATGTTTCGAAAATGAAGGCCCTGCAACAAGATGTTCCAAGTGATGCTGGCCTGAAGTGCGGTGGATTTCCTCAGCGATATCTTCAGTGAGGTGAATGGGATCTAGATTGCGCGGCAAAGAAAAGGCCCAAAGGTTGGTCCCTGTTCCGGCTGGACTCAGGGCAATTGGAGCACCTTCAAAGGCCTCGTCGATCATGACCTTTAGAGCTGTCCAGGCATCTTTGGCTTTATTCGGAGTAAGTGGAGTATTGCCGAACCATTCAGCAGCTGTGCGAATTTCAACCCGTCGGCCGGTATTGATGTGTTCAAACCTTCCAGTGACAGGTTTTCCCATCCAGTGTCCGAGGCCATTCCAGCCAGGGGTTTGAACGAGGAGCCAGTGACGCTGTCCGCGGTCTGCTGTAGGGACGTTGCCTGTGAACATGACTCGTTGAGCACCTTCGGCTAAAGCTGTATCCAGGATGTCCTGCAGATTGGGTGACTTGCGACGCGCGCCAACCTTGGCGATTACTGGTTTGCCGTTCTGCATGACGCCCCTCTGGCCCCGGAAATCAATCCAGAGGGTAGGGGGGTCCGCGAGGTTTCGCCAAGGTTGAGGGCGCATCGTCAGGGGTCCTTAAATCTAGAGCAGAAGGCTACTTCGCCTACTTTGTGGCTGCTTCCGGGAAGGTATCTTCTTCGAGCTTGGTGTAAAGATAGGGGCCGCGGATTGTTGTCTGAATGGATCGAGCCCAGAGCACTGGGTTCTCTGAGAAAGAAACAAATCCTGAACCATCTGCAGCTACAGTGTTGAGGTCCAGCTCAATGACGTCCGGCGCCTTCCCGGTAATCTCATGGGTAAGGTCATCGTTGAGGGTGAGCGTGGCTAGGACCTCATCCTGGTCCCCATCGCGAAGACCGAAAAATCTGAGTGTAAGCATGTCCACTCCTTTCTATATGCTATTCTAGATTAGCATAAATTGTTTGCTGTTGATAGTGATAGCTACAGGATTTTTCCTGATTTCAACATCGCTTCCGCCCTACGTTTGAGCGAGTCTGCGCGCTTAGCACCGATGATCTTTTTCATACCCAGACAATCATCGGATTTGGTGATCTTAATAAGCAATTGGAACTCATTTTGCGCCAGTTCCGGCTCACGCTGCTTGCGATAGCGTTGGAATTTTGAAGCATTGACTCTGTCTCGATTACGGGCGAATGTGAATCCGTGATCAATACCCACAACTCCGCGGTTATCGACAATGAAGTTACCGCCATGCCTATCTTGCTGTCCGATAAGCGCGTCGTAGAAGGCCAGATTATTGACCTGGTCTTTGGGAAGATCGCTCAAGGGGATTCCTGTGTTATTTGAAACACGCCCAGATTGTCCATACGATACCGAACCCAACTGGCCATCGACTTCTCGAATGATGCAAGGCGATACCAACTGCGCGTATTCAGGACCCATGGTTTTGGCGAATTGCCAAGCCGCCGCCTCGTGGATTGGCTGCAGAGCTTTATCTTGACCATAGAACGCGGCCGTCGAGTGGTCCAGGTCGGAGAATGGCTTGAAGTATCCATGTTCATCGTCCCGACCGATCTTGATTTTCTTGGTCGTATTAACTCCTTCGCCAATGATGCGTATTGTTTCGCCGCGCCTCAGCAGAGCCCCTTCTTGCCAAGTGCCCGACGAGGTTTGAACGTCAACCAAAGCCTGGATCTGGTCCTTGACCGGTTCAACATATTTACGATCACTGTCAGACACAGTGATGCCACACAGCGTAAGAGGTTCTTTATTGCCGCCCTGGACGGGATCACCGGCATCGCCACTAATGCCCCCGCGGCCGCCGCCCATACCCCCTCGGCCACCGCCTCCGAGCCCAGCCCCGCCACCGGCAAACCCGCCGGCCATGCCGCCGTCTCTGAACGGCTCCGGGGCGGGGCGATGAAGATTATCGTTCTGAACATCGACTCCAGGTCTATATGTGCCTGCCAAGAGCACTTCAGCAGGGGCACCATGGTCCTTGGCCCAGATTTTCAGTTGGTCTGCAGGTTTTCCTTTGACGTCATTGAAGTCTAGGTTTTCTTCATTACCTGCCCACGCTTCAATGTTCTTCTTGATTTTTCGATTATCTCGGCGCCGCCTGTTGTGTGCTTCGCGAGCTTTAGTGCAATTCTGCCCTGGGCAGCGGCGATCATCTCGACACATGATTCCATCCCTCGTCGTGGTTTGCCATACGGGAAAGGGATAGCCTCAGCATCTGCTGAAATCGGTCACAAGAGCGCCTAAGAATTTTCTCGTCACCACAGAGGCCTCCTGCCATCCAGGTTATGGATGACAGGAGGCCTCTTGAATGAACCAGGGCTATTTTTCCCCTTTGCGACGACGAGCACCGGCAGAGATGAGAAGAGCGAGCGCACCTAGAAGCACGGCGCCAGTGAGCACTATTCGAGGAAGATCAAGACCAATCCCCCATTGGTCGATGGACACCAATGCTTCCTGAGTTGTCACTACAATCTTCTTCTCCAACAACCAATCTCGTACTGGGGTGAAAATACCGGCCAACAGTGATCCGACTCCAATCATTCCCACAAGGCTGATTACCGCGATTATCGCGATTGGCGCATCCATTTCATTGTTGTTGTCCATTGCGAGCTGCTCCTAGTCTTCAACTACTGGGTCAACGGGTTTACGTGTCCGAACCTTGTCGCTTGGTTCTAGAGCAAGCATTTCCGGCTCGCCGGTGCTCATGGCGCGATAGTCGATTTGCGCTCCCACTTCATCAATGAGTACATCTTCGACAACGCCCCAAAGTTCTAGGTCTTCGTCAATTTCAACGAGGTCGCCGGGTTCGAGTTTCGCGGGTTCAACGGAGATTGTTTGATCGGAGAATCCTTCGAAGCTCTCATCGTCATCTTCACTATCCGAAGCGCTGTCATCGCCAGGTAGCCAGGATTCGAGGATCTCTGTTTCTTCGACTGTCTCAGGTGCTTCATCCGCGCTCTCAGCGGGACCTTCTCCTTCTTCATGCTTGACCCAGTTCGGATGCGGTCCATCGATGATCTTTGCGTCCAGATAATCGTCCAGCAATGAAGGCTGCTCTTTGCCGTCGATGTCGATCTGAATGTCCGGCACATCTTCGATGTGTTTGATACCCCACCGGGTTTGAGAAGGCCTCACGGCTGTAACGAATGCTGGGTCAAACCCTGGTGCGACAGGGTCTGGATTCGGTGCGTAGATGAACTGAGATTCAACCACATCGCCATCCAAAGTTGTGGCGAATCCTCGACCCTTCTTGCTGCGCGCCACAGTCGTTCCGACAGCGGCGTTTTCCCACATCATCATCGCGCCCTGGGGATCCAAACGGCCAACGGAGTATCGAGCACCGAAATTTGAGCGCATTTCGCCGTTAAGGAATTCGACGTCGGGACGCTGCAAGCCGAGTACAAGGTGAATTTTGGCTGTTCGTGCAAGACGTCCGAGATCTGAGAGCCATTCTTTGACAGGCGGTTTGCCCTTGTACCCTTGTTCAGCCCACCAGCTTTCAATGCGCTTCACCAGTGAAGCAACTTCATCGATGATAAGGATCAGCGGTTCGAAGTCATCCAGCGAGGCCTTGCCGTCTTCGATCAGGTCATATCGCTCGTCCATCAGCTTTTTGGCATCATGGATTAGCTTGATCTGATGCGGAACCTTGGCCGCGATGAACTCAACGTTGGGCCACCAGCGGAATCCAAGGAACTCAACGCGCTTTCCATCAACAACCCACACGCGAAGACCCGCATGTGAGCATGCGATAGCCATATTGTGCAGGATCACGGTTTTACCTGAGCCTGTGGGGCCAACAATCAATGCGTGCGACTGCAAGTAGGGACGCCAAGTAACGACCAAGTTATTTTCAGCTGCAGCGATAGGCACTTCAAAAGCCGTGTACTGGGAATGCGTGAGGATCGGCTTGAATGAGCTGATATCGATTTTCACCATTGAAGGTAGCTCCTTGCGTTGTTTGAATACGACGACGTCTCCCACGGTGTCCCAATGGGCGCGCCAATGCCCTGGGACACGGGTATTGAAGATTCTCTCGACCCTGTTGCGCCGTGCTGCCATGGCGAAATCAGTGCCCTGGTGATGCTTCACAGTCACTTCTTCGACTCCGTCAGGGTCCGCCGTGGTTTCGACTTCCATAGGATCCTTGAACAATTCGGAGGCAACGAGCTGTGCTCGGGTATCGGCTGATTCCTCGCTGGTACCTTCTTGCTCAGTCTCAACGTCTTGTAATGAAGCCACTAACGTGAAGGGCTGCGGCCCTGGCTCGATTTTGATGGCCATGGCTGGAAACAACTTTTGCAGTATTGGTTTAAGAGCAAGTCCGATCACCAGATTTGCTCTGGTCTGTCCTAAAGGTTTGCCGTCCCAGGTCACTGGATTGTGATGGAAAAGCAGCACAGCTGGTTTGGGCAAAAGCGAGCGTGTCCATTTATCGCAGCGGATCAGTTTCCGGTCAATTCGTTTAGCACCGAGAGCGTCGTAAGTTCTCAGTACGAGCTCGTCCATGATGCGGTCTTTGCGGCGGCGCCTCCCATGAAGTGCGGACGCGCCAACAACAACTATGCCCAAAAGGCTGAAGGCAAGAGTTGCGTTGATCGAGTATCCAAGGATCTCTGCGACGGCCCACCCCGCTAGAGATGCGATGACGAGGGCGAGCAGTCCTTGGGCGAATAGATATCGACGTGGAGGTAGGAGAGCGAACTCGTCCGGCGTCTCCAGCGCCATGGATGACATTTGATTTCTCATGCTCAGGGGATAGCCCTTGCACACTTCGAAATCGGTCATGTGAGAGATGAGGAAATCTGGATTTTCCAGCACTCCTACTTGACATGGTGTGATATCATCGAAACTAGGTTCTCGTAGAGGTTCTTTGATTCGATGAATCAGCACCAGCCAAGGGAGTTAGAGAAGAAAATCAAGGTATCCTGCCAGGTTTAGGGCATGGTTCTCCTCCCCAGCACGAGATGATCTGTCGGCTCGTTTCTTGCTGGCGAAACAGGTTACTTTTCTACCAAAGGCCGCTTGGTCAGAGTGTTCTCGTGGATGCCATTAGTTTCATCCATATCTACTTACCTAGTTGCTCCACTAAGGGGTTTACTGCGATCCCAACTGTGATTTTAGTTAGATCGGTGGGAGCCGAAACCAAGCTATGAACATCGTCATGTCTCTAGGACCTGACGTAGGTCGTACCTAATTCGTCATCTAGGTAGTTCACTATTTCCATCACTGTTATGCACATAGTTGCTGGCTTATGAGTACTGCGAGTTTGTATAGATGCTTGCTCCTAGGCAGAACAATAAGTAAGGCGCCCTCTTCCAAGAGGGCGCCTTTGTTGCGTTTCGAAGCTATGCAGGAAAGTGGTTATCCAATGAAATATTGATCGTCAGGTGAATCTGTTGGAGCGACTTCGTCAACAAATTTTGGTCCGTCGGAGAAGTCAGCCCAACTATTGACTAGCCACCCTTCACGTGTGTTGACGAGTTCGATTACTTTGTTGGCAGCACGGTATCCGTCGCCTTCTGCTGATTGGGTGACATGATCGAAAGAGACCAAGAATTCTGCTTTGTCGTCGGTCAGACTCAACTGAGAGATTTCTAGATTTTGAGCAGAAGATACTTGCCGAGTCTCTTGGATTTCGGTCCAGGCGCTGCCGCCATCTCCTTGGCCGTAGGTCTTCAGGATTTTTTTGGCGTATTGACTGGAGCACCATTTAGCTGCGCGGTCGATCCAATCATCCGCCGAGGAATCTTGGTAGGACCAGGAGTAGTATCCCTCGACAAAACCGTGAATCGTCATCGTGATTTGAGGAGTAATTGGATTGGTGGGATCTACTTGGGGAGCTGGTGATTCCACTTCCCAGGTCGTAGAAGATTCTGACTGCTGTGCGTGATCTTTAGGAGCTACTAGCCAGATAAGCAGGAGAGCTGCAACTGCGCTTAGGGCAATAATCCATCCTCGCTTATTCATGGCCTTCAACCTCCTCAACGATTGGGGTCGCCGACTCAGGTATTAGGCTATAGCCGACCGGATTCTTTGGCAGCGGCACCTCGATTGTTCCTTTATTAGTTACGGTCACCATTGTTTGTTGATCGATCATGATTCCAACCTGGTCCCATTTCCCTTGCGCAACCTTGCCCATGACGATGAGATCTCCGGGGGCTAAATCATCTGTTTGGCGGCCGGCCGCCCACGGGTCGACATATGGAACCCCGCGGATCTCTGCTTTCTGAGTTGCCCAGTAGACAAAGCCATCGTCGTCCCATTTTTTGAATTCACGTCCGCCTCGGACATGAGAGCCACCTAGGCCCTCTTTCGCGGCATCGACTAAAGCACTGCGTACTTCGGTGAGATCTACTGTTGAACCCGCAGCGAGTGCTGTTGTTGCACCCATCGCAGGGCACTCGGTGTTGATCGGCGCTTCTCCACCAGGTGCACCTTTGAGCATCTGTGTAGCTACGGGTTCCCAATTGTCATACAGATCCGGGAATTTGCTGACCTGAACTGCCTGGGCAGCTTCCCCAAGGCCAAGCTGTTCCCAATTCTTTATCGCGAAGAGCCGCTTGATGAATTGTTCAGTGGAGTACTCCACCTGCATTAAGCTCTTCACCGGCCCCCATCCCTGTGATGGACGCTGCTGGAATAGCCCTACTGAATCATGATCATGACCTGACCCATCGTTTGGGTACCCTAACGATTCGGGAACTGTAGTATTCGCTAGAATTTTTCCCTTAGATTCCTGCAGTACGGTCATCAACGTGATCACCACAGCCCGGTCATTTCCTTTGAGCTTTCGAACGGCGCTGATCACTCCTGCAAGGTTTTTGGCTTGTTTCTCATCGGCCACATATTTTTGCCCATCAGTACGTCGGTATGTCCCTGCCAAACCTCCACCAGTCTCTGGAATTTCTTGCTTGGGTGAATCTGGATTTTCTTCTTGATTATTAACTGTCTGGACCTGTTGTGTCTCGTCAATCCCAAGATTCACCCCCTTCTTCTTCATCCATGGGACGGGAGGAGTCGGCTGCCCGTTAATACGAATCTCGAAATGTAGATGCGGGCCAGTGGCGTTGCCTGAAGCTCCCACATCAGAAATGTGCTGTCCCTTTTGGACCTTCTCGCCGACCTTGACATGAATACCCTTGGGCCACGAATGTACATATCGGCTTTGGAGCCCACCACCATGATCAATCGCGACCATATAGCCGGAATTTCCGCCAGTCGATTTGCCTGCAATTGAGACAACGCCGTCAGCCGCAGCCAAAATTGGGGTGCCATCTGGTGCAGAAATGTCCTGCCCAGAATGTACTTGAAATATGCCTAGAACCGGGTGTACTCGGCCACCATACGACGAAGTGAGTTTCCCTTTGAGCGGGTTGAGCCATTCGCCAGTGTAAGCCTGATCCGGGCTCACTACATTCGGCCCATCCCCAACCTGGCACTGGAGCCCATTGTCATTGTTCGTCCCCGACCCATTCTTGGCTGCTCCGCTGAAGCCGGCCACCATCACAACCGGGAGAATAAGCGCTGACCCTGCCAACAAGATGGCGATGAGGAAACACCCTATACCAAGACCAGCACCGGTCTTTTTAGCACTGTTATTGGTCATCTGCTGACTTTCACAGGCTCGGGAGTATGAGCAGCACGACGCTGCTCAGCTCGTTGTTTCAGAAGTTCTTCGTTGGCTTTATGCTTCGATACAACCTGTGCTGCAGTATCACGTGCCTTCTGAGCCGTTGCTAGCTTGGCCTGAACGCGCTCACGCCGTTTCGGCATATGCTTAGCAACTTGAGCTGATTTAGTTGTCTTTGCAGCCATCTTGTTGGTCAGCTTCTCCATCTTTTCTGGAGCTGATGGAGTGCCAGGACGTTGAGTATCCTTTCGCTGAGCAGTGGTCAGTTTCCGGTCGACACGATCCATCGATCGCTGGACACGTTCTTGCTTACGGTTCTTGCTATTTTCAAAACGCTCCTCACGGCCTTGATAGCGGTCTACTTTTCGCTGCTTCAGGTCAGTCTTCAGCTGTCCTGAAGATACGTGCGTTTTAGCAGCGCTAACTGTTTTACCCACCTTGCTTGCAGCCTTTCCTGCCACAGTTGCTGCAGTGACTGCAGTGCCTACGCCAGGTACGCGTTTGGCAGCTAGCAATGCTGCCGCTTTTACCTTTCCCCGTGCGTTACTTTGAGATCGACGCTCGTTAGTTTGCCCTGTGCCCGCAGGAGCGTCTTGAGGCATTTTTGATGGGGCTTCTTTAGACACCTGAACATCAGAATTTTGGCCAGCTGATCGAGCGGTGCGGGACATAGTCCTCGCGGAAGCGACATTTGAAACCGTGTGAGCGGCACTGCGCACTTTAGAGATAGCGCCGCCAACGTTTACTGGCTGGCTTTGGCCGCCACGGTCTCCGAGAGTGTTCTTCATCCGCTCAGCTAGCTTTTTAGCTCTTGTTACCAACCACGAACGGTATTTGAACAACAGAACAGCAGAAACAACGGTGAAGATCATCACGACCGTGAATTTGTTGCGTCCCAGAGGTGCCAGGAAATCTAGGAAGCCGACGATCGCTAGAAGGACAATGACAAAGAGCGCGAGGGCGAACCCAGTGAGGAACAGTCCGTAGAGGACCATGACCAGGCATTCCCAAAGGCCGCCTCGTTCGCCTCCAGGCAACAAGCCGATGAACAGCTGATACAGCAGAACACACGTGCGCCATGCAAGAAACAGGACCGCGCCGGCCAGAATGGCAAAGAAAACGATCACGAAAATTAGCATCCCCGAGAGCATCATGACTGATCCAGCCATCACGTCCAGAGTGCCGTTCGGAGTCTCTAAATAGGCTTTGGCCTGTGGGTCGCATTTAGAAATGGCATCACGAACGCGGGTGTCAGCACCGTCTCCAGTAGCTACTTCCTGGATCTTTCGAGTGAACGTTTCCGCACATTTCCCATCGAGGGTTTTACCGAATGCTACATATTGCAGAGGTTCTCGGAGCATCACGTCAGTGAGTTTGCTACCTACTGAATCTGTGATGACCTGATTGGCCGTGAGATTATCAGAATTTTGCTCTCCGTTAGTAGCGATGGTGATGGCTACTTCGTTACCTGCGTTCCGGAACTTATCGAACGCTCCATCAGTACCGAATACTGAGTTCATCGGATTAGACAATGAGCCCATCAGAAGTACGAGTATTCCGATCGTTACGGCGATATTCATCAACGCGCTTCCGGCCTTGCCTCGGATCAAAGAAATACCGTAAACGGCGCCTGAAAGCGCCATTGCGAATCCGATGTAGCTGGATTTGATGGGAGACACGACTGCAGAGATGTTGTCGGAAATCCCCTTGACAGGCGAAATTAGCCAATCGACCCATGTGAACGAGAAGACAAAGTGGATCAACCACATCATCGTTTTAAAGGACCCCGTGTAGGGACCCCACAACAGATCAATAAACCAACCGTCGATGACATGGCGCGGGTGCCAAATATCTCCGCGGTCGACGGGAGTAGTTAGATACTTTTCTGCTGGAACGCCTTGTGAGTCTTTCAGCGAGCTCATAGGGTCGGCAGGGATCTCCCCCTCAGCTGGGGTACTGAGCGGAGAATCCTCACTTGTAGCTGCTGTCGAATATGAAGGAGCCGTCGCGGCCAAGGACGAAGGCGCGCCGATTGCTACGCTGCTGATGGCTAAAAGGAGCGCAAAACTGAAAAGCATGTAGAGGCGCTTCATTCTAGCCTCCGATTCGTGCTGCTTGTGGGGTGGTGAGGATGGCTGCAGCGATCTCAGGATCTGCTGGCAGAGTGACCTTTATTTCCCCGTGGTTACCTGACTGGTCGATAATCATCGCTTCGCCTTCTCGCCCAGGAACGATTTTTCCGTCGGCTTGCTGGGGCGAGAATCCGCGCACTTTCTCCACTTTTTCCTCGTCGTCGGGATCAAGCCCAAGAAAAGCTAGGCCCTTCTTTGCTTCTTCTTCATCGGTGTGGCGCATCAAGATACGGAACGGGATGAGTCCGCGTTTGTCTCCGAACTCGACTGGATCGTGTGAATCCATCCCAAGAACAGCTTTGGCCTTTCGCCCCTCGCGGAGGAAGGAGTTAACGATTTCAAGTCCCTGAGGATTGCTGGTGAGGTGGTGGGCCTCTGAAGCCATGAAAAGAGCAAGATCCGAGTCGTCTTCAAAGCACACCTGGTGAGCGATCCTAGCGATGAGCGCATACAAAGCCCGACCGTAGATTTTCTCCAAGCTGAGCTGTTTGAAGAGGAAACCTTGGCTGAGCTCTTCAGGAGACGGAAGTTCCAGACCGTAGGTACAAAACACGATTCCCCGCGCATCTTTGTTGAGCGGTGGCAATGTCTCGTCGAATAAGACCCGGCCCTGCTTCTTCTTCGAGAAGGCCTGCATGGTACGTCCCAATCTCCGCTGTTCAGGATCATCTGTTTCTCCCTGGAGGAATTCGACGAGCTTTCCTAATGAATCGATCCCGTGCTCTTCAAGATGAACCGGATTGAGCATTTCGTTGAGGACGATCCCCATTTCGTCTGAGGGAGAGATGTTCATCAACATGGCAGCTAGGGACTCCACATGTGAGGCGCCTTCTTCAACACCGAAAACACGTAGAGGATCCAGAGAATACTCTGGTTCAACTAGGTTGATTGCGGTGCTTGGGATGCCCTTTTTATCTAATGCACCAGCCACGGAAAGCCACTCATGAGTCGCTGATTTATCGATCACCAGATAACGTCCACCACGTTCCGCAACGAATGCTGTGATCTTCTTGAGCGTCAAGGTTTTACCGGCACCGAGTTCTGCGACGACAGCGAAACAGCCAGACTTATTACCCATCACGGCGCTTTCGATATCGTGCAAAACGGGAGTACGCCGGCCGCCAGTGGTATTGATTCCCAGCATTGGTCCACGTTCAGCTCCCAATGAGTCAGAAGCGATAGGGATTGATGCTGACAGGTCATAACTGGTGGTGGGTGGCAACGCATATTCTTTGACAATTGGAGTCATCGGGGTGCCGATCATCATGGACTTCCACAGCTCTTCCATGAGCTTTGGCAAAGGGGCCTCGACGCCGACTTCCATCTGCTTGTAGAAGTCGATGATCTGCTTACCGTAGGACGTTACTTCCTCTGCTGAAGAACCACCGACGGCCAAAAGTACTGTCGGCGTTATGGAGACTTCTTTTTCATTGCGGCTCAGGGCTTGCTGGTACAACTGCAAATCACGCTGGTGGACATCGAGCTCAGCATTAGACCCCGTAACCGATTCGTCTGTTCTCTGATCACGCTGATCGTTCAGGCGTGATTCGTTAGTCGCATTTTGTTTCTTTGCTTCACGCGCATCGATCGTGGTGAATCGCCATACCCAATCCACTGGGAACGCGAGTTGGTCAATGGCGCTCATCCACTCGCCGCCAGGGAATTCGAATCCACCGAGCGGCATGGAGCGGATAGCCAGGACCTGTTGGTATGAAGGCTCGGTGCTGGCTGCCACTTTGATGTAACGACGACGGAAGATACGGTCTTTGTTCTCTTCACGCGGATCAGTTTGCGCTCCCTGATCCATCCAAGGTTCAGGAATGATCTGTGCCTGGCCCTCAACCAGGGATTTGTCATGACCATGCAGGCCGATAGCTTCGTCTAAATACAGCCCTCTCTGCATATGGTGAAGCGCCAGCCAGACATGTTCCTCTGGGGTGGCCGGCCGAGCACGGAACATCGTCGGGAGGTTTTTCAACGCTTGTGTACTCGACAAGCTGCTGGATTCTAAAAGTTTCAGGTCCGGGGACATACCAGGAAGGGCCAGGGCGTCGTGGAACTTCCGACGCAGGACAGTGCCGTGACGACGCAGTGTCTCTTTGAAGGAAGAAGACTTCAACGGAATGGACAGCCAGAAAGTACGAGTGCCGAACTCGATGTCATCCCATGATTCAAGGGTTTTAGCGACTTCATGGAACCAGTGCGGACACTGCTCTGGGTCGACGCCTTCGATCATTGCTTCGACCATTGCTGAAGGGTCAAGAGATGCCGTGATGCCCATGAGCATTGATTCGCCGCGGAGGCTCTGGAACAGGTCCTCATGAAGCTTTTTGATCATTGAGCGCTTCTTGAAGGGTGCGTATCCATATTTCTGCGGTTCTAACCGCCAAGTAGCCCAGACGGTACCAGTATCTGTGAATGCAAGATTCTCAGTGAGATCGGTATAGTGGAGGATACGCCTAGACATGATTGAGACTCCTTTTAGTGAGTGCCGGTTTGAGCAAGAAGATGCTTCAACGCGCTGGAAGCTTGTATGGGTGACTGCGAAGCTGACTGTTGAACTTCAGGCGGGGTAGGTTCCGGCAATGAGATAGGGGCCGGTTCGGGCACAAGCTCTTGATAGAGAGAAGTAGTGCTGCTGTTGATGAGCACAGTGCGTGCCCGTGCCCGAGCCGGCTTATCGAATTTCAATGGTTTCCCGCGGTATGTCCCCTGCCTGCTGAAGTACCGGGAGTTGATTGCGCCGGAGAACCCATCGAACTGTACGAAAGGGTTGCCATCGAGCTTTTCGAGCTTTCCTGCCAGAATTCCTGAGCCGAGGACTAGTCCAGCCGCGAGAAGCAGATTGATCCCGAGGGAGTCAGTCCGCCACAGCGCGTAGCTTTTGTAGAGCAACATGCTGACCGCAGCGACAGTCACGATCTGAGCTGCCGTATAGGGTCCGCCGATGATCTTTTCACCGCTGGGAAGACGCCCGATCATAATCGGGATACGGACAACCCGGTAAAAGCGTGTGACTATCCGAGGAGATTCTTCTGACATGACGTGGCCTTAGCCCAAGGAACCTGAAGGGTCATCTGCTGCGTGGGCGATGGACACAGAATGCGCTGCAGAAGGCACGGTGCCCTCCACTTCTTCCTTAACGGTGTTGTACCCGCCAACGATGTACCAGCCGACAACACCTCCCAAGACCATGGCGCTAAGCGTCTTGCCCCAAGACCCCTTGGACTGCCAGAACACGACGCCGCAGATGAGGACGATGATCACACCCACGCCGATGATGATCGTTCCTTTGCCCTGGTTGAACAGGGAGTTCACGGTTTCAAAAACGTTGCCGACGACAATGTTGGATGTCAGAGCACCGTTCAGTTCGTTGAGATTCATTGCTTTGGTTCCTTTCGTGGTGTCTGGGCCTTAGCGAAGGTTTCGTCAAGCCCAAGAGTGGAAACTTCCCATCGGCCGGCTCGTGCCGTGAGGGTCAGTTGGAAATCCCCGAGTGTCTCGGTGGTTTTGTTTGTCAGCAGCATGCGCGCGTTGACGTGTATTAGATCCCCATCAGGGGCCTTCTCTCCTGGTTCTTTGTCTCCGACCACATACTCGATGCGTGCGGAAGAGTAAGGGGCTGGAGAGATGGGAGCAATAGTTGTGCCTGGGGAAACGAAGCGCGTGAGGTCTCCGCTGCCGCTGAGATACGACTGCAGAAATCCTTCGACTGAGCTCGTGACGGCCTTATTAGCCGAGAGGTCTTTTGAGTAGCCTTCGAATTTCTTGCTTTTGGCAGCGGGGTGCGCCCTTTCGCTAGGAAACCCGAGAATCGATAATTCTTGCTTCTCTGCGGTGATGAGCAGCACGTCAAATGCCCTTGGCTGCCATTGTCCGGACGGGTCTTTTACTTCAACCGAAACAGTGACTCGGAACGTCGATTCGTTAACGAGCCCAAGTTCAGACACACTAACTTCTCTGATCTCCGAGCCCTTTTTGGGAAGTCGAAGACTGGTGGTCTGTGTATAGCGGGATAGCCGTGAGGCATCGTCCTTAGTCGCGGTCAACCAGGAAGAAACGAAACCTTGGGCTACCGACTGCGCTTGTTGAGCTAGGGCAGGTGGTACTCCTGGCTTCTGCTCAACTACCTGAGCTGCAGCCGGTGGGGACATACCTTCAGAGATTTGGTATGACACGAATGGGTAGGCCAATAGACCGACCACAATCAGACCTGACACCATCTTGTTTGAGATGCTGTGCCCCTGAGTCCAAGGTTCACCTTGGATAACTTCCGAAGCCTGCTGGTCCGCCACACCATCGGTTGAGTTCTTCTCGCGCTTGAACCGAGCGAAAAATCCAGCGTTTGGTTTCTTCGCTTTGCGTTGGGCTTTCATGGTCTTCCCTCCTCTCGGATGTATTCGGCTGCTTCTCGGCCGAGCTTCATTTCTTCTGACATCAGGAACCGTGCCAGTTCCTCTGCTGCCTCTGAACTGAATGGGCTTTCTAAGACATCGGCAACTCGTTTCTCTAAGCTCTCTTCGGCGTTGATGACCACTTCGCTGTGCTGAAAGAAGGAGTGGAGATTGTCCTCAAGAGAGGGCGAATTAGCATGCTCTGAGGCATCTCTAGCCTGATCTTTCATTGAGGTCCCCTGTCGAGATTTTCTAGTTCTGCCTATAGACAGCCCACTGAAATGCCAAAAGCGGTCAAATGATTTTCAAAATTTTTTCACTGCAAGAAGACCCAAGTCAGAAGCAGGAACTACAAGTCAGAAGAGTGCAGCTTGATGGCTGGGATCCAGAGTGATCCAGATTCGAATCTAGGGGCGCTGAGGAGCGTGGATCATGACGAAAGGACGTGATCCACATGGGTACTATCACCCGAATCAACACTCGCTTGAACTTGGAATGGGAAGCGCAGCACGCGCATGAAAAGGCCGACCATGGCACCGCCGGGTTTATCACTGGAGACGAGTATCTGGCTTTTCTCTCTAATAGCGACCAGGCGACTTTGCATGACTGCCTCCAGGACGCTGTGAGTGGCAACAGCACAGTCGAAAGAGCATTGCTTCATTACTTCCAGGGCATGGCTGTCAACGCTGCACGCACCTGCAAAGGACTGCGGTACCTGAAGAGTATTGGGCAGCAAGACGAAGCACTGACCATCGCAGTCCATGCTTTATGGGAAACCATCAAGACATACCCGCTCCAGCGGACCTCCTCCGTGACTGGAAATCTGCAAATGGAAATGCTGAAAAGAATCACCCGGTCAGTCAGCGCGAAGCTGCCGCAGATCATGGCAGAGCAAACCTACGGTGATTTCGAAATCGCAGAATCAATTCATTCTGAAAACTGCACTAGTGCCGCTATGGAAGCTCATCCCATGGAGTGCCGTCCTCATGAAGAAAGCATAGGATCGCCATGGATTGAGGTCATGCGCGTACTTGAATGGTCAGTCAAGACTCATGCCTTAAGCGTCAGCGAAGCTAAGCTCCTCGGACAGTACACGTCGGCTACTACGAAAGAACGCCACAAGCTTGCCGATGAGCTGGCAATGAGCAGCTCCGAACTCAGCGATAAGATCTCAGTCCTCAAACGACGGCTAGCACGTCGTCTAGCAAGTGCTGGTGTCGAGCGAGGATCACTGATGTGAACCGTTATCCACGAATCCACAGAACCGGGTGCCCCTACTTATGAGAATCCCCCATGTTAATTAACTTAAATGGGCCTCTCATTTTGACGGAACTGACTAGGCAAAACATAGATCAGGCGTCACCGATCGCACGTGGTTAAGCGTCACCGATTGCACGTGGAAAACTTCCCTCACTGAGATGAAGCGTCACCGATTGCACGTGCTGCATCCCTGGAATCACGCGGATTAACTCCCCCAAAGAAATATCCACACCCACTGAAATACGGGCGTCACCGATTGCACGTGGATAACTTGCTCTATCCACAGAAAGTACTTCGCATCATGTCAACTGCAGCAGAGCTTATGACCAACCGCCAGCTTCGGCTAGTTGATTTGGCCTGTGACCTTGAGGGAGAACTTTTCTCAGGGCACTACGCTTCACGGATCATGGCGCAGCTCTCACTGCCCTATAAAGACCCCAAAGACGCCCCAGAATGGGTCCGGCGAAACAATGCCCTCACCCTTACTCTCACGCCGGGTCAGGTGACTGCTCAGGACGGGTCACGTCAACGCCTCTACCCATACGGAGTGATCCCCCGGTATTTGATGACCTGGATGACTACTGAGGCTTATCGCACGCGGTCGCGACAGCTCTATCTGGGCGACTCACTGACTCAATTCCTCGCCACTCTAGGAATGAATGGATCCGGCGCTTCCGGCCGACGAGTTCTAGATCAGCTGCACCGGCTAGCCGTCGCCAATATCAATATCGAAGATGTACGTGACCAGAAGTCCAGATGGAATATCACCGGAGAAAATTTCCACATTGCATCCCGTTATGACCTCTGGTTCTCGGCCAAGGACGTACCCAACCAGGAACAGCTTCTGGGGTCAACCATTACCCTGTCAGAGCAGTTCTATGAGGAAGCCATCAAATCCCCCGTCAAACTACACCCTCAGATATTGAGAGAGCTCGCGGGATCGGCAATGAGGCTGGATCTGTATGTATGGCTTTCCTACCGGTTACGAAACCTGTCGAAGCCGACTACTGTCACTTGGTCTCAGCTAGAAGCCCAATTCGGCTCAGAGTACAAACATCAGCGCCAGTTCAAAGCAAAATTTCTCGCGCACTTACGAGAAGTGCAGATCTTCTTCCCCCACAACGCAGTAGCGGCCCAAGTCCAAGGCTTGCGCCTGAACCGGGCCGCTAAGGTACTTACCTATTAGAGCGATGAATTACGAATACTGTGGGACATCAACTTTCAAATCCAAAGCGAAGAGGGATGAAATAAGTGCACTGCGAGTTGGTGCGCCCACTTCCGCGCAGTAGACATCGTCGATCCATGCAACTTGGTCCGAAGTCAAGCGCAGCTGTATCTGCGTGCCTCCCTCTCCCCCGCCACGGCGCTTACGCAAAGGAGCGGCGCCAGGCATCCCCTCGGGCAGGCCAGAAGCTACTACTCCCCCAAAGCAAGACGCCAACTTTTCTTTTGAGACTCGACTAAGTGCACGGAAAAGTAGTTCTGTATAACTCTGCGACGCCGCAAGAGATTCTTTGCGCAGGGCCTTATATACATTGGCCGGCAAATAGACCGACGAGTGCGGCTGCTTCACATTGCGCTTCCGGGAAGACGGTGTGCCCGCGGTAGCTTCCACCTCGACTTCCCTCGGAACCTCTTCCTGGACTGCGCGATCCGCTAGTGGTGGTGCCTTGCGCTTGGTTGGCTTTGGTGGCAGAAACCCTTTTAGTGAATCTGCAGGGTCCTCTGAAGCGCCTGGCTCAAACATGCTGCCCAAATTTTTCCTAGTCATTGCTAACCTCGGCTTCAATTTCCAACAGACGGGCAAAAATTTCACGTGTCAAGGCCGTGTATTCCTTTGCCAAGTTCCCAACGTCTGTGGCTAGTAGCGCTTTATCCTCCTCGACAGCTTCACCGTTCTTGAAGGCAACGAAGCGCTGTTTGACTGATTCCTCAACAGCGGGTGAAAGCTCATGGATCAGCATTCCCCGGCGACGTGAATCAACAGCTGCAGTTTCCATGTAGCGAATGCGGGTCTCGAAGACCGGTGCTGCCTCCCCCAGTGATTCAGTGAGGCGTTCTCGTGTCTGACGTGCAATGCGGCGACTTGCCCCACCGATGCCGAACATAACGGCCCCTGCTAGTCGAAGGTCGGGGTTGAAATGACGGGCACGCATGAATTTCTTGGCGGTGTTTTCAACGGCGTCAAGGGTGCCGTCATCTGGTCGAGCCGGGATCACTAATGCTGAAGCCACACAGAGGGCACCTTCGGTGATCCATGGATCACCAGGCGGGGTATCAATGATGATCAGGTCGTAAGGCTCGGCAATTGCACCCAAGCTAGCCGACAAAAGTGAAGCGAAGGCCTCCATTGGAGCCTGACCCCTGGAGAACAAGATTCCTTGTAGGTCTCGAAGTTCCGCTCCGCCTGGAACTACATCCAGATTTGGGCGAACGTCCTTGATGACAGGCAAAGGGTGCCCCTTGCGAAGTGCATCAAACAGTCGCGCCCCATCCTCTTTGTCGTAACCAAGGTCGTTGTGCATGGCACCTACGGGATCAAGATCGATAATGAGCGTCTTGTATCCAGCGGCTGCAGCCTGACCAGCGACGTTGCATGAGCAAGAGGTTTTACCGACCCCGCCCTTGTCAATACCGAAGACTACGGCGCGAGCGATCTGCGTGATTTGCGGGCTGGTTCCAGCGAGAGAAAAAGAGCTAGACATGCTTCCTCCAAGAGATGATCTGACTTGAAGATCATAACACTATTCATAGGTAATTCAACAGTGGGCTAACTAGTTCGAAAGTAATTTCATATCTATGCGCATAACTGTGTATATAACTATGTACCTAACTAATATTCCATTAGGTAAGCAACTAGGTAACATGACAATTAAGATCATAGTTTCCTAACTATCCAGTAAGTAAGGTGTTATCTATGTGGTCTATTAGCCGCCCCGTGCTTGATGGTTGAAGCGAAGTCAGCGGGCGCTGTTGGTCTCAATCTACCGATCAGCATGACTCTAATGGGGATTACTGTCCCTGCGTGCCGGGCCGCACTGAGGCAACTAGGCGGATGCTTATGATCATCACGATGTAGAGAACTAGGTAACAAAATCTTCAGTTACCTAGTTGCACCAATAGTTGCCCAACTAGTTACGTTCATATGTATATAACCTGCGGCCCGGGGATGCTTTTGAGGCTCCAGGGTGCTTTGGCTCAAGGCCGACATCAGTTATTCGAGTAGGTGCGGTTATATCTGCCGTTTTGTGATCCCAGGTCGTCAATCTTTGCCCATGTCGGGCGGGTGATCCCATGAGGGACGCAGGGGATGGCGTGGGTTTGCAGGAATTTCGCGCAGCAAACTGGGGGAGAATGAGGTAAAGGAAAATTCTATGGCAGGTTTTCTGTCAGCACTGGGCTACCTGTAAGTATCAGTCAGTCCGACGGGAGTAAGAGGATGTTTGTTCGAAGGAGCATGAGTAACTCGGCGCATCGAGATCGTTGTGCTTGGTACGTTACTGCGGTGCTTCCTCGAAGCTCTGGCGGTATGTCCCCTTTGACGGCGCCTGCTGCTTCTAGTGCCCTTAGGTTGGCCCTTACGGTGTGTTCGTTTAGATCCAGGCGTCCAGCAAGAGTGGGGATGGAAGCAGGGCCTCGCCGCTGGAGGTCCCTGATCAGTTGCACTCGTGCCGCGGACCCAAAGGCATCAATTGCGAATTGGAGTTCTGCAGGGAGGCCTGTATCTATTTTGCGCGGCATGATCCCATCATGACTTTTCCTTGTGCTCATGACCAATAAGCCTAGATTTAAAATCTAGGCAGTGCTACCGTTTTCTTGTCAGATCATCCATAAAGAGGAGAATCCCAGTGACTACTGAAGTCACCAGCGAAGAGACCCAGAAGAAGCAGATGCCTGCGGGTCTTCCCCATCGCGGTAAGAACCCTAAGCTGCCTTCGCGCCGTAAAGGCTTTGTCGCCGCTGTATTGGCCATGGCTGTCCTCGGTGCATCTTTAGCCTGGGTGGGAACGAGGTCTACCGGAAGCCACCAGGTTCTGACAGTAAAGAATGACGTTTTTCGGGGACAAACTATCAAGCAGGAGGACCTCACTTCGCTGTCGGTGGAGGGGGAGCAGCCACAATACATCGATATCAATCGTCAAGGTGATGTCGTAGGTACTAAGGCTCAGACAAATCTGCTCGCCGGCACACCTGTGGTCGAGGGTTCGTTTGCATTTGCAATGCCGGTTCCTGAGGACATGAGCATCGTGGGACTAGGCCTGAAGCCTGCCAACATGCCAGGGCGCGAACTGGTGCCTGGTGACAAAGTTCGAGTAGTTCACACCCCAGCAGGCGAACAGCTTACAGGCGATGAGACTCTCAAAACCGTTGCGGCTGTCATAGAGAGGTACCCGACTGCCAGCGAAGATGCAGAAGGTAACAGCAACTTCATCGTAGATATACGAGTGAAGAAGGCTGATGCACCGCAGATCGTTACCTGGAGTTCATCTGGGTTGGTGGGCATCGTGTTGGACGGTGAAAAATAAATGGCTATGGTCACGCTCACCAGCATCGGTACGTCCCCGGGAATAACGACAACAGCGGTGGCCCTGGCAGTTGAATGGCCAAAGCCAGTCATCTTGGTAGAAGCGGACATTTCTAAGCCATCATCTGTGATTGCCGGCTACATGCAATGTCAGATATCAGGTAAGCGGGGACTCAGCACGTTAGCGGAAATTTCTGCCATGAGCTCTGTTGACCGAGAATCCATCCTGGGATCATGCGTGCCACTAACCAGCACGGGAGAAGATGAGGGAACCGAGAATCTACTCCTACCTGCGATTTCAAACCCGGAAGCTGGCCACGGTATCACCACCATGTGGGGAGAGCTCGCGGAGGAACTGACAGCTTTTGAAGCCTCCGGCTACGACGTGATCGTTGATCTTGGGCGTTGGACGGGAAGCAAAGACCGCCGCATTGCTTTGGCTGAACGTTCAGACGTTATGTTGTATGGTCTGCAACCTACATTCTCCGCACTTGCTGCTCTCGACTATGGGAAAAAGTCCATAGAACCTCTTCGCGATGCAGTAGGGAGGGGCGACTCTTCTTCTGCTGTTTTGTACCAGCCAGCTGTAGGTGGCTCTAGCACGCGGGAAGTCAAGAAGTTCCTCAATATGGGGATTTCTGGGGAAATTCCATTTGCTCCCAAGCAAGCCGCAGTCTTTTCACAAGGCGAACCTAGCTCGAAACGAATGATGATGCGGGATAGCTACATGTCAGCTATCCGTGCACTGCGGGCCAAGATCTTCAAAGATCTTGATAAGACCAGAGAACTGATCCAGGAGGAAAGCGATGCCGGATAACATGACTAGCGACTCTGACCAGGATCTCCGCTCTCTGCCATTTTTCGCTTCTGAATTGACGGCGCAGCCATCACTCAAAGTGCCCACTTCAGTGAAAGAACATCTCAATGCAGGACAGAGCGGGCGCCGTGCGGCGAAAATCCAAAGTGAAGCCCGAGTAGAAGGATCCCAAGAGTTCTCGGAAGAGAACGAAGAATATTGGGAAACCATTCAGCACCTGCGCAGCCAAGCAGCAGAGCTTCAATCCCAGAAGCTGATGGAGCGCCCGGACCTCGATAACGACGCCCGAGAGCAAATGGGACGCCAGCACATTAAGCAGGTGGTACTTGATCACGTTAAGCTCCAGATCCGGACCCAAGGACAAGAAGGCAGCTGGAGCGCGCTCACGCAAGAAGAAGTCGAACGTACTCTGCGTGACTACATGTTCGGGTTGGGTCCATTCCAGAAATATGTCGATGATGAAACCGTAGAAAACATCACCGTGAATGGGTGCGACGAAGTATGGACAGAGCACGCCGGGGGCGAAATGCGCCGCCAACCGCCTATTGCGCCAAGCGACCGTGTGCTGGTTGACGATGTTCAATTTCTCCTCAACCGTAAAGAAGAAGAAGCCCGCCCATTCGACCAGGCCCACCCAGACGTGGACGCCGATCTCATGGAAATGGTCCGCCTTGCGGCTGTCACGAAGCCTGTGACGACGCGGCCCGTAATCGTGCTGCGCGTCCACCGATTCCTCAACATCACTCTTGACGAAATGGTGCAAATGGGAAACCTTACCGAGTCCGCAGCACACTTCCTCCGGGCCGTGATCGCTGCCAAACGTTCGGTAGTTTTCAGCGGCTATGCAGGTGATGGAAAAACTACCATGTTGCGAGCAGTCGTCAATGAATTCGACCCCTACGAACCAGTGATCACCATGGAGATGGAACGAGAACTTCACCTCCATCACCTATCTAGCCGCGCTGTTTCCCCAATCTCGCTTCAGTATCGTCCCGCAGGCGAGGCCGGCGGCGCCGGCGAATATTCCATGTGGGCCGCCAGCCGTAAAGCACTGCGTCTAAATGCTTTCCGATTCATCGTGGGTGAAGTCCGCGGTGACGAAATCGGCCCCATGATTCGAGCCATGCAAACAGGAGCAGGAAGTCTTTCAACTGCACATGCTGAAGATCCGGAAGATTGCGTAGAAGCCCTCGTTGGCCTCGCTAGCCAGGAATACTCCGAAGAATATGCCAAGCGCCAGATCGCCCGTCATATCGACTTCATCGTGCAGCTCAACCGTGTAGAGCAGGAAGACGGAAGCAAACTTCGAAAAGTAACCCATATTACTGAAGTACTGCCACACGAAACTCATGGAGTGACTACCTTGGACCTCTTTCACCTAGATGAAGAGGAAAACGACGAACACGCGAAGTTTCTTCGCCTTCCAAGCGATTCACGAATGCGCCGCCGACTCGCACGTCACGGTTTGAAAGAAGAAGTTCTGAGGAGGGGATTCTAATGCAGCAAATGATGCTCCCCATTGGGGTTTTCCTCCTGACTACAAGCCTTGGGTTAGCGGTCTCATATTTGCTGCTTCAGCCTAAAAAGAAGCTCAAGACGGTAGCAGTTCCGGCGCGTTTCCAGTGGGTGAACACGAAATTCTCGAAAGCTGAGAAAGTCCGTACCGCTGCTGCATTCGGCGCAGCGGTCATCCTTTGCTTCTTTACCCGTTGGTTCCCTGCTCTTATTCTCTTTCCGCTCGCTGTTCTTACAATCCCAGCACTTTTCTCGAACCGCGCTGATCGGCTGGTGATGGAACGACTGGAGGCCCTGGAAGCTTGGACACGTTCGCTTTCGGGTCTCATCGGGGTTGGAACTGCGCTAGAAACCGCGTTGAAGGCTTCGCTTTCAAGTGCTGCAGAATCCATCCGCCCAATGGTGAAACGCCTCATTGCTCGACTTGAAGGCGGGTGGATGCTGAAAGATGCCCTCGAATCATTTGCTGATGAAATCGACGACCCAACAGCTGACATCATCATCATGAATCTCATGCTTGCTGCTGAACAAAGGGGAGCGGGTCTAAGCACCGCCCTGGAGAACATCGCTGAAAGCGTGCATGACGAAATCAAAGCGCGTCATCAAATCGATACAGATCGCTCCAAGACCCGCTCAGATATCCGGATCATCATCGTGGGCGTGGCAGTCATGCTCGCCATCATGCCCTTTATGCCGATGGTTTCAGAGCCCTATAAAACTACAACAGGTCAGATCCTGTATCTAGTGTGGGTAGCGCTGCTTTGCTACATCGTGTATGGGATGTACCAGCTGGCTAAGCCATACCGTGCAGCGCGACTCTTAGGAAGGACAACCAAATGATACTCATCATTCTTGGCGGTACCCTCATTGGACTAGCAGTTGCTCTATTGGCTGAGCCTCTATTTACTGCGAAACCAAAATTGGCAGTAGCTATGGATAATTTCGGTTCCGAAGTTCTCATTGACAAAGAATCTAAATTGGCCCCAGTCGACTGGAAGAGCAAGATTGGGCTTTGGGGCATGAAACTTCCACCGGTTCCAATGACCCCAAAGGTTTCAAAAGAAGACTTGCAACTAATTGGACGCACGGAGCTAGATCATTCTTTCCAGAAAATGCTATACGGCTTTGGGATTGCCGGAATTGCAAGTATTGGAGCAATTCTCTTATCTATAGCTGGCATTGAAAACACCATGTTTCCTTTGCTCGTGGTCGTCGCTTTTATGATGGGACAAGCTGTGCCGGACCGTCGAGCCCGCACCATGGCACACCATGCTCGTAAAGAGTTCGGTCGTGGTGTAGGAAGCTTCATCGAGCTCGTCGCTACTGAGGTACGACGTGGGGCCCATGTCACGGCAGCAGTCACTAGCGCTTCTACAATCAGTAACGATTCGTGGGTCTTCGTTCGAATCAGGCAAGTTCTCACCAGAGCTCAATACCAACAGCAGCAGGTATGGGATGCACTTGAAGAATTGGCTAACGAGATTCAAGTCCCGGAACTCTCGGAGGCAGCAAGAATTGTACGACTAAGCGGAAAGGACGGAGCCAGGATCTATGAAGCACTACGCGCTTCAGGCAAGAATCTCAGAATGAGAGCCCTTGCGGAAGAGCACGAACAAGCCAACCTAGTAAGCAACAAGATTTCAAGACGCGTGCAGGCAATCGTGATGGTCTTCCTAGGAATGATCCTCACCGCACTCTTTATCAATATCTCTAATTCCCCTTTTTGAAAGGAAATAACAATGCGCAAGACAATCGCAGATAAGGCAGCTCTGACAACATTGACCGCTGTAGCTTTCATGACCTCACAGCTCAAAAGTGTTGCTCCGCGCAACGAACGAGGCAGCAACGATACCTCCAACTTCAGCTGGATCTGGATCGCTGTAATTGTGGCAGCTGTTGCAATTTCCTTCATGACTGGCAAAGCCCAGGAATGGATGGAAAAGATCAATCAAAGCGCTTGGTGGTAAACCACAATGATTCATGCACCCAAGAATCAGTGGCGTTGTGAGAAAGGGAGCTCCAACGTTGGAGGGTTCGCCTTTCTCCCAATCCTCTTAGTGCTGATTTTTGGAGCCATCGAATTCGGATTAGTGGTCAACGCTGATCAAAAAGCTCATGCAGTCGCGGCGGCCGCCTATAACGTCGCCCGATATGAGGGCTCTACGGCCGCAGACGGCCGCCGCGCTGCTAATGAGCTACTAGCCAGATATCAGATGGAACTCCCGCCTGATGCAGTTACGGTGACCCGAAGCGCAACCGAAGTTCGAGTCAGCGTCCATGCTCGTTCTGACTCCATGATTCCGTTTCACGACGGATGGAAAATTGACCAGGAAGTGTCCGGCCCGACGGAAAGGATCATTGCACGATGAAAGATCTTTTCAAGAATTCCGAACGAGGCAGCCAGTCAGTCAGCACATTCTTCGCTATACCGATTATTTTTCTATTTTTCATGCTCATTCTTTATGCAGGCGTTATGGGATCCGCGAAACAGGCCGTGCAATCTGCAGCTAACGCAGCTGCTCGTGATGCTTCGCTTGCTCGAACCTCGAATTCTGGCAAAGCCGCGGGGATACAAGCAGCCAAGCGTGTAATGACACAAGGTTCAGTCAATTGCGATTCGATTGATGTTGATGTGGACACCTCACGATTCCAGGCATCTGGCACTAATTTCGGCAGAGTTGATGCAACTGTGACGTGTGACGTTGTCTTTTCTGGAATCAAGATTTCCGCTATTCCAGGCATTCAAAGCACTACAGCACACGGTACGTCCCCTGTCGATTCATTCCGCGAAAGGTAAGCGACATCCATGAAAGCTAAATGGTGGCAGAAAGAACGAGGAGAAGCCCCAGTGATCCTCATCTTCGGCATGATTCCAGTGCTTCTTATCGTCATTGGCTTGTTCATGGAGAACGGGGCGCTCATCAATGCTCAAGAACGAGCAACCTTGATTGCGCAGTCAGCAGCACGTGCTGGGGTTAATGGTGGAATCACCGCTGATACGTCGATAAATACCGAATTGGCTAGGCGAGCAGCGCAGAAATACCTAACTCAATCTGGGGCAGAAGGTAGCGTGGCTGTACAGGACGGGAAAGTAACAGTTCGCGCTGTCATTCCTTATGAACCGAAATTCCTGCCTATCGGAAACAAAGAAGGCGTAGGAATCGGCGCAGCCAGAGTATTCAAGCCAGGACAGTAGAAAGCATGAAAACCATGAAGACCAAATACATGATTACCGCATCGACCGCTGCTTTGGCCCTACTCCTTGCCGGCTGCAGCCAGACTACTGAACCAGAGGGCGGTACGTCCCCAAGCCCTAAACCTACGGCGAGCGCTTCTGTTGATTCTTCGGCCAGTACTTCGCCGGTGGCTTCAGAAAGTGAATCGGAGAGCGGCTCGGGGGAGTCGAATGATTTTGAACCGGTGACCACGAAGCCTGGTCCGAATGCATCGGTGGACGCTGCCTTCGAGACATTTCAACAACTGGTCGCTGTCAGCAACAAGCAGATGCAAGCGGGAGATACTTCTACTGAAGATTTGGCCAAGTTTGCCGTAGGGAACGAACTAAAGTCCACTCTAGACTCGTTGAAGGCCATCAAGGAAGAAAAAGAAAAAGTCTCGGGTGAAGTTGAGGTTGAGGAGATATCTGGCTATTCCGCCTCTGTAATTGAGGGGAAGAAGGAGCTGGATGATCACGTGGTTTACTTGGAAGTCTGCAACGACACCAGCGACGTCGAAGTGACGCGTGCAAATGGAAAGCCAGGAGAGAAGCCGGAGCTACTCAGAGCGGTTCTGAATGTTCAGGCACAGTACGACACCAAATTGGGAAAGTGGTTTATTAGCAAAACTGAATTCAAAGATGGCGGTGTGCCATGTTAGCCAAACGTGTCGCAGCGATCATCGCTGTACTTGCGCTTGCGCTTGTGCCTTTTACTGCTAATGCCAACATGGCGCCGATGGTAAAACTCCCTAAGGGGCTTATTTGCGATCGAATGGGTACGTGCAGTTCCACGGAGAAGAACAAAGGTGATGATGGTGATGGGACGAAGACTCGTCCTATCGGCAATACGGAGAAGCCTAAGGGGAAGAACAAAGGACCATCGAAGTGCGAGAATACCCACGGTACTGAGATTCCCTGCTCTGATAAGGAGCGTGGTGTGTGGAGTGCGGGGGATGAGTGCTATTGGCAGTTGAGGAATCCGCAGAAGGCTCCGCCTCCAGGTAAGGATCCGTCGGAGGGTGCTTGGTATGTATGTTCGCCTGCTCCCAAGGATTGCTCGCACATTGATAAGGATGATTCCATTGCGTTGAACCTTTGTGAGCAGAGCCCGAGTATTTATGCTCCGCGTTTGGAATGGCGTGATACCCCTCCCCCTGGCGTCGATCAGTTGACTCCTCCTCAGGCCGCGAAGCGGTTTATTGATACTTTCCAGCTGGAAGGTGTTGATTTCACTTCTACCATTGCTCAGAAGGATTCTGGTGCGGTGAATTTGCCGGTGTGGTTGTGGGTTCCTGCTGAGAATCAGAAGCCGTTGAATTGGGGTCCTTATAAGCGTTCGAAGACTCTTGGTGGAGTGGCGATTACTGCTGACGCCAAGGTGACCAATGTGAAGTACTCGATGGGCGACGGGGGATCGGTGTCGTGTAATGGTGCTGGGCAGCCATGGATCAAAGGTTCCGGGCGGACGGATTCTCCGAGCTGTGGTTACAGGTACTCGAAGATGAGTCCTGGCGATGGTTCACGGCCGTATGAGATTACTGCTCGTGCGACGTGGAAGGTGACGTGGACTGGTGGTGGTGAATCTGGCACTGTGACGACGTTTACTGAGTCCACGGGGAATGGTTATGTTGGTGAGCTGCATGTGCTCAACAGCCGGGATTAGTTTGTAGCGCCGGTAGGGTGTTGTTTGTGGGTCTGGTCTGGAATTGCTTGATGGGGGAGCAGTTCTAGACCAGACCTTTTGTGTTTCTATGTAGTTGGTGGCATTGAGTGGCGTGCCATGAGTTCGCCGGCATGGTTGTAGCAGGCGAGGCGGGCGTCTGTGCCGATGTCGCTGCCGCTGCGCTCCACGCGGGCTTTTGCTTCTTCCATGCAGCCTGGGGCTGTGCATGTGGCGTCTGATGGGCCTATGAACATGGTGTCGATTTTGAAGCCAGCGCTGATGCCGGCTGCCCTGAACTTATTGAGGGGTTCGGCCCAGGTTTTTGGCCAGTAGTCGTCGGTTGAAACTGCTGTGTTGGGGAAGAATCGATGGGCTGTGGCGATGGCTGTTGCGCGGGAGGCGTGCCAGGCGTCCTTGAACTTCTCTGGGGTTCTATAGATGACGTCTGCAGTATGCGGGTTCCATACTGGGGAATCTTCGGGGTCTAATAGCTGTATTTCCCAGCTTTGTGGGCGTATCAGGTGCACTAAGCCTATGCATTGTCCGTTGGGTGCCCAGATGATTTCGCGTTGGGTGTCATTGATGAGATTCGTTGTGCGGATCATTGATGCCCTGTTGATCAAATGCCAGCCGTTGGAAAGCCATTCGTAGAGTTCGGTGACTTCGTCCTCTTTGCATTCGTTGGCCCTTGTCTCGAAGAAGAGGTTGAGGGCTGCTGAGGTTTTACGGACCCCTTGAACGTTGCGGGTTTCATTGGGATTGGTGACGCTGCGAATTCCGACAACCCACCGGGAGAAGAGGCCGTCTTTGAAGTGCTGCCAGGCGCCGTTGCCGGGCGTTGTCATCAGGCCGATCTCGGGCAGCTTGGTCAAAGTGGGTTCGGGCATGAGTGTCCTCTCGCTTTGGTTGCTTCTTTTCAGCGTATCGATTGGCTCCGACTGTTAGGGCTCTAATAATCACCAAACTTAACTAAAAAATTTTTTAGCCGATATTGATTAGCTATGAATCTTTTAGATACTGTGGAGAGTGATACGGAAAACGCACCTGCCGGAAGGTAAAGCAATGGGCTTGTTCTCACGCAAGAAAGTGGCCACCAAGCTGGAAGTCAGCATTGGACGTGTGTCCCAACTGGCATCGACAGGTGCACTCATTGAGCCGATGGAAGACGATGAGAGCGGACACAAGGGATGGCCGGCAACGTATGTCGAGGAAGTGGCCGGCCGAAAGAAAGGCCGCTCCACTTCACGCAGCATCTACAGCTTTGCCCCAGCAACATCACCCGCGATCCGAGAGACCGACGGCATCATTGAGAACCCTGAAACCCATGAACAGGCTTGGGTGCAGTTCTTCAAAACCAATTCAGGACACATCGGGGTGATCACGCCACTTCAAAGGACCAAAGAAGTCGCCCCACCACCATATAAACCGGTTCTGCAACGCGCGCCCCTCTACTCCGAGCTTGGAAGTAGTGAACTGGCCCTGATGACCAACGCTGTTTCGTTGCTCAACGAGCTGACTATCTATGACGTTGCCTGGGTCTATGTACGACGCGATGACCTCTATGAAGTCGTGATTTCAGAGGCCCCAACAATTCGGGAGAACAACCCTCGTTCGTCATGGGAAGTCGATCGCAAGCTCAAAACCGAGAATGTCTCTCACCAAACGCTGAGCACAAAAATGGGAAGAAAAATTCCCTTGATTGATCTTCCAACGGCCGCTGCAGTCGAAGATTGGAATCGAGCAGACAAAACGCCAATCACCAGAGACCTGGAATGGACACGAAACTTCAACCTGGCGCTCTCCGCTTCAATTCTTACCGGCCTTGAACAAGGCGAACAAACGAAAAGCGGGGAAACGGCCCAAGCAAGAGCTGCTGCACTCAATCTTGCCGTAGCAAGGCTTGCAGCTGAGATCGAGTGGGACAGTGCCGGAGCATGGGCGATTCGCCCGCCCCAGGAAACTCAGGAGCACGTTGAATACATCGTCAAAACTGTAGAGCCCGACCTCAGTATCGAACAAGCTGCAGTCAAGCAAAGTAAAGCTGCTGCTCTAACTGCTCCCGCGGCGAAGCGACAAGAATACGCAAACGAGCTCTACGATTTGATCTACTCAAAGTACGGCAAACATGGCGATGCTCCTGAAGAGGTCACAGCCTACGCCTTGGGCCTAGGCATCACAGCGCTCTGCGAACTCACGATCGATGAGATCAAAAAAGAAGGCCCCGAAAAACAGCCACGGTTCCCAGTGCGCAATGATCTTCGCAGTTTTGAGAAGCACCAACAACGAATCTTCGAGCGCTACTGTTCAGAACTCATTGACTTGGATGAGGCGAATTCACCAGAAGCTCGCCAATTACTAGACGTACTGACGGCAGAAGAACGCCGAATCCTCGTTCGAGGCCATGGGAACTACGAGTTGAAGAAGGACCGCGACGGCAATCCCGTGCTTCTTCAGGCCAAACAGACGTATGACGGTGATCCCTACACCAAAGTTTCGGTAGTTGTCCCAGTGACCATGCACCATAAAACTTCCCGATACGATCACCTCAAAAACTTCGATTACATCGTTATCCTCCCGTATCTACAAGACGGGCCAATATTCATCGTTGTGGAAGACACCTTGCATCTAATGCCATTCGCCGAGGGGAATCCAGGTGGATTCACCCACGGCTACCGTGGCACCGGCCCACAGAACCTGCAGAAAGCGCTCATCGGTTTCCTGCAGTGGTCACAAGGCGCCCAAATGACTGACGAGGGCATGGAACGAATTGCCAGCCTCATTGCCAACGCAGATCAGTACAGCGCACTGCAAATCACTCGCGAACAAGTCGTTCGTCCCGGAATGTATGCGGCTTCGTTAGACCAGGAACAGTAGATGAAAAATCAGCGCAAGCTTCCTGAAAATCACCAGTTACAGCCCTGGCCACCGCAGAACAGCAAGGCACCGTGGCGAGGGATAAATAAATTTTCGCCAACTGTGACCGGTTTTCATCCAGAGAGGGGCTATCCCCTGATGGAAGGCGTTGTTTGCGTTTCACAAGGTGGTACGTCCCCCTTGGTACAAGGATCGAAGATTGAGGTCAACGATGAAATTAGTTAAAGGCCTAGCGGCCCTCATAGTCCTTCTTGGGCTCATCGCGGGTCTGCCATTTGCTCTTTTCGCTGCAGCCGGCAACCCACTAGAACGCCTGCCCGATATCCTTCAGCTAGCATCGCGCCCAGACTACGGGCTCATCATCACGATGAGCACAATTCTCCCGCTACTTGGCTGGGGCTTCTGGCTCTATTTCATGCTCTCGGTGCTGATGGAGCTACCAGCAGCCATCAAGGGGATCAAAGCCCCACGCATCAAGGGCTTCGGCTCCGCCCAAGGGATCACCGGGGCATTGCTGGCAGCCGTGATCGGCATCTTCGGTATCGCCGGCCCAGCCAACGCCGCCACGGTAGACACCTCCATGAGCAGCCACACGGTGATCTCTGCTCCGCAAAAATCCGGCAATGTCACCATCGACCAAAAGGCAGCTGCGACCGCAGCACAGAAAACCGACGTCCCGGAAACGTTCAAACACACTGTCCAATCAGGCGATACGCTCTGGGGACTGGCAGAAAAGCACCTCGGTGACGGCGCAAAGTACAAGAAGATCCTGGACTGCAACTCAGACATCACCGACGCCGACGAGATCTACGCCGGCACCACCATCAACATCCCCAAGATCAAAGCGTCCACTGCGAAATCCGCACCGAAACCTGTCAAGACAGCACCCACCAACGAGTCCGTTCAACAGACCCAGAAAGACACCATAAGCTCCTCTGAGCAAGACCACACCAATAAAGATGTCTCCGAGGCACTCAGCGCTCCAGCACCTGTTGCTGCCCCAGAAGTGCAGGCCGCAGACGAAGCTCCCGCTGTTGAAACCTCCGAGGGAGATCAAGCAGATGACAGCTTCATGGGCAATCAGCTGCTCCAGACCGCTACCGGCATTGGTGGCCTGCTCGCAGCAGGAATCCTGGCACTACTAGGCCGCCGCCGCTTGCACCAGCGCCGCATTCGCACCGCAGGGCAACGCACAGAAGCAGTGAGCGAAACAGCCGCGCGAACCGAACGCGAACTACGCGATGTCGAAGACCCGCTAACCCAAGCCACCATCGATGCAGCACTACGCTTCCTCGGATCCTGGGCCAAAGAAAACGGTACGTCCCTCCCCAAGATCTTCTGCCTCCGCGCAGCCACCGGCAGCTTGACGTTCTACCTCTCAGAAGCCGCAGAACTACCTGCGCCGTGGACTAAAGACGACGTCGACGGAACGGTATGGAGCCTAGCTCCTGACGACGTACCAGACGCCGAAGAAGGCAGCGAAGCACCGTACCCGGCCATGGTCACTTTGGGCGAAGACACCAAAAACGCCCAGATCCTCGTCGACGCCGAGTACATCGGCGCCCTCGGCGTGGAAGACCACCACAACGGAACCAGCCACGAAATCCTCACCGCACTGGCCGTAGAGATGGCCTGCAGCCCATGGGCCGAGCAACTGACCCTGAGCCTTTGCGGAGTTGCAGATGACCTCCCATCAGCCCTCGGTACCGGACGAGTCACCAGCTACGAGAACATCCCAGAACTGCTGACCATGCTGGAAGGCAAAGCAGCTGACGTCAAAGCTGCCATGGAAGCCGCCGGTACCGAAACCATGCATCAAGCAAGGGCGCTCTCGGGACAATCCTGGATGCCAGAAATAGTCCTACTGGGAATTGAACCCACCGACCGGCAGCGTCACCAACTACTGAACCTCGTTGGCCAGATCCCGCGCCTGGGCATCGCAGCGATCACTGCAGGCTTCACCCTGGGCGACTGGAAGCTCAATGTCGACGATGACGGCTATGCCACCCTCGACCCCTTGGGTCTATCGCTGAAACCACAGAAGCTTGACCCAGAACAACAGCAAGCTGTCATGGAACTGCTGGCCAAGAGCAGCAAGCAGCCACAAGCACCAGAAAACGGTACGTCCCCTCAGAAGGAATTCAACGACGAAGAGTTCGTCGTTGAGCTTCGCGCCGTCCCCGAAACAGATGAAACGCTCGTTGAGCCTGGGACAACTGGCCAAGCAGAGCCGGAACAGCAGGAAGTCCCTGCAGAACCAGTTGGCTCCGAACAGCCGGCAGAAGAGGCCGCCTCACCTCAGATCGAAGCAACCGATGCCATCGCACAGGAACACGAAGCTACCGAAACGATTGCGTCTGCAGCCGAAGAAAACGCGGAAAGTCCAGATAGCTCACTAGAGCCAGAGGCTCTAGATGCTGCTGGCACAGAAGACGCGCAGACTACCGTCAGTGACGAAGCCAAACCAAGCCTGGAGATCGTCAAAGACCAGGAGCCTGCAGCTGTTCCCGCATCCGGTATGTCCCCTGTAAACAGCGACGAGCTCGATAACCCTGAAGCTGAGCTGGATTCAGAAGCCCAGCAGCTATTGGCATCCCTCGCTGAAGAAAAGGTCCCAATGATCCGTCTTCTGGGCACCGTCGATGTCCTCAATACACGAGGCAAAATGCCGCTTTCGCCAAATAGTGGAAAAGAATCACCAGGTACTGCAGCCCGCTGCATCTCACTACTGGCCTATTTGGCCATGAACCCAGGAGCAACCACCGAGCAGTACAACGAAGCCTTCTGGCCAGGAACACAACCTTCAGGAGCCAAAGGCGCGCAGAACCGCAACAAGCTGGCCAACCTCACCCGTGACTATCTTGGCCAGGATGAAGATGGCACCATGCTCTTCCCGCACGCCCGCAACGAGCGATACAGCCTCGACGAACGAGTGATGTGCGACTGGACCATTTTCACCAAGCTCATTGGGAACAACGTCTACACTGTTTCCCTGCCTCGACTCATCGCCGCCATAAAGCTGGTCCGCGGTGCACCATTCGAAGGAATCCGCCCGAAGAACTACCTCTGGAACACCGAGCTGCAAACCGAAATGATTGAACTGATCACGGAAGCAGCGCACGAACTAGTAGACCGCGCCATGGCCATGAAGAACCCAAAGCTTGCCCGCCTCGGAGCCACCGTAGGACGTACCGTCGACCCTGCCAACGAGCAAGCCTGGCGAGACGCGTTGAACGCCGAGTACATCGCCAAGAACCGCAACGCGGTACAAGAAATCGCTGACAAGTTGCAGGACTACCTGGGCGCCTACGGAGATGACGACGAGCCAGCTGACGAGACTCAAGAGCTGATCAACCAGCTGCGAGAGGTCGGATATGTCGCCTAACCCCGGAACCCCAGGCACCAGCCGTGGTGCGGTGGCCTTCATGAAAGCAGAAGCAGCGCGCATGAAAGCCAGCGATGGTATGTCCCCGGCCGTAAGCATTCCCATCAGCGTTGCCAGCACACTGCTCCTGGTACTGCTGATGCAACAGACCATCCTGCTGTACCAAATGCCAGCCATGGCACTATCGCTAGTTTTCGGTGCACTGGTCAGCATCAAAGACCTCAAACAGCGCCGGGTCCCAGATGCCTACACTCTGCCTTGGACCGCAGGGCTCCTGGCAGCATTAGCCATGGTCATCGTCTTAGTACCCCAAGGATGGTCTATTGCCGGGCAAACCCTGGCTCTTACCGGCGTACATGTCGGCTTCTACGGTCTACTGCTTCTCGGCAAGGCCACCAGCATGGGAGACCTCAAGCTCAGCTTGCCACTCGGCCTACTCCTAGCTCCCTTAGGCCTCGGCCCCATGATTTGGGCTGTCGCCCTGGCCGGAATCACCGGGCTAATCCATGGCTTGGTACTCAAACGCCAAGGCCGCAGCTCATATCCGGCAGCTCCCCATATGGTGGTTGCCGCCCTACTTGTTTCCACTCTGGCGATTCTCGCCGAGCTTTCTCAAGTACTTCTCTAACCCAAGGACGAGACCATGGACAATGAAGAGCAGCAACTAGACGAGCTATCCCAAAAAATCCTGGACTTCGAAACCAAGCACTGGAAATACGCGGGCGCCAAAGAAGCGGCTATTACCGAACAGCTGGGCCTGCAGCCAACGCACTACTACCAACTGCTCAACCGCCTTATTGAATCAGACCAAGCCCTGGCCCATAATCCCATGCTGATCAAGCAGCTTCGCGGTAAACGCAGCACCAGGCACCGACTGTAGTTCAAGCAAAGCTGGCCATACAGGAACCCACATGGCTGAAATGCCAGCCGTTGGCAACCGGCAAGCTAAGCCACTACCAATCAACGAATTCCGGAAAGATTAGATTCATGAGTTCCCCAGCAACTGGCCATTCCCGTACCGTCAACGAGATCTCCAAAACTCCGTGGTGGTATGTCCCCGGAGCTGCAGGAACCATGGCGGCGGCCTTCTCCCGGCACGAGCCAGGAGCAGGATTGATGCGCGTGATCACCTACCCGGTTTACCTTTCCCTTGCCTTCGGAGCGAAGCTTCGTGGACGGCTCTATCAGCAGAATCATGCGGTAGGTATCGTCAATGACCTCAAGCCATCAGCGGCCCATAGACTAGCCAACATGCTCGGCCTTCTAATCGTTTTGACCTCACCTTTCTTGGTGGCATCGCTCTTTGATCCTTTCGGTATCTGGTGGGGCCTGGCATTGGCCTATGCTTTCGTGCCGGTCCTTGCCGTCCGTCGGCAGGGAAGCCGGAGTGCTGAACGGGAAATGAGCCGGAAGAAGCTCGCTAAAGATCTTGGACCGAGTGGTGTTGAACTCAGCTGCATTGCCCGCGGAAAAAAGTCGGTTTCTGGTGACGGAAAACTTCTCATCCTGGGGCTAGCTCATCAATACCAGCGGAACCATACTGTGGGGTTGGTTGCTCATACTGACAAGCACCTGACGTTGTATGCGCTCATGGGATTCAAACGCATTGGAACCACGCTGGCCATGAAGTATCCAGCTGCAGGGGAGTAGCGACAACCGCGGTACGTCCCCTCGAGAAGAAGGGGACGACCATGCTAGAGCTATTTTCGAAACCACACTGCGGACCATGCACCGGAGTAAAAAACTACCTGGAGAGCCGCACCGCCGATTTCAAGGTCCACGACGTGACCGCTGACCCGCACGCACTCCAGCGCCTGAAAGATCTGGGCTACATGCAAACCCCTGTCGTCTTCGATACCCATACAGGCGATCACTGGTACGGATTCGATCCCACCAAGATCGATGCAGCTATCGCAGCTGCAAATGCCCTGGCATCAGCGGACCACTAGACGGTATGTCCCATGGAACTGAACCAGCTCACGGACTCCGCACACACCCTCATCCTCACGGTGGCCCTCCTCGGAAGCCTCGCCTGGTTGCCTCGGCCAAGCTTTCTTCGGAAGAAGAAACTGACCAGCGCGGCCGGTATGTCCCTCACTGTGAACCGCCGGCGCATCCATAAGCGCCGGCACGCACCGCGACAAACCGAAATCAAGAAGCAGACGCCTCGCGTGGGACCAGGATCGAGCACCGCGGGAGAGGACTAGCGCCATGAATTTCAGTACTTCGCTCAACGGCACCTTTGGCACTAACGAGAGGTCAACGGCCTCATGGCTCCATCACCGCACTGGGGGATATACCCTTTTCCTGCCACGGAGGAATCAGCAGTGGTACCCGGATCTTCTCGAAGGAGTGTCAAAGGGATTCCTTCTTCGGCACAAAGAATGGAGTAGCTTCTCCAAGCTCACTGGATTTCTTTGCCTGGCATTCATAGCTGCATTACTCGTTTCGGCACTGTTAGCTATGGTTTCGGGCTACAGCGCGCGTCCTGAAGTTCGCTCAGCCTGGTCGGGGACAGCATGGCTGACAGGCCTGATTCTCATTGTGTGGGCAATTTCCCGCGTCACACGATGGCAAGTGGCGAAAAAAGAAGCTGTTGCTTTAGCCAGAGCGAGTGAAATAGATTGCGCCACAGTCCATGTGCAGACCGAATCGCTATCGGAATGCGAAGCAATACTGCAAGCCTGGGATGCTTCGAGCCGGGCCAGCCAACAGAGCTTACTCGCGGCACATGAGGGGTCCGGAGGAAGCCTGAAAGAAGAAGAATTCAGGATCCTGCTGGCCAGAAGCGACCGGACCTGCGCAGGTTAGCTAGAACCAGCGTAAAATTCGTACTGAAGATGTGATTGTGACGTATGAACTCGGTGATGTTGTCGACCGGATCACTGTGAGTGGACCAGAATACTACCTTGCCAAAGAGCAAGCCGATAACCAGGTACCTGAAGGTGCCATCAAATTGAATACGCGGGTTCTCAGAGACGTTGACCCGACGACGTTCGGCTAGCTCTAACCAGCTAGTTTTAGGCAAGAGAAAAGCGCCCCGGAGAAGAGGTTGATTGTCAGATCATTCCTCGCAGCTTCACCGTAAAGGGAAGCCTCGCGAACGGGGCGCTTTCATATAAATTGTAACAGGCTAAAAGCCTTGCAGACAGGCCAAACTGGTATGTACCCGACTATTTACCTGCCAGCAATTGCTGAATGCGTTGGGGAGTCATTCCCATTGCAGCAGCGATCTCATTGTTTCTCCAACCGGCTTTGACCAAGCCCCGAATCCCTTCCAGCCGATGCTGTTCCGCCTTCAGGCGTGTAGCTTCTGCCTCGGCTGCGAGCTGGCGCCCTGTCTCGAAGTGCGCAGCTTGTTCAGCGGGGAATTCAACGGTGACGTCGACAACCAGATCTTCCAGCTCGATCCCTAGTTTTTCCGCAGCTTTCATGCGACTCAAGGCCCAAGCCCGCTGTAAGGTGTTGGCCTCTACCAGGATGGATGGATCTTCAACGGAAACAGTCCATCCATTGCCATTGGTAGTCCTGACTGCTGTTCCAGCCACGTGCGTCTGCGCATCGGTATCTTCTGGAGCGGAAGTCCTCTCAGACGCAGGCAGCGGCTTCCCGTTCTTTATCCAGGCTGCAAGCTTCTGCGGGCTATACCGGCGAGCGCGTTCGCCTGGTTCTGGTGGGGTGCGTAGGTCGAGGTTGGTGCCGTTGAGTTGGGACATGAGGTAGCGGAAGTAGGCGGGTTTGATGCCTGCTTTGTCGGCTGCTTGTTCGAGGGTGAGTCCGCGCATTGGGGGCGTCCTTGGGTGAGGTTGATCTGACGTTCTTAATTGTAGCAAATTGGATTTTACTAAATTGTTGCCTGGGGTCGCGTGACGCTGGACTTTAAGCAGCATTGGCCGGTTGTCGGCGATTCTGTGGGGCTCGAATATGATCTCTTCATGACTCAAGTTGACCCTTTGGCGGTTCATGCGCCTGATAATGACCCGACGCGTCCTCAGCCTATGGCTTGGGAGCAGTATTCCTACGAAGTCAGGGAACAGTGGGTGAAGCTATTAGATTCTAATCCTGAGGAAAGCGCGGTTCAGAGTTTTCTAGAACTTCATCCTGCGATGATTCCTGGTGGTAGCGGGGATATCGGTCCGGGTGGGCATCATGGGTCGCAGCTGTCGGCAGTTTTTCGCCAGCCGAAGCTTTCGGGGGCTGGTCCACTTTATGTTCCTGATTTCATGTGGGTGACGAAGTCTTCTTCCCTCATAACGCCAATTTTGATCGAGATCGAGAAGCCGTCGAAGCGTTGGTTTAACAAGGATGGGACCCCAACTGCGCATTTTACTCAGGCGAAGGATCAGCTTGATGAATGGCGTTCATGGTTCGCTGAAGGTTCGAACCCTTCGCTTTTTCGCCAGAAGTATATGTTTGGGGACCAGCATCTTAACCGTCAGTTGCAGCCGCATTTCTTGTTGATCTATGGTCGAGCGTCTGAGTTCACCTCCGATGGAGGTCATCGTAATCCTGATGTTTTGCGTCATAAGAGAGGGTCTAAGTATGCCCCTGACGAGACGTTTATGACTTTTGATTCTGTGAAGCCTCGGTATGATCATCAGAACACTATTACCGTTTCGATGACTACTAATGGACCTGTGCCGTTTGCGTTTTCGCCTGTTTTTCACACGCACGGTATGACGGGCCTGGATGCTCAATTTCTTGGAGATCCGGAAGTTGCTTTACAGCGCTCGGTGATGATGAGCGCTGAGCGGAAGGCATATTTGTCTCAGCGATGGGGGCATTGGAAAAGCATTGGCGCGCAGCGGCGGGATCCTCACCAGCCCTACGCCACCAAAGGTGGTTTGGAATAGCAGGTGTGATTCTTGAAAGAGGCCAGGGTGGGGACATACCGTCCCCGCCCTGGCCTCTTATTGCGTGGTGTCTAGTTTCGGCCGGCGGCTTGTTTGCGTAGCGAGTTGTAGTACTGGTCGATGATTTCTTGTTTGATGCGGCCGCGGGCGTTGACTTGGATGTTGTTCTTAGCGGCATTCGCGGATTGCCTGGGAATCTGTTGTCGCCTGCTGGGTGTTGTGCTGGGCTGAATCGATGTATGGCTGGAAAGCGGCGCGGAAGGCTGTGGCGTTGGTCTCGTTGAGGTCGATCTCGTAGCTGTTGGCGTTGATGGTGAAGCTGATGGACTCGGTCGCTTCGGTGCCGTCAATGTCGTCGATGAGGGTGATGCGGGTTTCGCGGGCTAAGTGGGCTCTCCTTAGTGGTGGTATGTCCCCGGATACGGGGTGGGTTAGTTGATGATGCTTGCGAAAGATGCGGGCAGGGTGATGTTGGGTGGTGCATTGCGAAAGAGTGGGGCGACTTGCTCAGCCGTGAGTCCTGCAATGCCGGTGCCGATCGGGGTGAGGAGGAACATGAGCTCCTGATGCTCCGTGGCATAGTCGATGAACTCTTGGACCTGGTGTTCAAGGGTAGGTAGTCCGCTCATTGAGTCGATGGCGTAGCTTTGCCCATGGTGGCCGGTTCCTTTGCCGGATTTCGCCCCGAATTTGAGCCATGCGGTGCGGGCTGCGCCACCGAGGTGCCGCCCTTTAGCATTCGAACCGAAGACGAACACTTCGTTTGGGGCTAATCGGGTGATGCGCTCAGGGGTGATGGTATGTCCCATAAGTGTTCCTCCAGAAGACCGTTGTTCACGGATTAGCTGTCGCATGGCTTGATCTGCAGCAGGGCCAGCTGCGCTTCGAGATCAAGCTTGCGACGGGTAAAAACAGTGACCACGACCGCAGACATCGCTGCAGCCAGGGCCAGGAATGCGTAGGTAGGCCAAGCGACGGCAGCACTCTGATTACTCAGGGCACTAGTCAACCCATTATCTGCCCAGAAGTAGGCCACCAGGAGGGCAATGGCGAACAAAATAGTCCCGGCAAGGCCCCACGCCATCTTCAAGAGCCGGGAATTCACGACTAATCCTGCTTTGATTGTTCGGATCTCATGAAGTCGAGAAGCTTCAGACACGGTATGTCCCTCCAATATTGCTGAATCTCTTCTTCCTAACCAGCCTACAAAAAGTCGAAGCACTGCCTAGAGGCCGTTACGTGCAGCGCTCCAAAATCCTCTTGATAGCTTGATGCTCAGCAGGAGTCATCCACACCCCATATTTTGCTTTCACCTCTGTCTGCCTCGCCACGTAATCACACCGAAACTCCTTATTCGGAGGCAACCAGGTCGCAGCGTCCTTATCTCCCTTGGCCGCATTAGTGGGACCATCGGAGGCCAGCAGATTCAACGGGTCATTAGCGAACTGCAACCGCTTCTCACTACTCCACAGCTGGGCGCCCTTTTGCCAGCTGTCAGACAAAGCAACGACATGATCAATCTGCACTGCAGTGCTCGTGGAAGGACCGCGCACGAAATCAATCTGCTCTCCCGTGTACGGATCAGTGAAAATCCCCGAGAGCACCGTGCACTGCGCCGATCCTGGCTTGAACTTCGCCTCATGCAGGTCACGGGTCAGCACATCATTGCGCGCATCGCACCCATTGCGGTCAGGGTCCTTCCAGCCTTTACCGAACTGATCCCGCGCATACCCAGTTTTCGCGGTGCGTCCCTTCACCTCAACCTGATCCAGCTGCTTCAACGCCAGAGCATAGTCCTGCTTCAGCGAAGGACTCACCGATGCGGCCGAACTGGAATGCCACGACGAGAGATCCACAGAATCCACCGCCGAACAACCACTCAAACCCAGACCAATGATCAGCGCCGAGACCCCTGCCCACCGCAGCTTGCCACGCAACAGCGCACCACTACAGAACATAGCGATCCTCCAATCCAGCGAAGACCTGAGACCGTGAAGCGGCATCCAGCTCCAGGGGGCCTAGAAAAACCCTCTCCAGCTCATCGAGCACCTCACCAAACGGAATCCGCGCCTGCTCACTAGAAGGCCACTGCACCAAAGGGAGCCGAAACCGCCCCTCACGCAACACCATCACCAAATAGGCCCGTGGAATTCCCGCTTTTTCAGCGTGCGCCTTGTTGGACCAGGTAAAAAACCGCACATACTGGTCATCGCCATCACGATGCACGCGATGAAAACTATGGAAACCGGGCTCCTCGACATACGAGAAGCCATGCCGACCCAAGGTCGGCTCCAACTGCTTGCGTGAAATCATCACATCCCTTTCTCTTCCACGGCGCTCGCCGGGCATCAAGTCTGTCCTGATTGCTCAGGGGATAGCTCTGTCTGGATCGGCTTTCTGTCACGGATTCTCGAATGGTCGCCGAGGCCACAATCAGTGCCTAGAAAATAAATCTAGACAAAAGGTTGTCACGCGACAAGTCTTTTAGTAAAGTTGTATTTGTCAGATCAAGAGAAAGAGGTTCGCAGATGCGACACGAAAAAAAGGTTCGCAAGCTCATACCAGAACTTGAACGCCAAGGATTCCGAGTCAGGGAAACCAAGTCAGGCTGGATGATCTACCCACCCAACAAAGACCAGCTGACCATCGGAACCCACCGGACACCGAGTGATCACAAAGCATGGAAAAACTTCATGGCTGATCTCAAACGGCAGGGATTCATCGAACCGCAGTAGGTCGCAAGGCCGCCGGGAAGCCCCGGCGGCCACCCTCCCCACCACTAGAAAAGGAACCACCATGACCACCTGGCATATCTACACCAAACTGACCCTCCCACAGCCACTGCACGAAGACGCCGAGCTGCTTGATCTCACGGCGCATCTCACTGACCACGGGGTCTCAGCAACCATCGATCCAAAGAACCTCGCCAGCATCACCATCTCGCTCACCCTCGAAGCTGCCGAACACCTCGATGCAGCCCAGCAGACTACAGAACTGCTGACCACCGGCCCCCTTGCCGGAGTCGAAATCACCACGATGACACTACGCACAGAAAAGGACTTCGACGCCGATTACGCCACCGCGCAAATTCCCGATCTGGTCACCCTGACCGACATCGCCGCCCACGCGGGCATTACCCGCCAGCGCGTGCGCGAACTATCCCGGAAAGACCCCACCTTCCCGCCGGTAGCCCTCAGCACCAACACCGTTGCCCTCTACCTCAAAGCCAGTGCAGAAGCCTGGGTCCGGAACCGCAACACCACTACAGGCCGCCCAAAGGCTCAACGCTAAAAATTCAGACTCCCATGACAGGAACGGCCCCCACACAGAGCTAACTACCGCACAACAAGCAGAACAGGATGCCCCGATGACCCACTCACTGGCCCAGCACACCGAGAAACTCGCAGCAACGAACAACCGCGAAGCAACCGCTTACCTCGCCACGCTCACTGCAAAAGAACTGACCGGGCTGATCAGCGCCTGCCAGCAGGCCATCGAGGAAGAAACCGTCCGCACAACAGCAACTAACGAGCGCCCCAGCTGGGCCGCTTGCTCCCACCAGCAACTCATTGACCAAGCCACCAGCGTCCTAGCCCGCCACCAAGACAACAAGAAGGAGAGCGCACCATGAGTACCCCGGAGCACACCACCCTCACCCTTGGGGTCCTCCGCCCGGCAGACAACCCCCACTACATCCACACCGGGCTCAGCGCCATCTATGACGAGCTAACCCTCGTCGGCTACTACGCAGAGGAGCAATGGGAAGTCCATCACCTCACCGAGGGCACCACCACCCAGCACGAAGACATCGAAGCTCCCGTGCTACTTCGCACCAAGACGATCTACGGACAGACGGAAGCCAACCTCATACCGGCCCACTGGGACACCACCAGCAACACCTGGAAACCAGATCATGAATGGCACACCAGCGGGGGAAACCACGCCCACACCAGCGACTCGCGCTATCTCCGGCTCATCCAAAACCAAACGGGCCATAGCTATAACGGAGCGCTGGCAGTCTACGACCGCACCAAGCACTGAGAAGGACAAGGCAATGAGCATCACCATCACGCACACCCCAAGTGCTGGAACACTGCTCGAAGGTACATCCCGCGGGGACGGGGCCAACGAGATCCTTAAAGCCCACGGCTGGAAGTGGGGTCGAGGATTAGGGAAATGGTATGTCCCCCGGTCCCGCGACAACACTCCAAAGCTGCAGATCATCGAAGAAACCACGAAAGCACTCACTGCAGCACACCACGCTGTTCACGTACAACTCGACCACTCAGTACGGAGCACGACGGAAGTTGAAACGGACCTCGCCGAACGCGCTGCCCAGCGGGCGCAGCACTTGCAGGGCGTCGCAGAACGTAAAGCGCACGAAGCCAACGAGGCTGAACAAGCATTCTTCGCGGCCCACCACCGTCTGCCAACTGCCGGAGAACCAGTCAAAGCTGGCCACCACTCGGAAACACGGCACCTGCAGGCTATCGACAAGGCAAACACCGACTGGAAGAACAGCGTTGAAGCCGACCATGCAGCACTTCAAGCGCTCGAAAAAGCCGAAGCCGCCCACCACGCCACAGGCGCGCGGAATAACCCGCAGACAGTAGCCAACAAGCTCGAAAAGCTCACCGCACAGATGCGCCAGCTCAAGCGGTCCATCGACGGATACACCGCGAACCGCGCCACACCCTATCAGCGTGAAGTCCCACCAGCATCAGGGGAAGCCAAAACCCGCGCCCAGGAAGAAATAGCTGCACTTGCAGAGCAGATCCAGTACTGGCAAAGCGTGCAGCGTGAACACCTCAAAGCCGGACGCATCGGCAACTACAGCAAAGACACCATCAGCCCGGGCGACTACGTCCTGATCGGTCCTCACTGGCACCAGGTACTCCGGGCCAACGCTAAAACCGTGAGCGTCGATAACACCGGCCGCACTGGCAAAGCTCCATACAGCTCCATCAAAGGCCACCAGACAGCCGAACCACCAGCTGACCAACTACTCAGCAGCTAACCCCTCATCAGAAAGCAGGTTCCACGATCCAACTCATGAAACTCATCCCACGACCACCACCACAACGAATGGAAAGCATCATGTACACGCACATCAAGATCAAGAAGAACCCCTATGTTTGGCCATCCTGGCTCGTGTCCTATGAGGGACATATCATCGGCTCATCTCACAGCCTGCAGATTTCCCGCATTGCAGCGAACTTTGCCCAGTCGCACGTCAAAGAGATCAACCCAGTAAACCTCTGTGCCAGTTACCTCATCACCCACGTCGCCGAAGACATGAACCACAGCGAGTACCAGGAATTCTGGACCCCTGCACCGAATCGCCTTCTAGCACTGGCGCCGGCCGCCTGAACACCACCCCACCCGAAAACTGAGTATCCCCGGTTATGACTATCCAGAAAAAGCTCAGGGGTTCAGCCAGACCATCGTTGAAGATCTCAAAGGTGCTGAGAGTATTGCTGGACGGGTGCTCAGCTTTCAACGAAAGAAAGCAAAACGCCAGCAACGGGGCCTACCAACCCCAAGCGCCACCGAGCACGAGAACCTAACTTCGCTGTGGGTCACCATGACCTTCTGGACGATATTGAATCCGCACATCACAATTTGACCAGAAAAGAGGTCCATTTGTTGACAATACTCGGACTAGCCGCTTTAGGAATTTTCAGCTTCTGGCTTCTAGGTTCAGAAGCTCCCATGATCTTCTTCCAAGACAAAAAAGGGGGATTCTCCATCAGGGCTGTCACCCTGATGCAGTTGTTCCTCACGACCCTGGCCATCGGCTCCCTTAGCTCAGCGATACTCCTTGCCGCGACATAGGACGTCAGGAAATGCGATGAACGAGGAACTAATACACCTAGTCAGCGATCAACTATCGATTCCAGGTTTCACCTTTGTCGATAGCTTCATCGCCCGCTGTACAGCACTCACCGCATCAACTACCTCCAACATCAAAAAAGTGACCTGCCAGCACTGCCTCAGGGCTGTCGCAGAAAAAACCTCTGGAACTGTGACCGGTATGTCCCCTGATCGAGGTTAACTACACCTACAGAAGGACATGCTTTCACGTCTCTCGGTCCCGATATCTGCAAGACAGCCTGAGCAAGACTTCCGGGCTCGAATAGGTAGCGCTAGTGGCGGCGAGTCTGGTTCGGCTATGTGGCGATGTTCCTGCCGCTGATGAGACAACTATGTTTCGCCTGCCCGTCGGGCTCGTCTTCGCCGAAGACAGGAGACGCGATTTCAGCGAACATTGTTACTACCGCTTTAAGTCAGGGGAAGCGTTGAACACACCACCGCCAGGAGCAACGACGTCATCGCTAGAACCCGACTATTATCAAATGCATCCTGGCTTTCCGTATATCTGCCTGCAGTTATCACAACTGGAGGTGCGGATGGCTTTTTATTGGCGGGAAGGTACGGTGTTAAATGAGCGCACAAGTGCGCCCAAGCGGGAATTGGTTTGTCGTTGACGCGCCAGTTGGTGAAGTGTCTCAAGACGCATTCGGACATGATGACATTGCGGATAATCTACACCGCATGGTGACCGAACCAACGAATCATCGGCGCATGATTGGCCTACTAGGCCAGTTCGGCGTGGGCAAGAGCACGATCATCGAGCTACTACGTTCGAAACTTCAAGGCGACAGAAATCTTGGCTTAATCAGGATGTCGGCAGAGCGTCACGAACCGGTGGGCTTCCACCGTGCAGCCGTATACGCATTTGCCGAGGCCCTCGTCGCTTCCAAACAATTGTCCTCTAAGGACGCTGACGAGATTCTAGAGCCGCTGCGAAGTGCGCAATCAACAACCATTTCAGACTTTGCGCTTTCACCCCTCGGACGAATTGCAGCTCAACTACAGGAGAAGCTGCGATTATCGCGTAGCAAATTCCTCATCTATATAGCACTGGCTATGGTCGGCGCGGCTGCACTAATCGGGCTGTTGTCTTTCCTAGTCCCACCGGAAGTCTGGAAATCTATCTCAAGTTTTGTGATCCCTTTCGTCACAACGGGTGCATTCTTTGGTCCATTCATTTGGCTCGGCAGCAGCATCGACATCGGATCTGTGAACCTTCGAGGACTATTCGCGTCAGGAGCGCGGGTGACGCAACGAGCAAAGGTCGAAGCAGCAGACGAACAAGAACAAGCGTTCGCAGCACTGGTTGAGAAAGCTAAAACTCGGCTCGTGGTAGCAGTCGATGACATCGACCGACTCTCAAAAGAGCAGATACTTGCTGCGTTGAACGCGATTCGCAGCTTCCAACTCACATGCAAGAAGGGCAAACAGCCGATCTTCATTGTCTCCATCGATGAGGAGATCGTGAGGTCTGCCATCGAGGCTGGCAACGGTGCGAGCACCGCGGATGCACACGAGTTTCTCAACCGATTGTTCACCTTGAGGCAGCAAGTTCCAGTTCACGAGACTTTCGATCTACGAGACTTCGCGCGGTCATTGATCAACGAGCAGGCGACCACCCTCGCAGAACGAGTAGGCCCGAAGATGGACGATGTGATCATGATGTTGATTCACGATGATGTGAGGGATCCTCGTCACGTCGTTCGACTCCTTAATGCGTTCAGTAGCGACTACCGACTTGCACACGCTCGTGAACTACGCACAGGCTCCAGATCTCTGCGAGATGGGATCGTTACGAAAAACCTCGATGTACTCGCGCGAGTGGTAGTGCTTAAGACTGACTATCCGGCGTTCTTCCGAGCTGTGCTCGACGACGTGGACCTTATCGAATTGGGCTCCCGTGCTTCTTCAGTTGACGCTTCTGATAAAGAGATCGGTGCGCTCACGGAAATGGGCTTCAATATTAGCGACCCACGGAATGCGCCATTGTTTCGGTATCTTGCCCGGACGGCAGGGTGGGGACCTGAAGACGTGGACTATGTGCCCTTCCTCTATCTTGGACAGGATCGCTTCAGTCAATTGCTCGGAAACTTACATGCGCGAGCTTTGCGGCAGGCTCTTGCTAATAACCAGTCCGCAGAGCTAGCGCGATTGGCAGAGGAAGCACTTAGTGGCGGTGTGGAATCCACCGATTCGTTCAGAGAACTCCTTGCAGCAGTGCTTCGCGAACTAGTCCCAGCTGAGCAAGACAATGGCGTTGCCGCGCTCCTAGCCGCAGTATCGAGAAACGAAGCCCTGCGAAGCGCAGAGATCGCAAGAGTTGTTGGCGCAATCGTCAGCCAAAGGCCACATGCCCTTACAGATGTTGCCGGGGCGATCGCGTTACTGGGCATCGCACCGTCAGGATCAGCAAATCTACTTGGGCGGGCAGTCCTCAACGCGAGCGAGGAAATCAACGACGGCGAAGTTTGGAAAGCACGTGAATTGATTGCCGCCGCAGTTGGCGATGATGGATTTGATGCATGGGTGGAACGGCGAATCGAAGCCATCGAGTCCTGGGAAGCCTATGCTGTCTGGGACCATGAGAACCTGGATGCGCACACCGCGAGCAGTCTTCTCTCGAAAGCGGTTCAGCTTGCTGCAAATGATGACGATGATCTCTCCGCGGATGAAGAAGATCTCACAGCAGTCGAAGACATTGCCAGTCACATTATTGAACCCGCCGAACTCATGGACGAATCAGTCTTGTTCGCAGCTCTCAGCAGAGCTGCCGACACTTACGACTGTGCGATCGCGTTTGTTGCAATTGAAAAGTTGGAGCTGACGGACAAGCAACTGTCACGCCTCACATACACCTCCCTCCCTGCGAGTGCCACAGCTGTTGAAGATGGCAGTGAACCAGTCGCGAGAGTACTCAGTGGAGCTGTGGCTCTGGCGGTCCGAGCCGCGTCCAGAATTCAAAGTTGGGGTTCGGGCGATGGGGCGAAGCGTGTCTATTCGACAGGACGCACCGCCGACGTGATTGCTGGTTGGGTTGAAGGAGGTACGTTTGCTAGTTCGATGGCTCTCCCCGTGATTGAAGCGATGGTGGAACATGGAGCTAACGGGCAGGTGAAGCTTGTTGAGGCGATTTTCACTTCCTGGTCCGAAGACTGGGATGGAACAGATAGTGCTGGCGTCGATCTTGCTGACTCTGCAGTCCGCATCGCCACGATCGCTGGGCGACTTGAACCTGCCGCGCGAGAGACAATCCACGACAAATGGGTTTCCCAGTTTGGGGTCTCGGGATCTCCGGAAGCTGCTGACCGCCTCACGGCAACATTGTTCTCGACTGACGAGCTCAGAGAATGGGCTGATGATGCGGTCGCTGAAATGGTGCCTTGGTTCAGCACCAACTATGATTTCACTGGCGGTGCGACCACCGCGGCGGCCGATGTTATTGGGACGGGGCACGTCTCTGATGCCACTCAACGGGAAGTGGTTAACGCTCTTGTCGCGGTTGCGGCGCACGGGGGTACACATCGCCAGCGTGCATTGGTAACAACAGCGAAACTCCCATGGTCTGCGAAAGTCATACCTGAGGTCAACAGTAACTTCGCGCGCCATGTCAATGAATTTGAGTCGGCAGATTTCTGGGCGCTGATTGATCTTCAGTTTCTCCGCACGGAGGTTTCTGAGCAGTTCATCACCCGAATCGATAACTTGATCTCTGAAGAGGGTCCTGATATCAGCACAATCAAACGTGCTGATGCGCTTGCGGATCACCTCGAACTAGACAATGCCGTCACGGTTGCGCTAGAAAGCGCATCAGGCGAAGCGATGAAAGCCGTTGCTGGGCGTTACGATGCGTTGGAATCGGATCAAGCTAGTTCGACTTGGGCCGGATATTTGGATCAAGCAGCCGAGGCATCGGTTTCAGCCACTTCCCGGTCTACATTCGCGAAAGCTTTGGCAGAGGCCGAGCCAGGCCTGTATGCCGATGCCGTTCGAACGGTCCTCGATGATACGCTCGACAGTGCTTCTGAGAAGCACACCACCAAGTGGTTGTTCATAACTATCCCGCTTGAAGCTGACACGCGAAACGAGGTGAGAACCGTTTTGCAACCTCTCCTAGTGGGATCCGTAAGAGACGCGCTCGGTGCAGCTATCGTGCTCCATGCAACACGCACTGATCCCGAGTTTGACCGCTTGGTCGCTAACGATGTCGAAAATGCACTCGAGCACTGGATCGTGAAAGAGCCTAACGGCAAAGTGACAGCAGCTATCGCGAGAGCAGTGCGGGGGAGCAAAATAACCGATTCACTGGCGTTGTCTGCATGGAAGCGCGGGCCTAGGAATTCAGAAAAGGCAGCCGCATACCGGGCGGCCCTAGAAGCTCTGGGGCGCTAGCATGTGAACGATACGGTAAAACGGTCCCCAGAAAGGGACCTGTGAGCTAGATTCCCCTTTAGACGCGGGCCTAAAGACGCGCTGTGAGGGTTTAGAAAAGGTGGGTGCTCTGGGAGCCTCGGTAAGAAGCCCCCAGAGCAAGGTCCCTAGATTCCGAAAGCGTCAGCGATTGCTGCTGCCGCTTCCAGAATGATCAGTGCCCCATGGATCAGAATCCACAGACCAACGCCGATAATAATCAAGGTGCGCATCTTCATGGCGGTCCTTCTTTCTTTCGTGGGTGGATGAGTCTCAAGAACTTTTGGACTCAATTCCACCCCCGGGTCAGCTGTGCTGACCCCCGTTTTTTAGTTCATTGGCACCTGCGTCAGCGATCGGTATCAGCAGGACGGGTTCTCCCATGGCCAGTGCTTCAAGAACGGGTGAACAGGTACTGCAATATGGCAGCGCGCTGGGGTCATTATCGAAGTCTATGATTTGGCCCGAAAGCAATCTTTCAATTACGGCGGGTATTGGCCCAGTAGAGACCAGGCATTTGGCGCTGGCTTTATTCGGAGCCAAATAAAACCGCCGTCATCCTCTTGGTAGATAACTTGCTATGCAACCAGCGGCCTTGATGCGCTGCCAGGCACGGTGGGGACATACCGTTACGCGGCGCCCGAAGAGTGGATCCACTCCTCGGGCGCCATCAACGAACCAGGTCTTCGCTCGACCCGGTCCGGCTACTCATCGACGGTAGGTCTCATCCCGGGCCCTGGCCCTGGGGCCGAGCTCAGGCATCCACCCCAGAACTCAGCAAGCTAACCCGCTGCCAGGATCGGCGGGGACATACCACCACACGGCCGCCTGGCAGCAGATCCGGCCGGCGCATCTCATCAGTGAGGTCCCCTGGCGGTACGTCCTTGGCCCCCTTTCAACAGCAGAACCCTCGACGACCACGCCAAGCCCCGCTGCGCCCTGGGACCCGACGAGAGGGCGGTACGTCCCGCCCGGCACTACCGCTGCCTCGCGCGCTCGCCGTACCTCCTGCAACAGAACAGGACCCCTAGGCCCAGAGTCATACCGCTTGGTTTCGCAAGGGACCTGAACGAACTGCCAATATTGCCCACCAGATCCCCGCTGCACGCCAAGCCCCAGAGCAGAGCATTCCTGGCACTACATCCTCCTCCCTGTCGTGCGGGGCGGATAAACTCGGTGGTATGCCTCCCACCGATGCCCTGGCCCCAGAGGGCTACGCCCAGTTCCTCGCGGACCTCAAAACACAAGTGTCCACGGCCCAGCGCCAAGCTCAACGCGTCGTCAATACAGCGCTCATCGACTTGTACTGGAATATCGGGCACCGCATCCTGAAGGAACAAGAACGCCAAGGATGGGGCAGCGCAGTCATCACCAGATTGTCTGAAGACCTGCATCGGGCGTTCCCAGAGATGACGGGGCTATCTCGCAGCAATCTGCAATACATGCGCTCTTTCGCCGCCACCTGGCCGCAGTGGGATCCAAATGTCCCACAACCTGTGGGACGATCAACTGCCGCCGCCGTACGTTATTTTGTTTGCCGGCGTAAAGCTTTCCAAGAGTTGGCCGCTTGATACTGGCAAAGGTTCGCTCAATCCCGGCGGGAGCCCCTGGATACAGATCTTCTGACTGTGCTGAAGCAACTGGAATCTGTCCCGCACTCAGAAGAAAATACAGTAGCTGGTGAAGGAGCCAGACCGATACATGAAGAATCTCGTGAAAGCTTTGCCGGTAACTTTGCTCGTCATTGTTGGCATTGTGGTGTTTGTCGTCGGTGGTGGCTGGTTCGCCAACATGCTGAGCTCTGAACCCTGGTACTTCTTTCCCAGAGCTGCTGCCGATTGGGCCGCCTGGGGTACCTGGGTCGGGTCCCTGGCGACGGCCAGCGCGTTGGCCTACGCGGCCTTAACGTTCATCCAAGACACGCGTGAACGCCAAAAAGACATGGATGCCAGAGAAAAGGCACGTCTTGAGGAGGCCCAACGACACGAACAGCTAATCGATCAAAAGGAAAAGCACTGGCTCGAAGACCAGAAGAAAGCCGATGAAAATCATCGGCAGCTGGTTGAAGAAGCGCGTAGTGAAGCCTACGGCAAGGCAAGCCAGGTCTCTTGGGAAGTAGGAGCCTTCAAACCTGCCCTGGACGAAGTATACGCGAGTGTATATTACGAAAATCTCCAGGCCCAGCATCCTATTACCGATGATGGTTCCGCCAATGCTCACCAGGAAGACTACTGGTCGAGATCGTACGAAAGCGAAGAACTGCATGTAATCGTTAGCAACCGGTCCAAAACGGATACTTTCACCGACCTGTCCCTGCAGGTGTTCACCCCTGTAGGGCCCATCGCTTTACTCAACAAGAGAATCAGAAGCCCACTGCCTCCAGAGGGACGTCCCGGATCGGCTGCGGGAGACCCGTCGCCATGGACAGACGAAGAAATAACCGCTCTCGACCAAACGAAAGCGATGGAAAAACAACTGGGAGACCTCGCGCCCAACACCCAAATGCACCTCACTTTCTCGACCGCGAATAGCCACTATATAGGCGACTGGGCTCCTCCCTGGGAAGGACCCGACGACCAGTACGTATTCCCTTCAGGCGAAGCAATCCTGAGATACTCCGACGCCCAGAAGCGCTACTGGTCTCAAACAACCCAGAGCCTAGGGCTGATGAGAATCTGGGACCAGGAAAACAACCCAGCTAGAACCCAAACAGGTCCAACCCAACCAACGACAAAATAACGAATAATCCAGACAAGAACCCGGCGAATGCAGAAACCTGGTGCGCTCGCCGGGTGTTTGCTAGTCGTTGAGGATGATCTCTCGTTCGAGCTCGTTGGCGGTGGGGCTGGTGTGGTATCCGAATTGTGCGTTGAGGTCTTCGAGGAGTTCGGCTGCTGACTGAAGGAGTTGGTGTCTGCCGTATTGGGTGATGATGGTGGCGTCGATGGGTTGGTGGTTGGGGATGCGGTGTTCTACTTCGAAGGGTTGGTAATGCCCGGTGAGGTGGGGGTCTGGGCGTAGGAAGGCTTGGGTTGTCGGTTCGACACTGACTCTGACACGATAATCGCTGAGCACAGTGTGGGATTCGGTGGCTTGGAGGATCAAGGCGATGAGTTCCTTGGCATGGTTTTGAACATCATCGATGGGGACGAATTTGGGGCGCCTGACGTTTGCTCCTGTCACGCCGTCGCGGGTGAAGGCGATGGCAAGGGAGCCGTTGCCGTGGATTTCTATGCGCGCTTTAATCGTTCCGTCACCAAGTGGTCGTTTTGCGGTGAAGTGGAAGTGCCGCAATCCTCGCTTCGGGCCAGCGTTCGCGCGGGTAATTTCATAGAAGGCTGATATCCCTTGGGCCGGCGGGAAGTAGTTCCTGATAGCGGTGTCGAGGAATCTTCTGGCGCTAATGCCTGAAAGTCGGCGGTCGTTTTCTACAGGTTGGATTGGCTGGGCGACCGCGATAACCCAGCAGGGGCTGCCAATGTTGGTGGTGCCGAGGGTTTTGAGGAAGTTTTCGTAGAGCTTCTCGAAGTCCTGGTACTTTTCATGGCGTCGTTGCTCTCGCTGGCGGTAGGCATCAGCGAGCTGGCGTTCATTCATGTAGAAGGTATCTGCCCCATCGCGCCAGGGAGCTTGGAACCATCCTTTGTCGTCCTGGGCGCCTTTTGGATGCATGAGATGCGGGGTATCCAGTGACGGGGTGACGAGCGCGGCAAGGACCCCGTTTTCCGGCTGGTCGGATGGAGCCACCGGGATGAGGCGCAGGGTAGTGACTGGCGGGTAGATGCGGTTGTTGGCTACTTGCCGAATGGTTTTCAGGACGTCTTCACCGATGGACCCTACTGGTTTGATTTCTTCGGCGGCCGATCTCCCGCCGCCTTTTTCCTTGACTCCGTAGACGATCATCCCGCCGCCAGAGTTCGCCATGGCCGCGATGTCTTTGGCCAGCTCCATAGCCTGGGCCTCGCGGCCTTCTTTGGCGGCAGCCGTGAGCGGCAGTGCCGACTTCCAATCAAGATCTGTCCGTTCCTCGATCCCTTCGGCGACAGCCTGTTCGATCAAGGCAAAAGTGAATTCGGTCCCGGTTTCGCCGAGAACTGCATGTAGCGGTGTACGTGGCATGTTCTGAGCATATCGATACGGAGGTTCGAGACGAGCCAGCTACGAGCACACCTCTCCGCTTCACTTCGGTAGCGCTCGCCGTGGCTCTAGCGCCAGGAAAAAGCTCACCACGGACCTGAGGCGCACGCGGCATGATGTGCTGCCAGGCGCGGTGGGGGACATACCATCACGCGGCTGCCGGCAGCGAGGGCCGGCCGGCGCATCTCATCAGTGAGGCCCCAGCCTCTCCGGTGGTGCGTTCTTTGGTTTCCTCCAACTGCAGCAGATCCGACGACCGAGGGAGATCCCTGCGTCCTAGGAGCTGACCCGCTGGCGGTATGTCCCTCCCGGACAGGCATGGCTACCTCGCAGCAACCTGCACTACATGCGCTCTTTCGCAGCCATCTGGCCTCAGCGGAATCCAAATGTCCCACAGCCCGCGGGACATTTGCCGTGGGGCCATCTCCGATTTCTGCATGAGGAGCACCTCGTCGCGGCCCTGGACTGGACCGAGCCCGTAGAAGAATAACGCTCCATGCTCCTGGGCCACGGCTACTGCAGCGACCCAGGAGGGGGGACATACCACCGGGCCAGGCCTGCAGCAGGTCCGTCGACCGCCTCCAGCGCTGTCCCAAGGAACACCCCTGTGCCACCGACGGTATCCCCCGGGGCCGCAGCTCCAAGAGGCGGAACCCACTATGGAGCCGAGACTAGGGCTAGGTCCGTCGTAGACAGTACGACTTGCTTTTACTGCTCGGGCATGGCTGCAGGCAGCGGTCACGCTCGTCACTATTCGAGGTCCGCAGTTGGCGGTACGTCTTGCGTTTCCCGGGCAGTTGCACGCTGGCTCTACTTCGCCCCGGTTCTGCGCTCGCCGAAAGCTTGGACCTGTAGCAACACAGCCTCGGAAGGGGAGTGTCTGTTGGGAAAGCCTGTGTACACGGTCGAAGCTGAACCAGATGGCCGCTGGCGGTCTTTGCAGTGCGTGCAGGCCCTGGCCGTGATCAGCCAGGTCTCAGACCTGAACCAGGCAGCCGAAACGATCCGGGAGGCCATCGCCTGGATCGAGGGCATCGGTTCGGGGCCTTTCGAGGCCCGGGCTCATCGAGAAAGGCGCCGGCGGCAGCTAGCGGTGGTGGTATGTCCCCTTGGCGGGTGCCAGGCGCAGCCTCTTTCAGGGGAGTAGCACTTCAAGGTCCCAGGCCCCGGCGGCAGCGTAGTGGGTGTCCTGGGGTGTTCATGCATGCCGGTTGCCTGTTGAGTAGCGCTCGTTGTGGTGTTTGCCCTGGTTGTTGTTTTTTGTTGCTGCGTAGCAACTTTTTGACCAGTAGCGGATGTCGTTGCTGCTAGTGATCCTACGTGCTGTAGGAGAGTTGACTTGGTTTCGTCTGTTATCTGCTGTCCTTTGGTTAGTGGTTAGTGGTTAGTGGTTAGTGGTTAGTGGTTAGTGGTTCTTGGTTCCTGATTGGCGGTTAGTGGTTAGTGGTTCTTGGTTCCTGACTGGCGGTTAGTGGTTAGCGGGTTCCCATTGCTGGTGTTCGGGGTTCCACCGGCCTTCGGTGCGGGTGTTGTTGAGGATTTCGTTGAGGCAGGTCCCTGCGTAGTCCAGTGCTTTGTCCAGGGGCAACAGGTGCTGGGGGTATTGGGCGAAGGCGCGGGCTGCTTTGGGGTATTCCTTGTTCCATGAAGGGTGCGGGGAGACCAGCTGGTCAGGGAGCCGGATTTTGCGGCGTTGTTGTTCGTGCTTGAGCACGAGAATGAGCTGTGCGGCATCGAAGGGGACATCTTTGACGAAGCGGATCATGTCGGCCAGGTCGCGGTATCGGGTGGAGGGGCGTTGCTTGGCGCCTTGGTGTGTTTCGTAGAGGGCGCAGATTTTGTCGGCGAGGTGGTTTTCGGCCTGGACGGTCGGGATCGCAGGCAAGCCGGTGAGGGCTGCGTCGTCGAGTGCTGGTTTGAGCTGGATGCGTTCTACAGCGCTGGTGATGTGTTTTCGGCTGGTGATGTCGATGGAGAACGTGTCGAAGGGTTTGCCGCCGAAGTCTACGCGGACGTTGATTTTCGCGGTTTTCGAGCCGTACCCGTAGTTGTCTGGTTCTGAGTGGGCGATGGCCTTGGTGATGGTGAAGCTGAAATCGTCAAGGCGGTCGCCTTCGGACAGCAGGGCTTCGAGTTCTTCTTGGACATGGCTCAGGTCCTCCCATTGCTCGTCTCTGGACAGGTCGACGTCTTGGGTGAAGCGTCCGTACCCGGTGCGGATCAGCAGGGCGTTACCGCCCAGGAGGGTCCAGCGTGAATCTTCCTGGGAGAAGACGCGTTGGAAGAACAGGTTGAAGGCAACCTGTTTGCGGATCAGCTCTGCGGTGGTGCCCTGGTCCTTTGCGGCATTGCGAATTTTGGCATCGCGGGACCTGCGCTCGCGGGCAAGCTCAATACTTGATTTACCGCTGGCTGTCATTAGTCTTCTTCCTGATCATCGTGGCCGTCATCATGATGATCCTGTTTATCAGTATCTTTCGCGGAGCGCTCAAGGGCGAACTTGGCCCACTGCGCAGCTGGGATGGAGACAGCGGGTAGATGGGGCTTAATAGCCGCGCTCATAGCTTTTGCAAGTTCAGGGGTGAAGTGCTTCTGGCTTTCGATGATGGGAGAGAAAGACTTCTGCAAGTTCTCACTGAGCGCTCTGGCAACTTCGGGTGTGAAACTCTTCTGGCTCTCAGTGATTGAGGAGAGCGAATCCAGAAGGGTCCCGCTGAGCGCTCTGGCAAGTTCAGGGGTGAAGTGCTTCTGAGTTTGGGTGAGTGGGGTGAGGGACTTCAGCAAACCCTCGCTAAATGCTGGAGTGACGAACACCTTGGCCAGCTGATTGAGCTGCTTGAGGAAACTGGAAGACAGTCCCACGGAGCTGAGGTCGAGCCCTTGCCTGGCGAGCATTTCCTCCAGTAGATCCTGGCCGCTGGCATGTCCCTCTTTCCGCGCTCGCCGATCCAGGGCCTGTGCCAAGCCGGTGACGCCGGTTCCTGGTAGGCGGGCTGCATCAACGACGAGGGTGGTGAGGTGGTCCAGATCGGTGGGGGCCACACTCAGATCATGGATGGTCCGCTCGACGGTCGTGACCGGTAAGCCGTCCATCATCACGACGTCTTCTGCTGTGAGAGTGCGTCGAATTAGCTTCACGTCTGATTGCTTGCTGATGCGCCGTAGCGGGACGGAAAACTCGATATAGGGCGCCAGGAGATCACCAATTTTATGCAACTCGGCAGCACTAGCTCCCGACACCACGGCAGGCCAAGCAGCCTCCTCACTCTCTGGTTCTAGGGTGGTGGTCGAAACGCTGAGCCAGGCTCCCTGAACATCCCGCAGAGGCCCTGGCTGGGATGACGGCAAAGCATAGACGCCGTGCCTTAAGCGCTGCAGGACTCCACGGGCGTTGAGCCGTTGCAACCAGACCTTGGAGATCCCGTTTTCCTGAGCCTGGGCAGAGGTCGCCAAGCCCCACTGGTCAGCACCGAGCAGTTCAAGGCTTTCCAACGCTTCAACAGCATCCACGGGACACCTCCTCATCATGGCTAACACTCCAATTATGTCACCGAAAGTATCAACAGTTGATACTTTCGGTGACAAATTAACATCTAGTAGCCCCTCCTGGTACCTGTTTACAACACCAATGGCCATAGCCAGCTATAAATGTTGGCGCTCGCCAGCGGCTCCTGGAGCCGGTTATTTCGTGGGCTCGATCAGGCAATATGGATCATTGATGAACTCCAGGCGCGGATTGCCTGGAACTAGGCGGGGCCTTGACGGCCGGATGATCTTGTTGAAAGAGAAAGAGCGGGAGATGAAATCTTCGAAGCAGCCGGTCTGGGCTGTGATTGCAGCAGCGTTGTTGGTTCTGTTGGCTCTAGGCGCGGTGGTCCTGCTGCTTCTTTGGCTTGCGGATGTGGTCAAGACATTAGACGCTCCCAAAGCGGCGATATTTGTTTCTCTAGTCGGCATCTTGGGTATTTTTATGACCCAGTCATTGACCGGGTACTGGAACCGGAAGCTAGAAAAGGAGCGCGCCCAGCTTGCCCGACGAACGGACGTATATGAAAGCCTCGTTCGCTCACTCACTGGCATGCTGACAGCCCAAAGTGACGAAGGGAAGAGGGATGAGCACTTTCAAAAGATGCTCGATTTTAGCCCGCAAGTGATCGTGTGGGGATCAGGCCCTGTCCTGAACGCTTGGAACCATTTCCGATACAGACTTATGAGAGTTAGCGAGGAACCGTTTCGGGAAAATGAGTTCCCCAAAATCACTGCTGACCTTCTCAAAGCAATGAGAGAAGACCTGGGACACAAGGACAAGAACAAGGTTTTCGACTCAGATCTTCTGCGCCCGTTTATCAACGATGCAGAGCCTGGCCACAACTACTCCATAGCGCCCTCGGAGTGAACCGAACGAAGAGGAACATCCTGGAAAATATCTGTCCACTAGCGTGAAGAGCACGAACGGTACACAAGAACGCCTCGGGCATCTAACCACCTTCACCGCGGCGAGTACTGACAACAGGAGTTGTTGGCGCTCGCCGAGCGGCGGTAGCTCCTGTGAGAGGGGGCCTGTATTGCATACCGATCAGCATCCTTCTGGAGGATGGGCGAAGCCGGAGGTCCTTTCAGAAGTGGGAGAGCCTATAAACAGCGACAATCCCACAAGCACGAAAAAAGAGCGCTGCCCTGCATGAATTGCTAGTGAATCCATCGAAGAACTCATGGACGATCCCGGTGCCGTGCAGCATCTGTGAGCTCATGGAACTAGTAAGCATAGAGCATGCAGTTTTCCGGATCAGCCAGGTTTGATTCACTCTTCTTCATGCTCACCTATGCCTCCGTTTCGTCATCGGCAACAACACGGACATTACGCATCTCAGGACCAGTAAAGTTCAAAGGAACAAACACATCGCGAAAGGCGATTCCAGCAGGGCGCTGCACAGCTCCGCCGCCGGGAGGCGTAGTGAGAGGAAAACGCATCCCAACCGGGGCCTTTGCTGAAATATGTTCTGGTCGTGGGCCGCCCAGTGGATAACCAGGATGCTTTGGCGCTTGCAGATAATCTGGAAGCTCTTGCCGCCCCTCCAGATACTTCTCGGAGGCAACGTGGAACATGGCGCCGTGGGTCCACGCGATCATGTAGGCCTCGGACAGCATCGCAGGGACATCCACCCTAAGCTGTGTGAGCTCCAATCCTTGACGGTGGCCCTTGGCTTTGGGAGCTTGCGCGAGAACTTCGATCACAGGACGGTCAAAAATGTCCACTGCCTCAGGTCCCGTCAACGCACTGAGCGGTATGGTTCCGTCTGAGCGAGGAGGAACGGTGGTAAACGATACTTTGAGGTCATCGCGAGCACGCACAGACAAGCCATGCTTGACCTTGTTGTGGGCCGCGTTGAGGTGCAGCTCGTGCCCCATGAGCAGGTCGATGGAGAACTGGAACCAGCTGGCAAACACATTGGAAGCCGAAGCAAGTTCTTCAGTTATCTCACCTTGTAGGTCCTGCTTCCTGAGAACCTTTCGAGCGAAATTCAGTCCAGCATCCTGAGCCGAGATGGATTCTTCGAGTTGGCTGATCACCTGCTCAAGCTGGTTCGGCCCCGTTGATAGAGACTCCCAGAAACATGCTGTGGAATCCTCTGTTCGAGGCAAAACGACCGCGGCCAAGCGCACCAGAGCCTCAGCAGCATGGTGGCGCAGGGCATAGGCGTCTGTAGCGACTTGAGTAGAGATGCTTCTTGAAGAAGCCGTGAGCGCAAAATCAGGAGCCCGTCCCAAGAACCGGGAGAACTGCTCTCTGCTCTTCGACGGTTGCTGGTTACTGTCAGACGGAACAGTTGGACTTGTTTGCAGTCCCCTGGAATCAGCCCATTGAAGGATCATATTGATCCGGGCACTGAAATATTCAAACGGATCAGAGGACAGGAACGTGTCGTCGAGTCTCTGGCGTTGTTCAGCCGTCAGAAGCGGCCCAGCCGGTGGAGGGTACATTCAATAAGCTTAGGGCCACCAAGCCAAGCTGGCTGATTCTGCGTGCTGCATTCGCGAGGAAAATCAATGTATAGACAGTGCCTGTAGCGGACCCAGGGAGGGGACATACCGCCCCGCGGGATCTCTGCAGCAGATCCGGCTGCGATACTTTGAACTTCGGAAGAGCATCAAAGGTGATCCGTGCCCCGCCCTGATGGAACACTTCTGCCCCCCTGCGCTCGCCGTAGAGGTTTAGCCAAATGCCCCTGACATGGCCAGTTCCATGAGCGCACTTGCGGATCCCTCGACGGCAGCTATTAGGGCAGCACCGCCGGTCCGTTCGGCTATTTTGCGTAGCTTCCCGACTTCTTTGACCACATGTCCTGTATCTGGGGCCGGCTGCGAAACGACGGTACGTAGTTCTTCGATGGCTTCAAGTAGCTCGGCTTTGTCCTCGTCGTCCACTACTTTGTCAGAGGCAACAGATCGCGCAGCATCAAGCAGTTGGACCGCTTCTTCTATAGTGATCCCATTGGTGCTGGCTTGTGCCTTGTTACCTATTGCCGTGGGCCCGTGTGTTGCATGAATAGTCGTGTTGTACTGTGTACCAATCCGCTGGCTAACAGCCGAATCAACTTGTGCTTTCTTCGGTAACTCATCCAACGGAATATCAGATGAGAGATCGGCAATAATCTCGACAAGTTGAGTCCGAACCTTGCTCATAACGCCTGCAAGCGTTGAGCCAGCAATCGTATAAGACAAATCCAGTATTTGCTGGAAATCAGAATCAAGTGACCTATTCCAAATGATCTTCGCAAGATTGAGCTCTGGGGCAATGAAGGAAACAGATTTGCTTGTCGAAATTTGTTCCAGCTCTCCAATGGGCTGGGTGATATGGAACTGATCAGGAATAACTTCAGACGCTTTTGCCGGCAACTCAAACCGATGAAGATGTTGCCCTTTTGAGAGGTAATTCCCGCTCACCGATGACATCACAATTGGCGGAGTAGGGAGCACTCGGTATTCAGGAATCGATTCATCGCTGCTGTACCCGTTCAGTTCACTACGCGCCCAGTCCCGAAGCGCATTTGAACCTGTTTCTGCCCCGAGAAGTAGGCACTTTCGGAGAAGTCCATCAAGAGGTTCTGACTCATCCAGAATTCGCTCTCGGATTGATCTCAGCAGAGTGTTAGTCATGATGATCACGATAGCCGGAATACGTATTTCCAGAGTGGGATGCCTAGCTTTCTGCCCAGCATGCATTTCGAGCCCAGGGAGGGGACATACCGCTCCGCGGGATCCTGCAGCAGATCCGGCCGCGGGCACCATCCTCAACCCGGTCCACGGCCATCGACTGATACCGCGGTACGTCCTGCGCCTCACCGCCCAGGCCTACCAGGAAGACATCATCCTCCTCAGGCACGGCCGCCAACGGTACGTCTCTCACCACACCGACCTTCCACGCCGGCACCTTGACCACCTGGTACCCAAGACCTACCACTTCGACGGCGCTCGCCGAGGTAGCCAGCACCCTGGTACCTGGTCGCTGCACGCCGGCGCCTTCTCATCATGGACGGTATGTCCCAGGCTTCGGACAGCCAGGTGCAACACCGAGCAAAAGATCCATCAGACAAATCACACCCAAGAAAATCACCAGATGATGAACCATAAAAACCTTGAAAAACCAATAAATATCCCCTCAGGTTCTAGATTTAAAATCTAACAACCCAGCACGCCAAACAAAGCCCGACTCACCCCCCCACGAGCGATACCCCGCACACCTGGCAAAGGTACCCAAGACATACCGCCACGGCGCGCAGGCACCGCACCTGCAGCAGATCTCCGCCCTGGCCACCCTCTGGGGGGACATACCGCCCGGCGATCTCGCTGCAGCAGACATCAAGAACCAAGACCCGACCCACCGCACACATCAGCAAGGCCACAGAACACCCACAGAGCCACGCTCGCGCTCGCCGGTAGGTGGCTTGGTGCTGTGGGCATGGCTAAGGCCGGGAGACGGTGGTTTCCCGGCCTTGTGTGTTGTGTTTAGGCGTTGGCGAGGGCGAATGCTTGGTGCTTGAGGTTGACGGAGTTCTTGCCGAGGCTGGAGAGCGCGCGGGCGGTGTTTTCGTTGTCGGCCCACTGGTTGCGTTGGGTTGGTGCGTAGTGGTCGATGTATTCGGTGACGGCTTGGTATCCAGCCCAGCGGGTGCCCCGGATAGGGGCGTTGGTGCTGGCGTCGGTGAAGAGGAAGTCGAGGGTGTTGCGCTTCTCGCGGTAGGTGTCGTGGACGCGGGTGGTGGCATCCTTTGAGGGGGCAGGGAAGAGCTTGTCGATGTATGTGCGGAAGTGGTCTTCTGCCATGGTCTGCTGGATCATTTGCTCGGCTGCCAGCTGGAACTGGTCTTGGAACTTGAACGCGAGGCTGAGGGCTTGGCGGGCTGCTTCGATGTTGTTCTTGGCGCTGCGCGTATGGCGGATGGAGAAGGTGCTGACCGCGTTATTCAGCGCTGCGCGTTGGGTGTTGGCGCAGACTACGCGGATTGGGGTGACAACGAAGCGGAATGGAGCGGAGCCGTCGTGGCTGTTCATTGCTGCGATGTAGAGGTCGACGCGGTCGACGTCGCCGACGAGCATGTGCTCGGGCAGTTTCATGGTGACGAAGACTTCCCGGCCACCGCGTAGGGAACCGGCAGTTTCGAAGTGGGCGCCGGACTGGTCTACAAGCTGGTTGAGCAGCTCGGTGTGTTCTTCGTTTTGGATGGGCTGGTAGACCTTGCCGACGACGCCCAGGGGCTCGCGTTGGCCGTTGAAGGGATTGGTGCGCACAGTGGCGTATTTGCCGTTGACGGGCAAGTGGAGGTCGTTGCCGTTGGAGTCGGTGCTGGTGGCGGTCAGTGGGGCCTTGTGTACGTTCCAGCCGGAGAGGTATGCCAGTTCGAGGGCTACCTCGGCTGTCTGGGCTTCTACAGTGGTGGTTCCCAGCGCGTGCCATGCGGATTTGCGGGCTGCGAAGAATGCTGCGCGGCCGTCTGCTGCGGTTTCGATTTCGTGTGCCATGAGCCTATCGATTCTCGGGTAAATGATCTGACATAAACCATCATATGCTGAGAACCATATTTAGATCAAGTTAGACTTTACTAAATTTAAATTCTGGCCCCTAAACGCCCATAAGCAGCTCCACCAGAAAGCCTATGAGTGCAGCAACGCCATATCGTTTTTGAGCCTCGCCCAGGAATGCGCAAGTTCCTCCCTGATCGGGCGTGCACAGCCACCAGGACAGAGCCCCAGCGCCCCCGAAGCCAACCTCAGATCACGGCAGGGCAGGCCGGGATGAAGCGCCTCGGGCGCGCGGGGCCTAAGGCTGCGCAGTAGGGGGAGCCTTAATGAGCCTCATATGGCACAACATATGTTTACAACTATGTAACATCATAGGTAAGATCATAGTGCGATATCACCAGCGCCGATTGAAAATATCTTGTTTGACATGGTGAAACATGATAGAATTCTAGTATCTACAAAATCAACGGAGACATACTAGCAGGCACGCGGGGGAGGGGATTCCAGTGAAGCAGAGCAACACACAGGCTGAAGCAGTCAAGCCCAGCTGGCCAGCCGCCGGCCCGTCAGCAGGCATCGCGACCGAGGCGACCCCCACCTCGTCCAAAGCCCTCTCCGTAACCACCAGCGCACCCGCAGCTGCCCGACGTGGCGACACTCCGGCCAGTGAACAGCGGCGCGTCAGCGACCGCCCGAAGGCTAACAACGCGACGCAAGCACGACGAGACCAGGGCGCCCGGCAGGGCGGCACCCAGTGCGCCAGCACTGGGAAGGAGCGGGGCCGCCAGGCCCCTAGCTCGCTG
>NZ_JBHXVN010000008.1:0-172307 GCF_042672105.1 Glutamicibacter sp. NPDC127525 | reverse complement strand
GGCGGCTTCAAGCGTGATGACAACCGCGGTGGCGGCTTCAAGCGTGATGACAACCGCGGTGGCGGCTTCAAGCGTGATGACAACCGCGGTGGCGGTTTCCGCAATGATGACCGTGGCGGCTTCAAGCGTGATGACAACCGTGGTGGCGGTTTCCGCAATGAAGACCGTGGTGGTTTCCGCGGCGAGCGTCGCGATGACAACCGTGGCGGTGGCTTCAAGCGTGATGACAACCGTGGTGGCGGTTTCCGCAATGACGATCGTGGCGGCTTCAAGCGTGACGATAACCGTGGCGGTGGCTTCAAGCGTGATGACAACCGCGATGGTGGCTTCAAGCGTGCCGACGACCGTCGCTCGAAGGGTGAGTACCCAGCACGTGAAGACCGCTTTGCTGATAAGCGCGGTGACGCACCGCGCGCACATAATCCTGGCGATCTTCGCATCTCGAACCGTGCCGATCGTGAACAGTCCCCAGATATCGATGAGGATGTTACCGGTAAGGAGTTGGACCGCGTAGCACGCGCCCAGCTGCGTTACCTCGAAGAGCGCTCGGCAAGCTGGGTCGCAAAGCACCTGGTGATGGCTGGCCGCCTGCTGGAAGACGACCCAGAGCTGGCATACGAGCACACCCTGGCAGCATCGCGCCGCGGCGGCCGTGTCGCGGTGGTTCGCGAGGCCGTTGGCATCGCTGCCTACCACGCTGGCAAGTACGCCGATGCACTGCGCGAACTGCGTACCCACCGTCGTATTTCCGGTTCGGACTACAACCTGCCATTGATCGCTGACTCGCTGCGTGGCCTGGGCCGCCCAGAGAAGGCAATCGAGCTCGCCCAGTCCGAGGAATGCGCCAATCTGGAAAGCGCCGTCAAGGTTGAAATGCAGATGGTTGCTGCCGGTTCGTATGGTGACTTGGGCAAGCTGGATAAGGCTCTGGCTGAGCTGGAGTCGCTGGAACAGCTGAACTTCAACCGTGCCTTCTCCTTCAGCCCACGTTTGTTCACTGCCTACGCTGATCTGCTGTCGGCTGCCGGCCGTGCAGAAGACGCGAAGCGCTGGAACGCTCAGGTCGAGGTTGCAGAAAGCGCCCTGGGCATCGAGCGTGAAACCGAATCCTTCATCATGGACCTGGCTCCGGAGATGGATGAGGAAGAGGAAACCCCACGCGCCAAGGATCTGATCGAGCCTTCGGAAGCTGAAGAAGCAGATGCCGACGCCGAGGCTGAAGAAGCAGATGCCGACGCCGAGGCTGAAGAAGCAGATGCAGAAGCCGAGGCCGAAGAAGCAGAAGAGGCAGAAGCCGAGCAGACCGGCATCGACGAGGAAGATGACCTGAACGAAGTCATCGAATCCGACACGGAAGCTGGCGAAGCTGACGTGGAAGAAGAATCGGCGAAGTAAGCTTTGGCGTAGTAGCCAAATACCTCAAGTAGTAGGAACCACCACCGAATGCTGATTTCCGGATTTGATTCCGTCCTCTCCGACTTGGACGGCGTCGTCTATGCTGGCCCGAACGCCATTGACGACGCCGTGGAGTCGCTGAACACCCTCGCGGAAGTGAATGTCACCTTGGCGTTCATTACCAACAATGCTGGGCGTTCGCCGATGTCCGTCGCGGCCCACCTGCGCCAGCTGGGCGTGAAAACCAGCGCTGAGCAGGTTTTCGGTTCTGCCGACGCCGGTGCGGAGATGCTGGCCCGCGAATTGAATCCGGGATCCAAGGTTTTGGTGGTGGGTTCCCCCTACCTGCGCGAATGCATTGCCGTGCGCGGGTTGGAAGTCGTCGAATCCCATAAGGAAGAACCCGTAGCGGTGATCCAGGGGTTCGACCCGGACATCTCGTGGAAGAACCTGGCCGAGGCCAGCTACGCGATCAATCACGGTGCCCAATGGGTTGCCACCAACACCGACCTGACGATTCCGCGCGCCGAGGGCCTGGCCCCGGGCAACGGATCGCTGGTCAATGCGGTGAAACTGGCCACGAGCGTGGAACCACGCGTGGCGGGCAAACCCGAATCCTACCTGTTCGCTCGGGCCGCGGACCGACTGGATGCCCAGCGCCCGCTGGTCGTCGGCGACCGCCTGGATACCGACATCCTTGGCGGCTTCCGTGCCGGGTTCTCCACCGCGCTGGTGCTGACCGGTGTGGACACTCCGCGCACAGCACTGGGCGCACCGGTCGAGCAGCGCCCCAACTACCTCATCAATTCGATGGCTGATCTGTACCGGCCGTACCCGACCATCAAGGTACTGGGCTACGGTGTGCAGGTCGGCGACGCGGTTGCCAAGGTCGATAACGGCGCGATCGAAGTCTCGGGCAGCGACCAGGACCTGAATGCCTGGCGCGCCGCCTGCCATGCCTGGTGGCTGGCCCATCCGCGCCAGTCGGGGCACGAAGAACCGGAAATCCGGTTTACCGAACGCGGGCTCGATGCCCTGCGCAAGATCCGGGGCTAAGCATGCAGCCGCAGAATCCTCTTCCGAGCCCTGGCCCTCGCGGGCCGGATGATGCAGCAGTGGAGCAGGCGCTGTCTTCCCTGGCCGACCATGACATTACCGAGCATGCCGGAATCTATGAGCAACTGCTCGCCGGCCTGCAGCAAGAACTGAATCGTACGGAGCACGGCGCGTGAATCGCCTGGATCAAGAACTTGTCACCCGTGGGCTGGCGCGCTCGCGCACCGAAGCAGCCAAGCTGATCGATGCCCAGCGGGTGCTGCTGAACGGGCAGGCCGCCACCAAGGCCGCCAAGAAGGTTTCCGCCACCGATGAGCTGGCGCTGGTGCCCAGCGAAGGCGAAGAATACGTCTCCCGTGCCGGGCATAAGCTCGCCGGAGCCCTAGATGCTTTTACGACTATTGACCCCGCTGGCCTGCACTGCCTGGACGCCGGTGCCTCGACCGGCGGCTTCACCGACGTGCTGTTGCGCCGCGGTGCGAAATCTGTGGTCGCAGCCGATGTAGGCCATGGCCAGCTGGTCGACGAGCTGCGCGAAGACCCCCGCGTCACGGTCCACGAAGGACTGAACGTCCGCTATCTGGCCCCCGAAGATATTGGGGGACCAGTCGACCTCGTAGTAGCCGACTTGTCCTTTATTTCGCTGCGCCTGGTGATCGACGCCTTGGCCGGGGCCGCCAAGGACGGCGGCTTCCTGCTGCTGATGGTCAAGCCGCAGTTCGAGGTCGGGCGCGAACACCTGAACCGCACCGGCGTGGTCACCGATCCCGCCCTGCGCCGCAGCTCCGTTGAAGCGGTGGTCGCCAGCGCGCAAGCCGCGGGACTGCACCTGCGCGGGCTGGCACGCAGCCCGCTGCCGGGACAGGACGGCAATGTCGAATTCTTCCTTTGGCTTGCCGCAGGAGAGGATCCACAGCCTGCCGATGTTCCACGCATCGGGCAGGATGTTGACTATTCTTAGTAGTGACGTGTTTTAGCCGTGGTCGATAACCACGGTCATTTTGCACCTCGCGATGCTGAGAGGGGCCGACCGCCTTGCGCCGAATCCTGATTTTCACCCATACCGGACGCCAAGAAGCGATCACCGCGGCCATAGAAACCTGCGCCCTGCTCAACGCCGCCGGAGCTATCCCGGTGATGCGCGGCAAGGACCAGCTGGCGATGACCGAAGCGATCGGCGCGGCTGTGCCTTCGGTGCAGGTGCTCGGCGAGGATTGCCAGATCGAGGACGTCGACATGGGCGTGGTGCTCGGTGGCGATGGCTCCGTGTTGCGTGCCGCGGAATTGGTGCGGGAATCCCCGATGCCGCTGGTGGGGGTAAACCTCGGGCATGTGGGTTTCCTCGCCGAAGCTGAACGCAGCGAACTGGCCTCCACCGTGGAAGCACTGGTCAATGAGACCTACACCGTGGAAGAACGCATGACCATGGAGGTCAAGGTGTGGCTGGACAACGTCTGCCTCGCCGAGACCTGGGCCTTGAACGAGGCCGCGGTGGAAAAGGCCAACCGCGAACGCATGGTCGAGGTCGTGATCGAGGTCGACGGCAGGCCGATCTCCACCTTCGGTTGCGATGGTGTCGTGATGGCCACGCCTACCGGTTCCACCGCGTACTCCTTCTCCGCCGGCGGCCCGGTGGTCTGGCCGGACGTGGCGGCGCTGATCATGGTGCCGATCTCCGCGCACGCACTGTTCGCCAAGCCCTTGGTCATTTCCCCGGATTCGATCATGGCCGTCGAAATGCTGACCCGCACCGATGCCGGGGCCGTGCTCTGGTGCGATGGACGGCGCACCATCGAGCTGCCGCCGGGAGCCCGTGTGGAAGTAACGCGCAGCGACCGCCCGGTGTACATGGCGCGATTGAACACGACGCCGTTTTCCGAGCGCCTGGTCAACAAGTTCGAGCTGCCCATTACCGGTTGGCGCGGACCAGCGAAGGAAGAGGCGCGCCGTCCGGCCACTACGGCACTGCCGGTGATCGGACCAGGCCTGCAAAGCGTCGATCCGCATTACCGCGATGAACCGGGCATTCCCATGGTGGGACGCCCCGAGGACCAGGACTGAATAGCGGCCTCGAAGAAAAACTTTCCACACGCTCGAACATAGTTACGAAAAATAGGGTTAGAACACATATACTAAAAGCGCACGGTACGACTTGAACTCGACATTCGGGAGCAGGCATTGATTCAGGAAATCCAGATATCCAACCTTGGGGTGATCACCGAGGCCACGCTTCCGCTTGGTCCGGGACTCACGGTAGTCACGGGTGAAACCGGCGCTGGCAAGACCATGGTGATCACCGCCTTGTCCCTGCTGCTCGGGCGCCGGGCCGATGCCGGTGCGGTGCGCAACGGCGCCAAGCACGCCCTGGCTGAAGCCGTGGTGCACTTGCCGCCAGATCACCATGTGCTCGATGCCGCAGGCCAAGCAGGCGCATTCATCGAACCAGCAGGGGAGAACAGCGAACTGCTGCTTTCACGCTCTCTCTCGGCCCAAGGCCGTTCACGCACCACCATCGGCGGACGCAGCGCCCCTGTCGGCCTGCTGGCTGAGCTGGGGCACGATCTGGTGGCCGTCCATGGCCAGTCGGACCAGATTCGCCTGAAAGAGCCGGTAGCCCAACGCGATGCCCTGGACCGCTTTGCTGGCAGCTCGCTGTCGCGCACGCTAAGCAACTACCAGCGAGCCTACCGCCAGTGGCGATCGGCTTCCAAGGAGCTGGCGGGGCTCAAAACCGAATCGCGCAACCGTGTTCGCGAAGCAGAGAACTTGCGCCTGGCGCTGGACGAGATCGATTCCCTGGATCCGCAGCCGGGCGAGGACGAAGCCTTGCGCGAGCAATCCATGAAGCTGGGCAATGTCGAGTCCCTGCGCACCGCCGGCCGGCAGGCGCAAGCCGTCATCGACTCGGAGGATTTCGAGAACCCGGGCGTTACCACCCTGGCGGAGACCGCCCGCGGCGTGCTGGCCCAGGCCAGTGACGATGACACTGCGCTGGCCGCCTTCGCGGAGCGGGCAGCGGAACTGGGCATTCTCGCCTCGGAACTCTCCAGTGATCTTGCCGCCTACGTTGCCGACCTCGATGAAGAAGGCCCGGAGCGCTTGGCGCAGATTGAAGCCCGCCGTGCCGATTTGAGCAAGCTCATGCGCAAGTATGCACCGAGCATTGATCAGGTGCTCGCCTGGGCTGCCGAATCCCGTACCCGTCTGGAAGAACTCGGTGGGGATGACTCGCGCATCGAGGAGCTGGAAACAGAAGTCGTTGAATTGGAGCACAAGGTGGCCTCGCTGGCCTCGGACCTCTCCGACGCGCGCCGCAAGGCTGCCAAGAAACTCTCCGCGCAGGTTTCAGCCGAGCTCAAGGCCCTGGCGATGCCGGATGCCAAGCTCGTCATCGAGGTGAAGGAACTGGAAGAACCAGGTGCCTTCGGCCAGGACGCGATTTCCATGCTGCTGGCCCCGCATGCCGGAGCCTCGCCGCGACCGCTGGGCAAGGGTGCCAGCGGCGGCGAGCTCTCCCGCGTCATGCTGGCCATTGAAGTCGTCCTAGCGGCGGTCGACCCGGTGCCGACCTTCGTCTTTGACGAGGTGGACCAGGGCGTGGGTGGCAAAGCGGCGGTGGCCATTGGCGAGCGCCTGGCGATGCTGGCAAAGCATGTGCAGGTCATCGTCGTGACCCACCTGCCCCAGGTGGCCGCCTATGCGGATCGGCACATTCGTGTGATCAAGAATTCAGATGCCAAGTCGAAGGCGGGAGCTGGCTACACTGCCAGCGATGTCATCAGCTTGGATCAGGAAGCCCGCGTCAAGGAACTTGCGCGCATGCTCGCCGGCCAAGAGGAATCCGGCACGGCGCAGGCGCATGCTGAGGAGTTGCTTGAAGAAGCGCAGAACCTAGTGTCATCGCTCACCTCCAATAAAATGGCGAAAGCCTAAAAGTCTTGGTGAGCCCCTGAATTACGGCAATGCTAGGGCATTGGCCGGAGGTGCACTAGAGTCTTATGAGGATGCGAAATATTGGAATGGTGATAGGATGAAATCCCGTGGTGCAGCGTAATTCAACTCGTGATTCTCGGTCGTCTGAAACGACAAAGCATATCTTCGTCACCGGCGGTGTGGCCTCTTCCCTGGGTAAGGGATTGACGGCATCCAGCCTTGGACATCTACTTCGAGCTCGTGGTCTCTCAGTGACCATGCAGAAGCTCGACCCGTACCTGAACGTCGATCCAGGTACTATGAACCCCTTCCAGCACGGTGAAGTCTTCGTTACTGACGATGGCGCAGAAACCGATCTGGATATCGGACACTATGAGCGTTTCCTGGATGAGAACCTTCCGGGTACCGCCAACGTGACCACCGGACAGGTCTACTCGACCGTTCTGGAACGCGAACGTCGCGGTGAATACCTCGGCGATACCGTTCAGGTCATCCCTCACATCACCGATGAGATCAAGCGTCGTATGCGCTTGGCAGCAACCGAACCAGGGGCCGGCAAGTCGGCACCTGACGTGATCATCACGGAAATCGGTGGCACCGTCGGCGATATCGAATCCCAGCCATTCCTCGAAGCAGCACGCCAGGTCCGCCAGGACATCGGCCGCAAGAACGCATTCTTCGTACACGTTTCCCTGGTTCCATTCATCGGCCCAAGCCATGAACTGAAGACCAAGCCTACCCAGCACTCCGTTGCCGCTTTGCGTTCGATCGGTATCCAGCCAGATTCGCTGGTAATCCGCTCGGACCGTCCAATCCCGGCAGAAATGCGCGCCAAGCTCGGCCGTACCTGCGATGTGGACACCGAAGCAGTGATCAACTGCGCCGATGCTCCAAGCATCTACGACATCCCAAAGGTCATCCACTCCCAGGGCCTGGACGCTTACATCGTCCAGACCTTGGAGATGAAGTTCCGCGACGTCGACTGGGCTTCGTGGGATCGCTTGCTCGAAGTCGTGCACAACCCCGCAACCGAGCTGACCGTAGCTTTGGTGGGCAAGTACATCGATCTGCCCGACGCCTACCTGTCGGTCACCGAAGCTCTGCGTGCCGGCGGGTTCGCAAACAACGCCAAGGTCAACATCCGCTGGGTACCAGCAGATGACTGCGCTACCGAAGCAGGGGCCGCCAAGGCGCTTGAGGGTGCAGAGGCAATCTGCGTCCCCGGTGGCTTCGGCATCCGCGGTCTGGAAGGCAAGCTGGGCGCGCTGCGCTTCGCTCGCGAAAACAAGCTGCCAACCCTGGGCCTGTGCCTGGGACTGCAGTCGATGGTCATCGAATACGCCCGCAACATGGCTGGCCTCACCGATGCATCGTCCACCGAATTCGATCCTGAAACCTCGACCCCGGTCATCGCGACCATGGAAGAGCAGCTGGACATCGTTGAAGGCAAGGGCGACCTGGGCGGCACCATGCGTTTGGGCCTGTACGACGCAAAGCTGCTTGAGGGATCGGTTCTGGCTGAGACCTACGGCAAGACCGAGGTTGCGGAGCGCCATCGCCACCGCTACGAGGTCAACAACTCGTACCGCGCGCAGCTCGAAGAGGCTGGCCTGGTCTTCGCTGGCACCTCGCCAGATGGCAACCTGGTCGAGTTCGTTGAACTGCCAAGGGAAGTACACCCGTACTACGTTTCAACGCAGGCTCACCCTGAGCTCTCCAGCCGCCCGACTCGCCCGCACCCGCTGTTTGCAGGTCTGGTCGAGGCAGCTCTGGAGCTGCGCAAATAAGTAATACAGCTTGCCGGAGGTAAAACTCTGAAGGCACTGCGCGCCGGTCGTTACTGACCGGCGCGTAGCTGTTTAAGCTGGAGAATACCGACCAGCTTTTTCTACCGAAGGACGATCCTCGTGCCGCTGCATCCGATAGCCGATGAATTCTCACCACGTGAATTGCTGAACCGTGAAACCGTGTACGAGGGACGGATCTGGGACGTCATCCATGACACGGTGAAGCTCTCCGAATCCGGGGCGACCATTGAACGCGATTACATCAACCACCCCGGTGCTGTATGCGTTCTGGTCATGGATGCTGAAGAACGCATCTTGATGGTCAACCAGTACCGCCACCCGGTAGGCATGCGGCTGTGGGAAATCCCTGCCGGGCTGCTCGATGTGGCTGGAGAACCACCTTTGGAAGCTGCCAAGCGCGAATTATGGGAAGAAGCGGATCGTACCGCCGAGCACTGGTCGATCCTCACCGATGTCTTCTTGAGCCCGGGCTCCTCGGCCGAGGCAGTGCGAGTCTACCTCGCGCGCGATGCGAAACTGGTTGCCGCCGATCAGCGCCATGAGCGTACCGAGGAGGAAGCTGAAATGATCAGCACCTGGGTGCCGCTGGAGGAAGCCGTCGCAGCCGTGCTGGCAGGCAAGATCCATAATCCCACCGCGACAATCGCGATCCTTGCCGCTCATGCAGCCCGTACCAGCAAGTACTTGGACCTGCGCGATGCGAACGAGCCATTCGATGTGCACCCATACCTGCGCGAAGGATGAGCGACCACTTCGAGACCCCGCTCAAGCGCTACCTGCAGCATCTGGCGATCGAGCGCGGGCTGGCCGAGAATACACTGGCTTCCTACCGGAGGGATCTGCTTCGCTACGTTGAAGCGCTGCAGGCAGCCGGCGTAGCACAACCGCAGCAGATTACCGAGCTGGCCATCAGCGGCTACCTTCAGGAACTATCCCGCGGAGACGAGGAGCATAAGCCGTTGAGCGCCCGCTCCGTCGCTCGCCATTCGGTAGCCATCCGCCAACTGCACAAGTACTGGGAGCTCGAAGGGATTTGCGCGCCTAACCCGGCCCGCGAGATCCAGCCCCCCGCCATCGGGCAATCCCTGCCCAAAGCGATCTCCATCGATCAGGTCACCAGGATCCTCGAATCGGTGAGCATCGAAACCCCTGCCGGGCTGAGGGATCGCGCGATCCTGGAGTTCTTGTACTCCACCGGTGCGCGCATTTCCGAAGTCGTGGACCTGGACGTCGATGACCTGCACTTTGCCGAAGACGCCGTGGTGCGCTTGTTCGGCAAGGGATCCAAGGAACGCGTCGTTCCGGTCGGCGGTTATGCCCAGCGTGCGGTCAGCGATTATCTGGTGCGTGCCCGTCCCGGGCTAGCCACCAAGGGCAAGGGAACTCCAGCGTTGTTCCTGAACCAGCGCGGGGGACGGCTTTCCCGCCAATCGGTGTGGCTGTTGCTTTCGAAGGCAGCCGAGCGCGCCGGGATTACCACCGAGGTTTCTCCGCATACGCTGCGCCATTCCTTCGCCACTCATTTGCTGGAGGGCGGCGCGGATGTGCGGGTGGTCCAGGAGCTGCTGGGACATGCATCGGTCACCACCACGCAGATCTACACCAAGGTCACCGTGGATTCGCTGCGTGAGGCCTACCAGCTGGCCCACCCGAGGGTGAACTAGTGGTCGCCGGCCACCAAGTGCGTTCTGCCAAGCAGGTAGCCCTCGTGGCGCTGCTGCAGGAGCGCGAAGGACGGCTGCACGTGTTGCTCGGACGCAAGCGTCGCGGATTCGGCAAGGGCAATATCGTGTTGCCCGGCGGCAAGATCGAGCAGACAGAGATCGCGCGGCAAGCGGCCATCCGGGAATTCTCCGAGGAAACCGGACTGCTCCTCGCTCCGGAGGATCTGGAGCCTGCGGCGCAGGTCAATTTCCGGTTCCCCGCCCAGCCGGCAGCCGACATGGAATGCGCCACCTTCATTGCCCGGAAGGCATCGGGCCAGCTGCACATCACCGAGGAGCTCGAGCCGCTGTGGGCCGATCCGGCGGCCTTGCCCTTGGAGCAGATGTGGCAGGATTCCCCGTTGTGGCTGCCGCAACTCGTAGCCGGCGGGAAATTTACCGTCGAGATCGTGCTGGCGCAGGACAACACCTCGGTGCAGAGCATCAGCTTCGAGAACTGGGACTAGCCAGCGAGCTGCATCTAGTCCTGTTCGGTTTCGAAGATCAAGAGGTCGCCGGGCTGGCATTCCAATTCCCGGCAGAGGGCTTCAAGTGTGCTGAAACGTACGGCCTTGGCGCGCCCGTTCTTGAGCACCGCGAGGTTGGCCGGGGTAATGCCGATGCGTTCGGCCAACTCGCCGACGGCCATTTTGCGGCGGGCCAGCATCACGTCTATATCTACGCGGATTCCCATTAGATCACGCCGCCCAGTTCGGTACGGAGCGCATCGGCTTGGGCTTCGGTCATCGCCGCTTGTGCGAGCAACTGCCGCAGTACGAGCACGATGATGCTGATGCCGATCATCAGCACTCCGGCTCCACCAACAAGAAGCACGACTCCGGGTGCAATTTCCGTGCTGGCGGCGAAGATCGCTCCGAGGGCAAAAGTGGATAGGGCGCCGATCGTGAAGGCAATGATGATCGGCGTTACATAGCCCAGGGAAGCGGGATCGAAAACGGTGCCGCGTTTAACTCTCGTGGCTAGTTTCCACACGCTGTAGACGCAGGTTTCAATGATGAGCCCGGCGAGAAGCAAGTAGCCGAGGAAAGAGGCTTGAAAGAACTTGTCGGTGCCGTTGCTCGGCGACTCGTGGATCAAGATCATCGGGATCATGAACAGCTGCACAAAAAGCGTGCCGGCCAGGATCACGGCCAGAACTACCTTCAAACCGATAATGCTGAATTTTCCCATGGCAATAGACCTTATCGTTCTTCGGAATGTATCTATCGTTAAACGATAGGCCCATTGGCCTGGGACTGCAACCTTGGGCAACGATGGCAAGCCGATGCCGTTCCGCAGCTGGCACGGCAATGGCCACGGGCTGGCACGGCTGTGCCATACCCGCGGCCAATACCGGGAGTCGAAGTGTGTCTACAGCGAGCGCTGCTCCACGCCGTTATAAGCCGAAAGCGGGCGGATCAGCGCATTGGCTGCACGCTGCTCGAAGATGTGGCTGGTCCAGCCGGTGATGCGTGCCGCGATGAAGATCGGGGTGAACATCTCGGTGTCGAAGCCCATCAGATGATAGGTAGGGCCGGCCGGGTAGTCGAGGTTCGGCTTGATGGACTTGGCCTCGTCCATGGCTGCCTCCAGGCCGTCGTACAAGCCCAGCATCTCATGGCGGCCGTAGTGCTCGATCATGCGATCCAGCGCGGCCTTCATGGTTGGCACGCGGGAGTCGCCGTGCTTGTAGACGCGGTGGCCGAAGCCCATGACCTTCTTCTTGGCGGCCAGTGCCTCTTCCATCCACGACTTGGCGCGCTTGGCAGCATCCTCGCGGGATTCTTCCTTGTCGATGCCGATCTCGTTGAAGGTATGCATGACAGCTTCGTTGGCGCCGCCGTGCAGGGGGCCCTTCAGTGCGCCGATCGCCCCGGTGACAGCCGAGTGCAGGTCGGAGAGGGTCGAGGTGATCACGCGCGCGGTGAAGGTCGAAGCATTGAAGGAGTGCTCGGCATAGAGCACCATCGATACGCGGAACGCGTCGACAACCTCGGGGGCTGCTTCTTCGCCGAAGGCCATCCACAGGAAGTTCGAGGAGTAATCCAGATCTCCGCGCGGAGCTACCGCGTCCTGGCCGCGGCGGCGGCGCTGGTCGTAGGCAACCACCGCCGGGAAGGCCGCGAACAGCTCCTTGGCCTTGAGCAGCTCCGCCTCGGGGGAGGAGTTCTCGGCCTCGGGGTGGTTGGCGCCGATTACCGAGACGGCGGTACGGCCCACATCCATGGGATGGCAGTCAGCTGGAAGCAGGTCGATAGCGGCCTTCACCCGCGGGTCCAGCGCGCGGTTGGCCCGCTCGAAAGCACTGAACTCGGTCAGTTCGCTTTGCGTTGGCAGCTCGCCGGTCCAGAGCAGCAAGGCGACCTCTTCGAAGGACTTGTTCGCGGCCAGGTCCTGGACCGGGTAGCCGCGGTAGAGCAGCGAGTTGGTGTCTGGATTGACCTTGGAGACGGCGGTGTAGTCAACGACGACGCCTGCTAGGCCCTTCTTGATTTCCTCGGTGGCAGTCATTCTTGCTCCTCTTCATTGCCGGAGAATAATAATGCTTTGGGTCGCGCCGGCCGGCGGGTGCCGGCCGGCGCAGGGGGTAGTAGGTGCTTGCGAGCCTAGAGGTTCGCGCTGTTGGAATCAATGTCCAGGGTTGGGACCTGGAAGTTGAAGATTCCGGTGTCGAAGCGGTTGTAGGCCTCGTAGTCCACGAGCTCGTACAAACGTGACCTGGTCAACATGCTATCCACTTCACGGGCCTGGGTGCCATCCTCGCTGATGGCATCCAGTACGCGTTCAGCCGCGCCCATGGCGCTACGCAGCAAGGTGACCGGATAGATGATCAGCGCGACGCCTGCATCGGCCAGTTCCTGGCGGTTGAACAGCTCGGATTTGCCGAACTCGGTCATGTTCGCCAGTACCGGCACGTCGACCGCATTGCATACTGCCTCGAATTCGGCGACGTTCTTCATCGCCTCCGGGAAGATCGCGTCGGCACCAGCATCGACCATCGCCTTGGCGCGGTCGATCGCCGCATCCAGGCCATCGACCGCACGGATATCGGTGCGGGCCATGATCAGGAAGTTCTCATCGATGCGTGCATCAGCGGCAGCGGCGATGCGCTTGAGCATGGTGTCGGTATCCACCACATTCTTGCCATCCAGGTGCCCGCAGCGCTTCGGGTTGAACTGGTCCTCGATGTGGCAGCCGGCAAGGCCGGCGTATTCGAGTTCCTGGATGGTGCGCGCCACGTTCATCGGCTCGCCGAATCCGGTGTCGGCATCCACGATCGCCGGCAGGTCCGACATGCGCGCGATCTGCCCGGCGCGGGTTGCTACCTCGGTCAGCGAAGTCAGGCCGATATCCGGCAGGCCCAGGTCGTTGGCCAGCACGGCACCGGAGATGTAGATTCCGTCGAACTGCTTCTCGCTGATCAGCTTGGCCGAGAGCGGGTTGAAGGCTCCGGGGAACTGGCGGGCAGCGCCCGGGGTGAGCATCTCGCGCAGCGCAAGGCGCTTTTCTGCGGGGGTCCTGGTCGAGTACAGCATGCTAGAACAGGCCCTTCGGTGCGGCCGCGGCGTCGATGACGCCCGCTGCGGCGGCGATGTTCAGCTGGTCCAGTTCGCCGGCGGCCAGGTTTTCCAGGTTTTCAGCGGCCGCGATGAAGCGGTCGATCTCGGCGTCGTCCACCAGGCCGGCGGCCAGAGTGCGGAACTTGTTGATGTACTGCTCGCGGGCGAAGGGACGGGCGCCCAGCGGGTGCGCGTCGGCAACGGCGATTTCGTCGGTGATCACGGTGCCATCGTTCAGGGTGATTTCCACCGAGCCGCCGAAAGCCTTCTCGGCAATATCCAGCGAGTGGTAGCGGCGGGTCCATTCGGCATCTTCTTCGGTGGCCACCTTGTTCCACAGCTCCACGGTGTCGGCGCGGCCGGCACGCTCTGGCGAGTAGGAATCCACGTGGTGCCATGCGCCATCCTGCAGGGCCACGGTGAAGATGTAAGGGATCGAGTGATCCAGGGTCTCGCGCGATGCGGTCGGATCGTACTTCTGCGGGTCGTTCGCTCCGGAGCCGATAACGTAGTGCGTGTGGTGGCTGGTCTTGATCAGCACCGACTTGACGTTCTGCGGGTCGGTGGCCTCCGGGTGCTCGCCGTGCAGCTTGCGGGCCAAATCGATCCAGGCCTGCGCCTGGTACTCGGCCGAGTGCTCCTTGGTGTAGGTGTCCAGGATGGCGCGCTTGGCTTCGCCAGCCTCCGGCAGTGGCACCTCGTAAGCGGCATCCTTGCCGTCAAGCATCCAGGCGATCACGCCGTCTTCGCCTTCGTAGATTGGCACTGGGGAGGTCTGGCCGCGCATCGCGCGGTCGGCAGCCTCGACGGCCATCTTGCCGGCGAAGGCCGGGGCGTGGGCCTTCCAGGTGGAGATTTCACCCTTGCGCGACTGGCGGGTGGCGGTGGTGGTGTGCAGGCCCTGGCCAACGGCCTGGAAGATGGTCTCGACATCCAGTCCCAGCAGGGTGCCGATGCCGGCAGCGGCCGATGGGCCCAGGTGCGCTACGTGGTCGATCTTGTGCTTGTGCAGGCAGATGGCCTTGACCAGGTCCACCTGGATCTCGTAGCCGGTGGCGATGCCGCGGATCAGGTCCTTGCCGGAAGCTCCGGTGTGCTGGGCAACCGCCAGGATCGGCGGGATGTTGTCGCCCGGGTGGGAGTACTCGGCAGCCAGGAAGGTGTCGTGGTAGTCCAATTCGCGCACGGCCACGCCGTTAGCCCATGCGGCCCATTCCGGGGAGACCTTCTCGGAAATGCCGAAGACGCTGGCGCCCGCACCGCCGGTGGATGGGGCGTGGGCCAGTGCCTGGGCACGGGCGGCGACGATCGGGCCGCGGTTCAGCGAAGCGATCGCGACCGAAGCATTGTCGATGATGCGGTTAATGATCATGCCGGCCACTTCTGCGGTGACCTCTACCGGATCGGCAGCAACCGTGGCGATCTTATGTGCCAGCTGGTCTTCGCGAGCCAGGTTTTCCTCTGAGCGGTATACGCGTACGGGGTGGTTGATCATGGTAACTGCCTTTCTGATCCGGCCGCATGGGCCATGATGTGGGTGAAGGATTCGTGCAGGTGAACTGTGGTGGCCGCGGCCGCGACCTCTGGGTTTCCGCTGGCGATTGCCCTGGCGATGGCCGCGTGCTCGGAAGCGGAAGCCTTGAGCCTTTCGGGATTGTCCTTGGCCATGCGCCGCACCCGTTGCAGGTTCACCCGCAAGGTGCGCAGGGCGTTGGACAGGTAATTATTGCCAGCTGCTTCGTCGATGGACTCGTCCAGCAGCTGCACCAGCTGGTAGTAGGACTCCCGGGATCCGGGAAGCTCCACCTCCGTGAGAGCTGCTTCGAAGCGGCTGGCCAGCTGCGTGAAGGCCGATCGCTGCGCGGACTTGGCAGCTTCGCGTGCGCTGGCGCATTCCAATGCCAAGCGCAGTACGAACAGGTCTTCTACATGGTCTTCGCTGACCTCGGAGACGACAGCGCCGCGTCCGCGATGCTGAACCGCCAAGCCGTCGGCGACCAGCCGGCCCAAGGCCTCGCGCACCGGAGTGCGGGAAACGCCCAGGCGTTCTGACTGTTCCACTTCGGCCAGGACGGTCCCTGGAGCCAGGCGCCATTCGACAATGTCGGCGCGGAGGCTCTCGTAAACCTTGTCGCTTGCTCTCATGGCTCCAGTGTATACATGAAACCCGAAAATGTGTGAGTTGCGCCAAATTCTTTTGGTATTTTTTCGAAATCTGTATACAAAGTGGTTGCGGTGATGTGATCGTACTCATACAGTTAACGCCAAGAGGACGACCTCAACCACCACACAGGTGCCGGATGATGATGCCCCGGTGCCAGGAGGAGAGAACCATGGTGCAGGAATACCGCCAGGCCTATGGCCAAGCCACCAATGACCCCGCCGCATTCTGGCTGCAAGCTGCCCGGGATATCCATTGGGACAAGGCGCCGCGGATTGCGCTGGATGATTCGCGCAAGCCGCTGTATGGCTGGTTCCCGGATGGCATGCTGAACCTTTCGGCCAATGCGCTGGACCGCCACGTCGAAGCCGGACGCGGAGAGAGCGCCGCCTTGGTCTACGATTCGGCAATGCTGGGCACCGCCACCACCTACTCCTACTCCGAACTGCTGCGCGAAGTGGAAATCTTCGCCGGCGTGCTGGCCGGACGCGGCGTGAAGGCCGGTGACCGCGTGCTGGTCTACCTGCCGATGATCCCGCAGGCGGCCATCGCGATGCTTGCTTGCGCACGCCTGGGTGCAATCCACTCGGTGGTCTTCGGCGGCTTCGCGCCCAAGGAACTGGCGGCCCGCATCACCGACTGCGCCCCGGTCGCGATCATTACCGCCTCCGGCGGCATCGAGCCAAGCCGCCGCATCGAATACCTGCCGGCAGTGGCCGAAGCGCTGGGCCTGGCCGAGCCTGCGGTCAGGGACGTGATCGTTGCCCACCGCGATGGCTTCGAGCACGGCCTGGACGAATACCAGGCAAAGCCGGTCAACGGCCAGCAGATCAATTGGCTGGACTGGGAAGAGCAGGCGAAGACCGCCTCGCCGGCCGGGCCGGTCTCCGTGCCATCCACCCACCCGCTCTACGTGCTCTACACCTCGGGAACCACCGGTGCCCCCAAGGGCGTGGTGCGCGACACCGGCGGCTACGCCACGGCCCTGCAGTACTCCATGAACGCGGTTTACGACGTGCATCCGGGAGATACCATGTTCACCGCCTCCGACGTGGGCTGGGTGGTCGGACACTCCTACATCGTCTATGCGCCGCTGATCGCCGGGGCCACCACGGTGCTCTACGAGGGCAAGCCCATCGGGACTCCGGATGCCGGTGCGTTCGGCCGGATCATCGAGGACCACAAGGTCACCACGATGTTCACCGCGCCGACTGCGCTGCGCGCGGTGCGCAAGGCCGACCCGGAAGGCGCGATGATCGCCAGCCACGATCTGTCATCGCTGCGTGCGCTGTTCGTCGCCGGCGAGCGGCTGGATCCGGATACCTACCACTTCGCCTCGAAGCTGCTGGGCATCCCCGTGGTGGATAACTGGTGGCAGACCGAAACCGGCTGGCCGATCGCGTCCAACCCGCTGGGCCTGGAAGAGCTGCCTGCCAAGGCCGGTTCGCCGACCACCCCGGTACCGGGGTTCGACGTGCAGATCCGCGATGCGCTGGGCGAGCAGCTAGGCGCGAACCAGGAAGGCAACATCGTTGTCCGGCTGCCCCTGCCGCCCGGCGCCTTGACCACCCTGTGGGGCAACGACCAGCGCTTCATCGACACCTACCTCTCGCAGATCCAGGGGTGCTACCTCACCGGCGATTCCGGCTTCCTGGACGACGACGGCTACCTGTTCGTCATGGGGCGAACCGATGACGTGATCAACGTGTCCGGGCACCGCCTGTCCACCGGTGCCATGGAGCAGGTGCTGGCGAGCCATCCCGCCGTGGCCGAATGCGCGGTGATCGGCCTGGCCGACGCGCTCAAGGGCCAGCGGGCCAGCGGCTATGTGGTGCTCAAGTCCGGTGTGCAGATCCAGGAGGAAACGCTGAAGAAGGAAATCGTCGCGCTGGTGCGCCAGCATATCGGTGCGGTGGCCGACTTCCGCGAAGTCACCGTCGTGGCGGCGCTGCCCAAAACCCGTTCGGGCAAGATCCTGCGCAAGACCATGCGGCAGATTGCCGATGGCAAGGAATACTCGGTCCCGTCGACCATCGAGGACACCGCGGTGCTCGACGAGCTGGTGCCGCTGCTGCGTCCCGAAGCCTAGGGGAAACCAGAGCCTAGCTGCGCGAGGCTGCCCGGTATTCGTATTCCGGGCGGCCTCGTGTGCCATGCCGGGGCTGCTTGACCACGGCCTTGACCTCGGCAAGATGCTCCAGATAGCGCCGGGCGGTGACCCGGGAGATGCCCAGCTCTTCTCCGAGCTCGGTCGCTGACAGGCAGGTATCGGGCTTGCTGCGCAGATGGTCGGTGATCTGCGCCAGCGTTTCCGGAATCAGCCCCTTGGGCAGGGACGCGGAAGCGCTGGTGGTGCGCAGGGCCGAGAACGCATTATCCAGCGCGGCCTGGCTGGTATCCGGGCCGGTGGAGCTGATCTCGGAAATGAACCGCCGGTGGTTCTCCAATTTCTCGCTGAACGCCGCGAAGGTGAAGGGCTTGATCAGGTACTGGGTGATTCCGGTGGCTACCGCCGAACGCACCACAGCCAGGTCCCGCACCGCGGTAATGGCGATGATGTCGGTGGTCAGCCCGCGGCCGCGCATGCGCTTGGCGACGTCGATGCCGTGCAGGTCGGGCAGGGTCATATCCAGCAGGACCAGGTCAAAGGGATCCTGGGCATCGCGGGCCGCGGCCAGGAGCCCGAGCGCCTGCTGGCCGTTGGCGGCAATGGCGCCGGTGGCGAATCCCGGAACGCGGTTGACGTACTTGGCGTGGGAGGCGGCAGTTTGCGGCTCGTCGTCGACCACGAGCACCTTGAAGCTGTGCGAGGCGGTGCCCGGCGGGGGCGTGGCTGCAGGGGATTCGTGCACGGTACCCTCCTGGGCTAGTCGCTGATTCTCAAGGGCAAGGTGACGGTGAAGATTGCGCCGGCATCGTTATCAACACCCATTGTGCCACCTAGCCGCAGCACCGCCTGCTGCACCAGTGCCAGCCCCAGGCCGCGCGGCTGGCCGCCGGCCTTGGTGCTGGCCCCGAAGCGCAGCAGCTGATCGAGGAACTCGGGTTCGATGCCCGGACCGGAATCGGCCACCGCGATGATCAGCTCGTCATCGGCCGCGGCCACTTCCACCCACACCGTCGCGTCCTGGGTGCCCGCCGAAGCATCCAGCGCGTTATCCAGCAGGTTGCCGACGATGGTGACGATGTCGGTGGCGGCAAAGGCATTGCCCGGAATCATGCCCTGCGCGTTGATATCGAGCTTCACGCCGCGCTCATGGGCTTGGGCGGCCTTGGCCACCAGCAGGCTGGAAAGATAGACGTCGTCGATGGAATGCACGATCGCATCGGTGAGCTTCTGCGAATGCTGGCGGTCATCGACCGCGAAGGCCAGCGCCTTGTCGCTCTGGCCATTTTCGATCAGCGTGGCAATGGTGTGCAGGCGGTTGGCATGCTCATGGGTTTGCGCTCGCAGGGCGGTGGAGAAGGTCTTCAGCGATTGCACTTCGCCGGCCAGTTCCTGCACTTCGGTCAAATCGCGCAGCGTCATGACCTGGCCGGTCACCGGCTGGGAACCGAACCAGCGGGCCGGCAGCCCGCCGCGGCGGGGCAACCGCGCGTTGGTCAGGCGGGCCGGGCCCTGGGAAATGGACAGCACGGTGTGGGTGCCCAAATGGATTTCGTCCTTGCAGCTGCGTCCGGTCGCCATCAGGGTGCGCAGGGTTTCGGGGATCTGCACCTGGTCGAGGTCCAATCCGCCGGAAGGCACCTCCTCGGGGAAGCCGAGCAATCTGGAAGCTTCCTGGTTGTAGAGCACGATGCGGTGCCGCCGGTCCAGCAGGACCAGGCCCTCGCGAACCGAGTGCAGGGCCGAGAAGTAGAAGGCGTAGAGCCGGCGCAGCCCGTGCGGGCCGAAGCCGAGCGTGGCCTGGTTGACGTAGCGGGAGAAGGACCATGAGCTGAAACCCGCCAGCAGCAGGGCCAGCGCCGAAACGGTCATGATCTGCGGAAGTTCGCTGCGGTAGATCGACTCCAGGCTCTCCAGCGTGATGCCCGAAGAGACCATCCCCACCAGCTCGCCGTCGTGGTAGACCGGGGCGATGGTGCGCACCGAAAGGCCCAAGGTGCCCGCGGCCACCTCGTTGTGGGTCTGGCCGGCCAGCGCCTGGTTGATGCTGCCCGAATATCCCTTGCCCAGCTGCTCGGGGTCGGGGTGGGTGACGCGCAGGGCATCGGGGGTCATGATCGTAATGAAATCCACGCCTTGCCCGCGGGCCAGGATCTTGTCGGTGTAGGGCTGCAGCTGCTCGGTGGGGTGATCGCCGGCCAGGGCCTGGGACACGAAAGGATCGTTGGCCAGGGTGATGGAAATCGTGGCCACCGTGGCCTGCTTGTCATCCTGGATCACCTGCGCCTGGTGCTGGTAGGTGGCGACCGCCAGGCCCACGACGACGAAGATGACCACCAGCATCTGGGCGGCGAAGATGACTACCGCCAGGGACCAGCCGTCGCGGCTGAGCGGTGCGGGGGAGGCGGCCTCGCGGGTGGGGCGGGCCAGCGACAGGTCGGTGAAATGATCGGTCACTGCGCTCATCTCCTTGTGCTGCCTGGTCCTTGTACTGTTCACCGCGTGACCAATATGAACGCAATGGAGATGCGGATCACTTCGAGCCGCACCATGGATACAGAACGATTCTACGTAATGCCGGCTGTGCAAGGGTGCACGGTTCGGTTCCATGCGCTCACAAGGGTAGGACTACCATGGCTGTCACAGACCAGATGCCGCCGGCAGGCAATTCGCCGCAGGCCGGAACGAAGAAGAAAGACAAGACCCACTGGCTGTACATCATGGTGATTGCCGCCGTGGTGCTCGGCGCAGCGGTCGGCCTGCTGGCCCCGGAGGTGGGCAAGGCCCTCAAGCCCCTGGGCACCGGATTCGTCGCACTGATCAAGATGCTGATCGGTCCAGTCATCTTCTGCACCATCGTCCTGGGCGTTGGTTCCATTGCCAAGGCGGCAACCGTCGGCAAGGTCGGCGGCCTGGCGCTGCTGTACTTCATCACCATGTCCACCTTTGCGCTGGCCATCGGCCTGGTCGTCGGCAACATCATCCACCCGGGTTCGGGGCTGAAGCTCGAGCCGTACGAGTCGGGATCCGGCGGCGGGGAGAACTCCACCGTGGCCTTCCTGCTGGAAATGATTCCGGGCGACATCCCCGTGCTGCCGACCCTGGTGCTGGCCCTGCTAGTCGGCTTCGCGCTGCAGTCCATGGGCAAGTCCGGCGAGCCTGTGCTCAACGCAGTCAAGCACATCCAGGCGGTGGTCTTCCGCCTGATGATGATGATCATGTGGGCTGCCCCGATCGGTGCCTTCGGTGCCATTGCCGCAGTGGTCGGCGCTACCGGCTGGGCCGCCATAGGCTCGATGGCGATCCTCATGGGTGCCTTCTACGTCACCTGCGCGCTCTTCATCGTCGTCGTCCTCGGTTCCCTGTTGCGCCTGGTCACCGGCCTGAACATCTTCCTGCTGCTGAAGTACCTGGCTCGCGAATACCTGCTGATCTTCTCAACCTCATCCTCCGAGTCGGCACTGCCGCGCCTGATCGCCAAGATGGAGCACGCAGGGGTGTCCAAGCCCGTCGTGGGCATCACCGTGCCTACCGGCTACTCCTTCAACCTCGATGGCACCGCCATCTACCTGACCATGGCGGCACTCTTCGTCTCAACGGCCATGGGCATGCCCATGAGCCTGAGCGAGCAGATCGGCCTGCTGGTCTTCATGATCATCGCTTCCAAGGGCGCAGCCGGCGTGACCGGCGCGGGCCTGGCCACCCTGGCAGCCGGCCTGCAGTCGCACCGCCCGGAACTGCTGGACGGCATGGGCGTGATCGTGGGCATCGACAAGTTCATGTCCGAGGCCCGCGCGCTGACCAACTTCACCGGCAACGCCGTGGCAACCTTGCTGATCGGCAAGTGGACCAGGGAGATCGACATGGACCAGGCCAAGGCCGTACTAGCGGGCAGCCTTCCATTCGACGAGAGCAGCGTCGAAGGCCACTAGGACCTTGCTGGAAATCCGTTATCCGACACGTTCGGGTAACGGATTTTCTGCGTCTGGGCGCCTTTGGCAAGATAGGGCCCAGCCGGGCGCAGCAGCCAGCAGGCGGAAAGGCATCATGGGTTCAGCGGTACGAGTGTGCTTTGTCGGCGATTCCTTCGTCGCAGGAGTCGGCGATGAAACCCATCGCGGATGGGCGGGGCGGCTGGTCGCCCGGGGAATCGAACGGGGCCATGGGCTCACCGGCTACAACCTCGGTGTTCGCGGCGATACCAGCGCCATGATCCGGCAGCGATTCGAAGCTGAATGCGCCGCACGCTTTCCGCCAGGGGATTACGCGCCAGGCGTGGTGCTCTGCTTCGGGGTCAACGACGTGATCCGCTGGGACGCGAAGCCGCGGGTGGCCGCCGGAGAACGGATCCAGAACCTCGAGGCCATCCTGGATGCGGCAAAGGAACGCAATTGGCCGGTTCTCATGATCGGTCCGCCGCCGATCGCCGATGATGCATTGAACGCGGAACTGCGCGAGCTGGATGCGCAAATGCGGGCACGGTGCGCATCGAGGAATGTGCCTTATCTAAGCGTGTTCGGGGATCTCGCGGGACATGAGCTGTGGCGCCGCCAAGTGGCCGCCGATGATGGAGCGCACCCGCGCGCAGCAGGCTACGACCTGTTGGCGGGGATGGCCAGCCAGGCTTGGGACCCGTGGCTTGCGGAACTGGGCAGCTAGGCTGGAGCAATGAACGGGACACCGCACCGGCAGCAGTATCGTGCACTGGCAGACGCCGAGGAAGAACTGGTCGAACTCGCCCGGCGGACCATTGAGGCAGCAACCGACGCGCCCGATGGCGGCGACGGGGTGCACACCATGGGTGCCGCGGTGCTGGCTGCCGACGGCGCCATGCACGCGGGCGTGAATTTCTACCACTTCACCGGAGGCCCGTGTGCAGAGCTGGTGGCCTTCGGTGCGGCCCGTGCGGCCGGGGCAAGGGATCCGCAGGTGGTGGTGGCGGTGGGCAACCAGGGGCGCGGCATCAAAAGCCCGTGCGGGCGCTGCCGCCAGGTGATGGCTGATAGCTATCCGTGGCTGCGGGTCATCGTCGATACCCCGCACGGGGCGCGCAGCATCGGCATTCGCGAGCTGCTGCCGTTGTCTTTCGACTGGTTGGCCGAGCAAGCCTGAGAGCCTGATGCCCGGCTCAGCGCGAGAGGCCGGGCAAGGGCGAAGCGAGCACCACCCGGTTGCCGTCGGGATCCTGCAGCTGCACGATCCGTGCTCCGCCGCCGGGCTGCGGGCCGTGATGCCCGATGCCCGCATCCAGCAGGCGCGCGGCCTGCGCGTCGAGGTCGGCCACTTCCAGGACCAGCGTGCTGTATCCGGCACGGTCGGGCTCCGCGAAGACCTGGACTCCGAATCCCGGGGCCAGATGCCATTCGAGCAGCCCGTCCATGGGCCGCTGGTCCGGCGCCCGGTTGAAGAGCCGCGCGTACCAGTGCTCGGCTCGGGCCAAATTCGATACCGTGCAAATGCTGAGCATTCCCGTGAACATCTGCCTCGCCCCTTATGCCGCCGGATGCCGGCGCGTGTGGAACCATTCGACCACCGGAATGCGCCAGGATCAAGAACTTATCCCAATAGCCAGCGGATGATCGGGCTGGGCACCAGGGCGCTGCCCAGCCGGGGACTCCACGGCAGGATCACCCTCCAGTGCCTGGCCGGTGGATTGGGCCAGATCGCAGGGGTGGTCGAGCAGGTCGCGTACCGTCCAAGCGGTGCATGGCGCGGGAATCCTGGCTCATGATGATTCCGGTTTTCGGCCCAGAAGCACACAGGTCAGTGGCCGGCCGCGGTGAGCAGGCACTGCAGGCGCGGGCCGAACTGGACCTCATGATCCAGAGCCATCAGCTCGTCGATCGACGCGTGCAGCTGTTGCGCAGCGAGAATCGACTGGATGTACTGCCAATAAGCATGCAGCTCCTCGGCCCGTGTCCACCCCGGTGCCGGTTCATCCGGGCCCACCACAACCAACGCGGTTTCGCGGATTCCGGCCGGCGTCACCTGCGCCCATTCTTCGCTGCTGGACCATCCGCGGTCGTCGAGCACCACGATGAATAGCCCGTCGTCCAGTTGGGCCTGGAGGAGCACACGGACCCTTGCCTGCTTGCTGCCTGGCTCGGCTTCCACCCAGCTGGCGAGCTTTTCAATGGTGCGCATCGCGCCCTTCCCGTAAATGCCAGATTGCGTTCAGCTCGCATACAACATTAGAGCTAAGGTTCAAGGTAAAGGCTCGCCGTGGAAGAACCCAAAAAACCAAGATCTTTTGCTTCGACCGATAACCTTGAAAAGAGCTTACAGCTCGAAGAATCAGGTTTATCGAACGGGAAGTGTGGTTTACCCATCGTGAGCGAGGAACAGGGAAACAAGCACCGCGGAGCGGGGATGCTCAAGGAGCCTCGCCCAGTGGGTCCTACTGGCAAGCCATTGACAGATTTCCCCGTGCCAGCACCGTTGCCATCGCACGGCCCGGCACGCGTGATCGCCATGGTGAACCAGAAGGGCGGCGTTGGCAAGACCACCTCCACCATCAATCTCGCCGCCGCGCTCGCCGAGTACGGCCGCAAGGTGCTGCTGGTGGACTTCGACCCGCAGGGCGCGCTGTCTGCCGGCTTCGGAACCAACCCGCATGAAATGGACATCACCGTCTACAACGTGCTGATGGACCGCAAGGTGAAGATCACCGACGCCATCGTGAAGACCGACGTCGAGAACATCGATCTGCTGCCAGCCAACATCGATTTGTCCGCAGCCGAGGTGCAGCTGGTCAACGAGGTCGCCCGCGAGCAGGTGTTGGAACGTGCGCTGCGCAATGTCATCGACGACTACGATGTGGTGCTCATCGACTGCCAGCCATCGCTGGGCCTGCTGACCATCAACGCGCTCACCGCCGCCCATGGCGTGATCATCCCGCTGACCGCAGAGTTCTTTGCGCTGCGTGCGGTGGCATTGCTGATGGAAACCATCGACAAGGTCAAGGACCGGCTGAACCAGGTGCTGGAGTTGGACGGCGTGGTGGCCACCATGTACGACGCCCGCACCCTGCACAGCCGCGAGGTCATCACCCGGCTGGATGAGGCCTTCGGCGACAAGCTCTTCGAGACCGTCATCAAGCGCACCATCAAGTTCGCCGACGCGAACGTGGCCGCCGAACCGATTACTTCCTACGCCGCCAACCACCCGGGCGCTGAGGCCTACCGCAACCTCGCCCGCGAACTGATTTGGCGTGGTGGTGCCCCGTAATGAGCGCCACGCTCAGCGAAGAAGCCGCCACCGATTCCACCACGCCAGCAGGAGCTGAGCAGGAATCGGCTGGCGGTTTTCGCCTTGCCCTGCAGAATTTCAACGGGCCCTTCGATGTGCTGCTGCACCTGATTACCAAACGCGAGCTGGATATTACCGAGGTCGCGTTGGCAGAGGTCACCGACGAATTCATCGCCTACCTGCGCGAGCTGCAAGCCACCAGTGCCGCCGAGGGGAGCGACGGGATGAAGGTGCTCGATGAAACCACCGAATTCCTCGTGGTCGCCTCCACGCTGCTGGATTTGAAGGCGGCCCGCTTGCTGCCGCGCGGCGAAATGGCCGATGAGGAGGACTTCGAGCTGCTCGAAGCCCGCGACCTGCTTTTCGCGCGGCTGCTGCAGTACAAGGCCTTCAAGCAGGCCGCCGAGTTCTTGGGCGAACGCTACGGAATCGAGGGAGCGCGCCATCCCCGCGAAGTCTCGCTGGAACCGCAGTTCGCTGCCCTGCTGCCGGAACTGGTGTTCAGCATCGGGCCCGACGCCTTGGCCGCGATGGCGGCCAAGGCGCTGGCGCCGAAGCCGGAACCGGAAACAGAGGTCGGCATCGGGCACCTGCACGGGGCGAACGTCACCATTGCCGAGGAAGCCGATGCGATCACCGCCCTGCTCGAAGCCCGCGGCACGCTGGCATTCACCGAGCTGGTGGCAGACGCGGATGCGCAGCTGGTGGTGGTCGTGCGTTTTCTGGCATTGTTGGAGATGTTCAGGCAGAAAGCCATTAGCTTTGCGCAGGAAGATCCGCTCGGCCCGCTGCTGATCTCGCTGGTCCAGGAGTCCAGTTTCGATGCGCAGGCCGTGCAAGACGACTACGAGGGGAGTGGTGGTGAGGTGGATCATGAGTGAGATTGCACCCATTGACCAGCTGCCAGGAGGCCTGGAATCGGGCCTTGAAGCGGTGCTGATGGTCGCCGATATCCCCGTATCTTCGGCGCGTTTGGCCGAAATCTTCGAAGTCCCCACCGCCAGGGTTGCCGCCGCTTTGGAGACCCTTGCTACCGAGTATGATAGTAAGGATCGCCCGCGCGGATTTGAACTGCGTCGCGTCGCCTCCGGGTGGCGCTTCTATTCGCGGGCCGATTACGCCGATTTCGTCTCCAGTTATGTGCTCGACGGGCAGACAGCACGCCTGTCACAGGCCGCCCTAGAAACCCTGGCTGTCATCGCTTACCGACAGCCGGTCTCGCGTGGACGTATTTCGGCGATTCGAGGTGTCAACGTCGATTCAGTGGTGCGCACGCTGCTCACCCGCGGATTGATCACGGAGTATCCGGAAGTTGGGGATGGCGGAGCGACGCTGTACCAAACCACCGAATACTTCCTGGAACGACTGGGACTGGGCTCGCTTGATGAGTTGCCTGCGCTGTCCCCGTATCTTCCCGGGGTGGCCGACCTCGAATCGCTCGATTCGGCAACCTACGACGACTAGGTAGCTGCCAGCCGGCAGCTACAACGGACCAACCACGCGTGAAGCCCCAAGACTGGCGGGCTTGCGCAGCGAACACGTAACAGCAAGGGACACAGGCAAGCATGAGCAGGGGACCATCCTCAGGCCGCAACGATCGCGGCAACAATTCAAACTTCGGCGGCAAGCCAGCAGGCGGCCGCGGCACTACCGGCGGCAAGGCCTACGGCAAGCCAGGCGGTGCAGGCCGCACCGGTGGCAAGTCCTTCGGCGAGAAGCCATTCGGCGAGAAGCCGTATGGCAAGTCCGCCCCGGGCAAGCCAGGGGAAAAGTCGAATTCGGCCAAGCGCAACACCGCAGCACCGCGCAAGAACTCCGAGCGTGCTTTCGGCAAGGAACGCTTCGGCAACTCCGTGCCGACCAACTATGCGCGCCCGACCCAGCGCGCCCGCGCCCAGGCTCGTGCCGAAAGCCAGGCAGCTCGCGAGATCAACGGCGAGCAGCAGGACGGCATCCGCCTGCAGAAGGCCATGGCCAACGCCGGGGTGGCCTCGCGCCGCGTCTGCGAGGAGATGATCCTCGAAGGCCGCGTCGAGGTCAACGGCAACCTGGTCGTCGAGCTGGGTTCGCGCGTGGATCCAGCCAAGGACCGCATCCACGTCGATGGCATGCGCATCCAGATGAACCAGGCAAACCGCTACTTCGTCTTCAACAAGCCGAAGCACGTGATGTGCACCATGGATGACCCGGAGGGCCGCCGCACCATCGCCGACTACTTCAAGAACGAGCACCACTCGCTGCGCTTGTTCCACGTTGGCCGCCTGGACTACAAGACCGAAGGCGTCTTGATCCTGACCAACGACGGCGAGCTGGCCAACCGCCTGCAGCACCCGAAGTACGAAGTCCCCAAGACCTACCTGGTGCAGATCCCCGGCCCGCTGCCGCGTGCGGTAAGCAACCAGCTGCGCGAGGGAATCAAGCTCGAAGATGGCTGGATCAAGGTCGATGACCTGAAGATCATCGCCACCACCCCGAAGCACGTGATGGTCGAGGTGACCCTGCACTCGGGCCGCAACCGCATCGTGCGCCGCATGTTCGACGCCGTAGGCCACCCGGTCCAGCGCCTGGTGCGCGTTGCCGTGGGTCCGGTGCTGCTGGGCGACCAGAAGCAGGGCACCATCCGCTCCCTGGGCAACCAGGAAGTCGGGCACCTCATGGCCATGGTGGGGATGTAGCCCATGGCGTCTTCTCACCTTGCAGGCCCGGTGCTGGTCATCGGCACCGGCTTGCTGGGCACCTCGGTGGGATTGGGCCTGCGCGCCAAGGGCGTGCACGTCTACCTGTCGGATATTTCGCCGACCGCTGCCGGAGTAGCCCAGGACATTGGCGCCGGGGTGCTGCTGGAACACCAGCAGATCGCCCCGGAACTGGTCGTGATCGGTGCTCCACCGGATGTCACCTCCGCCCTGGTGGGCGACGCGCTGCTGGCCTATCCGAACGCGGCCGTGGTGGACATCGCCAGTGTCAAGGGCTCGATCCTGGCCGGCGTGCTGGCGGACGAGCGGCTGGGCGAGGCCGAGACTTCCCGCTATGTGGGGACGCACCCGATGGCGGGCCGGGAGAAGTCCGGACCGGCCGCGGCCCGTGGCGAATTGTTCACCTCCATGCCGTGGGTCATCTGCGCCCATGAAGGCGCGCAGGCTTCGCGGGTCAAGGCCGCCGAATCCCTGGCCATCGACCTGGGTGCGACCATGTACCGGATGAGCGTGGCCGAGCACGATGAGTCCGTCGCGCTGATCAGCCACTTCCCGCAAGCGGCCAGCTCGATGATCGCCTCGCGCCTGCTGAACGCCGAAAGCCACCAGCTGGCCTTGGCGGGCAACGGGCTGCGCGACACCACGCGCATCGCGGCCAGCGACGAGAAGCTCTGGATCCAGATCTTCTCGCACAATGCCGCCGCACTGGTGCCGATCCTGACCGGGATGAAGGAAGATCTGGACCGGCTGATCAGCACGCTGCAGAACCCGCAGGGCCCCGGCGCGCTGCTGGACCTCTCGCAGCTGATGACCGAAGGCAACGCCGGCAAGGCCCGGATTCCGGGCAAGCACGGCGCACCGCCGCAGGCGTTCGCGTTGGTCACCGTCGTGATCGATGACCGGCCGGGGCAGATCGCCCAGTTGCTGACCGAAATCGGCGACGCGCAGATCAACATCGAGGATTTGCGCATGGAGCACTCCGCGGGCCATCAGGTCGGCATGGTGGATGTTTCGGTCGTGCCCGGCCGGCGCGATGAATTGATAGATGTATTGACCAAGAACGGATGGAAGGTAGCCCAGTGAGCACCTTGAACAACGACAAGCTGGTTATTGCCATCGACGGCCCTAGCGGCTCCGGCAAGTCCTCGGTCTCCAAGGCCGTCGCCCGCAAGCTGGGCGCAGCCTACCTGGACACCGGCGCCATGTACCGTGCGATCACCTACTCGGTGCTCGCCGATGGCACCGATCTGTCCAACGCCGAGGCCATTGCCCAGGCCGTGCGCGATGCCAAGCTGTCCATCTCGGTCGATCCTGATGCTGAACTGGTTGAAATCGGCGGTGTAGACGTGACCGCGGCAATCCGCGAACCACGCATCTCCGAGCAGGTTTCCACCGTTGCCACCAACCTGGACGCGCGTGCCGAACTGGTCCGCCGCCAGCAGGAAATCATTGCGGCCAACACCCGCATCGTGGCCGAAGGCCGCGACATCACCACCGTGGTCGCCCCGGATGCCGATGCGCGCATCCTGCTGACCGCATCGGAAGAAGCCCGCCTGCGCCGCCGCGGCCTGCAGCTGGGCGGATCGCAGAACGAGTCGCAGCTGGCTACCCAGGTGCTGGCGCGCGATGCGAAGGACTCCACCGTGGTGAACTTCACCCAGGCTGCCGACGGAGTCATGACCGTAGACTCCTCGGACCTGGATTTCGAGCAGACCATCGACGCAGTGCTTGACGCAGTCGGCACTGCAACGAAAAACTAGCCTAAAGCTGGTGCCCATCCTCGGCGAGAGCCGATGAAGATTACGATCGCTGTGAAGGGAAAATCATGAGCGAGAACAACTCCACCCACGACGAGGAATACATCCCCGTTGGAGACGACGATATCGCCGAGCGCCTGGCCGAACTGAGCGAGGAAGAGGCCGCGGTTCGCGCCCAGGCCCTGCTCAGCGGACTGGAAGACTACGAACTGGACGAAGAGGACTCCGCCCTGCTTGCAGGCCTGGATAGCTTCGATGACGACGATGAAGACGTTGTCATTCCGCCGGTCCTGGCTGTTATCGGACGACCTAACGTCGGCAAGTCCACCTTGGTCAACCGCATCCTGGGCCGCCGCGAAGCGGTAGTCGAGGATACCCCGGGCGTCACCCGCGACCGCGTGTCCTATTCCGCCGAGTGGGTGGGACGCCCATTCACCATCGTCGATACCGGTGGCTGGGAGCACGATGCCAAGGGCATCCACGCCTCGGTTGCCGACCAGGCCGAAATTGCCGCCGACGTCGCTGACGCCATCCTCTTCGTGGTCGACTCCCACGTGGGCGCGACCGCAACCGACGAGGCTGTGGTGAAGATGCTGCGCAAGAAGGGCAAGCCGGTCTTCCTAGTGGCCAACAAGGTCGACGACTTCAACCAGGAAGCCGAAGCCGCCGCGCTGTGGGGACTGGGATTCGGCCAGCCATGGCCAGTCTCGGCCCTGCACGGCCGCGGCACCGCCGACCTGCTGGACGCTGTCATGGAGAAAATGCCGGCCCATTCGGCTTTCGGCGGCATGATCCCATCGGGCGGTCCGCGCCGCATTGCGCTGATCGGCCGTCCGAATGTGGGCAAGTCCTCGCTGCTGAACAAGGTGGCCGGCTCCGAGCGCGTAGTTGTCGACGATCTGGCCGGCACCACCCGCGATCCCGTGGACGAACTTGTCGAGCTGGGCGGCGAAGTCTGGCGCTTCGTGGATACCGCCGGTATCCGCCGCCGCCAGCACATGGCCGTCGGCTCGGACTACTACGCGTCGTTGCGTACCCAGACGGCGCTGGAGAAGGCCGAAGTCGCCGTCATCCTGCTGGCTGCCAATGAAACCATCTCCGAGCAGGACGTGCGCATCATCCAGCTGGCCATCGAAGCCGGCCGCGCGATGGTCATCGTCTACAACAAGTGGGATGAGGTGGATGAGGATCGCCGCTACTACCTGGACCAGGAGATCGAGCGCGACCTTGCCCATATCGAGTGGGCACCGCGCGTGAACATCTCGGCGAAGACCGGCTGGCACAAGGACAAGCTCGTTCCCGCACTGAATACCGCGCTGGAATCCTGGGACAAGCGCATTCCAACGGGCAAGCTGAACGCCTTCCTGGGCGAACTTGTCGCAGCCCACCCGCACCCGGTGCGCGGCGGCAAGCAGCCACGCATCCTGTTCGGCACCCAGGCTTCGGCCCGTCCGCCGCGCTTCGTGCTGTTCACCACCGGCTTCCTGGATCCAGGCTACCGCCGCTTCATCACCCGGCGGCTGCGCGAAACCTTCGGTTTCGAAGGAAGCCCCATCGAGGTTTCGATGCGAATCCGCGAGCGCCGCGGACGCAATCGCTAAATTTCGAATTTAGCCCTTCACTTGGTGTAGGCTAATAAAGGAGCTTTTCGCAGACGGCACCCTTGGTTCTCACGACTTGGGGATAACGGCTGCGAGGGCATCGGGCTATGGCGCAGCTTGGTAGCGCGCCTCACTGGGGGTGAGGAGGTCGCAAGTTCAAATCTTGTTAGCCCGACGATCCAATCGGAAAACCCCGTCGAGAGTTTCTCTCGGCGGGGTTTTGCCGTGCCTCCCCAGAATTCCACACCCACGGCGAAGATCCGGAAGATGGTCCAATGCAACGCAGATTCCAGCAGGTCGATGTCTTCGGCGCCACCCCGTACAAGGGCAACCCGCTAGGCGTGGTGCTCGACGGGCAGGGCCTGGATACCGAGTCGATGCAGGACTACTCGCTCTGGTCCAATCTCTCCGAGGTCACCTACGTACTGCCGGCCAGCGATGAGCGGGCCGACTACCGTTTCCGCATCTTTGCGCGCGAACGCGAATTCCCATTTGCCGGCCACCCTGCCTTGGGCACAGCGCGTGCCTGGCTGCAGGCCGGGGGAGTGCCGCAGGATCCGAAGCAGCTGGTCGTCGAGTGCGAAGCTGGTTTGGTGCCGATCAGGATCGAAGGTGAAACGCTTTCCTTTGCTTCGCCGCCGGCTGTTCGAACCGGTGCAATTGCGCCGCACGAACTGACGGAAATGATCCAGATCCTGGGCATTGAGCCCGAGCAGATTGTGGATTCGCAGTGGACGGACAACGGGCCGGGGTGGGCCGCAGTGCTGCTGGAAAACTCGCAGCAGGTTTTGGACGTCGCACCGCGGATCCCCAATAGGCCGGGACGCTGGAAAATCGGGGTCTTCGGCGCACTGCCGCAGTCGTCGGCACCGGAAAAATTCGAAGTCCGAGCTCTGGCCATCGAAAACGGCTCGCTGCGTGAGGACCCGGTCACCGGAAGCCTGAATGGAGCGGCCACGCAATGGCTGATGGCCGCCGGGCACGCCACCGCGCCACTGGTCAACCGGCAGGGTGCGAAAGTCGGACGCGATGGGCATGTGCATCTGGGCTTGGCCGACGGCCAGCTTTGGGTTGGCGGGGCCGCGAACGTCCTGATTGAGGGCATCATCGAGCTGTAGTGCGCAAAACCTTGCCTGTTGTGATGGCTTGGGCTTAGCCTTGAATGGTGGGAACGTTAATTCATGGAGTCCATTTCCTCTAGGCGGTAACCAGTGTCGAGCTTCGCTCCGCTGACGCCATCTTCATTGCACCTTTGTGGTGCCCGCCAACCACCAGCACCGCACCGGCCCTGATTACTCGGCGAACCGGTGCTAGGCAGGAAACTCCCGTGACCCAGTCCCAAAATATCCACCCGTCTTCCCAGCATGAGCCCGAAACCGAACCGGACTACGTATGCTCCCTGCAAAATATCGCCGTCAGTTTCGGCGAACGGGATGTGCTGACCGGCATCGACCTTGCAATTTCCGGTACCGACCGCATCGCAGTGCTTGGCGATAACGGTTCGGGAAAATCCACGCTGATGCGCGTGATTGCAGGGAATCTCGAACCCGACCACGGGCAGCGGAAGATGAACGCGCCCGGTGCCGTTGCCTACGCTGCGCAGAACCCGAGCTTCGCTGCGAACATGAGCGTGCAACAGGTGATCGATTCCTATCATCGGCGCTTCCGTGAACTGGAAGGCTTGATGCGCGTCATTTCGGCCAAGCTCGAAGATGCTCCAGAACCTGTCGCCGAACGTTTGATGAAGCAGCTGCAGCAGGTTACCGATCTGTACGAGGCGGCCGACGGCTATTCGCTGGCTCCGCGCCTGGATAGCGCCTTGGAGCAGCTGGGCCTAGGAGATCTGGATCGCCAGCGCCTTGTGTTCCAACTATCCGGTGGGCAGCGATCCCGGCTGTCGCTGGCCTGTGTCCTGTGTTCGGGTGCGCAATTGCTCCTGCTCGATGAACCAACGAACGACCTGGACGAGACGGCCATGAACTGGCTGGAGCGCACCCTGGATAAGCATCGCGGTGCGCTGGTGCTGATCAGCCATGACCGGATGTTCCTCAAGCGTTTTGCCCGATCCATCGTTGAGGTTGCCGACGGGTCGGTCGCGCATTACGGCAATGGCTATGACGGTTATCTGCATGCCAAGGAGCAGGAGCGCATCGCGATCCGCGTCGCCTACGAAAATTGGGTGCAGGAGCTTGAGCGTTCGCAGAACTTGGTTGATAAGTATGCTTCACGCGTCAGCGCCATTCCGCGCAAGCAGGAGAAATCCAGTTTTGGACATGGAAATTTCCGGGCCCGCGATTCCAGCCATGGGTCGACCTCCAAGATCCGCCAGGCAAAATCCCGAATCGAAGACCTCGAAACCCACCGGGCACCCGAGCCGGCTGCTGAGCTGTCGTTCTTGATGCCCGGCAGCACCCAGGACCAGGCTGGTGGCGAAACCTTGCTGCAGGTGATGAACGCCCGGCGCGGCTCGGATCCGAAACTGTCCACGCCACGCTTCGACATCAAGCTCGGCGAGCGCTGGCTAGTCACCGGCCCCAATGGTGCTGGCAAATCCACATTGCTCAAAATGCTCGCCGGAGAACTGGAATGCGCCGAGGGGAAGATCGAGCGCGCTGCCAACTTGCACTGCGGTTGGCTCCGCCAGGAAGTCGGCATTTTTCCTGGCAGCACCCTGGTTGAAGCCTTCGCCGCGGCCACCGGCCAGTATGTCCAGGACGCCGGTGCGTCCCTGGCCCAGCTGGGCCTGTTTTCGCCGCAGGATTTCCTGCGGCACCCCATGGCGCTTTCGGTAGGCCAGCGCCGCCGCCTGGAACTGGCTATTGCGGTCAGCACCAAAGCGCAGATGCTGTTCCTGGACGAGCCGACGAACCATCTCTCACCGGCCTTGGTGGAGCAGCTGGAGTCAGCGCTGGCGGAATATCCGGGCGCCGTGGTCACGGTCAGCCACGACCGGCGCTGGCAGCAGAAAATGCGCGAGCATTCGGTGGTGCATCGGCTCGGGGTGGAAGCAGGACGCGTCGAGCTGATCAGGTAGCGCTGGAGTTCTGGCTTCTCAAGTTCAGTCCGCCATCAAACAGGTGCTGCGGGTCAGTTCTCTCGGACAGGGCACGCAGCCGGGTTCCGGTCTGCCCAGGCCAGGCGAGCTCGGCAGCCGAACGGCGAACGTCCGAAGAGTAGGCGCCGTACGCGCCGGTGCCCAGAACCTGCAGGGCAGCGAACGACTGGTCCTGCTCGGCGATGCCCAACGGGTGGATCCAGGTAGCTGCCAGCACTTCTTGATGCCGCGACCCCCAGGCGGTGGCGTGGGCCGGAACCCGGGCTACGGCACCGCCCAAGGCCCGCAATTCGCCGACCAGGCTGGCCCGATGGGCCAATGACTGCGCCATGGCATCGCCCAACTGCTCATCCGCCTGATCGACCAGGACATCACGCATTTTGATGCGCTGCTGACCGGCATGCGGCGAATTCGGGGCTGGCACGATCAGCGGATAAGGCACTAGCTCGGTGCGCGAATCGTGAAGTTGGGCCAGGCCCAGGGCCTCGCGCAAGACCGGTGCTGCCTGGTCCTGGCCATCATTCGCGAGGGAGCGGATCGGGAACCATCGGCGATCCTGCGATTTGCCGCGGATTGCGCTGCCACGGCCAGCATCATCCGCCCCTATCTGTCGGCCACCAAATGGAAGCCGTGGCTGGTCGGAGATATCTCGTCCTCGCGCGACTTGGAGATTGGCGGGAAGTTCAACGCGGTGCACGGAGCCTATGGGTGTTCGCAACTTAATGAAGAGCAGATGCTGGAGTATGCCGGACCCGAGTGGGAGCATCGGTAGCAGCTGGCATCAGTGATGGGCCCCGGCGCGAGGTTATTGCGCCGGGGCTTCTGCCCATCTGCGGCTTAGGGTGGCCGGCGCAGCGTGCGTGAACTTGTGCCTGAGCTCACAGATTGTATATGATTAGTGTGCGATAAAAGATCATGCAGTTCTAATATCGAACATCATATTTATTGACTGAGGTCATCACAGGGAATTGGGGGATGAAACGGTGCAGTTTCACCACAACGGATACATTTCAGCCGATCCACGGGTGCAGCCAGCGGCTGGCGTGGGCATAAACCGTCCCATGGAGATGCCCGATGTCATGGATGTGCTGATCGTCGGTGCCGGTCCCGCAGGCATCATCACCGCCGCCCAGCTTTCCCAGTTCCCTGATGTGCACACCCGCATCATCGACCGACGGCCCGGCCGCCTGGAAATCGGCCAGGCCGACGGGATCCAGTCACGCACGGTGGAGACGTTCCAGGCTTTCGGTTTTGCCGAGCGCATCACCGCCGAGGCCTACATCATCAAGGAAACCACCTTCTGGAACCCTGATCCGCAGAACCCGGATCAGATCATCCGCACCGACCGCACCGCCGATGATCCAACCGGCGTCAGCGAATTCCCGCACCTCGTGGTCAACCAGGCGCGCGTTATCGACTATTTCGCTGATTTCGCGGCGAACTCCCCAGCTCGCACCGTCCCGGACTACGGGTGGGACTTCAAGGAACTGGTCGTTGAAGACGGCGAAGAGTACCCGGTGAAGGTCACCCTGATCGGCTGCGGCGAGAGCAATGACGGCATTGAGCGTGTAGTGCGTGCCAAGTACGTGGTCGGTTCCGATGGGGCCAGAAGCAATGTCCGCCGCTCGATCGGCGCGAAGCTCTCCGGTGACAAGGCCAATCACGCTTGGGGCGTCATGGACACCCTGGGCCTGACCAACTTCCCGGATGTGCGCACCAAGTGCGCCATCCATTCCAAGGCTGGTTCGATCCTGCTGATTCCGCGCGAAGGCGGGCAGCTCTTCCGCCTCTACGTCGACCTGGGTGAAGTTCCGGAAGGGGATAACGGCAAGGTCCGCGAGACTCCGCTGGAAGAAATCATCGAGCGCGCCAAGGCGATTTTGAATCCCTATACCCTCGAGGTCAAGGACGTCGCGTGGCACAGCGTCTACGAAGTAGGCCACCGGCTGGCTGACCGCTTCGATGATGTGCCGGTTGAAGAGATCGGTACCCGTGAGCCGCGCGTGTTCATTACCGGCGACGCCTGCCACACCCACTCGGCCAAGGCCGGCCAAGGCATGAACGTCTCCATGCAGGACGGGTTCAACCTGGCCTGGAAGATCGGCTATGTGCTCTCGGGCCAAGCTCCGGAAAGCCTGCTGCGCACCTACTCGGACGAGCGCAAGGTGATCGCCAAGGACCTGATCGACTTCGACAAGAAGTGGTCCTCCATCATGGCTGCTACTGCGAAGGAGCTTGAAGGCCAAGAAGGCGTTGCCGAGTTCTATGTACGCACGGCCGAATTCCCTGCCGGCTTCATGACCGAGTACGCGGCATCTGCGCTGGTCGCCGGCAAGGAGCACCAGGAGCTGGCCGCCGGATTCCCCGTGGGCAAGCGCTTCCGCTCTTCGGAAGTCATGCGCTTGGCCGATGCCAACCCAACGCACCTGGGCCACCACCATCGTGCCGACGGCCGCTACCGCATCTACGTCTTTGCTGATCAGCAGCCGGTGGGAGAGTCCCAGAAAATTGCCGCCTTGTCGAGTTGGCTGCTGGAGAATGAGCGCTCGCCACTGGTTCGCTTCACGCCGAAGGGTGCCGACGCCGACGCGCTGTTCGATGTCAAGGTGGTCTACCAGCAGGACTACACCACGATGAACGTGAATGACGCGCCGAAGGTGTTCCGTCCGGACACCGGCGTGTTCGGCCTGATGGATTACGAGAAGGTCTACACCGCATTGGACGGCTCGGACATCTTCGAGGAGCGCCAGATCTCCCGCGATGGCGCGATCGTGATCGTCCGTCCGGATATGTATGTTGCCAGCATCCTGCCATTGGATGCGGCCAACGAGCTGGCCCGTTTCTTCGAGCCGATCCTGCTGGAGCAGAACTAGTAGCGCCCTCGCTCCACATATCACCGATGGCACCGCGAGTATCTCGCGGTGCCATCGGTTTCCCTGCGCAGGGCGTCGCGTGGAAGTGCGGAATATTTTTCGGCGCAACGTGGTTGAACCACCAAGGGACAGGACTTCGATGAAAGGTGTCACGGTGAGCCAGGAATTCAGCTTTGACCTTCAGCAGGTGGTCGATTCGGATATGGTGTGTGCCGACGGCGTGTGCTTCGTGCCGCCTACGGACCAGAGAGCTGATCGAGCAGATAGTCACGCAACACCACAGCATGATTAGCCTGCTCATTTTTTGCTCCGTAGACCAAAGTGACCACGGGATGCTGGTCCAGTACTTCCAGAAAGCCATCGACAGCGGGGTTCTGATCTAGCTCGGCGCGATAGTGCTGCGCAAATTCGCCAAAGCGGTCGGCATCGTGATCCCAGCCTTTGCGAAGCCCGGTGCTCGGTGCCAAGGCCTTGGCCCAGTGATCCAGCTGAAGGGCAGCCTTGCTCTTCCCGCGCGGCCAGAGCCTGTCAACCAGGATCCTGTAGCCGTCCTCGACGCTGGGCGCGGTATACGCGCGTTTGAGAAGTATCTTCGTCATGATTCACCTGAAAGTTCCTGAATTCTCATTGCATCGCCTCCATCTGTGGGAAAGGATCGAAGTGCAGGGGCTGCCAAGGCATCATCGTCTCTCTTGGCATCTTGCCACACTGGCAATCCCTTGCAGCGGAAAATATGTACTTTTCTGTTATCAGTTGGGCAGTGAGTAGGCTAATCTGTAAATAGTTTGGTATTACTGACTGTGCCAACACAGAACTCAAGGTCGTCACGCACGAACTGTTAACAGAATTTTCTGGAGGACCCCATAATGTCGGAACATCGGCCGGTTGACCCGCACAACGAGTCTGCCTCTGAGACGACCAATATCGCTCTTCCTGCGGTGCACAAGGGTGCTGAACCTTCGGTCATCTACACCCTGAGTGAGGATGAGAAAAACGCAGTTAACGCCCTGCCAGCTGGTTCTGCGCTGCTGATTGCCCATTCCGGACCAAACAAGGGCGCACGCTTCTTGCTGGACACCGACGAGAGCATCGCAGGCCGCCATCCAAACGCGGATATCTTCCTGGACGATGTGACCGTTTCGCGTCGGCATGCCAAGTTCTCCCGAACGGACGCGAGGTTCACGCTCAGCGACATCGGATCGCTGAATGGTACCTACATCAACGGCGACCGTATCGACGAGATCCCGTTGAGCACTGGTGTTCAGGTTCAGATCGGCAAATTCCGCCTGAATTTCTACCAAAGCGTTCCGAACCTTTAAACTAGTAGAGTTCGAGGTTTTGTCCGCCGGCGTCTGGCACGCCGACATATCCATACATCCGAGGTGTAGACCCTTTGCCGATCTTTGACGCAGCCCGCAGCCCACGTCTCGAGGCTCAACGCCACGAGACCTTCCGGCAGGCCGCGCTGAATATCGGCGAGGTGCTCTCGGAACTCAAGGATGAGTTCCCACGTGTCACTGCGTCCAAGATCCGCTTCCTGGAAGACAAGGGACTGATCATCCCGCAACGTACCTCCGCTGGATATCGAAAGTACTCCGCGTCGGATGTGAGCCGCTTGCGTTTCATCCTTTCGGTTCAGCGCGACCAGTACCTGCCGTTGAAGGTCATCAAGGACCATCTCGACTCGGTGGATCGCGGTGAAGCGCCAGCAGCATTGCCTGGGGGAGCCCCGGTGGCGCCACAGGCGGTCAACGATGACATGGCTGAGGCCGTGGAGCGCAAAACCCGTTCGGTGTCCTTGGCTGAACTGCAGGGGCTGACCGGTGCCAGCGAGGAGCTCGTTGGCGAATTGATAAAGTTCGGCTTGATCGAACCGGTTGCTGGCCTGTTCGACGCCAACAGCATCAAGGTCACCAAATCGGCCGTTCAGCTGGCGGGCCATGGCGTTGAACCTCGCCACCTGCGGCAGTTCCGTACCGCAGCTGATCGCGAGTTCTCGCTGATTGAATCGATTGTCGGCAACGAACTGAAGAAGCCTGAAGTCTCCGCTCGTGCCCGCGCTGCGGAAGAGGCCCAGGAAATCTCGCGCCAGTGCCTGGAAATTCACGAGGCCCTGGTGCAACGTGCTATTTCCCAACTGGATCGCTAGGCTGAATTCGAACAGGCAACAACAACTCTAAGGGGCTAGCATGCTGGAACTGGAGTTTGCCGGAATCCGTATTCAATTGCCGGCGAATCAGCCGCTGTTGCTGCTCAAATACCCTGAGCGTAATCTCTACCTTCCGCTGTGGATAGGTGCGCCCGAAGCCTCGGCCATCGCAATGTCTGAACAAGGGCTCACTCCGCCTCGGCCGATGACCCATGATCTGCTGCTCAGCGTCATTGAAAGCATGGACGTGAAGCTTGAGCGGATCGAAATAGTCTCGGTAAACAATGCCGTGTTCGTCGCGGAGCTTGTCCTTTCCAACGGCAAACGCGTAGATTCCCGTTCCTCGGATGCCGTCGCCCTTGCCGTGCGCGCCCAGTGCCCGATCATGTGCGCCGAGCACGTCCTGGAAGAAGCTGGCGTGGCCATCGAGAATGAAACTGGCGGCGAAGAGGCACCCGAAGAGCAGTTGCGCGAATTCCGTGAATTCTTGGACAATATTGATCCAGAAGATTTTTCTTCGTAGATATCGCGCGTTTGGTTTCAGTGGAATATTGGCCTTGAATTGGGTAATTCCCCAAGCCTGCGCGACACGCCTTAAAGTTAAGCTTGAAGGTCTTTGACCATTAGTCGTTATCGCCGTACCGTCTTTGCATAGGGACATTTAAAAAGAGCTGTTTTTTGATGGTCATCACTCGCATCTGCGCGGTTCTCATTCGGTCCCTGGATACTCGTTTAGGAACGTGCTGACACGCAAGGAGCAATTGGATGGAGTCTCGCCAGACTGGGCCTCACTATGGGGTCGACGGTGGCAACAAGCAATCCAGCACCCAGGGACTGCTCTTCACCGATGACCTGCCTGAGCTGGATGAACATGCCGGCTACCGCGGTCCAATTGTGTGCAAGGCAGCCGGCATTACCTACCGCCAACTCGACTACTGGGCACGTACTGGCCTGGTAGAGCCGGCAGTGCGCGGAGCCAAGGGATCCGGCAGCCACCGCCTTTATTCATTCCGGGATATCCTCGTGCTCAAGGTTGTCAAGCGGCTGCTGGACACCGGAGTATCCCTGCAGCAGATCCGTTCGGCCGTTTTGCACCTGCGTGAACGCGGCGTTGAGGACCTTGCCCAGATCACGTTGATGAGCGATGGAGCTTCGGTCTACGAATGCACCAGCGCCGACGAGGTCATTGACCTTGTCCAGAAGGGCCAGGGCGTATTCGGCATCGCCGTAGGCCGTGTTTGGCGCGAGGTGGAAGGTTCCCTTGCCCAGCTGCCTTCAGAGAGCTCTGTGCAGCAGACCCTGCCAGAAGATGAATTGGCTGCCCGTCGGGCTGCCAAGGCGGCGCGCAACGTCGGCTAGGGCCGGCAGATAATTCAAGAGCTTAAGCAATTGACCGGATCTTCCTTGAAGGAAGATCCGGTCAATTGCTTAAGCTGCTATCCGTATCCGGGCCTAGGTGTTGTTCGGGCCTGCTGCGGACATGACTTCCTTGAGCAACGCGTCGAACTGCGCCAGCATCGGAGCAGTAGCCTTGGAAGGCCACTGGTGCACCGAGTACGCGGCACCTTGGATCTGCTGCCATTCCGGGTGTTCGGGAATCTCGGGCTTGACCATGGAGTCGCCGAACATCTGGCGCATTTCGCCCAATCGGAAGGTATGCTCCGCGGAGTCCTTGCGGACGCGGTTGGCGACAACACGTACCGGTCCCAGGGAAGGAGCGAATTCACGGCGGAAGAGTTCCAATGCGCGCTGGGTGCGCTCGGTGCCGGCCACGGAGAACAAGCTGGGTTCTGCCACTAGCACGAGCTGATCCGACGCGCTCCATGCCATGCGGGTCAAGCCGTTCAGCGATGGCGGGCAGTCGATGAGAACCAATTGGTAACCGCTGGTGCGGCTCAGAAGCTGGGAGAGGCGGCGTAGGTCGCGGGTCCGCAGATCTGGTCGATCGTAGATGCCGGTGAATGCGTCGCCAACGGCAACATCGAGCACTGGAATGCGGGTACGGGATTTCTTCTCTGCTGCCTTGGACTGCCAAGCGCTGGCGACAACCTGATCTTGCAGACGGGCGCGACGAGCGTTCTTGAGCATTTGCCCAATTGGCTGCTTCCCATTAGCCCGGACTCCAAGGCCAGTGCTGGCATCCGCATGGGGATCCAGGTCAATGACGAGAGTCGGAATGCCGGCGGCAAGTGCTGCTGAAGCCAATCCGAGTGTCACGGAGGTTTTTCCTACGCCACCCTTGAGGCTGCTGATGCTCACTACGTGCACGGACCAGACCACGCCTTTCACTGTTCGTTAGTTTAAACGTCCCACCGAATTTTTAGTCTCTCATCATCATAGTGTGCCGAGCCGTGTTTCTCCGACTTTGCAACGTCAGTTTTTGCCATTAGGCACCAGTTAGTGATTAAAACTTCAAAGATCCAATTATTTCATGTGGTCTGACCACAAGGCGAAATGTTTGGACGTTCTGGAGAATCCCCGTGTAGTGTGTTTCACAGAAGTGGCAAATGCTAGCTGCTTTTCGAGACCCGACACGCTGGGATGGCGGGCCTGCACCTGAGGGGAACAGTCCTGATTGTGCCGTTGAACCAGCGTGTACAGATTCGATGTAGGGACACTATGTTTGAAAAGATCTTGGTCGCCAACCGCGGTGAGATTGCGATTCGCGCTTTCCGCGCCGGCTACGAGCTGGGCGCAAAGACCGTTGCTGTCTACCCACATGAGGATCGCAATTCGATCCACCGTCAGAAGGCCGCAGAGGCCTACCAGATCGGCGAAGAGGGCCATCCGGTCCGCGCCTACCTGGATATCGACGAGATTATCCGCGTTGCCAAAGAAGCCGGCGCGGATGCAATCTACCCGGGCTACGGCTTCCTCTCGGAAAATCCTGACCTCGCACGAGCTGCCGAAGCAGCAGGCATCAAGTTCATCGGTCCAAAGGCGGACGTGCTTGAACTGGCCGGCAATAAGGTAGCGGCGCTGAAGGCTGCTCGCGAGGCAGGCATTCCGGTACTGGAATCCTCCGAGCCAAGCGATGATGTTGATTACCTGATTGCCGAGGCCGATCGCATCGGCTTCCCGATCTTCGTCAAGGCTGTAGCCGGCGGCGGCGGTCGCGGCATGCGCCGTGTCGACAAGCGCGAAGACCTGCCGGAGCTGATGGGCGCGGCAATGCGCGAAGCCGGCACCGCCTTCGGGGACCCCACCGTTTTCCTGGAACAAGCAGTGCTGCGTCCGCGCCACATCGAGGTGCAGATCCTCGCCGACGAGCAGGGCAACATTGTCCACCTGCATGAGCGCGACTGCTCGCTGCAGCGCCGCCACCAGAAGGTTGTCGAAATCGCTCCAGCACCGAATCTGGATGAATCGATTCGCCAGGCGCTGTTCCGGGACGCCGTGAAGTTCGCGCAGACTCTGGGCTACCAGAACGCAGGCACCGTCGAATTCCTCGTTGATACCGTGGGCGACCGCGCCGGGCAGCACGTATTCATTGAAATGAACCCGCGCATCCAGGTTGAGCACACGGTGACCGAAGAGGTTACCGACATCGACCTGGTGCAGGCGCAGATGCGCATCGCTGCTGGCGAGTCGCTGAAGGATCTGGAGATCAGCCAGGACACCATCCAGGTGCGTGGCTGGGCCTTGCAGTCCCGCATTACCACCGAAGATCCAGCCAATGGCTTCCGTCCGGATGTTGGAACCATTACCGTCTACCGCTCCGCCGGCGGCTCGGGTGTCCGTCTGGATGGCGGCACGATCTACACCGGCGCCGAGGTGTCCCCGCACTTCGACTCGATGCTGGTCAAGCTCACTTGCCGTGGCCGTGACTACCAGACGGCTGTGGCTCGCGCCCGCCGTGCGCTGGCCGAGTTCCGCGTGCGCGGTGTGGCCACCAACATCCCGTTCATCCAGAATGTGCTCAGTGATCCGCAGTTCCTGGCCGGTGATGTCGCTACCGACTTCATCGACTCCCGCCCGGATCTGCTCACCGGCAATGAATCCCAGGACCGCGGTACCAAGGCGCTGAACTTCCTGGCCCATGTCACGGTGAACCAGCCAAATGGCAGCCGTGTCGAGGGAATCGACCCGCGCAAGAAGCTTCCTGCTTTCCCGGGTGACAAGACCGACGAGCCAGAGCGTTCGCCATTCGATGGCCCCTCCAAGTCCGCCGTGCCGGCCGATGGCTGGCGCCAGAAGCTGCTGGATCTCGGTCCGGAAGGATTCGCCAAGGCCCTGCGCGAGTCGAAAGCGGTGGGCATCACCGATACCACCTTCCGCGATGCGCACCAGTCGCTGCTGGCCACCCGCGTCCGCACCCGCGACCTGCTCGCGGCAGCACCGGCCTACGCGCACAACGTCCCGCAGCTGTTCTCCATGGAAGTCTGGGGCGGTGCCACCTACGATGTGTCCCTGCGATTCCTGGGCGAAGATCCCTGGAAGCGCCTGGAGCTGCTGCGTGCGGAGCTGCCGAACATCCCGTTGCAGATGCTGCTGCGCGGCCGCAATACCGTGGGCTACACTCCATACCCAACCGAGGTCACCGACGCTTTCGTGAAGGAAGCCGCGTCCGCAGGCATCGACATCTTCCGCATCTTCGATGCGCTGAACGATGTTTCGCAGATGGCTCCGGCCATCAAGGCGGTACGCGACACCGGCACCGCAGTCGCCGAAGTGGCCCTGTGCTACACCGGCAACCTGCTGGATGCCAACGAGAAGCTGTACACCCTGGACTACTACCTGGAGCTGGCACAGCAGATCGTCGACGCTGGCGCGCATATCCTCGCAATCAAGGACATGGCCGGCCTGCTGCGCCCAGCGGCAGCAACCAAGCTGGTCACGGCCCTGCGCGAACGCTTCGATCTTCCGGTGCACCTGCACACCCACGACACCTCCGGCGGGCAGCTGGCGACGTTGATGGCTGCCATCGACGCCGGTGTGGACGCCGTCGACGTGGCCAGCGCGGCCATGGCGGGCACCACCTCGCAGCCATCGGCCTCTGCACTGGTCGCAGCGCTGGAGTTCACCGAGCGTGATCCCGGCCTGTCACTGGATGCCGTGGCGTCGCTGGAACCGTACTGGGAAGCAGTGCGCGCCATGTACAAGCCATTCGAATCCGGACTGCCAGCGCCAACCGGCCGTGTCTACCAGCACGAGATTCCGGGCGGCCAGCTTTCGAACCTGCGCCAGCAGGCCATTGCATTGGGCCTGGGCGAGCGTTTCGAAGCCATCGAGTCGATGTACGCCTCGGTCAATGACATGCTCGGCAATGTGGTCAAGGTGACTCCATCGTCCAAGGTCGTCGGCGACCTGGCCTTGCAGCTGGTGGGTTCCGGAGTCCCAGCCGCGGACTTCGAAGCGAACCCGCAGAACTACGACATCCCGGATTCGGTCATCCAGTTCCTCTCGGGAGAGCTGGGCAACCCTCCAGGCGGCTGGCCGGAACCGTTCCGCACCAAGGCGTTGCAGGGACGCAATGTCAAGGCCCATGTCGAGGACCTCTCGGCAGAGGACCTGGCAGCGCTGCAGGCGGATTCGGACACGATTCGCGGTACCCTGAACCGGTTGCTCTTCGCTGGCCCAACCCGTGACTTCGAGAAGTCGGTGGAGAACTACGGCGATTTGTCCGTCCTGCACACCCGCGACTACCTCTACGGCCTGGTTCCCGGCTTTGAGCATGTCATTTCGCTGGGTACCGGTGTTCGATTGCTGGTCAGGCTGGTATCGGTATCGGAAGCCGATGAGAAGGGCCTGCGCACCGTCGTGGTCAACCTCAACGGCCAGTCCCGCCAGCTCAAGGTCCGCGACGAATCGGTAGAATCCACCGTGAAGTCCGCGCCGAAGGCCGATCCGAACAACAACGGCCACGTCGCTGCACCCTTCGCGGGAGCGGTGACTGTGAACGTCAAGGTCGGCGACCTGATCGAGGCCGGCCAGTCCGTGGCCACCATCGAAGCAATGAAGATGGAAGCTGGCATCACCGCCAACGCGGGCGGCGTGGTCAGCCAGGTAACCCTGAATGGCACCAGCCAGGTACAGGGTGGCGATCTGCTGCTGGTGATCGAACCCAAGTAGCATCCGCAGTACCCAGAGCACGGGGGCTCGTGACCAAGGTTGCGGGCCCCTGCGCTCTGCCAACTAATCGTGCGAACCACAAAGCAGAAGGAGCTGTGATGCGCCCAAGCAAGATGACGCCCGGGGCTGTGCCCGCCCGGCTGAGGCAGCAGGTTGCCGAGCTGGGATCCAAGGGCCAGCCGATCACGGTACTGGTCTTCACCCTCGACACGCATCTTCCGTTCTGCGAAATCGCAGAGCACCTGGCCGAACAATTCGGCGAATTGGATTGCAAGGCCCAGGTGGCCACGGCCGGACCGCAGCGCGTGCAATCGGTGATGGACGGGAAATTCACCGGCACCAACGTGTTGGTGGTTGTGGGCGATACCAGTGCCGACTCGGAAGACCGGCTCATGGAATTGGTCGAATGGCTGCTGGCCAATGGCCGCAAGGACCTGGCTGGGAACCTGATCTACGCGGTGCTTGGCCACGAGCACCAGAATCACGCCACCCAGGCATTCAGCCGCGTGGTATTGCCGCGCAGCTACTATGCCCGAACACAGCAAAGCGGCCTCAAGTTGCCTTGGGCCGCCTCAGCTCGCGAATCGTGGGAGCTGGCTAATGCAGTGCTGGACTATGCTGTCGGCTTGGGCGCCGAGTAGATGCCTTCGATCACGGCTTCGTAGTCCTTGAGCACTACTGCACGCTTGATCTTCATCGAGGGAGTCAAATGACCGGTTTCCTCGGTGAAGTCAGCAGGCACAACGCGGAAGGACTTGATCGCCTCGGCCTTGGATACCGAGGTGTTGGCCTTGTCGATGACCGCCTGCACGGTTTCGAGCACCTTTGGATGGGTCGATAGCTCGTCCAGCGACAGGTTCTGGTCCATCTGGTGACGGGCCAGCCAACCTGGCAGGGCTTCTGGATCCAAGGTCACCAGGGCCGCAATGAACGAGCGGCCCTCGCCGATGACCACGCACTGGGAAACCAGCGCGTCGGCGCGGATCTGGTCCTCAAGCAGCGCAGGAACCACGTTCTTGCCGCTGGCGGTGACGATGATTTCCTTCTTGCGCCCGGTGATTCTCAGGAATCCGTCGGCGTCGAGTTCGCCGATATCCCCGGTGCGGAACCAGCCATCGGTGAAGGTCTCATCCTGCAGCTCTGGACGGTTGCGGTAGCCGCGCATCACGCAAATGCCCTTGGTGAGGATCTCTCCGTCCGCGGCGATGCGCACGGCGTTGCCCGGCAGCGGCTTGCCTACGGTGCCGATCTTGATCCGGTCCAGGGTGTTCACCGTGATCGGTGCGGTGGTTTCAGTCAGGCCGTAGCCTTCCAGAATGGTGACCCCGATGCCGTTGAAGAAGTGGCCGAGGCGCTCGCCCAGCGGACCTCCGCCGGAGACCGCATGGCGGATGTTGCCACCCATCGCGGTGCGCAGTTTCTGGTAGAGCAGGGCGTCGAAGAGCTTGTGCTTCAGGTTCAGCACGAGCGGTACCTTGCCCTCCTGCTTGGCGCGGGAGTATGCCACTGCAACGTCAACGCCGGCGTGGAAGATCTTGCCCTTGCCGCTATCTTCAGCCTTGAGCATGGCCGAGTTGTAGACCTTCTCGAAGACGCGTGGCACAGCGAGGATGAAGTTCGGCTTGAAGGACTGGAGGTCCTCGAGCAGGTGCTTGACATCGGGGGTGTGTCCGGTGCGGCAACCAGCGGCAATGTTGACTACCGAGATGAAGCGGGCGAAAACGTGAGCCAGCGGGAGGAACATGATGGTCGATGCGCCCGGGTAAACGGCGCCGGGCAGGGTAGCCACAGCGTTCTCCGCCAGCTCCACGAAGTTGCCGTGGGTCAGCTCGCAGCCCTTGGGGCGGCCGGTGGTGCCCGAGGTGTAGATGATCGTGGCGATGTCATCCAATGCTGTGCCCGAACGGCGGGCTTCGAGCAACTGGTCATCGACGTTCCGGCCATCTTCGGAGAGCTGTTCCAGCCCGCCATCGAACTGCCAGACGTGATCCAGTCCGTCGAGCTGTTCCTGATGGGCGGCGCGGCGGACCACGGCTTCCTGGGCGGCGGCCTCAACGACGACGGCCTTGGCACCGGAATCGGAAACGATCCAGGCAACCTGGCTAGGGGAGGAAGTTTCATAGACGGGGACGGTGACGCAGCCGGCGAACCAGATGGCGAAGTCAACCAGCGTCCACTCGTAGCGGGTCTTGGCCATCAGCGCGATGCGGTCGCCAGGTTCGATGCCATTGGCGATGAACCCCTTCGCAATAGCCCGGGCGTCGGCAGCGAACTGCGATGCCGTGACATCATTCCACGTTCCGTCGGTTCCCGGCTTTGAGAACAATGCCGGGTTGGCCGCTGAATTCGCGTGGCGTAATAGCAGATCTGTAATATTCGACTGCTGTGGCGAATGAATGCGAATTGGCGAGCTGTATTCGCGCATCTGGTCTTCAACTCCTGAAACTCTGTGTGACCCCATTAGCAATAGCGGGTAACCCGCATCACATATTTATTACTATAGAGTAACCTACCGTGTGGTGTACTCAAAGCCGTTTTCTATACTTGAGCCCCATCATCTCCCGGATCGCGTTCAGTGGGAAGACGTTTGAGCAAGTAGGCGATTCCGAGCAGGGCGGCGAGTGCCAGTCCGAAATAGATGAACACCGGAGCTGCGCGGAAAAACACCACGCACAGCAGCAACCCAAGCGGACCGCCAGCGGCGCCAACCCAGGCGAGGTTCAGCATCGGATCACCTGAACCCAGCGCGGCGGGTTCTTCTGGAACGAACTCTTCCGGGGTCTGCTCAGCAACATAGTCGCGCGGTCCGCGAACCGCGGCAGGCCCGGTGTTGAAGAGCTTCTCCAGTCTCGCCGCGCGCTCGTCGGCGCTGGGTTCGCGGGGTACCGAGGCATCAAGCTGACGGAAATTCTCGACTAGCTCATCCCACTGCGGATCATTCTGGTTTGAAGGATGGGCATCTTCCGGATTCATGCGCGCTCCTCCTTGCGCTTCTGTTCCGTGGCGGCCAGCTGCGCGAAGAAGCGAGCGGATTCGTGGAAAATCTGCTCCGCATCGTAGTCCAGGGTGGCTACGTGCTTGGAGTGCAAGAGCATGTGGTGCTCGGCCAGGGTGCCTGAGTTCAGGCCCTCGACCAGCTCGCGCACCGACTGCTCTGAGACTACGTTGTCGACGGTGGAACGGAAGAGCTGCACCGGGGCGTTCACCAGCTCCAAGCGCCGGCGGGTCTGGGCAAAGAGCGAACGGAGTTCGGCTACGGCTGCTACCGGGGTGCGCGGGTAGGCCCCTTCATCGACACCGCGCTTGGCGATGTCATTGCTGATAGGGGCAACGCTGCGCACTACATGCTTGAGCCAAGGAGTATAGGAGGACAAGGGGGAGTCCACGACCAGGCCCGGATTGACCAGCGAAACACCGGCTACATTGCGGCGGGTCGCCAGATGCAGGGCCAGGGCGCCGCCCATGGAAAGGCCGGCGGCGAATACCTGCTCGTGCGTGCGCGCGAGCCTGTCAAAAGCCGCTTCGGTAGCGTGGATCCACTGGCCATAACCTCGACCGACCATGTCCTGCCATTGCGTTCCGTGCCCGGGCAAAAGGGGAATGTCCGTGTCGAATCCGGCCTGCTCCAAGGAATCCGCCCATGGCTGCATGGAAACAGCGGAGCCGGTAAAACCGTGGATCAAAAGTACTGCACATGGACGTTTGCGCTCGTCCAGCGGAGTATTGCCTGCATCAAGTTTCATCGTGAACCCTCCGGATTTCTGCCTTCACCTTCGAGCGTAGTGCACAATTGAAGGGTGCGGAGTGCGCTTCGACCAGTAAGGTCGCGGTTTCTCTTCCCGCGTAGCTGGTCAACTAGAAGAAGGAATTTTCCCGCTGTGCTGTACGACTTCCTCAAGCGTTTCGCTGTCCGGCCGCTAATACGAATTTTCTTCCGCGTCAAGATCCAGGGCATCGGCAATGTGCCTGAAACCGGTGCGGCGATCTTGGCTTCCAACCACCTGTCGGTGAGCGACTCGGTGTTCCTCCCAGCGGCGCTGGATCGTACCGTGATTTTCCTGGCCAAGGACGAGTACTTCAACGGCAAGGGCATCAAGGGCCGGATCACCGCGTGGTTCTTCCGCAATATCAACCAGCTGCCCATGGACCGTTCAGGCGGGCAGAAATCGGCTGCTTCGCTGGCCAGTGCCAAGAACGCACTGGCGCAGGGCCAGGTGCTGGGCATCTATCCGGAAGGCACCCGTTCACCGGATGGACGGTTGTACCGGGCCAAGCTCGGCGTCGCCAAACTCGCCCTGGAAACAGGTGCACCGGTGATACCAATTGCAATGATTGGCACCGACAAGGTCCAGCCCATCGGCCAAAGCCTGCCGCATCCGGGCCGGATCGGGATCAAGATCGGCAAGCCGCTGACCTTCGAGCACCTGAACGGCAGGTCCGCGAATCCTGAAACGCTTCGCGCTTGCGCCGACGAGATCCGCAAGGCAATCAATGTCCTGTCAGGTCAGAGCTACGTCGACATCTATGCTCCACGCAAACCAAAGAAGTAGCAGGCCGCTATGCGCAGTGTTACGGCGACTTGTTACATTCATCGCGGTCCTTTGAGCTGATGCCACGTAGAATGGGCAAGGTGAGCGAAGAAAACCGAACCCCATTGCCAGGCTCCTCCGTAGCCGGCCCCGCCACCGATCCGCAACTAGATTTGTGGCGTGAATTGCCAATTGCCCAGCAGCCGACTTGGCGTGAGCACAAGGACTATCAGTCCTCCATCAACGAATTGGGTTCGCGTCCGCCACTGGTATTTGCCGGCGAAGTCGACGTACTGCGCGAACGCTTGGCCGCAGCAGCCCAGGGCAAGGCCTTCTTGCTGCAGGGCGGCGACTGCGCCGAAACCTTTGCCGATGCAACCGCCGACAAGATCTCCTCGCGAGTTCGCACCATCTTGCAGATGGCTGTGGTGCTGACCTATGGCGCATCGATGCCGGTAATCAAGATGGGACGCATGGCTGGCCAGTTCGCCAAGCCGCGCTCCTCGAATGACGAAACCCGAGATGGTGTTACTTTGCCGGCATTCCGCGGCGACATCGTCAACGGCTTCGACTTCACACCCGATTCCCGTGCCCACGATCCGAAGCGCATGGTGCAGGCCTACAACACCTCATCGGCCACGCTGAACCTGATCCGCGCGTTCACCCAGGGCGGCTTCGCAGACCTGCGCAGCGTGCACTCGTGGAACAGCGGATTCATGGCCAACCCGGCGCACTCCGCCTACGAGCAGCTGGCCGGCGAGATCGACTCGGCCATCCGCTTCATGGATGCCTGCGGTGCAGACTTCGAGGCGCTCAAGCGCACCGAGTTCTTCGCCTCCCATGAAGCACTGCTGCTGGACTACGAGCGTGCGTTGACGCGTACCGATTCGCGGACCGGCCTGCCGTACGACACCTCCGGCCACTTCCTGTGGATCGGTGAACGAACCCGTCAGCTGGACCACGCACATGTGGACTTCCTCTCGCGCGTGCGCAACCCAATCGGCGTGAAGCTGGGCCCGAACTCGGATCCGGAAGATGTCCTCGCGCTGATCGAAAAGCTCGATCCGAACCGCGAACCAGGACGCCTGACCTTCATCACCCGCATGGGTGCGAAGAACATCCGCGAGAAGCTGCCAAACCTGATCGAAAAGGTCACGGCCTCCGGCGCCCAGGTGCTGTGGGTTACGGACCCAATGCACGGCAACACGGTCACCAGCCAGAACGGCTACAAGACCCGCAACTTCGAAGATGTCATGGACGAAGTCCGCGGCTTCTTCGAAGTGCACGACGCGCTGGGCACCTTCCCAGGCGGCCTGCATGTGGAGATGACCGGCGACGATGTGGCTGAGTGCCTCGGCGGAGCGGATCCGATCCGCGAGGAAGACTTCGACTCGCTGTACGAGTCGCTGTGCGACCCGCGCCTGAACCACCGCCAGTCCCTGGAGATGGCCTTCCTGGTCTCGTCGGCACTGCAGAGCCGCAGCCGAAACCGCTAGCAGCTAGAGAATAATCCGGTTCCCGACAGCGGGAACCGGATTATTTTTATGCCTGGGGGAACGGCGCAGGCCTCAGAAGGCGTAGATGCTGATCTCGCTGCCGCGCACGGCTTGCTGGTGCAATGGAGACTGCATGCGAACGGTCTGGCTGAAACCGCCAAAGACATTGTGCGTCTTCACGGAAAAGCCGGCGGCTTCCAGTGCAGAGAGTGCTTCCTCGACGCCCATGCCGAGCACGGATGGGATCTGGACGTATTCTGGTCCTTCCGAGAGATTCACTGTCACGGTGCTGCCGTACGCAACGGTGCCCTGGGCCGGGTCCTGGACGGCGACTAGGCCTTTTTCGGTCGTCGTGGAATGGACGGATTCACCGGTTTCCAGCTTCAAGCCCATGGACTCAAGCTTTTCCTTGGCCGCATCCTTGCCAAGACCAATGACCGCAGGAACAGGAACCGGAGCATGTCCCTTGGAAACAGTGAGGGTGATGATGTTCTTCCGCGGCAATTTCTTGCCGGCGGCAGGGGAGGAACTGATAATCTCGCCCTTCGTCACCGATTCCGAGTAGGCCTCGGCTTCCTGGACATCTTCGAAACCGATTTCATCGAGCAACTTGGTGGCCTGATCCAGGGTTTTCCCGGTGAAATCCGGAACTGCAAAAAGCTGAGGGCCTTGCGAAACGATCAGATCGATTCCCTGGAACTTCATGATGTTCTCGCCGGTCCCCGGCTGCGAGTCGACCACCCTGCCGATGGCAATCTCATCGTTGTAGGTCGTGCCTACCCGAACTGGAACACCTTGGCCATCCATTTGCGCGACTGCCTGCGATTGAAGCATGCCGGTCAATGACGGGATGCGGATGACGGTTCCGGGGCCGCGGCCGAAGAACCATCCGGCACCTGCGACCAGAGCCACGATGAGGATCCACATCACGGTGATGACGAACTTCTGCGTACCCGAGCGAGGCTGACGCAACCGGTGGGTGGGTACCTGTGCTTCCTTGCGCCACTTTCTTGCAGCCTGCTTCTGCGCACGCTTTTGGCCACGTACCGACAGCGGTGCTTCGGAATCGGCGTCATTCTCGTGGGCCGGTTCCAGATCGCGGCCGCGGGTGTACACCGACGTTGCGGCTATGCCAGAATCAGCGGCAAGATCAGTGGGACGAGGCTGGGCCAGTGTGGCTTGCGCATCGCGAAGATCCAAGACTTCGGTGGCGTCAACCGCGGCAATGACGGTTGTCTGGTCAGGATCGGCGGGGGCATCATCGATAACGTAGCTGTCCTCGTGCTGAGCAGTATTCCGCTTCAGCCATAGCTGTTCACGCTCATCTTCGCGCTCGCGTTGCATCGCATCAAGACGCTGCTGCAGCGTAGTGGGCATCTGCGCCATAGTTTGCGGGGTGAGATCTTCAATCCCGCCGAGGTCCTCGGCGCCCAGGTCCAGTTGCGCATCGTTGAGCGTTGAGCGGATCTGGATGATCTCCTCCAGCAGCAGCGAAGCATCTTGCGGGCGCTTCTCTGGATCCTTCTCGGTGCACCATCGAACCAACTCATCGAGATCTTCGGCCAATCCCGGAACCAAGTCCGAGGGCATGGGCATGGGGGAGTCCAGATGATGCTTCATTAATGCAGCGGCATTGGTCTCGGTATACGGTGCTTGTCCAGTCAGCATCTGGTAGATCATGATGCCCAGTGCGTAGATGTCGCTGCGCGAATCGGCTGGTGCCCCTGAAACTAGTTCGGGGGAGACATGGGACAGCGTGGCGACGAGCGTGGCTGACTGGGTATGGGCGCTGGCAGCACGGGCCAAGCCGAAGTCGGTAACTTTCACTTCGCCGGTATCGGAGAGCAGCACATTTGCCGGTTTCATATCCCGGTGGATGATTCCCTCGCTGTGCGCGGCGCTGAGACCGTGGCAAATTTGTTCAAGGACGCTTAGCGCCTGACGCGGAGTAAAGCGGCCGCGTTCTTCAATGACCTGTTCGAGGTTCCGTCCTCGAACATACTCCATCACGAGGTACACCAGATTATCGCTCACGTTGTGATCGCGGATGGAGACCACATTCGGATGAGTGATATTCGCAGCGATGACAGCTTCGGATTCGAATCGCTCACGCACTGTATGCTCGCTGGAGAAGTTGTCGTTCAGGATCTTCACGACAACCGCTCGATGCAGGCGCTTGTCCATGCTGCGGTAGATGCGTGACATGCCACCCAGGGCAAGCAGATGGTCCAGTCGGTATCGACCATCCAGCGTCTTGCCCAGGTTGGGGTCGGTCAGGGCCGGGCTCATTTTGCGGTCGCACCTGCCTGAACGGTGCACGCGAAGCGGGCCAGAGTCACTAACGGATCCTTTCGAACATGAATACTACTTTTAATGTACCTAGCTGAGCTGACAATTTGTCGCTTAAACTCGAAATCCGCCAGTGGTGTTTACCTCTGGCGGATTTCGTATAGCGTCTCGGGTTGCGAGAATTACCTCGAGCGCAGCTTAATTAGGAAGCGCGGCGAGCTCGTGCTGCACGACGCTTCAAGGCACGACGCTCATCTTCGCTCATGCCACCCCAGACGCCTGCATCCTGGCCGGACTCAATAGCCCACTGCAGGCAGGTTTCGGTTACTTCACATCGACGGCAGACGCTCTTGGCCTCTTCGATCTGCAACAGGGCCGGACCGGTGTTTCCCACTGGGAAAAACAGTTCCGGGTCCTTTTCCAGACACGCCGCGCGGCTACGCCAATCCATGCTTATTGATGCTCCTTGAAATCTGAGAGGGTGTGAAACACCAACGACAATCAACACACAGGCAAAAAATAACTAGGAGTGAAATGAAATCCTGGTTGCCTAGCGGTTAACATCTGGCGTCTCGAAAGGTCGGAGAAGTCCATTCGGGCACTTCGTTTAACCGACCACATAAGGTTTTCATGTAACGCGGAAGTAAACAAGAGTCACGGTAGCGAAATGTTGCTGAATGCCTGAGTGCTTTCTCACATGGCATTTGGCACTAGGATCCGCTAGTTATCAGAGGTGTGGCGCGAGCAACAGCAAAAGTCAATTGTTGCGGTTTGAGTTCCTGCAGAAGGTCAACGAAAATTGTTGATGTGAGCAACGAAAATGCAATCTCGTCCCGCCCAACCAGTGTTTTCGTGGTTGCCGCGCTTGTCCTAATTGAGGCCCTGGCTGTTCTGGCGTACGCCATCAGCTACATGTTGAACCTCGACACCAACGGAACAGTCAATATGGGCGGGCAGTTATTCATGCTGGCCCTGTGCTTGCTTCTTGCCGTTTGGCAAGGCTCGGTAGCTGTCAACTTCTTCAAGGGAAAAGCGTTCACTCGTGCTCCGATTGTCGTTTGGCAACTATTCCAGCTCATCCTCTCTGTTTCATTCCTGAGCTCCAATATCCCGATGGTGACGGCCGCGGCGGTACTTTCCATCGTGGTCGCCGGAACCACTGTGGTGATGCTCTTCGCGCCGAAGACCACCGCATTCCTCGGAGACCGGCCAAACCGCTGAATTGCCAGCAGATAATTCGTACGGAATATGAATCATCCGCGGTTTGCCTCGTTTGGAGATGACCGCGCACCAATAGTCTTTGGCTCCTTGATGAGGCACCTGATGGATTGGCTGCCAATTCATCGGTTGAAGATCTTGCGGATGATGGGCTTCGACAGCGACTACCTGGCGATCATCGAACCCGTTGGCGCTCAATCCCAGGTCGAAGGCCATCCTGCTGGACGGCGGAACGAATAGCGCGACACCGATTCCCCTCGAATTCAGAGCGTTCAAGAGCGGTGGCAACCGAGAGTCATTGGTGGTTTCGAGGAAGAGGCAAAGCAAGTCCTGCCGAACACGGTACGAGCCGTCCTCGAGAGAACGTACGAACCGTTCAAAGTCCGGTAGGCCGCAAATATGCGGGGAGTTCCAACGCACAGCGAGTACGGCAGTCAGCTGCCGGCGCTGTTGCGTATCGGGGCACAGCACAACAACCATCGGACCTGCTGGTCGAGGGACCGCCTCACCATCGAAGGGCGAGTATCCCAGAAAGTTTGCCGGTTGAAGGGCAGAACCTGAAGGCATCTGCCAAGCCGAAGGCACTTCGGGCCAGGTGCTTCCCGGGATTTCAGCTAATTGAACTTCGGTGAGTTGGAAGACCTGCGGAGGATGCCCCGAACTCAGCTTGACCCCTCGACCCGGCAAAAGCGAACAGGCCGGGATCTTGGGCCACATCATCTTTAATGACTCGGTAGCGTTGAATGGGAAGAACCATTGCTCTGTACAAAGACCGGTGGACTTCAACGCGTTTTGGTCGCGGTCAACTGAACAAATCACCATAGGCGATTGCGGGCCGCCGAAACGCAATAGCGTACCGAGTGCTTCGTCCAGGCGTTGGAAATGTTGCGGGTGGATATTGGACTGCAACTGGGCCAGTGAATGAACGAGAATGATCAATGCTGGATCACTGGGCATGGATTCCAGGAAGTCGACAGCATCGAAAAAGCCATAGGGATCCTCACCCGTGACAACCTTGACGTTTTCAGTGGCATCCGGGATCGGCGACGGACCGAAGCAAAGTATTTTTCTGGGCGAACGGGCGAGGGAAGCGAACAGGGTTCGGGCACCGGCTTCTGGCAAGCCGCAGATCAATGTTGATCGTGAACGGGCAGGGTCAAGAATCAAAGGTTCAAGCCGGGCCAAATGCAGATTATCTGCAACGCCGCAGTAAATCGTTCCTCGTTCCTTCCCATCCCACGTATCTGGCGAGTGCGTTGGTTCTGCTGGCCGAGGCAACGCTGGAGCAAAACCAGATACCGGGAGCTCCGAAGTGGACCACTGTGAGGAAAGTTCTGCTGCATGGTTTTGCAAGCGATCTCCAGCGACTGACGCGATGCTCTTTTCGAATCGGCACAACGGACGAAGGCTGAGATCTTGACGATTCCGCTCGAATAGTTCGCCGTGCAGTGGCGGCTCGATGGCCAGCTGGAATTGCATGTTCCTAGTGGGCTTGGAAGCGCCCTTGATGATCGCCTGTCCGGGGTGGAGGAGTTTGGACGCCTCGGTGGAGCCCACCAGTTCCACGGACTCACCCGGGTCGTTTACCCTCAATGCGATTGTCGTGTTTAAGTTCGCCTTGGTTTGTCCCGTCAAAGCGCCAGCCGGACGCTGCGTGCTGAGAATCAGATGGATTCCTAGAGCTCGACCCACCGCAGCTAAACGATCAATTCTGGCGCTGGCTTGAGGAAGCGTCTCGACGAAAACACGGAATTCGTCAATGACTACCAGCAAGCGAGGCAGAATCGGGCCTGATTCGTCGAGATCTTGATATTCCGCAATGTCGCTGCAGCCTTGTGCTGCCAGAAGCTCCTCGCGCCGCCGCACCTCATGTTCTAGTTGTTCCAACGTGCGCTGAGCCGCTGCCTCATCGAGGTCGCTTGCGAAGAGCTGGACATGGGGCAAACCTGCATAGACGCCTAGTCCAGCTCCACCCTTGAAATCAATAAGTGCGAAGGCAAGCTGAGTCGGCGGGTAGTTCCGGGCAAAATCAGCAATCAGGCGCCTGAGCGCTTCTGACTTGCCTGACCCTGTAGTGCCGCAAATCAGTACATGCGGACCATCCTCATGAAGATCAAGGAACACGTCCTCTTGCTGTTCATCGAGGCCCAGATGTGCCCGTACGGCTAGTGACGGGGATGCAATGGATTCTGCGTTCTTGGTTATTGCCTGCTTTTGCAGCTGCACATACTGCTGCACCATCCTGTCGAACCGCGAAAGGCTCAGCGTGCTTAGGTTCTGCAGCACTAAGCGTTCGTCGGGCAAACGCGAGGACACGGGGCTTGGAACAATCCAATTCTCCACGGATTCGGCCAGCACCGGTGAAACGCCCAGCACCAGGGCGCCGGAAATAGGTTGAGGTTCCTGGGCAGTGACGTACAACGTCGCCAGGTTGGTTTCCTCTTTCCTGGTGAAGCTCGATTCTTCGGGAATCGACAGGTGGGCCACGGAAACGTTGCTCACCAAAAGCAGCGACGCCGGAAGACACCTGACACTGGGATCGAGCACGAGCCGTATCTGGCCGGAATGTATGGCCGGGAGATAGCGTGCAAGTACTGCGGCCAGAATAGCCCCAGCGCTTTGCCCTTGTGCAGAATTCAGCTGCCAGACGCTCGGGGTACTCGGGAAAAATACTGGACCGAACCAGGGCGCGTCCGACTTCGTCTTCCTGAGGCTACGAAATACTTTGCGGATCCCCGTGGGATCAGAACGAGAGGTGTCCTGCGGAGACCACAGTCCCTCGCCCCAAACCAGTGGTGGTATCCGGGCATGCGACAGTCCCAAAGAAGCGGAATCCAGTCCGGCTACGAACGATTCTCCGAGAGCCGGAGAATATTTACTTCTCGCGATAATGGCGGAAGCTCGTTGCACTTCCATTTCCCTTTTCCATTCGCGACGCTCCACGAACAGTTGACCGGCAGGCACCATACCCATAAGGGCCGAAACGCCACTCAAGATCAGAAAGAGCATCGAACCGGTAACCAAGGCAAGCAAGACGCCGGAGATGATCGGAACGAATGCTGCGAGGACCAGAGCAATTAAGCGGGACAGCTCGGGCTTGGAAGGTACTTGGATTTCCAATTGTTCGGGGGTTACCAATTGACCGGATTGGGCGGTTAATGGATCGCCGACAGCGAATTCAGTGTTGCCCAGAAAGAAGCGCGATCCGTGTTCCAATTCCACGGACTCGCAGCGGCTGCCATCTGGCATGGCAAGTTGCTGCTCAGAGCAGGCTACCAGGCGCAAGCTCCGGGTTGTCACGAATAACTTCGCGTGAACCCGGGACACCAGCGGATCTTCTAACCATAATGGGGCGGTTCTGCCGATGACATGTTCTCCCTTTGTGAGCGGAATCCAGGCACCAGCGTCGGGGCCGCGAACTACATATAACTTGAGGCACGAAGCTGTGGTGCTTGTGGCGCGAACAGGTTGGGGCAATTCATTGAGCAGAAGACGTTCAGACGCATGCAGGATCCCCAACTCTTCTATCCGCGTTATTCCCGAATACCATCGTTGTCCCGGGAAATGCTGCTGCAGCAGTGCGGCGAGCTGCTCGCCCGATATTCGTCCGGACATGACAAGTTCGAATTGCCGCGGATGCTGGAATTTTCGGGAAATCAGAAGTAATTCATAGCGGACCATGAGGTCTCCTGAATGTAATGGAATGTTGTCGTTCCCATCTAAACCAGCATTGAGGGCGGCGCTGGAAGATAAGAATCTTGGTGTGGAGAAAGTACCAAGAACTATCCACAACTTCGGGAACCTCTTGAAAGCGGTCTCTGCTGCAGATAGCATCCCTTGTCATACGAATAGGTATGCTGCACCGACGACGCGCTCGCCGATAGTCCCCGAGATCGGGATCCTCCAGTAGGGAAGCCAAAGGAGTCAGTCGTGGATGCGCTGTCCATTGTCGAAGACGAAGTACGCGAGCTGGTTCGCCGGCGTGGATTGGACCCGGCAAAGCAGCCAGCGATGATCCGATCACTTATTGAAGAGGTCATTCGCGACTACGACGAACGCGCATTGCTTGGCGCCGTGCCTTCACTTGGATCGCTAGAGGCCGCCCAACGTTCAGTATTCGATAATGTGGCCGGGTTCGGAGCGCTGCAACCCTTATTGGATGATCCTTCTGTTGAAGAGATCTGGGTAAATTCTCCACATCAAGTATTTTGCGCCAGAGGTGGCCAAAGCGAACTGACCCACATACGCATGGAATCGGCAGAAATCGCGGCTCTAGTAGAACGCATGCTCAAAACGTCGGGCAGGCGTCTGGACCTTTCCCAGCCATTCGTCGACTGCCAATTGCCTGATGGGTCTCGTCTTCACGTCGTGATTCCAGACATCACCCATGAGCATTGGGCCATCAACATTCGTAAGTTCATTGCTCGCGCGGGAAAACTTGAAGATCTAGTTGAGCTGGGAGCCTTGAGCGAACAAGCAGCGAGGTTCCTTTCTACGGCGATCAGTGCCGGTCTGAATGTCATCGTTACTGGCCCTACACAAGCCGGCAAAACGACAATGCTCAACTGTCTGGCATCAGCGATCGGCCCCAGGGAACGCATTATCACCATCGAGGAAATCTTTGAGCTGAATCTTTCACTAAGAGATGTCGTTGCCATGCAAACTCGCCTCGCCAATCTTGAAGGCACCGGTGAAATCACGATGCGCCGGCTGGTCAAGGAGGCCTTGCGCATGCGCCCGGAACGGATCATTATCGGCGAGGTCCGCGAAGCAGAGTCCTTGGATATGCTCATTGCCCTGAACTCGGGAATCGCGGGGCTATGTACCTTGCATGCGAATTCTGCCCGCGACGCTATCACAAAAATTTGCACTTTGCCGTTGCTTGCAGGACCAAATATCACCAGCGACTTCACCATCAAGACCGTGGCTGCATGCATTGACCTTGTGGTTCATTGCGTGCGGAGTCCACAGGGCCATCGCTATGTCAACGAGATTCTCAGCGTGCGCAACCGCGTGGAGGAAGGGCAAATTGAGTCCTCGACGCTATTCGAGCGGCAAGCCGATCGCCTGCTGCCGGCTCGGGGAGCCGATTGGTCCCATGAAAAGTTTGATGTCGCTGGAATCAATATTGCCGAATTGATGGCGGTGTAGCGGTGGTTGCTTTCTTTGCTCTCCTTGGCGGGCTAGGCATTGCCCTCATGGTTGACTGGTTGCTCTTCGCCCCGTGGGCAAAATCGCCCAAACGTAGCTCGGCCATCAAGAATGCTCTTTTGCATGCAGGAATGAGCAATCTGGCTCCGGCAAAATTCATCGTGATTTGCCTGGTCTGCGGGCTGACTTCCGCGTTGGTGACGTTGGGACTCACCGCTTCGTGGCTCTTCGCCTTGGTGTTTAGCATCTTCGGTTCATTCGCACCATGGGTCTACCTGCGCCATCAAGCCACCAAGCGCCGCACAGAATTGCAAGAACAATGGCCAGAGGTGGTTGATCACTTGCGAAGTGCCATCCGGGCGGGCCTATCTCTTCCCGAAGCATTGAGCCAATTGGCTGTCGTCGGCCCGCAGGTATTGCGTCCGCTATTTCGGGATTTCGCATTGGACTATCGAGCCACAGCGAACTTCTCCGTGGCGCTGGACCAGCTGGGCGAACGCTTGGCAGACCCGGTAGCCGACAAGATTCTCACGACATTGCGGATTACGCGTGAAGTCGGGGGCACCGACTTGGGGCATACGCTCACAACTTTGTCGGCATTCTTGCGCGATGACGTGAGAACACGAGGGGAACTCGCTGCCCGCCAATCATGGATTGTCTCGGCAGCGCGTTTGGCAGTCGCCGCGCCATGGATCTTGCTGTTGGTCTTGGGCACCCAGGAAGCTGCGAAGGATGCATATATGACGTTCGGGGGAGTGATAGTGCTATGCCTGGGCATGCTGGTTTCCCTCGTTTGCTATCGAATCATGCTCCGGCTGGGCACCTTGCCAGTAGAAGAACGAGTCCTGGCATGAACAGCTATACACCGTGGGCGGCGCTTTGCGGTTTGGGACTTGGCATAGGCCTTTGGCTGGTCTTTGTGAACCTGCCGGGCTGGCGAAGAATGGCCTTCGCTGATCGTATTGCGCCCCATGTTCGCGTTGGCGTTCGAAGCTCACGCATGCTGGAAGACGCATGGCACTCTGACTCCGGGCACTCGGCTTTAGGCCAACTCGCTGCCCCCATGTTGCTGCAAATCAAGAAGCTGGCTAGCCTACACAGTCCTTCGGCAAGTACTCTTCGGAAGCGTCTGAACGCTGCCGGATTGGACATGAGCGTAATTGACTACCGGTCTCAAGAAATTGTTTATGCTCTGGCAGGCCTAGTAGCAGGATCTGCGCTCATGGCCTTTGCCGCCGTTCAGTATCATGTCTCTTTGATCCTATCGGTGCTAGTCGTTATTGGTTTCGGGATTGTTGGCTATGCATTGCGTGGTTGGTGGCTTGGCGAACAGATCCATCGGCGGGCCAGGAAAATATTGACTCAGTTTCCAACCGTGGCCGAAGTGCTGGCGCTAACTGTCGGCGCAGGCGAATCAACCACCGGGGCCATCGAAAGAATTTCACGAATCTGCCACGGGGTGATCGGTGACGAATTCACCAAGACTTTGAACGACATTCACGCAGGCACACCGATGGTCCAAGCGATGCAGAATATGTCCGACCGGATGCAAGTTGGAGCCATGACGCGATTTGTCGATGCAATCGTTGTTGCAACAGAGCGAGGCACACCATTGGCTCAAGTGCTCAGAGACCAAGCACAAGATGTCCGCGATGCGTCCAAACGAGAACTTATGGAAGTTGCAGGAAAACGCGAGATTTCCATGCTGGTACCGGTCGTGTTCGGAATTCTTCCTCTCACGATCGTTTTCGCCGTATTCCCCGGTCTGGCGTTATTGGAGATGAGTTATTGATCGGAGCATAGAAAAGCTTGAATCTCCCACTTTGAAATCCTTTAGCAAGTTAGAAGGGCCGTCATGAATCACATACAAGAAATGATGCTCAAACTGGTATTGCAAATCACTGCAACCGGTGAACTACTCTTTCGTAAGGTTTCCCCGAAACTCAGGGATAGCAGAGGCGACGTGCCCGGATGGGTCATGATTACACTCATGTCCGCGTTGCTGGTTGCCGCCTTGCTGGCCATTGCAGGGCCTAGGCTGCAGGACCTGTTCAACCAAGCGATCGATCGAGTTTCCGGATTGGGATGACCGCGCATGTGGTCGAGTGCGGGGTCTCCTGGAAATTCGGAATCTGCGGAACTTGTAGATTGCGAGAACGGGTCTGCTGTAGCCGAATTTGTCATGGTCACAACGTTGCTTGTGGTCATCGCAATGACGCTCATCCAACTCGCGTTGGTACTGCATGTGCGCAACACCCTGATTGACGCAGCATCGAACGGCGCCCATTACGGTGCTTTGGCCAATCGGTCAGTATCCGACGCTCGAAGCAGAACTCGGATGTTGATCACCGAAAGCTTGCATGGCGGATTTGCCCGTGACATTGCTGTGAGCACAACCCGCGTTGGTGATAGCCAGTTGGTAACCGTATCTGTTAACACGAGGGTGCCCTTAATCGGGTTCTTGCCCAACGGGTGGGATTTGCAGGTTCAGGGAGAAGCTGTGCGTTATGGGTAGAGCCAAGTATCTCGCTGCCGCGATGCACAAGAGAATCCGGGCCGAAGATCGCGGCAGCGCGATAGTGGAGTTTATTTTTGCTTCAACTGTCTTGCTGATTCCCATGGTGTACCTGATTCTGGCCGTCGGACAGCTGCAAGGCGGTAGCTATGCCGTGGTTGGAGCTGCTGATCATGCAGCGAAGGTTTTCGCCGCCGCCGATAACCCCGCCCAGGCAAGGTCAGATGCGCACGCAGTCGTACGAAGAACCATGAACAACTTTGGATATGCCGACGCTCGCACATCGATTAGTTGCGACAAGGAATGCTTGAGTCCGGGCAGTGTCGTCACTGTGACGGTAGCGTTGGATGTTCCCCTTCCTTTCGTTTCCGACTGGGCAGAGGTATCTGCTTTCACCGTGGATTCTTCAGCCTCGCAAAGGACTGATCGCTTTGGCTAGGACAAAACGCGCTGCCCTGAATCCACGGGACGAGGATGGACAATCCTTAGTGCTGGCAATCGGCTTGTGCGCCATCACTTTGCTGACAATTTCAGTGGTGCTAGCAGTCAGCGCAGTCAACCTCAAAGCGCGTCAGCTGTTGTCAATTGCCGACGGGGCGGTCGTGGCTGCCGTGGATGAATTCGAATTTTTTGCGGACAATGGCGACCCGAGGATTCAGTTGGACCAGCAGCGCGTGCAACAAGCCGTGCAACAGTACCTTTCGGATGTGGGTGCGGCCGGCCGCGTCGACAATTTACGCATTGGCCGGGTGCAGATCACGCCTGATGGGCAAGGCGCGAATCTCGTGCTGCAGGGCTCGGTGCAACCGCCGATAGTGGGGTGGATCGTTCCAGACGGAGTACCAATATCTGTAGATTCATCAGCAAGAACTGTACTGAGCAGGTGAACACCTCCGCGCAGAGCAGCATGGATGTTCCAGGGAAGCGGGAAATGCACAAGTACGGGGAAGCAAGAGAAAGAACGTGTCAGCGAGCAACGCTGCTGCATGCCCCAGGAGCGGAATCCAAGAAGGATGGATCCAGCGCAACCGGATCCATCATTTTTGCGGTAGTTCGGGCTTCTTTGGAAGCTTGCGGACCCCACCTCCAAATCCCAGTTCAGAAATACTGTTCGAGAACTGACTGGCCGGATTCCCGATCGACCCGTGGATGCAAGCCTTGCAAGTTGGCTAGGGGTTCCACAGCGCGATTTTCAGTGAAAACCTTGATTGGAACTTCTTTTCGGCGATAGCACCGGACTCATTGATCAATGGCTAAATGACGTAGTCTTAGAGGACCATGGCAAAAACTGACTTCTCCGCTGAAATCCGCTCACTGCGTTCTACATTCTCCGCAATTGAAGACGTGAGCGATGTCGAGCAGATCAAAGCTGACATCGCAGTCCTCTCGGAGGAAGCTGGCGTTCCGAACCTCTGGGATGATCCGGCCGCCGCGCAGATCGTTACCAGCAAGCTATCGCATCGCCAGTCTGAGCTGGAACGGCTGACCCGGCTGAAGACCCGCATCGACGATTTGGAAGTCTTGGTTGAGCTTGCTGAACTTGAAGACGACGATGATACGTTGCACGAAGCGGATAGAGAGCTCGTCAGCGTCCAGAAGTCCCTTGCCGAACTCGAAATTGTTACCCTTCTCAACGGTGAATTCGATGCTCGCGGAGCGGTTGTCACGATTCGCTCCGGTGCCGGCGGCGTTGATGCCGCCGATTTCGCAGAGATGCTTTTGCGCATGTACCTGCGCTGGGCTGAACGCCGTGGTTACAAGGCCACCGTTATGGATACCTCGTATGCCGAGGAGGCCGGCCTTAAATCGGCAACCTTCGAAATCGACGCACCGTATGCCTTCGGCACACTCTCGGTAGAAGCCGGCACGCACCGTCTGGTTCGTATTTCACCATTCGATAATCAGGGACGTCGCCAGACGTCGTTTGCCGCAGTGGAGGTCGTGCCGCTGATTGAGCAGACTGACACCATCGAAATCCCTGAATCTGAAATCCGCGTGGACGTCTTCCGTTCCTCTGGCCCTGGCGGACAGAGCGTTAACACCACCGACTCTGCAGTACGCATGACGCATATTCCTACCGGAGTTGTCGTCTCGATGCAGAACGAAAAGTCGCAGATCCAGAACCGTGCTGCCGCACTTCGAGTTCTGCAATCGCGGTTGCTGCTTCTGAAGAAGGAACAAGAAGACGCCCAGAAGAAGGAATTCGCCGGAGATGTGAAGGCATCTTGGGGCGATCAGATGCGATCCTATGTGCTTAATCCGTACCAAATGGTCAAGGACCTGCGTACCGAACATGAAGTCGGCAATACCCAGGCAGTACTTGATGGTGAAATTGACGATTTCATTGATGCAGGCATCCGCTGGCGTGCAGGACAGCGTCGCCCTAGTAAGTAAGCGAAATCGCGAATTCCAGCTGGTCTAAACGCTTTTGCCACAGAGGGTGTAAGTATCATCACCGTTACGAACTCCGTTTCGCTAATTCCAGCTAGTCATGCCTAAGCTGGGCATTCTGCGTTAGCTGTATGTACGGCATGAATCTCGCAACACACCTTATATTTCGGCTGGTTAGCTACCTGGCACCGATAGTGTTTGGAAGACTGGCGCACCAAAAGACGTTTGATCTCGAGATTGGTATTCGTGGGTCGCGCCCCGACGAAGACTAGCGATTGAAGACATGATTAAATTCGAAAACGTCTCGATGGTTTACGAGCCAAAGCAGCAGAATGCAGCTTTGGACGATATAAACATCGAGATAGACCGTGGCGAGTTCGCCTTCTTGGTTGGCGAATCCGGTTCGGGTAAGTCGACCTTCCTCAGCTTGGTGCTGCGCGAAAAGCGCTCCACCGACGGATCCGTCTACGTGGCGGGACAGAACCTCAACCGCATTCCGAGCCGCCGTGTGCCTAAGCTGCGCCGTGACATCGGTTTCGTTTTCCAGGACTTCCGCCTGCTGCGCGAGCGCACGGTCTTCGACAACGTCGCGTTCGCCATGGAGGTCATTGGAGCTTCACGGGCCCAGATCCGCGAGCGTGTGCCAGATGCACTTAAAATGGTCGGCCTTGAAGATAAGGCGCGTCGCAAGCCAACTGAACTTTCCGGTGGCGAGCAGCAACGCGTCGGCATTGCCCGCGCCATTGTGAACAGGCCCTCGATCCTGCTTGCCGATGAGCCTACGGGTAACCTCGACCGCAAGAACAGCATCGAAGTCATGAACGTGCTCAACCGCATTAACCAGAACGGTACGACTGTCCTGATGGCTACGCACGCACATGAACTGGTGAGCGAATACCGCCACCGCGTTATTGAACTGAGTCGCGGGCAGGTCATCCGCGATGAAATTGATGGACAGTACGCCCCGATGACCACCGTGGTGAACCAGGACGGTTCGCGCGAACTGCTCGTCGGCGATTCCGCCGTGGAGTACGACGAAGAGTCACAGGTTGCTGAGGACAAGAAAGACGAGGACCAGTGAGACTAGGATTTATTCTCCGCGAAGCGGCGAAGGGCCTGCGGCAGAATGTCGTCATGGTCGTCTCTGTGGTGCTGGTGACTTTCGTATCGTTGACCTTCGTCGGTGCCTCGGTATTACTGCAGCTCCAGATCAACCAGATGAAGGGCTACTGGTACGACCGCATGGAAGTTGCGGTGTACCTCTGTGATGACACGAGCACTTCGCCCAACTGCGCTGGTAGCGCGGTTTCCGAAGAGCAGCGCCAGAGCATTGAAGAGATGCTCAAATCAGAGCAGCTTGCGCCGTATATCAAGGAATTCGCCTACGAGTCGAAGGACCAGGCATACGAAAACTTCCTCGACCAATACGAGAACTCGGCATTGGTTGACCAGGTCACTGCTGAGCAGCTGCCCGAATCATTCCGCGTCGCACTGGTAGATCCGGAGAAGTATCCGGTGATCAACGAAGCGTTCTCCACGGTACAAGGCGTTGACTCGGTCATTGACCAACGGGAACTGCTTGAAAAGGTCTTCCAGTTGGTGCGCGTGGCATCCGCCGCCGCTGCTGTCGTTGCAATCGTGATGATTGTTTGCGCGGTGCTGCTGACCGGTACGACTATCCAGCTCTCAGCCATGCACCGGCGACTCGAAACAACGATCATGCGACTGGTTGGTGCATCGAAAGCAACGATTCAGCTGCCGTTCATTATCGAAGGAGTCATCGCGTCGCTGATTGGTGGATTGCTGGCTTCTGGCACCTTGTGGTTGCTGCTGAAGTTCCTCGTCGAGGATAAGTTGGCCAATGAAAACGTCGGTGTAGCGTTCATCTCCACCAGCGAAATATGGCTAGTTGCTCCGATACTCTTGATTATTGGTATCGTTTTGGCCACAATTTCATCAGTGGTAACGTTGAAGCGTTACCTGAAGGTTTAGCTGAAACGTTATCTAGGCTTGAACTGAAGTACGCAATTTCTAAAAGGAGCTTTATGCTGTCGAACGCAGTGCGACGTAAATTCTTACGCGCCTCCATCGGTGGAGCAATGGCTCTCGCGCTCACGCTGCCCGCAGGGTTGGTAGCCGCCGATGAGCTGGACGACAAGAAAGCTCAAGTCGAAAAGAACATCGATACCCTCGAGAACGACATGGAATTCTTGGATGCCGACATTCAAGAAACCGACAGGAAATTGCGTGACCAGCAAGCACAGGTTCCTGTAGCCCAGCAGGCATTGGCTGACGCGCAAAGCCGCGTAGCCAATGCGCAGGCCACCCTTTCCGATCTCAACAACCGCTTAATCAGCGCGCAAGCGACTCGTGATGAAGTGGCTAAGCAGATCGAGGAAAACGCGGCTAAGCTTTCCGACGCTCAAGATGCGATGGCGCAGATCGCTTCTGAGGCTTATAAGCGCGGCGGCGTTTCTGGCGGGCTGGACATGATCCTCAACATGGATTCGGCGACCAAGATGGCCGATGGCCTGGACATGGCCAACCGCGCCATGGAATCCCAGAATGCCGCATACAATGACCTGGCCCAGGAACAAGCCAGCAATGAAAGCAACAAGCTTCGCCTGGTTGCTGTTGAAAAGGAAATTTCCTCCCTGAAAGCCCAGGCTGAGGAAGCCTTGGCGCAGGAGCAGGCGGCGCGAGATGCTGCGCAGAACGCCAAGAACGAACTGGATGCGCTGGTTGCCAGCACCGAAGAACTCAGTGCTGAACTTGAAGCGCAGAAGCCGCGTATCCAGGCGAAACTGCAATCGCAGCAGAAGGAATACGCCGCGGTCAACCAGCAGATCAAGGAACGCCAGGAGCGCTTGATCAGGGAAGCTGCCGAACGCAAGCGCAAGGCAGAAGAAAAAGCGCGCCGCGAAGCAGAAGCCGAGCGAAAGCGCATCGCCGAGGAAAAGGCGGCCTACGAAGCTGAGCAGGAGCGCAAGGCAGCAGAAGCTCGCGCAGAGAAAAAGGCCTACAAGAAGAAGGCCTATGTAGCACCCAAATCCGAGCCAAAGGCACCGACATATGCCGAGCCAAGCAGCTGGGGTTTGGTTAAGCCCACTACCAGTAACCGATTGACCTCGACCTTCGGGTGGCGCCCGACTCCAGCTGGAACAATCGACTATGGCGGCCGTGGCGGCTATGTCCACGCAGGCATTGACTGGGGATTCGGCGGCCAGTGCGGCTCGCCAATCACGGCTGCTGCCTCCGGTGAAGTGTGGATGGCCGGTTGGGGCGGATCCTCGGGTAACAAGGTCACCGTTTCTCACGGCGTCATCAAGGGCAAGGCCCTGGCCACCAACTATCACCACATGTCCCGCATCGCGGTAAGCGTCGGCCAGCATGTGAAGCAGGGCCAGGTTATAGGCTACGTTGGCACCACCGGCAATTCGACCGGCTGCCATCTGCACTTCGAAACGATCATCAATGGTTCACATGTGAACCCCTTGGGACTTCTCTAGCGCTAGACTTGTAATCTGTGCGCGGGAATCCGCCCGCGACATGCAAGGAGTAACGTGGCTAAGAAGAATCAAGAAGATCGAGTAATCGCGAGCAACCGCAAGGCGCGCCACGATTTCGAAATACTCGACACCTTCGAAGCTGGCATGGTGCTCACGGGTACTGAGGTGAAGTCGCTTCGCGAAGGCAAGGCCTCGCTGGTTGACGGTTTCGGCCAGTTCTACCGTGGCGAGCTGTACATCGAGAACGTCTACATCCCCGAGTACCTCAATGGATCGTGGACCAATCACGCGGCCCGTCGTCGCCGCAAGCTCTTGCTGCACCGCCAGGAACTGCTCAAGATCGAACGCAAAATCAGTGAAGCCGGCCTGACCGTCGTCCCGCTGAGCTTGTACTTCAAATCCGGTCGGGCGAAGCTGGAGATCGGCGTTGCCCGCGGTAAGCGCGAATACGACAAGCGCCAGACCCTGAGGGAAAAGCAGGATAATCGCGAGGCGTTGCGTGCCATGCGCGAACGCAACCGCGGAAACGCATAAGGCTAGCTTGTGGCGCATTTCGCATTGGGGGAAACCCGGGCAGTGCGCTATGATTGGTAGACACGCCCTAGGGTGTGGTTGTACCCGGGAGACCGGGACTGACAACAAAATACGGGGATGATCGGTTTCGACGGTGTGAGTCGCGACAGATGAAGCGGGCCGAGGACGCAAAGTTATCTCGTAAACGCCCTTTGCAAACCAATAAGTGCCGAATCAAAGCGCACTGACTTCGCTCTCGCTGCCTAAGCAGCCAGACGGTCCGTTAGCCAGGGGACGCTATCGCCCCTGTTCCTAACGTCATTTAGATAGCCAATGTATCCAGCGGATGTTGCCGCTTCTGGATACACATTTAGGCAACTGTGCCCGGATCAACCACATGTTTGCGTGATGGTTGGGGCAGAGAAAATCCGCAGCAAACTGCGCCCGGAGAAGACCTGGCAACACCACATCGGACGGGAGTTCAATTCTCCCCATCTCCACAATATCCAGCTCCGGAGCCAGGCCCATAGGTCTGGCTCCGGAGCTTTTTGTTTGTTTCGGAGTCCGCAGTCACATCGCGAGCCTGTTCGCGGGATGGAGAATTTACACATAGACTTGAAATGAAAGTCCAAGGCTTTCGAAACGACAGCGTGTGCAGAAACGGAGTGAGATTGAAGTCGATGGGTAAAAACAGTTCCCAGCGGGTATCGCCTTTCCTTTCAGCAAGCTATGCGGCAGTTGCCTTCCTCTTGGAAGTAGGATTGCTTTTCGCCGCGGCACTAGCCGCTATCGCTTTCATCCCATGGCCGACAATTCCAGCAATCCTTGTAGTAGTTGTCCCGCTGCTGATCCTCTGGTCGATTTTCTTCTCGCCGAAAGCCGTCATCAAGTTGAGGCTGCGAACCCGTCTGCTCCTGGTCCATATCATTTACCTCATCGGAGCCTACGTGCTGTGGCTGAGCGTCGACCATTCCTTCTACGATCAATCGCAGATTTGGGCCATCGGAATGCTTGCGTTGACCGGCATCAGCGCCATTCTGGTCATCGCCACCGGCGGATACGTGGTCCCGCACGATCGAACCAAGCAGCCACCGAAGCAAGTTCCGAGCCGGGCACGAGCGGGTGCTCCCAAGGGACGCCGGGCAGCACGCTAGAACTGATGGAATGCCAAGCCGAAAGGCTTGGCATTTTTCGTTTGCGGCTAGAAGAGCCCAGCAACGTGGTAGCCGAGCAATGCCGCGAGCACCGCTCCAGCGAGGGTCCCCAATGCATTGGCCAGGCTGGCTGCGAGGCGGCCGGCCTGGAGCAGCCGGACAGTTTCGAAACTGGCCGCCGAAAACGTCGTGTAGCCGCCGAGCAATCCTGAACCTATGGCCGCAAGCCATTGCGCCGACAACAACTGCTGGGCCATCAGCCCGGTCAGCGCACCCAGCGCGAAGGAGCCGGAGAGATTGACCAGGATCGTGCCCCAGGGCAGCGGGGCCGGAAGCCACCGCTTGATCAGGGCATCGACCACGAAACGCAGGCAGGCGCCAAGGCCGCCGCAGAGCGCAACGATAAGAAATAAGCCGGGGGAGAGCACTAGTGAAGCCCTCCCGATTTCCGGGCCATGCGCCTAGCACCGGCGGCGATTCCGCACCAGGTTGCCAATGCACCGAAGAACACCGTGAACAGTGCGTAACCCAGGGCATGGAGCGCTGCGCCGGATGCGAACATCTGCATGCTGCCGGTGGCCAGCGCGCTGTAGGTCGTGAAGCCGCCCAGGAAACCGGTGCCCAGCAGCAGCCGCAGCCGGTGACGCTTGCCCTCGTCGAGGCCGGGATGCGAAAGCGCCTCGAGCAGCAGGCCGAGCAGGAACGCCCCCAGCATGTTGGCTAGGAAAATCGCGATCGGGAAACCGCCGGGATCTGGCAGCAGCAGGCCCAGGCCTTGCCGGCAGGCAGTACCGGCAGCGCCGCCAAGGAATACCAGCAGCAGGAAACGCGGGTTGAGGAAGGAACCCTGCGCGGGGCGCTGGGCCATGGGTGTTGGCGGACGGGTCATGAATTGCGAATCTGTTCTGCGCGGCGTGGCGGGACGAGGAGCACCGGATGGCGCTGTCGATGGGTCAGATGCACCGCTACCGAACCGTTGAGCAGTTCCCCAATAGTGTTGGCCATGGAACGCTCCCGAACCCCGAGCACAATCAGCGCCGCATCATGCTGCAGGGCAAGATGCGACAGCTGCTGACCGGGGCCACCGGCCGCGGCATGCGCCTGCCATTCCAGTCCCGATCCGCCGAGCTGGGCTTCGAGCTGCTGCAGAAGCCGTGCCGGGAAGCGCTCAATTGCTTCGTCCCCGGATTCGGGATCCAGCGGTGCGCTGCGGATGGTGCCATCGGGAAGCTCTTCGAGCGGATAGCGGGTGGGATCCACGTGGACGCAAAGCAACCGCGCTCCGAGCGCGCCTGCGAGGTCTGCGGCTGCGTCCAGAACGTGGGGATCGAGGCGATCCGGGATGCCCAGGATGATCGGTCGTGTCTCCAATGGCCCTCCCTTTGGCAGTGGGGCGCACCGTGCAGCGCGTCGCTGCTTTTAATTCTTGCACAGCCGGCAATCAGCTAGGCTTTGCGCACCCAGATCAGCGAAGCCTCAATGAAATCCAGCTGATGCGGCAGCTCGATGACCGCCCCGGGAACCAGCCCCTGGGCGGCGGCACGACGCAGGAACTGGGGATCTTCATCGCTGATCCGGTCGATGACGGCCCGGGCACCGGAGAAGCGGTCAAGCCGGATGGCCCCGGAGACCGGCAGTTCCCCTTCCGCGCTGGGAATCGCGTCGCCATGCGGATCGTGGCGCGGGTGGCCCAGCCGGGCTTCCAGGGCGTTGATGAAGCGGTCGGTGACGGTGTGCTCCAGGGCCTCGGCCTCGTCATGCACCTCATCCCAGCCGTAGCCCAGCTCATCACGCAGGAAGGTTTCCAGCAGGCGGTGGCGGCGCACCATGCGCAAGGCCTCGCGCCGGCCGGTGCCGCTGAGCGTAATGGCCCCGCGCGGCACGTGATGGACCAGGTGCTTGGCTGCGAGCTTCTGCACCATGGCGGTGGCCGAGGCAGGGGACAAGCCCAGCTGGTCGGCCAGCGCGCCGGTGCCCACTTCGGTGTCTTCCCATTCGGTGAGCAGGTACACCGCCTTGAGGTAGTCCTCTTCGCTGGTGGTCAGCCCGGCCGGCCCGCGTCGTGCAGTTGCCATCGTCCTCGCGCTGCCTAGCTGCGGTTCAGGTAGGGAAGGATCGCCTCGTGCAGCTTGCCGTTGGTGGCCAGGGCGTTGCCGCCATGGCAGCCCTCTTCTCCGGCCACCGAGGTGAAGCGGCCCCCGGCTTCGCGTACCACCGGCACCAGGGCGGCCATGTCGTAGAGCTCCAGTTCGGGTTCGAAGGCCGCATCGACCGCGCCTTCGGCCAGCAGCGCGTAGGACAGGAAATCCCCGTAGCCGCGGGTGCGCCACGCGGTATCCAGCAGTTCCAGGAAGCCCTCGAGCTTGCCGGCCTCCTTCCAGCCGTTCAGCGAGGCGTAGGCCAGCGAGGAGTCAGACAGCTCGCTCACCGAGGAGACCTTGATCTGGCGGGTGGCGGTGGTACCGGCGGTGGCACCCGGTTCGGTGACGTACGCGCCCAGGCCGCTCGCGGCATGCCAGCGGCGGGTCATGGCCGGGGCGGAGATGACTCCCAGCACCGGTTCGCCGTCGATCTCCAGCGCGATCAGCGTGGCCCAGACGGGTACGCGGCGCACGAAGTTCTTGGTGCCGTCGATCGGGTCGATGACCCAGCGCCGGGAGCCGGTTCCGTGCACGCCGAATTCTTCGCCGAGCACCGAATCATCGGGGCGGTGGGCGGCCAGCTCGGCCAGGATCAGCTGCTCGGCGCCGCGGTCGGCGTCGGAGACCGGGGTCATGTCCGGCTTGGATTCGACCACCAGGTCGTTGGCGCCGTAGCGGGCCAGGGTGAAGGCGTCGACCTTCCCGGCCAGAGCCAGGGCGAAGTCGAGATCTTGCTGCAGGGTGTATTCAGCCATGGTGTTGCGGGCGCCTAGAGCGCGCCGAGCTCCTTTTCGTGCGTGGTTTCCTCGGTGGTGACCAGCCGGCGGTAGGAGGCCAACCGGTCAGCGGCCTGGGTGCCTTCGGCATTTTCGGCCCAAGCTTCCAGCGCGCAGCCCGCCTCGCCGGCGGCATGGGTGCAACCGCGCGGGCAGCCGGTGGCGATTTCTGCCAGGTCCTCGAAGGCGGCCAGGATATTGTCCCGGTCTACCAGTCCCAGCCCGAAAGAACGGATGCCGGGGGTGTCGATCAGCCAGGATCCAGGGGTGTCGCCCAGGCGCAGTGCCAGGGCGTTGGACGAGGTATGGCGTCCGCGGCCGGTGACCGCGTTGACGTGCCCGGTGGCGCGGGTCGAACCGGTCAGGGCGTTGACCAGGGTGGACTTGCCTACTCCGGAGTGGCCCAGCACTACCGAGACGCAGCCGGAGAGGATCTCTTCGAGTTCGGCCAGCGCGCCGGCATCCAGCCGGGCGCTGGAACCGTCGGCGCCGCGCGCGTCCACGCCGGAGGCGTCGGCAGTGGTGGTGCGGGAGATGACCACGGGGAACTCCAGTCCCTCGTAGTGCTTGAGGAAGTCGGCCGGATCCTTCACATCCGCCTTGGTCACGCACAGCACCGGCTGGATGCCGGCGTCGAAGGCGGCGACCAGCGCGCGGTCCACGAAGCCGGTGCGCGGCTCGGGATTGGCGGCGGCCACGACGATGACCAGCTTGTCGACATTGGCGACGACCACGCGCTCGGTGGCGTCGGTGTCGTCGGCGCTGCGGCGCAGCAGCGTGGTGCGCTCTTCGATGCGGATCAGCCGGGCCAGGGTATCGGGCTTTCCGGAGGTGTCGCCCACCAGTCCCACCAGGTCCCCGGGCACGATCGCCTGGCGGCGCAGCTCGCGGGCCCGGGCGGCGATGACGATGCGCTCCGTGGCGGTGTCCTCATCCAGGATTGCGGTGTAGCGGCCGCGGTCCACGGTGATGATGCGGCCGATGACCGCCTGTTCGTAGGCCGGGCGGTCCTTGGTGCGCGGACGGCTGCCCTTCTTGTTGGGGCGGACGCGGACCGAGGATTCGTCGTAGTCGGAGTAGCGCATTAGCCCTGGCCCTTTGCGGTAGCCGCCATGCGGGACCATAGCTGCGGGAAATCCGGCATGGTCTTGGCGGTGGTGGCGATGTTTTCCACGCGCACCCCGTCGATGGCCAGGCCCAGCAGGGCACCGGCGGTCGCCATGCGATGGTCCTCGTAGGAATCGATATCCGCTGCCTGCAGGGCTCCGGGAACGATTTCCAGCGCGTCCGCGGTGGCGGTGATTCTGGCGCCCACCTTGGACAATTCGGTTTCCAGCGCGGCCAGCCGATCGGTTTCATGGCCGCGCAGGTGCCCGATGCCGGTCAGCTTGCTCGGCGAATCGGCCAGCACGCACAGTGCTGCCAGGGTAGGGGCCAGCTCGGAGGCATCGGCGTAGTCGATGCCGCGGATGACTCCGGTTCCGCGCACGGTGAGCACGCCGTCGCCGCCGTGGCTGACTTCCGCTCCCATCGCGGCCAGTATTTCTCCCCACTTGCCGCCGACCTGGGTGGTCCTGGCAGGCCAGAAGGGCACGCGCACGGTGCCATGGCTCGCCAGCGCGGCGGCCAGGAACGGTCCGGCGTTGGACAGGTCCGGTTCCACGGTGACGGTGAAGCCCACCAGCTGGCCCGGGGCGATGCTCCAGCCGCGCGCATCGGCATCGACGCTTACCTCTACGCCCAAATCGCGCAGGGTCTGGACGGTCATCGCGATGTGGTCCGGGGAAGCGATAGGCCCCGGCGCGGCGCGCAGCTTCAGCCCGCCGGGCAGTGCCTGGCCAACCAGCAGCAGCGCGGAGATGAACTGGGAGCTGCCCGACGCGTCGATGACCACTTCGGCATCCTGCTTCAGCTCGCTGGCATCAATGGTGAAGGGCAGCATGCCGGTGCTCCCGGCGTAGTCGATGCGGGCGCCCAAGGCTGCCAGCGCGTCCAGTACCGGGGCCATGGGCCGCACGCGGGCCGCGGCGTCGCCGTCGAAGGCCACCTTGGCGCCGGCGACGGCAGCCAATGGGGGAACGAAGCGCATCACCGTGCCCGCCAAGCCGCAGTCGATCGCCAGCGGTCCGGCGGCCAGCTGGCCCGGGGTGATGTCCACGGTGGTGGAGCCGTCGGCCTGCTCGGTGCGCTTGATCCCGACCCCGAATCCGGCCAGGGCGCTGAGCATCAGCTCGGTGTCGCGGCTGATCAGCGTGTTGTGGATCGTGGATGGCGAGGAGGCCAGGGCCGCAAGGATCAGGTACCGGTTGGTCAGCGACTTCGAAGCTGGCACCGGGACGGTTGCATCCAGTCCGGCGGCGGCATAGGGCGCTGCCCACCAGTTCTTTTCTGCGTCGTGCAGCTGATCGAGGGGGCTCCCGGGGGCGCTTGCAGTGCTGATTGGTAGATCCTTAGGCTCGAGGCTTCAATTCGGGGCCGCTGGCAGTACCGCAAGTACTGTGCGCCCACTGCCTAATTCTAGCCGAGATCGGTGCGGGAATAAGGCTTTAGCTCCGCTGGTTATACCTACTGTGACGATACGACAGGACACTTCAAACGCCGGCGGCACCGCTTGCGCCGTCGCCGAGCAACCGCGGCCGGCCCGGGCCCGCGCTGGCACGCGCATAAAGCCGTTCGAACGCGTAGACTCGGCAGTGATGAACAACAAGAGTGTGGACGAGAATTTGCCCGATGTGGCCTCCGAGTCCGAGCAGCAGCGCCGCGAACGCTTCGAGCGTGACGCGATGCAGTACGTGGACCAGCTCTATTCGGCTGCCCTGCGCATGGCGCGCAACCCGTCGGATGCCGAGGATTTGGTGCAGGAGGCCTACACCAAGGCCTATTCCGCCTTCCACCAGTACAAGCCGGGCACCAACCTGAAGGCCTGGCTGTACCGCATCCTGACCAACACGTACATCAATTTGTACCGCAAGCGCCAACGCGAGCCGCTGCGCACTTCCACCGATACGGTCGAGGATTGGCAGATGGCCCAGGCCATGGAGCATTCGCCGACCGGCTTGCGCTCGGCCGAGGCCGAGGCGCTGGACCACCTTCCGGATTCGGATGTGAAAGCCGCGCTGCAGTCGATCGGCGAGGATTTCCGCATGGCCGTCTACTTCGTGGATGTCGAGGGCTTCAGCTACAAGGAAGCCAGCGAGATCCTGGGCGTGCCGATCGGCACCGTGATGTCCCGGTTGCATCGCGGACGCAAGAACTTGAGGGAACTGCTGGCCGATTACGCAGCAGATCGTGGGATCGCCACCGGCACCCAGAGCAAGAGTGCCGCCAAGGCTGACCGAGGAGCGAAATAAGATGGATTGCAATTCAATGGGTGATTGCGCCGATGACCGCATCGTCCGCATCTACGAGTACCTCGACGGGGCGCTGACGCTCGATGACCTCAAGGAGGTCAAGTCCCATCTGGATGGCTGCCCGGAATGCACCGAGCAGTACGATCTGGAGTGCATCATCCGCTCGGTGGTGCGCCGCAGCTGCCAGGAGCATGCCCCGCAGACCTTGAAGGCCAGCATCATCGCGCGGATCTCGCAGATCCGCGTGGAATCAGGCCACTAGCACGGCAAAGAGAAACCCCGTATCTTCCGAGTTGATCTCGAAGGGTACGGGGTTTTTTTGTTCGCTTCGCTTAGCTGTTTGGGCGCTTGCCGTGGTTGGCACCGCCACGCTTGCGATCGCGACGCTTACGAGCGCGCTTCGACATGGTGACTCCTTAGAGGGAACAATATTGCTTCCCGAAAATTCGGGCCGGCTCATAGTCTTTCACACTTCCGGCCCATTTTCCTAACGGACCGGCGGTCCCTAGCCCTCGCCTGGCTCAGGCAACTCCAGCCAGGAATACCAGCCGCGGTGCAGCACCAGCCAGGCCATCAGCCCGTAGCCTGCCTGGCCGGGCACCCCGCCGGACGCGTTCAGATCGGCACGCCACTGGGCATGGGAACGCAGGGGCGTGAAGGTATCGACGTAGTGGTGGTTGCGGCGCAGCGCCACATCCGAGTAGACGCGGTTCAGTTCTGCCACGCGCTGGTTGCGCGCATCATCCAGGCCCGGGGCCGGGCCGACCAGCAAGGCCTTGATGTTCATCTGCGAGGCCGAATCCAGGATGTTGGCCAGGTTCAGCCGGCTGCGCGCGGTGGTGACATCCAGATCGACGTCGCGGTCCGAGAGCGCGATGACCAGGCGGTTTTCGTATTGGTCGCTGAATCGGCGGGAAGCTTCCCCCAGCCAGCGTTCGGCCAGCGCTTCGGATCCCTCGGCCGGGGAAGCCAGGACGAAGGACTGCAGGCGCAGGGCCGGATCCTGGGTGCGGGCCACGACGCGGCCGAACCAGCCCAGGCCCCGCGGGTCGCCATGTCCGGCCAGTAGCTCATCTCCGATTGCGGTAATTCGGATTGTGCGTAACTCCAACTGGGCGACCTTTCGTTGGCTCAAAAATGATGAATCGCTCCCCACCTTAGCAGTCGGAACGCTGGCATCGGGGGAGGCGGTCATTGGTTAAACCCCACAATTCCCTGCGAAAAACCAGCGCCGGGGTTAAAGCGCTGTTGCCGGCGAACGTCCGAGGTGGAACCCCCGGATAGTTCGCCGGCAACAGTTGGCCAGCAGCGTTCAGGCGATGCGGTCTAGCGGGCGAAAGCCTGCTGGATCAGCACTGCGTTTTCTGCGTCGTGGCGCTTTGCATTGCCAGCGGAGGTCGCAGCCGATGCCGGGCGGGAGATCAAGGTGATCTTCTGCTCCAGTGCCGGTGCAACGTACAAGCCGAAGAACGGCCATGGACCCTGGTTCGCAGGCTCGTCCTGGACCCAAGCCACCTCGGCGTTCGGGTACTTGGCCAGTTCGGCAGCGATCTGCTCGGCCGGAGCCGGGTAGAGCTGCTCGACGCGTACCAGCGCCGTCTTGGTGTCGTTCGCCTTGGTGCGAGCGGCCAGCAGATCGTAGTAGACGCGGCCCGAGCACAGCAGCACCTTGTCCACGGCGTTCGCATCGGTGATCGACGCATCGCCGATGACCTCGCGGAAGCCTCCGGTGGTGAAGTCCTCTACCGAGCTGGCCGCGGCCTTCAGGCGAAGCAGCTGCTTCGGGGTGAAGACGATCAGCGGCTTGCGCGGACGGGCGTAGGCCTGGCGGCGCAGCAGGTGGAAGTGGTTTGCACCGGTGGAAGGCTGGGCAACGACCATGTTGTTCTCGGCGCACAGCTGCAAGAAGCGCTCGATGCGGGCCGAGGAGTGATCCGGGCCCTGGCCTTCGTAGCCGTGCGGCAGCAGCATGACCAGCGAGGAGGACTGCGACCACTTCTGCTCTGCGGAGGAGATGAACTCGTCGATCACGGTCTGCGCGCCATTGACGAAGTCGCCGAACTGCGCTTCCCACATGACCAGTGCATCCGGGCGTTCTACCGAGTAGCCGTACTCGAAGCCGAGCGCGGCGTATTCGGAGAGCAGGGAGTCGTAGATCCACAGCGGTGCCTGGTCTTCGGCCAGGTGGTGCAGCGGGTACCACTCGGTGTCGTTCTCGCGGTCGTGGAAGACTGCGTGGCGCTGCACGAAGGTGCCGCGGCGCGAGTCCTGGCCTGCCAGGCGGACCGGCACGCCTTCCATGGTCAAGGTGCCCAGGGCTGCCAGTTCTGCGAAGCCCCAGTCGATGCCGCCTTCGCGGGACATCTTCTCGCGGCGCTCGAGCAGCGACTTCAGCTTGGTGTGCATGGTGAAGCCGGCCGGGATATCCAGGTGGGCGGCACCAATCTTCGCCAGCGTCTGGGCGGTGATGGCCGAGCCGCGTGCGCCGTCGACGGTGTTCTCGTCGGCAGCCTGGGCGAATGGCTTCTCCAGGTCGTTGATGGTCGAGCCCGGGGTGATGATCGGGATCGGCGAAGTCTGGGCCGCATGCGTCTCGGCGAAGATGCGCTCCAGGTTCTCCTTGTACTCGGCCAGCACGTTCTCGGCTTCTTCCTGCGTGATGTCGCCGCGGCCCACCAGGGCCTCGGTGTACAGCTTGCGGGTCGAGCGCTTGGCTTCGATCAGGTTGTACATGATCGGCTGGGTCATCGAAGGGTCATCGCCCTCGTTGTGGCCGCGGCGGCGGTAGCACACCAGGTCGATGACGACGTCCTTGCCGAACTTCTGGCGATACTCGAAGGCCAGCTGGCCCACGTGCACCACTGCCTCCGGGTCATCCCCGTTGACGTGGAAGATCGGAGCCTGCACGGTGCGTGCAACGTCGGTTGCGTACACCGAGGAGCGCGAGGAGCTCGGCGCGGTGGTGAAGCCGATCTGGTTGTTCACGATCACGTGGACGGTGCCGCCGGTCTTGTAGCCGGGCAGCTGGCTCATGGCCAGTACCTCGGAGACCACGCCCTGGCCGGCGAATGCGGCATCGCCGTGGACCAGGATCGGCAACACGGTGTTCTTCTGGTTCAGGCGGTCCAGCTTGGCGCGGGTGATGCCCTCGAGCACTGGATCGACTGCTTCCAGGTGCGATGGGTTGGCAGCCAGGTAGATCTTGGTCTGGTTGCCCGCATCCGAGGTGTACGAACCCTCGGTGCCCAGGTGGTACTTCACATCGCCCGAACCCTGGACCGAGCCCGGGGTTGCGGTGCCTTCGAATTCGCGGAAGACCTGTGCGTAGGTCTTGCCGGCGATGTTGGTCAGCACGTTCAGGCGGCCGCGGTGGGCCATGCCGATCGCGACCTCGTCCAGCTGCTCGTCGGCTGCGTCGGAGATGATCGCATCCAGCAGTGGAATCAGCGATTCGCCGCCTTCCAGCGAGAAGCGCTTCTGGCCGACGAACTTGGTCTGCAGGAAGGTCTCGAAAGCCTCGGCGGAGTTCAGCTTCGACAGGATGCGCAGCTGCTCTTCGCGGCTTGGCTTGGCGTAGCCGGACTCCAGCTTGGCCTGGAACCATTCGCGCTCTTCGGGGTTCTGCAGGTGCATGTACTCGGTGCCGATGGTGCGGCAGTAGGCATCGCGCAGCACGCCGAGGATGTCGCGCAGCAGGCCGCGGTCCTTGCCGCCCAGGCCGCCGGCCAGCCATTCGCGGTCCAGATCCCACAGGGTCAGGCCGTAGGAATTGATGTCCAGGTCCGGGTGCTTGCGCTGGACGTACTCCAGCGGGTTGGTATCGGCCATCAGGTGGCCGCGCACGCGGTAGGAGTTGATCAGGTGCTGGATGCGGGCAACCTTGTTGACCTGCAGGTCGATGTCGACCTGGTTGTCAACGGCCCAGCGAACCGGCTCGTAAGGGATGCGCAGCTGCTCGAAGATCTCGTCGTAGAAACCCTGCTCGCCCAGCAGCAGCGACTCGACCAGCTTCAGGAATTCGCCCGAACCTGCACCCTGGATGACGCGGTGGTCGTAGGTGGAGGTCAGGGTGATGTGCTTGCCGATACCCAGGGCGGCCACGGTCTTCTCCGAGGAGCCGCGGTACTCTGCCGGGTATTCCAGTGCGCCAACGCCGATGATCGCGGCCTGGCCCTTGGACAGGCGTGGAACCGAGTGAACGGTGCCGATGCCGCCTGGGTTGGTCAGTGAAACGGTGGTGCCTGCGTAGTCGTCAGCGGTCAGCTTGTTGCCGCGGGCGCGCTTGATCAGGTCTTCGTAGGTGGCCCAGAACTCGTTGAAGCTCAGGGTCTCGGCAGCCTTGATGTTCGGCACGGCCAGCATGCGGGTGCCATCCGGCTTCGGCATGTCGATCGCGATGCCGAAGTTCACGTGGGCTGGCTGGATCGCAGTTGGCTTCTTGTCGATCACGTCGTAGGTGACGTTCATCGACGGGATCTGCTTCAGCGCACGGATCACGGCGAAGCCGATCAGGTGGGTGAAGGAGATCTTGCCGCCGCGAGCGCGCTTGAGGTGGTTGTTGATGACAATGCGGTTGTCGATCATCACCTTCGCCGGTACGGCACGCACGGTGGTGGCCGTAGGCACGGTGAGGGAGGCATCCATGTTGGTTGCGATGGCCTTCATTGGTCCACGCAGCGGGGTGCGCTTTTCCTCACCGAAAAGTTCGGTGGACGGCGTAGCCTTCGGAGCCTGTGCCGGGATCGGCGCAGTCTTCGGTGCTGGCTCGGCCTTCTTGGCTTCAGCGGCCGGAGCTGGTGCTGCCTTGGCAGCCGGTGCTGGTTCGGAGGCACGGGCCTGGGCTGCGGCGCGTGGCGCGCCCTGCCCGTTGGCTGCAGATGCTGCGGCTGGTGCTGCCGCTGCTGGCGCCGGCTGCGCTGCCGGTGCTGCTGGTGCCTTCTTTTCGGCGGCGAGAGATTCGAAAATATCCCACCATTTCTTATCTACCGAGTTCTTGTCGACGAGATACTGTTCGAACAGCTCGTCTACTAGCCACTCGTTTCCACCAAACTCTTCAGTAAGTCGGTGGTGTGCTTGCTCTGGCACGTGCAACGCCTCTTCCCTGATTTCTACGTTGTTCTAGCTTGAGCCGGTGGTCTTTCGAGGACGTGATACGACCACTGCGGCCCACAAGATTTCTAGACCTGCGCACCAGTCTAGTGACTTTTCCGCCCACTTGGCCACGGCACGTATGTAATGTCACGAAAGTGTTGCGCCTAACATGCCGTTCAGCGTATCCAAAGCACCGCTGGGCGAGCATGTGTCGAAGTGGTGCGCAATGGCCCTTCGTTCGATAGACTAATTCGCACTATGGAATCCCACTCTCCAAGCCGGTGTGCCGCCCAAGGGCGCAGTGCCGGCCACAACAGTCCATGTTCAGGAAGTTCCGCCTCCCTTTTGGAGCCTTCTAGTTGCCGCCCTGTCGGCACTGGAACTGAACTTCGCACGCCAGTGAATAGGCGGCGGTAAACGCCTATGGAATGGCTCTCAATACTTTTCGGCCTGCTGCTGATTCTCGGCACCGGCTTCTTCGTGGCCGTGGAATTCTCCTTGGTCGCCCTGGATAAAAGCACCGTGCAGCGTGCCGTAAATGACGGCGAGCGTGGCGCTAAGCCGCTGCTGCAGTGCCTCACCTCCCTCTCTACCCAGCTGTCCAGCTGCCAGCTGGGCATTACGCTGACCACGCTGCTGACCGGCTACGTGCTTGAACCCGCAATGAGCGCGCTGCTCGAGCCGTTGATGGAACAATTCGGCATTCCGGCCGCAAGCTCGCTGGCCATTGCCGTGGTGATCTCGATGGTCGTTGCCACCTTGCTTTCGATGCTGATCGGCGAACTGGTCCCGAAGAACATGGCAATTGCCCAGGCGATGAAGGTTGGCAAGCTGCTGGCCCGCCCGCAGCTGGTTTTCACCGCCATCTTCAAGCCGGCCATCATCGTGCTCAACGGCTTCTCGAATGCGGTACTGCGCAAGTTCTTCGGACTCGAAGCCAAGGAAGAAATCTCCGCGGCCCGCTCCTCGCAGGAACTGGCATCGCTGGTCCGCCGTTCGGCTCAGCTGGGCACCTTGGATGTGCAGACCGCTCGCTTCGTGGAATCCACCATTGAATTCTCCGAGCGCACCGCCGCCGACGTGATGACCCCGCGAACCTCGATGTCCACCATTGATTCCGAGGCGGCTCTTTCCGAGCTGATCGAAGTCAGCGCGGACACCGGATTCTCGCGTTTCCCGGTCACCACCGGCTCCACCGATGAAATCCAAGGCATCTGTCACGTCAAGGCAATTGTCTCGGTGCCCCGCGAACGCCGCGCAGCGCTGCAGGTCGGCGAGTTCGCCCGCGACGCGCTGTACGTTCCGGAAACCATTCACCTCGATGTGCTGCTTGAGCAGTTGCGCGCCGCCGAATTCCAGGTCGCGATCGTGATGGACGAATACGGTGGAACCGCTGGACTGGTGACCCTTGAAGACCTGGTCGAAGAAATCGTCGGCGAAGTTTCCGATGAGCACGACGAGGACGAAGAGGAAGCGGTCACCCAGCCCGACGGCAACTGGCTGTTCCCGGGCATGTACCGCCCGGACCAGATCAACGAGAACTTCGATACGGACGTCATCCCGGAAGAGTCGACCTACGAAACCATCGGCGGCTTCATGCTCGCCGAATTGGGCCGCTTGGCTGACCTCAATGACCGCGTCGCCACCGAGCATGGCACCTTCACGGTGACCGAGCTCGATGGCCGCCGCATCTCGCAGGTTCGTTTCGAACCAGCAGTGCAGGAGGATGGCAATGAATGACTTCATGGGCCTGGTCTGGCTGATTGTCTTGCTGGCTGGCAATGCCTTCTTCGTTGCCGGCGAATTCGCGGTGATGAGTGCGCGTCGTTCGCAGATTGAACCCTTGGCCGACGAGGGCAATAAGCGGGCAAAGATCGCGCTGTACGCCATGGAGCATGTTTCGATCATGCTCGCGGTGTGCCAGTTGGGCATTACCGTTTGCTCGCTGCTGATCCTGAATATTTCGGAGCCGGCGATCCACCACCTGCTGGCCGAACCGCTGACCATGATCGGCATGGCCGAATCAGCTGCGGACACCGTAGCGTTCCTGATTGCCTTGATCCTGGTGACCTTCCTGCACGTGACCTTCGGCGAAATGGTGCCGAAGAACATTTCGGTTTCCGTTGCGGACAAGGCCGTGCTGCTGCTGGCCATGCCACTGGTCGGCCTGTCCAAGGTGCTCAAGCCGATTACGGCGTCGCTCAATGGCGTGGCGAACCTGGTGCTGCACGCCTTCGGTATCGAACCGAAGGATGAGGTGGCCAGCTCGTATACCGCCGCTGAAGTCCGATCGATCATCGATGCTTCATCCGAGGAAGGCGCGCTGGATGAGGACGATGCCGCACGCTTGACCAAAGCGCTGGAATTCTCCTCGGTTACCGCGCGCAGCTGCATGGTTCCGCTGGATGACCTGTTCACCTTGGAATACGGGCAGACGACCGCGCGCGCTTTCGAGAAGAAGGTCGGCAAGACCGGATTCTCGCGCATGGTGATCACCAAGAACGAGGTTCCGGTGGGCTACTGGCATGTGAAGGACGTGATGCTCATCGATGATGCCCACTCCACGCAGCCGCTGCTTGATTTGCCATTGCACCCGCTGGGCCGGTTGGAGCAGGACACCGAAATCGAGGCCGCCCTGGAAGCGATGCGGCAGGAAGGCAACCACCTTTCGGCGGTTGTCGACGAGTCGGGGGCAACGCTCGGCGTGCTCTTCCTGGAGGACGTGATCGAGGTGCTGGTCGGTGAAATCACCGATACCACGCGAAAACGCGTCAACCCGCCTCGCAGCGAAAAACGGGCAAATTAGCTCAAGCTCACCCCTGAGTGCATATTGCGAATGACTCGCAACTGATACGATTGACTGCGGCACCCATTGCGGGTGCCGCAGTTTTTCGTTGCCGGCCCATCCTCAGCCAGCGCAATCCAGAAAGCAGTCAATGACAGAGACCCCCATCGTCAGGTTTGAAGACGCGCGCCTTGCCTATGGCTTCCGCGTGCTCTGGGATGAACTCAACCTATCCATAGCGGCGGGGGAGTTCCTTGCAGTTCTAGGGCCCAACGGCTCGGGCAAGACCAGCTTCATCAACACGATGCTCGGCACCACCGCGCTCAATCGAGGCAGGGTCTCGATCGCCGGGGAGGCCGTGCGCCGGGGGTCGGCTGCCGTGGGGTTGATCCCGCAGCAGCGCCCCTTCGGGGACAACGTTCCCCTGCGCGCTCGCGACCTGGTCGCACTGGGACTGGATGGAACCCGGCCCGGGATTCGCGTGGCCCGCAGGGCCGTGCGCAACAAGGTCGACGAACTGCTGGAACTGGTCGGCGCTACCGCCTACGCCAACCGTGCGGTGTCCGACCTTTCCGGAGGCGAGCAGCAGCGCCTGCGCGCAGCGCAGGCTTTGGCCAGCGATCCCCGGGTCCTGCTATGCGACGAGCCGCTGCTCTCCCTGGACCTCAATCACCAGCAGGCGATCAGCGAAGTGATTCACCGCCAGGCCGCAGAGCGCGGCAGCGCGGTAGTCTTCGTGACGCACGAGATAAACCCGATCCTGCCCTATGTCGACCGCGTCTTGTACCTGGCCGAAGGTCGCTTCCATCTGGGCAGCGTGGATGAAGTCATGCAGTCTGCGGTGCTCACCGAACTTTACGGTGCTCCGGTCGAGGTGCTGCGGGTCAATGGCCGCATCGTGGTGGTCTCGGGCGATGGCAATCGGGCATTGCCGGCCGATGGGCACGACCACGTTGAAGAAATCGATCTAGAGACCGGAAAGTAGGAGCAGGACATGGACTTTTCGGATCTCATCGAGAAGGCGTTCAACTTCCAGGATTACGGACTGCTGCTTCCGCTGGTGACCAATTCCCTGATTGCCGGTGCAGTCCTGGGCGTGGTTGGCGGTCTGATCGGCATCTTCATCATGATGCGGGACATGGCTTTCGCCGTGCACGGCATCGCTGAGCTGTCCTTTGCGGGGGCGGCCTTCGCCTTGCTCATCGGCGCCGACGTGGTGACTGGCTCGGTGTTCGGGTCCATGATCGCGGCGCTGATCCTTGGCATTCTCGGAACCCGGGCGAGGGATCGGAATTCCATCACCGGCGTGCTGATGCCTTTCGGCCTTGGCCTGGGCATCTTGTTCCTGTCACTGTATGAGGGGCGAAGCGCCAATAAGTTTGGCCTGCTGACCGGCCAGATCGTGGCCGTGGATGACGTGCAATTGACAGGAATGCTGGTCCTTTCGGCGTTGGTAGTGATCGCGCTGCTGGTTATTTGGCGTCCGCTGACCTTCGCTTCGGTGGACCCGGTGGTTGCCAATGCCCGGGGCGTGCGCACTGCTGGCCTGTCCATCGTCTTCATGATGATCCTGGCGCTGGCTGTAGCGGTGACGATTCAAGTGGTCGGTGCCTTGCTGGTGCTGGCGCTGCTGATCACGCCCGCCGCAGCCGCCATGCGCGTGAGCTCCAATCCGGTCATCACCGTCGTGCTCTCCATCGTGTTCGCGGAACTGGCTGTCGTGGGCGGCATCCTTCTTGCCCTGGCTGGTTCCTTGCCGATCAGTCCATATGTGACCACGATTTCGTTCGTGATCTATGTGGTCTGCCGCGGAATCGAAGCGGTGCGTTCCCCTCGCCGCCACCAAGTCTAGGAGCTGCATTCGGCCAGCGCGCCCCCGCTGGTTCCGGGCCCGGTTGACTAGCAAGCAGCCGAACCTCCAAGCTGGAGCATGAGCAAAATTCCAGCCAGTGAGATCTGGCCATTGGTGCATGCCGAACGCCTGGCCCTGATCGACGATCTGGGAACTTTGGATCCGGATCAGTGGGAAGTTCCCTCCCTGTGCGATGCGTGGAGCGTCCATGACGTGGCTGCTCATTTGGCAGATAACGCGCGTGCGACTTTCTTCCGCCTGCTTGCCGGGATGGCCAAGGCCGGATTCAGCTTGGACCGCCAGAACGACAATGGCGTGGCCGCCGAGAAGGCCGCGACTCCCGATGGGACATTGCGCAGGCTCGTCGAGGTCGCGGCTTTGCGGGCCACTCCACCGGTTCCGCTTGCCAGCAGGTTGGTGGAGGAAATCGCCCATGGGGAAGACATCCGTCGTGCCGTGGGCCTGAAACGGGACTATCCTGCAGAATCCCTGGAGCCAGCAATCAAATACCAGGCAGCGACCCCGCAGGGTGTCGGGGGTGCCAAGGAATTAGCGAGCAGGGTCCAGCTGTGCAGCGAAGACGAAGACTTCCGGCTGGGCATCGGCCCGCAGATCGCAGGACCGCGCCTTGAACTGCTGATGCTGGTTTCAGGCCGAGGCAAGCACGCTGTGGGCCTGACGGGTCCGGGGCTGGCCCTCGTGCGGTAAATTGCAGAATAGGGAGGGGCCGCGCGGCAGAACGCGCGCCGCTGCCTAGGTTTCAGTAGTTCCTGGTCCGTCGGGCCTGGTGAGCCGTTCCTTGAAATCAGCGAACCATTTCGAGTCGCGCATTAGTTGCGGGAATGGCTTGTGCATGATTCCAGTTGCCGGTGGCGCAGTGGATCGATAGGACATCGCCGAGCCCGGACAGATCATCATCGAGTGCCGATCGCGGAAAGCGGTGTACTCGTACCAGCCGTCGGCCTGCTTTGCCTTGTTGCAGGTCGCGCAACGGCCCGAGGCGTTGGCCACGGTCGTCTTGCCGCCACGTGCATACTGGAGCACGTGGTCTGTTTCTTCGACCAGCCCGTCGCAGAAGGGCGTTCGGCAATGCCGATCGCGAATCCCGATGAACCTCTTGAGCTTATCCGGGAAGATCCGGGCTTTGGAATCCATCGCGATCAGTTCCTGGTCCCCGGGAGCGGTGTAGAGACGAGTTATCTCCGTCATCACTTCGATCCGCTCAATATTCTCGGGGGTGAGTTCGGCTTCCATTTCCGCGAAGGTCAGCTCGTTGGGAATCTGGTGGCCGCCAATGAGTTCCCGCGCAGTCTGCGCGGGGATGAAGCCGTAGCCTTCCAAGTGGGCCGGTTCGCGATCACCCATGAACAGCGCTCTATCGGTCATGACCAGTCCGAGCTGGACGTTGATCTTCTGCTCATTGTTTTCATCGAAGAACATGTAGCGGGCCAGCAGATCGGCCTGGATCTGGGAGCGGGTGCGGGCATCGCCCTTGCGCTTGATCCTGCATGACTGGTTTCGCAGCGTCATCTGCAATCCGGTTCCGCCAACGATAGGCAGACGGGCCTGGAGGAAGACGCACCCTGCTTCCCGATCGGTGCGGAAGCGAACGTAGCGTTGCTGGTTGGCTTCCTTCAGCTTCTTGTCTTCCCGGTCCGATGCGTACTTGATCGTGAAGCTGGTGACCGTCTCCTTGATGCGCTTGGGGCCCATGGATTCGAACATGTCTGGATTCTGCCCGTAGATCGCATCGAACTCGGTGCGGCGCAATGGCCGGACTTCCTGCAGCGGGGTGAGCATTGCATTGATCTGCGCTTCGGTGAATTCACCACGGGAGAATGCGGCAGCGATATTCGGGGTGTCCTCGAAGAGGATGCGGCAATTGGCCAGGTAGTTCCTGGAGCCTCGTTGAGTCTGCTTGCGGGCGATGGCGACGCGGCTGGCCGCTCCGTGGACCTGGTCATCGATGTTGGTGCCGCGCTCTTCATTCTCGCGCAGGACTTCCTTCTCCAACTGGTGAGCCAGGCCGGCTTGCTGATAGCGCAAGGATGAGACCAGTCCTTCGACGGACTCGATAACCCGGGCGCACGCGGCCTTGCCGCCGTGGTCATGGAACCATGACAGGTCGTTCTGCAGCTGGATCAGGTGGGATTCGAAATCCGGCTGATCTGCTGGGCGGGCTAGGCTGTTTCCTTGCGCCTTTGCTTCGAACATAGTACTAGTATACGCCCATTGCTCGAATATGTCTTCGAATGATTCAGCTGTGGATTACCGAATTCTTGGGGCGCCGAACAGTCCGCTGGACCCAGGTCCAGGCAGCGGAAAGGGCTACGAGGCAGCGGGGGCGCCAGCCTTGGCTTTGGCACGGCAGTCGGCGCAGAGGCCGTAGATTTCCACGGTGTGCTCGGGATCGGAGAAGTCGTGCTCCGCGGCAACCCGAGCGGCCCAGCGCTCGACGGAAGGGGCAAGTACCTCGACGGTTTTGGAGCAAACGCGGCAGACCAGATGATGGTGGTGGACCTCGGTGACGCACTGGCGGAAGCGGGCTTCGCCATCTCCGCTGCGCAGCACATCGACCAGGCCATCGTCGGCCATGGACTGCAGCAGGCGGTACACGGTGGCCAGCGAAACCTTTTTCTCCGAATCCTGCAGCCAACGATGCAGCTGCTGGGCGGTGGCGAAATCATCGACCTCGCCCAGTGCCTCGGTGACGGCCAGGCGCTGCTTGGTGACCCGGGTTTCTGGCTGGGACATCGACGTGCACCATTCCTTGAGTTTGTTGCGGACCGGCGATGAGCCAGCGAACTGGGCCAATCACCTGCGGTTTCCCTCAATTTTAGCCAACTTTGCGTTGCAATGCGTGTCTGGCTCTGGCATGGGCGGGGCGCTGAGCCTACGCTAAGGATATGCGCATCAAACTTAGGGGCCATTCCTGCTTGGAAGCGAGCACGATCGACGGCAAGGTCTTGCTGGATCCGGGCGGATTTTCGCAGCTTGACGACGCGTTCGACGGCATCAATGCCGTGCTGGTCACCCATGAGCATGCTGACCATGCCGACCAGCCGGCCATTGCCGCCGCGCTGGAGGCGAATTCCATCCTGGAGCTCTACGCGCCGGCCGCGCTGGCGCAGGCGATGCGCGACCAGCTGCCGCCAGCGGCCCAATCCCAGGTGGTGACGGTGCGAGCCGGGGCCGACTTCATTGTCGGCGGCATTCGCGTACGGACTTTCGGAGGCACCCACGCCACCATCCACCATTCCATTGCAGTGGTTGCCAACGTGGGCTACCTCCTGGGGGACCGCGCGGTAGGCCAGCTGGAGGTCTTCCACCCGGGCGACAGCTACCAGGTGCCGGTGGGGGCGCAGCCGGATGTGCTGCTGCTGCCGGTGATGGCCCCGTGGGGCAAGATGGCCGAGGCTGCCGACTTCGCGGTGGCCGTGGATGCGAAGTGCTGGATGCCGATCCACGACGGGCTGCTCAACGCCGACGGACTGGGGCTTTTCGATCGCCAGCTCGGCGCGATCGCCCAGCGGGCAGGATGCAGCTATGTGCGCTTGGAACCTGGAATCGAACATCATCTCGACGAGTTGCTGGGAGGCACCAACGAATGAACCCCTTGATAAGCGCCGCGCAGCTTCGCGAAATCCTGGACGCCGGGGGCCAGCCGGTGCTGCTCGATGTGCGGTGGGTCCTGGGCCGCGACGACGGGGCGCAGAGCTACGCTGCCGGGCATATCCCCGGCGCGGTGTTCGCTGACCTGGAAAAAGAGCTTTCCGGTGCGCCGGGCGAGCATACCGGCCGCCACCCGCTGCCTTTGCCGGCGGACTTCGAGCAGGCCGCGCGCGGCTGGGGCATCAACGCCCAGAGCCACGTGGTGGCGTACGACAACTCCGGAGCCCTCGCCGCGGCCCGGGCCTGGTGGCTGCTGCGCCATGCCGGATTCGACCGCGTGCAGGTGCTCGACGGCGGGCTCGGGGCCTGGACGGACGCCGGCGGAGAGCTGGCGCTGGGCTACGAGCAGGCCGCCAAGGGCAGCGTTTCGCTGTCGTGGGGCCGGATGCCGGTGGTGGAGTACGAGGAGCTGGACACCTTGCCCGGCACCCTGATCGACTCGCGGGCCACCGCGCGCTACCTGGGCATCGAGGAGCCCATCGACCCGGTGGCCGGGCATATTCCCGGTGCGCTGAACCGTCCCACCACCGACAACCTCGACGCGCAGATGCGTTTCCGGGCGCCGGAGGTGCTGCATTCCAGCTTCGTGACGCTGGGTGCCCACAGGCCGGGATCGGCCGCCTACTGCGGTTCGGGGATCACCGCGGCGCACCAGGTATTGGCCGCGGCAAGTGCCGGGATCCCGCTGGGGCTCTTCCCCGGCAGCTGGTCCGAATACTGCTCCTACCCGGGTGCGCCGGTCGCTACGAGCGACGAGAAGCACCGCCACTAGAATTCAGCCATCGAGCAAGAAAGGCAGCAATGAGTACGCTGTTCACCAAGATCATCAACGGGCAGATCCCGGGCCGCTTCGTGTGGGAGGACGAAACCTGCGTGGCGTTCTTGTCCATCGGGCCGCTCTCCGACGGGCACGCACTGGTGGTTCCGCGCGAGGAAATCGACGAGTTCACCGATGCCTCCGACGAGCTGGTTGCGCACCTGACCCTGGTCGCGGCCAAGATCGGGCGCACCCAGAAGCGCGTGTTCTCCGCGCAGCGCGCGGGCCTGATGATCGCCGGATTCGAGGTGCCGCACCTGCATGTGCATGTCTGGCCGACCAACTCGCTGGCGGACTTCGACCTGTCCAATGCGGCCGATAACCCGGATCCGGTGGCCATGGACAAGAACGCGCAAGCGCTTCGCGCGGGCCTGCGCGAAGATGGCCACGGGGAATTCGTGCCCGAGGCCTAGCCGGTGCAATTCATCCGCTACCAGGGCACCGAGCCCAATCACCGCGGCGTGCACCTGGGGATTTTCGCGCTGGCCAATTCCCTGGGCCACGGCGGGAAGCTGAGCGCCGCCGAACACGCCATCTGGCGTGCGGGCAACGACTGGTACGACGCTGCCTATCCGAACCCGAGCCGCACCCATCGGGCAATCTACGATCATGCGATCAACCCCGGGGCCGTGGCGTGGTTCAAGGGCAGCGCGCAGCACCTGCTGGAGCGCGTCGAGCCGTATTTGCGGTTGCTCGACGCGCACCGGATCGGCTGGGAGAAGCTGGAAAGCAGTGCTCCGGGCACCATCATCTACGAAGATGACGTGCAGGTGATCGCCACGCCCGCAGTGCCCTAGCCCTTCACCCGGCGCATGGTCATGTGGGAGGTGACGCGGCGGACCGCCGGCAGCGCGGTCAGCTTGGGAATCAGGTCCCGGTCGTAGGCCTCGGCATCGGCCACCTGGATGCGCAGGAAGTAGTCGGGCTGGCCGTAGAGGCGGCGTATTTCGGTAACGCCGGCAACGGTGTCCACCGCCTTCTCGAATTCGTCGAGGCTGTGCTCGTTGTTCATTTCGACGTCAATGGCCACGGTAACCTCGAAGCCCCTGCCATAGGCCTTGGGATTGACGATCGCCTTGTAGCCATGGATGATTCCCTCGGCCTCCAGGCGCTGGACGCGGCGCAGGCAGGGAGCGGGGGTCAGGCCCACCCTGCGCGAGAGCTCGAGGTTGCTGATGCGGCCGTCATTTTCCAGTTCGGCAATAATTGCGCGGTCAAGATCATCCATGCATCTATTATTGCCGATCCAACCCGTCGGTTGGCTAGAATTGGCAACCATATTTGGCTTGGAATTTCCTAATATTGCTTCATGAGCGAAAAACTGGCAATTAAAGGTTCCCGGCCTTTGTCCGACGAGGGCCGATGGCAGCAGATCAGGCTGGGCGCGAAAAATGTGCTTCCCGCCAGTCTGGCGGTCATGCCATTGGGCCTGGCCCTGGGCGTGCTGCTGGTGCGCTCGGGATTGCCCTGGTGGTCAGCTCCCTTGCTTGCCGGGCTGGTGTTCGCCGGTTCCCTGGAATTCCTCTTGATCGGGCTGCTTGCCGCCGTGGCGCCGCTGTCCCATATCGCCCTGACCACGCTGGTAGTCAATTTCCGCCACGTATTCTATGCGATCTCTTTCCCGCTGCACCGGGTCAAGGGCCAGGGGGCGAAGTTCTACAGCATGTTTGCGCTGACCGATGAGGCCTATGCGCTGACCCTGCAGGCCGAGCGGAAGGACTATTCCTCGACGCGGATCCTGGCCATCCAGAGCCTGTTCCATGCAAGCTGGACCACCAGCGTGCTGGGCGGATCGCTGCTGAGCGCAATGATCCCCGAATCCATCAGGGGTCTGGAATTCGCGGTGACCGCATTGTTTGCCGTGCTGGCGATCGAAGCGTTCAAGGCCTACCGCAGTGTGTCGCTGTCCATGCTGGCGCTGATCAGCGCCGTGGCGGCCAGCTGGATCGCACCGCAGAGCATGATGGTGGTAGCCATGGCGATTTTCCTGGCCGGACTTGCGGCGGCCTACCTGCTGCGACGGCGCACCGGCACCGCTCAGCAGGCCGGCGGGCAGCAGGCGGGAGAAGCAGCCGATGCCCGATAGCCTCTACCTCTTCTCGGCCATCGCGTTGAGCACCGACCTTCGGGCTGCGTGCCTTGCCCTTCGCCTTCATCGCCAAATTGCGCAGCAACGCGTTCATCAACTACCTGGCGCTGCGCATGCCCTTGGGAATCATGGTGGTGCTGGTTGCTTCCACGGTGCCTGCCGGCATTGCGGATCCGGCCGTGGCGTGGCCGGTGGCCACCGCCCTGGCGGCCACCGTGGTGCTGCACCTGCTCAAGTCCAATGCGGTGCTCAGCGTGCTGGGCGGTACCGCCGTCTACGTTGGGATCCTCAGCTGGCCGCTATAGCTGCGCCAGCGAATCCTTGATCGCCTTGCGGATGCGCTTTTCGCTGACCGAATAGGCGGTGCCCAGCTCTTGGGCGAACAGCGAAATGCGCATTTCCTCCAGCATCCACTTCACCTGGGCCAAGTCCGCCGGCACCCGGGCTCCGGGCGGAACCCGATCCAGGGCGGTATCGTATTCGTCTTCCAGCTTCTGGATCACGACCAGGGCCTGGGAATCACGGGTGACCGCACCTGCGCGCAGCTTCTCCAAGCGCATCTCGAGGCCCTGCACATAGCGCGGCAGGCGCATCAGGTTCGCTGCCCCGGTGGCCGCGATGAAGCCCGGATAGATCAGCTGCTCGAGCTGGGAGCGGATATCGGTGACTGCCGCGAACATCGCCAGGGAGTTGGTGCTCTTCAGATCCTTGTTGATCCGGGTCGAGGAGCCGAAGACCTTCGCCACGATCGCGGTAATCGTGAAGACCGTGTCGATCTGCTCGGCGCGCACCGTCTCGAACAGCGCCTCGAATTCGGCGCGGTTCATCGGCAGCTTCTCGGGCACCAGCTGGTCTACCGCGGCCATGGTGCAATCGGCAATCAGCTTCTCGATGGACCCGTGCGGGTTCTGCGTGAACACCAGCTTCTCAGCGTTCTTCAGGTGCGAAATCACGAACTTCCCGGCAGGCGGCAAGCGCAGCATCAGCAACCGGATGACACCGGTGCGGTGCGCCGCATCGCGCTCGGCCTGGGTGCGGAAAACACTCAGGTCGACCTTTTCGCCGGTGTCCATCAGCCCCGGATAGGCGGTGATCTGCTGGCCCATCACCGTGGTGGTGACCTTGGCAGGCAGCGTATCGCCCAGGGTTTCGCCTGATGATTCCAGCTGCGGCCAATGATCCAGCGACTTCTGGTCCCAGGCGCCGGTGGCCGCCGCTGCGGTGGCCGCGGCGCCCTTCTTCTTGGACTGCGCCTTCGACGCGGCCGCAGGCCTGCCAGGCACCCCCGGCTTGCCGGTGGCGACACCGGGGGAGTTGACCCCGCTGGCCAGCGCGGCGCGGTTGGCCGCGGCGAACTTGTACTGCAAGGCGGCCAGGTCATCGCCGCTGCCCAGCGCCTTCCCCGAAGCATCGGTGACGGTGAAGCCGAAGCGCAGGTGCGCGGGCAGCGTGGAGAAATCGAACACCGAAGGCTCGACGACCATGCCGCGCAGCCGGCGCAGCACCAGCGCCAGGGAATCGGCCAGGTCATCGGCCGCCGGATCGAAGTCCGCCTCCAGCATGGCCAGCGCCTTGGCCGCCACATCCGGGGCGGGCACGAAGTTCTTGCGGATGGCCTTGGGCATCGAACGGATCAGCGCGGTGAGCAGCTCGTGGCGCAACCCCGGAATCAGCCAGGCGAAGCGCGCGGGATCCAGCTGGTTCAAGAACACCACCGGGACCGTGAGCGACACGCCATCGCCTTCTCCTGGGGCGGCCGCCGGGTTGTACTCGTAGGACAGCGGCAAGTGGATGCTGCCCAGCTGCCAGGTGGTGGGGAACGCGGCCTCGTCAACCGCATCGGACTCGGCCAGCAGCGCCTCGGGGTCGAAGTCCAGCAGCGAGGGATCGGTGGCGCGGGCCTTCTTCCACCAGCGGTCGAAGTGGCGCTCCGAGTAGACCTCGGCGCCCACCCGGGCATCGTAGAAGGCGAACAGGTCTTCATCGGAAATGCGCAGGTCATGGCGGCGCATGCGGGTTTCGAGCTCTTCGACTTCTTCGAGCAGCGCCCGGTTCTTGGCGAAGAACTTATGGTGGGTGCGCCAATCGCCCTCCACCAGCGCGTGGCGGATGAACAGCTCGCGAGCCAGGTCCTTATCCACCCGCCAGTAGTGGAACTGGCGGCGCGGGATGATCGGCAGGCCGAAAAGCGTGACCTTCTCGTAGCCCATGACCGAACCGGTGCGCTTGGACCAGTGCGGCTCGGAGTGGGTGCGCTTGAGCAGGTGCGGAGCCAGCTCTTCCACCCATTCGGGGGAGATGGCCGCGTTGGTGCGGGCCCACAGCCGCGAGGTTTCCACCAGCTCGGCGGACATCACCCAGGTCGGGGACTTCTTGAACAGGCCCGAGCCGGGGAAGATCGCAAAACGGGTGCCGCGCGCGCCCAGGTAGTCGCGCTTGCGCTCATCGTAGAGCCCGATGTGCCCCAGCAGGCCCGACAGCAGCGACTTGTGCACCTGGTCCTCATTGGCCGCCGGGTCGATCGGGGCGGCCGCCATGGTGATGCCCAGCGGCTTGGCCAGCTGGCGCAGCTGGGTGAACAGGTCCTGCCACTCGCGCACGCGCAGGTAGTTGATGAACTCGTTCTTGCACAGCCGGCGGAAAGCGGAGGAGGACAGGTCCTTCTGCTGCTCCTGCAGGTAGGCCCACAAATTCAGCAATGCAATGAAGTCGGACTTGTCATCGGCGAAGCGCTTATGCAGCTCCACCGCACGATCACGCTGCCCGGTCTCCTCGCTGGGACGCTCGCGCGGGTCCTGGATGCTCAGCCCGGCAGCCAGCACCATCACTTCCTTGGCGACCCCGCGCTGTGCGGACTCGACGATCATCCGGCCCAGGCGCACATCCAGCGGCAGCACCGCCAGCGCCCTGCCGGTTTCGGTCAGCTTCGCGGCCTTGTCCTGCTCCAGCGCACCGAGCTCGCGCAGCAGGTTCACGCCATCGGTGATGGCCTTGGCTTCGGGCGGCTGGACGAACGGGAAGCTGGCAACCTCGGCGGCCGAAGCGACCACGCCCATGGAGATCATCTGCAGGATCACGCTGGCCAGGTTGGTGCGCAGGATTTCCGGGTCGGTGAATTCGGGACGCGCCTCGTAGTCGGGCTCCGAGTACAAGCGGATGGCGATGCCCTCCGACACGCGGCCGCAACGTCCCGAACGCTGGTTGGCGCTGGCCTGGGAGACGCGCTCGATGGGCAGGCGCTGCACCTTGGTGCGGTGCGAGTAGCGCGAAATGCGGGCGGTGCCGGTATCGATCACGTACTTGATGCCCGGCACCGTCAGCGAGGTCTCGGCGACGTTGGTGGCCAGGATGATGCGCGGGGCGCCACCGGGGTGGAAGACCCGGTGCTGCTCGGCCAGCGACAGCCGGGCGAACAGCGGGAGCACCTCATAGCGCGGCAGGCGCTTATTGGCGGTGACCATGGCGCGCAAGGCTTCGGCCGCGTCGCGGATTTCGCGCTCGCCGGAGAAGAAGATCAGGATGTCCCCGGGCGCTTCGCCGCTCAGTTCCTTGACCGCGTCGGTGACCGCATCCAGTGGGTCGCGTTCTTCCTCCAGCGTGTTCTCCGCGGCCTCGTCCGCGTCGACATCGAGCTCGGCCTGCAGCGGGCGGTAGCGCAATTCGACGGGGAAGGTGCGCCCGGAAACCTCCAGGATCGGGGCAGGCTCGACGCCGCCGCCGGGCAGCGGCTTGCCGAAGTGCTCGGCGAAGCGCTGCGGGTCGATGGTGGCGGAGGTGATGATGATCTTCAGCTCGGGGCGCTTGGGCATGATCTGCTTGAGGTAGCCCAGCAGGAAATCGATGTTCAGGCTGCGCTCGTGGGCCTCGTCGATGATGATCGCCGAGTATTTCTTGAGCAGCTTGTCGCGCTTGATCTCGGCTAGCAGGATGCCGTCGGTCATCACCTTCAGCTTGGTCTTGCGCGAAACCTCGCCGGTGAAGCGCACGTGGAAGCCGACTTCCTCGCCGATTTCGGTGCCCATTTCCTCGGCGATGCGCTCGGCCACGGTGCGCGCGGCCAGGCGGCGCGGCTGGGTGTGCCCGATCATGCCCTTCTCGGCCAGGCCGAGCTCGATGAGCATCTTGGGAAGCTGGGTGGTCTTGCCCGAACCGGTTTCGCCGGCGATTACCACGACCTGGTTTTCGCGGACCGCGGCGAGGATGTCCTCGCGGCGGGCTGAAACGGGAAGGGCTTCGGGATACGTAATGCTGAGCGCCATGATGTTCCCATTCTATTCGCGCCACGCATTTTCGTGGTGGCCGCCGGGCCGAAGCCCGATTCGGGGCAGGAAATGTGCTCCCGGACGCATTGCTCCATGAGTCAAATTTTCAGATTGTCCAAGCAATTGTCGACAAGTTCGGGCCGGTAAATACAAAACTTCCAGATTCTGCTTCCCAGCGGAGCATTTGTGTCCACAAGAATCCGTATCAAGATGCAAACGTCTAGGAATCGACCTTGATTGTAGGCAAGGTGAGGTCGTTCACATGTAAGATCGGGGGTAATCATCGATGTGATGCCTGGACGGTTCCCGCATGCTGCGCACCAGTTGCGCTTCATAACCAGGCTTCCGCGCTATCGGTGGGAATCACTCGCAAGGGAACTTTGAAAGGAACTTCAATGAAGAGCTTCACCGCCATGAAATTCGCTGCCATCGCAGCAGCTGGCGCACTGGCCCTGACCGCCTGCGGCGGCAGTGGCGAGCAGGGCACCGCGGAGGGCGGCGACGAGGCCGTCAAGATCGGCATCTCCCAGTTCGTCTCGCACCCTTCGCTGGACGCAGTGGTCACCGGCTTCAAGGCAGGCATGGAAGAAGCCGGCTACACCGGCGAGAAGATCAGCTACGACGAGAACAACGCCGAAACCGATCAGGCTACCAACACCTCGATTGCCGGCAAGCTCGCCGCTGATTCGGATATCGACCTGGTGCTGGCAATTGCTACCCCATCGGCCCAGGCTGCGGCGCAGGCGATTACCAAGGTTCCGGTGCTCTTCTCCGCTGTGACCGACCCGGTTGATGCCAAGCTGGTCGCCTCCAATGAAGCTCCGGGCGCGAATGTCACCGGCACGTCGGACATGAACCCGGTCGACGAGCAGCTGCAGTTGCTCAAGGACCTGGTGCCCGATGCCAAGAAGGTCGGCATTGTCTACTCCTCGGGTGAAGCCAACTCCGCAGTGCAGGTGAAGATGGCCAAGGAAGCAGCCAAGGGCCTGGGTCTGACCATTGAAGAAGCCGCAGTCTCGGCGTCCAGCGAAGTACAGCAGGCCGCCAGCTCGCTGGATGTCGACGCGTACTACGTTCCGACTGACAACGCTGTCGTTTCCGCCCTGGAAGGCCTGCTGCAGGTTGCCGAGAAGAACGGCGTGCCGGTCATTTCGGCTGACGGCGAGTCCGTCAAGCGCGGCGCTACCGCAACCTACGGCATCAACTACGAGAAGCTGGGCGCGCAGACCGCTGCCATGGCCGTGAAGCTGCTCAAGGGCGAGGCCGAGCCGGCAACCCTGCCGGTGGAGACCATCTCCGAGGTCGATCTCTACCTGAATGAAGATGCCGCCAAGAAGGCAGGCATCGAATTCACCGACGAGATGAAGTCCGAAGCCGTAGAGGTCTACTAAGCCCCGGCAACAACTTACCGACGCAAGGCGAGGCGCATAACCTGGTGCCTCGCCTTTCGTCGTGATTACCTGCAAAACTTACAACTCAAGGATCCACACATGATCACAGCGGTTGAACTCGGCCTGATTTACGCCATCATGGCGCTCGGGGTGTACCTGACCTTCCGTATCCTGGACTTTCCCGACCTGACTGTCGACGGCAGCTTCACCACCGGTGCCGCCGTCGCCTCGGTGGGCATCGTGAACGGGATGAATCCCTGGCTGGCCACCGTGCTGGCCTTCTTCGCCGGCATGGTTGCCGGTGTCATTACCGGCCTGCTGCATACCAAGGGCAAGATCGACGGCCTGCTCGCCGGCATCCTGACCATGATCGCGCTGTACTCGATCAACCTGCGCATCATGGGCAAGGCCAACACCCCCTTGCTGGGGGAGGAGACCCTGATCAGCCCGATGCGCGTCTCGGGCCTGCTCGGCTCCTGGGCGTCGGTGGCCATCCTCTTTGCCGTCTGCCTGGTCTTCGTGGCAGCGATCGTCTGGTTCCTGCACACCGAGCTGGGCATGGCCATGCGGGCCACCGGCGACAACCAGGAAATGATCCGTTCCTTCGGCGTGAGCACCGACAACCAGAAGATCCTGGGCCTGGCGCTGTCCAACGGCCTGGTGGCGCTGTCCGGAGCGGTCATCGCCCAGTACCAGGGCTTCGCCGATATCGGCATGGGCATCGGCCTGATCCTGATCGGCCTGGCCTCGGTCATCGTCGGCCAGGCGATCTTCACCCAGCGCTACATCTGGCTGGCCGCCATCGCGGTGGTCTTCGGCGCAGTGATCTACCGCCTGGTGATCCAGATGGCCCTGTCGGCAGGCCTGGAGGTCAACGACATGAAGCTGATCTCCGCGGTCCTCGTCGTCGTCGCCCTGCTGCTGCCGAAGTGGAAGGGCTTCCAGAAGATCATCAAGAACTTCAAGCGCACCCCAGCAGCAGTTGAAACCAAGGAAGAGGTTCGCACCAATGCTTGAAATCAAGAACCTGTCGCGCACGTTCTTCCCGGGAACTGTCAACGAGCGCAAGGCGCTGCGCAACATCAACCTGAACCTGTCCGACGGTGAATTCGTCACCGTCATCGGCTCCAACGGCGCCGGCAAGTCCACCGTGCTGAATATGGTTGCAGGCAAGCTGCAGCCCGATGCCGGTTCGGTGTCCATCGCGGGGAAGAACGTCACCAGGATGGCGGACTACACCCGCGCCAAGTACATCGGCCGGGTATTCCAGGACCCGATGGCCGGCACTGCGCCGACCATGTCCATCGAGGAGAACATGGCTCTGGCCTACGCCCGCGGCCGTTTCCGCGGCCTGGGCCTGGGCGTAGGCTCCAAGCGGCGCGAGCTGTTCGTCGAGGAACTCAAGAGCCTGGAACTCGGTTTGGAAGGCCGCTTGAAGACCAAGGTGGGCCTGCTCTCGGGCGGCCAGCGCCAGGCGCTGAGCTTGCTGATGGCCACCTTCTCCAAGCCCAAGATCCTGCTGCTCGATGAGCACACCGCGGCCCTGGATCCGCAGCGTGCCGCGCTGGTCTCGCGCCTGACCAAGGAAATTGTCGAACGCCACCAGCTGACCACGTTGATGGTGACGCACAATATGGAACAGGCGTTGCAGCTGGGCACCCGGCTGATCATGATGCACGACGGGCAGATCATCCTGGACCTGGACCAGGAAGAGAAGTCCAAGATGACCGTCAAGGGCCTGCTGGAGGAATTCAGCAAGATCAAGGGCGCACAGCTCGATGACAAGACCATGCTGCAGTAGCAGCTGGCCAGTATCCGTGCAGGCTCCGCACCCGATGGGTGCGGGGCCTGTCGGGTTTAAGTCAGCGGTTTGCGCAGGCGGTGCTCGACGCGTCCCGAGCTCCGGTCGATGACTTGCTGTCCTGTCCATTGGTACCCGCAACGGCGATAGAGCCCCCTCGGCACGTGCATCGCCGGCGATCAGCAGACTGGAGATGGCTGGGGCAGTGACCAGCAGGATGGATCAGTTCTACACCTGTCGGCCTGCCTGCGCTGTCAAGATCCTAGTTCACGAGGTACGGCATAGTGGAAGACTCGATTTCTGCCGTTTCAACTGCTGGTTCATGAGAGAGCGCGACATGCGCGGCCGCAGCTCTGGCATCGTAGGTGGCATTAATGGGTTTACTCATGCAGCTGATCTTCGATACTCAATATGAATTTGAGAAATATTCATGCAGTTAAAGATGCATTGCTATAAACCTGCCTAGGATTAACACCTTCTGCGAAACGAATGGTGGACTATTGAGAACCCGTAGCGCGTACATAGCTGCAGCGACAGGAGTCGTCGGTCTGGCTCTCATCACTGGATTGCTGTCGGGTTGCTCTTTGACTGGGAAATACTCCGATGAAACCTGCGATGGCCGCAAACCCGTCAGCTCGTTAGAGCAGGCGGGCACGGAATTGGTAGTTGCTGCGTATGCTGGCGATCGCACTGGAGTTTGCCGGGTTACTTCGCCATTTCCAGGAGGAAACCTGGATGACGAGTTGGTCAGCCAGACTCGGCAGATTCTAGAGAACCACGGCATTACACCTGAAAATGTGTCGGTCGTGGTTGGAGAGCAGTTTGGAAGCGCAGTATCCGTTCACCTGACTGACGGTAACCAGTATGCTCGGCACTCACTGTGGGTCGGTGGCCATAGTATCCGTGAGGAAGGATTCACTATAGGGCTACCGGAGGAACTGTATCCTGCTGCGCCCGAGCATCCGGCATCCCAGTCATCCACGGTTGATCCCTAAGCTTTGCAATTCTAGTGATTCAGGATTCTTGGCATCCGGGTATCTCGTAAGCGCGATACAAAGCGAAATTTTCCCGGCTATTGCTCTAAGTGGAGCTTTGGTTGCCTCTCGGCAATGCCGGTTAGGCTTTCGCCGAATCATTAGCGCGGACAGTCAGCTGCCGCGCGATGTCTTTAGGCTTTTCGCCTAGTGTCCAAATGAAACATCGGAAACGCCTGTTTATTCTTCATTCGTGGCATAAACAGTGACCCAGACTCCCACCGGCTCTTTGAATTCGAGCTGTACCTCATTGGTGTTGATTTGATGTGCCGGGGTAGAAAGACTCGTATATATTTCTGAATTCGAATCGCAACCACTCGCACCGGTTTTTGATCCACCTAGCAGGATAATCTCCCAAGGGGACGTTGCATCACATGAAATTATGAAGCCAACTGAATCAAATCCTCCGGGAAGATCCCCGAGGCGCAGAGTGGTCGAGCCCACGGAATGAGTTTCATTGAGAATCTGGAAGGAGTCTTCGCTCTGGGCGAGGAATTCGGCATGCTTCTTTAGGGGATCTGGCGATTCCGAGGTGCTGGCCGACGTATCTGACGAAGGAATCTCTCCAAGCGCTGTCTCAGGGGAAGTCGAAGGGCTGCATGAAGACAGTGCCAAAGCAATCACAGAAGCAAGTGAAATGATTCCAAAGAGGCGTTTCGTCATGTGTCAAGATTATCTTTTAGCGGGATAAAATCAAGAGTTCATGAGAGTACTTCGATTTCCCGCGTTTTCGCTCGGGTAGTTTGCCGAGGAACTCTTGAATGGCAGCGATGCGAATTCAGTGTCGAGTGGATGGGGTATCGCTCTTTCCATCAAGCGGTGGGCAGTTAGCGGCCGCGGGCAATTTGATGCGGGTATCGCCATCTCGGATTGGTGACGAGCCCGGTCCATGCCGGCAGTAGTTCCCGAATAGGCCGGTCGGGTCGACTCCGAGATCCCCTATGTGCAGTTCTGGATTTGAAGCAAGGTCGCCGAGCGGTCCCAGAGTTGCTTCGCTAGTACCTCATCATGGATCAGCGGGTTGACCTTCGACGCGATCTTTCCCGACTCGTAGTAGGCGCCCGGTTCGAATTGCACGCCAGGCTTCGCCTCCGCAAGCCAGACGAGCTGGTCGGCACCCTTGGTCGAGTCGACCGTGAAGAAGCGCCTAAGCGGACCGTGGTAAAGGAACTTCAATAACCCCTTGGAGTCCGAGGCGAAACTGGTGCCAACGATTCCGGGGTGGAACGCCACGGCGTTAATCCCGGAACCGCCAAAGCGCCGCTGTAATTCCGAGGTGAACAGAATGTTCGCCAACTTTGCATTGCCGTAGGCGGCCCTCGGTGAGTAGCTGTTTTCGCCCTGTAGGTCCGCAATGTCGAATTTGGCCATGAGACGCGCAGCCATGCTGGCGGTCTGAATGACCGTGGCACCCGAATCGATTAGTCGTTGCAACAACAGATTCGTGAGCAGGAAGGGCGCTAGATGATTGACTTGGAAAGTCTTTTCGAATCCATCCACGGTCAGTTCGCGCTCTGCCTTGATCCCGCCGGCATTATTAGCCAGCACATCAATTCGGGGATACTTCTGGAGCAACTGCGTGGCCAGGCCGCGTACCTGTGCGAGCTGGCTGAAGTCTGCCACGAAATAGCTGGCGCCTAGCTCATGGGCGATGGCCTGGGTTTTGGTTTGCGACCGACCGACAACGACAATCTGGTGCCCCTGTCGTGACAGTTCTCGGGCCGATGCGGCCCCGATCCCGTCGCTGGCTCCGGTAATGAGAATGGTTTTTTTCATGGTGCCCTTAAGCGCTTGTCGGTTTATCCGAGTTTAGGGCCTAGCCGAAGCTAAAGGTTGTGGCGACGGGGAAGCTGCCAGAAAATGCTGGCAGGAGAAGATTCGTGGCCTCGCGCGAGCAGCGGCGTGAGAAAAAGAGCGAAAAAATAGCAGGCCCTGGTAACCAGGACCTGCAATTTAGGTGGTGCCCCTGAAAGGAATCGAACCTTCGGCCTTCTGCTCCGGAGGCAGACGCTCTATCCACTGAGCTACAGAGGCGTGTTGCTGGGCAACAGGAAAAATACTATCAGGTCGTCACTTGATCTGCGCAATTCCAGCACCTTGGCACGCATGTGTTGCAAAAGTCACCGGGTTGGGCCAGTCTCACAGGCGATGCAAGTCATGAATGCTGAAGAAGCACGGCAATTGCCGGTATTCTTGAACGGTGACTCCTGAAGAACTCTCCGCAGCAATATCCGCATGCCTCACCGAAGCCGTAGCCGCCGGCGAAATCTCCGTCGAGGTGCCAGAGACCGTACGCGTGGACCGCCCGAAAAGCCGTGAACACGGCGACTGGGCGACCAACATCGCGCTGCAGCTGGGCAAGAAGGCCGGCATGGCCCCGCGCGACTTCGCCCAGATCCTGGCCACCCGACTTGCTTCGGTCCCAGGAGTCGGCGCCGTGGACATCGCAGGTCCCGGCTTCCTGAACATCACCCTCGAAGCCGGCGCTGCCGGCGAGCTGGCCCGCACCATCGTCGAGGCGGGTTCCGCCTACGGCAGCAACGAGGCCCTGGCCGGCCACGTGGTCAACATGGAATTCGTTTCCGCGAACCCCACCGGCCCGCTGCACATCGGCCACACCCGCTGGGCCGCGCTGGGAGATGCCATCTCCCGCGTGCTGCGCGCTTCGGGCGCTTCGGTGACCAGCGAGTACTACATCAACGATGCCGGCAACCAGATGAACGTCTTCGCCCGTTCGGTGTACAACCGCATCCACGGCCTGCCAGTGCCAGAGGGCGGCTACCCGGGCGAATACATCAAGGAACTGGGCGACGCCGTCCTGGCCCAAGCCCCGCAGCTGCGCGAGCTGGACGAAGCAGAAGCCATTCCTGGCCTGCGCGACGCCGCCTACAAGGCGCAGCTCGAAGACATCAAGTCCACCCTGGCCGACTTCGGCGTCAGCTTCGACGTGTTCTTCTCCGAAACCACCTTGCATGAGGGCGGTGCGGTGGCTGACGCCGTGGCCCGCCTGCGCGAACAGGGCCACATCTTCGATCTGGAGGGCGCGGTTTGGCTGCGCACCACCGACTTCGGCGATGACAAGGACCGCGTGCTGATCCGCGCCAACGGCGAGCCGACCTACTTCGCCGCCGATGCCGCCTACTACCTGTCCAAGAAGGACCGCGGCTTCGAAGAGAAGATCTACCTGCTGGGCGCCGACCACCACGGCTACGTCAACCGCCTGAAGGCGATCGCCGCCTGCGCGGGAGATGACAAGGACAAGAACATCGAGGTGCTGATCGGCCAGCTGATCTCCGTCAACGGAGCCAAGCTGTCCAAGCGCGCGGGCAACATCATCGAGCTGCGCGATTTGATCAACTGGATCGGCGCCGACGCGCTGCGCTACTCGCTGGCCCGTTTCCCGGCTGATTCGCCGATCGCGCTGGACCCCGAGCAGCTGAAGAAGAACACCAATGACAACCCGGTGTTCTACGTCCAGTACGCCCATGCCCGTTCGTGCGCCGCGGCCCGCAATGCCGCCGCCAAGGGCGTGACCCGTGACGGCTTCGATGCCGCGCTGCTGACCGACCCGACCGAAAACGAGCTGCTGGCCGTGCTCGGCCAGTTCCCGTCGGTGGTTGCCGGTGCCGCGGAATTCCGCGAACCGCACCGCATTGCCCGTTACCTGGAGCAGGTCGCCGGCGCCTACCACTCGTGGTACGCCGCAACCCGCATCACCCCGGTGGGCGAAGGCGAAGCGGTCGCGCCGGTGCACGGCACCCGGCTGTGGCTGAACGACGCCGCCACCACCGTTTTGGCAAATGGATTGGAACTGCTGGGCGTTTCCGCCCCAGAGAGGATGTAAGACCTTATGGCCGTATCGCCGCTAGCCCCGCAATGGCTGCAATTCCCGGAAAACATCAACGCACTTCGACAGATCGAGTGGGCTTCGGGGGTTTCCCGCGAGGCTGGCGGCGAACTGTCCATCCAGGGCCTTCCCGTCTCCCAGCTGGCCGCCGAGTTCGGCACCCCGCTGTTCGTGCTCGATGAGAACGACTTCCGCGCCCGCGCCCGGGGTTTCAAGACCGCCTTCGACGACGCGTTCAGGCAGCTGTGCGGGGGAGTCGACGTCTACTACGCCGGCAAGGCATTCTTGTGCACCGAGGTGGCCCGCTGGGTGACCGACGAGGGCCTGCGCCTGGATACCTGCTCCGGGGGCGAACTGGCCGTGGCCAACGCCGCCAAGGTGCCCGCTGCCAACCTCTCGCTGCACGGGAACAACAAGTCGGCAGCCGAGATCACCCGCGCCATCGAAATGGGCGTCGGGCGCCTGGTCATCGACTCGCTGGACGAGCTTGACCGGGTGATTTCGATCGCCGACGCCATGGGCCAGAGCGCGCAGGTCATGCTGCGCATTACCCCCGGCGTGCACGCCTCCACCCATGAGGCCATCGCCACCGCGCACGAGGACCAGAAGTTCGGGCTGTCCATCCTGGACGATGCCTCCGGCACTTCTCCTGCGCTGCGTGCGGTCGCCCAGGCGATCGAGGCGCAGAACATCAACCTGCTGGGCCTGCACGCCCACATCGGTTCGCAGATCTTCGAGGCCGAGGGCTTCGCAATGGTCGCCCGCACCATGCTCGGCCTGCTGGCCAAGATCCGCTCGATCCATGGTGTTTCCCTGCCCGAGCTGGATCTGGGCGGCGGCTACGGCATTGCCTACACCTCCGAGGACCACCCCTCCACCCCGGCCAAGCTGGCCGGGCAGATGGCCGAAGTGGTCTCGGCGACCTGCGCCGAACTCGAGCTGGAATGCCCGCGCATTTCCATCGAGCCGGGCCGCGCCATCGCCGGCCCGAGCACCTTCACCCTCTACGAGGCCGGCGTGCGCAAGGACGTCCAGGTGGAAGACGGCTCAGGGGCGCTGCACCCGCGCCGCTACCTTTCAGTGGACGGCGGGATGAGCGACAACCCGCGCCCGGTGCTCTACGACGCGCAATATACCGCCGTGCTGGCTAGCCGTATGACGCAAAACGACGCAATTATTTCTCGTGTAGTTGGGAAACATTGCGAGTCAGGTGACATAGTCGTGAAGGACGTTTACCTGCCCGATGACGTGGCGGCCGGCGATTTGATCGCCGTTCCGGCCACCGGCGCCTACTGCTGGGCGCTGTCGAGCAACTACAACTACCTCACCCGCCCCGCGGTGGTAGCGGTACGCGATGGCCAAGCCCGCCTGATCGTGCGCAGGGAAACCGAAACAGACTTGTTGGCCCGTGACATGGGAGTTTAATTGAGCGGCGAAAAGAACCTGAAGGTAGCCCTGCTGGGTTGCGGCACGGTCGGAGCCCAGGTGGCCCGGATCCTGCTGGAAGATGCAAACGAACTGGCTGCCCGCTCGGGCGCCGGCCTGCAGCTGATCGGCATTGCCGTGCGCAACCCGGATGCCAAGCGCGATGCAGTGCTGCCCCAGGAGCTTTTCACCACCGACGCCCACGGGCTGATCGCCCAGGCCGATGTGGTCATCGAACTGCTCGGCGGCATGGAGCCGGCCGGCGAATACATCGCCGCCGCCCTTGCCAAGGGTGCCAGCGTCATCACCGGCAACAAGGCGCTGATTGCGCTCAAGGGCGCCGAACTGAACGCGATCGCTGCCGGCAACGGCGCCCAGCTGCGCTATGAGGCCGCGGTGGCCGGGGCCATCCCGATCCTGCGCCCGATTGCGGACTCGCTGGCCGGGGACCACATCACCAAGGTGATGGGCATCGTCAACGGCACCACCAACTTCATCCTCGACGCCATGGACACCACCGGTGCCGCGTTCGACGACGTGCTGGCCGAAGCCCAGGCGCTGGGCTATGCGGAAGCCGATCCAACCGCCGACGTGGGCGGGCACGATGCCGCCGCGAAGGCCGCGATCCTGGCCTCGCTGGCCTTCCACACCACCGTGTCCTCGGACCAGGTCTGGACCCAGGGCATCACCGAAGTCAGCGCCGCCGATGTCGCGGCCGCGGCCGCCGCCGGCTACGTGATCAAGCTGCTGGCCATCGCCGAGCAGGCCGAAGCCGGGATTTCGGTGCGCGTCTACCCGGCGCTGGTGCGCCGCAACCACCCGCTGGCTACCGTGCATGGCGCGTTCAACGCCGTGTTCGTCGAAGCGCAGAACGCCGGCGACCTGATGTTCTACGGGGCTGGAGCCGGTGGCAACCCGACCGCGTCGGCGGTCATGGGCGACGTCGTTGCCGTGGCCCGCCAGATCGCTGCCGGAGCCCCGCTGCCCAACGGCTCGGTTAACCAGGCGCCACGGATGCTGGACTTCGAGGCCATCGACACCCGCTACTGGATTGGCCTGTCGGTCAAGGACCAGTCCGGCGTGCTGGCCGCCATCGCCACCGTCTTCGGCGAGCACGGGGTCTCCATCGAGTCGATGAGCCAGCAGGTGGACGCCGAAGCCGGCGCGCAGCTGCGCATCCTGACCCACCAGGGCACCGAAGCGGCCCTGGCCAGCACCGTCGAGGCGCTGACCGCGCTGGACGCGGTGCACTCTGTTCTATCCGTTATGCGAGTTGAAGGAAACTAACGTGGCTCACCAGTGGCGCGGAGTGATCCGCGAATATGCCGATCGCCTGCCAGTAGACGAAAACACCAAGGTCATCACCCTGGGCGAGGGCGGCACCCCGCTGGTCTACGCCCCGGCGCTGTCGGCGCAGACCGGCAACGAGGTGTACCTGAAGGTCGAGGGCATGAACCCGACCGGTTCCTTCAAGGACCGCGGCATGACCATGGCGATGACCGCCGCGGTGGCTGCCGGCGCCAAGGCCGTGGTGTGCGCCTCCACCGGCAACACCTCCGCTTCGGCCGCCGCCTACGCTACCCAGGCAGGGCTGAAGTGCGCGGTGCTGGTGCCCGATGGCAAGATCTCCATGGGCAAGATGTCCCAGGCGATCGCCCACGGTGCGGACATCATCCAGATCGACGGCAACTTCGACAACTGCCTGGAAGTTGCGCGCAAGCTCAGCGAGAACTACCCGGTGTTCCTGGTGAATTCGGTGAACCCGGCCCGCATCCAGGGCCAGAAGACCGGCGCCTTCGAGGTCGTCGACTTCCTGGGCGACGCCCCGGATTACCACCTGCTGCCGGTAGGCAACGCGGGCAACATCACCGCGTACTGGAAGGGCTACAAGGAGTATTCCTCCAAGTGGACCAATGAAGCGGGCAAGGTGCTGGAGCCGGTGTCCACCAAGACCCCGGTCATGTGGGGCTTCCAGGCCGCCGGGGCCGCCCCGATCGTGGCCGGCCACCCGATCACCGAACCGGATACCATCGCCACCGCCATCCGCATCGGCAATCCGGCATCCTGGGAACAGGCCGAAGCCGCCCGCGACGAGTCCGGCGGGCAGATCGACTCGGTCACCGACGAGCAGATCCTCGAAGCCCACCGCTGGCTTTCCAGCCGCGAAGGCGTCTTCGTGGAGCCAGCTTCGGCAGCCGGCGTGGCCGGCCTGCTCAAGCACCACGCCGCCGGCACTGCGCCGACCGGCAAGAAGATCGTGATCACCGTGACCGGCCACGGCCTGAAGGACCCGGACTGGGCCCTGAAGCAGGCCGACGGCTCGGAAGTTGCGCCGAAGAAGGTGGCCTTCGACGTGGTCGAGGTCGCCGGCGCGCTGGGCCTGGCCTAGCAGCTTTTCGCCGGCCAGCCGCCGGCAGCACGACGGCCCGCCGCGTCATTGGCTCTCCCGGACCGGGGGAGCCAAGCGCGGCGGGCCGTTGCGCACCTGATACCTATCGCACCGAATTCTTGAAGGAACCATGACGCAGCAGATCGCCCTAGGCCAGAAGTTGATCGTTTCCCCGCCGGCCACCTCAGCCAACCTCGGTCCTGGCTTCGATTCGCTGGGCCTGGCCCTGGAATACCGCGACCGCCTCGAAGTGCGCACCGCGCAGTCCAGCAGTGTCGAGATTTTCGGCGATGGGGCGCAGCAGCTGCCACGCGATGAGTCGCATCTGATCATCAAGGAAATGCACCGCTACTGGAAAGACGCCGGTTTTGAACCGGTAGGCGTCCAGCTGGTGGCGCATAACAACATCCCGCACGCGCGCGGCATGGGATCCTCGGCCGCGGCGATTGTCGCAGCCTACGCCGCCGCCGATGCGCTGCTTCCGGCCCAAGCCCGTGGCGGGACCGAGCGGATCTTCCAGTCGGCTGCAGCGTGGGAAGGGCACCCGGACAATGTGGCTCCGGCGGTCTTTGGCGGGCTGAGCATCTCTGCCACCGATGCCGCCGGCAGCTTCAGCTCGGTGCAGGTGCCCCTGCACCCGGACCTGCGCGCAGTGCTGGCGATCCCGTCCAACGGCTTGTCCACCGAGGTCGCGCGCGGCGCGCTGCCTGCACGGGTCGACCACGCGGTAGCCGCGGCGAACAGCGCGAGCGCCGCGCTGCTGATCCATGCGCTGAGCAACGATCCGCGCCAGCTGCTGGGCGGCACCAAGGACTACCTGCACCAGGACTATCGCGCCGCGGCCATGCCCGAAAGCGCGGCGCTGATTGCCAAGCTGCGCGGTGCAGGCCTGGCCGCAGTGGTTTCCGGTGCCGGACCGACCGTGTTGACCCTGGTGGCCAGCGATGAACAGGTCGCTGCCGTGCAAGCGGCCATCGATGAATTCTCTGCAGGATCTCCAGTGTCTTGGCGTGCTGAAGTTCCCAAGCTGGCCGCCAACGGTGTTACAGTAGAAGTGCTGTAACACCATGGCAGGCCGGATAGCTGGGCAGTAGCCCGGTCCGAATCCTTTGTGGCCAGTGTTGATGCGGATAAATTCGGTTCTCGAACCCCATTTCATCCGTCCAGCCGTCCCGGATCTTCCTGCAGTTCGCAGCAACTTTGATATCCCGCATTCAGGTACGTCTTCGTGCCTAGGAGATGTCAGTCTCTCTAATCCACTGCAGTTTTGCCCCGAATTCTGGGCCATCTTGCGGGGAGAAAGTGAAGTAGCCACGAAATCTTCGGCTGCTGAACATCATTTACGGCATAGTGGGCCTGCCTTGAAGCGGCCCATCCTACGAGTCAGAAGGAACTTTCGTGACCGAAACCACGAGCCTCAACGAAGGCGTGGACACCAAGACTTCCGAAAACAAGAGCGCCGGACTGGCCTCTTTGAAAATGACCCAGCTCCAGCAGTTGGCTTCGCAGCTGGGTATCACCGGCGGTTCGCGGATGCGCAAGGCTGATCTGGTCAAGGCCATCGGCGACCACCAGCGCGGTGGCTCCGTTGCCGCCAAGGACGCCAAGGCCGCACAGGAAGCGAAGTCTGCCAAGACCGAAGCTCCCGCAGCGAAGGCTGAAGCTCCAGCCGAGCAGGCCAAGGAAACCAAGACCCGTGCACGTCGTGCGCCAAAGGCCGCGGCCCAGGCGCAGGCTGAGACCGAGAGCGCACCAGAGGCCGGCGCAGCTGCTGAAGATCCGGCGGAAAAGCCAGCTCGCGCACGCCGCACCTCGCGCCGCGTGACCGACTCGGGCAAGGTTGCGGCTCCTGCCGAAGCCAACGAAGCCGCTACTGAGGCTCCAGCCGAGAACCAGGCAGCAGCCGAGGAGTCCAAGGCTCCACGCCAGCGCCGCAACTCGCGGAACAACAAGCCGGTTGACCAGCCAGCAGAGCAGGCAGCCGAGCAGGCCGAGGCACCGGCGGAGAACGCCGAGAGCAACGGCGAAGCACGCGAAGAGCGCCGCGAGCGCGGCAACCGCCGTGAGCGTGGCAACCGCCGCGATCGCAACACCGAGCGCACTGAGCGCACCGAGCGCACCGAAGTTGCCGAGTCGGAGAACGCTGAAGAGCGCACCGACCGCCGCGAAGAGCGCCGCGAGCGCAACAACCGCCGCAACGAGCGCAACAACGACCGCAACGAGCGCAACAACGACCGCAATGAGCGCAATAACGATCGCAACGATCGCAACAACGACTCGAACGACTCGGAGAACACCGAGGACCGTTCCGAGCGTGGCGACCGCAATGACCGCCGCGAACGCCGCGAGCGCAACAACGACCGCAACGATCGCAATGACCGCAGCAACCGCCGCGAGCGCAACAATGATCGCAACGATCGCAACAACGACCGTAACGATCGCAACAACCGCAACCGCCGCAACCGCCGTGATGACGACGAGCCGCAGCTGAGCGAGGACGACGTCGTATTGCCGATCGCCGGCATCCTGGACGTGCTGGAGAACTACGCCTTCGTGCGCACCTCCGGCTACCTGCCCGGCCCGAACGACGTCTACGTCACCCTGGGCCAGGTCAAGAAGTACAACCTGCGCAAGGGCGACGCCATCGTTGGCGCGATCCGCCAGCCACGCGAGGGCGAGACCCCGAACCCGCGCCAGAAGTTCAACGCCCTGGTGCAGCTGACTTCGGTCAACGGCAAGAAGCCAGAGGACAACCGCGAACGCGTCGAGTTCAACAAGCTCGTCCCGCTGTACCCGACCGAGCGCCTGCGCCTGGAAACCGATCCGAAGCTGGTCGGCCCGCGCGTCATCGACCTGGTCGCGCCAATCGGCAAGGGCCAGCGCGGCCTGATCGTTTCGCCTCCGAAGGCCGGCAAGACCTTGATCCTGCAGGCCATTGCCAACGCGATCACCATCAACAACCCGGAAGTGCACCTGATGATGGTGCTCGTTGATGAGCGTCCCGAAGAAGTCACCGACATGCAGCGCACCGTGAAGGGCGAGGTCATCGCCTCGACCTTCGACCGCCCGGCCGATGACCACACCACCGTGGCCGAGCTGGCCATCGAGCGCGCCAAGCGCCTGGTGGAAATGGGCATGGATGTCGTGGTCCTGCTGGACTCGATGACCCGCCTGGGCCGTGCCTACAACCTGGCCGCTCCGGCCTCGGGCCGCATCCTCTCCGGCGGCGTCGACTCGGCAGCGCTGTACCCGCCGAAGCGCTTCTTCGGTGCAGCCCGCAACATCGAGAATGGAGGCTCGCTGACCATCCTGGCTACCGCCCTGGTGGAGACCGGTTCCAAGATGGACGAGGTCATCTTCGAGGAATTCAAGGGCACCGGCAACATGGAGCTGCGCCTTTCGCGCCAGCTGGCCGAGAAGCGCATCTTCCCGGCAGTGGATGTCAACGCTTCCTCGACCCGACGCGAAGAGCAGCTGATGAGTGCCGAAGAGGTGCGCATCATGTGGCGCCTGCGCCGCATGCTCTCGGGCATCGATCCGCAGCAGGCACTGGAAGTGCTCACCGGGAAGATCCGCGAAACCGGATCGAACGCGGAATTCTTGATGCTGGTCAACAAGACCACTCCAAACAAGGATTAGCACCACCCACCGCCATGGCGTCCAGCCAGCTTGCCGCACCGGCAGCTGGCTGGACGCCATCGGCGCGTAGTGACACCTCGCACGCCGGCCCCGGCCGGCGCAGCGTTTAGAATTGAATTCCAGCAGTGCCCCAGCCGCAATAGCCGGCGGCACTGCGCGGAAAACGCCAACAAGGAAGCACACCCACCATGTTCGAGTCCGTCAAGTCGCTACTAGAAGAGCATGCCGCAATCCAGGCGCAGCTCTCGGATCCAGCGGTGTACGCCGACCAGGCGCTGGCCCGCAAGCTCGGCCGCCGCTCGGCACAGCTGAACGGCATCGTCGAGGCCTACAACAAGTGGCACGCCGCCACCGAGGACCTGGAAGCAGCCAAGGAAATGGCTGACGAGGATCCGGACTTCGCAGAAGAGGTGGAAACCCTCACCGCCGCCCTGCCAGAGCTCGAGGAGAAGCTGCGCCGCCTGCTGATCCCGCGCGACGAGAACGACGGCCGCGACGTGATCCTCGAAGTCAAGGGCGGCGAGGGCGGCGACGAAGCAGCGCTGTTCGCAGCCGACCTGCTGCGCATGTACACCCGTTTCGCCGAGCACAAGGGCTGGAAGGTGGAGATGATCTCCTTCAACGAGTCCGACCTCGGCGGCTACAAGGACGCCCAGGTTGCCATCAAGGGCAAATCGAATGACCCGGCCGAAGGCGTCTACGCCCAGCTGAAGTTCGAAGGCGGCGTGCACCGCGTGCAGCGCGTGCCGGTCACCGAATCCCAGGGCCGCATCCACACCTCGGCTGCCGGCGTGCTGGTCCTGCCCGAGGTGGACGAGCCCGAAGAAGTCGACATCCACCAGAACGACCTGAAGATCGATGTCTACCGTTCCTCGGGCCCCGGCGGCCAGTCGGTGAACACCACCGACTCCGCGGTGCGCATTACCCACCTGCCCACCGGCATCGTGGTGGCCATGCAGAACGAGAAGTCGCAGATCCAGAACCGCGAAGCCGCGATGCGCGTGCTGCGTTCGCGCCTGCTGGCCCACCAGCAGGAGATCATCGACAAGGAGAACTCGGCCCAGCGTGCAAGCCAGATCCGCACCATGGACCGCTCCGAGCGCATCCGCACCTACAACTACCCGGAAAACCGCATTGCCGACCACCGCACCGGCTACAAGGCCTACAACCTCGACGCCGTGATGGACGGGGACCTGCAGCCGGTGGTTGAATCCTGCATCCAGATGGACGAGGAAGAGCGCTTGGCAGCGCTGGGCGAGTAACGACGCCTTGGAAGAACTCACTGCCGTGCGCCGCCAGGCGATTGCGGCGCTGGCCGACGCCGGGGTGCCAAGCCCCGGCGTCGACGTCGACCTGCTGCTGTGCCACGTGCTGGGCATTGACCGCTCGGAACTGAAGCTGCGCGAACTGCGTGGCGAGGGCCTCGACCCTGGATCCCGGGAGCAATTCACCGCCCTGGTGGCCGCCCGGCGCACCCGCATCCCGCTGCAGCACCTGACTGGCGTGGCGTACTTCCGCTACCTGGAGCTGAAGGTGGGACCGGGAGTATTCACCCCGCGCCCGGAAACCGAAACCGTGGTGCAGGTCGGCCTTGATTTCCTGGCCGGCCAAGGCATCGGCACCCCGCGGTGCATTGATTTGTGCTCGGGCTCCGGCGCCATTGCAGCGTCCGTGGCCAGCGAAGTGCCAGCAGCCAGCGTCTGGGCCGTGGAGCTCTCGGAGGATGCCATCGGCTACACCCGGGCCAACTGCGAGCCGCACCGGGTCACCGTGCTGCACCAGGATGCCACGGCGGTCCCCGGGGAACTGGAAGGCACCATGGACCTGGTGATCTCCAATCCGCCGTATATTCCGCCCAACGCGGTGCCGCGCGAAGTGGAAGTGCGCGAGCACGACCCGGAAATGGCGTTGTACGGGCTCGGGGAGGACGGACTGGACATTCCGCGTGCCATTACCGCCCAAGCCATGAAGCTCTTGCGTCCCGGCGGCTACTACGTGATGGAACACGCCGAAGTGCAGCACGAAACCGCGGCAGCCATGCTGCGCGCGGCCGGTTTCACGCAGGTAGCTGGCCATGAAGATTTGACCGGGCGCGCCCGCGCCACATCCGGCTACGCGCCGCAATAACCAAACCACACCCAGTGCATGAAAGAATGATCCCGTGAGCACAACATTTTCGGTAAGCAACGAGCAGGAACACGCTGAAGGCATCACCGCAGCCAAGGCCGCGCTGGCGGACAAGCGCTGCATCGTCTTGCCTACAGATACCGTCTACGGGATCGGCGCCGATGCATTCAGCGCCCAGGGCGTGGCGATGCTGCTGGCTGCCAAAGGCCGCAACCGCACCATGCCCCCGCCGGTGCTGATCGCCCAGAGTTCCACCATGGACGGATTGGCCAGGGACATCCCAGAGGCCGCGCGCAAGCTGGCCGAAGCGTTCTGGCCAGGCGGACTCACCCTGATCCTGCAGGCCCAGCCTTCGCTGACCTGGGATCTGGGGGAGACCCGCGGCACCGTGGCGCTGCGCGTGCCCAACGACGACACCGCCTTGGAACTCCTGGGTCAGACCGGCCCGCTGGCCGTGTCCTCGGCCAACCGCACCGGCAACGCGGCGGCGCTGGATGTCGAGCAGGCTTTCGCGCAGCTCGGGGAGTCGGTGGATGTCTACCTCGACGGCGGCCCGCGCGGCGAGGCCGGGGAAGAGGTCCTGCCATCGACCATCATCGATTGCACCGGCCAGAACCTGCAGGTGGTTCGCTCGGGCGCGATTTCCATTGAGGTATTGCGCGTGGTCGTCCCTGGCATTCTCGATTTGGGACAGGACGCACCGGAAACCGGCGCATGAGAACATACGTACTGCTCATAGCATTCAGCTTTACGGTTTCGTTCCTGCTCACCCCGATCATCCGCACCCTTGGCCACCGTTTCACCGGCAACCAGCTGGTGCGCGAACGCGACCAGCACGAAAAACCGATCGTGAAGTTCGGCGGCCTGGCGATTATCGCCGCTTTCGCCGCAGGGCTATGGCTGGCCAGCAACTTCCACTTCTTCCGCGGGGTTTTCGGCAATGACGACGCCATCCGCGGAATCGCCTACGCCCTGGGCGTCATCGTGCTCATGGGCCTGGCCGATGACATGTTCGACCTGAAGTGGTGGCTGAAGCTCGCCGGCCAGATCCTGATCGGCTGGCTGGTCGCCACCAACGGAATCGTCATCCAGTCCCTGCCCGTGGGTTCGTGGCAGATCGATGAGCAATGGATGCAGATTTCGGTGACCATTTTCCTGATCGTGCTGACCATGAACGCGATCAACTTCTCCGATGGATTGGATGGCCTGGCCGCGGGCCTGGCCGCCATTGGCGCGGCGACCTTCTTCGTGTACTCCTATGTGCTGGCTACGCACGTGAGCGCCGATGACTACGCGAACATCGGGGCCTTGCTCTGCGCCTTGCTGCTCGGTGCCTGCCTGGGCTTCTTGCCGCACAACTTCAACCCGGCGAATATCTTCATGGGGGAGACCGGCGTTCTCGCCATCGGCATGATCCTCTCGGTGGCCGCGGTGGCGGTGACCGGTGATGTGCAGGGCCTGGAGGCCCGGCGCTTCCGCAACATCCCGGCCTACATGCCGATGCTGCTGCCGATGGTGATCGTCTTCCTACCAGTACTGGACCTTGTACTCTCGGTCTTCCGCCGGCTGGCCAACAAACGCTCACCCTTTTCCCCGGATGCCAAGCACATCCACCACCGGATGCTGGCCCAAGGCCACTCGGTGCGCCAATCGGTAGTTCTGCTCTACCTGTGGGCCGCCGTGATTGCAGTCTCAGTGGTTTCCATCGCCTTCATCCCGGTCATTCTGGTGGTCCCGATGGCCTTGCTGTTGTTCCTAGTGGCAGCGGTTGCAACGTGGCGTCCCCTGGTGATCAAGCGGGTCGAGGCCTTACGCAAGCGCATGGGCAAAGCCTAGCCCGATCAAATAGCAGGGTAACGCACAAGCAATCTGTTTCTATCTCGTGTAGAATTCAATCTGGATCTTCTTTCATCTTCTCTTTAGGGAATAGGTGGAAGTTTCAAGTTTCATCAGCATCGATGGGTGCACGATGGTTCCTCGGTGTTGACGAAGAAAGGTTGCGGACGTGAATTCTGGTTCTGCCCGCGTCAGTGCTTCGTCAGCCCCGAAATCCATCTGGTTGCCGATTCTTGGCTTGTCACTGGTGTATTCGCTGATCGCTACCGCCATATTTTTCCTGATTTCATGGTTGGTTGCCGATCTTCGCTACGCGCTTTCTGGCGCGCTGGCTGCCGGGATTGTGATTGGCTTTTTCGCGATTGGCATTCTCATTGCCGAAGCTGCAGGGCGAATTCGCCACTCGTGGGCCATGCCCGCGTTCTTGGGTGTCTTTGTCATCAAGGTTTTTGGCATCGCCTTCGTGTTGTTGAACCTGGGGTTGCCCGATTGGGTTAATCGCCAGGGATTCGTTCTTGCAGCAGCTATCTCCCTTGTTGCCTGGCAGGTTGGCGAGGTGCGTGCTTTCATGAAGGCGCGCCTGGCTATCTACAACGAGGAATAGAGTATTCCGCGCGACTTTGTGTCGGTGGGGTGCTGTGAGTTTGATAAGCTTACTTCGGGTCATTTTTGGCCGTCCGCTCAACTGCGGGCGGAATACGCAATATGCATCCGCGGGGTAACCCGCAGATGGACCTTCATCAGGGTTGATGCTTCTGGCATGGGCCATGATGGGATCCCCGTTTGATCTTTTCTTCACACGGTGAGAGGCAGTTACCGCCAGTCACCGCCTTTTGCCCGTGACCGTTACTGCAGAGAGGACAGCGCGTTGTTCGCGTTTGCGCTCCCAATGGCCTCAGAAGAAGGCGGCTTCGTACCGCCATCCGTTTCCGATACCCACCTCCCGGATCTTTTCCCGTGGATGGCTGAGTATGGCACGGGTTTCGGCAAGCAGATGCTCATGATCGTTTTGTCGATCGTGCTTATCTCTTGGTTCTTCACCGTGGCCATCAAGAACCCGAAGCTGGTTCCAGGCAAGATGCAGTACATCGCTGAGTCCGGTTACGCGTTTGTACGTAACGGAATTGGCCGCGACATCATCGGCGAGAAGAACTTCCGTCCTTGGATTCCTCTGCTGTTCGCGACCTTCTTCTTCGTACTGCTGAACAACCTCTTCGGCGCGATTCCGTTCCTGCAGCTTCCATCGTTCTCACACGCTGGTTCTGCATACGCGATGGCTATCATCATCTACGGCACCTGGATTGCTGTAGGCCTGAAGAACCACGGTATCCGCTACTTCAAGTTGGCCGTCGTCCCGTCCGGTGTTCCGGGCTGGATCATGCCACTGATGATTCCGTTGGAAATCATTTCTAACTTCATCGTTCGCCCGCTGACGCACTCGCTGCGTTTGATGGCAACGATGCTGGCCGGTCACATGATCGTGATGCTGGCAGCTGCCGGCGCTCGTCACCTGATCGTTGTCCAGGACTCCCTGGCCATGAACGGCCTTGGCATCCTGGTCATCGTTGGCTCGGTCGCCATGTACTTCCTGGAACTGCTGATCATGGTCCTGCAGGCGTTTGTTTTCGCCCTGCTGACCGCGATCTACCTCCAGGGTGCAATCGAAGCCGACGCCCACTAGGCCAACACTTCTTTTCTTCCAACCCATAAAGATCTTCCTTGAGTCGCTCAAGGAATACCTCACAACCTACCGGCAAAAGCTCGGTATCTTGAAAGGAACATAATCACATGTTGCACGGCTCCCTGAATATGATCGGCTACGGCCTGGCTGCTATCGGTTCGGCTATCGGCGTTGGCTTGATCTTCGCTGCCTACATCAACGGTGTTGCACGTCAGCCTGAGGCTCAGCGCATCCTGCAGCCAATCGCCATGCTTGGCTTCGCACTTGCTGAAGCACTGGCCATCCTGGGCCTGGTCTTCGCTTTCGTCATCGGCGCCTAGTCTTTTCGCAACTGTAGTGGCCTCGCCACTATCGCGAGGCGTACACACAAGCGGAAACTAGTAGATAAGGAATAGTGAGAATGAACAGCACTGATTTCATCCTCGCTGCGAGCGAATCGGTCAACCCGCTGTTGCCGAACCCGTGGGAAATTCTCGTCACGGGTGTTGGTTTCGCGGTCCTTCTGTTCATCGTCATCAAGGTAATTGCTCCAAAGTTCGAGCAGTCCTATGAAGATCGCGTCACCGCGATCGAAGGTGGCCTTGAGAAGGCTGAAGCAGCGCAGAAGGAAGCAGAGGAGACCTTGGCACAGTACAAGGCCCAGCTTCTGGAAGCACGCACCGAAGCAAACCGCATCCGTGAGGAAGCTCGTAGCGAAGGTGCTCAGATCCTTGCGGATCTGAAGACCAAGGCAACCGATGAGGCAGCTCGTATCACCGAGCAGTCGCACCGCCAGATCGAAGCTGAGCGCGTATCCGCTCTGGCTTCGCTCCGCACCGACGTGGGCGCATTGGCTACCGAGCTTGCAAGCAAGGTTGTTGACGAAGCTCTGCAGGACGATGCCCGTGCCCAGCGCGTGGTTGACAAGTTCCTGACCGATTTGGAAGCTCAGCAGAACGCAGGTGCATCGAACTAATGGCAAGTGTATCGAGCGAGTCACTGGCAAAGGCTTTGGCGTTCCTGGAACCCAAGCTGGCACTGGCATCTATTGAGCTGCCTAAGGAACTGTTCGCGGTCCTGGAAGTACTGGATGCAAATGCCGGTCTCCGCCGCGCAATGACTGACCCAGCCCGTGGAAATGCCGACAAGGCAGGCCTTTTGGCTCAGCTGCTGCACGGAAAGGTCTCGGCTGACGCCGAGGACGTCGTCGCACAGCTGGCTTCTACCCGCTGGAGCTCGGAACGCGACATTAGCGATGCGCTCGAATCGCTGGCTGTCACTGCGGTCACCGCAGTGGCAGAGCAGCAGGACGGCGCTTCGGGGCTGAACAAGCTGGAGCAGGATCTGTTCTCCTTCATCGAGGTAGTGCGTGGCAATCACGAACTGCAGCGTGCGTTGGATGATGCACAGGCCCCAGTCGAGGCTAAGCGCACTCTCGCGCTGAAGCTCGTGCCTAACGCGTCGCAGACCTCGCAGGTTTTGATCTCCCAGGCAGTTTCGAACCCCCGCGGTTTGAAGCCAGCAGCCTTGGTTGGACGTTTCGTAGAGCTCGTGGCCAAGCGCCAGCAGCGCTGGATTGCCTCGGTAACCAGCTCTGTAGAACTTTCCGAAGCCCAGCTTTCGCGCCTGGAGACCAGCCTGAACAAGCTATACGGTCGTCAGCTCAAGCTCAACGCCACTACCGACCCATCGCTGGTCGGTGGACTGGTAGTCAAGGTTGGCGACGAAGTTGTCGACGCTTCCGTGGCATCACGCGTGGCCGAGTTGCGCCGCGCCTTGGCCAGCTAGGACTCATTGGGCTAGGGAGTGATCCTTCGCCTGGTGTTCCTGGCTGCCAGGACCACAACAGACTTCATTCACATTCGATTCGGTCCAATGGACCGGATCACAATTTAGGAGAGCAGGGACTGCAGATGGCCGATTTGACCATCAATGCCAACGACGTCCGCGATGCCCTAAACGAGTTCGCATCTTCCTACGAACCGGGTAAGGCAGAGCGCACCGAGGTGGGACGCGTCGTCGCCGCGAGCGACGGCATCGCCAGAGTGGAAGGCCTTCCTTCCGTCATGGCCAACGAGTTGCTGAAGTTCGAAGATGGCACCCTGGGCCTGGCCCAGAACCTCGATACCCGCGAAATCGGTGTCGTTGTGCTTGGTGACTTCACCGGCATCGAAGCTGGCCAGAAGGTAGAGCGCACCGGCGAGATCCTTTCGGTTCCAGTCGGCGACGGCTACCTGGGCCGCGTGGTCGACCCGTTGGGCGAGCCACTGGACAACCTGGGGCCAATCGCTGCCGAGGGCCGTCGCGCCCTGGAGCTGCAGGCACCAGGCGTGACCCAGCGCAAGAGCGTGCACGAGCCAATGCAGACCGGTCTGAAGGCTATCGACGCCATGATCCCGATCGGCCGTGGCCAGCGTCAGCTGATCATTGGCGACCGCCAGACCGGCAAGACCGCTATCGCGGTTGACACCATCCTGAACCAGCGTGCTAACTGGGAATCCGGCGATCAGACCAAGCAGGTCCGCTGCGTCTACGTGGCAATTGGCCAGAAGGCATCGACCATCGCTGCCGTTCGCCAAACCCTCGAAGAGCAGGGCGCACTGGAGTACACCACCATCGTGGCGTCTCCGGCATCCGACCCGGCCGGCTTCAAGTACTTGGCTCCATACGCAGGCTCGGCCATCGGCCAGCACTGGATGTACGGCGGCAAGCACGTTCTGATCGTCTTCGATGATCTGTCGAAGCAGGCTGAAGCCTACCGTGCCGTGTCCCTGCTGCTGCGCCGTCCGCCAGGACGCGAAGCCTACCCAGGCGACGTCTTCTACCTGCACTCCCGCCTGCTTGAGCGTTGCGCCAAGCTGTCGGACGAGCTGGGTGCAGGTTCGATGACTGGCTTGCCAATCATCGAAACCAAGGCCAACGACGTGGGCGCGTTCATCCCGACCAACGTCATCTCGATCACCGACGGCCAGATCTTCTTGCAGTCGGATCTCTTCAACGCCAACCAGCGTCCAGCTGTCGACGTGGGTATTTCGGTATCCCGCGTTGGCGGTTCGGCACAGGTCAAGGCCATGAAGAAGGTCTCCGGTACCTTGAAGCTGGAATTGGCCCAGTACCGCGACATGCAGGCATTCGCAATGTTCGCCTCGGACCTGGATGCTGCTTCCAAGCAGCAGCTGACCCGTGGTGCGCGCCTGATGGAACTGCTCAAGCAGGGCCAGTACACCCCGTACCCGGTTGAGGACCAGGTCGTTTCGATCTGGGCCGGCACCAACGGCTACCTGGACGATGTCCCGGTTGAGGATGTACGCCGCTTCGAGGGCGAGTTCATCGACTACCTGCGCCACCGCACCGATGTACTGACCGTGATTGGCCAGACCGGCAAGCTGGAGAACGAGACTCTGGAAGCCATGAAGACCGCTGTTGCGGACTTCAAGGCCGGCTTCTTCGGCGAAGGCGACGACAAGCTTGTCGCCGCCGGGCACGAAGAGCACGACGCTCTCGATTCCGAGTCCGTTGACCAGGAAAAGATCGTCAAGCAGAAGCGCTGACAATTTCCTTGCCAAGGGGGAGCGGCGCCGGTAACGGCGCCGCCCTCCCGAGGTAGGGGATAAGGAAAGGACACACATGGGAGCCCAGATTCGGGTCTACCGCCAGAAGATCGGATCGACCAAGTCGATGCGCAAGATCTTCAAGGCGATGGAACTGATCGCTGCATCCCGCATTGGTAAGGCACGTACGCGTGTCTCGGCCTCGCTGCCGTATGCCAATGCGATTACCCGTGCAGTAACCGCCGTCGCGTCCCAGGCCGATGTCGAGCATCCACTGACCACCGAGCCGGCGCAGGTACGCCGCGCCGCGGTCTTGGTGATGACTTCGGACCGAGGACTTGCCGGGTCCTACTCCGCCAGCGTTCTGAAGCAGGCAGAGCACCTCGTGGAACTCCTGCGTGAAGAAGGCAAGGAAGTCAAGACCTACTTGGTCGGCCGCAAGGCCCAGGCTTACTTTGATTTCCGTTCACGCGAGTACGCACGAGTGTGGACCGGGGAAACTGATTCCCCGCGTTTCGAAACCGCACGCGAGCTGCGCGATGTCCTCCTGGAGGACTTCGACACCGATTTCGAGCAGGGTGGCGTGGACGAGATCCACGTCGTCTACACCCAGTTCAAGTCGATGGTCACGCAGGAACCGACGGTCATCCGTCTGTTGCCGTTGGAGGTTGTCGAGGATGAATCCGAGACTCCAACCGACGAGCTGTTGCCACTGTACGAGTTTGAGCCATCGCCGGAAGAAGTGCTTGACGCACTGCTTCCGCGCTACATCGATTCTCGACTGTTCAACTGCCAGTTGCAGTCCGCTGCTTCCGAGCTCGCTGCCCGCCAGCGCGCCATGAAGGCCGCAGGCGACAACGCTGGTGAACTGATCAAGAAGTACACCCGATTGCTCAACAATGCCCGTCAGGCTGAAATCACCCAGGAGCTTTCGGAAATTATCGCCGGCGCCGACGCGCTGAACAGCTAATTACCGATACTCCGACCAGACAAGAAGTGAGAAAGATGACTGCCCAACTCAACGAGCAGGTTACCGCAGGGGCCATCGGTCGCATCGCGCGCGTGACTGGCCCGGTCGTGGACGTCGAGTTCCCAGCCGACGCACTGCCTGCTATCTACAACGCACTGACCGCTGAGCTGACCCTCAACGGCGAAACCAAGAAGATCACCTTCGAGACCAGCCAGCACCTCGGTGAGGGCCTGGTCCGTGCAGTATCGCTGCAGGCCACCGACGGCCTGGTCCGCGGTGCTTCGGTGACCGATACCGGCGCTGCCATCTCCGTCCCAGTAGGCGACGGCGTCAAGGGCCACATCTTCAACGTTCTGGGCGACGCCCTGGACGTTGACAACTCGGAGATCCAGGTCACCGAGCGTTGGCCAATCCACCGCCAGCCTCCGAAGTTCTCGGAGCTCGAGGGCTCGACCGAAATGCTGGAAACCGGCATCAAGTCGATCGACCTCCTGACCCCGTACATCAAGGGCGGCAAGATCGGCCTGTTCGGCGGCGCCGGCGTTGGCAAGACCGTGCTGATCCAGGAAATGATCACCCGTGTTGCACGTAACTTCGGTGGTACCTCGGTATTCGCCGGTGTTGGCGAGCGCACCCGTGAAGGCAACGACCTCTGGGTCGAAATGGACGAGGCAAACGTCCTGAAGGACACCGCACTGGTGTTCGGCCAGATGGATGAGCCACCTGGAACCCGTTTGCGCGTGGCTCTGTCGGCTCTGACCATGGCGGAATACTTCCGCGATGTCCAGAACCAGGATGTGCTGCTGTTCATCGACAACATCTTCCGCTTCACCCAGGCCGGTTCCGAGGTGTCGACCCTGCTGGGCCGCATGCCTTCCGCCGTGGGCTACCAGCCGAACTTGGCCGATGAAATGGGTCTGCTGCAGGAACGCATCACCTCGACGAAGGGCCGCTCGATCACCTCGATGCAGGCTGTCTACGTCCCGGCCGATGACTACACCGACCCGGCTCCAGCAGCAACCTTCGCCCACTTGGATGCAACCACCGAGCTGTCGCGTGAAATCGCGTCGCGCGGCCTGTACCCGGCGATCGACCCGCTGACCTCGACCTCGCGAATCCTGGATCCGCAGTACATTGGCCAGGATCACTACGATGTAGCCATCCGCGTGAAGGCCATTCTGCAGAAGAACAAGGAACTGCAGGACATCATCGCGATCCTCGGTATCGACGAGCTGGGCGAAGAGGACAAGATCGTCGTTGCCCGTGCACGCCGTATCCAGCAGTTCCTCTCGCAGAACACCTACACCGCAAAGCAGTTCACCGGTGTCGAGGGCTCGACCGTATCGATCAAGGACACCATCGAAGGCTTCAAGGCCATTTGCGATGGCGAATTGGACCACATTGCAGAGCAGGCGTTCTTCAACATCGGCGGTCTTGACGACGTCGAGCGCCAGTGGGCCGAAATCCAGAAGGCCAGCTAATTATGGCTGAGCTTCAGGTCGAAATCGTCGCGGCTGACCACTTCGTGTGGTCGGGCGCTGCGAAGCTGGTCAAGGCTCGTTCGGTGGACGGCGAGATCGGTGTTCTGCCCGGTCACGTTCCGATGCTGTCCGTGCTTGCCGCTGGGGACCTGGAAATCGAACCGGTTTCCGAGTCCCGCTTCTCGGTCCAGATCGACGGAGGCTTCTTCTCTGTTGATTCGGATCGCGTAGTGATCGTTGCTGACAACGCTGTGCTTGGTACCGCAGCGTAGGCGATGAATTGTTTGAGATAACCGCACCAGTTCTGATCGCGTTGCTGATCCTGATCGGCATCGCCATGTTCTTCGGGGCCATGGCCGTGCGCCGCATCCAATTGCGGCGCACGCTGGGCACCTTCGATGCATCCATCCTGGCGCCTTCGGGCAAATGGATGATGGTCATCGGCCGCTACGGCGGAGCGCATGTGGACCTGTTGCGGTTTTTCTCTGTCTCCCCGGTCCCGAGCTTCGTGATCGAGCGCCGTGGCCTGGATATCACCGGGACACGCCAGCCCACCGATGAGGAAACCTCGCGGATCCCGCCAGGATTCATCATCGTAATGCTGGTGCGCAGCGGTGATGAGCTGCTGCTGGCCATGGACTACCGCGACTACACCGGCTTCTCGGCCTGGCTCGAAGCCGGGCCGATCGCCGGGAGCTGGCAGATCTAGAACTTGGTAAAGCAAAACCGCCGTTGCAGATGCAACGGCGGTTTTCGCGTTCCCTGGCCGGGCAATGCTGGCAGGCTGCGTTGGCAGGCTGGGGGGGCCGCTGCGGATCGCCTGCGTGCTCGGCGCACTGCTCAGCTGCGCGTGGCGGCTTGGGGGAGCACCTCCGGATCCCGGGCACCGCAGCCACCGATCCGGAAACGGCCGGCAGGAACTGCGCCGAGTGCGAAATGCCTGGGCGCGTGGCGCAGGACGTAGTTGACTGTTCCCATGAAACGAACCTTGATCCTTGGCGGCACCGCGTGGCTCGGCCGCGAGCTGGCGCGGCAGCTGATCCGCAGTGGCCACGAAGTCACCTGCTTGGCGCGCGGCAATTCCGGCGAGGTTGCCCAGGGCGCGCAGCTGGTGCGTGCCGACCGGAGCCAGCCCGGGGCCTATGAAGCCGTGCAGGGCATCGAATTCGACTCGGTCATCGAGCTGTCCTATGAGCCGCAATGGGTGCACGAAGCGCTGGCGGCCCTGGCCGCGACTGCGCGGCACTGGACCCTGGTTTCCTCCATCTCGGTGTATGCCAGCTCGCAGCTGCCCGGTGCCGGCGAAGACGCGCAACTGCATGATCCGTCCGATCCCGGCGACTACGGGCATGCAAAGGTCCTTGCCGAACGGGCCAGCACAGCGATGGTTGCCGACCGGTTGCTCATTGCCCGTCCGGGGCTGCTTGCCGGACCTGGCGATCCCAGCGACCGCTTTTCCTACTGGGTTTCGCGCCTGGCCTTGGCCGGTGCCGGCCAGGTCCTCATCCCGCCAACCGCGGGCCGCCATGTGCAGGTCATCGACGTGCGCGATGCCGCCGCGTGGATTATCGGCGCCGCCGCGCGTTCGCTGACCGGAACCTTCAACGTGGCCGGAACATCCCATGGCTTCGCCCAGTTCCTCAGCACGGCCGCACGGATTACGGGATTCAGCGGGGAACTGGTCACCGCCCAGGACGCATGGCTGCACGAACACCAGGTCAATTACTGGGCCGGGGCGCGTTCACTGCCGCTGTGGCTTGCGCTGGAGGACCACGGCTTCGCCCAGCGCAGCAACCAGCGGTACGCCATGGCCGGTGGCCCGGAACGGGACCTGGAGGACTTGCTCGGCGACGTGCTGGCCGATGAACGGGCGCGCGGACTGGAACGGTCCCGGCGTGCTGGCCTCGGCCGGGCCGAGGAGCTTGAACTGCTCGGCCAGCTCGGGCGGATCCGGCAGGGCTAGCGCAGTCCGGGATTTTCGGTGGGCTAGAGGTATTCCCCGTTGCGGATCGTCTGGACCAGCTGCAGGTTGGCATCCAGGATCAGTGCATCGGCGGCGAAGCCGTAGTGCAGGGAACCGACTTCGTCGGCCAGGCCGATCAGCGAGGCGGGGATGGACGTAGCCGAGTTGACCGCCTGGACCAGTGAGACCCCGGCCTGCACAGCGCGCTGCACGATTTCCAGCAGCGTGCAGGTGCCGCCGGCCAGGGAATTGTCGCTGGCCAGCCGTGCCTGGCCCAGGGCCACATTCACATCCTGCGGGCCGAGGGTGTACTGCCCATCGGCCAAGCCGGTGGCCGCCATGGAATCGCTGACCAGCAAGATGTTCTCCGCACCGACCAAGCGGAAGACCAGGCGCACGGTATCGGGGGACAGGTGCACCCCGTCGGCGATCAGCTCCACGAACGCATTGCGGTTCACCGCCTCTTCTAGGCAGGCGGCCACCGGACCGGGTTCGCGGTGGTGCAGCGAAGGCATGCCGTTGAACAGGTGGGTGACCGTAGGGCGTTCGGTGAAGCCGTCCACCCCGGCGCTGCGCAGCTGTTCGCGGGCAAAGCGCAGGGAATCCGCGGTGATCTGGGCGCTGGCATCGGTGTGCCCCAGCGACGGGACCACGCCGTGGGAGACCAGCTGCTCAACGAGTTCCTCGCTGCCGGCCAATTCCGGAGCGTAGGTCATGGTGCGCAGCTGGCCGCGGCTGGCAGCCACCAGCTCGCTGACGAATTCCGGATCCGGATCCTGCAGGAAGCGCGGGTCCTGGGCGCCGCAGCGGGCTACGGAGAGGAACGGGCCTTCGGCATGGATGCCGGCAATCTGGCCGGCCTCCGCCAGCTCGGCGAGCAGCTCGGCGGCCTCGATCATGGACGAGGGCTCTGCGGTGACCAGCGACGCGAGCAGGGTAGTGGTGCCCGAGCGGTGCAGGTACTCCACCGCTTCGGTGACGCTCGAATGATCCGGTGCCGAGAAGTCCGCGCCGAGGGCGCCATGGCAATGCAGGTCGATCAGGCCCGGGATGATGATGGATCCGGGGGCTACCTCGCGTACCGGGTAGTCGGCAGCATCGGCCAGGGCGTTGAAGTCATCGCGGTTGCCGGCAAAGCGGATGCGGTCGCCTTCCACGGCGAGCACGCCATCGGTGACCTTGAGGCCATCGGAAATCAGGGTGGCATGAAGGGCGTAGCGCGTCGTAGTCATGTTCCCAGCTTAGAAGAGAGAACGCGTCCAGTCACCGACTCGACGGATTATTTTCTCAGCGGACTTGGCATTTAGCGATCCGGGAACGCAGCGGACCCAGTGCGCCGGGCTCCTGGCCAAGGCGAGGCGCTATCTGCCCTTGCCTGCAGGATCTTCGGAAGCCGGCGCGTTGCCGGTGGCCAGGGCTTGCAGGGCCTGCAGCGTGCTGGTCTTCGTGCCGGAGGCCAGCTGCGCTTCGCGCGCGGAGTGCGCGGCGGCCCGGTTCTGCCTGATGCTGCCGGCCCGGTTCTTCATTGACCGGTAGGCCCTGCGGAACATGCGGTAGAGGAAGAAGCCGATGGCAATGGCAACGAGTCCGAGCACGGCAGCCAGTACGGGAACCAGCACAGCTGCGAAGACGAGAACCAGCGCGCCAAGATCTTCTGCCAGGCTGCGCACCCATTGGGTGATGGGTTCGGGCACGGCATTGGTCGCCGCGGTCATCGACGATTTGCCCAGGCTCACCGACAGCGCGGAGCCCGCACCGAGCAGTCCGGTGAGGACGGCAACCTCGACTCCCGAATTGGCGCCAAGGCCGATGCCAACCAGGGCGCCGAAAACAGGCCGCAGCCACACCGAGATGGTTTCCATGGACAGATTGAGGAAAGGGATCTTATCCAGGCCGGCCTCGCCGATGGCAAGTACGGCACAGATCGCCAGGACCCACGGATTGGTGATGCTTTGAGGAATCTGCCGTGCCGCAGAAGCGATCATGTCAGGTGCGGTATCGGGGATCACGAGTCCCGCGATGCCCAGGGCCAATACCGTGAAATACGGCCGCAGGCCCGCAGCGGAACCGCTGCCAATGGCCATGAGCGAAGCTGTCAGCGGATCCAATGGACCTCCCGAGCCTGGCGGCCCGGGCCGTGCGGCACCGAGCGCTTTTGGTAGAGGAGATCAGACTAGCAGTCGGGATGCAGTTTTCTGCAGGGCCAAACTAAGGCTGCCAGGCAGCTCGGGGAGGACCCGCAACCCTAGAAGAGGCGTCCTGCCGAGTCGTCGACTCCGCGCATTGCGTCGTAATCCAAGGTGAGGCAGCGGATGCCGCGGTCTTCGGCCAAGGTGCGGGCCTGCGGCTTGATCTGCTGGGCGGCGAAAATGCCGGTAACCGGCTTGAGCAGCGGGTCGCGGTTCAGAAGCTCCAGGTAGCGGGTCAGCTGTTCCACTCCGTCGATATCGCCACGGCGCTTGAGCTCTACGGCAACCGTGGCGCCCTTGGCATCACGGGCCAGGATATCCACCGGACCGATGGCGGTCATGTATTCACGGCGGACCAACTGGTGGCCAGCGCCGAGCAACTCGATCTGCTCGGCCAGCAGGCGCTGCAGGTCGGCTTCGACGCCATCCTTGATCAGCCCCGGATCGGTGCCCAGGATGTGGGCCGAGTCGTGCTCGAAGCTATGGAAGTGGATGGTCAGCTTGTCATCGGTCTTCGCACTGGACACGGTCCAGGTAGCGGTGGCACCCAATGCAGCGGCGTCCTCATCGGGATCTGCCTCACGCAGGATCAACGGCGGATTCATCCAATTCAGCGGCTTGTAGCTGCCGCCGTCCGAGTGGATGAGTACCGAGCCGTCGGCCTTGACCATGATCAAGCGGGTCGCCAACGGAAGGTGGGCTCGAAGACGGCCCTCGTAATCAACTGAACACTTCGCTACCACTAAACGCACCCCACACACTTTACTAGCTGGTTGCGACTTGTGCCGGGAGATACGGCATGATTAAAGACATGCCACGTTCCAACCGCCCGCGCCGCTCCAAGAATTCCCGACCCGCCCAAGGCCGGAACTCCGGCTCCGGCTACGGGTCCGGGGATGAAGAGCAGGGCTACGGTTCGGGCCAGGAAGAGTGGATGCAGCGTGCCCGCTTCGGCGTGGTGCTGCGCCAGGATGCCCCCGACGGCCAATGGCATGTGCGCAAGATTGCGCCGATGAACGCCAACAAGCCCTATTCCTGCCCGGGGTGCCCCCGTTCCATCGGAGTTGGAGTTGCCCATGTTGTCGCCTGGCGCGCGGACCACTGGTCGGGCGATGACGCCGCGGCCAACGCGCGCCGCCACTGGCATCCGCACTGCTGGGAAACCCGTTCCTACCGCTACTAGGACAGCTGCCTGGAGGGGCAGGTGCTAGCGGCGGTCCTGCCGGGCGATGAAGACTTCGCGCAGCAGGATCATGGCGCTGGCTGCCACCGGGATGGCCATGAGCGCACCGGTGACCCCGGCCAGGGTGCCGCCGGCAATCACCGAGATCACCGCGACCGCGCCGGGCACTGCCACCGCACGGCGCATGATGCGCGGCGAAACGAAATACGCCTCGACCTGCAGGTAGCCGAAGTAGCACACCGCGTAGATCAGGGCGGTCTGCCAGCCCAGTGACAATGTCACCAAGGTAACCAGCACGCCGGCGATCACCCCGCCGACCAATGGGATGAAGGCCAGCATCGCCACCAGCAAGGTGAGCAGCGCGGTGAACGGAACGCCCAGGATGCTCATCAGCACCAGCGCCACCAGGCAGTTCAGTATGGCCACAGTGGCTTGGCCCATCACGTAATTGCCCACGGAGCGGGTAATGCGCACGGTCAATTCGGCCACGCGGTCGCGTTTGGAGCGCGGGGCCAGGCGCAGCGAGAAGCCCATCATCCCTGGCAGCGAAGCCAGGAAGTAGATGGCCAGCACCAGCACGATCAGCACGCCGAACATGGACTGGGCGACGGTCTGCGATACGCCCAGGACGCCGCCGAACACATTGGTCACCGCGCCCGAATCGCCAAAGAAACGGTCGACCTCGGTAGTGATGCGCTGGGAAATCGCGTATTGCCGGTCGATTTCCCGGACCCAATCGCTATTGAGGAAATCATCCACGATTTCAGGCGCCCGCGTGATGAAGGCGGTGATCTGGTTGACCAGGGTAGGGATGATCAAGGCCATGAAGCCGCCGAAGATCGCCAGCAAGCTGACCATGGTCGCGGCCACGGCCAGCGGACGGGTCATTCCCTTGCGCATCATGAAGCGCACAATCGGATCAAGGCCCAAGGCGATGAACAGCGCAATGGCAATCCAGGTCATCAGCGAACCGACGTTGGTCAGCAGGTAGTAGCCGCCCAGGGCGATGCCCACGCCAATGGTGCCCAAGAAGCCCATGGAAATAGGGTGCAGCGCCGGAATCGGTTCCGGCGAGCCATCCAGCGGATGCTCCGGTTCCTCGCCCAGGGCCGCACTGCGCTGCGGGGTGTTGAGCATCTTGCCCACGCGTTCGGCGATCTTCTTGGACCAGCCCTCGCGGGACGGATTAGCGCCCGTCGGCGCAGCGCCCGGATAACGGGCCTGCGCGCTGGCGGCCGCAGGTGATTCCGGTTGGGAATTGCCCTCATGAGGCTGGGAATGCGCTGTGGATTCCGGGCCGGAGGTTGCCGGCCCGGAAGAGCGATCCGACGCGTCGGAACGCTGCTCGGGTACGTGCTTATCGCGATGCGGGTGCGGCTGATCAGGCTCCATGGGTCAGAGCATATCGCGCATCGGCCACTGTTAAGTGGTTCAAGACACCGTGCTGTTGCGTTGTTGAGCCAGTTCACAGGCGCGGATCGGAACCATGATCGGCCGCAACTCGTTAGACTTGTCAAAGAACAGCTGTGAGACGTAGGCGAATAGGTGAACTTGTGCGAAAAGTAATCTCCGTGATCGCGATGCTGCTGGGGGCCGCGGCCCTGGTAGTCGGCATCGGACAGAAGACCTTTTGGGCCCCGCCCGAAACGGTGACCGCGAGCATGCCGCAACTAGCTGATGAGGCACCGCTGACCTTGATTGAATCCTCGGTCAACGACCCCAAGCTGGACCCGGTGGAACTGGTGATCAAGTCGAAGGGTGAATTCACTGCTTCCTTGGGCCGCGACTATGACGTCGAGGCGTGGATCGGCGATGCATCGCATGTATCGGTCACCGGCATCGACACCGAAAACCACAAGATGATCGCCGAGCACGCCAAGGGCAAGGCCGATGCGCCTAATCCCGCCGGTGATGACATCTTCTTCGACTCGCAGACCGCGGATCAGACCATGACCTACCGCTGGACCGCTCCGGATTCCGGCGACTGGTCCTTGCTGCTGGCCGCAGGCGGAAAGGATGCCGCTCCGGTGGATATCTCGGTAACCTACGCGAACGACGACGCCATGCCATTTGCCCTGCCGCTGATCATTGCCGGCTCGCTGCTGCTGGTCTTCGGACTGGCCCTGCTGGTCATGCGCCCGGGCAAGCCGAAGAGCGGGGCGAACACCCAGCACTCGGTCGCCGCCGTGGCCGTGGTGGCCCTGGCGATCTCCGGTGTTTCTCTGCCCATGGCGCCAAGCGACGAGTCCAGCGCCAAGCCTTCGGAATCCGAGCAGAAGTCGCAGGACGCCAAGGCGTCCGATGATGCCAAGGGCTCCGAGTCCGCCTCTTCCTCGGTTGAAGAAGTATCCAGCTTCCCGGTCATCACCGAAGAGCAGCTCAAGCGCGTTCTGGCTGATGCCCAGAAGCAGGTAGCCAAGGCCGATGAGAAGAGCGACGCCAAGGCCCTGGAACCACGCACCGCCGGTGCGTTCAAGTACCTGCGCGATAAGCGCTACGACATGCTCAAGGAGAAGTTCGAGGTAGACAAGCCGCTGGCGCTCAATACCCAGGTCATCCGCTCGGCCGCTGTGCCGAATGCGAATGAAGCCAAGTTCCCCCGCGTAATCTCCGTGGTGACCGCGAAGAACAATGATGCCGACACCCTGCCGCAGGCGCTGACCCTGGTGCAGGCCAACGCCCGCGATAACTTCAAGGTGGTCTTCGCCGGCCAGATGTTGCCGAACTCCACCTTCCCGGGCATCGCCGTTGGCGACCCGTCGACCAAGCAGCTTGCTGCCAACGCCGAGGGCCTGCAGATGACCCCGGAGAAGGCCCTGGAAGCACTGGGCAAAGTGCTGACCGATGGCAATGCCAAGGACAAGGACAAGTTTGCCGAATCGGACTTCATCAAGGCGGTGCACGCAGCCCAGAAGGATGAGTCCAAGGAAGCCAACGAGGCGGACGTCAAGTACAACCGCACGGTCACCAAGGGCGACACCAAGGTGGTTTCCACCCCGGATGGCGGAGCGATTGTTACCGGCAAGCTGAACAACAAGGCGCTCTTCGTGCGCACCGAAGACGCTGACCCGCTCAAGAGCACCGACAAGCTGACCGAACAGCTGCTGGGATCCAGCTCCTCGAACGGCGACGTGGAAAGCACCTACGCCGAACCGGTGATGTTCTACCTGCCAGCCGACGGTTCCAAGGACAAGATCCAGCTGATCTCTGCAAGCCAGATCCTGCTCGATGTGAAGGAAGTTGACTAACCCCCATGACTGATCAGAACATTCCCTCAACCCGCGGTGCGGTAGATCTCTCCGCCCTGGCCAGCCAAGGCCCGGAAGCTACCGGCAGCATGCCGGCTGGTCCGGCAAGCTGGACCACCAATCTGGATGAGGCTGCGTTCCAGCAGTTCGTCGGCATGTCCCAGCAGGTACCTGCCATCGTTTCCCTCGGCTCGCCTCGCGTGCAGGTCTCGGCAGACCTGGATGCGACGCTGCGCAAGCTGGTGGATGCCAAGGGCGGCAAATTCATCCTCGGCCTGGTGGATGCGGAAACCTACCCGCAGATCGCCCAGGCCTTCCAGGCCCAGCAGATCCCGATGGTGGTGGCGCTGATCAAGGGCCAGCCGGTGCCGCTGTTCCAGGGTCCTGCCGAGGAACAGCAGATTGTCCAGGTTTTCGCACAGCTTGAACAGCTCGCAGTCCAGCAGGGCATGAGCGGTACCGCCCCGGCATTCTCCGGGCAGGCCGGCGAACCTGAACCAGAGCTGCCGCCGCTGCACCAGAAGGCCGTGGACGCCATCGATGCCGGGGACTACGCCGCCGCCGAGGCCGCCTACCTGGAAGCGTTGAACGAGAAGCCGAACGACAAGGACGCGCAGATCGGCGTGTACCAGGTTCGACTGCTCTCGCGTACGCACAACCTGGATCTGAACAAGTCCCGCGAGCAAGCCGCGCAGAACCCTGAAGACATCGCAGCCCAGCTGGATGTAGCAGATCTGGACGTGGTGGGCGGGCATGTCGAAGATGCCTTCGCCCGACTGGTTTCGCTGATCTCCCGCCTGGCTGATGAAGACCGCGAGCGGGTCCGCCGTCGCCTGATTGAGCTCTATGCGGTGATCGGCAACAGCGATCCACGCGTAGCTGCCTCGCGGCAGAAGCTGGCACGCGTACTCTTCTAGGCTGACGTCCAGGGACTGGACCAAGCAGTTCAACCGCCGCGACCCAGAGTTTTTCCCTGGGTCGCGGCGGTTGTCTTATACCTGGGTTTAACTCCAAAGGATGATGCGTTCTGACTAGGGGCATTGCTAGCCTTAAGCTATGAATCAGATCGCACTGGACATTCGGGGTCTTGCCAAGCAATTCGGCGCCAAGATTGCCGTGAACAACGTCAGCCTGCAAGTTCCTGCGGGTTCCTTCTACGGTCTTGTCGGACCCAATGGTGCCGGCAAGACCACCATGCTTTCCATGGCCACTGGATTGCTGCGCCCGGATTCAGGCCAAGCGCTGGTCAACGGCGTGGATATCTGGGCTGATCCGCAAGCGGCCAAGGCCACCTTGGGAGTCCTGGCTGATGGCGTGCGCCAGTTTGACCGGCTGACCGGCCGCCAGCTGGTGACCTACTCGGGATTGCTGCGCGGCATGGAACGCGCAGAAGTTGCCCAGCGTACCGAAGACCTGCTGCGCGTGATGGATTTGCTCGATGACGGCGACAAGCTGGTGGTGGACTACTCGGCCGGCATGACCAAGAAGATTTCCTTGGCTACCGCGATGATCCACTCGCCAAAGCTCTTGGTTCTGGACGAGCCGTTCGAGGCGGTGGACCCGGTATCTGCGGCGAATATCCGCGACATCCTGAATAACTACGTTGAATTCGGCGGCACCGTCATCGTTTCCTCGCATGTGATGGACCTCGTCCAGCGCATGTGCACGCATGTCGCGGTCATTTCCGATGGCATGCTCAAGGCGCAGGGCACCGTGGATGAAGTCCGCGGCGGCATGAGCCTGGAAGATCGCTTCGTCGATCTGGTGGGCGGCCGCGCCAATAATGAGGGGCTGTCATGGTTGCGCACGTCCTAAGCCTGAAACTGCGCTTGCTCGCCAACGGCTTCAAGCGCTCCGTCGGCCAGCTCATCGGCGTCATTATCGGTGGCCTGTACGCACTGGGCATGATCACCATGCTGACCTTGGCCATGTGGTTTACCGCCGGCGATATTCCTTTCCAGAGCGAAATCTTCACCCTGATCGGCTCGGCCGTGGTGCTGGGCTGGGCCATCATCCCGCCGCTGCTGACCGGTGTTGACCTCACCCTGGAACCTTCACGCTTTGTCCACTTCGGGATTCCGGAAAAGACCTTGGGGCCAGCGCTGGTGCTGGCTGGCTTCATCTCGATTCCCGCGGTGCTGACCATTGCGGGCCTGCTCGGCGCCTCGCTGATGTGGCGCTTCGATGCGGGCGCGCTCATGCTGGCCCTGCTGGCAGCGGTGGCGACCGCGGTGATGGCGATTCTTCTTTGCCAGTATCTGGTGATCATGGCGACCGCACTGCGGGCCAAGCGCCGATTCCGTGAATTGACCTTCGTGCTGCTGTTCGTGGTGCTCATCGCCTTGGGGCCGATCGTGACCTCGGCATTGGCTGCCGCGCAGAGCATGAGCGACTGGATCCAGCCGATTGCCTCGGTCTTGGGCTACACCCCGTTGGGTGCCTTTGCCGCGATTCCCGGGGCTTTTGCCTCGGCGCACTACGGCCAGATGGCGATCCATCTGGCGCTGGGCTTGCTCTATCTTGGCGGACTCTACCTGCTGCTGGCTCGAGCTACCGCCAAAGCCACGGTGACCCCGCCGCCAGAGCAGCGCGCTGCCACGGCCAAGGGGCTGGGCTTCTTCAAGTTGATGCCGGCCACGCCAACGGGCGCAGTGGCTGCCCGCGCACTGACCTACTGGTTCAAGGATCCGCGCTATGCCATTGGCGTGCTCATTGTGCCGATGCTGCCGTTGCTCTTCTGGTTCACCGGCAACCAGACCGGCAGCTACGTGATGATGTTCCTGCTGGGCCCGTTGATCGGCATCTTGATGGGCTTCTCCATCTCGGCCGACATTTCCTATGACAACACCGCCTTTGCGCTGCACGCGCTGACCGGTATTTCCGGACGTGCTGATCGGGCAGGGCGAGTGCTGTCCTGTTTCCTGATTGCCATCGTTCCGGTCCTGGCGGCGGCCATTTTGCCGGGCCTCATCTCCGGTGCGCTGTGGCGCATCCCGGGAGACCTGGGCCTGTCACTGGCGGGGCTGCTCATCGCGTTGGGCGTCGCGTCGGTGTCCTCGGCCCGCTACACCTATTCGGTGCCGCTGCCGGGTGATAACCCGATGAAGACCCCTCCGGGCAATGGCATGCGCATTGCGCTGACCCAGCTGGGAATCATGCTTGCCATGGGCCTCCTGCTGATCCCGGTTCTCATTCCCTACATCATCGGCTGGGTGAAGCAGTCGCAGTCCTTCGGCTTCATCACCTTGGGCGCGGGCCTGGCCGTGGGTATCGGGCTGATGCTCGGCGGCATTGCCCTCGGTGGCAAATGGTACGAAAAGCGCACTCCTGAGCTGATGCAGTCGGTCATCCTCAATAAGTAGGCGCAGCAGCCGAATTGCTGCCTCCGGCCGTCTAGCGGGACGCTGTTTTCCGCTAGGCGGCCGTTTGCCTGCCTTGGGTGCAAGGAGGTTCACAGGATATTGATCGGGTCGCGCCCAATTGGCGCAATATCGACTTCCAACGGCACCGCAACGCATCGCAAGAACATTGAAAAATGGTTGTTGACTTGCAGCGAGGAAGAAATCGATGGGGCGGCCTAGTGCAGCGCGGCAAAGTCAATGTGGACAAGCTCCCATGCTTGCCACGCGGACAGCAGTGGCAATCCGTATTAGACTTGGAGGCATGGTGGAACAGTCTGAAGAAACCCGCGGTGGCACTGCCACGATTGAACGTACCGAGACAACCCAGAGTGTCGAGGCCGGAGATCATGAGCGTTTTGCTCACTACGTGCAGAAGGAAAAGATCATGGAGTCGGCAATGACCGGCGACCCAGTGATCGCTCTGTGCGGCAAGGTCTGGACGCCAGGCCGAGATCCGCAGAAGTTCCCGGTATGCCCCGAGTGCAAGGAAGTCTACGACTCCATGATGGGGTAGTGCTGCGAATGAACTAGCACTACTTCACACAATGCACGCGGCCGGGAAAAGGTAAATGACCGAGACACTCTTTGATTTTGGCGACAAGCTTCCACTAGAAGACAAGCTGCCGGTAGCGTATCCGGAACGTGCGGCTTGGGGAACTGGGCCGAAGCTGCGTGCCTGGCAGGCCGAGGCCTTGGCTCTGTACTTCGATACGGAGCCCAAGGACTTCATGGCGGTGGCGACCCCTGGCGCAGGTAAGACCACCTTCGCGCTGCGCTTGGCCAAAGTGCTGATCGACTCGGGCAAGATCAACCGCATGATCGTTGTCGCGCCCACCGACCACCTGAAAAAGCAGTGGGCGGATGCGGCGGCGCGTGTGGGCATCTCACTGGACCCGAACTACAAGAACTCCGACGGCCGGCACGGCTCGCACTACATGGGCGTGGTGGTGACCTATGCCCAGGTCTCGCTGAAGCCCGCGGTGCACCGCGCGAAAACTGAAGATGCCCGCACCCTGGTGATCATGGATGAGGTCCACCACGCCGGCGATGCCCTGTCCTGGGGCGATGGCATTCGTGAAGCATTCGAACCGGCTACCCGGCGGCTTGCCCTGACCGGTACCCCATTCCGTTCCGATGCGGCCCCGATTCCTTTCGTGCAGTATGTGGACGAGGGCGATGGCATTCGCCGTTCCAAGGCGGACTACACCTACGGCTACGGCAGCGCCCTGGCCGACCACGTGGTCCGTCCGGTGCTGTTCATGGCCTATTCGGGCAATATGCGCTGGCGTACCTCCGGCGGCGAGGAGATGGAAGCAAACCTCGGCGAAGGCTTCACCAAGGATGTCACCGCCCATGCCTGGCGTACCGCGCTGGATCCGCACGGCGACTGGATCCCGTCGGTGCTGCAGGCCGCTGACCGGCGGCTCTCGGAGGTCCGCCGCACCGTGAAGGACGCCGGCGGCCTGATCATCGCCACGGACCACGAGGACGCGCGCGGCTACGCGGCCCAGCTCGAAGCGATCTGTGGCGAGAAGGTCACCACCATTCTTTCCGATGACCCCAAGGCATCGCAGAAGATCGACGATTTCTCCGAATCCGACGCGCGCTGGATGGTTGCGGTGCGCATGGTGTCCGAAGGCGTGGACGTTCCGCGTCTCTGCGTGGGCGTTTATGCGACGTCCACCTCCACTCCGTTGTTCTTCGCCCAGGCGGTCGGCCGCTTCGTGCGTAGCCGCAAGCGCGGCGAGGTGGCTTCGGTCTTCCTGCCCTCGGTGCCGATCCTGATGGCCTTGGCCAACGAGATGGAAGTCGAACGCGACCACGCCTTGGACCGTGAAGGTTCCAAGGACGAAGACGGGCTGGACGATTCGCTGCTGGAAGCGGAGAACAAGGAAGACAAGGCCAGCGACGAGCTGACGCGCAACAAGTTCGAGGCGCTGAACTCGCAGGCCTCCTTTGACCGCGTGCTCTTCGACGGCGGCGAATTCGGTACCGGCGCCGACATCGGCAGTGAAGAAGAACTCGGCTTCCTGGGGATCCCGGGCCTGCTGGATACCGAACAGGTTTCCGAGCTGCTGCGCAAGCAGCAGAACAAGCAGATTTCCAAGGGCGGCACCAAGCCCGAGCCGGTCTCGGACCACCGCCGCATGATGGAGCTGCGCACCAAGCTGTCGAAGAACGTCTCGGCATGGGCCGCCCGCACCGGCACCCCGCACGGGCAGATCCACAACAAGCTGCGCAGCGTCTGCGGCGGGCCTGCCGTGCCGCAGGCTACTGCTGACCAGCTGCAGGCGCGCATTGACAAGCTGCAGGACTGGTTCGTCGGGCGAAAATAGGTTCCACGAGAGAACGGCTTTGCCCCTGACCGGAAAATTCGGTCAGGAGCAAAGCCGTTTCTGCTTTCCGGGGGATCATCAACCCAGCGAAATCACCGTTACCCCGGCTGCCCTCAGTTCCTCGCGTATCGCCGGCAGATTCTCCGGCGAGACTGCTGCGGTCAGCGGAGAAATGATGGTCGTGGTGAATCCTGCTTCAGCTGCATCGAAGGCGGTCGCCTTTACGCAATGATCCGCGGCGAGCCCTACGACATCTACAGAGTCAATGCCTCTGGCCTTGAGCCATGGACCTAGCAGTTCTCCGCTTTCATCAGCCTGGTCAGCCGATGGATCCAGCACTCTGGCTTCGAAACCCGAATAGGCTGCGGTGAAGCGCCCCTTGGCGAAGTGCGCATCCAGGGGCACCTCGGCGAGCTGCGGATGCAGGGCGGCGCCAGATGTTCCGGCGACACAGTGCACCGGCCAGGAATCAATGAAGTCGGGGGTTTCCGAGAAATGATTCCCGGGCTCGATATGCCAATCCTGGGTGGTGACGATTGCCGAGTAGGCATCGCGGCGTTCGGCAATATCCGCGGCAATGGCCGTTGCGACGGCGTTGCCGCCGGTCACGGCCAGGGCTCCGCCTTCGCAGAAGTCGGGTTGGACATCAATGATCAACAGGGCTCTGCTCATCGCTGCCTCCTGGCTGGGGGAAGTGTAGAGATTGGAAAACTGCGGACCGCAGGATCCTTGAATCTGGATCCTACGTCCCGCAGCTGGGATTTTCGTGTGTTCGACTAGTCCTGGATCATGACGGTCGGGATGACCGGTTCGCCACGCTGCATCTTGCGTGCCACGCCTGGCAGTTCCTGGACCGATGCGAAGTGGCGCTCGGTGGCGAGCTTGACGCCAGCTGCACCCACGTACGCCTGATCGATCTCGCCATGGCGCACCAACGGGACCACCAGATCCCGCTCGGGGCCGCCGGTGGTGTACTCGGAAGTGGAGACGATTTCAGCGACAGCGCGGTTGCGTTCATTGAGCTGGCGCACCGCGTACTTGCGCCCGCCCACGCTGGCCTTGTTCGCCGCGGCCTTGGCGACCGGAATCCATTGCCCCGAATCGTCTTGGCGGGCAACCAGCTTGTAAACCATCGACGCGGTCGGATGGCCGGAGCCGGTGACCAATGCCGTGCCGACGCCATAGGCGTCAACCGGGGCGCTGGCCAGGGCGGCGATCGCGTACTCGTCGAGGTCCGAGGTCACGGTGATCTTGGTGTTCCAGTTGCCCAGGTCATCAAGCAGCTCGCGAACCCAGCCTGCCTGCTGCACCAGGTCGCCCGAGTCCAGCCGGACTCCGCCTAGTTCCGGACCCGCAACTTCAACCGCGGTGCGTACGCCCTTCTCCACGTCGTAGGTATCCACCAGCAAGATGGTGTCCTTGCCCAGCGAGGCAACCTGCGCTTCGAAAGCGGCGCGCTCGGTGTCGTGAAGCAGGGTGAACGAGTGGGCCGAAGTGCCAACGGTCTTCAAGCCATAGCGGGCACCGGCTTCCAAATTGGACGTTGAAGTGAATCCGGCAATCATGGCGGCCCGCGCGGCAGCCACTGCTGATTCCTCATGGGTGCGGCGCGAGCCCATCTCGATACATGGGCGTTCGCCGGCCGAGGCGATCATTCGCGATGCCGCCGAAGCGATGGCCGAATCATGGTTCATGACCGAGAGCAGGAAAGTCTCGATAACGCAGGCTTCAGCGAAAGTCGACTCCACGGTCAGCAGCGGCGAATTCGGGAAGTACAACTCGCCCTCGGCGTAGCCGGAGATGCTGCCGGTGAAGCGGAAGTTCTCCAGGTACTTGATGGTTTCCGCGTTGACTACCTTGTTGTCGCTGAGGAAACGCAGCTGTTCGTCATCGAAGCGGAAGTTTGCCAACCCTTCGAGCACGCGACCAGTACCTGCGACCACGCCATAGCGCCGGCCCTCGGGCAAGCGGCGAGCGAATGCCTCGAAGACAGACGGGCGGTGAGCTGCACCGGATCCCAGCGCTGCTTGGAGCATGGTCAGCTCATAGTGGTCGGTGAAGAGACTGGTGCGCATGTGACGCTCCTGATGATCGGAAAAGGCCTTATACGGTGCTGCTTGGGAAAGCAGACCGGTTTTACTGTATAACGGCTCACGCTCAAGGTGATATTTGCCGTGTCCGGTGTTGCGTTCAGCTTCCAAGCGTAAAATGGAAGCCATGACCGCAATGCCCGATGTACTTTCCGAATTTGAAACCCTGGTATCCCAAGACAAGCCCTGGCGCTTGGTCGTGTGGAATGATCCAGTGAACTTGATGAGCTACGTATCCTACGTGTTCCGTTCCTACTTTGGTTTCAGCGCGGAAAAAGCCGAGAAGCTCATGCTGCAGGTGCACCATGACGGCTTCTGCACGGTGCGCAGCGGCAGCCGCGAAGCTATCGAATCCGATGTGCAGGCAATGCACGGATTCGGCCTGAACGCAACGATGACCCAGGGAGCCTGAACGTGGCGAAGGCCTTCAAGAACGGTTCCAAGGGCATTACCGGAACACTGCACTCCGCAGAACGAAAACTGATCCGCGAACTCTTCGGCGATGTCATTGGAATGCTCGAGGAGCGTGCGCAGCTGCACCAGCTGCCCGAAGATGTTGATCCGCTTTACGCCCTGACCGGCATGCGGCCCGAGTCCATGGACCTGCCGCCGGTTTCCGATCCAGCGCTGGCCAGGCTGCTGCCGGATGCCAGCGATGACGCAGTGGCCGCCGCGGAGCATCGCCGGCTGACCGAAGCCGACCTGATCGCGCAAAAGGTTGGTCGCCTGCGCGAGGCCCAGATGCTGCTGGACACCGAAAAGCTGGTCTTGGACAAGGACACCGCGACGCGTTTTGCCCAAGCGCTGAACGACGTGCGCCTGGTGCTCGCAGAGCGCCTGGAAATCCGCAGTGAAGAGGATTCGGCCCGGGTCGCAGAGGTGCTCGATGCATCCGAGGTGAACACCCCGGACGAATACATGTCCTTGGTGTACAACCTGATTTCATGGGTCCTCGATACCCTGATGGCTGCACTGATGGATGCGGAGTTCTAATCCATGAATTCCTACTTTGCTACCGGGCAGGTCTCGGCCCCGGAGGCCAATACCCCCATCGGCATTTTCGACTCGGGCGTTGGCGGGCTGACCGTGGCCCGCGCGATCATTGACCAGCTGCCGGGCGAATCGCTGATCTATGTGGGGGATACCGCCAACTCTCCCTATGGCCCGCTGCCCATTGCCCAGGTTCGGGCCAATGCGCTGGGGGTGATGGATGAGCTGGTAGATGGTGGCGTGAAGCTGCTGGTGATTGCCTGCAATTCGGCCTCTGCCGCAGTGCTGCGCGATGCTCGCGAGCGCTATACCGCGCGCTATGGCATCCCGGTCGTCGAGGTCATCCAGCCGGCGGTGCGCCGTGCGGTAGCCGGCACGAAGAATGGCAAGATCGGCATCATCGGCACCCAGGCGACTGTTGGTTCACGCGCCTACGAGGACGCCTTTGCGGCCGCGCCGAACTTGCAGGTCTCCACCGTGGCCTGCCCGCGCTTCGTGGAGTTCGTGGAGTCCGGCATTACCGCCGGTGCCGAGCTGCTGGAGATCGCGCAGGAATACCTGGCGCCGCTGCAGGCCGCCGATGTAGACACCCTGGTTCTGGGATGCACGCACTATCCGTTGCTGACCGGCGTGATCTCCTATGTCATGGGGGATTCGGTCAGCTTGGTTTCGAGTGCCGAGGAAACGGCAAAGGACGTTTTCCGGGCGTTGACCCGCCATGCCCTGGTGCGCAACGACGGCGCCGCGGCGCGTCATGAGTTCCTAGCCACAGGCAACGCTGATAGCTTTGGTGTACTGGCTCGCCGATTCCTCGGACCCGAGGTGCTGCAGGTGCGCCACGTGGACCATGTAGCCGCCCACTATCCGACCGGAGCTATTTCGCGGATTACCCCGCAGATGATTGCCGCGTCGAAAGCGAGTAACGAATGAAGCTGACCATCATTGGATGCACCGGGTCATTCCCAGGGCCGGGATCGCCCGCTTCCTGCTACCTGGTGTCGGCCTTTGATGGCACGCGCGACTGGAAGATCCTGCTGGATCTGGGCTCCGGCGCGTTGGGCGTGCTTCAGCGTTACACCGATTTAAAAGACATTGACGGGATCATGATTTCCCATCTGCATCCCGATCACTGCATGGACCTTTGCGGTTTGCATGTGGCGATTCGCTGGGACCCGACGGGCTGGGGCCGGGACCGGATGCTGGTGCACGGTCCGGAAGATACCGCCGAACGCATTGAAACGGCCTACTCCCTGCCCGATGGCGACACCATGGCCAAGGACTACGACTTCCAGGTCTGGAAATCCTTGCAGCCGGTGAACATCGGTCCCTTCACCATCACTCCCTACCCGGTGCGCCACCCGATCAAGGAAGCCTATGCGCTGCGCGTGGAAGCGCATGAGCCGGGCCCCGATGGCGAGTTGCTGACCAGCGTGCTGACCTATTCCGGGGACACCGACAGCTGCGATGGCCTGGTTGAGGCAGCCCGCGGCGCTGACATGTTCCTGTGCGAAGCGGCCTTCGAAGAGGGCCGCGATGACCATATCGACGGCGTGCACCTGACGGGCAAGCGTGCTGGCGAAATGGCGACCGCGGCCGGTGCCGAGCGCATGCTGCTGACGCACATTCCGGTATGGACCGACATCAACAAGGTAGTCGAAGAAGCCAAGGAAACCTACGACGGCGGGATCGCTGTTGCCGTTTCCGGGGTGACTTACGGCGTGTACTCCGGCAGCCTGAAGGAAGACAAGGACCCGGCCCTGTTCAAGGGGGAGCGCGGTACCGACTACCTGAAGACCCGTACAGGCACCATGCCGACCATCAAGTACGAGAAGACCCGCAAGTTCCCCTTGCTCAAACGCAAGAAGTAGGCACGCGGAACCGGAGAAAAGCACTGGCGGACAGGAAGAAATATCCTCTGCGCCGGTGCTTTTCGCGTTCCCGGAAGCAGCCTAGCCGGCGCCGTGCTTGGCACCCCAGGGCTTGTCGTATTTGCTGGCCAGTCGGGTCAGGGCCAATGCGGCGACCAGCAGTCCCACGTCGCGCAGGGCGACATCGAGGAAGACGCCCATCGAGACCAGATTGACGATGATGCCCAGCAGCCACAGTGACAGCACATAGCTCGCGTAGCGCGGCTTGATGATCATCGATGCGGCGGCAACCAGTTCCACCACGCCAACGAAATGCATGGCGGTTTGCGCGGAGAACGGCATGATGTCAATGATCCACGGGGCCAGGTATTCCGGCCAGTAGGTCATGACGTTCGCGAACTTGTCCAGTCCCATCAGCAGGGGCAGGACGACAAATCCAATGCGCAGGATCCAGAATGCGCTCAACGACGGGTCGGTGTTGACTCGTGCAGCTGTTGTTGCCCGTATGTGCGAGACCGGATGCTTCTCGCTCCATGAGGCGCTCATGGCGATCACCCTCCAAAGGTTTGAACGTATACCCAGAATTCGCCTCTCGGGCCTATTTGTCAGTATCCATTGTTGATAGAATTCTGGCATGTCGACAAAACTGAGCTTGCAACAAGATACGGTCCTCAAATCGCTCAACGATCCGGTTCGGCGGCGACTGTTCGAATTCATTTCGCAAAGTCCGCAACCGGCAGGACGCGACGCGGCATCCAAGGCCGCAGGAATCAGCCGGACCCTGGCCGCCTACCATCTGGACCGGCTGGCAAGCGCAGGATTGCTGGCGGTGACTTTCGCACGGCCGGAAGGCAAAAACGGGCCGGGGGCCGGGCGCACCGCGAAACTTTACGCGCTCGCTCAAGAGGAAGTATCCGTGAGCTTGCCAGCGCGCAATTACCGCCTCTTGGGCAGCTTGCTGGCGAACGCGGCCAGTGCCGATGCCTCGGGGGCTGTGCTCCAGGCGCTGCGTCAGGCGGCACGTGGCGAGGGGCAGAACCTGGGGCAGGCCGGTGACGGGCTCGTGCCGTCGCTGGACGAGCTGGGCTATGCGCCTGAAACAGACGAGCGAGGAGAGATCTCCATGGGGAACTGCCCCTTCCATCTGGTCGCGCAGCAGCAGACCGAACTGGTCTGCTCCATGAACTATGAACTGGTTTCAGGCGTCTTGGAGGGGTGCCAGTTGGATTGCAGCCGGGCCGAGCTGAGCCCGCGTCCGGGGCGATGCTGCGTTGTGGTGCATCCTCAATAGTTGCCAAGGATACGCCACGAGGTGCATTTCACCGTAACTCGCGGGTTCACCCGTACAGATCGAGCGGTGCGCGTGGTTAGGATGGAAGCATGACTTTACGCGCTGACGGCCGAGGAGCCGCGCAACTTCGAGACATTACCATCACCCGTGGCTGGTCCGCTCAGGCCGAAGGCTCGGCGCTGATCGAATTCGGCGACACCCGCGTGCTGTGCACCGCGTCCTTCACCGAGGGCGTGCCACGCTGGCTCAAGGGCGAAGGCACCGGCTGGGTCACCGCTGAATACGCGATGCTCCCACGTGCTACCAACACCCGCAACTCCCGCGAATCGGTCCGGGGCAAGCTCTCGGGCCGCACCCATGAGATTTCCCGCCTGATCGGCCGCTCGCTGCGTGCCGTCGTGGACACCAAGGCCCTGGGCGAAAACACCATCGTGCTGGACTGCGACGTCCTGCAGGCCGACGGCGGCACCCGCACTGCCGCCATCACCGGTGCCTACGTGGCACTGGCAGAAGCAATTTCCTGGGCCCGTTCGCAGGGCATCGTGAAGGCCAACGCCAAGGTGCTCACCGACTCGGTCGCCGCGATCTCGGTGGGCATCATCGATGGCACCCCGATGCTGGACCTGCCCTACGAGGAAGATGTTCGCGCCGAGACCGACATGAACGTCGTGGTCACCGGATCCGGCGACTTCGTCGAGGTCCAGGGCACCGCCGAAGGGGTTCCATTCAAGCGCGAGGAGCTGGATGCCCTGCTGGACCTGGCCCTTGGCGGAACCAACGAGCTGGCCGAGATCCAGCGTGAAACCCTGAGCAGCACCAAATGAGCAAGCCGGTACTGGTGCTTGCCTCGCGCAACCAGGGCAAGCTGCGCGAATTGCGCGAATTGCTGCGCGGGCAGGTGCCGGGCTTGGATGTTGACAGCCAGGTCATCGACGCCGCCACCGCTGGGGCTGCCGATCCGGTTGAAGACCAGGTCACCTTCCAGGGCAATGCGCTGAAAAAGGCTCGCGAGATCTCGGCATCCACCGGCCTGGTGGCGCTGGCCGATGATTCCGGCTTGAGCGTGGATGTGCTCGGGGGAGCGCCGGGAATCTTCTCGGCGCGCTGGTCCGGGGTGCACGGCAATGACGAAGCGAATATCGATCTGCTGCTCGGCCAGCTCGGCGATATTGCAGCCGAGCACCGCGCAGCGCAGTTCGTCTGCGCCGCGGCACTGGCTACCCCAGAGGGTGCCGAGCACGTGGAACTGGGCAAGGTCGAGGGCGTGCTGCGCACCGAGCGTGCCGGCGAGCATGGGTTCGGCTATGATCCGATCTTCGAACCGGCCGGTGCCGGCAAGTCCATGGCCCAGCACACTCCGGAGGAGAAGAACGCGATCTCGCACCGGGCTCGCGCCTTCGCCGCGTTGCTGCCCAGCATCATCGATGAGGTCACCAAGGCCTTGGCCAAGTAGCCTCCAAATCCCGGATAGAACAAGAACGCCAGCAAATCCTGAAACGGATTTGCTGGCGTTCTTGCGCTAGTGCGGGAAGTTCTCGCCGGACCGTGCCAGGGCCAGGTAGGGCCGCTCGTCGAACTCGGTCACCAGGTATTGGGTTTCGCATGCGCGGCACTGCCACTGTGCGGGAGGCCCCACAGGCATCATGCAGCCAGCGGTGACGTACTCGTCGTCATTGGGCATGAAGCTTGGCATTCCCCAGATGATCTTCAGCGGATTGCGTTCCCCGCATTCCGGGCAGGCAGGCTTCGCGAACTTCCGGAGCTGTTCCAGGGTTGGCTGGTGGGCCATGTCGTGGCAGCCACGGCAAAGCAGCACCACCTCATCGGCATGGTCCTGGATCTCCCAACGCAGGCCGTTGTGATGGCTCTGCGGCAGATGGACCTCGGGCCTGGCAGAAATATCCCGATCGCAGATTTCGCAAGCAAGCGGTTCATACGGTGAAGCCTTCTGGAGGATGGCCACAACGCCCAGCACCTCATTGGCCTTCGCAGGCTGCGAGGGAGTGCAAGGTCCGGCGGTGACGAATATCGGGCGGGGGCGTTCGAGAAGATCCCCGATGCTGCCCAGAAGCTTCTGGGCAAGGGAATCTGCCAAATACTGCGAGCGTCCTGGAAGTTCTGCGCCGATCATGGACTCGAGCTCAGCCACGGAGATCGGGTCGGTGAAGGTCGCCAAATTGGTGAAGGTGAGCCGCTCCGCCTCATCGGCTTCGGTGATTTCAAGGCTGGCAATCAACGCTGGAGTGCCCTCCAATGCCGTCAGGACGAGATCGCCTGCCCGCAGGGGTTCCTCCAAATTCCAGCGGAATGACTCGTTCTCCTGCCCCAGGGCCGCCGCGGAAGCCAGTGCATTTGCCTGGCGGCACCAATATACCGGCTGGCCCTTCGTGCCGGTGAGCAGTGCGCGATTCAATGCCGCTTGGTTCGGGCGGCGCAAGGGGTAGTCCAGGACATTGCGGCCGGGACGCTGCATGGTGCCAGCGCGCGAGTCCTGGATTCTGGCGATCAGCTCGCGCCGGGTAGCGCGGGCCATTTCTTCACCGGTGGATTCGGGGAAAAGCACCTTGTACAGCCCGAGCAGGATCTGGCGATCCAATGCTCCGAGAAGCGGATCCGGAGCCTCAAGGCGATTGAAAAGTTCTTGCATGGTCCCTCCCATAAAGGCCTGCAATCCGTGGATTGCGGTCATTGCCCAGCGTGCGATCACTATTTTCCTGGGCCAGATACTGCAAATTATTCGTAGCCATCGCCAGCCCTTCCCGGTTTCGGGTTGCGCCATGCGTTGTCTCGGTCTGCAGCTCCATTTCCGTGCTCACCACGGTGAACGCACCATCGCCGGTGCCCGTTCCAGGCAGCCCCGTCGACAGTTCCCAGCATAGATAGCGAGGCGGACAGTTTGGGGTACCGGATTTTCCGTGGATATTTTGCCGCCCCGCTATTGCACAGAACCGAACTAGGTTCTATGGTTAGTTACATGAGTAACTAACCCACTAACTCACCTAGTGGAAATGAGCACGGAGAGGAGCCAGCATGATTGATGATTCAAAACCGATCTTCTTGCAGATTGCTGAGCTGATTGAGAACGACATCATCTCTGGTGTTCTTGCAGAAGAAGCGCAAGTTCCATCAACCAATGAATTCGCAGCGTTCTACCGGATCAATCCGGCCACAGCAGCCAAGGGAATCAACCGGCTCGTGGAAGACGGACTGCTCTACAAGAAGCGGGGGATCGGCATGTTCGTCACCGAAGGTGCACCGCGGCGGCTGCGAGAACAGCGCCGCGAGAAATTCCAACAGCAATTCATCACCCCATTGACCGCAGAAGCCTCCAAGCTGGGCATTGGCCTGGATGAGCTGGTCGCCATGATCAAGACCGGTTCGGATTCTTGAAACATCTCTACTAGGCAGGGAGGAACGACATGCCACGAACGACAGCAATCGCCACACGCGAGCTGAGTAAGACCTACAAGGGCGTGCGAGCGCTCGACAACGTCAGCCTGGAACTGGAACCCGACCGTATCTACGGGCTGCTTGGACGAAACGGGGCCGGCAAGACCACGCTCATGTCCATCCTGACCGGGCAGAACTATGCGGACCAAGGCACCGCCGAAATCTTCGGCCACGCCCCCTTCGAGCATGATCCGACGCTCTCGCGCATCTGCTTCATCCGCGAATCCCAGAAGTACCCCGATGACTTCAAGGTCCACCAGGCCTTCAAATCCGCAGCCCTGTTCTTCGAGAACTGGGATGAGGAACTGGCCCAGGATCTCGTCGAGGCGTTCGCACTGCCGACCAGGCGCAGGATCAAGAAGCTCTCCCGCGGGCAGCTGTCCGCGGTGGGCGTGATCATCGGCATGGCCTCGCGGGCTGACATCACGTTCTTCGATGAACCCTACCTCGGCCTGGACGCGGTAGCGCGGCAGATCTTCTATGACCGCCTCGTCGAAGACTTCGCGGAATATCCACGCACCATCGTGCTCTCCAGCCACCTGATCGATGAAGTCGCCAACCTGCTCGAACACGTCATCGTGATCGACAAGGGGCGAATCGTCATCGACTCGGATGCCGAAGAGCTGCGCGGCACAGCGGTAACGGTAACTGGCGAGGACGCCAAGGTCCAGGAATTCATCGGCTCCGCGCAGATAATCCATCGTGATGCACTCGGCGCCCTGGCCAGCGTCACCATCAAGGCCAAGCTGGATTCGGAGCAGCGCGAACAAGCGAAGCTCATGGGCCTGGACCTGAGTCCGGTGTCGCTGCAGCAACTGGTAGTCCGCAGCGCCTTGAGCAGCACCACCGAAACAGGGATCGACGAACGGACGGAGGCAAGAAAATGAACCGCATCATCAAAGTCGCCCGCATGCAACTGATCAACAAAGCCACTTTCATTGGAATCCCGCTGATAATCCTGGGTGGATCGTTCCTCTTCACACTGGCCATCTGGTGGCTGGTCCGGCGCAACGGCAGCGACGAAGGGCTGTACAGCGGTGGCGCCCAAGCGCCGATGTGGTACTTCTTGGCCCTGGGCATCCAGGCGCTGACGCTGACTTTCCCGTTCTCCATGGCCATGAGCATTTCGCGGCGTACCTTCTATCTGGGAACCGTGGCACTGTTCTCCGTCTGCGCACTGGTTCTGTCGGTGTTCTACTACCTGATTGGATTGTTGGAAGTCGCCACCGGTGGTTGGGGCATGGGCGGCCAGTTCTTCGCCCTGCAATGGATTGCGGATAACAACTGGCTGGTCCAGATCCTGTTCTACTTCGTGCTGATGGTGCTGCTGTTCATGGTCGGCTTCCTGATAGCGACCATCTACATGAGGTGGCGCACCACGGGCATGGTGGTTTTCTTCACCCTGCTGGGTGTGGTGGTGCTGGGAATCATCGCCCTGTTCACCTTCGGCAATTACTGGGACCAGTTCTGGAGCTGGGCCTTGACCTGGACCGCCGCGGGGATCACGCTGTGGGGCGGCCTGGTGGCCCTGCTGATGGCAGGAGGATCCTATCTCACCTTGCGCAAGGCAACCGCCTAGCCCGGGTCCGAAATGCAGGGCATATGGGCACCGGTTCCCTTTCCCTTGGGGGAAGGGAACCGGTGCCTGCTTTTGCAAGAAGGCGCCCAGCGGCCCGGGACCGCGATTTGCTATTCTTCAATGACTGCCGGTGAAGGCGCTGGAGCCGCCCGTGCCGCGGCGGCAGGGGAGCAACCCAGGAGAGAAATCATGAGCGCCTCGCCGACCGGAATTCGAACCGCAGACGGAGCGCTGGAATTGCGCCGCGAGTTCACCCAATCCCCGAGCAGGATCTGGCGCTATCTGGCTGACTCCCAGTGCTTGGCGCTCTGGTATGGCCCATGGCACGGGGACCCGGAGCGCGGCGCGGTGGACGTAGTGATGCTGCTCGAGGACGGTTCACCCACCGAACGAGTCGAAATCCTGCGTTGCGATCCGCGCATGCACCACCTGCAGGTGCAACTTGGAACAGGCCCCTCGGCCTGGCGGCTGGAGCTCGCGGTGCAGTCCTGCGGCGAGGGCAGTTCCCTGGTCTTCCGGATGCCGGGCCTTGACCCGCAGCTCGCCGGCTCCGTCGGGCCGGGCTGGGACTACTACCTGGACCGCCTGGCAGCCGTGGTGAACGGAGCCGATGCCGACAGCGTGGACTTCGAGGCCGATTACTATCCGGCGCTCAGCGAGCATTACGAGGAGCTGTTCGGGCACTGAGTTCCCTGCGTGCAGGGTTCGACTCGCTCATTGCGGCCGGCTGATGATTGTGAGATGCCCTGCCTTGCGCTCAAGCCAGCCAGGCCGCCGATAACTTGATCGATACAGGTCAAAATCGGGTTGCAGCGAATTATTGGCGCGTTATCGCCCGGCGGTCACCGCGCGGTGCACGGTGCGCGAATGTCACGCATGCCGGTGCCAGCGATTAAGCGAGTAAGCTATTGGGCGTGGCATTGGACTTCACAGCAGTAGATTTTGAGACAGCAAACGGTTTTATCGGCTCCGCCTGTTCGGTGGGCCTGGTCAAGGTACGCTCCGGGCAAATCGTCGAAACCGAACAGTGGCTCATGCAGCCGCCGGCAGGCTTCGACCACTTCGACCCGCGCAACGTCTCGATCCACCACATCACCCCCGACATGGTGAGCGCCGCGCCACGGGTGACCGACAGGATTCCGGAACTGCTGGAATTCATCGGATCCGACGTGCTGGTGGCCCACAATTCTTCGTTCGATTCCGGAGTGATCCGCGCGGCGTGCGAAGCCGGCGAACTGCCGGTACCGGAAATTGCGCACCTGTGCACCGTCAAGCTCTCCCGCAAGGCCTACGATCTGCCCAGCTACTCGCTGCCGTTCGTTGCCGAAGAAGCGGGACACCCTATCGAAAACCACCACGAGGCCCTGGCTGACGCTGTGGCCTGTGCCTGGGCAATGATCGATATCGCCGGGCGCAGCGGACAGCAGTCCGTGTTGGAGACGGCAGACCACTATGGCGTCCGGCTGAGCCTGACCCAGCCGTGGCAGCCAGGCCACGAACTGTCCCGCGCCACCCGCGACGCCCAAGGCTGGCTGGCTGCAGGCAACCCGTTGCCGCCGCAGGATTCCTTCAACAACTGGCCGCAGGAAGGGCCGAACCCGAAGCCGAGCGACAACGCGGATCCCAGCCATCCGCTGTTCGGCCAGATCATGGTGTTCACCGGCAACCTGTCCATGCCGCGCCCCAAGGCCAAGGAACTGGCCGCCGAACACGGCGCGCAGACCGCCTCGCGGGTCACCCGCGCCACCACGGCGCTGGTCGTCGGAGACGGCTTCGTCCCGGAGGATCTGGCCAACGGGCGGCTGACCAACAAGGCCAAGCACGTACTCCGGCTGCGCGAAAAGGGCCAGCGGGTCAGCATCATCTCCGAAGGCGAGTTCATGCAGATGGTTGGCGGGTTCGGGCTGACCGCCTAGCAGACCGCAGAAGCCCGGCCGGCACAGATCGAATCTGTGCCGGCCGGGCTTCTGCCATTTTTTTCTGGGCGCGGTTCCTAGACCAGCAGTGCCATCCAGCGGTCATGCAGCTCGGAGATGATGTCATCCAGTGCGCTCGCGGGGCGCTCGCCGACGGCTTCGGTGCCGTAGATGGCAGCCAGCAGCGCTCCAGCGTAGGCGTCGACCTCGGGATCTCGGCTGGCTTCTTCTTCGGCGGTTGCCGCCGGGGCGGCCTCGATGTCCGATTCCGCGTCTTGCTCGGCGGCATGCTCGCCGAAGTACGCCGCGTAGGCCTCTTCGGGGGACAGCGAGATGTTCTCGGCGATCCTGGTGGCCACCTCGCGCAGCGCATCGGCCGACGGGCCCTGCAGGCCAACGAGCAGCTCGGCCCATTCGCCGGCGGCGGCCTCGGAGCGTTCCATCGCCGAACGGATGATCTTCGCCGCGGCAATGGCGGTCTTGGCCGCCTGGTCGTCGTGGGTCAGGAAGGCGGCCGAACGGGCCAGGGTCTCGGTGGTGCCCACAGGGACCCGGGCCAGCAGCGCGGCAATCGCGGCACGCGGCAGCACTCCGGTGGAGTCGGCGCCAGCGCCGGTGGGACGCCCTGGCTGTCCCATGTCGGGGCTGTCCAGGCCGGCGAGGTTCTGCGGATCGCCGTCCAGGATCTTCTCGAAGATCTCGACGTTGGCGAATTCCTTGTCGATCCAGCGGCCCAGCGGTTGCGGGGCGCGTTCCGGGAAGGAGCCGGCGATCTTGCTGTAGCCGCGCAGGGCCGCAAGCCACATGCAGGCCGCTTCGTCGCTGGCGACACCGTCCTTGGCCCATTCCAGCGCTTCCAGCAGGCCGTCGGCCAGGTAGAGCGGGAGGATTTCGGTGGCCCCGGGGTCAATTTCGTCACGGGCGTGGGTTGCGCCATCGGCTAGGCCGAGGAGGATCGCAAACACCTTGTCTGAGTAGTTCTCTGGCAGGAGTGCAGTTTCACCGGTTTCATTCACATCACCATTCTAATGTCCAAGTTGTCCGCGGCATTGCATAAGGTTGGACACATGCGATTGCTTCACACCTCGGACTGGCATTTGGGACGGACCTTCCACGGGGCCTCCCTGATCGAAGCGCAGCGCGCAGTGCTGCAGGAAATCATCGACATCACGATTAACCAGCAGGTTGATGCGGTGCTGATTTCCGGTGATATCTATGACCGCGCGCTGCCGCACGTGGATGCCGTCCAGTTATGCAACTGGGTGCTGCGCGAGCTACGCGCCACCGGGGCCGCCGTCGTGGTCACCAGCGGCAACCACGACTCGGCCTCCCGTCTGGGCTTCGGCGCAGAGCTCTTGGACAGCGCCGGGGTGCACATCATCGCCGACCTCCAGCGCATGCTGCTGCCGGTTATCCACGATGCCGGCGATCACCGGGTGGCCATCTACGGCATCCCGTACCTGGAACCGCGCATGGTGATGGAACGCCTGGGCGTGGAAAAGGCCAGCCACGAAGCGGTGGTCCGTGCGGCCATCGCGCAGATCGAAGAAGATCTTGCGCAACTGCGGGCAGGGGAAAAACCGGTAGTTTCCATCGCGATGGCCCACCTGTTCGCCGCCGGCGGCTACGGCAGCGACTCCGAACGCGAGCTGAGCACCGGCAACCTCGACGTGGTTCCGGCAGAGCTTTTCGAGCGCTTCGACTACTCGGCGCTGGGGCACCTGCATGGACGGCAGAAGGTCAAGGAGCACGTGCGCTATTCGGGCTCTCCGCTGGCATACTCCTTCTCCGAGGCAACGCAGCGCAAGGGCGTATGGCTGATCGACACCAACGCCCGGGGCATAGAGTCCGTGCAGGAAGTCCTGCTTCCGGTGCCGAAGAAATTGGCCATCCTCAAGGGCAAGCTCGCTGAGCTCCTGGCGGACCCGGAACTGGAATCCGCCGTCGATGCATGGTGCCAGGTCACGTTGACCGATAGCGAGCGTCCCGCCGACGCGATGGCAACGATTCGAACCCGTTTCCCCGACACCGTGGTGCTGAATTTCGCCCCCGATCACGCCGGCGGGGATGCCAAGCCGGCGAGCTATGCCGAGCGCATGGCCAAGGCCGCCAGCACCGAACAAGTGGTGGGGGACTTCATGGAACATGTCCGCGAACGCGCGGCCGATGAACTGGAACGGGAAGTCATCGGCGCCGTCATCCAAGCCACCCGAGAGGCACAGGCCAGCCAGTGAGAATCCACAAACTCCAGATCCAGGCGTTCGGGCCCTTCGCAGGCACCGAAGAGATCGACTTCGATGAATTGGCCGAAGGCGGGCTGTTCCTGCTTGATGGCCCCACCGGTGCCGGCAAGTCCAGCATCCTGGATGCGATCTGCTACGCCCTGTACGGTGCGTTGCCCGGAAGCCGCGCCGGCAGCCGGCAGATCCGTTCGGACCATGCCCCGGCCGGTTTGGCTCCGGAAGTGGTCTGCGAGCTGACCATCGGCGACCGGCGCTTCGAGGTCACCCGTTCGCCGGCCTGGATGCGCCCGTCCAAGCGCGGCAAGAACAAGACCACCGAGCAGAAGGCCGCCAGCTTCCTGCGCGAGTTCATCGGTTCGGGCTGGAAGGAACTGTCCACCCGCAACGACGAGGTGGGCCACGTCCTGGGCAGCCTGCTGGGTCTGGACCGCGAGCAGTTCACCAAGGTAGTCATGCTGCCTCAGGGCGGCTTTGCGGACTTCCTGCGGGCCAAGGCCAAGGACCGCGAGGATCTCCTGGCGAATCTCTTCGATACCAGCGGCTATGCGCGGATCGAGGATGAATTCGCCGCTCGGCTGGCCGAAGAGCGCAAGAAAACCGAGAGCCTGGAAGCACGCCTGAGCGCCAGCGAAGAGGCCATCCATTCCGCTGCCCGGGCGTTCCTCGCCGGCCGCGAAGCCAGCGATGAGCCCGCCGAGGCCGACGGCGAAGCGAACGCCGACGCCGATGGCGCTGGACAGGCCGCGGCGGTGGACCTGAGCAGTGCCGAGCAGTTCGCCGGCTATCACCGCCGGATCGCGGCGGTTCACCGGGACTCGGCCCTAGAAGCGGCCAAACTGCGCACCGAGATGACCCGCACCCGCGAGCAGGCGCAGGCCCTGGAGGAACGCCGCCGGATCTTCGCGCGCCTGGCCGAGCTGCGCGGCATGCAGGCCGGCTATGCCCAGAACCATGAAGCGGCCGCAGCGGCTGCCGCGCGCTTGGACAGCGATGCCAAGGCAGGCGCGGTGCGTGCCTACCAGGCCCAGCTCCAGGAGGCATCCGTCGCCCAGGAGCAGGCCAAGGCAACCTGGCTGGACAGCAAGCTGTGGCTTGAAACCGAACAGGGGCTGGACCCCAGCGCCGACGCTGCCGGTCTGGAGCAGCTGCGCCTGCCGGCGCAGCAAGCGGCCGAAGAACTAGCGGTGGCCAAGGCGGGCCTGGACGATGAAAAGCGCCGCGGCGTCCTGGCCGGCCAGGCACGCAAGGCCGCCGAACTGGCCGCTGCGCAGGAAGAGACCCGTGCCCAGGCCGAAGCCGAAGTTGCCTTGCTCAAGGCCGAACGTGCTGCGCTGGAAGCCGCGGACCTCGACCAGGTAGCCGCCGGCGGCAAGGTCCAGCAGGCCAAGGAACACGTGAAGGGGCTGGAGACCAGGATCCAGCATGCCACCGAGCGCGACACCCTGGAGAAGCAGGCGCTGTCCGCACGGGAGCAGTCCAGCGCACAAGAGCTGGAGATTGTAGGCGTAGCCAATACCTTGCTTGACCTGCGTACCGAGCAGCTGGCCCAGAGCGCTTTGCGATTGGCTGCCGCGCTGGAAGACGGGCAACCGTGCCTGGTCTGCGGTGCGCAAGAGCATCCCGCCCCGGCCCGGGCGGATGCCGATGCGCCGCTGATCGACGATGAGCAGATCCAAGCGCTGGAAGCCGCGGTGGCTGCGGCAAGAGCTGCCGGGCAACGGGCCGCGCAGGCGCGCGACACCCTGGTGGCCAAGTTCCAGGCCGCGCAGGAAGCCGCTGGCGATGCCCCGGTCGCGGACCTGCGGGCGGAGCTTGCCACGGCGCAGGCCGGACTGGAACGGGAGCAGAAGCAGCAAGGAGAAATCGCTGCCCGCGTGGCAAAGCTGGATGCGGTGCGCCAGCGTACCGAGCAGCAGAACGCGCGCGCATCCCGGGCGGTACTCGAGCACGCCACCGCGAAGCAGCGGGCGCAGTCCCTGCAAACCCAGCTGGCAGAACTCGACGCCAAGCTGGAGCAGCTGCGCCAAGGCCGGGAGAACCTGGCCGAACTTGTGGCGCAGCTGTCCGCTACGTCCCAGGGCTTGGCCAGTGCGGTGCAGAACCTGCGCCGTTTCCTCGAGGCGGGCGAGGCGCTGGAGAAGGCCGAGGCCACCTGGAATAGCCAGCGCACGGCCGCCGGTTTCGAGAATCCGGCTGCCTTCGAGGCCGCCTTGCTGGACAGCGCCGAACGCGAGCGCCTGCGCCAGCTGCAGCGTGCCGATGCCGACCTGGCCAGTGCCATTGCCACGCTTGAAGCGTCGCAGGACTGCCGCAAGGCCCAGGAATTATCCGCGCAGGGTGTGGAAGGGCCAAGCGAAGAAGGGATTGCCGAAGCGAAGCTGCTCTCTTCCCTCGCCGAAGAACGCTTCGAAGCGGCGCGGGAACAAGAAGTGCTGGCGCAGACCCAGCTCGTTCGCCACGAGCAAGCAGCCACTGATCTTGAACGCCAGCGGACCGAGGCAGGCCCGGTCATCGAAGCCTACCGCCGGCTGCGCGGATTGGCTGAAGTGATTCGTGGCGGGGGAGAGAACCTCTACAAGATGACGCTGAGCACCTATGTGCTCGCTGCCCGGCTGGAGGAAGTGGCCATCGCCGCAACGCAGCGCCTGGGCATGATGTCCGGCGGCCGCTACTCGCTGCACCATGATGATTCCAAGCAGGGCAATTCGAAGTCCGGGTTGGGGCTGCAGGTGCTCGATTCGTGGACCGGGAAGCGCCGGGAGACCCAGACGCTCTCCGGAGGCGAGACCTTCATGGCCTCGCTGGCCCTGGCACTGGGCCTGGCGGATGTCATTTCGCACCATTCCGGGGCAGTGGACATGCAGACGCTCTTCGTCGATGAAGGCTTCGGTTCGCTGGATGCCGAGACGCTGGAAGAAGTCATGCAGGCGCTGGAAAACTTGCGTGCCGGGGGCCGCACCATCGGCTTGGTCTCCCACGTGGCAGAAATGAAGCAGCGCATCACCAATCGGATTTCGGTCAGCAAGACCCAGCACGGTTCCACCATTGAACGCGATGGCACTGTGATCTTGGCTGGATAGATTGGACTTGCCCCAGGGCAGTAGCTATCTTGAAAGTAGTGCCATCAGGCATGCCTGGGAAATTTTGTGCGTCGGGGGGTGTGGGACGACGCACGCTTCGTCATGGAGTTTTGTTGACTCAGCCTACTTTGTCGAAGGAAAACAGTGAGGAATCCGAGAAGATGTCCGGATACTCCGCGTTAGTTCCTTTGGTAGGAGCACCCTTCCTGCCGCTTACTTTCCTTGCACGCCTCCCGCTGGCGATGCTCACCATCGGGTCCATGACCCTGGTAACTGCTACCACCGGCTCATATGCCATGGGCGGCTTGGCCGCGGCCATGGTTGGCCTGGGGTCCGCCATTGGCGGTCCGAGCATCGGCTATCTGGCTGACCGGGTGGGCCAGCGCCCGGTATTGACCACTGTTGCGGTCATCCACACCATCCTGCTGGTTGCCCTGACGCTGTTTGCCGATTCGGGACCGGACATGTCCGCGGCCTTGCTCTCGATCATGTGCCTGGCCGCCGGTGCTACCGGCCCGCAGGTCGGCCCGATGTCCCGCGTCCGCTGGATTGCAATCACCCGCCAGCAGAAGAAGAACCACAAGGTCCTTTCGGCGGCACTGAGCCTGGAGTCCATGTTCGATGAACTGGGCTTCGTCTTCGGCCCGGTTGCCGTGGGCCTGCTGGCCTCCCTGGTGGATCCGGTGCTGCCGCTCTACCTTGCCGCCCTGCTGACCCTGGTGCTGGTGCCGGTGTTCGCCTCGCACCGTACCGGCAATGCGGTGAAGCCGGCGAGAACCGCCGAGCACACTCCCAAGGTCTCGATCAGCGGCGCGCAGGTTGCCGCGATCGGTGCCCTGGTCCTGGGCATGATGGCGCTGGGCACGGTCTTCGGTTCCTCGGCGGCCGGTACCCTGGCCTTTGCCGGGGCGCAGGGCGATTCCAACTCCGGCGGCCTGCTCTATGGCGCCATGGGCTTCTCCAGCGCGATTGCCGCGATCTCCGTGGCCGCTTGGCCGCAGGCCTTCAAGCAGATCAACCGCTGGATCCTGTGCGGCGCAGCACTGACCGTGCTCAGCTTCGGCCTGCACGTGGCCGGCAATGTCCCGCTGATGCTGGTTGCCCTGTTCATCGCAGGATTTGCGGTAGGGCCGGTGATCGTCACGGTCATGACCCTGGGCGGCGAAGTCGCTCCGCCGCAGCGCCTGTCCACCGTGATGACCATGCTCTCTGCCGGCATTGTTGTGGGAACCGCGATCGGAAACGGCTTGGCCGGCGTCTTCGCCGAGACCCTGGGCCACCTCGGCGCCTTCTGGGTCTCCACCGGTGGCGCACTGGTGATCTTCCTGGCCGCTGTGGCGATGAAGATCGTTGTCGCGAAGTCCCCGTCGCTGGCCCGCGTCCGCTAGGGCAAGAACTCTGCGCATCTTGCGGCCGGCCAGCAAAGCTGGATAAGAAGCATCCCGTTGCACCTCGCCCAGCAGGCGAAAGGCAGCGGGATGCTTCTTTCCCCGCCGGGAATTGCTAGTGCGCGAGCTTTTCGCTGATGCGCGCTGCTGCGTGCTTGAGTTCCTCGATCATGCGTTCGTACCCGCCGACCGTGCTGGCGGCGAAGACGACGGCCAAGGCCGCCGGGGTTTGCCCGGAATGCTGGATCGGAACGGCAATGGAGGTCACGCCCTGGATGACTTCGTTCTCGCTGGTGGCATAGCCGTCAACCCGGGCCGCGACGGCAGCTTCGCGGTACTCGATGCCCGTGTCCAGGGCATCCCACTCGGCCTTGGCATAGCGCGACTGGATCGCGATGCCGGCTGCTCCCACATCCATGCCGTGCACCGAGCCCGGGCGGTGGACGATCGCGCGCTGGGAGTTCAACGGGGAGACCGACTGCAAGGTGGTGCACAGGTCGTGTTCCCAGACGGCCACGAAAGCAGTCATCGACAGCTCGTTGGCCAGCGCGGTGAGTTCCGGGGTGGCGGCCGCCTGCAGGTCGCGCTGGACCGAGCGGGCGAGCACGGCCAAGCCGGAAGCGGAACGGATATGCCCGGCCTCATCGCGGTTGAGCAGGTGATGCTGCTCCAGGGTGCGGATGATGCGGTAGGCAATGGAGCGGTGGACTTCCAGTTTCGCGGCGATTTCCGCGATGGAAAGATTGACCGGGGAATTGGCGACGATTTCAAGGACGCGGATTCCACGCGAAAGCGTCTGGGAGGTAGGCATTGTTCTTCAATCTGGCGTGCGGCGCTGCTGGAACGTCGTCGAGGGCCTTCGTAGTGAACCGGGGGGATCTGGCGGTCGGTGATCTATATCCGATTTTAGTCGTTCTCTATTAGAACACCGAATTCCCGGCCCAGTGCGGGAGAGGGTGCCTGGCTGGAGCTGGTCACGATTTGGATAGATCTTGTGATCTGCTTCACTGTGGGCATATGATGGTGTGCGACATAAACCGTCCGAACGGTCGGTAAACAACTCGCAAAAAGGCCAACTCATGTCATCGACTGTCACTCGCACCCAGGAGGAGCGCCGGGTTCTTGCCGGCACCCTGGTGGGCACCACCATTGAGTGGTACGACTTCTTCATTTTCGCCCAACTCACCGCGACCCTGCTGACCCCGTTGTTCCTCGAGCCCCTGGGTCAGTCGAATCCGGGTGTCGCGCAGATCCTTTCCTTCGCAATGATTGGCATCTCCTTCTTCTTCCGTCCCCTGGGCGCAGTGGTTGCCGGCCACCTGGGCGACCGCTACGGACGCAAGCGCATCCTGGTGCTCACCCTGATCCTCATGGGCGTTGCCACCGCGGCCATTGGCCTGCTGCCAACCTACGCGTCCATCGGCGTGGCCGCGCCAATCCTGCTGGTGCTCCTGCGCGTGGTCCAGGGCTTCTCGGCCGGTGGCGAATGGGGCGGTGCAGCCTTGATGGCGGTAGAGCACGCACCGAAGGATCGCCGCGGCTACTTCGGCGCCTACCCGCAGATCGGCGTGCCCATCGGCATGATCCTGGCTACAGGCCTGCTCTACATCCTGCGCGTTGCCATGAGCCCGGAAGAGTTCGCCGCATGGGGCTGGCGCATTCCGTTCCTGCTCTCCATTGCGCTGATCTTCGTGGGCTACATGATCCGCCGTGCGGTTGAGGAATCCCCGGTCTTCAAGCAGCTCGCCCAGCGCAAGGCTTCCGAGCACACCCCGCTGCGCGAGCTGATGACCAGCCATTCCAAGCAGGTCCTGCAGGCCGCGCTGATCTTCATCTCGAACAACGCCGCCGGCTACCTGGTGATCGCGTTCTTCATTTCCTACACCACCAAGGTCCTCGAGATGCCGGTGGCGCCGATCCTCCTGGCCACCACCATCGGTTCGGTGGGCTGGCTGATCTTCACCCTGGTCGGCGGCTGGCTCTCGGACAAGATCGGGCGCCGCAATACCTTCGTGATCGGCTACGCGCTGGTGTTCATCTGGATGATCCCGATGTTCCTGATGGTCGACACCGGAAACATCGTGCTGTACACCATTGCGATCTTCGTGCTGACCGTTGGCCTGGGCTTGTCCTACGGCCCGCAGTCGGCGATGTACGCGGAGATGTTCCCGGCGCAGATCCGCTACTCGGGCATCTCCATTGGCTACGCCATTGGCGCCATTCTGGGCGGCGCCTTCGCGGCCACCGTGGCGCAGATCCTGCTGGAGACCACGGGCTCTTCGATCTCGATTGCCATCTACATCATGGTGCTGACCATCATTTCCGTGGCAGCGGTGTTCTGGGTGGGCGAGACCCGTGGACGCAACCTGCACGTGGAAGAAATCGAGGGCGAACAGGCCGACTCGCGCGTGGCGCACTAGTTTCGCGGCAGCACCATGCCCGCGCAGGCAACGGATCAAGCGATCCTGGCCCGCGCGGGCATTTGCGCGTCTGGCGACCGGTGGTTTGGCGATCAGCAGGCGGATGCAGCGGGCAGTTTGCTGCACGGCCGACGTCCGGCCACCGCCATCCATTGCGCCTAGGCCGCCGGCATGCGGGACCCGACAGCCTGGCCAGGTTACTGGGCGGGGCGGGTGGTGGAGGAACGCACGATCAGCCGATGGCCCAACTCGTGGGCCTGCGCCGGTTCCTGGCCACGGATAGCACGCAGCAGCATGGCGACCGCCAGCTGCCCCTGCTCATGCGGACGCTGCTCGACGGTGGTCAAGCCGAAGAGCTCGGCCAGGTCGTGATTGTCCACGCCGATGACCGACAGGTCATGGGGCAGCTGCAAACCGAGATCGCGGGCGGCCAGGATCGCGCCAATGGCCATTTCATCACTGGCTGCGAACACTGCCGTCGGTCGGGATGCCGGGTTGCCCAGCAGCTGCTTGGCCACCGCGTAGCTCTGGGCCATGGAGAAGTCCGCGCTGGCGAACAGCGACTCATCCAGTTCAAGTCCAGCCTCGGCCAGCGCCCGCTCGTAGCCGGTGCGGCGGTGGGTGGGCACCATGAAATCCACATCGGTTTCCGCGTTGCCGCCGATGAAGCCAATGCGTTCATGGCCCAGGGAGATGAGGTGCCCGGTCGCGAGGGCAGAAATCGCTTCGTCATTCACGTGCAGGGTCGGCACACCGGGAAGCGGTCCTCCCACGCCAACCAGGGGCTTGTCCATGGCCAGCAGCGCCTGGACCTCGTCCCCAGCCAACTCGACGTTGACCGCGATCACCGCATCCACGCGCTGGCGCAGCAGGAAATCGGAGAAGATCTTCTCGCGCTGGGTGCGGTCCTTGGTCAGCTGATAGAGGGTGGTGTCATAGCCCTCGTCCATCAAGCGGCTGGAAATGCCTTCCAGCACGCAGGCATAGAACCAGTGGTTGATCACCGGAACGAGCACGCCGATGTTGCGGGTGCGTCCCGAGGCCAGCCCGGACGCGGAAGATGAGACCACATAGCCCAGCTCGGTGGCGGCGCGCTGCACAGCCTCCTGCGCGGACGCGGAGACAGAACCCCGGCCAGATAATGCGCGCGAGACGGTGGCAATGGATACGCCAGCGGCTTGTGCGACGTCTTTGATCCCGGCCACTTCTCTTCCTTCCTTCATAGGCACAGCCGTGGCTAGGGGAAATTCCTTCCCCTGGCCACGGCTCCTGCCCAACATTACCCGGTGCGGCTGCAGCCGGTCAGCAGATTGCCGGCTACGGCAACTGGAACCAGAGCGTGGTTTCGCCCGGAATCATTCCCGATTCCGCCGAAATCTCGCTTTGGCTGCGCACCAGTTCGGTGGCGCCCTGCGCACCGGCAGGCAAGGGCTGTGCAGTTGCAGCGTAGTTGGCCACGACCAGCACAGTGCCGTTGGCGAAAGCCAGAACATCATCTCCGGTGCCTTCGACCCAATCCAGGGTGCCGGTGCCCAGTGCATGATCCTGGCGCAGCTGCAACAGGCGGCGGTACAGGTTCAGCGTGGAAGACTGGTCATCGACCTGCGCATCGCGGGCGTAGGAGTCCCAGCCTGCCGGCTGCGGCAGCCAGCTTTCACCGGTCGCGCTGAAGCCGAAAGCGGGCTTGCCGCTTTCCCAGGGCAAGGGCACCCGGCAGCCGTCACGCCCGTAGCGCTCGCCATTGGTGCGCAACCAGGTAGGATCCTGGCGCGCCTCATCTGGCAGTTCAACGGCTTCTGGCAGGCCCAGCTCTTCGCCCTGGTAGATGTAGGCGCCACCTGGCAGGGCCAGCATCAACGCGCTGGAAGCACGAGCGCGACGCAATCCCACGGCAGCCTCCGGCAGGTTTGGGGTGTTCAGGCCGATGCCCTCGCCCTGCGGGTTCTCATCGGTCAGCGCCAAGCGGGTCGCATGGCGCACCACGTCATGGTTGGAGAGCACCCAGGTGCTCGGGGCGCCGACCTTGCCGAACTCCTCCAGAGACTGGTCGATGGTTTCGCGGATCTGCTGGGCATCGAAGTCGCAAGAGAGATAAGGGAAGTTGAAAGCCTGGTGCATCTCGTCCTCGCGCACCCACTTGGCCATCAGCGACAGGGGATTGACCCAAGCCTCGGCGCACAGCACGCGCTCGCCGTCGTACTCGTCCATGACCTTGCGCCAGTCGCGGTAGATCTCATGCACGCCATCCTGGCCCCACCACGGAGCCAGTTCGTCGGTGCCGCCCATGGAAGCTCCGGATGGGTCCGGGGTGAAGTCCGGCAAGCCCTCGGCCTTGATCAGCCCGTGGGCCACGTCAACGCGGAAGCCGTCGGTGCCCCGGTCCAGCCAGAAGCGCAGGACGTCGCGGAACATCGCGCGCACTTCCTCGTTGTGCCAATTGAAGTCCGGCTGCGAGGAATCGAAGATATGCAGGTAGGACTGGCCGGCGCTGCCATCAGGATTCCTGGTTTCGGTCCACATCGGGCCACCGAAGACCGAATCCCAATTATTCGGGCGCCCGGTTGCCGGGGTGTCCTTGAAGATGAAGCGGTCGCGTTCGGGGGAGCCGGGCGCCGCCTTGAGCGCTTCCTGGAACCACGGGTGCTGGTCCGAGCAGTGGTTCGGAACCAGGTCGATGATGACGCGCAGGCCCAATGCGTGGGCCTTGGCGACCATCGCGTCGTAGTCCTCCAGGGTTCCAAACAGCGGATCCACATCGCAGTAGTCCGACACGTCGTATCCGGCGTCCTTCTGCGGGGAAGTGAAGAATGGCGACAGCCAAATCGCGTCGACCGAAAGCTGAGCGATGCTTTCCAGGCGTTGGGTAATGCCGCGCAGATCGCCCATCCCATCGCCATTGGAATCGGCGAAGGAGCGCGGGTAGATCTGGTAGATCACCGAGGAGCGCCACCACTGCGAGTCTTCGGATTGCACAAGGGAATCAGCTGCTGAACGAATTGAAGTCATGACGGTAACGATAAATGATTCACCAGAGTTTGTAAACGCTTGCAATTATGCTTCAAAGCCTTCGTTCCATGGTGAGGTCAGAATTCGCGCCTCGGCCGATAAAACTGATTTTATCGGCATTGTTGTCAATTTTCATGATCTGTGCCACGCTGTAAACGCTTACAATCAATGTGTTACTCGCACCACTAAAGACCCGACCGGCAGGCCCAGCGGAAATCGCGGCCGACCCGGTCCCTGATGACACAGTTGTCACGAAAGGACATCCCATGAAGGTGAATAAGCACCCTTGGCTTCTCGGCGGAGCACTGACGGCCATTGCCGCACTCTCGCTCACCGCCTGCGGCGGGTCTGGCTCCAACACGCCAGCAGTTTCCTCCAGCCCCGCAGCGGCGCAATCCTCGCCGGCAGCCGCCTCCGGCGGCGAACTGACCGTCTGGGTCGACGCCAACCGCGAGCCAGTGCTCAAGGATGCAGCAGCTGACTTCGAGAAGCAGTCCGGGGTCAAGGTGGACCTCGTGATCAAGGACTTCTCCAAGATCCAGGAAGACTTCCTGCGCCAGGTTCCAACCGGCAAGGGCCCGGATATCACCATCGGCGCCCACGACTGGCTGGGCAACCTGGTCAACAACGGCGTAGTCCAGCCAGTTGAGCTGGGCGACAAGGCCGGCGAGTTCCAGGACGTCGCGGTCAACGCCATGAGCTACGAGGGCAACACCTACGGCGTTCCCTACGCCACCGAGAACCTGGCCCTGCTGCGCAATGCGGATCTGGTCAAGGAAGCTCCAAAGAGCTTCGATGACATGATTGCCGCCGGCGAGAAGGCCGGCACCGAATTCCCGTTCCTGGTCCAGGTCTCTGACGTCGGCGATCCATTCCACGCCTACCCGTTCCAGACCTCCTTCGGCGCACCGGTGTTCGGCACCGATGATACGGGCGCCTATGACCCGGCAGATCTGCAGATCGGCAACGAGGGCGGCATCGAATTCGCCAAGTGGCTGGCTGAAGAGGGCGAAGAAGGCAACCTGAAGACCAGCCTCGACGGGGACATTGCCAAGGAGAAGTTCGTCTCCGGCGACTCGCCATTCTTCCTGACCGGTCCATGGAACGTGGAAGCAGTAGAAGAAGCTGAAATCAACCTGGAAATCGACCCGATTCCATCGGCCGGTGGAGAACAGGCCCAGCCATTCGTCGCCGTGCAGGGTTTCTTCGTTTCCGCGAAGACCGAGAACCTGCTGGCCGCTACCGAATTCCTGACCAACTACATCGGCACCGAAGAAGTCCAGACCGAACTGTACGAGGTAGGCAACCGCCCGCCGGCAAACAACGCGGCATTCGAAGCGGCCAAGGCCGATGAAACCATCGCTGCCTTCGGCGAGGTCGGCGCCAACGGCGTGCCGATGCCGAACATCCCGGAAATGGCTGCCGTATGGGAGTTCTGGGGCGTAGCCGAGGCCGAGATCATCACCGGCAAGGCTGATCCAGCCAAGCGCTGGAAGCAGATGACCTCGGACATCGAAAAGGCCATCTCGAAGTAGGAACACCTGCCACCAGGCACAACGATGGGCGCTGGGGCCGGGAGGAACTCCTCCGGGCCCCAGCGCCTGCAATTCACCAGCGCTAACTGCACTTGATCGACAGGGACATCTGGAAGATGACAAAGACCGCCCGCCAAGGGCCGCAACCCGGCACCGAGGAGACGAAGCCCAAGCTGTCACCGGCAGCCAGGCGCTTCGCGAATGCCACCAGCACCTCCATTGGGGCCATGCTCGCCAAGATCATCCTGGTGGCGATCGTCGATGCGACCGCGCTCTTCGCGGTCTTCACCGCACTGGGGCGCGAAGCCTGGGCGATCGCCACGGTGATCGCGGCCATTACCGTGCTGATCAACGTGGTCTACTTCAAGCGCGGATGGCTGCCGGCAAAGTACCTGCTGCCGGGCACCATCTTCCTGCTGATCTTCCAGGTCTTCGTGATCGGCTACACCGGGTATATCGCCTTCACCAACTACGGTTCGGGGCACAACTCGGATAAGGATGACGCGATCAGCGCGCTGCTGCAATCCAACCAGAACCGCGTCGAGGGATCAGCCGGCTACCCGGTGTCCATCCTCGAGGGGCAAGACGGGCTGGCGATGCTCATTGAGCGCGATGGCCAGCAGCTGCTCGGCGATGCGGATGATCCTTTCGCCCCGGTAGACCCCGCTGGCCTGGGGGACTACTCCGAACTGGCTTTCGCCGATTTGCTGGGCCGCCAGCAGGAGGTCACCTCGCTGGCCGTTCCATTAACCGAGAACCCGGCAGATGGCACCGTGCGCACCAGCGATGGCCGCACCGCCTACCAGTACACTTCCTCCATCAAGCATGATGAAGCCGCGGACACCATGACCGATCAGCAGACCGGCGTGGTGTACCGGGACACCGGCGTGGGCGCGTATACCGCGCAAGACGGCTCGCAGCTGATGCCCGGCTGGTCCATCAACGTGGGCTTCGAGAACTTCACCCGTGCGGTCACCGATTCCTCGATCCGCAACGCCCTGTTCTCTGTCACCGTGTGGACCTTCGCCTTCGCCTTCCTGTCGGTGGCGACCACCTTCTTCCTCGGGCTGTTCCTGGCGATTGTCTTCAACGACATGCGCATGAAGGGGCGGAAGGTCTACCGCGTCATCTCGATCCTGCCTTACGCATTCCCTGCGTTCCTGGGCGGGCTGGTCTGGGCCGGCATGCTCAACCGCGACTTCGGGTTCGTCAACCAGGTGCTCCTGGGCGGAGCGCAGATCCCTTGGCTGACCGACCCGTGGCTGGCGAAGTTCTCCGTGCTCTGGGTGAATCTGTGGCTCGGATTCCCGTACATGTTCCTGGTCTGCACCGGGGCGCTGCAGTCCATTCCGAATGAACTCTCCGAAGCGGCCACCATCGACGGGGCGAAGCCGTTCCAGATCTTCCGGTTGATCAAGCTGCCGCTGCTGCTGGTCTCGGTGGCTCCGCTGCTGATCAGCTCCTTCGCCTTCAACTTCAACAACTTCAACGTGATCTACATGCTCACCGAAGGCGGGCCGCGCATGCAGGATGCAGGACTGAACGTGGGATCCACCGACATCCTGATCTCCATGGTCTACAAGGTGGCCTTCGTTGGCTCCCAGCGCGACTATGGGCTGGCCAGCGCCTTCTCCATCATCATTTTCGTGATCGTCGCGATCATCTCGATTATCAGTTTCAAGCAGACCAAGGCACTGGAGGAGCTGAACTAATGAGCACCGAAATCACCGGCAGGCCGGTAGCCGGCGCACCCAAGGGACGCGCGGGGCGCCAGGGCCTGGGCAAATGGTTCGCCTCCACCGGCTGGCGCCACCTGATCGGCGTGGCCCTGTGCATCTATGCGGCCTTCCCGCTGCTCTACGTGCTCTCGGCCTCGCTGAACCCCAATGGAACCCTGCTGTCTTCCAACGGATTGTTCACCACCATCGGCTTCAACAGCTATGTGGAGCTGTTCCAGAATCAGCAGCGTCCCTTCGGCGCCTGGTTCATCAACACCTTGGTGATTGGCCTGACCACGGCGGCCGCTTCGGTGTTCCTCGGCGCCTTGGCTGCCTACAGCTTCTCGCGGATGCGCTTCACCGGCCGCCGCGTGGGCCTGGTCAGCTTGCTGATTGTGCAGATCTTCCCGCAGCTGCTGGCCGTAGTGGCGATCTTCATCCTGCTCACCTCGCTGGGAGATGTCTTCCCGGTCTTGGGCATCGATAACCAGATCGCATTGATCATGGTGTACCTGGGCGGGGCACTGGGTGTGAACACCTATCTGATGTACGGCTTCTTCAACACCATTCCGGTGGAAATCGATGAAGCGGCGAAGATCGATGGTGCTGGCCATGCCCGCATCTTCTTCACCATGATCCTGCGCCTGGTGGCACCGATCCTGGCCGTCGTGGGCCTGCTGTCCTTCATTTCCAGCACCTCGGACTTCGTGATCGCCTCGGTCATCCTGGTCTCCCCGGAGAACCAGACGCTGGCTGTGGGACTGTACTCCTACGTCTCGGAGGAATTCACCTCCAACTGGTCGGTCTTCGCTGCCGGTGCGGTACTGGCAGCGATCCCGGTGATGGCATTGTTCCTGTTCTTGCAGAAGTACATTGTCGGCGGCCTGACCGCCGGCGCAGGCAAGTAGCCCGCAGCAACTGACCGCTTCGGGCAGATGGGGCAACGCCACTGGCGTTGCCCCATTTTGCCTGCGTCAGCCCATGGGCCGGAGCACGTAGAGTAAAAGGCATGAAGCCCTACTTGCCGCGCGCCGCCCGCAACTACCTGGAGCAACTTCGCCGTGCGCTGGATTTCTTGTCTTTGCAAGAACGCAACGAAGTCATTGAAACCACCAAGCAGGAGATTCTCCGCCTGCCTGGCGGCGGACGCCGCAAGAGCGATTTGATCCGCTTGCTCGGCGAGCCTGCCTCGCGCGCGCTCAAATTCGAACGCCATGAGCCCGAAGCCCTGGAAGTGGGCAGCGGCAAGTACTTCTTGACGCGTATTCTGGCGTGGCCAATTTTCGCTCTCGCACTGCTGACCCTGATGGTGGTGCTTTTCGCCCCGCCGCAAGCCGCCTTGGCCAACGAACAGAGCTTCGGCTTTGTTGCCGGGGGAGTTGGCGGGCTGCTGGGGCAACTCGAATTGCTGATCGGATCCCAGCTGATTTGGCTGGCGTTCATTCCGGTCATCATCAGCCTGGTTCCCTTGTGGCTGCCCAATAGTGCCGGCACCACCATCCACATCCTCGGGGCTGTGATCATGACCGTTATCTGCGCGGCCGGTGGCGGACAGCTCTCGCTCTTCTTCATTCCGGTGACCGTGCTGCTCTGGGCACAGGTTTTCACCCCGCTGCTGATGATGCGCGGTTCCATGGCAAGCCCCGGGCCCGGCTGGCTGGTGTGCGCGGCGGTGCTGCTGATCCTGGTCCTGGGGTATGCCAGCTACCAAGGCCTGGCCAGCTTCAGCGCTGCGCCATGGCTGATCCTGGCTCCGGCCGCGCTGCTGGCCGTGCTGGCGATGCTGTTGCCCTTCCGCTGGAAACTGGCTCATATTGCGCTGGTCGCAGCCGGCCTGCTGGTGATGGCCGCTGGATTCGTCGCTGCGCTGCCAGGAACCTACGGGGCGGTCCTGGCCTGGCCGTGGCTGGCTGGCGGCATGAGCTTCGCCGTAGGACATCTCGCGCTAGCTGCCGGCATGTGGCACGAACGAGCCAGGAAATTGCTGGCCCTGTTTTAGGAGTTTCAATACTTGTAGGCGCTTAATGGGAATTTACAGAGAAAATGCGTATATCCTCGTGACATGGCCGAGAATAAGGAAAATTCCTCTCCTGAACCGACAAAACGTGGTCGCGGACGCCCGCGCAAGGACTCTGAATTCCAGTCCCTGAGCAAAGAGCAGCTGGCCCAGAAGGCTCTGGAAATCGCCGGTGCCGAGGGCTACGACGCGCTGACCATGCACCGTCTTGCGGCCGAATTCAATGTCACCCCGCGGGCGTTGTACAACTACGTGGCGGATCGCCAAGAAGTCATCAACCTGGCGGTGGGGCGCTTCATCTCGATCAATCCGCTGATCGAGTTCGACTGCAACGACTGGAAGCTCGGGGTGACCGAAGCGTACAACGCGACGCGCCGGGCCTACCGGGCCTACCCCCGGGCCTCGCAATTGACGCTCGACGAAAAGCTCAAGGTGGAGCCCGGCCCGTTCCGCAATGAATTGATGGAACGGATCCTCGCCTTCTTCGTGGATATCGGCCTGACGCTCAAGCAGGCAGTGGCCATGGTCCGCGCCCTGGAACGGGATGTCCTGGGTTTCGTGATGCATGTGGATTACTACTATGACCGCCGCTCGAAGGACAGCCCGGACTACGTGAGCTCGCTGGTGCCGGTCCAATTGCTTGACGCCTACCCGGAAGTTCCGACACCGCTGGCACGCCAAGCGCTCGAGCTGCCGCAGCAAGACAGCGATGACCTTTTCGGGGAAGTCGTCGAGTTGCGGTTGCTGGCCATTGCGCAGATGCTCGAGCTCAACCGGGCCGCCGAAGACCACAAAGAGTGAAATAAGCACCTCGACAGGGAATATTAGCCAGCTGGCCAACGCTGTAGGTTGAAGGACCGCAGGATTGTGCGGCCTGGAATTCGTTTGAAAGTTGGCCCATGTCCCAGAGCAAGCCGCATCCGGTACCAATTGCTGAAGAACTCTCGGCCGGAGCGCGATGGCGATTGCTGGGCGTGCTGCTGGCAGCGATGTTCATGTCGCTGGTTTCGGTCAGCATCGTCAACGTGGTTCTTCCTGCCATCGGTTCCACCCTGCACGCCACCGAATCGGACCTGCAGTGGGTATTGGCCGGATATGCGCTGACCTTCGGCGTGGTTCTGGTTGCTGCCGGACGCGCCGGCGACCTGCTGGGCCGTGGCGTGATGTTCGTGGCAGGCCTGGCGATCTTCACAGCCGCCAGCATCCTCGCAGGGCTGGCCGCGGATCCACTGGTATTGAACATTGCCCGCTTCATCATGGGCGTTGGCTCGGGCCTGCTCAACCCCCAAGTGATGGGCATGATCCAGCAGCACTTCCGTGGCGCGGCCCGTGGCCGGGCCTACGGGCTGCTGGGCACCGCCGTCGGCTTCTCGGTAGCTATTGGGCCGGTGCTGGGCGGATTGCTGATCAACTGGTTTGGCGAAGACGCCGGCTGGCGCGCCACCTTCTTGATCAACGTCCCGGTCGGCGTGCTGGCCATTGTCCTGGCGCTGCTGTGGCTGCCCAAGCCGCTGTTCAACAAGCCAGCGGGCAAGGTGGATCTGGACCCGGTTGGCGGCCTCCTGCTGGCGGTTGGCATTTTCGCCCTGCTCCTGCCATTCGTCCAGGGCCGCGAAACCCCATGGCTCTGGTCGCTGCTGGCCTTGGCAGTGCTGGTCATGGTGCTCTGGGTCTGGTGGGAGAAGAAGTACAAGAAGCTCGGGCGCGAACCAATGGTGGAATTGGCCCTGTTCAAGATCCGCAGCTTCACCAACGGCACGCTCATTGCGGGCCTGTACTTCATGGGTGTTTCCAGCGTCTGGGTGCTGGTGGCCATTTACGTCCAGCAATCCCAGGGTTTCAGTGCCCTGCAGGCAGGGCTGATCTGCCTTCCCGCGGCCCTGCTCTCCGCCTTCAGCTCCGACATCGCCGGACGCTATGTCATGACCGTGGGGCGAAAAATGGTCATCGGCGGCATTCTCAGCGCCCTGTTCGGCCTGCTGGCCACCATTGCCGTGGTGGTCCTGGAGGATCGCGGGCTGCTGAACATCTGGTGGATGCTGCTTTCGCTGGCCTTCATCGGCGTAGCCCAGGGCTTCATTATTTCGCCTAACCAGGCGCTGACCCTCATGGAAGTTCCCGTGGCCAACTCCGGCAGTGCCGGCGGCTTGATGCAGACTTCCCAGCGCGTGGGCACTGCGGTGGGCATTGCGGTGATTACCGCTGTCTTCTACGGCATGAACCACGTAGCCGGGTACTCGATCGCCATGGCGCTCTCATTCGCTGCCATTTCCCTCTTGGTCCTGGCCACCTTGCTGGTCGGCATTCTTGATCTGCGCCATAGCCATGCTGCCCGCAGCAAGCCAGTTGCCGAAGAAGTCGTTCCCGTCAGCACCGGCGTGCAGCGTACGGTGACCGGGGCAATCGAGGTTGTCGGGCCGAAGGAGCCTACCCAGCCAGTAGACTCCCAGCCGTAATCCGGTACTGGCCAGCGGGTGGGCCGAAGACCTAGGCTGGGGGATATGAAGCGATTCTTCCTGCGCACCGCGGCACTGTCTTTGGCTTTTGGTGTTGCCGCCTGCGGGGCGACCCCGGGCGAGCCGGGCGCCAGCCAGCCAACTGAAAGCGAGACCAGCGTGATACTCCAGGATCCGGTCGGCTTGTGGGGCAGCAAGGAGCAAGGCCAGCCGTGGCTGGAGCTTGCCGAAGACGGCAAGATCACCGGCAGCGATGGCTGCAACCGCCTCGCCGGTACCTGGAGCGCATCCGAAGACCTGGAATTCGCCGCGCTGGCTTCGACCAAGATGTTCTGCGAAGGCGTGGATGACTGGCTCTCGCGCGCTGCCTCCGCCAAGCTGGAGGACGGCGAAAAGATGCTTGTCCTTGACGCAGACGGGAAAGAGCTAGGAACCCTTGCCTTTGGTGGCAAGGGATCCTAGCTCTTTGCTGCTTCAGCCTGAACTATGCGCTGACGCGGTATCCGGAGATCATCGGGCACTCGAAAGGATCCCGGGCCGATAGCCCGACCTTGTTCAGGTAGGTGATCACCTGTGCGTAGGATTCGCGGACACTGGCCACGGTGTACGGCACCTGGTGCTCGTCGCAGTACTGGCGCACGATGCGCGAGACACCGGCCAGATTGGCGCGCGGCATGGACGGGAACAGGTGGTGCTCCACCTGGTAGTTCAATCCGCCGTAGACGTGGGAGAGTATGCGGTTTCCCCAGCTGGACTTGGCCATGACATTGCGTCCGGTCAGTACCTGGCGGGAGAAGAAGTCGATGCGGGCGTCCTGGGGAACCATCGGCATGCCCTTGTGGTTCGGGGCGAAGGAGGCACCCATGTAGACGCCGAAGACTGCCAGCTGCACGCCGAGGAAGGCGAAAGCCATGCCCACCGGCAGGAAGTAGAACACGATCGCCAGGTAGATGGCGATGCGCAGTGCAATGCCGGTCATCTCGCGCTTGCGGTTCTTGACCCGGCCGGCCTTGAA
>NZ_JBHXVN010000007.1:111051-188947 GCF_042672105.1 Glutamicibacter sp. NPDC127525 | reverse complement strand
ACGGTTTGGACGTGGAGGTCGAATTCCTCGGGGGGTGCTGGTGGGGTGAGGCTGTTTCCGTGCGCCTTTGCTTCGGACATGTTCTAATTATACTTTGCTTGTTCGAACATGTCTTCGATTCTGGGAAATGGGGATAAGTATTTTTCCGCAGTGCATGGCATCGCTCCAGCGGTGAAGCCGCGGCTAGAGAACGGATCGCACCGATGCCTCGAAGTGCACGATGTGCTCCAGGGCCAACTCCTGTGCCAGCTGCGCGTCGCCGTCGAGGATGGCTTGGAGCAGCGAGATGTGTTCTTCAATGTGCTCGTCGATGCTCGGCAGGCGATCCAGGGCCATGCACCAGATGCGGGTGGCAAGGTTATCCAGGCGGATCAGTGTCTGCTCCAGGTGGTGATTGCCGGCCGCTTGGTAGATCAGCCGGTGCACTTCCAGGTCGTTCTCCATCAACGTGCGCCGGAGATTCGCGCCCGACAGCTGGCTGACAGCTTGGAGCGTTGCTTCGATGCGACTGCGAGCGCTGCCGCCATGCAGGGCTGCTGCCTTGGCCGCGGCGAGGGGTTCCAGGGCTTCGCGGACTTCGGTGATATCGGCCAGCTCCGTGATGTCCACACGGGTGGCAAAGGTGCCGCGTCGCGGATAGGACTGCACCAGGTGGTCGACCTCCAGGCGCTTGAGCGCCTCGCGCAATGGCGTGCGGCCGACCCCGAGTTCGTTGACCAGATGGGCTTCGTTGATCGGGTCGCCGGGGGCGATGTCCATCATGATGAGCCGGTCTCGCAGAACCAGGTAAGCGCGTTCAGCCAGGGACTCGACGCCCACGGGAAGCTGTGTGGCGAGTGTCATCTTGCCTCCGTTTTCTCTGCTCCATACCGCGTGATTGCTGCACGCTGAAATAATTTCGGGTTACCCATTGACCGGGCTGTGGCTTCCATCATACAGTGAATCGCAGATTGATATATCAGTTGTCGGCAATTCATACATTTAGGAATGGGCAATGGCACAAGCTTCAACTCTCTCGGCAGATTCCCTAACCGCGGACCTCGCGCATCTCGACCCGGAAGTAGCGCAGCGTATTGACGCTGAGCTGGCTCGCCAGCAGCGCGGCCTGGAAATGATCGCTTCGGAGAACCACACTGCGCAAGCAATCATGCAGGCGCAGGGTTCGGTACTGACCAACAAGTATGCCGAGGGCTACCCGGGCCGCCGCTACTATGGCGGTTGCGAGGAAGTTGATGTCATCGAGACGCTGGCGATCGAGCGGCTCAAGGACCTGTTCGGGGCGAAGTTCGCCAACGTGCAGCCGCACTCGGGTGCGCAGGCCAACGCGTCGGTATACCACGCGCTGGTTCGCCCGGGCGATACCGTGCTCGGCCTGAACCTGAACCACGGTGGCCACCTGACCCACGGCATGAAGCTGAACTTCTCGGGCCGCTTGTTCAACATCGTTCCTTACGGTGTGGACGAGGAAACCTATGAGGTGGACATGGACGAGGTGGAGCGCCTTGCCATCGAGAATCAGCCGAAGATGATCGTTGCAGGCTGGTCGGCGTACCCTCGCCAGCTGGACTTCAAGCGCTTCCGCGAAATCGCTGACAAGGTCGGCGCGTACCTGTTCGTGGACATGGCGCACTTCGCTGGCTTGGTGGCAACCGGGTTGCATCCTTCGCCGGTTCCGCACGCTCACGTAGTGACCTCCACGACCCATAAGACCCTGGCGGGTCCACGTGGCGGCATTATTCTCTCGAATGATGCGGAGATCGCGAAGAAGTTGAACTCGGCGGTGTTCCCTGGCCAGCAGGGTGGTCCGTTGGAGCACGTGATTGCTGGCAAGGCGGTGGCGTTCAAGATTGCCGCTTCGCCGGAGTTCAAGGAGCGCCAGGAGCGGACCTTGGCTGGTGCGCGGATCTTGGCTGAGCGCTTGACCCAGGAAGATGTTGTGGCCAAGGGCATCAGCGTTTTGACTGGTGGCACGGATGTTCACATGGTGCTGGTTGACTTGCGTAATAGCGAGTTGGATGGGCAGCAGGGTGAGGATCTTTTGGCTCAGGTGGAGATCACGGTGAACCGCAATTCGGTGCCGTTTGATCCTCGTCCGCCGATGGTGACTTCGGGGTTGCGTATTGGTACTCCGGCGTTGGCTACCCGTGGTTTCTCGGAGGCTGCGTTTGCTGAGGTTGCGGAGATCATTGCGCAGACGTTGATTGCTGGTGCTGAGGGTAATGCGGCGGTGTTGCCGGAGCTGAAGGATCGTGTTCTGCAGCTTGCCGCGGCCCACCCGCTGTACCCGAACCTGAAGAAGATTGGAGAATAGCCATGGCTGATCTGCTGCCTGAGCACCCGGAATTCCTCTGGGCCAACCCGGAACCGAAGAAGTCCTACGACGCAGTGATCGTCGGAGGCGGCGGCCATGGCCTGGCTACCGCCTACTTCCTGGCCAAGAACCACGGCATCACCAACGTCGCCGTCCTGGAAAAGGGCTGGCTGGCCGGCGGGAACATGGCCCGTAACACCACCATCATCCGCTCCAACTACCTCTGGGACGAGTCGGCGGGCATCTACGAGAAGTCGCTGAAGCTGTGGGAGCAGCTGCCCGAGGACCTGGAATACGATTTCCTGTTCTCCCAGCGCGGCGTGATGAACCTGGCCCACACCCTGGGCGACGTGCGCGAATCCGTGCGCCGCGTGGAAGCGAACAAGCTTAACGGCGTGGATGCCGAATGGCTGGACCCTTCCCAGGTCAAGGAAGCCTGCCCGATCATCAACTTCGGCGACGACATCCGCTACCCGGTCATGGGCGCGACCTGGCAGCCGCGTGCCGGCATCGCCAAGCACGACCACGTGGCCTGGGCCTTCGCCCGCAAGGCCAACGAGCTGGGCGTGGATATCATCCAGAACTGCGAAGTCACCGGCTTCATCAAGGACGGCGAGAAGGTCACCGGCGTGAAGACCACCCGCGGCACCATCCACGCGGGCAAGGTCGCCCTGGCTGGGGCAGGGCACTCCTCGGTGCTGGCCGAAATGGCCGGCTTCGAACTGCCGATCCAGTCCCACCCGCTGCAGGCACTGGTCTCCGAGCTGTTCGAACCGGTGCACCCGACGGTGGTCATGTCCAACCACATCCACGTCTACGTCTCCCAGGCCCACAAGGGGGAGCTGGTCATGGGCGCGGGCATCGACAACTACAACGGCTACGGGCAGCGCGGCGCTTTCCACGTCATCCAGGAGCAGATGGCCGCGGCCGTGGAGCTGTTCCCGATCTTCGCCCGGGCGCATGTGCTGCGCACCTGGGGCGGCATCGTGGACACCACCATGGACGCCTCGCCGATCATCTCCAAGACCCCGATCCAGAACCTGTACGTGAACTGCGGCTGGGGCACCGGCGGATTCAAGGGCACCCCGGGTGCCGGATTCACCCTGGCGCACACCATCGCCAACGACGAGCCGCACGAGCTGAACAAGCCGTTCAGCCTGGATCGCTTCGAAACCGGCCACCTGATCGACGAGCACGGCGCAGCAGCCGTCGCACACTAGGAGCAACCGCCATGATGCTGATTGATTGCCCGAACTGCGGGCCACGCAATGAGAACGAATTCAAGTACGGGGGAGAAGCCCACGTGGCCTACCCGGCGGACCCGAGCTCCCTGAGCGACAAGGAATGGTCCCGCTACCTGTTCTACCGGCAGAACAAGAAGGGCATCTTCGCCGAACGCTGGGTCCACGCCGGCGGCTGCCGCAAGTGGTTCAACGCCCTGCGCGACACCGTCACCTACGAGTTCAAGGCCATCTACCAGGCCAGCGAACCACGCCCCGAACTGAGCACCACCGACATCCGCAGCGCCGAAGGAGGCACCCGATGAGCAAGCCGCAACGCCTGCCTGCAGCGCAGAGCACCCGCGCCCGCATCAACCGCGAGGAACCACTGGCCCTGTCCATTGGCGGCGCGCAGCTCTCCGCTTTCCGCGGCGACACCGTGGCCAGCGCCATGCTGGCCAACGGGCTGCGCAAGGCCGGCAACTCGCTGTACCTGGACCGCCCGCGCGGCATCTTCGCCGCCGGGGTCGAGGAGCCCAACGCGCTGGTCACCGTCGGCGCCCGGCATGAGCAGGACATCGACGAGTCGATGCTGCCGGCCACCACCGTTGCGGTCACCGACGGGCTGGACGCCACCTTGCTTTCGGGCCTGGGCGTGCTTGACCCGGCCACCGATCCGGCCTACTACGACCACGTGCACGTGCACACCGACGTGCTGGTGGTCGGCGCCGGTCCGGCCGGCCTGGCCGCGGCCCGCGAAGCCTCGCGCTCCGGGGCCCGGGTGATGCTGCTCGACGAGCGCGCCGAGGCCGGGGGTACCTTGCTGGACACCGCCGGGGAGCAGATCGACGGCCTGGACAGCAGCCAGTGGATCGAGCAGGTCACCGGCGAACTGGCCGCGGCCGAGGAAACCACCCACCTGCAGCGCACCACCGTCTTCGGGTCCTACGACGCGAACTACCTGATCGCCGCGCAGCGCCGCACCGTGCACCTTGACGGTCCGTCCGGGCCCGGGGTATCCCGCGAGCGCATCTGGCATATCCGCGCCCAGCAGGTGGTGCTGACCACCGGCGCCCACGAGCGCCCGATCGTCTTCGAGAACAACGACCGCCCGGGCATCATGCTCGCCGGCGCGGTGCGCAGCTACCTGAACCGCTACGGCGTGCGCGCCGGGCAGAAGATCGCCGTGGCCACCACCAACGACTCGGCCTACGAGCTGGTAGCCGAACTGGCGGCCAGCGGCGGGGTGGTTGCCGTGATCGACGCCCGGCAGAACATTTCGGCCGCCGCCGCGGCCGCCGTGGCCGAGGGAGTCACCGTGATCCCGGGTTCGGTGGTGGTGGATACCGAAGCGGATGCCGAGGGCGAGCTGTCGGCCATCGTGGTCGCAACGCTCGACGAGCACCGCGAACTGGGGGCCGCCCAGCGCTTCGAAGCCGATGTGCTGGCCGTGGCCGGCGGCTTCAACCCGGTGGTGCACCTGCACTCCCAGCGCCAGGGCAAGCTGGACTGGGATACCACCATCCACGCCTTCGTCCCGGCCGCCGCGGTGGCCAACCAGCACCTGGCCGGCGCGGTGACCGGGCGCCTGGATACCGCCAGCGCCCTGTCCACCGGGGCCGCCACCGGCGCCGCGGCCGCCACCGCGGCAGGATTCGCCACCGTGGCCCGCACCCCGCAGGCGTTGGAGACCGCGCTGGGCCAGACCCGTCCGGTCTGGCTGGTGCCATCGGCCAAGGGCGATGACGCCGCGAACTACACGGCCCACTTCGTGGACCTGCAGCGCGACCAGTCCGTGGCCGACGTGCTGCGCGCCACCGGCGCGGGCATGAAGTCGGTGGAGCACATCAAGCGGTACACCTCGATCTCCACCGCCAACGACCAGGGCAAGACCTCCGGGGTGGCGGCGATCGGCGTGATCGCCGCGGTGCTGGGCATCGAGAACCCGGCGCAGATCGGCACCACCACCTTCCGCGCCCCCTACACCCCGGTGGCCTTCGCGGCCCTGGCCGGGCGCAACCGCGGGCAGCAGCTGGATGCGGCGCGCATCACCGCGATGCACTCCTGGCACCTGGCCCACGGGGCGGCCTTCGAGGACGTCGGGCAGTGGAAGCGCCCCTGGTACTACCCGCAGCCGGGGGAAACCATGGACCAGGCGGTCTACCGCGAGTCCGCCGCGGTGCGCGCTTCGGTGGGCATGCTCGATGCGAGCACGCTGGGCAAGATCGAGATCCGCGGGGCGGATGCGACCGAGTTCCTGAACCGCATCTACACCAACGGCTACACCAAGCTGAAGGTCGGCATGGGCCGCTACGGCGTGATGTGCAAGGCCGACGGCATGATCTTCGACGACGGGGTAGCCCTGCGCCTGGCGCAGGACCGCTTCTTGCTGCACACCACCACCGGCGGCGCGGGCGACGTGCTGGACTGGCTGGAGGAGTGGCTGCAGACCGAATGGCCCGAGCTGGATGTCGTGTGCACCTCGGTCACCGAGCAGCTGGCCACCGTCGCGGTGGTCGGGCCGAAATCGCGCGAGGTGATCGCCAAGGTCGCCTCCACCGTGGACGTGTCCAACGAGGGCTTCAAGTTCATGGCCTTCAAGGACGTGGTGCTGGATTCCGGGATCGAAGCGCGCATCTCGCGCATTTCCTTCTCCGGGGAGCTGGCCTTCGAAATCGCGGTGCCGGCCTGGCACGGGCTGCGCGTCTGGGAAGACGTGTACGCCGCCGGCCAGGAATACGGCATCACCCCGTACGGCACCGAAACCATGCACGTGCTGCGCGCCGAGAAGGGCTTCATCATCGTCGGGCAGGACACCGACGGCACGGTGACCCCGCAGGATGCCGGCATGGAATGGGTGGTCTCCAAGGTCAAGGACTTCATCGGCAACCGCTCCTACTCCCGGGCGGACAACCTCCGGGAGGACCGCAAGCACCTGGTCTCGGTGCTGCCGGTGGACAAGTCCCTGCGGCTGCCCGAGGGCGCCGCGCTGGTGGCCGCCGACGCGGTGGCCGCCGAGGGCATCACCCCGATGGAAGGCTGGGTCACCAGCTTCTACGACTCGCCGGCGCTGGGACGCACCTTCGGCCTGGCGCTGATCAAGAACGGGCGCAGCCGCATTGGCGAAGTGCTCAAGACCCCGGTGGGCGGCCAGCTGGTCGACGTCGAAGTCTGTGAAACCGTGCTCTACGACCCGGAAGGAAGCCGTCGCGATGGCTAGCAACACCATGATTGACAGCGAAGTACGCCGTTCCCCCGCGCAGCACCTGGCCCAGGAAATGGAAGCGGCCAGCATCGCCGGCCGCGTGGGCCTGCGCGAAATCGCCTTCGCCACCCAGATCTCGCTTCGCTGCGCGCCGGGCAGTCCGGCGCATGCGGCGGTGGCCGCGGCCACCGGCGTGGGCTTGCCCGCCGCGGTGGGCCAGGTGGCCGGCGAGGTGCCGGGCATTGCGGTGCTGTGGCTGGCGCCGGATGAGTTCCTGGCCACCAGTGCCGGGAACGCCGAGCTGGCCGGGGCGCTGACCGCGGCCCTGGGCGAGCAGCCCGGGCAGGTGGTGGACCTCTCGGCCAACCGCAGCGTGCTGGAACTTTCCGGCCCGGATGCGCCGCTGGTGCTGCGCAAGAGCTGCCCGGCGGATCTGCACCCGCGCGCCTTCGGGGTGAACCAGGCGATCAGCACCTCGCTGGCGAATATTCCGGTGCTGCTGTGGCGCACCGGTGAGCAGAGCTGGCGGATCATGCCGCGCGCCTCGTTCACCGAGCACGCCGTGCGCTGGCTGCTCGATGCCATGGCAGAGTTCGCCGCGCCAGCGGTGCCATAGCCCGGCCTTGCGCGGTGCGCGCAGCGCACGGTGATCCTGCGCTAGCTGCCCTCGTCGATGGCCCGGTAGCGCTGCTGGGCATCAACCGATTCGACCGCGTCGAGATCCCGCAGCGCTGCGGCCACCTGCTCGCTGCCCTCGCCAATAATCTGGCCCAGGGCAGCGAGCACCTGCTTAACCTGCAGTCCGCGGGCTTGCAGCTGGTCAACGATGGATTCGGGGGCCACGCTGGCCACCACGGTGACCACGTAGATGTGCACCTGGACGCCGCACATCCTAGTGGCCTTCCGCCCCGGCCGGGGCTTGGGCCAGCCCGGCACCGGCATCCTCAGCAGGCAGCGCGGCATCGCGGGAGGTGGACAGGAGCTTGTCCCACAGCTCTTGGGCACGCAGCCCGGTGGATTCGGCCAGCAGCGCGGCCACGCCGGCCACATGCGGGGTGGCCATGGAGGTGCCGCTGATCGTGTTGTAGCGTTTTTCTCCCGGCCAAGCAGAGTAGATGTCCACGCCGGGGCCGGCGATATCCACTGCGCCGCCCTGGGCATCCAGCGCCTGTGCCGAGAAGTCGGCGACGGCCAGGTGCGGATCCACGGCGGCCACCGCCATGATGTAGGGGCTGTTGGCCGGGGCGCCGACGAACCCCGGGTTCCCGGCGGAGCGCTGCGCGTTGTTGCCGGCGGCGGCCACGATCAGCGAGCCCAGCTCCAGGGCGCGCCGCCCAGCGGTGACATAGGGCGGGTGCACGGTTCTCACGTCGGCACCGAGGGACATCGAGATGACCTCGCACTTGTTTTCCAGCGCCCAGTTGATTCCGGCCAGGATCGTGGAGTCGGAGCCCGATCCGTTGCTGCCCAGCACCTTTCCGGCGAAGATATTGGCCTCGGTGGCGACCCCATAGCCCGGTCCCTGCCGCGGGTCGCGCGGACCGCAGGCGGTGCCGATGCAGTGGGTGCCATGCCCATGGCCGTCGTTGGCGTCCTCGCCATCGACAAAGGACTTGGCATCCACGGTGCGGCCGGCGAAATCCGGGTGCGCGCTGTCGAAGCCGGTATCCAGCACAGCCACGTTGATTCCCTTGCCCGTGTAGCTGGACAGCTCTGCGCCCACCGCCTGCAGGCCCCAGGTGAATTCCGCGGTGTCCGCGAACGGGGACTGGCCCGGGGCCTTGGCGGCATCGGGCAGAATCCGGTAGACCAGTTCCGGCACCACCGAGGCCGGCAGCCGATGCCCGGCGCAGCGCTGGCGGAAGTCCTCCAGCTGCTCGGTGCCGCTGGAGACCACCGCGATGCCCAGCATCGGGAAGTATTCGCTGGTGGAGTAGCCCTGTTCGGCCAGCAGCTGGGGCAGTTCGGTGTCGCGTTGGACTTGGGCCAGGCCAGGGGCGCCGGCAGCTGGCTGGTCGAAGACGAGCACGTAGCGGCCCGGGACTTCAGCGGCTTCGGTGCTTTGGTGGCGGGAAGTATGCATGGCTGGCTCCTTAGCTGGTTTTCCGGCACACGCCGGTGCGTGCTTGGCGAGTTACTTCGCACCCTACCCGCTGCGCCAGACGTTTAGCCCGGGGCGGTGAGGACTTTGCGCAAACTCCCATTCCCGGCTTCGCAAGCTTTTTATCGCAGATCAGCTTGCTTCTGGGCGCACAAGCTACAAGGGTGTAAAGCAGAAGGACAACAATGCAAGGAAGGTTGGAGACGATGACCCAGAAAATCGACGACTCGGACTCCGCGGAGTCCAACAGCGAGCTGCCAAGGCCGCTGGACGCGGAGCCGGAGGCATCCCCGCATACTGCGCCGATTCCGGTGCATATGCATATTGCAGAAAATGACACCGACGCGCAGATCACCGCGAAGCTGCGCCGGCAGGGCGTGCGCCTGGGCAAGGGCGGGATCGCTCCGGCGGTCTTCTGGCCGGCGCTGGTCGTGATCCTCGCGGTGGCCGTGTTCGCCATCGTGCTGCCGGATACCGCAAGCACTACGTTCAACGCGATGCAGAACTGGATCGTGACGAACCTGGGCTGGTACTACATGCTGATCATCGGCGGCTTCGTGGCTTTGGTGATCGTCATCGGCTTCTCCAAGCTGGGCCGGATCACCCTGGGCAATGACGGGGAGAAGCCTGAATTCGGGCTGTTCAGCTGGTTTGCGATGCTCTTCGCCGCCGGCATGGGCATCGGCCTGGTCTTCTACGGAGTGGGCGAACCGCTGATGTACGCCACCGTCGACCCGAAGCCCGGATGGGAAGGCACCGAAGGGGAACTGGCGGGCTTGGCCATGGCCCAGACCTTCATCCACTGGGGCTTGCATCCGTGGGCCATCTACGCAGTCATCGGCTTGGCCCTGGCCTATGCGATCCACCGCCGTGGCCGCCCGGTCTCCATCCGATGGGCGCTGGAACCGGTGCTCGGGGAGCGGGTCAAGGGCTGGCTGGGCGATGTGATCGACGTGCTGGCCATCTTCGGCACGGTCTTCGGCATCGCGACCTCGCTGGGCCTGGGCGTGCAGCAGATCAGCTCGGGACTGCAATCCATCGGGCTGGTGGATTCGGTGGACAACACGCTGCTGGTCATCCTCATCGTCGTGATCACTTTCCTGGCCACCATGAGCGTGGTCAGCGGCCTGGGCGCAGGCATCAAGTGGCTCTCGAACATCAACCTGTCCATGGCCGGGCTGCTGATGATCAGCGTGCTGCTGTTGGGCCCGACGCTGTTCCTGTTCCAGAACTTCGTGCAGTCCCTGGGCGTGTACCTGGCCAATTGGATGAACATGACCTTCGACGTCGGCGCCTTCCAGCAGAGCGAGGAAGCGCAGACCTGGTTCTCCAGCTGGACGGTCTTCTACTGGGGCTGGTGGATCGCATGGGCCCCGTTCGTGGGCATCTTCATCGCCCGCATTTCGCGCGGCCGCACCGTGCGCCAGTTCGTTTTGGGCGTGCTGCTGGTGCCGACCATCGTCGGTTTCCTCTGGTTCTCCGTGATGGGCGGCGCGGGGCTGTACCGCCAGTTCTTCGGAGCGGGGGACATGGTCCAGGACGGGGCGGTTTCCGCCGAGGGCTCGCTGTTCCAGATCCTGCAGGACCTGCCATTGGGATCGATCCTCTCGGTGATGGCAATCATCCTGGTGGCGATCTTCTTCATCACCTCCTCGGACTCCGGGTCGCTGGTGGTGGACATGCTGGCTTCCGGCGGGCACCCGAACCCGCCGACCTGGTCCCGCGTGCTGTGGGCGGTGCTCGAGGGCTTGCTCGCCGCGGCGCTGCTGATGGCTGGCGGATTGCAGGCGCTGCAGGCCGGTTCGCTGGCCACGGCGCTGCCCTTCAGCATCATCATGATCATGATGGCGGTGGCGACCATCAAGGGGCTGCGCCACGAGAGCAAGACGCTGGAGATCATCGAGGCCAAGCTCCGCCTCGAGCGGGTCACCGAGCACGTCTCCGACGAGCTGTGGGCCACGCTCGAAGACCAGCCGGAGCTGCGCCGCTACGTCGATGACCGCATCGACTACCGGGTGACGCGCACCCGCGGTGCCTTTGGCCGCCGCGAGGAGAACGCAGACCGCGGGCGCCGGAAGAAGGACGGCGAGCGGTAGCATCCGCCAGGGCAGGCGGATGCCTGACAGCCGGCGAGCTGGCCGCAGGCAGCGGCCCGCTCGCCGGTTTCTTCTTTTCCCGGCAGTGAACTGGCCAGAGGTTGCCAAGCTGGCCATGGGGTGTGAGGATCAAAGTACATCGTCGTTGAGCAGTGGGGTGCAGCATGGAATCGATCGTTGTCCTTGGTGGCGGCCTGGCCGCCGCGAGCGTTGTCGGCGAACTGCGCGAGCTCGGCTACAGCGGGGCGCTGAGCTTGGTCAGCGAGGAAACGCAGCTGCCCTATGAGCGCCCGCCGCTGTCCAAGGGGTTCTTGCAGGGCAAGGAGGAACCGGCGGACTTCACCGTCCATGACGCGTCCTGGTACGCAAGCCATGATGTCGCATTGCGCCTGGGCGTCGCCGCCACCAGCATCGAAACCGCCAAGCGGCAGGTGCTGCTGGCCGATGGCAGCGCACTGGACTACGACCAGCTGGTGCTGGCCACCGGTTCGCGGGCCAGCCTGGGCGGCCGAACCCCGATACCCGGTTACGACCTGCCCGCAGTGCACGTGCTGCGCACCTTGGACGATGCGAAGTCCTTGCGTGCGGAACTGGTCGAGGGCGCCCAGGTGGCGGTGGTGGGTTCGGGCTGGATCGGCATGGAAGTGGCGGCCGCCGCCCGCCAGCGCGGGGCAAGGGTGACTGTCTACTCGCCCTCCGAGGTCCCTTTGGCCAAGGTGTTCGGCGAACGGCTTGGAAATCACCTCTTGGAGCTGCACCAGTCCCATGGCGTGGACGTGCGCACTGCACGGGTGCACGGCATCGAAGAAGCCGACGGGCACCTGCAGGTGCTTTCCGATGCGGGCTCCTCGCGTGCCGATCTGGTGCTGCTGGCCATGGGCGCGCAGCCGAATGTGCAGCTGGCCGAGGCTGCCGGGCTGGAAGTGGACTCCGGCGTTGTGGTGGATGCCTCGCTGCGCAGCAGCGACGCGCGGATACTTGCCGTGGGGGACATTGCCCAGGCCTTCAACACCGTATTGCACAGGCAGCTGCGCGTCGAGCACTGGGATAACGCGATTCGCCAAGGCAAGCTGGCCGCGGCCACACTGGCCGGGGAGGAAAGGTCCTATGACTGGCTTCCCTACTTCTTCACCGACCAATTCGATCTCGGGATGGAATATGTCGGCCATGGTTCGCCCGGGGATACAACGGTGGTGCGCGGGGATATGGAATCCGGGGAGTTCTTCATGTTCTGGCAGGACGGGTCGGAAATCACCGCTGCGGCGAACGTGAACATCTGGGATGTCAATGGCACCCTGCGCGGTCTGGTGGGCCGGGAGATCGACGCTGACCGGCTCAGCGATCCTGCCATAGCGCTCAAGGATTTGTGAACCGCAGTTCCTTCGACCGGAACTGCCAACAAGGGAAGCAGGTAGAGCTGATGAGCACTATGGTCATGGGCGTGGAATCGGGCATGTCCCCGGCGGTATTTGCTGCGGCCGGTTCGCTGGCACGCGGGCTGAATGCACGATTGGTGTGCATCCACGTTGATTCCGGGCGCCTGATTACCGACAAGCTGTCCGAGGGCGACCTGCTGGCTTCGGCCAGCCCGGTCTCCGAGGAACTCGCCTGGGAAATCACCTCGGTGATTACCGGTGTCGAGCTCGAGAGCTATACCGTGGCCGGCGACCCTGCCAAGGTGCTGGCCGCGGTAGCCGAGCAGCTCGATGCGCAGATGATCGTCGTCGGCACCCGCCGTCCGGGGATCCGCAGCAAGATGGCCCAGCTGATGGACGGGTCGATCGCCGTGGCGCTGGCCCACAAGCAGCATCGTCCGGTGCTGGTGATCCCGCAGCAGCCTGCACAAGAGAACGAACTGCCCTGGGACTAGCTGGCTGGCTTCATCTCGAAGTACAAGTCCAGATGCAATTTGCAGCCGGGATTGAACAGGGCCTGGCAGTTCGGGCAGGAACTGGCATCGAGGTACTTCGCCGGGCTCAGCTGCGTGCTGCAGACCCCGCAGAGCACGGCGGGTTCATCGAACCGGTCCGCCGGCCACGGCGTTGCCTCGTGATCGGCCAGTTCGCCATGGCATAGGTGGCAGGGGTAGAAGGTGGCGCAGCAGTCGTGCTTCAGCGCGATCACATCGAACAAGGAGCGGTAGTGGGCGCAACGGGTTTGCGCATCCATGCGCACGCCTCGCAACGCCACCTCGTGCACGGGGTTTTCCCAAGCCGTCATCCTCGACCTTTCATGCAGCCGCCGCTGCGTGTGCAAAAATGCACGCTGAATGTGCAGAATCCGCCTCCCAGTATGCCTCGTTTCGCCTATCTTTCGCGATGTGATCTAGGCCATACTCGCTGATGAGGCCGGTTCCAAAGGGGGTACTGGCGTGGGCGGAAGGAACGCACAGTGGCAAGCGAAACGTCATCGAAGGCCGAGCGCAAGGGATTGCGCCGGGTCGTAGCAGCCTCCATGGCTGGCACCGTCGTCGAATGGTATGAATTCTTCCTCTACGCGACCGCGGCAACCCTGGTCTTCAACAAGATCTTCTTTCCGGATACCGGCAACGATCTGGATAACATCATCAAGGCCTTCCTGACCTACGCGGTCGGTTTCATTGCCCGCCCCATCGGCGGCATCGTCTTCGGCCACTTCGGCGACAAGTACGGGCGCAAGCACCTGCTGCAGGTGGCGATCGTGCTGGTCGGCGCAACCACCTTCCTGATGGGCTGCCTGCCCACCTTCGACTCCATCGGCTATGCCGCACCGATCCTGCTGATCGTGCTGCGCTTCGCCCAGGGCTTCGCCGTGGGCGGGGAATGGGGAGGCGCGGTGCTGCTGGTGGCCGAGCACGCGCCGAACACGGAACGCGGCTTCTGGTCCTCCTGGCCGCAGGCCGCAGTGCCGGTGGGCAACCTGCTGGCCACCGTGGTGCTGCTGGTGCTCTCGGCAACGCTGAGCGAAGCGGCCTTCCTGGCGTGGGGCTGGCGCATCGGCTTCTGGCTCTCGGTGGTGATTGTGGTCGTCGGCTACTACATCCGCACCCGCGTTTCCGATGCCCCGATCTTCAAGGAAGCCAAGGCTGAGCTGGAGCAGAACGCGGCAGCCGGCTACGGCGTGGGCGAAGTCTTCAAGCGCTACCCGCGCGGGGTGTTCACCGCCATGGGCCTGCGCTTCGGGGAGAACATCATGTACTACATGGTGGTGACCTTCTCCATCACCTACATGGCCACCCAGCTGGACATGGACACCTCCACGATCCTTGGCCTGATGCTCATTGCCCACGTGATCCACGCGATCCTGGTGCCGATCGTCGGCCGTTTCACCGACACTCTCGGCCGCCGCCCGGTCTACGCCACCGGCGTGGTGCTCATGGCCGTCTGGGGCGTGGCGGCCTTCCCGCTGTTCAATACCGCCAACGATGCGGTCATCCTGGCCACCATCGTGCTGGGCTTGGGTGTGCACGCGCTGATGTACGCCGGGCAGCCGGCCATCATGGCCGAGATGTTCCCGACCCGCATGCGCTACTCGGGCGTCTCGCTGGGCTACCAGGTCACCTCGATCGTGGCCGGGTCCATGGCCCCGATCATCGCCACCTTCTTGCTCAAAGTCTACGGATCCTGGGTTCCGGTGGCCGGCTACATCGTGTTCGCCGCCCTGGTCACCCTGGTGGCCGTGTTCTTCATGAAGGAAACCAAGGGGCTGGACCTCGGCGAGATCGACGAGGCGGACCGGCTGGCAGTGAACGGCGAAAATGCCGCCCGCGATGAACTGAAGATGCAGAAGTAAGCCGCAAGATCCAGCACGACGCCGAAGGCCAGCTCCACGGAAGGGGCTGGCCTTGGGCGTGTTCGGTGGCCTGCGGGCTGGTCATTGGCTTGCGCTGCCGTTGCCGATCTGCGAGTCTGGCAGCCAAGAAGGATGGGGTTTGAGTGGACATCACTGTCCCCAGCATGATGCGATTGCGGGGTGCACGGGCAGATGGGAATCGAGTACCTGTTGGCGTTCCTGTTCGGTATTGGCTTCGTTGCCGCTTGCGCTTCATACGGGCGGCGCCGGAGCAGCAAGAAGAATAATGAAAAGTAGCCAAGTTTGCCGTCGGGGTTCGGCATGAAGCGGTGCAGGCTGCATATCTTCGGTGCCAGCGGCAGTGGCACCACGACCCTCGCGCGCGCCGTGGCCGATGCCTGGTCCGTGCCGCATGCCGATAGCGACGACTACTTCTGGGTTCCCACCGATCCTCCATACCGCCAGCAGCGTGCGCCGGCTGCCCGAACCATGCTCATGAACCAGGTCTTCGTTCCGCGCAAAGCCTGGGTACTGTCCGGATCAGTGCAGGGATGGGGAGAAGAAGTCCTGTCGCAGTGCGATGCCTTCGTTTTTCTGGCGCTGGATCCCCAAGTGCGCCTGCGCCGTCTCGCAGAACGCGAGAAGCAGCGCCTGAGCGGGCAATCCCTGGAACGCGGAGCCCTGGAAAAATTCATGGCGTGGGCAGCTGGCTACGATGACCCGGACTTCAGCGGACGCAGCCACGCCCGCCATGAGGCCTGGCTGGAGAACGAAGTCCGTCCGGTGCTCCGTCTGGACAGCGCCCGATCAGTGGCGCAGCTGCTGCAGGCCATCGTGGACTGGGAACCGGCCGGGCCAAGGTGAACGGCGCCTAGCCGGAGGACAGGTTGTACGCCGGGAATGGCGGGATGAACCAGTCGCCGGCGGTGGCCGCATCGTTGAGCGCGCGCACCGTTTCCTGGACGGCGCGGCTGCGCAAGGCTTCTTCGCGGCCCACCAGCCAGTACTCGGAATGGTAGGTGAACTGGTCATGGAGCACCGGCACCATATTCGGGTAGTGCTCCGAGAGGAAGGTGGGGAGCAAGCCGATGCCTGCATGGTTCATGGTGGCCGCGTATTGCACCGCGATGCTGGTGGAAGAAATCGCGCGGTGCATCGGCGGCAAGACGCTGGTGGCCTCGTCGAGCTTGTCCACCGTCAGTGCGGTGTCGATGTAGTAGTTCAGGCTATGCCCGGCCAGATCTTCCAGATGTTCTGGGGTGCCTTGGGATTCCAGGTATTCGGCCGTGGCGTAGAGCCGCAACTCGTAATCCAGGAGTTTCGTGGAGGCTGCCTTGCGGACGCTGGGTTCGCCGATGACAATCTCCAAATCCATGCCGGTCCGCGTCTGCCGGGCCCTGGTGGTTTCCGAAACGATCTCGAAGACCAGTTGCGGATGCTTCGCCTGGAGCTTTGCCAGGGCCGGAGCCGCCAGATGGGCGCTGAAGGCGTCGGGGGCAGCGACGCGCACATGGCCGGCCAATGCGCCGGTGTCCTTCTCGGAGCCGATGGCTTCCACGGCCTGCTCGATGGCTTCCGCGCTCGACATGGCCCGGCGCCCCAGATCCGTCAGTTCCCAGCCGTTGGGGGAGCGCGTGAGCAGGTGGCCGCCCATGGCTTTTTGCAGTGCGTCGATGCGACGGGAAATCGTCGAGTGGTTCACCCCGAGAACGTTCGCGGCGGCGGTGTAGCGGCCCAGGCGCGCAACGGTGAGCAGGGCAATGAGGGATTCGAGATGGCGGTAATCGATCGGACGGTCCATGGTCCACAGTCTGCCATGCCTGGTGTGCGCTAGCGCACACTAGGCTTGCGCAATTGGCGTGCCCCAGTGCATTGAGTCTGGCACACCGCGCCCCCTACGCTGGCCTGACAAGGACAATACTCAAGGATGAGGGGTGTGCAGATGAGCACGTACGCATGGATTGGCCTAGGCAACATGGGCGGACCGATGACCGCGAATCTGGTGGCCGCAGGGCACAGCGTGCGCGGCTACGACCTGGACGAGCAGGCCTGCGCCGCTGCGGCCGACGGCGGGGTCCAGATTGCCGGATCGATTGCCGAGGCCATGGACCAGGCCGACGCCGTGTTCACCATGCTGCCCAAGGGCCAGCACGTGCGCGCGGTGTACGAAGGCGAGGCAGGCATCTGGGCCAACGCCAGCAAGGACATGCTGCTGCTGGATTCCTCCACGGTGGACATCGAAACCTCCCGCTACATCCACGAAGGCTCCGCGCAGCGGGGCCTTCACTTCGTCGACGCCCCGGTCTCCGGCGGCATCTCCGGGGCCGCGGCCGGGACCCTGGCCTTCATGCTCGGCGGGGCACCGGAACTGATGGAGCGGGCCACCGGATTCATCGCCCCGATGAGCGGGAAGACCATCGTCGCCGGGGGCCCCTCCATGGGCATCGCGGCCAAGATCTGCAACAACATGATGCTGTTCATCGACCTGATGGCCAGCGCCGAAGGTTCCCAGCTGGCCGAGGCCCTGGGCCTGGACCCGGAAGTCTTCTGGCAGATTGCCTCGGTCTCCTCGGGCCGGTCCTGGGCGCAGCAGACCTGGTACCCGGTACCGGGCATCATCGATACCGCCGCGGCGAACAACAACTTCGAGGCCACTTTCCGCACCGACTTGGCCCGCAAGGACATCGGGCTGGCCCTGGACGCGGGCGCAAGTACCGGGGTGCAGCTGCCGGCAGCCAGCTTGGCCCGCGAGCACTTCGACGAACTGATCGAGCAGGGGCTGGGGGACAAGGACTGCTCGCTGATCGTGAAGAACTTGTTGCCAGATGGTGCCGTGCGCGGGTGGAACCCGGAGACGGCCGAGACCAGCACGGCAGCTGCGGGCTGATCATGCGCCGGATCCATGCCGCGGTGCTTGAGCGCCGGGAGAACCAGCGCCCCTATGCCCAGCATCGGCCGCTGGCGATGCGCCAGCTGCAGCTCGAAGAGCCCGGGCCCGGCGAAGTGCTGATGCGCATCACCGCGGCCGGACTGTGCCATTCCGATTTATCGGTGATCGACGGGAACCGGCCGCGTCCGCTGCCGATGGTGCTGGGCCATGAGTCAGCAGGCATCGTCGAGCAGGTGGGTGATGGGGTGGATCTGGACATCGGCCAGCAGGTGATCTCGGTCTTCCTGCCGCGCTGCGAGAAATGCGAAGCCTGCGCCAAGGGCGGCAAGCTGCCGTGCAGCGCCGGCACCGCGTCCAACGGAGCCGGGACCCTGCTGACCGGCGCTCGCCGGTTGGCCCTCGAGGGCCAGCCGGTCCATCACCACCTCGGCGTTTCGGCCTTTGCCGACTATGCGGTAATGGATGCGCGCAGCCTCATCCCGGTGGGCGCGGATGTTCCAGCTGAAGTGGCCGCGGTGCTGGGCTGCGCGGTGCTCACCGGCGGCGGTGCACTGCGCAATGCCGCCGGGGCAACCGGTGCCCAGGACGTAGCCATCGTCGGCCTGGGCGGGGTAGGCATGGCCGCCTTGCTGGTGGCCGCGGGGCAAAGGAGCACCGGCAGGATCCTGGCCGTTGACGCCAATGAGGACAAGCTGGCCACCGCGCTGGCATTGGGCGCCGATGAAGCCTTCACGCCGCAGGCCCTGGGGCAGCGCACCGCCGAAATCGTGATCGAGGCCGCGGGGCATCCGCGTGCCTTCGAAACCGCCTTGCAGGCCACCGGCGTGGGCGGAACCCTGGTGACCGTGGGGCTTCCGGCGCCGGGCGCGATGAGCAGCATCGAGCCCCTGGGCCTGACCGCAGGAGCACGCACGATCATCGGCAGCTACATGGGTTCTGCCCTGCCGAAGAAGGATATTCCCTACTACGAGCAGCTCTGGCGCTCCGGCAAGCTCCCTGTGGAGAAACTCGTGGAAACCAGGCCGCTGGCCGAGGTCAACGACGCCCTGGATGCACTAGCCGAGGGACGGTCGGTGCGCCAAGTTCTGCTGCCCTGAAATCAGGGCAGAAGGCCAGTAGGATTGGTGGGTGACTGATTCCACTGCGGGGCCCCGTGCCCTGGCAACGCTGACTGACATCCGGGTATTCGATTACCTTTGCCAAGCCCCGGCGACCCGTACCCAGATCGCTGCGGATCTGGGGATCTCCAAGCCCACCGCATCGCAGGCGATCTCGCGCCTGCAGGAGAACGGCCTGGCCTCGGCCATCGAGCGGGACAACGAGCCCAAGCGCGGCCGCGTTCCCGAGCACTATGCGCTGGACAGCGGCTTCGGCCACCTGCTGGCACTGTGCCTGCAGGCAGAATTCCTGCAGGTCCGCGCCACCGACTTGGCCGGAAAGACGCTGGTGGACCGCTTCTACCCGCTGACGGCGCAAACCACCGCCGCGCAGGTAGAGCAAATGGGAGCCCGCGAGATCTCCCGCGTGGCCGCTGAGCTCGGCTCCCCATTGCTGGCCGGGGCCGTGAGCCAGTCAGCCCCGGTGCAGCGCGATGGCGGGCTGCGAGTCCTGGCCACCCCGATTTTCCCTTCCTCCGGGGCCAACCTTGCCGGCCAGTTCGCCGGCGGGGTTCCGGTGCTGCTGGATAACGACGTGAATTGGATGGCCCTGGCCGAAGCCGGGGAGCTGGCCGGTTCCTTGATGATGATCTACATCGGTTCCGGCCTGGGCGCAGGCCTGGTCATCGACGGTGCGCTGCACCGCGGCAAGCACGGCACCGCCGGCGAGCTGGAGACCCAGCTGGTAGGCACCGCGAACCTGCGCGATGCGCTCGGCGAGGCCGGGATGTTCCAGACCCGCGTGCTCTGGGAAAAACTGGCCGATGAACGGAACTGGCCAGCCTTCCTGTCCCCGTTCGGCCGTGTCCTGGCCAACCTGATCGGCTTCGTCGATCCGCAGCGAGTGGTGGCCATCGGCCCGGGGCTCACGCCTCAATTGTGCGCGGCTCTGGAAAGCGAACTGAACAGCTTGCTGCCCAAACCGGTTCATGTTCAGCTTTCCACCTTGGGAACCGAGGCCGCGGCACGCGGCGCTTTGGCCGGCGCCCGGGAGCTGGCCTTGGCCAACTTATGGGAAAACTACCGGGTACGTTGACCAAAGTGATCCAAGCTATATATTGTAAAGAGTCCTTAAAATTTTATTTGCTTCACCGGGGAGACCACTGATGGCACCATCTGACGCATCGGCATCCACGTCGCAGTTCGCTGCCATCGGCCTTGATCTGGGCGGCTCGTCGATCAAGTACGGATTGGTTGGAACCGACGGCAAGCTTGTTGAGAGCACCTTCAGCAAGGCAGCTACCCCTGAGGGCGCGCATCCGGATGCTGTCGCCCAGGTGATGGCGGGCATCGTTGCCGACCTGCAGGAGCTCACCGGCGACGAGCTGGCAGGAATCCCCGCTGGCGTCACCGTGCCTGGCATCGTCATCGACGGCGTCGTGCACTCGGCGGCCAATATCGACAAGGCCTGGATCGGCTTGGACGTCACCGCCACCTTCAGTGCGATCCTGGGCCGCGACGTCTTTGTGCTCAACGACGCGGATGCCGCCGGCGTGGCCGAGGTCTACGCGGGTGCCGGAGCCGAACATGGCAAGCCGGTCAAGGGCAGCACCTTGCTGCTGACCCTGGGCACGGGCATCGGCTCGGCCTTCTTCCGCGACGGCGTGCTCTTCCCGAATGTCGAATTCGGCCACCTCGAAATCGACGGATTCAATGCCGAGAGCAAGGCCGCCGCGCGAGTCATGCACGAGGAAAACCTCAGCTGGGAGCAGTACATCGCCCGCCTGCAACGCTACCTGTCCCACGTGGAATTCCTGTGCAGCCCGGATTTGATCATCATCGGCGGAGCGATCTCCGAAGACCACGAAAAGTTCCTGCCGCAGCTGGAACTGCGAGCCAGGATCGTGCCTGCCCAATTCAACAACGCCGCCGGGGTACTGGGCGCTGCGCATCGCGCGCTGAAACCCGGCAACTAGGAACCTATGCATACGATTGACCCGAAGGCCCAGATCAAGCTCGTCGCCGTCGACATGGACGGCACTTTCCTGGACGGCGAAGGCAAGATCCCCGAGGCATCGTGGGCTGTGATCGACAAGCTCCAGGCCCGCGGCATCAAGTTCGTGCCAGCTTCCGGGCGCCAGTTCGCGACCCTGCGCGAGCAGTTCGCCCCCTTGGGGGAGATCGCGATCATTGCCGAGAACGGGACCGTCGTGATGCACGGCGAGAATGAGATCTACTCCAACATCATCGATCCGCCATCGGTAGCCGCCGTGATCCAGGCCGTGCGCGGGCAAGCCGCGCTGGATGCCGGATTGGTGCTGTGCGGACGCCGCACCGCCTATGTGGAGCGCGCCGATGAACGGTTTGCCAACGCCGTGGCCCCGTACTACCGCGCCGTGCAGGTGGTTGACGACCTGGCCCAGGTCGAGGACGAGATCATCAAGATGGCCGTCAACGTCGGCACCGGCGCCGTGCAGGAAGTGGCGGCAGCGCTGCAGGTGCCGCTGCAGGTGGTGATCTCCGGCAGCCACTGGGTGGATGCCATGAACCACGGCGTGCACAAGGGACTGGCTCTGGCAGCATTGCAGGACAAGCTGGGAATCAGCGCGGATGAAACGGCAGTTTTCGGCGACTACCCCAATGACCTGGAAATGATCAAGGCCGCCACCTACTCCTTCGCCATGGCCAATGCGCATCCGGTGGTGGCAGAAGCTGCGAACTTCACCGCGCCTTCCAACCTCGAGCACGGGGTGCTCCAGGTGCTCGGCGCCTACCTCGATGGGCGTACCCGGCTCTAGCCAAACCGGCAAGAACATTCCGAAGGCCCGGGCGGAACGAGTGTTCCTCCACCCGGGCCTTGGCATGCCGCCGGCGGCGTGATCGACTTGGGAACCGGAGTCCGCTACCTGGCCAGGTAATGCCCCAGGCCCGCCAGCGCGGCGCGAACCCCTGTTGCCAGGGAAAGCTCGTAATCAGGCAGGAAATACGGCGAGTGGTTCACCGGTGGCGCCTCGTCACGGGGCAGGAACCCGCCGAAGAACCAGTAGACGTACGGCACCGAAATCTCATCTCCCAGAGCCCCGAAATCCTCGGATCCCATGGCAGCGGGCAGGTCGACAACTTTGCCTTCCCCGAGTTCCCGGCTCAAAGCCTCCTTGACCTGCTCGGTGTGGCCCGGATCATTGTGCAGCTTGGGGAAGGAATTCAGCGTTTCGATCTCAGGTGCCGGAGCATTCGACGCGGCGGCTTCGGCGCTCACTATGCGTGAGACCCCATCCAGGATTTGGGTGCGGGTCTGCTCATCGAAGGTCCTGATGTTCAAGGTGAATTCGGCGCGATCCGGGATGATGTTCTCCTTCAACCCGGCGTGGAACGAGCCGCAGGTGAGCACCGCAGGAGTCTGAGGGTGCAATTCCCGCGAAACCAGGCTCTGCAGGCGCGTGATCGTGTGCGCGCCCTGGACGATCGGGTCGATGGAGTCCTGCGGCTGTGAGCCGTGGGACTGCTTGCCGTGCAGCGTCACCTTCAGCGAATCAGCCATTGCCATGGCGGGGCCGCTGGTCAGGCCCACCGAGCCCGCGGCGAAAGGAAAGACATGCTGGCCGAGGATGACCGAGGGTACCGGGGCCTTGTCCCACAGTCCGTCTTCGAGCATGGCCCTGGCACCAGCGCTGGTTTCCTCGCCGGGCTGGAAAATCCACACGATGGTTCCGTTCCACGCCCCCGTCTGCTCGGCGAGCCGGGCAGCGGCGGTCAGCGCCGCGGTGACATGGGTGTCGTGACCGCATCCGTGCATGACCGGGACGTCAGTGCCATCGGCCAGCTGGCCGCGAGCTTCCGAAGCATAACTGGCTCCGGTATCTTCCGCGATGGGCAGGCCATCGGTATCGGCGCGGAAGCCTACCACAGGCCCCTCGCCATTGCGTTGGATGCCGACGACGCCGGTACCGCCGCAGACGAAGTTCTCAATTCCCATGGTGTCGAGTTGCTTGCCGATATAAGCGGCGGTCGCGCGTTCCTGCATGGACAGTTCGGGATTGGCATGCAGGTGGCGATACATTTCGTGCATGAGCTCGGCTTGCTCGCCAGTCAGGACGGTTTGCAATGCGCCAGAGGGTTGGGTATTCAAAGTGACTCCTTTAGTCAGCAACGGGCGTGTGGACTGCTTTGCGATCGCGCACGATCCACGAAACGATGATGGAGAAGAGCACAACCAGGGCTGTGCCGAACAGGGCCAAGGATGGAACCAGCGGGATGACCACGAAATACATGGTCAGCGACAGCACGATGGCAACTATGGTCGGGCGAACCTGCTTCATGGCGACGATGGCCTGGACAAGTACCGCTCCCATCAGGGAGGGCAAGATGTAGATTCGGGCTACCTCGATCATGTCGTTTGGAATGATCGAGACCAGCCAGGACCCGAAGATCCCCACGAAGACCAGCAGGCTGGTCAGGTGGACGGTGGCCGCGCCGCCGATGGCCATCACCGAGGCCAGATCGCCGCGCCTGGTGCCGGGCTTGGCATTGATCGCGGACTGGGCCACGATGGCGGCAGGCAGCAGCTTGTTGGAGATATTGCCGATCATGAAGGCCTGGTACATAGCTGCCGAACCCAGGATCGGGAAATAAGTCAGTGGTTCGACAAACCAGAAAATTCCGAAGGTGGCCGCAACGGCGGCGAAGGCGACCCAGATCATCGAAGGGCTGATGTCGAGGTCCGTGAAGAATACGAGGTAGATCGGGCCGAGCAGCGAGAGGATCAAGCCGGCTGTCATGGTCAGTGAACCGTAGCGTGTGGTCTGCTGCTCGAAGCGGGCCATCGAGGCGTCCGCAGTGGTCATTGCTGGTGAGCTCATGGGTTCTGTCCTTTCTAATTCGCTATGCGGTGTGCATCAGGTAGCCGGCGGTGATCGAGATCAGGATCGCGAATCCCAAGGCCCATTCCTTGAGCCATTTGGCTTGGAGCACTTTGGCCAAGAAGAGGAACAAAGCCATGGAGGCTGCCGAGATCAGCACCAGCGTCATGTGGATGCTGGACTTGGGAATTTCGGCGATGGTCAGCATGCTGAACGCTCCGAGCAGGGCTGCGGTGGGGATCAGGGCCATGGCCGCTGGGTTGCGCTTGGCCAAGGACTTGCCGCCGCGTTTCAGGACCGGGGTCAGCAGCAAGGTGCAGAGCATCCACATGCCTCCCGATAGGCTCATGGCCATGAAGGCCACGGCGAAAACTTGTTGGGTGTAGGTATCCCCGCCGAGCATCGAGCCCATGGATTGGGCTGCCAAGTTGGCGCTGGCCGTTTCCGTGGAGGCCGAGCCGATCAGCCCGATGCGGACAAGAACGGCTGGCGTTCCGAACAGAGCCAGTAATGCGATGGCGACCAGCACCACCGAGAGGGATGGCCCGATCGAGGCGACGGCACCGGCACGGAAGGCTTCCTTGACTTCGCGGACGGGCATATCGACATGGGGTGCTGCGGCCTTGGCAGCACGGACATAGAGAATGGTCTGGACGAAGATCACGGCGAAGACGCCCAGAGCGCAGAACCACAGGAAAGGGCTGTTGGCGACGGCCCAGATGTCAGTTGAAACTGGATCGCCGGCTGCAAGGGGGAAATGCATCGGAACTCCTTCGATATTCACCAGCATGATGTGATGCCGGTCTCATTGAATTCAAGGTTCCTCCTATTGGAGGCCTTCGGCAAGGAATGCCGGAATTAGCCATATTTATGGCGAGATCCCCCAAAATGGCGAGTTTTCTTGAGGAGTATTCCATTTGCGGTCAACGTAGGCGGAAGATTGTGACACATATCGCAATGCAGTCATCCTTTAGAAAGGCACGGCCATGAACGAGATCCAGCAATTGAGCGCCACGGAGCTCACGGCAAAGATCCGCAAGCGCGAGTTGTCGGCGCGTGAGGCCTTGGAGAGCCATATCCAGGCAATCGATGAAGTTAACGCCCAAATCAACGCCGTGGTCATCACGGATTTCGAACGCGCGCGAATCCTCGCTGCTAAGGCCGATGAAGCCACGGCGGGAAACGAGCCGACTGGAGTGCTCCACGGTCTGCCGATGACGCACAAGGACACGTTCAACACCGCCGGCTTGCTGTCCACCCAGGGGTCGCTGGCATTAAAGGACAACGTCCCAGAGCAGGACGACTTGCAGATCGCCCGACTGGCAGCAGCAGGCGCGATCAGGACGGGGAAGACCAATGTCCCGGAATTCGGAGCCGGATCGCATACCTTCAATGAATTGTTCGGCACCACGACGAATCCCTATGCGGTGGATCGATCGGCCGGAGGCTCCTCAGGCGGCGTAGCCGCCGCGGTCGCCGCTAGGATCCAGCCGCTCGGTGACGGCTCAGACATGGGCGGTTCGCTGCGCATTCCGGCCAGTTTCTGCAATGTCATTGGTTTCCGGCCCTCCTACGGGGTCATCCCGCTGGAGGCGGAATCCAATGCCTACTCCTGGCTGGCCCGTTCGGGACCGATCGCACGCACGGTGGAGGATATCGCGCTGTTCATGCGAGCCAGCGCAGGTGACGACAGGCTTCCGACCCCGAACAAGCTCTCAGCCAGCGATTTCGGCACTCCCGAACCAGAATTGCGCGGAGTCCGCATCGGCTATAGCTTCGATTTCGGGATCGGTGTTCCGATCGAGCGCGAGGTCGTAGAGGTATTGCATCGCCAACTCTCGGTTTTCGAGGCCGCTGGCGCAATTGTCGAAGAGGCGTGCATTGACTTTACCGATGCCGACGAAGTCTTCGGCAACACCAGGGCCTTCGATTTCGCCACTAATCTTGGCGGACTAGTGCGGAGCCACGGCTCGCTGATCAAGCCCGAGGTCCTCTGGAATGTCAAGAAGGGGACGGACCTCGACGGAGAAGCCATGATTTCGACGATGGCGGCCCGAACCCGGCTGGAACGAGCAGTTCAGCGCTACTTCTCGCGCTACGATCTGTTCCTCTCCCCGGCAACCCAGGTCTTGCCCTTCGACGCAGCGCAGCGCTGGCCTGAGCAAATCGCTGGAACCCGCGCCGAGACCTATCTGGACTGGATGCGATCTGCCTGCCTGCTCTCGGCCACGAGCCTGCCGGTCATCGCCATGCCAGGAGGCTTCACCGAGTCCGGGCTTCCGGTGGGATGGCAGCTGGCGGCGAATCACTACAAGGACGCCCAGCTGCTCAATTGGGCTGCCGGCTACGAGGAGCAGAACCGCTTCGCGGACGTGATGCCGGTTCTGGCCACTGATCCGCAGTCGGTGGCCGTCAATGCAGTCAAGACCGCCAGCGCCTGATACCGGAATTCTAGAGAGGCAAATATGAACAAGGAACAGCACAGCACCGGACCGCTGTCCGGGTACACCGTCATCGACTTGTCGCGGGCCTTGGCTGGACCGCATGCCACGATGATGCTTGGCGATCTGGGAGCCCGAGTAATCAAGGTGGAAAATATCCAGGGCGGCGATGACACCCGAGGCTGGGGTCCGCCCTTCGTCGGGCCGGAGGAGGACCGCCAATCGACCTATTTCCTCTCGTGCAACCGCAACAAGGAATCCATTGCCCTGGATCTGAAGAGCCCCGACGGAATCCAGACCCTGCGCAGCCTGCTGACGCAGGCCGATGTCCTGGTAGAGAATTTCCGCCCCGGAGTGTTGGACCGGCTCGGCTTCGACGATGCAGCCCTGCAGATGATTAACGGAAAGCTCGTGACCCTCTCGATTTCCGGCTTCGGCCATGACGGCCCTGAAGCCTGGCGCAGCGGATACGACCAGATTCTGCAGGGCGAGGCCGGGCTGATGTCGCTGACCGGTTCCGGACCGGAGGACCCGCAGAAAGTCGGCGTTCCCATCGGAGACCTGCTGGCCGGGATGTACGGATCCTACGGCGTGCTGGCGGCCCTGCTGGAACGCGAGCGCACGGGCAGAGGCCAGCATGTGCGCACCTCGCTGCTCGCATCGATCATCGGAGTGCATGCCTTTCAGGGCACCCGCAGCACGGTTGCAGGACAGGTTCCGCGCGCCCAGGGCAACCACCATCCATCCATCGCGCCCTATGGACTGTTCCGCAGCGCCGATGGCTTTGTGCAAATTAGCGTGGGCAGCCCGAAGCTCTGGGATTCACTGGTGGCGGCATTCCAGCTGCCAACCGAGGGGTTCGAAACCAATGAGCATCGCGTCGAACGGCGTGACGAGCTCATCGAAGCCATCGAAGAAAAGTTCATGCGCCACGGTACCAGCCAGCTGCTGGAAATGCTCGGTGAAGCCGGCGTCCCTGCCGGCATCGTCAGAACCCTGGATGAGGTGTACGAATGGGACCAGGTGCGCTCGCAAGGCCTGGCATTGAATGTCCAGCACCCGTTGCTAGGGGAGCTGACCCTCCCAGGCGCGCCGCTGCGGTTCTTCGAGGGCGGCAAGGAAGTCACCCGGACCGGGCACTCCGCTCCGCCACTGCTTAACCAAGACGAGCAGCGGATCCGGGAATGGCTCAAGACCCGCGCGCAGCAGGCGGTGCGTTGAGTATGGTGCAGGAGAAAATCGAGCACATCAGTGCACAGCACATGATCGACCAGGTGCTCGATGCGGGCAGCTACGAGAGCTGGGATGAGCCGGCGGATTATTCATTTGCCGATGACGCCTACCGGACCCAGCTGGAAGAAGCGGCGCGTCGTTCGGGGGCCGACGAAGCTGTGCTAACCGGCTCCGGCACAATCAATGGCCGGGAAGTGGCCGTCGTCCTCTCCGAATTCGGATTCCTGGCCGGATCAATAGGCCAGGGCACCTCCCGCAGGATTGCTTCGGCATTCGAAAAAGCCGCCGCATTAGGACTGCCGGTACTGGCTTCCCCGGCCTCGGGCGGAACCCGGATGCAGGAGGGAACCCCTGCGTTCGTGTCGATGGTGCACATCACGGCCGCGGTTAGGGCGCATTCTGCTGCCGGGTTGCCATACCTGGTGTACCTGCGGCATCCCACCACCGGAGGGGTCATGGCGTCGTGGGGATCCACCGGGCACATCACCATCGCCCAGCCCGGTGCCCTGCTGGGATTCCTTGGTCCGCGCGTGTACGAGACCATCTACGGCAAACCCTTCCCGCAGGGAGTGCAAGTCTCCGAGAATCTCCAGAAGCACGGCCTGATCGACGCCGTGGTCCCGGTCCATGAGCTGGGCGGGCTGGTCAACCGGGTGCTGGCAATCATCGCCCCGGGAGATCCGATCGACTCGATTGCCGGCTACCCCTTGGCAGATGACCGGAGACTCACCGAATCCCAGGTGTGGGATGCCATACTCGCCACGCGCAAATCCCGACGCCCCTCGGTGCGCCACGTCATCAAGTACGCCGCCAGCGATGCGTTGCAGCTTTCCGGGAGCGCCGAAGGGGAAAGTGATCCGCGTATGTACCTGGCGCTCGCGCGCTTCGGGGGCCAGCCGGCGGTGGTCATCGGCCAGGACCGGTCGCGGATAGACCACTCCGAAAACCTCGATCCGCTGGGGCCTGCCTTCCTGCGCGAAGCCCGGAGGGGGGCGCTGCTGGCACAGAATCTGGGCATAGCGATGCTCACCGTGATCGACACCGAAGGAGCGGCGCTGAGCCGTGAGGCCGAGGAAGGCGGCATGGCCGGGCAGATTGCCCGCTCGCTGAGCACCTTGGTGGGCATTGGCGTTCCGAGCGTTTCGCTGCTGCTGGGCCAGGGCACCGGAGGCGGCGCACTGGCCTTGCTGCCGGCTGATATCTCCATAGCCGCAGCAAACTCCTGGCTCTCCCCGTTGCCGCCGGAGGGAGCCAGCGCGATCATGTACCGGGACACGGAGCACGCCGCACCGTTGGCTTATGCCCAGAAAACCGATGCATACTCGCTGCGACGTGCGGGGATAGTACAGGTGATCGTCCCCGAGGAGTATGATGTGACCACCGCTCCGAAGCGCTTCTCGCTGGAAGTCGGAGCGGCAGTGTCCACGGCGCTTGCGCAGCTTGCGGCGACAGATGCCGCGCAGCTGCCTGGCCGGCGCGCGCTGAAGTATGCATCGATTGGCCGGCCGAAAACGGCCAACCAGGAGGTGCGGGACGCCGCTGGATGACTAGAACAGAGGAACGGATGATCGAGCTGAGCACGGTGCAACGCCGCATCATTGCCGCCCTCCAAGTGGACGGGCGAGCCACCTGGCGGAAGATAGCTGCCGTGCTTGACCTGCCTGAACGCTCGGTCGCCCGCCATGGCGCGTGGCTGCTGGAGAATGGGCTGGTTACGGTTGCGGCGATCCGCCACCGCGAGCATTCGCTGCTGATCGCGTGCACTTGCGCCCCGGGCACCGGGCGGATTGCCAGTGAATCCTTGTCTTCCCGGCCGGATACCAGCTTTTCCTACCAGGTCACTGGCCGGGAGGATCTCGTCGTGGAAATGCACTACAACGGAGATGTGACCGAAGTGCTCTCGCTGGAACTGCCTGCTACGCCGGGGGTCTCGTCGATTGTCGTGTATCCGGTGTTGAAGTACTTCAAGACGATCCGCGGGTGGCGCCTGGGATCCTTGAAGCCCGCAGAAGAGCTTGCCTTGCAAAAGGACCCGGATGTCACGAGCTGGCGCATCCAGCCGAACCTCAACTCCAAGGACGAGCAGATCATCGATGCTTTGCACGATGACGGCAGAGCCAGCTTCGAGTCGATTGCCCGCCGGGTGGCGATGAGCGAGACCTCTGTTGCGCGGCGGATCGATTGGCTCCTATCCACCGGGCAGATCGCCATTCGCGCCCTGGTTGAGCCCCTGGCCGTGGGGTTGCCGGTCGAGGCATTGCTCTGGGTTTCGACGACGCCATCCCAAGTCGAAAAATTGGGCCAGCGACTCGCCACCCGACCGGAAGTTCGCTATGCAGCGGCCGTGGCCGGGGATTGCCAGTTGGTGGTCGACGTGACGGTGGCCAACCAGGCCGAGCTCTATGACTTCATTTCCCACAGCGCCTGGGGGAACTCGATGCTGCAAGTTAAGGCCTCTCTGGTGGTTAGCGCCCGCAAACGCGGTGGGCGGCTGATCAGTAGCTGAACCAGACCAGGAAACCGCGTCGTGCAGCACCAGAATTCAACTGGAGTCCAACTCGTCTTTGGCCGCTGTTCGCCGCTGGGCCCAGGAAGGTGAACGGCAGGTGAACACTTCGCCGTAAGGCGATAATAATGCGTAATATCGCCTCAAGGGTTCGGAACCGCTTCGGAAGTGGCATAGTCTCACGATACCGAGCGGCATGGCTTCGCTCGCGCTGTTAACAACCAGTTAACGCTGCAGGGGTGAAAGGAATACCGGCAACCGTGAGCAAGAGGTTGACCTACGGGACGAACCAGGGAACGGCTACGCCTGAAAGCGCGTGGCGCAAACGCAAGGACGCGTGGGAGCACTTGGGCTATGTGCTCAGCGAGATCTCTTCTGAATACCAGGAGGAAGACCGCCGCACGGAGCATGAGCTGGAAGCCGGCCGGTTGCTGGGGCTGCTGGCAGCCATAGAACCGTACTGGGCGAATCCCGGCATCGAATACTTCAACGAGGTTTCCCGGCTCATGTCCGGCGGGCAGTACGAAGATGCGATGAAGCTGGTCTACCAGGCGAACCAGACCTTCAGGACGCTGACCCAGTACATTGACCTTGAAGGCCATGACGAGGCGGAACAGGATCCATCCCAGCTGGGCAACGGTGCACCTGGCAACGCCAGGGTGCAGGCCCCGATGGTGGAAATCCTGTTGGTGGATAATGGCCCGGCGGAGGAGATCGAGCTTTTCAAGGAAGAAATCGCCGAACAGCGCCAGCGCACCGATCCGTTCCACTACAACTTCGTGGTGGTGCCCAGCGTGGAAGACGCCCTGGCCGCGATCCTGATCAATCCTGGCATCCAGTCCGTCGTGCTGACCGCCCGCTTTGATGTGCGCACGCGTCGCCGGCTCTCCTCGACGCTCAAGAATTTCATAGCCCGGCGGATGGAAGGCTACTTCCAATCCACCAGGCAGATCCAGGGCCTGCTGGACCTGGAAAATATCCTCGATGAACTGCGCCCCGAAGTTCCGGTGTACCTGATCGCCGGGGTCGCCCTGGAATCCATTGCCCACGAGATCACCGGGCGTTTCCGCCGGATCTTCTCGCGCAATGACCGGATGGACCTGCACCTGTCGATTGTCTCGGAAGTGCTCGAACGCTACCAGACCCCGTTCTTCAACGCCCTGCAGAAGTACGCCAAGCGGCCTGGCGGGGTCTTCCACGCCATGCCGATTTCCCGCGCAGGTTCGGTGCAGAACTCTCCCTGGGCCAGGGACCTGGTGGACTTCTATGGCAAGAACCTGCTGCTGGCCGAAACCTCGGCCACCTCCGGCGGGCTCGATTCCCTCTTGGACCCGCAAAGCTCCATCAAGAAGGCCCACGAGCTGGCGGCCCGGGCTTTTGGCAGCCACCGCACCTACTTCGTCACCAATGGCACTTCGACCGCCAACAAGATCGTGCACCAGTCGATTCTCGCCCCGGGGGACATCGTGCTGGTGGACCGCAATTGCCACAAGTCCCACCACTACTCGCTGGTGCTCGCCGGGGCGAACGTGAGCTACCTGGAGGCCTACCCGCTCAACGAGCATTCGATGTACGGGGCGGTGCCGCTGGAGGAGATCAAGGGACGGCTGTTGCAGCTGCGCCGCGAGGGCCTGCTGCACAAGGTCAAGATGCTCACCTTGACCAACTGCACCTTCGACGGGATCATCTACGACCCGCGCCGGGTGATGGAAGAATGCCTGGCCATCAAGCCGGATCTGGTGTTCCTCTGGGACGAGGCCTGGTTCGCCTTCGCAGGATTCCACCCGGTGTACCGCCAGCGCACCGCCATGACCGTGGCGGCCGTGCTGGAAAAGCAGCTGGAAACCGCGGATTACCACCAGCGCTACGCCGCGCAGCGTGCGGCCCTTCCAGCACCGGGCACCATGGAGCACCCGGAGAATGACCAGGCCTGGCTGGAGACCCGGTTGATTCCGGATCCGGAGCAGGTCCGCTTGCGGGTGTACTCCACCCAGTCCACGCATAAGACCCTGACCTCCTTGCGCCAGGGCTCGATGATCCACATCTACGACCAGGACTTCGCGGTGCGCAACCTCAACGCCTTCCGCGAGGCCTACATGACCCACACCTCCACCTCGCCGAACTACCAGATCCTCGCCTCGCTGGATATCGGCCGGCGCCAGGCCGAGCTGGAAGGCTATGCGCTGGTGCAGCGCCAGGTCGATTTGGCGCAGTCGATTTCGCGGGCCATGGCGCGCAACGAGCTGCTGGGCAAGTATTTCAAGATCCTGCATTCGACGGACCTGATCCCGCAGAAGTACCGCCAGTCCACCACGCAGAACCCGGTGCGCGACGGGCTGGCAGCCTGGGACGAAGCCTGGGCGGAAGACGAGTTCGTGGTCGACCCCTCGCGCCTGACCCTGGACATCAGCCGCACCGGCGTAGACGGGGACACCTTCAAGCACGAGTACCTGATGGATGGGCATTCGATCCAGGTCAACAAGACCAGCCGCACCTCGGTGCTGCTGATGACCAATATCGGCACCACCCGTTCGGCCGTGGCGCACCTGATCGAGGTGCTGGTGAAGATCTCCGAGGAACTGGACCGCAAACGTCGCCTGGATGGGAGAGTGCTGGCACTGGGCAAGAAGCCTGCGGCCGAACAGATTCCCTTGCCGGATTTCAGCGCCTTCGCTCCTGAATTCGCAGGAGGCGGCGGAAGCGGGGACATGCGCTCGGCCTACTACCTGACCTACCAGGACCCGGCGACGCATTTCCTGTCCTCCGCGCAGATCCGCACCCAGCTGGTGAACGGAGAACGCGTCGTGTCGGCGGTATTCGTCACCCCGTACCCGCCGGGATTCCCGGTGCTGGTCCCCGGCCAGGTCATTACCCTGTGCATTCTGGATTACATGGACCGGCTCGATACCAGAGAGATCCACGGCTACCACCAGGACCTGGGCTACCAGGTGTTCACCTGCGAAGCCCTGGAACAGATCGCGGCGCAGCAGCCCTGATCGCGAAGAGCGGCTTGCCTTGAACGCAGCTTGCGGACCCACCCGGCATCCCCGGGTGGGTTCCGGCTTCCGCGGCGAAGAACGCTGCACGCAAGAATAGCTGCCAGCACGGCAAAGGCCCTGATTCGCGCACCGAATGCGCAAATCAGGGCCTGAATCGTAAGCAGCCCTAAGGCTGTATTTTCCGTCCGGCCAGATGCGCCGAGATCGCCTCGAACGCACGAATGGTCGGGAACAGCTTGGAAGCATCCTGCGGCAGCGGCCAGCTGGAAAGCTTGACCGCGACCAGCTTGGTCGCCGGATCCATATAGATCATCTGGCCATGGATGCCCAGGGCCACCGCGGCCCCGGTGGCAGGGTTCGGGAACCAGATCTGGTTCCGGTAGTGCCCGCCGGGCATCATGTTGTCGCCCGGGGACTGGGCGAACGCCTGGACCAGGGCGGGATCGGTGGCGAAGGTGTCGGCGATCCATGCCTCGGAGAGAACCTGTTTGCCGGTCAGCGCACGCCCGCCATTGACATAGAGATGGCCGAAACGCGCCAAATCGCGCAGGCAGGCGTTGAATCCGCCGTCGAACATTCCGGTGCCGAATTGGTCAACGCCCATCACCAGATCCTGCTGGGCACCGAGCTTGGACCAGACATAATCCGAAAGTAGTTCCTGCAGCGGGGCGCCGCCGGCGGCTTCCAGCACCCAGCCCAGGGCGTCGGTCTCGCAGGAACGGTATTCGAAGACCCCGCCGTGCGGTCCCTTGGCCTGCAGGGTCAGCAAGAACTCGTACATCCCGATAGGCCCGATGCCGCCACGCGACGGGGCCCAGCCGATGGCCTCCTCCAGCTGGCGCACCTCGGCATTGGGATCCAGATACTCTTCGGAGAATTTGATCCCGGAGCGCATATCCAGCAGGTCGCGCACCCGGGCGCCGGCATAGCCGCTGCGTTCCAATGCCGGCACGTAGGTGGCTACCGCCTGCTCGGTATCAAGCATTCCGGCGTCCACCAGCGCCCCGGCCAGGGAACCCACCAGGGTCTTGCTGACCGACATCAGCAGATGATCGGTCAGCGACGTCATGGTGTTGTAGTACTTCTCCCAGAGGATCCGTCCATTGTGCATAACCAGCACGGCGTCGGTATTGGTCGCGTGCATTACCCCACGCACGGTCAGCGCCGGGTCGGTAATGCTCGCCTTGGCCACTTCCAGTTTGCCCAGCTTCTCCTCGGCCAGGTGCAGCCTGACGATCGGGCCATCGCCGCGCGAAACCTTCACGGTGGGATGGATCCTGGCGATGTTCTGGAATGAGCGCTTGATATTCTGCGGGTACTGCCAGGTGGCGATGTTCAGCGCCTTGCTGGGAGGACCTGCCAAGTTGGCCGCCATGTGCCCGGCGGCATCAGTCGCTTCAGTTGCCATGCTCTGATGGCGGAACGTCAATTCCCTTGTATTGGGATCGGATGCAGGAGATGAAGTGCTTGGCATCGATGCTGAGCTTGGTTTTCTTCTTGCCTTCGTACTGCAGCTTGGCCTTGGTGACCAGGACCCCAAGATCGGCTCCCTTCCATCGGTAATCCTCTACGCCGTAGATGCGCAGGAAGAATGCTTCCTTGTGGGTCTGCAGCTGGTGCCAGTCCAATGCGGAACGGGAAAATTGCAGCTTGCCGCGCGAGTCGAGGTAATAGTTTCCGGTGCGTGGGGCATGGGTGATGTACTGCAGGATGTCATCGGTTTCCTTGATGATCATGTGGCTCCAGACATCAGCCCCGCTCATCTCTTCCCAGCGAGCATTGATCTCGTCAACGTCCAGCTCGAATTCCACATCAAGGAATTCAAGCAGGTGGAAGAGGAACAGCGGCACGTCGGCATAGGCTCCGGCGGTGACGTTGGTGATGGCGCTGGCCCCGGAGATGCGCGGGTTCAGTTCGCCCAGGTACACCTCGTCGGTGTCGGTGTCCACCAGCACGTCCACCTCGAAGAAGCCGCGGTAGCCGGTGTCCTTCAGACCGTTGCCCACCTTGCGGACCAGATCGATGGCGCGCGAACGCTGCGAGTCGGTGACCACATCCGGGTGCATCTCATTGCCGCACCAGCCGCCCTTGTACGGAGTCAGTTCCTTGTAGCCGGCCAGTTCGGTCAGGATCGGCCCCACCACCGTGCCGCATTCGGTCAGCACTGCCTCAACGGCCACCGGCTGGTTGTTGATGCGCTTCATGATCTTGAGCTGTTCGCCGATGATGTTCTTGGCATGCGCCTTGAACTGCGCCTTCGAGTCGATGAAGAAGGTCGTCTTGCCCGAATCCCCGTAGGGGGTCTGGACCACCAGGTCCTTGCCCAGGCCGGCTTCCCCGGCCAGTTCCATGAGCTCGTCGTAGTTATCGGCGGTGCCCAGCACGTTGGGCACCGATGGTGCGCCGGCGGCATTGCCCAGCTTGGTGGTAACGATCTTCGAGTCCAGTTCGGTGCGCAAGGCGGCCGAGGGCAGGATCAGGTCGTAGCCCAGTTCCTCGCAGATTGATTCGGTTTCCTCGTCGAAGAAGACCATCGCGATCTTCGGCCGGGGACCGCCCGGGGTGCACTGGGAATCGATGTATTCGCGGACCTCGGAGTTCTCCAGCAGCCAGTTGTTGATCTCTTCGGCGCTCTGGAAATCGACATAGGGCTTCTCGGCGGGGGTGAAGACCCGCGGGTGGTGGCCGTCCCAGCCGTCGTAGTAGGTGATGTAGCTGAATTTGCGGACCCATCGGTCAAGGCCCAGCAGATTGACCGGGGTGGCGCCGAGGAAGAAGATCGGAGTGGTATTGGTGCGGAAGAAATGGCGAACTTCGCTCATGTTCTTCAGCTTGCGGTCCATGCGCAGGACCTTGGCCGGGAGATTCGCGGGTTCGGACTCGTTGTAGGCCGCGTCGACGGCGACGTTTGCGCTGAGCTGATCGGTAACAACGCGCGCCTTGTGGCGCAGCTTGTCCAGATCGCTGGGTTTGGGCATGCGGTGGCGAGAAGCCGGGGCGTGGGCTTCAAGAATGTTGGCCATGATGTGGAGATGTCCTTTGAAACTGTCCGAAGAAGGGCGGTTGCACGGCACAATGCGTGACAGTTTCATGCTCAGCGCTCATCGTAAGCACCGGCACACGTTCTGCTTAACGCGTGGTGAACATTGAGCCCGCCCCCGCCGCTCCGGCCTGTGACTTGGCATGCAACGGCAGGTTCGGGCTCAAAGCTAGGTAAAGGTTACTCCTTATTGCGGTAACTGGCGGCTGCTAGCCAGACACCGTCGATGCGAAATCCAGCTGCTGGAATTCGAATCCGGCCTGCTGCAAGACTTCGCTGGTGACCTTGCGGCCGGTCAACGCGACCCGGGCATTGGATCCCATGACCGCGGCGCCGATCTTGGGCAGCACCGAGCCGGTGGGCAGGCCAGGCAACCCCGCGATGGATCGCAAGGCGTCCATGACCTCGGCATTGCGCAGCGGCTTCGGGCTGGCGGCATGAACCAGGCCGGCAGGGATGGAGGGCTCTTCGAAGCCGAGCAGGCAACGGATCAAGCGCAGCCAGTCTTCCAGCCCAATCCAGCTGAACCACTGCTTGCCGTCCCCCAGCGGACCGCCCATGCCGGTATTCACCAGCAGGTTCAGCGGGCCAAGCAGGGGAGCATCGGGGTGCATCACCAGCGAGGTGCGCAAGAGATAGCGCTGCTCGGCGTTGACCGCAGCTTCGGCGAAGGCCTGCTCCCATGCCGAAGCGACCCCGGTCATTTCCGGCAGGGCGCGCTGGTCGCTGGGCACGGGGCTGGACTCGGTCAGCTCTTCCTCGCCGGCGTCACCGAAGATGGCGGTGGTGCTGGCCTGGATCCAGGTGGCCAGCTGGGGCACCGAGGCTGCGGCTTCGGCCAAGGTCTTGGTGGAGCCCACGCGCGAGTCGGTGAGCGCTGCGATGTTCTCCGGGGTGTTGCGCTTATCGACGCGCTCGCCAGCCAGATTGACCAGGTGCACCGTATTCTTGCTGGACAGCGCGCGGGCCCAGGGCCCCTGGTGCACGCCATCCCAGCTGTACTGCTCGGCAGGGAAATCATTTTCCGGGTTGCGGGTCAGCACCGATACGGAAATGCCGCGGCAGACCAGATCGGCGACGAGGTTGCGGCCAAGGAATCCGCGACCGCCGGAGATCACCACATGGGCATCGCGCTTGCGGTGCGCACCCGGGGCGATGATCCGGTACAGGCGGGCCGCCGCGATGGCGAAGTCCTTGCACAGGGCGTTGGCCACGGTGAATTTGAAAGCGGTGGTGCCCGGGCCGTTGAGCTCAGCGGTGAAGTGCAGCACGGATCCGTGCTCATGGGGCTCTACCTGCCAGCGCAAGACCATTTCACCGGCCGGCTGCGGCTGGGTGAACTCCACCATGAGGGTGTCCTGGTTGCGCCGGGTGATGGAACCCGAAGGCGCGGTGCTGCGGTGCAGCGGGCCGAAGAATTTGCCCGGCGGCAGCAGGTCCACCTTGGTGCCCACGCCGCGCTGGTCGTCATGCACGACGAAGCCGTCGAAGCTCTTCATCCACTGGCCGGTCTGCGACAGGTTGCCCACGATCGAGTAGACGGCCTGCGGGTCAGCGGCCAGGAACTGTGACTCGGTGCGCTGCCAGTGCGTGAATTTACTCGTGGTGCTCATCTTGGAATAGTTCCTTCCAGCTCGGTTTATCGGGCATAGCTCTAGGCTACTGTGCCCGGTGCACTTCGGCAGGATAGACATCGAAGCCTGCCTGAACTGTTACACCAGGGTCCCAGAACAGGAAAAGCTCCCTTGGTCCATGCGGACCAAGGGAGCTTTGCATCGGGGCGTTGGCTAGGCGGTAACCTTCGCGCCGACTTCCTGTTCCATTTCGGTGAACTCGGCATCGATGGTCGGGTTCGGGCGGTAGGTTGCCCGGGAAACCAGCCATGCGACAACCAGTGCGGCGAGGAAGCCCGGGACGATCTCGTACATGGCCGAGGCCAGCACGTCCACGTTGCCCCAGATGAACACCACGACGGCGCCGGTGACCATGCCGGCGAAACCGCCCACGGCGGTCAGCTTGCGCCAGTACAGGGCCAGCAGGACAACCGGGCCGAAGGCGGCGCCGAAGCCCGCCCACGCGAAGGAAACCAGCTCAAGGATGGAGGAGTTCGGGTTCAGCGCCAGCAGGGCGGCGATGACGGCCACCAGCAGCACGCCCGAGCGGCCCAGCATGACCAGGGCCTTGGGCGAAGCCTTGCGGCCGGTGATGTTGTACAGGTCCTCCACCAATGCCGAGGAGCAGACGATCAGCTGCGAGGACATGGTGGACATGATGGCCGCCAGCACAGCGGCGAGCACCAGGCCGGCGATCAGCGGGTGGAAGAAGATCTGGCTCAGCAGCAGGAAGACAGTTTCGCTGCTGGCCTTGTCCAGCGGCTGATCGGCGAAGTACGCGACGCCGATGAACGCGGTGGCGATGGCGCCCAGGGTGGTCAGGAACATCCAGCCAATGCCGATGCGCCGTGCGGTCTTCGCTTCGCCCGGGGTACGCAGCGCCATGAAGCGCACGATGATGTGCGGCTGGCCGAAGTAGCCCAGGCCCCACGCTGCGGTGGAGAAGATGGCCACGGCGGCCAGGATCGCGCTGTTGTCGCTGAAGGAGGAAAACAGGTTGAACGCTTCGGGATTGACTTCGGTGACCTTCGAGGTGATGTCCCCGATGCTGCCGATCTGGATGACTGCCACAATTGGCACGGCAATCAGCGCGGCGAACATCAGCACGCCCTGGACCATATCGGTCAAGGATGCTCCGAGGAAGCCGCCGAACAGGGTGTAGAGCAAGGTGATTCCGGCCACGAAGAACATGCCCGCAAGGTACTGCCAGCCGAAGGAAGCCTCGAAGAACTTGCCTGCAGCCACCATTCCCGAGGATACGTAGAAGGTGAAGAACACCAGGATGATCACCGATGCGCCGATGCGCAGCAGGTGGCTGTTGTCCTTCAGGCGCTTTTCGAAGAAGCTCGGGATGGTGATGGCGTTCTGCGAGATCGCGGTGTAGGAACGCAGCCGCGGGGCGACGAACTTCCAGTTCAGCCACGCGCCGATGAGCAGGCCGATGCCGATCCATGCTTCGTGCAAGCCACCGAGGTAGATGGCGCCGGGCAGGCCCATGAGCAGCCAGCCGGACATGTCGGATGCGCCTGCGGAAAGGGCTGCGACCCACGGCTTCAGGCCGCGGTCGGCCAGCATGTAATCGTCAATGTTGTTGGTGCGGCGATATGCAATATAGCCGATGCCAAGCATGGCGGCCATGTAAATTGCGATCGCAATCATCTGGAAAGTCTGGTCGGACATTTTTCCTCATTACCGTTTGTGCCTGGGGCTTTTCTCAGCCGCCATAGGCGCGGATTTCTGTGGTGCGAGTCACCACTATGGCACTAATTCTCCGGTTTGTCGCCGGGTGCCATCAGGTCTGTGATCATTCTGTTATCTACTCGACCGTATCGAAGTCTGCAGGGGTAGCCAAAATCGCGGAGTTGCTTGCATCACTCATTCCGGGCTGCGCGTGCAGCGATTTGCGCACCGCGCGGATGGCCGGGGACTGGGTGGAGGAATGCCGCATGGCGGTGAAGATGGTGCGCTCCGGAGAGCCGGGCAGATCCACCGTGCGCAGGCTGCTGCGCTGGTCGCGCAAAACCAGCTCCGGGAGCATCGCCACGGCGTTGCCTGAAGCGACTAACTGCACGTGAGCCTGCAAATCAGCGGTTTCGTAGCGCAGGTCCGGCTCGAACCCCGCAAGCCGGCAAGCCTGCAGGGCCCAGTGCCGGCTGGCGGCGCCCGCTGGCTCCACCACCCAGGGCAGGGAATTGGCATGCTCCAAGGTGTGCACCCGGTCGAATTCCGCGTTTCCGGCCGCGCCCCGTGCCGGCAAGGCCAGTCGGATCGGATCGTGAGTCAGAACACGCCGATCGAGGTTGTCATAGTGCGGTGCGGAATGCCCCGAGTACTGCTCCGCGACCACCAAATCGAAACTTCGGCTGCTGGTTTCATTCAGCGCGTCGGCTGGCTCCTGCTGGCTCATTTCCACCCGCAGATTGGGGTGCCTGGTGCGCAGTTCGCGCAGTACCGGCGGCATGAGCCGGAGCATGGCCGTCTGGAAAACCGCTAGCCGGACGGTTCCGGACACCGTGGACATGGCCGCGGACAGATCCGCTTCGGCGCGTTCCATGGAATCGAGCAGCTCTTCGGTGTGGGCCACCAGGATCTGGGCCTGCGGGGTGAGCTTGAGGGTGCGTCCGGTGCGCCGCAGCAGCTCCACTCCGGTTTCGGTTTCCAGCTGGCTCAGCTGCTGCGACACGGAGGAGGGGGAGTAGCTCAGCGCATCGGCCACCTCGGCAATGGTTCCGCGGATATGCAATTCGCGAAGCAAGCGCAATCTTCTCAGTTCAAGCACGGATTTCCCGCCATTCAGTTAATGGGGACTCACGGAGTCCAGACACTTCGGCAAAACCGAACGAACATCTTCGGTTTTGTTCACTTTTGCTTAAGACAATATAGGTTCATACTCGATCTTGCACACAGCTTTTCTTATCGGCCCACTGGCAGCAGCAGGCCGCCGGATTAGCCATAACGACATCAGCGTTCGGTGCCGAACCACAAGTACGAATTGCATCGAAGGGACCACCAGTGTCTTTCACCTCCACCCAGCACGTAGTGCCAGCCGCACTAGATGCCGACGGCAACCCGCTCACCTCGCCGGCCGAACTCGCTGACGACGTCATCAAGCTGGTGCGCCGCTGGCTCACCGAAGCTTCCGAATATCCCGTAGATGCCGCCGCCGCCCGCCTGGCCGGAGTGCTCAAGGACCCCAAGGGCCTGGACTTCACCGTAGGCTTCGTCGATGGCGTGATCCGCCCCGAAGACCTGAACGTCGCGGCAGCCAACCTCAAGGCGCTGGCCCCAATGGTTCCAGGCTTCCTTCCCTGGTACATGCGCAAGGCCGTCGCAGTTGGCGGCGCCATGGCCCCAATCGTGCCGCAGGTAGTTGTCCCCATCGCCCGCAAGGTCTTGCGCGAGATGGTCGGCCACCTGATCATTGACGCCTCGGATGCCAAGCTGGGCGGCGCGATCTCCAAGATCAAGCGCGAGGGCGTGGATCTGAACGTCAACCTGCTCGGCGAAGCGATCCTCGGCGAAGGCGAAGCGGCCCGCCGCCTGGATGGCACCACCAAGCTGCTGGAACGCGATGACGTGGACTACGTGTCGATCAAGGTCTCCTCCACCGTCGCCCCGCACAACCACTGGGCGTTCGATGAAGCCGTGGAGCACATCGTGGACAAGCTGCAGCCGCTGTATGAGCTGGCTGCCAACAGCCCGAATAAGAAATTCATCAACCTGGACATGGAAGAGTACAAGGACCTGGAGCTGACCATCGCGGTCTTCACCAAGATCCTGTCCAAGCCCGAATTCAAGGACCTGCCCGCCGGCATCGTGCTGCAGGCCTACCTGCCAGATGCCCTGGGCGCGATGATCCAGCTCCAGGAATTCTCCGCGGCCCGCGTGGCCGAATGCGGCGCACCGATCAAGGTCCGCGTGGTCAAGGGCGCCAACTTGCCAATGGAAACCATGGAAGCTGACATCCACGGCTGGCCGCTGGCCACCTGGCACACCAAGCAGGACTCCGACACCAGCTACAAGTCCGTGCTGGAATACGCGCTGCGTCCGGAACACGTGAAGAACATCCGCATCGGCATCGCCGGGCATAACCTCTTTGATGTCGCGCTGGCTTGGCTGCTGGCCAAGTCGCGCAACGCCACCGACGGCATCGAATTCGAAATGCTGCTGGGCATGGCCACCGGCCAGGCCGAAGCGGTGCGAAAGGACGTCGGCTCGCTGCTGCTCTACACCCCGGTGGTGCACCCGCAGGAATTCGACGTGGCCATCGCCTACCTGATCCGCCGCCTCGAAGAGGGCGCCAGCCAGGAAAACTTCATGTCCGCAGTCTTCGAGCTGGCCAAGAACGAGGCCTTGTTCGAACGCGAGAAGAACCGCTTCCTCGCATCCCTGGAAGCCATGTCCAATGTGGTCCCTGCCCCGCATCGCGTGCAGAACCGCCAGGTCCAGGATCCGTCGCTGAGCACCCGCGTGGCGGGTTTCGCCGACGGCTCCACCGAATTCTTCAACACCCCCGATACCGACCCGGACCTGAACCAGAACCGTGCCTGGGGACGCGAGATCCTGGCCAAGATGCAGGAATCGCCGCTGGGCAAGGAACTGGTCAAGAACAACACCCTGAACAGCGCCGGCGAACTCGACGAGTCCATCGCCATGGGCGTGGATGCCGCCGCCGGCTGGCAGCAGCTGGGCTCGGCCCAGCGCGCGCAGATCCTGCACCGTGCCGGCCTGCTCTTCGAGGAGCGCCGCGCCACCTTGCTCGAGGTCCTGGGCTCCGAATGCGGCAAGACCATTGACCAGGGCGATGTGGAAATTTCCGAGGCCATCGACTTCGCGCACTACTACGCGGAACTGGGCCGCGAACTGGATGCCGTGGATGGCGCGAAGTTCGTCCCGTCGAAGCTGACCGTGGTCACCCCGCCATGGAACTTCCCGATGGCGATCCCAGCCGGTTCCACCCTCTCGGCGCTGGCCGCCGGTTCCTCGGTGATCATCAAGCCTGCCAGCCAGGCCGCCCGCGTGGGCGCCGTCATGGTGCAGTGCCTGTGGGATGCCGGCGTGCCCAAGGACGTGCTGCAGCTGGTCTTCGTGGGCGATCGCTCCCTGGGCCAGCAGCTGGTCTCCGATGAGCGCGTGGACCGCCTGATCCTCACCGGCGGCTACGAAACCGCGGAACTGTTCCGCTCCTTCCGCAAGGACCTGCCGCTGCTGGCTGAGACCTCCGGCAAGAATGCCATCATCGTCACCCCGAACGCCGACCTGGATCTGGCTGCGCGCGACGTCGTGCAGTCGGCCTTCGGCCACGCCGGACAGAAGTGCTCGGCAGCCTCGCTGGTGGTGCTGGTGGGCTCGGTGGCTGAATCCCGCCGTTTCAACAACCAGCTGATCGATGCGGTGAAGTCGCTGAAGGTCGGCTACCCGTGGAACCCCGAATCCCAGATGGGTCCATTGATCGGCGAGCCGGGCGAAAAGCTCAAGCGGGGCCTGACCACCCTGGGCGCCGGCGAGCGTTGGGCCATTGAGCCGAAGCAGCTCGATGACTCGGGCAAGCTCTACTCGCCGGGCGTGCGCTACGATGTGGCCCGCGGCAGCGAGTACCACAAGACCGAATACTTCGGCCCGATTCTCGGCGTGATGACCGCCAAGACCCTGGAAGAAGCGGTGGAGATCGTCAACGAGGTGGACTACGGCCTGACCTCGGGCCTGCATTCGCTGGATTCGGCGGAGATGGGCTACTGGCTGGAGAACATCCAGGCGGGCAACATCTACGCCAACCGCGGCATCACCGGTGCCATCGTGCAGCGCCAGCCGTTTGGCGGCTGGAAGAAGTCGGCCATCGGCGCAGGCACCAAGGCCGGCGGCCCGAACTACCTGGTCGGCATGGGCTCCTGGGTGGACGCCCCCGCCACGCAGGGCGCAGCGCTCTCGGCATTCGACCAGCGCCTGCTGAACACCGCAGAACTGGATTCGGAGCAGGCGCAGTGGCTGGGCTCGGCACTGGCCAGCGACAAGCTGTGGTGGAACAACGAGTTCAACCAGGCCAAGGACCGCTCGGGGCTGGTCGCCGAGCGCAACATCTTCCGCTACCGCGCGGTTGACGTGACCGTGCGCTTCGAAGAAGCCACCAGCGGCCACGGACTGGCCGAGGCGCTGCGCGTCATTGCCGCCGGTGTCACCGCAGGTTCCCGCGTGATCTTCTCCGCTGACGTGCAGCTGCCCTTGGGCGTGCGCAACCTGTTGGCCGAGAACTCGGTCACCGTGGTGCGCGAAGACGCTGCGGCATTCGCCGCCCGTGCTGCGAAGCTGGCTGCGAAGACCGGTCCGGAGTCCGCTGCCCGCATCCGCCTGATCGGCGGCTCGATGAAGGCTGTCGCCGAGGCAGCCAACGGCAAGCCGGATGTGGCCATCTACGCATCGCCGGTGACCGCTGCCGGACGGGTGGAGATGCTTCCGTTCCTGCATGAGCAGGCCGTATCCATCACCGCTCACCGCTTCGGCACCCCGAATCACCTCAGTGATTCGCTGATCTAGCAGGCAAGCGCATAAAGCAGTGGCCAGCATCCATTTATTTGGATGCTGGCCACTGCTTTATGCCGGATGCTCTTTACTTCTTGCGTACCTTGTACTTGGCGACCAGAAGATCCGCGGTGGCGGAGAGGATCGCCGGAAGAATGTAGCGCGCCAAGGTCACCAGGGTAAAGGCGAGTACGGATCCGCTGGCCGAACCAGCCACGGACAGGGCCGCAAATCCCAGGCCCACCGCGGAGAGCAGGCCGACGATCCAGCCAGCGAGCTTGCGGGGACGCAGGACGAACCAGCCAACCAGCGAAAGCACCGGCAGGAGCAGGCCCCAGACGGTGAAGTACCCGGTGTACATTCCTTGCAGATCCAGCGCGGAGACCAGGAACCAATCGCCATATTCCACGGTGTCCAGTACCGGCAGCTTCAGCAAGATGTCCAGGACCAGCGACAGCAGGACCAGCAGCATCGCGAAGACCTTGGTGTCCTTGCGTGCTTCGAGCAGCCAGAAGCTGCCGATGGCCACGAGCCTGATCACCCATAACGCGATCAGGGAGAGCAGGCTGCCGCCGGTGACATAGTCGGCGGTGGACAGCAGCGTGGATCCGGTGATGCCGGCGATCAGCACCAGCCAAACAATGATCAGGCGGGCCGGCAGATGCAACAGTGGTTTTTCTTCGCTCACTTAGCCAAGTCTAATGAAACTGGCTGTGCAATCCCTTTTCCTGTTCTTGGCAGGCGGGCTCAGACCTCGAGTTTCAGTGCCTTGCGCAAGGTCAGCGCGCCACCGGTGTGCATCACTGCCCTGCCGTAGATCTTCTCGGCAAACAGCAGCACAAGCCAGCAGGCAGCCAGGAGAATGGCCAGCGAAAGAATCGGCTCCCAGAAAGCTACCTCGCCGGAGAGCAGGCGGCTAGGCATCGCCGCCGAGGAGACGATGGGAATGTACGAAGCGACCACCAGGAAGCTGCCCTTGGCATACAACCCGATGAACAGCACCGCCATCAGGAGGCCCACCACGGGCCCGCTGGATTGCTGCAGATCCTCGGTACGGGTAGCCAAGGAGCCCAACGCTGCCCAGATCCCGGCCAGAAGCAGGAAACCGCCGAAGAAGAACACCACGAACCACCCGGCCACCTGGGTGACAACTCCGAGGAACGGGATCTGGATCGGGGAAATGTAGGCAGCCAGCAAGCCAATGCTGAGGAAGGCCAGGAGCTGGATCATTGCGAGAACGACATTCCCGATGATTTTTCCTGCCAGCAGCTGGCGCAGCCGGATGGTGCTGGCCAGGATCTCGACCACGCGGTTCTGCTTCTCCTCGATGACCGAGTTGGCGATGGGCATGCCGAAGAGGAATGCGGCCATGTAGAAGAGGAATGAGAAGACCAGCGCCATGGCACTGGCCATCGCGGCCCGTTCGGAATCGCCATGGAGCTGATCGAGAATGAGGTCCTCGTTATCGGGCAGGCCAGCTGATTCCAGTCCGGCCTCGGCCAGCAGCTGATCGGTCTTCACGGTTTTCATTGCCTCGCGGACCAGGGAACTGAGCTCTTGGTCGACCGCGTTGAAACCGGTCAGCGTGAATTCCTGCGCATCGGCCGAACCGGACAAGGTTGCGTTCAGCCGCTCAGCGGATAGCTGCTGCTCCGCCTGTTCAGGAGCGAGCCTGGAAATGCTCAATTCCACGTCTTCGGGGCGATCCTGGATCACTTGCTCCAGCACCCGGAAACTGGCATCGTCGGTGGCAGCCACGGCGAAATTCGACGTGCGATTGGCGAGGAAACCGGTAAGGGCGACCGATCCGATGATGAATAGCAAGGTCACGATGGTGCTGATGATGAAAGCTTTGTCGCGCAGCTTGGTTTCGACTTCGCGCAAGGCGACAATGAGCCATGGAGCCGTGGTGGTGTTCACTTGATGATCTCCCGGTAGATGTCGGCCAGCGAAGGGCGATGGATTGCGAACTCTGCGACGGGCCCGCGGCTCATGGCGGTGGCGAGCACGCGTTGGGCATCGGCTTCGGAATCGAAATTCACCAATGCGTCATGGCCTGAAATATCGATAACGGTGACCCCCGGTTCATTGCGCAGCCAGCCCGTGTCGGAGCCCAGGGACAACCGGTGCCGGGATGCCTGCGTCGCACGGAGCCCGGCTGCCGATGAATTGGCCAGGATCCTGCCGTCCTGGATGATCACCAGATGGTCCACCAGCACATCGAGCAGATCCAGCTGATGCGAAGAGAAGAGCACCGGTACGCCGCGCGCTGCATAGTCGCGCAGGATGGAGCTCATTGCATCTACCGCGATCGGGTCAAGTCCGCTGAAAGGTTCGTCGAGGATGAGCACGTCGGGTTCGTGCAGCAGTGCTGCGGTGACTTGAACGCGTTGCTGGTTGCCCAGGGACAGGGATTCGAGTTTCGACTTGGCGCGGTCAGCCAATCCGAAACGGGCCAGCAGTTCCATGGCCCGTTTGCGTGCTCCGGAGCGGGACAGGCCATGGAGCTGTCCGAGGTAGACCAGCTGGTCAATGACCGGCTGCTTGGGATACAGACCGCGTTCCTCGGGCATGTAGCCGAAGTTGGGGCGGGTGGCTCCATTGAGCGGTTGGCCGTTGAGCGAAACAGAACCGGAATCGGCGCTGAGCAATCCCATGATGATGCGCATGGTGGTGGTTTTGCCGGCACCGTTGGCACCGACGAATCCGGTGAGCGCGCCGCCAGGTACGGTGAAGCTGATGTCATCGAGCACCAAATTCTGTGCAAATGACCGTGACACATGGTTTAGCTCAAGCATGTTTTCCTCTGCCAAGTATTGTTTCTACTCATCAGCTTAGGAAACGAAGCAGCATTTGCGCTCCGTCTGGAGAATGAAACTATTGGATGAGTCCGGCGCGGTGGGCGAATAGCACGCCCTGCACCCGGTCGCGCAGGTGCAGCTTCGCCAACAGGTTCGACAGGTGGGTTTTCACCGTGGCTTCCGACAGGGAGAGCACTGCGGCGATTTCCTGGTTGTTCTTGCCCTGGGCCAGTTCGCAGAGTACCTGGCGTTCGCGTTCGGTGAGTTTTTCCAGCTGCTGGGCCTCGGTAGTTGCCGTTGCCGAATCCGCGGCAGGGGCGGCGCCGGTGCCACGCTGGATGAGCTTGAGCGTGACTTCCGGGGAGAGCAGCCCGTGGCCGGCGGCCACCTGGTGCACGGCGGCCACCAGCATTTCAGGCTCTGCATTCTTCAGCAGGAACCCGCTGGCCCCGGCATCCATGGCCTCGAAGAGGTAGTCGTCGCGGTTGAAGGTGGTCAGCACAATGACCTTGGTCTGGGTGGTGCTGGCGATGAGCTTCGTGGCTTCGATGCCGTCCATCTGCGGCATTTGGATATCCATCAGCGCCACCGTGGGGTTCAGCTCGCGAACCATTTCCAGGCCCGCTTGGCCGTTGCCTGCCGTGCCGATGACCTGGATCTGCGGATCGGTTTGCAAGATCAGTTTCAGCGACGAGAGGATCAGCGACTGGTCATCGCAGATCACCACGGTAATTTTGCTCATGTTGCCAGTCTAGTTGCCGCGTCGGAAACCACGCGCAACCGGGCCCGGGTACGCCAGCCGTGCGGAATGCGCGGGCCGATTTCCACTAGCCCGTGATGCAGCTTGGCGCGTTCGCGAATGCCACGCAGGCCGTAGCCGCCACCGGCGGAATCCGGCCGGGGACGGCCGCTGTCGGTGACCTCGACTTCTATCCATGCGCCATCGGCATCGGTTCCCGAACGCAGCGACAAGGTAGCTGTGCGGGCCGTGGAATGCGCACGGACATTGGCCAAGGCTTCTCCGCTGATGCGGTAGAGCGCGAGCGACAGGCCTGCCGGCAGGGTGGAAATGAAGCCGGGCTGGTGTTCATCGCGGGAGATCTGGATGCTCAGTCCCTGGCGTTCATTGGCTGCGATCAGCTCATCGAGCTGCGCCATGGATGGTTCGGGGTTCCGTGCCCCCTCAGCGCAGTTCGGCGAATCCTCCGGTCCGCCATGTTCGCGCAATACGCCCAGCAGTGCCCGCGTTTCGCTGACTGCACTGCGTGCCGAGGACTCGATGCCGCGCATCAGTTCGATGGACTGCTGGGGATCGCGCTCATGCACCATGCGGGCGGCCGACGCCTGGATTCCCACCGAGGCAATGTGGTGGGCAATGACATCGTGCAGCTCGCGGGCGATGCGCAGCCGTTCCTCGTTGACCGCACGGTCTGCCAGCTGCTGGGACTGGTCGGCAATGCGCTGGGCCTGGGTTTCCACTATTTGGCTGGCGTAGGCATTGGTCCAGCTGACCATGCCCAGGAAGATCGCGCCGCCGAAGTACAGCAGGTTCATCAGCAGGTTGTAGAAGATGAAGGCCGTTGACGTCGGCAGCACGCCTGCTGGATCCTCGACCATGGAAGTTCCGGTGGCCGTGAGCAAATCGGAGGTGAAGAAGGTGACGATCACCCAGGTAGCCATGAACAGCAGCACCACGCTCATCGCTATCCACAGTCCCCGGCGGTTCTTCGACCACGTGACCGCGGTGTAGATGCCGATGAAATAGGCCAGCTGCGCGCAGAGCTCCATGCCGACTTGGTAGGTATTTTCGCTTCCGGCGCCCACGAACGCAGCCGAACCGATGAGCATCATGGTTATGGGCCAGCGCCGGCGGAACATCAGCGGCACGATCAGGGACACAAGCACGAGATAGGCGAGAAGAGGATCGGGCGCGTTCTCTTGCTCGGTCAGGGAGAGCAGCAGTTCGTGCATGGCCAGCGCCAGCAGGAGGAAGCCCGAAGCGACGATAATATCGCGGCGCAAGCTCTTCTTATCCGGAGACGGACGTTCCCAATCCACCGGAGGCAGCGTCGGGAGCCTCCGGTGTACTAGCTCGGGGAGTCGGTACATGGTGTTCCTTGATCATCTCGTTGGCCAGGCATTGGAAACGACTTTACCGGTCTGCGGTTCTCCGGGCATGAGCCTGGAGGCTTACCCCTGGCGTTGACCCGGGAGGAAATGCGCTAGGCAGAAAGGTTACTAGGCAGTAATGTGATGGTATGCACATGATTTTCCGAATCCTCATGGTTTACCTGAACAGCAAGAAGGCTTCCAAGCTGTCGATGTTCGACACCAGCTCAGTGGGCATGCGTGCCACGCTGACCGATATCGACTTTGCCGGCCACATCAACAACGGCATGTACTTCTCGATCTTCGATCTCGGACGCTTCGACTTGATGTTCCGTTCCGGTGTCTGGGACATCATGTCCAGGAATAAATGGGTTCCGGTCGTGCAGACCGAGACCATCACCTTCCGCAAGTCGGTGCGCCTGGGAACCAAGTTCTCCCAGGAAACCCGGCTGATCGGCATGGACGACAAATGCATCTTCTTCGAGCAGCGCATCGTCGTGAAGGGCGAAATCTACGCTCGCGCCTATGTCGCCACCCGGATGACCTCGAAAAAGGGTGCGGTTTCCAACGAGGAAATCCTGGCAGCAGTCGGCTTGGAACTGCCAGCAGACATGGTGCTGCCCGAGTGGCTGCACCAGTGGCGCCAGGACGGAGCGCTGCCCAGCACCCGCAAGCCGGCCCCGCACAATTGGATCCGCTGAATCAATTCACTCGCGCAATTCCTGCTGAACGGCGCGAATGCCGTGCCGGGGGACTCAACGTGCGGGATTCGGCGAAGCCTTGGCCGCATCAATGAACATGGCGATCAGCTCGGGATCCTTGACTCCGCGCGATGATTCGACGCCCGAGGAGACATCGGCGCCGAAAGCGCTGGACGCAGCTAGGGCATCAGCAACATTCTGCGGGGACAGTCCGCCGGCCACCAGCCAGCGCCGACCAGCGGCCAGATCCTTCACTGCCGCATAATCCCAGCTTTCGCCGCTGCCGGGGACCGAAGCGTCAATGAGCAGCAGATCTTCGCCCCAATCGGCAAACTGCTCCTCCGGGTCATCGCGCCGCACCGCGCGGATGACCTTGAACCCGGCCTCATGGGCGGAGCTCACATCCTTTGCCGTGCGCTGCCCGTGCAGCTGCACCCAACTCACGCCGGCGTCCGCCGCAAGCTGAAGCACCGTCTGGATCTCTTCGCCGCGGAATACCGCCACGGTGGCAATGCCTGCAGGAACAGCCTTCACCAATGCGGCGGCGCGCTGCGCAGAGATTTCCCGGGCACTGGGCGTGAGCACGAACCCGATGGCGTCAGCGCCATGGGCCGCTGCGGCTTGCACGTCCTGGGCAGTGGACAAGCCGCACACTTTGACGAAGGGCTTTGCTGCACTCACTTGGCGTTCTCCTTGGCCATATGGATTGGGGTGTAACCGCCAGGCGCGTTGGCGCGGATGGCCAGCAAGTCGCGGGCGTGATTCCACAGCCGCTTGTCCTCCCCGGTGACGGGCACCCAGGGCTTGACCGGAACAGCGGTGCCGGTTTCATCGCGGGTCACCATCACGGTCAGGCAGTAGGTCGTCAGCTGCATTTCCCGGGTCTTCGGGTCGCCAGAGCGCACATGCACCGCAATGTGCATTCCCTTGTTCCCGGTGTAGACCAGGCGCGCCTCGACCTCCACCAGGTGGCCGATCAGCAGCGGGCGGTAGAAACGCACGCCGCCGGAGAACACTGCAACGGTTTCCTGCTGGCAGTAGCGGGCCGCGCACAGCTCAGCGGCATCATCAATCCACTTCATCACGATGCCGCCGTGGACCTTGCCGCCCCAGTTCACATCGGTGGGCGCCGCCAGGAAGCGCAGCGTCACGCGTTCGGCGGTTCCCTCATCGGTGTATACCTGTTCGTTCATGGACGCGACGATCTGCTCGCGGATCTCAATGCGCGCCAACGCATTCTCGCGCATGGCGATTTCCCTGGCCGTACCCGGGGTGAACGCCGGAACCGGGGTCGGCTTGCCATTCTCGCCGACGGCTACGAAGATCACCAGGCAGCTGCTGGACTTCACCGGACGCAATTCGCGCGGATCGCTGAAAGACACCTCGGTATGGATGTGCATGGAGCTGGTTCCCGTGTACACCACCGAAGCGGTCACTTCCACCAGATCCCCGGAGTGGATCGGGTCGGCGAAGTGGATATTGCCTACATAGGCGGTAACGCAATAGCTGGAGGACCATCCCACCGCCGCAGCGTAGGCGGCCTTGTCGACCCACTCCAGAACGGTGCCCGCAGGAACAATCCCGGTGACATCGACGTCGGTCGGTGCCGCGAGGAATCGCAAGGTGACAGAATGCGGACGTTGTTTCAGCTCCGGGGTGCTCATGCACTCCAGTTTCGCGCACAACGCGCATCACGGGCAATGTATGACGCTTCACGGCCCAGCCTTGACGGCAAGCCCCACGGCGCGGAACTGCCGGTGTGCTCTGCCCTAGGATAGGAGGGTGCGTAGGGTCTTTGGAATATTTTCGGCTGCAACAGCCATCGTGGTGGCACTGAGCCTCAGTGCCGCGGCCGGAACCGCCGGCTTGGTGATCGTCGTGGGCCAAGGCCTGGATGAACTCATGGCCCATCGGCCGCTGGGCACCCAATGGTATGCCAGCGCCTTCGGCGAACTGCTGATCATGGCGGTTGCCACCTTCTTGATCCCGGTCGTGATCTCGCGCAACAGCCTCGACCTGACCGAGTACCACCGCATGAAGCTGCTCAAGCACTATCTGTCCATCGGCCCGCTGGCGGTGCGCGCCTCCGGCGATGGGGAGCTGCTGCATGCGGCGATGGACTCGGTGGAACGGTCCGTGAAATACCGTTCCAGCTTCATCGGCCCGGCCATCTCCGCGGTAGCCACCCCGGTATTGATCCTGTGCTTCATCGCCTTTGCCATCGACCCGCTCAGCGCACTGGTACTGCTGGTTCCCACCGCGCTGGTCCCGGTCATCGTCCTGGGCTTCCAGCGGCGCTTCGGCTCCTCGAACGGCGAGTACCGCCGAGCCCAGGGCATCCTCTCGGCGACCTTCCTGGACGCACTGCGCTCGCTGGGCATGCTCAAGCTCAACGGCGGCAGCCGGTGGATGGGATCGCGCATCGAGCAGGCCACCGAACGCGTACGCCAGCAAGTGATGAAACTGCTGGCCCGCAACCAGTTGATCTTGCTGGTCATCGATTCCAGCTTCGCCGTGCTGCTGCTCGCCAGTGCCGCCCTGCTGGCCTGGTGGCGCGCCAGCTCCGGGGCCATCACCCCGGGTTCTGCCCTGTCCCTGGTGATCCTGAGCTTCCTGATGCTCGCCCCGGTCAACTACGTCGGCAGCTTCTTCTACATCGGGATGACCGGCAAGGCTGCCGAGAAGAAACTGGCCGAAGTCGCCGACATCCCCATGCACCGCTCCATGGCCAATCCGCTGCACGTGGACCTGCGCCACCGCGATCTGATCCTGGAAGAAGTCAGCGCCAGCTACGACAGCGGGCACCACGCGCTGGACAAAATTTCCTGGCATTTCCCGGCCGGTTCGCGTACTGCCATCATCGGCCCCTCGGGCAGCGGCAAGACGACGCTGCTGCGCGTGCTCCAGGGCCAGCTCGAAGCGTCCTCCGGCACCATCCGCGATGCCCGCCAAGCCATGGGCCCGGCAACCTTGAAGGCCAATACCGCCGTAGTGGAACAGCACGCCACGCTCTTCGGCATGAGCCTGCGCGAGAACCTCCTGCTCGGTGCGCCCCGGGCTGCCGACGGCGAACTGCTCGTGGCGCTGCGCCAGGTCGGCATGGGAGCGTGGTTCGAGGCGCAACCCGGGGGATTGGCCCAACGCCTGGGCGAGGGCGGGGCACGGCTTTCTGGCGGCCAGGCCCAGCGCCTGTCGCTGGCCCGCGCCCTGCTGGCGCAGCGTCCCGTGCTGCTGCTCGATGAGCCCACCAGCGCCTTGGACGTCCAGACCGAAGCGGACGTGCTGGGGACCCTGCGCTCCTTGGACCGCAGCACCACGGTCATCACCGTCACCCACCGGCTGGGGTTGCTGGCCGACTACGACTATGTTCTGGTCATGGACCACGGACAGCTCATCCAGGCCGGACGCCGTGACGAGCTGCTGGCCGCCGACGGCTATCTCAAGGAAGCCATGGACGGATTCCGCCAACGCGCTGATGCGCTGCATGCCAGTGGCCGGAGCCAGCTGGGGGAGGGGAACTAATGCGCACGCAGAAAATCTCCACTATCAAAACCGTCGCCTGGCTGATTGGCAGCACCAAGGACCTGCTCCCGCCGCTGCTGCTGGCCTGCGTGCTGGCCTGCGCCACTCGCCTGGCTTCGCTGGGGATCTACGCCGTGGCCGGGTTCGGCCTGGCCAAGGCCCTGCACCTGGGCGGTGCGCAGCTGCCTATGGACCTTGGCTGGGGACCGCTGATCGCTGTGGTCATCCTGCTGGGGCTGGTCAAGGGCGCGGTGCGCTACCTGGAGCAGTATGTAGGGCACCGGGTGGCCTTCCTGTCCCTGGCGCGGCTGCGCAACCGCATGTACCAGGCATTTGAACGCCAAGCGCCCTTCGCCGCGGACAGCAAGAATTCCGGCGGCATGCTCGCCAAGGCCACCAGCGACATCGACAAGGTCGAAGTGTTCTTCGCCCACACCCTGCCCCCGGCCGTGGCGGCAGTGGCAGTCAGCGGCCTGGCAACCTGGGGAACCTGGGCGGTATTCGGCATGCAACCGGCCCTCGTGCTGCTCGCCGGCTATGTGCTGATCGGGCTGGCCATCCCGGCCATTGGGGTCGGCGCCCTGCGCCGTACCGCGCGGGCCACCGCCAGTGCTCGCGGCACCCAGAACCAGCTGCTGGCCGACACGCTTGCCGGCATCGACGTGATTCACGGATTCAATGCCGGCAAACCCGTCATGGCGCGGATGCGCGAAAGCCTGCACGAAAGCCGGCAAGCGGCGCGATCGGCCGGAACCCTGGGCGCGGTACGGGCCACGCTGACCCAGCTGGTGGTCTGGGGCAGCCTGCTCGCGCTCTTTGTCCTGCTGGGAACCGCCGGGCAGTTCGGCATGCTGATCGTGCTGTGCTGTGCCCTGGTCCCTTCCTATGAAGCGGTGCGCGCGGTAGACGGGTTCATCCTGGGCCTGCAGGATTCGCTGGCCAGCGCTCGCCGGCTGTACGCCACGGCGATAACCAGCCATCCGGTTTCCGAACCCGCCAACCCGGTTCCCCTTCCTGCTTCCGGCACCTTGCGCGTGGCGGATCTGTCGGTTGCCTTCGAGCGCCATCGGGTAGTTCGCGGCGTGGATTTCGAGCTGGAACCAGGCTCCCTGCTCGCATTGGTGGGCGAAAGCGGCTCCGGCAAATCGTCGGTCGCAGCAGCCCTGGTGCGCTCGGTGGAAGCTGCCGGCACCGCCAGCTTCGGCGATGTGCCGCTGGAGGCCGCCAGCTTGGCGCAGCTGCGCACCCGGATCATCCTGGTCTCCCAAGAGGCGGTGATGATCCGTGGAACGCTGCGTGAGAATCTCTTGCTGGGTGCAGACGGGATCAGCGACGCCGAGATGGAGCAGGTCCTCGACGAGCTGGGCATGGGCCCCTGGCTGCGCCAGCAGAAGGCCGGATTGCAGACCCGGTTGGGGGATCGCTTTGCCCGGCTTTCCGGTGGCCAGCGCCAGCGCGTGGCCCTGGCCCGGGCGCTGCTGCGCAACCCCGCGGTATTGATCCTCGATGAATCCACTAGCGCCCTGGATGCACGCAGCGAACAGCTGGTCCTGGAAGCAGTGGAACGCCGCCGCGGTGAAGGGATGGCGGTGCTGATGATCAGCCACCGGCTATCGATCCTGGCCCGGGCGCAGAACGTGCTGGTGCTCCATGAAGGAGTGGTGCTGGAACGCGGTGCGGCGCCAGCGCTATTGGCCGATGGGCAATCCTTGTTCTCCCGCATGGCCGTGCGCGAAGCGGACCGGATTTTGCCAAGCTGATCCACGCCCCGCTCAATGGATGGAACTGACAAGGCAGCGGGGAGGTACTAGGCTCGCATCATGATGCGAATAGTGGTTCTCCTGTTCCTGGCTGTCCTATTCACTGGCTTCGTGGTGACCGCAATCCTTGCCGGCACCTCCGGGGAATGGGTGTGGTGGATCCTCGTCGTGCTCACCGGTTTGCTGGTGCTTCTGGGCATCAGGGACCTGCTGCAAAAGAAGCATGCGATCCTGCGCAATTTCCCGATTGTCGGGCACGCCCGCTACCTCTTCGAATTCATCCGCCCCGAGATCCAGCAGTATTTCATTGAGCGCAATACCGATGGCCGTCCTTTCAACCGCGACACCCGCTCGCTGATCTACGCGCGGGCCAAGGGCGCCGATAGCCATAAGGCTTTCGGCACGGAGCTGAATGTCAATGAAGTCGGCCACGAATACCTGCTGCATTCGGCAGCTCCGGTGGCCCCGGTAGCATCGCAGCACCGCGTACGGGTGGGGTCCAGCCAGTGCTCGCAGCCCTATGAGATTTCGCTGATGAATATCTCCTCGATGAGCTTCGGCTCGCTTTCTGCCAACGCCGTGCTGGCGATGAACAAGGGCGCCGCGATGGGAGAATTCGTCCATGAAACCGGTGAGGGCGGGCTGACCAAGTACCACCTGGAATACGGGGCCGACTTGTTCTGGGAAATCGGTTCAGGCTACTTCGGCTGCCGTACCGAGCAGGGCCGCTTCAACCCCGAAACCTTCGCTGCCAAGGCGAACCATGAAAGAGTCAAGGGCATCACCATCAAGCTCTCCCAGGGCGCCAAGCCCGGGCTCGGCGGCGTGCTGCCGGCTGCCAAGGTCACCGCGGAAATCTCCGAGGCCCGCGATGTCCCGATGGGCGTGGACTGCATTTCACCGGCCAGCCACGCAGAATTCTCCACCCCGCGCGAATTGATGCACTTCGTAGCGAAGCTTCGCGACCTCTCCGGTGGCAAGCCAGTGGGCATCAAGTTCTGCGTTGGTTCCCGCACCGACGTCATGGCCCTGTGCAAGGGCATGCTGGAAACCGGCATCCTGGTGGACTTCATCACCATTGATGGCGCTGAAGGCGGCACCGGAGCTGCGCCGCTGGAATACGAGGACCATGTTGGCGCCCCGCTGACCGAAGGCTTGATGCTGGTGCACAACACCTTGGTGGGTGCGGGACTGCGCGACGAAATCCGCCTCGCCGCGGCAGGCAAGGTCGCCAACGGCTCCGACATCATCAAGCGGCTGATCCAGGGAGCGGATTTCACCTTCTCGGCGCGTTCCATGATGATGGCCACCGGCTGCATCCAGGCCCAGCAGTGCCACACCAACCACTGCCCCGTAGGCGTAGCCACGCAGAACAAGCGCCTGATGCGTGCCCTGGATGTGGAGGACAAGGGCCACCGCGTCTACAACTACCATCGCTTGACCGTCACCGAATGCGCGCAGATCATGGCATCGATGGGACTGACCAGCCCGGAGCAGCTGAACACCCGGATGCTGCGCCGCCGGGTGAACCTGCAGTCCACTCGCTCCTACGCTTCGCTGTTCCAGTGGTTGCGTCCCGGCGAACTGCTCGAGGATATTCCAGGTTCCTGGATGGAAGACTGGGATGAAGCAGACGCGGACCACTTCGGCGAGCATGCACCGCTGGCCTACACCGCGCCCAAGAGCGTGGATATCACCCCATCGGTGGTTCGCGAACCAGCCGATGCAGTGAACGCACCGCGCATCGAGCCCAGGGATTCAGCCAAGGTGCGCCCGGTGCATGCAGATGTCACCCGGCCAGAAGGCAAGCCGGGAGCTGACAGCTAGCCTTCCGAATCAGCAGCCAGAGACCGCAACGCCTCGTGGTCCACTTCCTCCAGCGAAGCCGGAATCCACGTGGGGTTGCGGTCTTTGTCGATGACCTGGGCACGGATGCCCTCGGCAAGATCGGCACGGTGCATCAGGTAGCGAGCCAGGCGCAGTTCGCGGTCCAAGGCCGAACGCAGGTCCTGCTCCTCACGTGCAGCCCGCACGTTGTAGAACGCGCTGGCCACGCTGGTCGGGGAATTCGCTGCCAGCATCTGCGCGGCACGCTGCGCCGAAGGATGGACCATCTGCTCCAAGCGTGCCAAGACTTCCTGCGGGGTGGCGGCACTGAAAGCATGATCGATCCAGCCGCGGTCCAGTTCCAAGGCGAAGGACTCGGGCGCACCGTGCATGACCTCGATAGCAGCCGCGATCTCTCCGGCATTCAGCCCCGCGAACTCATCGAGCTCATCGAGGATGTTCTGGGCGAAGTCCTCGGTGACAACGGCATCGGCAAAACCGAGAAGTACGGCATCGGCACCGGTGAAGGACTGCGCACTCATTGCAAAGAACTCGCCGAAGTGGCCCGGCGCGCTGGCCAGCAGGTGGCTGCCTCCCACATCCGGGGTGTAGCCGATCTTCGCTTCGGGCATTCCCATGGTGGCGTTCGGGGTCACCAGGCGCACCGGTGCGTGCGAGGCCAGGCCGATGCCCCCACCCATGGTGATGCCATGGGCCAAGCTGATCAGGGGCTTGGGATAGGTGGAGATCAGGTAATCCAGTTCGAATTCTCTCGCGAGCAGATCGATGAAATCCTGATGGCGTCCGGTGGTGACTGCTGCGTGGAAATCGGCGATATCTCCTCCGGCACAGAAGGCGCGTTCGCCGCGGCCGGTGAGCAGCACCAGCGAAATCGACGGGTCCACGGCCCACGCACGCAGCACCCGGCCCAGCTCAATGAGCATTTCCAGGGTCAACGCATTGAGCTTGCTGGCACGGTTCAGCTCGATGTGGCCGATTGGTCCATGCACGGCCGAGATGACTACGCCATCGCTGGAAGATGCAGGGGTCTGGTTCTCCACCGGGACATTCCTCTTTCTTGGGACGGATGCAGGCACCAGTGGCGCCGCGGCGCAACGAATCAGCGGGAGAGCACCTGGGCGAGCCGGTCCAATACCAGCGCGGCCTTCGGCTTCTTGGAATTCTCCGGTTTCAACGCGAAGATGGAGCGGGCCAGGCGAATCTCGGGGGCATCAACTATGCGGATGCCTTCCGGAGCGTTGGCCATGGCCAGATCGGGAACCAGGGCGGCGCCCAGTCCCGAGGAAACCAGGCTCAGCGACGCATTGAAGTCGTCGCAGTAGGCAGCCACCTGCGGGTGGATGTTGTAGGACGAGAACAAGCGCGAAATCAAGGTGGCATCCGAGGTGCCCGGGTGGTGGAAGATCCATGGCCATTCGGCCAACTGGTCCACGGTCAGCTGGGCGTCTTCAGCGATGGGCCAGGACGCCGGGATCACTACCCGGAACTGGTCATCGCCCAACCAGGTGCGCTCCAGGGACGCTGGCCACGACAGTCCGCCGGGTCCCACCTGGAAGATCAGTGCGAGGTCGAGGTCGCCGCCGGTGCCAAGGCCTGCGACAGTTTGCTGGGGTTCGCCGATCCACAGGCGCAGGTTGATGCCCAAGGAGGACCAATCCGGTGCCTTGAGGATTTGCGGCAGCGCGTAGGTCGCCAGCGAGGGGAAGATGCCAAGCTTGATTTCCTCAAGGTCGGTAGCTTCGGTGGAGATGGTGGCGACGTCTGCCATGAGGGCGTCGAGGTCGGTGAGCACCCGTTTGGCATGGCGCACCATGCGCAGGGCGCCTGGCGTCGGGGTGATGGAGCGTGCGCCGCGCAGGAACAGCGTGGTACCGGTGCTTCGCTCCAACGCTGTCATCTGCTGGGAGACAGCGCTGGCCGTGTAGCCCAAGCGGGTTGCGGCCGTGGCAAAGGAACGATGCGCCACCACTTCGAGCAATGTGCGCAGATGAACTGGATTAATCACTTCTAAAGTCTATGGCCTTTAGCCAAAGATTTGCTTAGCCCACGGCCTAGAGTTCGTCCTCAAGGTCAACAAGCTCTGTGCTTTCCTCGTCGTCGTCATCGTCTGCGGCGAATTCGTTGTCGAGCTGGTCTTCGGTTTCCAGGTCATCGTCGTAGAGGTAATTGCGCTGTGCCAGCGGGTCGAGGTTGCGCATGGTTTCCGGCATGTCGCTTGAGCCCTCATAAGCCTGGGAATCGCGTCCGTCATCCGGTTCGTAGATGTCGTTGCCGAACTCCGGCGCAAATTCTGTGGTGTCGAAATCCTTCGTCATTGCGTACTCCTTCGTCGAATACGAGGGATCCGCCGGAAGCCGGGGATTTACCTCGTGACTTCTCGTATCACCAGAGTAGGACGCTGCTTCGGGAAACGAAAGACTTGTTTTCTGCAGCTGACAGTGAATGACTTCTCAGTGGTCATGTTCGGCATAGTGCTCCAGCAGGGGAGCGGCACGGTAGGCCAGGTGCGTATGGAGCGCGAAGGTTGTTTCCGAACGGGTGACGCCCTTGACGCGCAGGATCTGGCGCAGTGCTGATTGCAGCTGGTGGGTGTCGGTGGCGATGAGCCGCACCCAGAGATCTCCACGTCCGGAGGTCTCGTGGATTTCCAGCACGCTGGGGATCTGGCGCAGCGCGGTGACCACGGTATCCAGATCGCGGTGGTTCACTTCCAACGTCACGAAGGCCAGGACGTCGTAGCCGAGCTTGCTCAGATCGATGTCGCGGCCGCCGTCGCGGAGGATTTCGGCGCGCTGCAAACGGCGCAATCGCGACTGCGCTGTGTTGCGCGCAACACCGACCTCATCTGCGAGTTCAGAGATTTGGATGCGGGGATCCTTGATCAGTGCGAGCAGCACTTTCAGGTCTACATCGTCTAATCGCACTATATGCTCACTCCGGGTTATCTGCGGGGACAAAATTTTGAACAATCTGCTCAAATGCTAGCAAGAAATCTCTCTCGTTGCTTTCAGCAGGCGGATATTAGTGAGTGAATGCTCTGTTGTAGTAGACAAACGCAAGCAGAACGCTCAACTAACCGGTGGGGCAGCGAGTGGCCCCACCGGTAAAAACTCTTTCTGGGCATTCTTCGTGCCCAGCTGGTCTGGACCACTTTGATCCCGGGAGTGAATTTGTCGGTTATCAGCGAGCTGCGCATGCAGCCAATGAACCATCGCGTACTCTCCTGGAACCCCGGGCTGACCGCTCGACTGGTGATCACCGTGTCCGTCAGCTTCCTGCTGCTGGTCGGAGCCAACCTGGCCACCCCGCTGTATCCGGCACTCCAATCCGAATTGCACCTTGGCGCCATGGGAACCACCGTGGCCTTTGCCAGCTACGTCTGTTCGCTGATGCTCTTCCTTTCCACCGTGGGGCATTGGTCGGATCATATCGGACGCCGTGCGGCGCTGGTGATCGCGGTCGTTGTTTCCTTCGCTGGAACCCTGGTCTTCGGATCGGCCGGCAACCTTCTGGAACTGTGCCTTGGCCGTGGTTTGCAGGGCGCCGGTGTCGCGCTGGCTACCGGTGCTAGCGCCGCGGCCCTGCGTGAACTTCTTCCTGCGCGGCCTGAGTGGGCTTCGCGCTTCACCCTCTTGGCCTCATCGGGCGGTGTCGCCTTCGGACCGGTCTTGGGCGGGCTGCTGGCTCATCTGCCCGGCGGGCGCACTACCGTGTTCATGGTGCAGGCGTTCTTGCTGCTGCTGGTCCTGGTCCCATTGAGCACCCTGCAGGCCCGTCCGGCCATTGCGCTGGCTGAGCGCGGACAGCGAAGCAAGGCCCTGGCCCCACGCCGCTTAGGCGTCCCCAGCTCGGCCCGGGCACCGTTCTGGCTCGCTGCCCTCGTTGGCTTCTTGAGCTTCGCCATCTTCGGCTTCGTGCTGTCCTTGGCACCTGGCTACTTCGCCCAGGCCTTTGGCCTGGATTCGGTGCTGGTCATTGGCCTGATTGCCGGCCTGCCATTGGGCATATCCGCCCTGTCGCAGCTGGTCGTGCGCGGCGGCAAGGCCTTGCTGCCTATCGGTCTGGGATTGATGGCGGCCTCCACCGTAGTGCTGGCCGTAGCTGCCGAGCATCGCCAGCTGCCATGGGCCATCGCGGCATTGGTATTCGTGGGCCTGGGCCAGGGCATGGCCTTCCGCACTGCCTTCGCTCAAGCGGTGGACGCGGTCAACGACAAGCAGCACGCCCAAACCGTGTCCACCATATACCTGGTGACCTACCTGGGCAGTGCTGTTCCAGTCATCGCGCTGGGCTGGGCCGTCGGGGTCTTCGGGCAGCAGCAAAGCATCCTGGTCTTCTCCATCGGCTGCGCCGTGGTGGCGGCAGTGCTAGCCGTCTGGGCACTGGCAGGACTGCGCAAAGAACGCTAGAACCGGGCGAACTGTGGAGGCATGACTAGTCCCCTTCCAGCGCCTGCTAGCCGCGGCGCTCAGTGGGCCGTGGCTGCACGCATCTACATTCCTGCACTGTGGCTCGGCCTGATCATCGGCATTTCATTCATCGAGGCACCACTGAAATTCACCGCACCCGGAATCACCATTCCCTTGGGTCTGGGCATTGGACGCCGCGTCTTCTTCGCAATGAACATGGTCGAGATCATCTTCTTCATTGCCCTGGTGGCCGGGTCGGCCAAGCGCGCTGCCGGCAAGGCCTGGGGCTGGGGCGTAGGGCTGGTCGGCCTATTGCTGCTGATTAAAACCGCAGCGATCCGCCCGGGCCTCTCTGCGCGTACCGATGCGGTGCTTGCAGGAGTCTCCGATGGCGGATCGCTATGGCATTACGCCTATATTGGCGTGGAATTCTGCTTGACCCTCGCTCTGGTTGCGCTGCTGCTGATGGCAACCGCGCGCTGGATCAGAATTACCGGGCGCTAGCCAGCTGGCAGGCCTCGGCGGTAATCATCACCGATTCGAGTCGAGCGTGCTCCTCGGTGGGGTAATGGATGGTGATCAGTTCATCTGCCTGCGCTGCCGAAGCGAAGTGGCGCAGGTATTCGGCAACCTGTTCTCCGGTGCCCACCGCGGTGTAGCGCATCATGTCCAGAATCTGCTGCGCCTGCGGAGTATCCATGAGCATATCGATCTCGGCTTCGGTGAATTCCTTCTTCGCGGAACGGCCGATGAAGCTTGCCACGCGATGGCGCTTGGCAACGTCCAGCAGTTCATGCGCTCGTTCAGTCGTTTCCGCAGCCAGCACGCCTACGCCGGCAATGACATACGGCTCAGCCAGTTGCTCTGAGGGGGTGAACTCCTCGCGGTAGATGCGGATCGCTTCATGCAGCGCAGCCGGTGCGAAATGCGAGGCGAAGGAATACGGCAGTCCCAGCTGGGCGGCGAGCTTGGCACCGAAGAGCGATGAGCCCAGGATGTACAGCGGAACGTTGGTTCCTGCTCCCGGGGTCGCCTGAACGGTAGGAACCCTGGATTCGCCGGCGAGATAGGCCTGCAGCTCCAGCACATCGTGCGGGAAGGAATCGGCGGCCGACGGGTCGCGGCGCAAGGCACGCAGGGTGGTCATGTCGGTACCCGGTGCACGGCCCAAGCCCAAATCGATGCGGTCGCCGTAGATTTCGGCCAGCGTGCCGAACTGCTCGGCGATCACCAGGGGGGAGTGGTTCGGCAGCATGATGCCGCCTGAGCCGAGGCGAATCTTCTCGGTGTGGTGGGCTATGTGGCTGATCAGCAACGAGGTCGCGCTGGAAGCAATGGTGGGCATATTGTGGTGTTCCGCGTACCAGACGCGTTCATACCCATGGCGTTCTGCAGTTTGCGCCAAGCGGACGGAGGACTTGAAAGAGTCGGAAATAGTTGTTCCGGGTTCAACCGGAGCAAGATCCAGAATAGATAGCTTCACACTGGGTACAACCGGTGGCGTACGGGAAGTATTCCAGTAATTTCGGCCTCAAACGCAAGGAACGGCTATCCGCAGTGCGGATAGCCGTTCCTTGGCTAAGTCTGGCGTTAGCGCCAAAGACCTTCTTTAGAGAGCGCGAATGTCTGCAGCCTGCAGACCCTTTGGACCCTCAACAACTTCGAACTCCACCTTCTGGCCCTCGTCCAGGGTGCGGAAACCCTGGGTCTGGATTGCAGAGAAGTGTGCAAAGACGTCTGGATCGCCGCTGTCTGGAGCGATGAAGCCGAAGCCCTTTTCAGCGTTGAACCACTTGACGATTCCGGTTGCCATTTTCTTATTTGGTCCTTTCAGACGTTTCTCGCCGGTTTAGTTGGCGAGCTTGGTTGTAATCTGCGCATCCTCCGAATTCCAGGATGGAGAACGGATAATGCGAAGCAGCCAAGTCATTCACTTCACGTCTAGAAGGGGGCTCGCGTCAACCGAGGTGGTACGACATTCACAAACTTCTAACGGGTACTTCGCGAATTACTTTGGAACTACATTGCCTAGCCTACGTGTTTGGTGACGACAAATGAATAACTTTGAACCAATTAATCAGAAATTTGGTTAAGCGGTGAGCCGAGTTCACCGAAATGCCGGTTTGATGACGCGGAATACGACCACGGCAGCGATCAGGGACAACCCCGCGGCGATGCCGGATGTCAGCAGGACTCCGTGGTCGAAGGCCATGGCTGCGGAGCCCAGCAGAGCTTGCGCATCGGCGGCGCTCAAATCGGCGGCGACCTGGTGCGCTCCGCCCAAAGTCTCGCCGGCAGTTTGCAGCTGGGCATCGGTCAGCGAGCCGGGCGCGAGCAACCGCGAGGTGTAGACCGTATTCAGGATGGTACCCAGCACTGCAATGCCCAGTACCGAGCCCACTTCGTAGGCGGTTTCCGAGATCGCCGATGCCGCGCCGGCCTTGGAAGCGGGTACTGCGGAGAGCACCATGTCATTGGACAAGGTCTCGGTCATGCCGATTCCCGTACCCAAGACAGCAAACGCGGTCATGAGCAGGAAGGAATTGGATCCCTCCCCGGCCAAGATCACCAGCAGGTAGGCGACCGCGGAGAGGATCAGGCCGATGGCCATGATGTTCGGCGTGCCGAAACGGCGCGAGAGCGCCACCGAGAGCAATCCGAAGCCCATGGTCAGCACCAGGCCCGGGGTCATCCACAGTCCCGCCACCAGCGGGGAGAATCCTGCAATGAGCTGCAGATGCTGGGAGACGAAGTAGATGAAGCCCACCAGCGAGAAGATGCCAATCAGGTTGACCATCAACGCGCCAGAGAACAGTGCGTTGCTGAACAAGCGGACATCGAGCATCGGCTGTTCGGCCTTGAGCTGCCGGCGTACGAAAGCTGCACCGCAGACAATGGCCAGGACGATGGCCGCGGCCGAGAAGTACCACGGGGCAGTTACCGCAGTCTTGATGGCGTAGACAAAAGGCAGGAGGGTGAAGACCACCAGCAGGATCGAGAACGGATCCACGCGGCCCGGGTTCGGGTCCTTGGATTCGGGGACAAGGATCATGCCGCCGATCAGCAGGGGCAGGAGCATTGGCACGGCCATCAGGAAGACCGAGCCCCACCAGAAGTGCTCGAGCAGCACGCCGCCGACAACGGGGCCAAGCACAGCACCGCCGGAGAAGGCCGCCGCCCACACCGCAATGGCGGTTCGGCGTTCGGTATCATCCGGGAAGATGTTGCGGATCAAGGACAACGTGGCCGGCATGAGCATTGCGCCGAAGACGCCAAGCAGGGCACGGGCTGCCACCAGCTGGGTGGCATCCGTGGCGAAGGCGGCGAGGGCGGAAACCAGTGCGAAGCCGGTCGCGCCGATCAGCAGCAGCTTGCGCCGGCCGACGCGGTCGCCCAGTGATCCCATGGGGACCAGCAGGCCGGCCAGGATCAGCGGGTAGATATCGATAATCCACAGCAGCTGGTTCCCCGAGGGAGACAGGGCTCCGGTGATTGCCGGGACCGCGAAGGAGAGCACGGTGTTGTCGACGGAAATGAGCAGGACAGGGAACAGCAGGACCACCAGTGCCGCCCAACGGCGCGGCTTGCTGAGCACTGTAACGCGTTCGGAGATATTCGAGGTCATGACGTTCGCCCTTGGATAGGTAGTGGAATGCGCGGAGATTTGCCCGCAATTGTTAACTGTACCGTCTAGACGGTATAGTTACAATTGTTGGTAAAGTCAGATCGATCACGAACTACACCTTGGAACGGAGAACTATGGCTCGCCCACCTGCTGCCCGCGGCAAAGTGCTTGACGCCTATATCGCGCTCTTGTGCGAAGAGGGGGAGCGGGCAGCCACGCTGGATGCCACGGCCGCACGCGCCGGGGTCTCCAAGGGCGGGCTGCTCTACCACTTCGCCTCCAAGGATGCGCTGGCGGACGCGGTCATCGAGGCCGCGGAGGAACATGTTGCCCGTGATGTCGAGGGGATGCGCACCTCGGCGGAAGGGGCGTCCGTTTATTACGTGCGCACCAGCGCGGAAGTCGATACCGAATTGGATCGGCACCTGGTGGCCCTGCAACGCCTGGCCCAGGCCGGGGTCAAAGCCGCGACGGAAAAAATCGAGAGCACCAATGAGCGCTGGTACCGGTGCATTCTGGATGAAGTCGGCAGCAAGGACATCGCGCATCTGGTGATGCTCGCCGGCGAGGGGCTCTACGCGAACCTGGCCCTGCCCGGGACTTGGTACGAACGCAATTTTGATGGCGAGCTCAATCGCTTACTAGAGTTGGTCTCGAGAATAAAAAAGTTGGGAAACCTCAACGAATAGCGAGCAGGTAGAAATCAATGAAGAACAAGAGCGTTGCTTCTCCAATCAGAGGACGAGTTGGAGCGCTGCTTGGCATCCTGCTGCTGGCACTGTCCCTGCGCGCCGCAGTGGTGTCAGTTTCCCCGTTGCTCTCCCGCATTGAAGCGGATATCGCGTTCACCGAGTTCACCACCGGCCTGCTGGCGATGCTCGCGCCCATTGCTTTCGCAGTCTTCGGCCTGCTCACTCCGCGGTTGATCAAGGCTTTCGGCCTGGAAAAAACCCTGATGATCTCGCTGGGCCTAGCTGTCATCGGCCAGGTCGCGCGGATCTTCATGCCCGAGGTCTATTCCTTCCTCGCCCTGTCCATCATCACCTTGGCTGGCTACGGCATGGGCAATGTGGTGCTGCCGCCGTTGGTCAAGAAGTACTTCCCGGACCGTATCGGCATGGTCACCAGCGGCTACGTCACGATGCTGGCCATCGGCACCTGGATGGCCCCTCAGTTCTCTGTTCCACTGGCCAATCTCAGCGACTGGAAGATCTCCATTGGTTCCTGGGCCGCCCTGTCGGGCATCGTGCTGGTGCCATGGCTGGTGCAGCTGGTTGCCGACCGCGGGACACAGCGCCCGGATAATCCCGTCCACGCCAGTGGGCATCCGCAGCCTATCGCCAAGATCAACCCCTGGAAGTCCAAGGTGGCTTGGGGCCTGGCAATTTTCCTGGCCGGCAACTCGGCGCAGACCTACGTCTACTTCACCTGGCTTCCGCCCTACCTGCAGAACCGCGGCCTCGACGAAATGGCAGCTGGCAACATGCTGGCGCTCTTCGCGATCCTCGGCCTGCCGGTCAGCCTGCTGGTTCCGCTCTGGGTGCCTCGGCTGAAGCACCCGATCATTGCAGTCCTGGTCTTCACCTCGTGCTGGATTGCCGGGCACCTCGGCATCTACCTGTCGCCAACGCAGAACACTGCGTTGTGGATCTGCCTGGCCGGACTCGGGCAGGGCACCTTCGCCATTGCGCTGCTGATGATGAACCTGCGCTCGCGCACAACCTACGGTTCAGGCGTGCTCTCGGGCTTCGCCCAGGGCCTTGGCTATGCCGGTGCCGCGGTGGTTCCCATGCTCTTCGGCGTGGTGCAGAAAGCCACCGATTCATGGGGTGCGGCCTTTTCGATGCTCGGCGGCTGCGTCATCGTGATGCTGGTCGGCGCGATCATCATCAACCCGCCGCGCACCATCGAAGATGATTCTCCAGGCACCGAGGACCTGGGCAAGCTCGAGCGCATCGACTAGAAGTGGCGCTGCGGACCCTCGCTGGACGGTGGCGTGGGGCGGGAGCGATGCCAATGGCCCGCGGCCAACGGGACCGACCAGCCGAAGCGGATGGAAGCCACGCGGATGGCAAAAGCCAAGGCGGCAATGCCGGCGCCCACCGGAACGTTCATCAGCCCCAGATGCCAGGCCACGGCGGTGAGCGCGGCACCCACCATGGCGGCCAACGCGTAGATATCGCGCGGGTTGAACAAATCAGGGGTGACGTTGGAAATGACATCGCGCATCAAGCCGCCGCCTACGCTGGTGATGACACCAAGCAGGACCGCGGTGACCGGATTGAAGTCGTGTTCCAGGGCCTTGAGCGTACCGGTGACGCAGAACAGGCCCAGGCCTGCCGCGTCGAATAGCTGGACCAGGCGGTGCAGCTTCTGCACCGCGGGGGTAAACGCGTAGACGCACAGCGCCGCGAGCACCGGAGGCACAAAGTAGACCGGATGCGCGAAAGTCGCCGGGGACTGATTGAGAATCAAATCCCGCACCACTCCGCCGCCCAGACCGCAGACCCCGCCGAGGAAGGCCGAACCGAGCAGATCGAAGCCACGGCGCGCGGCCATCAATGAACCCGCGACGGCGAAGAAGAAAATGCCAATGAGCTCGATCAGGATGTACATTCCGGGCCTTTTGCAGGTCAATCAGTGGGTCAAGGCTCAATTATTGCTCACCGGCGATCTCAGCCAAGAATCTTGGCGAGCTTGACCAAGGTGTTGTGGTTACGGGTCGTCACAATGCGTTGCTTTGCCTGTGCGGCCATGAGCTTCCCGATGGGATTCGCGGTGCTTTCGCCCTTGCGGACAATCCACGCTACGGCACGGCCCTGGACCAGGTAGGCTCCTGGCTCAGCGAGTCCCTGGATAGCGGCGCCCACCGCTTGGGCATCCTCAGCCGATTCGCAGAGCGTGAAGTAGCGATGGTGTTCGCTGGCCGGATCAGGCAAGGGCAGCGGGAAGGGCTGGGACAGCTGCTGGATTTCCGCGACGGTGCAGACAAGCGTGGGAATCGGCCGCTGGTAGTGCCCGGCCAGAACTGCATTGCAGTGCTCCTGGACTTCCAACGGATCAGAACTGGATGCGCTGAGCACCGCATTGCCGCTGGCCAAAAGGGTTTTCACGTCGGTGAAACCTGCAGCGAGAAGCAGCTGGGCCAGGTCCTTCATCAGGACCTTGACCCCACCGACATTCACCCCACGCAGGAATACGGCGTATCTAGTCATGGATCAATCCAAGCGCATCGGATTGATGCTTGTCGAGGGTCGTTATGAGTCATAAAGATCGCTAGGATCAAGAATATGCCTACGCACTTACCCTTTGGATCATGGCCATCATCGATTTCCGCGCATGACGTCGCTGCCGGAACCAAGCCGCTGGGCGGAGCCTGCTTCTTCTCGGACAAGCTCATTGTCCAGGAAGGCCGTCCTGCCGAAGGCGGGCGCATCACGCTGATGGAGTACGGCACCGACGGCACTGCCGGTGCAGAGCTCATCCAGGCACCATTCAACGTGCGCTCCCGGGTCCACGAATACGGTGGCTCCAGCTGGATGCTCATCGAGGGCGGCACCTCGGCAATTGTTTTTGCGAACTTCGCTGACCAGCGGGTTTACCGGCAAACCGTAGGGGAGCACGATGCCGCGGCCCTGACCCCCGCCAGCGGAATCGACGCAGACCCGCAGCTGCGCTTCGCCGAATTCACCCCTGGTCCAGAAGGCAGCATCCTGGCCATCATGGAAGACCTGCGGGCAGAACCAGTACGCCACATCGTGCAAATTCCCCTGGACGGCAGCGCAGCCGAGGACCCGGGCAAGATCCGCATCCTCAGCGCCCCAGCGCGATTCGTTGCAGCGCCACGGCAGAACCCCGCGGGAACCCGGCTGTCCTGGATCAGCTGGGAACATCCGAATATGCCGTGGGACTCCACCGAGCTGCACCTGGCTGACTTCACCGAAGACGGCGTACTGGAGGACACCGTCATCGCCGGTGGAGCAGAAGTCTCGGTCATGCAACCGGAATGGCTCGATGATGACCAGTTGGCTTTCATCTCCGATGCCAGCGGCTGGTGGAACCCCTACCTCTACCAGGACAGCTCGGCACGCACCACCCGGCTGGTTGACCGTGCCGCAGAATTCGCCGGCCCGCTCTGGCAGGTGGGCACACGATGGTACCTGGCAGAAAGCGCCCGCACCCTGCTGTGCTCCTACGGCACCGGCACCACCAAGCTGGCACGCCTGCACGCGGACACCGGGGGATTGGAAGAACTCGCGCTGCCATTCACCGGCATCCGCCCGTTCGCGCTGCGTGACGGGTGGCTGCTCGCCGGCACGTCCTCGATGACCCAGGGCGAAGAAATTACCTTGATCAACCTCGGCACCTTGGAACACCACCCGGTGACCCGTGGGATTGCGCAGCTGCCGGATCCAGCGGTGCTTCCGGAGGTTGAAGAGTTCGAGTGCAAGAACCTCGCCGGCCAGTCCGTCCACGCGTTGCTCTACCGGCCTTCCCAGGAAGGCTACGCAGGGATGGAGGGCGAACTGCCGCCCCTCGTCACCTTCGTGCACGGAGGCCCGACCAGCCAGGCTTCCCCGACGCTCAGTGCCACGGTTGCCTATTACACCTCGCGCGGGATCGGGGTAGTCGACGTGAACTACGGCGGCTCCACCGGCTATGGCCGCGAGTACCGCAACCGCCTGCGCGGGGCCTGGGGCGTAGTCGATGTTGCCGATACCGTCGCGGTGGTCAACGCGCTGGTAGCGCAGGGCATTGCCGACCCCGCACGCATCGGCATCGAAGGCGGCAGCGCCGGCGGGTGGACCGTGCTGTGCGCGCTGACCTTCTCCAATGCCTTCACCGCGGGCATCAGCCGCTACGGTGTTTCGGATCTGGTGGGCCTGGTGCAGGACACCCACGACTTCGAATCGCAGTACATGTTCACGTTGGTCGGACCGTACCCGGAAGCTGCCGATCTGTACGAGAAGCGCGCGCCAATCAATCACGTGGCGAAGATTTCCTGCCCCGTATTGCTGTTGCAGGGGGATGAAGACAAGGTGGTGCCGCCGGCGCAGTCCCAGATCGTGGCGGACGCGCTGGCCGAACGCGGCATTGCCCATGCCTACATTCTCTTCGAAGGAGAACAGCACGGGTTCAGGAAGTCGGAGAACATCATCAAGGCGTTGGAAAGCTCATTGGCCTTCTACGCGCAGATCTTCGAATTCCAGTCGGACGTTCCGGCGATCGTGCTGTCCTAGGACAGATCAGGACCTGGATCCGGGGCCTGCCAGGAATCCCGCAAGCGATCCATTTCGCGGCGGTCCTTCTTGGTGGGCCGGCCGGCGCCGCGTTCGCGGATCGGTACCTGGGGAATGACCAGGCGTTCGCGCGGCGGGGTGTGGTCGATGTAGCATTTTGCGGCAACTGGCGCGCCGACGCGCTTGGAGATCAGCCCGCTGACTTCCAGCTCGCGGTCGAAACCGTCTTTGCGCACACGGATGCGATCACCGGAGACAACGGTTTGCGAAGCCTTCACCGGATCGCCGTTCAAGCGAACATGTCCGGCACGGCAAGCAGTGGTCGCGGACGAACGGGTCTTGTAGATGCGTACTGACCACAGCCACGCATCGAGACGTACTTTGCCGCTTCTTGGAATTTCGACCATGGGAAAATTCTAGATCAGCAGGTGGCTAGTGCCGCTGAAGCTGCTAAACCGTAGCCTCGTCGCAAATCCCGATCAGGCGCTGCTGCAGCGCTTCGGGTGCTTGGTCTCCTGAATTTGCGAGCTCCTGGAGCACATCGACCAAGTCTTGCGGCAGGCCACCGCCCTGGACCGACTTCACAATGGACGAGAGGACACGAAGTTCGCTAGCGTCAATGGTGCCGTCCTGGACCGGTGCGCAGGCCTGGCGCACGATTTCCTTGGACGCTGCATCGGTCAGCTGGTCAGCCGCGTCGGCCGCGGTGTCTTCAACAAATGCGCATCCGGTGCTCAATAGCGCCATACACGAAATCGCAACGAGTGCTGTTGCCTTTCGAACTTTCTCAATCCCCATAACAATAAATCATAGCCATGGAGATTGAGTTTCTGCTGAATGCCAACCGAGTCGATCATCTGAAGATCGGATGGCATGATGCACAATGGATCGGTGACTAGCGAGCAGAAGAACACCGCAAATGACAGCGCAACGGGGCAGCAAATCATTGCCCAACTGGCCCGGGAACTCTCCGAGGAATCCGCGGTAGCCCCCTGGCAGATCAAGGCAGCGATCGAGCTCCTGGACTCCGGATCCACCGTTCCCTTTATTGCCCGTTACCGCAAAGAGGTTACCGGCATGCTCAGCGACAGCCAGCTGCGCCTGCTCGAAGAACGGTTGCGCTACCTGCGTGAATTGGAAGACCGCCGCGCAGCTGTACTGGAAGCCATCGCCGAAGCCGGCAAGCTGACCGACCAGCTTGCCGAAGCGATTCGCGCCGCTAGCACCAAGGCGGAACTCGAAGACCTGTACTTGCCATTCAAATCCAAGCGCCGCACCAAGGCCCAGATTGCCCGCGAGGCTGGCCTGGAACCCTTGGCCGATCTGCTGCTCGCGGACCCAATGACGGATCCGGTGCAGGCAGCTGCCGACTACCTGAACCCGGATGCAGGATTTGCCACCGACGCAGATGCGCTTTCCGGCGCGCGTTCCATCCTGACCGAGCGCGTATCCCAGGATGTCGTTCTCGCCGGTGAACTGCGCGAACGCCTGTGGAACACCGGCAAGATCGGTGCCAGCGTCGCCTCGGGCGCCACCGCAGAGGGCCAGGGAAAGTACTCCGATTATCTGGACTATGTGGCACCACTTGATCGCTTGCCATCGCACCGGGTCCTGGCACTGTTGCGCGGTGAACGCGAAGGCGTGCTGAATCTGCAGCTCGCTGAAGCTGATCCACGCGACGAGCGTGCCTTGGACGAAGCGCGCAGCGCCTACGAGAACGCTATCGCCTCCTCCCTGGGGCTGAACGTTCCCACCGGTGCGCCTGCTGCCAAATGGATTGCGCAGACCGTGCGTTTGGCGTGGAAAGCCCGCCTGCTGACCCGCTTTGAATCCGACCTGCGCTCACGCCTGTTCGAAGCCGCTGAAGATGAATCGGTGAAGATTTTCGCGGCGAACTTGCGCGATGTGCTGCTGGCGGCGCCGGCCGGCAACAAGGCCGTGCTGGGCTTGGACCCGGGCCTGCGCACCGGTGTGAAGGTTGCAGTGGTGGACCTGACCGGCCAATCGGTGGAAACGGCAACGATCTATCCCCATGCGCCAGCCAATAAATGGAATGAATCCATCGCGGTACTGGCCAAGCTAGCCCAGAAGCACGGCACCACGCTGATTGCGGTAGGCAATGGCACAGCGGGGCGCGAAACAGACCGACTAGCTGCCGAGGTCATCAAGGTGCTTGGCGGCGAGGGCGTCAGCAAGGTCATCGTCTCGGAAGCCGGCGCTTCGGTCTACTCGGCCTCCGAGCTGGCAAGCCAGGAATTGCCGGATATGGATGTGTCGCTGCGCGGCGCGGTATCGATCGCCCGCCGCTTGCAGGACCCGCTGGCCGAGCTGGTGAAGATCGATCCGAAGTCCATCGGCGTGGGCCAATACCAGCACGATGTCACTGCCTCGAAGCTGGACCGCGCGCTGGATGCGGTGGTCGAGGACTGCGTGAATGCCGTAGGCGTCGATGTGAATACCGCATCCCCTGCCTTGCTGGCCCGGGTAGCCGGCGTGGGGCCGCTGCTGAGCCGCAATATCGTGGATCACCGTAACGCCAACGGCCCTTTCGCTACCCGCAAGGATCTGCTGAAGGTACCGCGTCTGGGACCCAAGGCCTTTGAACAGTGCGCGGGCTTCTTGCGCATTACCGGTGGCAAGGAGAAACTCGATGCTTCCTCGGTGCACCCCGAAGCTTATGTCCTGGCCAAGACCCTGCAGAGCAGCGCCGAGGCGCAGGGCCGCCGGCTTGAAGAGCTGAACCCGCAGGACTTCGCCACGGACCAGTTTGGCGAGCCAACCATTCGTGACGTGATTGCCGAGTTGCGCCGTCCTGCCCGCGACCCCCGTGGCGAGTTCGTGACGGCCACGCTCAAGGAAGGCGTTGAGACCATCAAGGACGTCAAGCCGGGGATGATCATGGAAGGCACCGTCTCCAATGTTGCCGCCTTCGGTGCGTTCGTGGACCTGGGCGTCCACCAGGACGGCCTGATCCACGTCTCGGCCATGAGCAGCAAGTTCATTTCGGACCCTCGCGAAGTCGTCAGCTCCGGCCAGATTGTCAAGGTCAAGGTGCTGGAAGTGGATACCGTGCGCAAGCGCATTTCGCTGACTCTGCGACTGGATGACGAACTGCCTGCTGCTGGCGCGGAGGCCAGGAACTCCGGGCCAGGCGAACGCAAGGGACCGGGAGCTGGCCGTTCGGCGCGCCCGGGCCAGAACCGCACTGGGCAGAGCCGCACTGGGCAGAACCGCAAAGCCGAGCCCGCGCAGGGCAAACCGGCTGCACCGGGCAACACCGCGATGGCCGAGGCGCTGCGCAGAGCAGGACTGGGCAAGTAGGTTAGCATCGTACCGGCATGCCAAAGTTAGGTTAGTATCGGCTACATTAACTCGATCCCAACTTGGGATGATTCCCTAATTCAGGTTTGACTAAGTGAGTCCGAACTTCGGTGACAAGATGGCAAAACAGGTTTAGTCTGATGACATGGAACTTACAGGAAAACTGGCAGAAGCCTTCAGCACCCAGGTAACTCTCGAACTAACCGCAGCAACGGTTTACCGTCAGCTGGCAGTTGAAATGGACGTATTGAGCCTTCCCGGCATTGCTGGCTGGTTCCGTGCCCAGGCCGGCGAGGAAATCGTGCACGCGGAAAAGTTCATGACCCACATGACCGACCGCTCGGCCCACCCGAAGATTGGCGAGCAGCCTGCCCCGACTGTGAATGTGAACAGCGTTGCAGATGCCTTCGCGGCTTCCTTGGCTCACGAGCAGAAGGTCTCCGGAGCGATTCGCGAGCTGTACCGTTTGGCACAGACCGAGGGCGACATCGACTCCCTGCCGCTGCTGCACTGGTTCATCGATGAGCAGGTTGAAGAGGAAGCCACCGTTGGTGAAATCCTGGATCGGGTCAGAATGATCGGCAACGATGGAAGCGGCCTGCTGCGACTGGATGCAGAGCTCGGCTCGCGTTCTTCCGCATCCTAGGAGGCGGCGAAGCACGCATCTTCTAAAAATGGAATAAACTTAGGGAAGCAACCGGTGGTTGCTTCCCTAAGTTTTTTCATTTGAGGTGGTTGTGAACCAGGTGGGCTATCCACATCAGTCGGCTCGGACGTCGTCCATTGCCAATACCCACCGGACGACTGCCTCGCTCAAGCTGCGCAAGGGCGCCGGCCGCCACTACGTAGTGCAGAGCCATTTGGAGCACGGCACAGAGCTGGTCCTGATTGAGGTCAACGGCTCGTGGGCGCATGTTCTCGTGCACCAGATCTACGGTTGGCTGCCGAATATCTATCTTGAAGCGATCCCGGCGGTCTTTGACGAGCCGGTAGTTGCCGAAGACGATGACGAGCTGGCCGAGCCAGTTCTTTCACGCTATTCATTGATCGAAGCCACCCATGCGACGACGGCAACGTTGAATCTGCGCAAGGGCAGCGGCACTGGGTATCCGGTGCTCAAGGTCATTGACCAGGGGTCCAAGGTCCGCTCGATGCTCCAGCAGGGGTTGTGGTCCCAGGTGCAGTGCGGCAAATTGCTGGGCTGGGTTCCCAGCATGTACTTGCAGGAGATTCCCTCCCGTCCAGCCAAGGGCGGGCTGATCGCCGTTCCCAACCAGCGGGCACTGACCACCATCGGACTGAACGCGAGACGCGGTCCTGGCGACCATTACTCGCTAGTGCGCATTCTTCCGGCCGATACGGCAGTGGTCATCGTCGCGCGCCAGGGCGCGTGGCGGCAGATTGACCGCGACGGCGAAGAAATGTGGATCCCTGCCAGCCAGCTTCGTACGGTGTACTGACCAGATTCGATTCTGTTTCAGGCGATCTGCAGATCCGCAGACGAAACCAATCCGGATTCTGTAACCACTACTGCCAGCTGCACACGATTGGTGACGCTCAGTTCCTCCATGATGCGCGCCAAGTGGAGCTTCACCGAGCCCTCGGAGATGTGCGCGATGCGGGCGATCTGCGAATTGGTGAGCCCGGCCGCTACCAGGCGCACCAGGCTGCGATCGCGTTCGCTGAGCTTGCGCACGACGGATTGCTGGCCTGAGCGGCGCACGATTTTCGCGGTCGATTCCCAACCGTCCGACGGCTGGGCAAAAAGTTGGTAGCCTGCAGCGAGCATGCGCAATGCGCTGGGCAGTTCCGAGCTGATGGAGCTTTTCGAGATCAGTCCCGAGCTGCCAGCATCGTAGGCCTTGGCGATATCGTCCCGCTGGTATCGGGTAGCCAACACCACGATCTTGGTATTCGGTGCACTCTCGGAGATTTCCCGGATCGAGGAGAACAGATCCGTCCCGTTCAGCGACGATTCCAGGATGACGAGGTCCGGTTCCAACTCGGTTGCAGCTTGAACGGCCTCGGACATGCAATCCGAAACATGCTCGATCACCATGTCGCTGGCCTCGGCTAAGACGCCAGCAATCCCGGCCCGTGAGAAATGGTCACTATCAGCCAGATGAATACGGATATGCGACATACAAGAATCCTCCATCACTACGAACTGGTGTTGTCCTGGCCAATCCTTCTCAATGCATCCTGAGTTGGGGATAGCTAGCAGGTGATTCACAGTCTATGGCCAACTAGTCAAATCCCTTGGCTTGACAGATAGCATTGCGGGGTTGTTGTCATATTGTTACATCACTGTTTGGGTAAATTTTCAGGTCAACTGTTGTAAGTGCGTTATTTTCTCTAATGGCAAGAAGTTAAATTACTGCTCAGTATTACCTGCTGGCCATCGATTCTGACCGCGTGGCTAAGAAATTTGACCTGAGTATGCAAAGAAATGACTGAAAGAAACCTGTGAGCCGAGGTTCATCAACCGTAGAGTCAAACATGGAGATCGTGCACCCGTGCGTTCTTCGCGCTCGGCACCGGATAACGGTGGTCACCAGTCTTAGTATCCGGTGGCCGTTAGCTGAAGCACTTGAGAAGGTCACAATCATCGGAAGGTAACGGGACAGATTACTGTGATGAATCAAAAAACCCCCGCACTAAGTCGAAAGAAGGGGGCGGGCACTGTCGCCCTGGGCACTACTGCAGCAGTTGTGTTCGGCTCACTGCTCTGCGCTCCTCCAGCAATTGCAGACACGGTGGAGACGGACGCAGTCTCTGCCGCGCACGGTCATGGCATCTTCGTTGAAGGCTTGGGCCTCGATGTAGTCGGAAGCGCCAAGGCGGACTCCGAATTCCCAGATAATGTCGGCTCAAACGGCAACGACCTTGATGTTGCGGTGCTCGATGCGCTCAACCTCAACTTGGGTTCGTTGAGCCTCCCCCTTATTAAGGGATCCGAAGCTGAAGCCGGATTACTTCACTTGGGTAACCTCGGGGCGTTGTCCAGTTACGCAATTTCGGAGTCCGAAACTACTTCCACCGCTTCGGCCGGCATCCTCGGTGAGAATGGCGCACTGAACGTTGACGCCGATCCAGGTAACGGTACTGACCCGTCCAAGATCAACTTGACTGATCTGCTGTCGCAGGTTCTGACGCCAGAACTCGTGAATACGGTGTTGGATGAAGCATCGATCACTATCGGTGCACTTGGCTCGTCGGCTTCCGAAGACGCTGGCGTCGTCACTTCCGAATACGCAGTTGCCGATCTTCAAGCCGATATCAGCAGCCCTCTCGTAGGCGGACTGGCTACGGAAGTTAATACTGCTCTTGAGACGTTGATCGAACCTGTTTCTGGTTTGCTTGCAACTGGCGGCGCGGTCGAGACTTTGGTTTCCGGACTGGTTGATACCCTCGATGCAATTCCCCTGGTTAACGGTACTCTGAACGACCTTTCGCTTGACACCGAGCCTCTGCTCACGAGCGTTCGCACTGAGCTCTTGGCTACCCCGCTGGAAAATTCCGACGGCAGCGTATCGGTCAACCTGACCGATGGAACCATTCATGTTGATCTTGCTCAGCTGATTATGGATTCGACTGGTGCTACGGATCTGAACTCGTTGCCTGCCAACACCTCAGTGTTGTCCGGCGATGTCGTCACTTCAATCGTGGATGGCGTTTCTGATGCATTGATTGGTGCCGGACCAAACTCGCTCGTCAGCAAGACGGTTGCTTTGGTAACTGAGGGACTCTACAGCCTAGAGCTCAATGTTGACATTCAAGTAGCCGTTGATTCGGGCCTTCCACTGGTACCGCCACTGGTGAATGCACCGGTGACCATTAATGGCACTCTCGGTGGGTTCCTAGGCCAGGAAGGTCACACACAGCCTGTTGTGGACGCTTCGAACCTCACCGTAGCAGGACTTAACTTGGGTGCTGCTCTACAGCCAATCCTTGACGGTCTTAACGGTTTGGTTACCAGCATTGGTGGCGCACTGGAGCCGGTAACTGACGAAGTGATCGCTCAGGTCGGTCCGACGCTTACCACCACGCTTGGCTCGGTAATTAGCCCACTGTTGGATGATGCACTGGCTCCGGTGCTGTCTCAGCTAGTAGGTATTACCATCAATGAACAGCCAACCGAGGGCGATCTGGGCGCAGACAGCTTCACTGTTCGCGCACTGGCGCTCGATGTGTTGCCTGGTACTGCAAACCTCGGCGTTGACCTCGGTTCTTCGACCATTAAGGCACTGGACGAGGCTCCTGTTGCCGCGGCGGTCGATATCCTGACGCCGGCTGAGGGCCAGGAAGTTCCTGCTGGTGACGTGGTCGTGACCGGTACCGGTGAACCTGGTGCTGATGTAACCGTAGCCATTCCGGGGCAGCCTGATCAACTGACCACTGTTCTCGAGGACGGTACTTGGAGTGTTACGTTCCCTAACGTCCCAGGCGGTGACCACACAGCTACCGCAACGGACGAAAACGCGTCAACCGATGTCGTGAACTTCGTGGTTGTTGAGAACACTGACGTGAATACTGCGGATAACACTGCGGAGAACACGGATGTGAACACTGCGGAGAACACGGATGTGAACACTGCGGAGAACACGGATGTGAACACTGCGGAGAACACGGATGTGAACACTGCGGAGAACACGGATGTTA
>NZ_JBHXVN010000007.1:109543-110955 GCF_042672105.1 Glutamicibacter sp. NPDC127525 | reverse complement strand
CTGCGGAGAACACGGATGTGAACACTGCGGAGAACACGGATGTGAACACTGCGGAGAACACGGATGTGAACACTGCGGATAATGCTGATGCGAACACTGCGGAGAACACGGATGTGAACACTGCGGAGAACACGGATGTGAACACTGCGGAGAACACGGATGTGAACACTGCGGATAATGCTGATGCGAACACCGATGCCAACACGGATGCGAATACTGACGCGAACACCGATGCGAACACCGATGTGAACACTGCGGATAACGCTGATGCGAACACCGATGCCAACACGGATGCGAATACTGACGCGAACACCGATGCGAACACCGATGCGAACACCGATGTGAACACTGCGGATAACGCTGATGCGAACACCGATGCGAACACCGATGTGAACACTGCGGATAACGCTGATGCGAACACCGATGCGAACACCGATGCCAACACGGCGGATAACTCGGCTGAGAACACTGGCGACAACACTGCGGACAACACTGAGCACCCGATCGTCAGCGTTGTGCCTGATTCCGTTACGGAAGGCGACGAAGTTACCGTGATTGGTGACAAGTTCACTCCGGAAGGCAACGTCAAGGTAATCATCCGAAACTCAAATGGTGAAGAAACCCCAGTACATGAGGGCGAAGTCATCGTTGATGAAGATGGTCGATTCGAGTACAAGTACGATACCGATGGCTTGCCTGAGGGTATCTACACCGTTGAAGTGACGGACGAAGAAACCGGAAAGACTTACACTGAGTACTTCCAGGTAACTCCGGACGATGCCGCTGAGAACGAAGTTCACATCGATATCACCCCTAATCGTTTGGTCAAGGGTGAATCGGGAATCGTAACGGGTAAAGAGTTCACCGCAAATGGCGAAGTCAAGATCGAGCAGAGCCAGCTGGGCGACACCAGCTCGGACGTAGCCAAGATCGCTGCTGCTGCCATGCCTGAAACCGTTACCGCTGACGACAAGGGCGACATTAGCTTCGAGGTCGACTCGACTGATTTGGCACTTGGTAGCTACTTGATCGTTGCAACTGATGTTGAAAGCGACGCATACGGGTTCACGACCTTCACCGTTGTGGCTGACGATTCGACTGACGTGAACACGGCCGACAACACTGCGGATAACGCTGATGCGAACACCGATGCGAACACTGCGGATAACGCTGATGCGAACACTGCGGATAACGCTGATGCGAACACTGCGGATAACGCTGATGCGAATACCGATGCGAACACCGATGCGAACACCGATGCGAACACCGATGCGAACACCGATGCGAACACTGCGGATAACGCTGATGCGAACACCGATGCGAACACTGCGGATAACGCTGATGCGAACACTGCGGATAACGCTGATGCGAATACCGATGCGAACACCGATGCGAACACCGATGCGAACACA
>NZ_JBHXVN010000007.1:0-109448 GCF_042672105.1 Glutamicibacter sp. NPDC127525 | reverse complement strand
ACGTGATGCGAACACTGCGGATAACGCTGATGCGAACACCGATGCGAACACTGCGGATAACGCTGATGCGAACACCGATGCGAACACTGCGGATAACGCTGATGCGAACACCGATGCGAACACTGCGGATAACGCTGATGAGAACACCGATGCGAACACCGATGCGAACACTGCGGATAACGCTGATGCGAACGCCGGTGCCAACACGGATGCAAACACCTCGGATAACTCGGACTCTAAGTCGGATGACTCTAAGGGATCCAAGAAGGATGACTCCAAGAAGGATCGCCTTGCGGATACCGGTTCTAACGGAGCCCTCTGGATCAGTGCAGGTGCACTAGCACTTGTACTGCTCGGAGCTGGTGTGGCTGTCTTCGCGCGAAAGCGTTCAGCATAGTCGAACTGCAGTAATTTGAAATAGGAGGGGCATCTAAACGATGCCCCTCCCATTTCGCTTTCAAGTAGTCTTTGCAACAATTCACGGGTGTCGAAGAATTTGGAGACAATAGCCTGATGAGGCAACAGAAAACTAAGCCCAAGCTGTTTACAGTGTTGGTGCTTTTAATTGCGGGTGTAGCCGCGTTAGGGCATATCGGAGCCACATTGGCGTTCACGGGTCCTTCAACACCCATCAAGTCATCATTACAGCCCGAATTGAACAAGTATTTTCTAGGGCCGTTAGATCAAGGCTGGAGCCTTTTTGCTCCTGGGCCCTATTCGCAAGATGAATATTTCACAATGCGTGTATGTCTTTCTAGCGCGGAAATTTGTGCCAAGGGTAGCCAACACGGTGCGAAATTCTCAGAGTGGCGCGACGTTACAGCCGAAGAAATGGAAAGTCGTGCCGGCAACATGTTTGCCAATCGTGAGACAAAACAATCCAAATCTATTCACGGACGGCTATGGAGTGCGGCTTCGGATTTGACTGCGGATTCTCGAGCGGAAATCTCTAGACCCTTTATTCAGGGAACGCCCGTTTTTGGTGTGGAACTCAACTCAGCGGAGGCCCGCGAGAAGTATTCTGCAACAGAATTGAGCAATCTTCGAGCCTATAAACGTATGGAAGATACGGCCGTCGGATTCGCGTCACTCTACGCAATAGAACAGTGGGGCGGAGCATCAATGGTGGAAATTAAGCTCCGACGTGAACCAATTGTTCCGTTTGCTCAGCGGAGCGATGAGAACGCAACAACAAAACCTCGCGAAACCTACATCGGATGGCGAGATACCAAGGAATTTAGTCAAGCGGCGGTGTCGGTATGGAGCTGAAACGTGAAACAAGCAGTGCTCCTTCGATCAGCCAATGGATTTCTAAGAATCGCGATTTCGTCCCCAAAGCACTGAACTGGGTCTACGGGTGGTTTACCGAAAACCGGCATGCACCATACGGTCTTGCAGTCATGCGCATGTCGTCGGGACTCTTCATTCTGGGTTGGTTAATTGCCAACATACCAGTCGCAGCTAAGATCTGGGGACCTGGTTCCGAGTACCTTGAACCCTACCGTTCTGTACTTGGGTACCAGTGGCCTTTGGATATTCTGCGTGACGCGGGACTCGGGTTCTTCGTCTTTTGGTACGTGATGGCCATCGTGTTGGCAATCGCATTTGTAGTTGGTTGGCAAACTAGATTCGTCACGCCGCTCTTCTTCATTTTTTATACGGCGATTAACGCACAGAATACGCCGGTTTCGGATGGCGGAAATTATTTCATCCGTATCATGCTGATCTATCTGATTTTTGCTGACTTGTCCAAGCACTGGTCTGTCGATTCTTGGCTACGTAAACGCGCGAGGAAAACGAAGAAAGAATTCGAAGCCGTTACGGTGCTGCACAACCTTGCGTTATGCCTGGTCGTAGCCCAACTTTGTATTGTCTATCTTGAAGCTGGTCTGTACAAGGTTCAAGGCACACTTTGGCAAAACGGTACAGCTATGTACTACCCGGTTAGTTCCGAGGCGTATGGTGTCTTCCCTTGGCTTAGTGATTTGATCACTACGAATTCGTGGATCGTTGCCTTGATCACCTATGTGACAGTGCTTGCTCAAATTGCATTCCCATTCATGCTGTTCCATAAGATCAGCCGGAGAATTGCGCTGATTACTATTCTTGGGATGCATATCGGCATCGCAGTTGTTATGGGCCTGCCTTTCTTCTCAGGAATTATGGCTTCCGCAGACGCTGTGCTGGTGTCTAGCGCGACCTGGTTGACGATTCAGCGCTGGTTCTCAGCGTTGTGGAGGGGTCGGTTCCGTGCGAAGAAGCCGTCGCTGACGGTCTCCGAACAGAACGAAGTTGGCGTGGGATCAGGCGAGAAAGTCTCTTCCAACGCCTAGGAGAAGAAGCACTAGAAAATAAACTTAGGGGCGAACCGTTTTGGTTCGCCCCTAAATTTATGTATCTCTTAGTTCAGGCAGCCGTTGCGGGCCTACCCAGATTATTCGCCTACGTAGAACAGGCGCTTGTTCACGAATTCGTCCATGCCCAGCGGGCCAAGCTCGCGGCCGAAGCCCGAACGCTTCACGCCGCCAAATGGCATTTCTGCACCCTCTGCGCTGGCTGCATTCACGTTGGTCATGCCGGACTGCAGCTTCTGAGCCACCCTGGAGGCACGCTCGACGTCGGTGGAGTGCACCGAACCGCCCAAGCCGTAAATGGTGTCGTTGGCCAGCTCAGTGGCTTCCTCGTCGCTGGATACCTTGTAGACCACTGCTACCGGGCCGAAGAGCTCCTCGTAGTAGGCACGCATCTCCTTGGTGATGCCGGTGAGCACCGCAGGGGAGTAGTAGGCCGAAGGGCCGTCGTGCAGCACGCCGCCGGCGTGCAGGGTAGCGCCCTTGGCCACGGCGTCCTGGACCTGCTCGTGCAGGGACTCTGCCGCCTTGCGGGAGGACAACGGAGCGAAGGTGCCCTCGGCTTCCGCCATCGGGTCGCCAGGCCGCAGGCCTTCGGCACGCTTGGTCAGTTCGGAAACGAACTCGTCATAGATGTCTTCCATGACGATCATGCGCTTGTTCGAGTTGCAGGCCTGGCCGGTGTTGTCGATGCGGTAGCCCCAAGCGGTATCCACGATGCCCGGTACGTCATCGGAGTCCAGGACAACAAATGGATCCGACCCGCCCAGCTCCAGTACGGCCTTTTTCAGGTTGCGGCCGGCCTGCTCGCCGATAATGGCGCCAGCGCGCTCCGAGCCGGTCAAGGAAACACCCTGGATCCTGGAATCGGCGATGATGGTGGAGATCTGGTCGTGGGTGGCGAAGAGGTTGTTGTAGACGCCGGCCGGCACGCCAGCCTCATCCATGATTTCCTGGATGGCCAGTGCTGAACGCGGGCAGGACTCGGCATGCTTCAAGATGATGGTGTTGCCCAGCATCAGGTTAGGTGCCGCGAAGCGCGCTACCTGGTACAGCGGGAAGTTCCACGGCATGATGCCCAGCAGCGGGCCAACCGGGCGCTTCTGAACGACGGCCTTGCCGCCGGAGAAGGACTTGATCTCCTGGTCCGCTGCCAAGGCTGGTCCCTCGGTGGCGAAGTACTCGAAGATCTCCTGGCAGAATTCAGCTTCGCCCACGGCCTCGGACAATGGCTTGCCCATTTCGGTGGTCATGATCCTGCCGAGTTCTGCTGCGCGCTCGGCGAAGAGCGTGCCTACCTTGGAAACAATCTTGGCGCGTTCGTTGATGTCAACGTCCTGCCATGATTCGTAGGCGCTCTGCGCGGCAGCCAGCGCCTGTTCGACTTGCTCATCGGTGGCCGCGGCGAATTCCTCGACGACTTCACCGGTTGCCGGGTTCAAGACCTTGTAGGTTGGGGCGCTCATCAATGCTCCTGTCGTATGCACAAAAGTGGTCAGCGTAAGCCGTGTGGATCTAACGCTAGCGGACTCCACGCAATAAATGAATGTAATTCACTTCATATTGCGTCTACTCCGAGCTTATCCGCAGAAACAACATTCAGCCACCAAGGAACAGCAGGTATTTGGCTTGAGCAGAAGTTGCAGACGGAAGCGAATGAAAAAGCCGCGGTTTCCAAGACTTGTCTTGGAAACCGCGGCTCAAGAACACAGGTATTACCTGTGTGATCAGTGGATTACTAGCCGATAGCGGAAGAACGCCACCAGTCGATTCCGGCATCGCCCTGGGCGATCTTGGCAATCTGGGCCAATTCCGCCTCGGAGAACTCAAGGTTGTCCAGCGCGCCCAAGTTCTCGTCGAGCTGCTTGGTGGACGAGGCGCCGATCAATACCGAGGTTGCCGCGCCATCGCGCAGCAACCAGGCCAGGGCCATCTGCGCCAGCGACTGCCCGCGCGTCTGCGCAACCTCGTCCAGGTTGCGGACCTTGGCCAGGTTCTGATCGGTCAGCTGGGCTTCGAGCGAACGGCGTCCGCCCTGGCGAACCACATCAGTGGTTTCCAGGTACTTATCGGTGAGCAGGCCCTGGGCCAGCGGGGTGAAGGCAATGGTGCCCATGCGTTCCTTTTCCAGGGTTTGCAGCAGGCCGTGCTCTACCCAGGGGTTCAGGATGTTGTACGACGGCTGATGGATTACCAGCGGGGTTCCCAGGTCCTTGGCGATTGCGGCAGCCTCGGCGGTGCGTTCTGCCGAGTACGAGGAGATGCCCACGTAGGTGGCCTTGCCCTGGCGAACCAGGGTATCCAAAGCGCCGATGGTTTCTTCCAGGGGAGTCTTCGGATCGAAACGGTGCGAATAGAAGATGTCCACGTAGTCCAGATTCATCTTCTTCAGCGAGGCTTCGCAGGAGGCCAGCAGGTACTTGCGCGAGCCGAAGGTGCCGTGCGGGCCTGGCCACATGTCGTAGCCGGCCTTGGATGAGATGACCAGTTCGTTGCGGTAGGGCTTGAAGTCCTTTTCCATCATGCGGCCGAAGTTCTCTTCGGCTGAACCTGCCGGAGGACCATAGTTGTTGGCCAGATCGAAGTGGTTGATGCCGTTATCGAAAGCGTGGCGCAGGATCTCGCGCTGGGAATCGAATGGACGGTTATCGCCGAAATTCCACCACAGTCCCAGGGATAGCGGGGGCAAGCGCAGGCCGGAATCGCCAACGCGGCGGTAGCCGAAGTGCTCATAGCGGTCTGCGGCAGCAGTGTAGGGACGGTGCAGTTCCGGGATGGACGGGAGGCGTTCGTATTCCACGAGGCACCTTTCTGCCAGGTCAAGCGCTGGCGAGCGGAAATCGATTTGACGTCATTTTCCACAATAGGCCAGAGCCTGAACTAAATAAATAGCGCAAAGGTGAATCCGCTGTGTGCGTAAAGGTTTCGTGGATTTGGATTAAATGATGAACCGACCCGCCAGGCCAAGGAGGTAACGCCTGTGCGGATCGGTTCATCTAGATCACTCGCACCTTGAGAAGGTAATAACCACACTAGGAGCTGAAACTTGAAAGTAGCTGAATGCGAGGTGTGCGGTCTCTTGGGAAAAGGCTTTTGCTAATAATTCGAGGGCGGATCCGAAGCCGGGAATGACTCGTCTTCCCACTCTTCGACGAGAGCTTCATCGTGCTCGTCATGGCGCTTCTTTTCTTCTGCGGCCAGTCGCAGCTTTTCCTCTTCAGCGCCACCGGGCTGCCCAGCAGCTGATTGTTCAGGCATGATCTTCCTCCCAACTTCCGTGGGCCACCCCCTGCGGATGGCTGGACCCTGTGTCTTCAGTGTTCACCTATTAGCCGCGGATGTCGAGGGCGGCGGCCAACACTGATTTCGCCTTCACCGTCAATACAGGATTTAATCGAAGGCATGCCGATGATCAATAATCCCGCAGATGGTTCCGAAATCTTCTTTGACGATGACGGGGCTGCCGGGGAGCCGATTCTCTTCCTCCATGGCTCCGCCCTGTCCCGGTCCATCTGGAGAGGACTCGGCTACACCAAGGCGTTGGGCCAGGGGCACCGCACCATCCGCATGGACCTGCGCGGGCATGGCAAGTCAGCCAAATCCCATGACGTAGCCGACTACACCATGGACAAGGTGGCCGGCGATATCCGCGCGGTGATGGATCACCTGGGCATCGGACGTATTCACATTGTCGGCTACTCTTTTGGCGCACGCACCGGGCTGCACATGGCCATGCACCACCCAGAGCAGGTGATCTCGTTGATCATGCTCGGCGGCACCTACGAAATTACCCCCGGCGAAATCGGGAAGCTCTTCTTCCCCGGCTACCTCGAGGTCCTGCGCAATGGCGACATCGAAGGATTCGTCACCGGGCAGGAAAAGAATGGACGCCTGGATCCAGCAACCCGCATGGCCTTCAAGTCCAACGACCCGCTGGCCCTGGCTGCCTACTACGAGGCCGCCGAGACCCTGCAGAACATCAATCTGTCCGAGCTGGGCAAGATCAGAATCCCGACCTTGCTGCTGATCGGCACCCGGGACCAGCCGCGCTTCGACCAGAACAAGATCATGGTCCGCACCTTGCCCAATGCGCGCATGGTGGCCTTGCCGGGGCGAACCCACGGCAGCACCCTGTTCCCGATTGAGCCTGTGGTCAAGGCCATCGAGTCCTTCTGGGCTGGACGCCAAGCATGAGTTCGGCCCGCTTCGACCTGAACAGGATTGCTTCAGGGCTGGCTTTCGGTCCCAGCAGGGAGGAACTCCATGAATCCTTGGCGGCTAATCCTGCCCAGCCGTTGGTGATCCAGGCGCCACCGGGATCCGGCAAGACGACGATAGTTCCACCCACGGTAGCCAACGCCCTGGACCAGGCAGGACTGGCTGGCAAGATCATCGTGACCCAGCCACGTCGTGTCGCTGCCCGGGCTGCTGCCCGTCGCCTCGCCCAGCTTGATGGATCGGTTCTGGGGAAGCGCGTTGGCTTCGCCGTGCGCGGGGAACGGCAGTCTTCGGCGCAGACCCGCGTGGAATTCGTGACCGCAGGCCTGATGCTGCGCAGGTTGCTGGCCGATCCGGATCTTGCCGGTGTGAGCGCGGTGATCATTGATGAGGTCCACGAGCGGTCGATCGATACGGATTTGTTGCTGGCGATGGCCAACCAGGTCAGCGAATTGCGTGATGACCTGTCGCTGATCCTGATGAGTGCCACCTTGCACGCCGGGGAACTCTCGGCGCTGCTGGCCCGTGGCCATGCCGCTCCAGTGCTCAGCGCCCACACCGCGCAGTATGCCGTGCAAGAAGCTTTCGACAGCTTCGCCGGAATCCGGAATACCGAACGCGGACTGAATGATGACTACCTGCGCCACGTTGCCGCCGTCGCGGTACGCCACAGCGCGGCAGCCAACGCAGCAAGCGCAACCCCGGTGGACACCTTGGTGTTCGTCCCCGGGGTACGGGAAGTCGACCGCGTCTGCTCGCAGATTTCTGCCTCCGGAGTGCAAGTCCTGGCCTTGCACTCGCAGATCTCTTCCAAGGAACAAGACCGGATCCTCAGTGAGCCGGAGGCTGGCAGCGCCCCGCGGATCATCGTCTCCACCTCCATTGCCGAATCGTCGGTGACCGTGCCGCGCGTGCATCTGGTGGTGGACGCCGGCTACGCCCGCGAGCCGCGCCGAGACAGCTCGCGTGGTTTCTCGGGGTTGATGACCGTGGTGGCCAGCCGTTCCGCGGCCACCCAGCGGGCGGGCCGGGCAGGACGACTCGGGCCGGGCAAGGTGGTGCGGACCTTGGACCCCAAGTCCTTTGCCGCCGCCCCGGCGCACTCCACACCGGAAATCCGCACCGGCGACCTGGTCGCCGCCGGCTTGTCGCTCGCAGCATGGGGGACCCCGCGTGGCGAGGGGCTGGCCATGTGGGAAGCGCCGCCGGCTAGCGCCATGGCCAGCGACGAGCAGATCCTGCGCAGCCTGGACGCGGTTGACGGCACCGGGCAGATCACCGCCCTGGGCGAGCAGATGATGAAGGTTCCAGCAGACCCGCGTGCCGCCCGCGCGTTGCTCGAAGGCAGCCGGATTTTCGGCACCCGGGCTGCCTCGGATGCTGTCGCATTGCTGGCCAGCTCGGAACGCATTGCCAGTGCGGACCTGAATGAATTGCTTGCCGCGGTGCGCCGGAGTTCGCATCCGGCGCACCGTGCCTGGAAGCATGAAGCGCAGCGCCTGGAAAAGCTCCTGGGCAGTGCGGAAAACCGCACCGGGCGGCAGCCTGCACCGGCAGCTGCGGCCCTGGCAGGCGTGTGCGCTTTGGCCTACCCGCAATGGATTGCGCGCAAGGTCGGCCCGGAGGAATACCTGTTGGCTTCGGGGACCCGGGCAACCTTGCCGCGCGGCAGCCAGCTGATGCATGAGGAATTTCTTGCGGTCGCCGAGGTCTCCCGTGCCGGATCCAAGGCGGTGATCCGACGGGCCGTTGGCATCGAACTTGGCACTGCCGTCGACCTGTTGCCGCAGATGCACCAGAAGCGCGAAGTGGCGGAGCTGGTTGACGGCAGGATCACCGCTCGCCAGATCGAGAGCTTTGGCGAGATCGAGCTGGCGGCCCATCCGGTCAAGGCCACCGCAGAGCTGGGCATGCAGGCTGTTGCCAGCGCCATAGCTACGCAGGGGATAGCCTTCTTCGGCACCCATGAAAAGTTTGATGCTTTGCGCCGGCGGATGGCCGTGGCCCATCGCCTGCTCGGCGAACCCTTTGCCGCGGTGGATGACCAGGCCCTGATTGCCTCGGCGGGCAACTGGCTGCAGCCGGTCTTGCGGCAGGTAGCCGCCGGCAAGAACGCGGCCAAGGTTGACCTGTATTCGGCATTGCGGACCTTGCTGCCGTGGGAGCATGCCCATGATTTTGATTCGCTGGTGCCCGAACGGCTCCAGGTGCCTTCGGGATCAAGGATTTCCGTGGCCTATCCCGAGGTCGGTGAAACCGGTCCAGCGGTCGTCGCCGTGAAATTGCAAGAATGCTTCGGACTCGATGAGTCGCCGCGGCTGGTCAAGGGCAAGCTTGCCGTCCAGTTCCACTTGCTTTCGCCCGGTGGCCGGCCGCTGGCGGTGACCGATGACCTGGTTAGCTTCTTCAATGGGCCCTACGCCCAGGTGCGTTCTGAAATGCGCGGGCGCTACCCGAAGCATCCTTGGCCGGAGAATCCATGGGACCACGTGGCAACGGCAAAGACCAAGAACCGATTGGGCCGGCAGTAGGCAAAAGCACGCCGGGGCCGGGGCCCGGAAGAACGAGCCAGGTCCCGGCGTGCTTTCCGGCGCCCAGGTTCTAGGCGAACGCTGAGAAGCCGGTGATGTCGCGGCCCATGATCAATGCCTGCACGGTTTCGGTGCCTTCATAGGTGTGGATTGCTTCCACATCGGCGAAATGGCGGGCCACGCGGTTGCTGGTCAGGATGCCGTTGCCGCCGAGCAGGTCGCGGGCGTTCGCTGCGATGGCGCGTGCGGTGCGGGTAGCGGTGTACTTGGCCAGCGACGCCTGCGGGCCGGTCAGCTCACCGGAAGTTTCGCGCTTGGTCGCCTGCATGACCAGAACCTGGATAGTAGCCAGTTCGGACTGCATGCGGGCCAGGCGCTCCTGGACGATCTGGCTGGCGGCAAGCGGACGACCGAACTGCACGCGCTGCTTGGCGTAGCTCACGGCCGACTCGTAGCAAGCGGTCGCGTGGCCCACGGCAGACCAGGCGACACCCAGCCGGGTGGCGAACAGGACGCGCGAGGTGTCCTTAAAGCTCTTGGCTTCGGGCATCACATCGTGGTCCGGAACGAAGACGTTCTCCATGCGGATATGCGCCTGCCAGATAGCGCGCAGGGAGAGCTTGTTTTCGATGGTGGTGGCCTTGTAGCCTTCGGCATCCTGGTGCACGATGAATCCGCGGACCTTGCCCTCGTCGTCGCGGGCCCAAACGATGCTCACGCCGCCGACCGAGCCGTTGCCGATCCATTTCTTTTCACCGCTCAGGCGGTATCCGCCCTCGACCTTGGTGGCACGGGTTTCCAGTGAAACCGAATCGGAACCGTGAGTTGGTTCAGTCAGCGCGAAAGCGCCTGGAAGTTCGCCGCGCAGCATGGGGATGGCGTACTTCTGGATCTGCTGGGCATTGCCGCAGTACAGCACGGAGCGCAGAGCCAGACCGCCCTGGACGCCAACAATGGTGGAGACCGAACCGTCGCCACGGGCCATTTCCATGTTGACCAAGCCGGCAGCCAGCGGGCTCATTTCCTCGTAGCCTTCCAGGTTCAGGCCATCGCGCAGCAGATCCGCATCGCCGAGCTTCTTGAGCAGATGCAGCGGGTAGTCGGCCTTGTCCCAGTACTCGTGGATGTCGTCCTTGACCTCGTCGAGGATGAATGCGCGGGCCTTGGCTCGCCACGCGTTGTCCGCTTCGCCTACTTCTGCGAAGATTCCGGTCGGATCGATATTGACGTCTCCGGACCACAGGTCGTATTCGGGTTCGACAACGCCGGCGGGAAATTCAAAACCGGTCTCCAGCTGGGACATTTCAGATGCTCCTAATAGCTACGGTGAAAAAAGCTTCACTCCTAGACTAGTGGAACGCAGTGCCATGTCAAGAAACTTGGTTTCAAGAGTTGGGTGGAATCGATTAGTTTCCGTGCTCTTTGAGCGCGCGGGAGACGGCCTGGAGAATCGCCTGCTCATCGGCGCCGGCATCCAGCACGGAAACCACCACGCTGGGGGCCGCAGGCTTGGGGGCGGCCGCTGCCTGTCCGGGGTCGAGCAGATCTGCGAAGCGGTTCAGGAACTGGCGCACATCGTTGGCCAGCTTGGTGCGGTCCGTGCATTGCGCGTCTTTCAGCCAGCTGCGCAAATGATCGTTGTGGATCGCAACCAGGCCAGCGCTAACGCCCAGGCACAGCGACTTCTCCGTGGCGCTCTTTGCCAAATCGCGACGGTTCAGGAACCCGTAAAACGCCCGTTCGTAACGGTGAGTGGAGACCAGCTCGCGCTCTCGCAGCGACGGCACCGAGGAGAGCAGCTTGTGGCGCAACTGGGCACCTTCGGGGTTGACCGTGTACTGGTCGAAAACCACATGCGCGGCATCGATGAGCGTAGTGATTGCATCAACCGACGAGGCGGCCAGCGTGGTCTCGACGTGTGCAATGATCATTTCCTGGTCGGCGAAGACCATATTCTCTTTCGACCCGAAACGGCGGAAGAAAGTGGAACGGGAAATGCCAGCGGCAGCTGCCAGCTCGTCGACGCTGGTGGCATCGAAGCCCTGGGTAATGAGTAGATCAAGGGCTGCTGGGGGTACTGCGGAAGAAGCGATCATGATTCACGAATTTAGCACGATTCAAGCTGGGAAATTCTTGGGTTCAGCTATGCGCGCCGCGCAAATGATTGTGAACTACTGCGCCCATGACTACGCTGAACATCAGGGCGTTCCATGCAGGAACGCCATTCTTGGACGAAATGAAAGAGAAGTGAGGGCCCATGGGAATCTCGATTGCAAACGCCGCGCTACGTTTGGTCAGTGGTGCGTTCATTCTCAACAGCGGCATCAACAAGTTGCGCATCGATGAAGCCAGCGCCGCAGGCCTGCAGCAGATGGCAGCCAACGGCGTGCCTCAGCTGGCCGAGCTGGAACCGGCAGTTTTCGGCAAGGCCGTATCCATCGGCGAGATCTCGCTGGGTAGCGCCTTGCTGCTGCCGCTGATCCCATCGCGGCTGGCCGGCTTAGGCCTGGGCGCATTCTCCGGTGTGCTGCTGGCTTCCTACCTGCGCACTCCGGGCATGACAGAATCCGACGGCATCCGCCCAACCGCGGATGGCACCGCCCTGGCCAAGGACGTATGGCTGGCAGGTATCGCTGTGGCATTGATTCTTGGCCGCAAGGGCGCCAAGAAGATCAAGAAAGCAAAATAAGCGGACGGAATCGCTTGAGCAAAACGTTCGGCACGCCGTAAGTTGATCTTGGAGACTGCGGTTTTCAGCGGCCACATTTGAACTACAAGCTAAGAGGAGAACCAATGGGTTTCTTAGATGATGCAAAGAAGAAGCTGGGCGAGGCAGTCGAAAACGCGAAGGATTTCGCAGGCGACGCTACCGAGAACGTGAAGAACTTCGCAGCGGACGCCCAAGAAAAAATCGGCGAGAAGGTCGATGAATTCAAGAACGGCGATAGCAACGAAGAACCTGAAGACAAGGTCTAGCGACCACGAAGCCAGCGCCTGATCCAGCGACTTTCGAGTCCTGGACCAGGCGCTGGCTCCGTTAAGAGCTGCCTCTGGCTAGTGGCGCTGCGCCTTCTTGCCATCGCTGAGGAACGCTACAACGAGCACAGCAGCCACGCCGATGAAGCCTGGCAGCATCAGTGCCTGTCCCAGGCCAACAGACGTGGCTTCCATGATCACCGCAGGATCCTTGGAATCTGCCTGCGCGATCTGTGCCGAAATGCGGGCATCCATCATCACCGCGATCAGCGCAGAACCAAGCACTGAACCGATTTGCCGGGTGGTGTTGTAAATCCCTGAACCGGCACCCGCATCACGCGCGGTCAAGTCCTTGGTGGCTGCCAGCGACAGCGATGGCCAGATCATGGCTGAACCGATGCCTTGAACCGCTGAAGGAATCAGCAGCATCCACAGCGGGATATCGGCGTGCATCATGAAGGCGTAGACCACCGTGGCACCGCCAAACAGGAAGAACCCGGGCACGGCCAAGATCCGCGGGCTGAGCTGATTGACCTTCTTTCCCAGCTGCGGCGCTAGGAAGATCGCCACGAAAGCCATCGGAGAAATCATCAACGCGGATTCGGTGGGAGTCAGGCCTCGGACATTCTGCAAGAAGAACACCATCGGCAAGGCGATGGTCGCGATGGTCAGGCCCATGAAGGTGATCGCGACATTGGCCAAGGAGAAATTGCGGACCTTGAACAATCGCAGCGGAACCAGCGGTTCAGACGTGGTCTTGGACTGCCACCAGATGAAGGCTCCCATCAGCACCGCGCCGATGATAATCAGATGCCACGAATTCAGCGGGCCAATGAATGGTTCCCAATTGGTGGCATCGCCTTCCTGGATGCCGAAGACCAAGCAGAACATGGCTAACGCCGAAAGGATGACGCCGAACCAGTCGAAGGAATGCGCTTGGGATTCAAGGGCTGGCACGAATTTGAAGACCATGGTCAAGCTGACTACCGCGATGGGCAAGTTGATGAAGAAGATCCATTCCCAGCCGATGGAGTCCACCAGCAGACCGCCGGCAATCGGACCGATCAGCGAGGCGATGCCCGCCACTGCACCCCATAGGCCCATGGCTGCACCGCGGTGCTGATAAGGGAAGAGGCGGGTAATGAGCGTCATCGCCTGAGGGGAAATCATCGAAGCGCCAAGGCCCTGGACGGCGCGCGCCGCCACCAGCGAGCCGAGGGAATCGGACAAGCCGCACCACAGCGAGGCCAGCGAGAAGACCACCATGCCGATGAGGTAGATATTGCGCGGACCGAAGCGGTCACCGAGGCGCCCGGTGACCAGCAGCGGCACCGCGAAGGTGAGCAGGTACGCGCTGTTGACCCACAAGATGCTGGAGATATCGGCGTCCAGCGACGTCATGATGGAGGGCATTGCGGTGGACACGATCGTGGTGTCCAGCAGGATCATGAAGAAGCCGATGACCAGTGCCCAGAGGGCACGCCAGGCGGCTTTCTTGTCGAAGTGTGTTTCGGGATTCGCAGTTTCAGGCACTGGTCAAGGCTAGTCCCTATCAGCCCTGTGCGGAACGGATAGCGAAACTATGCATAGGAAATCAGTCGAAACTCACATCGCCCGAGATGCGGGTGGCGACATCGCCACTGACCCAGACGCCTTTTTCGGTAGCTTCAATATGCAAGATCGCTTCGCGGCCCAAACGCGTGCCCTGGCGCACGGTATAGCGCTGGGGTGCATAACCGGTCTGCGTCAGCCAGATGCCGAACGCAGCATTCAGCGAACCGGTGGCAGGGTCTTCCGGAACAGCCTCGCCGGGAATGAAGGCACGGACCTCATAGTCCGCCGGAGGCTGCAGCACCACATTGCGGAAGCGCTCTTCGGAACGCTCAAAATCAGAGAAGTCCAGCGGACGCAGCTCTTCGCGGGTACCGGAAACGCGCGGCATGACCGATCCGCGCGGTTGCCACACGCTCTGCGAAACGCTGGCGGCGGTGTAGGGGCCGATGACGCCTACTTCCAATCCCTGCAGCGCCTCATAGTCAGGTTCGATGCCCAGCACGATATCGGCGTCACGCAGCACCAGGCCCGCAGGATGCGGACCGTTGACCAGCCACTGGTGGTCCACCACGTCTTCTTCGCGAATGCCCAGCCCGGCAATCGCCCATTGCAGGACATCTGGTTCCAAAGGGCCCGACCTGGTCAGCGGGGGTGCGAGGAAGGCCAAGCGCCGCGAGTGGCGGTCGCTGCTTTCCCGTTCCACACGCACCGGAATCAGCCCGGCACCGCATTGCTGGATCAGATGGCCTGCGGGACCAGCCTCGCCACCGGACTCCAGCCAAGCATGAGCCGCGCCCAGCGTCGGATGGCCAGCAAAGGGCAGCTCGGTGCTCGGGGTGAAAATGCGAATGGCGTAGTCCGCTTCCTCATCAGTGGGCTCGACGAAGAATACAGTTTCCGCAAGATTCATCCACTGCGCAAAGTGCTGCATCTGGTCATCGCTCAGGCTGTCGGCATTGAACACGACTCCCAGGCCATTGCCGTTGAAAGCAGTGGGTGCAAAGACATCAACCTGCTGATAAGAGAATGTGCGCGACATACTTAGCATGGTGGCACATTAATCAGCAGGTTGACCCGGTGTTACGTGGTACGTCACGCAAAAAGTTGCGAACGCATCAAGGAAATGAACCTTCTTTACCAATGGTGCGCAACATCGATGACCAAGCGTGAACCGTCGCCAGGTCCAGGCAGTGCGAACACGCGCATGGGCAGCCGTGCCCTGGTCGAGAGCCCCACTTTGGTTTGGCCTTCAAAGCTGCCCAGCCACACCAATTGGCGGAACGTCGTGTAGCCCAGATTCTTCACTTCGGCGCCCGGGTTGAAATCCTCGGTTGCCGGGGCCTGCACCAGGATTTCCAGGTTGGCACCGCCAGTGGTGTCCACCTGCAGGCCGGAACCGATTCCGGTCAGTTCGCTGACATACCTGGCTGAATGGCTGGCAGCTGGTCCTGCGAGATCGATGACCAGCCGGTCAAAGCACAGGTGCCGTCCGGTCCGAAGATTTTCCACTGCGGAATGCGTGGACAAGGAGCTGGTTTTGGCCAAGGATCCCCAATAAACCGTTGGGCAGGAAGCAGACGCGAGGGCGGCCGGAGCGGGGGCCGCCGCGGAAGCGGGCGTCACCACGAGCAAGGCTGCCGCCACCGTGCCTAGAACGATTCCAATTTTTCCGTGGCGCATATGGATCACCGTCTCTCTTGGTTTGCGCCCGCAGGCAGAGCGGACTGCCAGTGAGTCAACTAAAGGCCTGGAATGCGGCAAGCGCAAGGGCAGAAAAGAATTGGAACCACTCTGAGACGCTTCTGCAATGGAGCCGGAGAACTCCCGGGCCGTAGGGCGGAAGGCAGGTTCCACACAGCATTTATTTAGCGCCATATGACATGCTTTAAACATGTCACCTACCCCCGTTGAACCCATCGGCGAAACCGTCGAGGAAGTCATTACAGCCTCAAGCTTCCTCCCCGAATCGTTGCAATTTTGGGTTGTCCTGCTCATCGGTGCGCTCGTAGCCGCAATCCTGGCGTTTGTTTTCAGCGGCGTTTCCCGCCGCGTGCTGCGCCGGATCGGCGTGGACGAAGCCGACGTGAAAGCCACCAGATTCCCGTTCTTCGGCCTGGTTACCTCGATTATTGCCAAGTCGGCCTTCGCGGTCTTCTATCGAGAACGCACTTGGTACAACCCCTGGCAGTTCGCCATCCTGATCATTCTGGTCTTCTTCCTCACCTGGTTCATCATCAAGCTGGTGCGCGTGATTGAGACCGGCATGATGGCACGCTTCGAGGTGAGATTCGGTCCAGGGCGCAGGCTGGCCAAGGTCCAGACGCAGGTCGGCCTGATGCGACGGGTACTGGTTGCGGTGCTCTGCATCATTGCAATCGCCGCGGTGCTGCTGACGATCGAGCAAGTCAGGGCGCTGGGGGCCGGCCTGTTGGCCTCGGCTGGCCTGGCTTCGGTGGTCGTTGGCCTGGCCGTGCAGTCAACCTTGGCGAACGTATTTGCCGGCTTGCAAGTGGCCTTTACCGACTCGATTCGCGTGGATGACACGGTGGTAGTCGAGGGGGAACGCGGCACGGTAGAGGAGATCACCCTCTCCTACGTCGTGGTGCACCTGATCGACGGGCGCCGGATGATCCTGCCATCGACCTACTTCACCACGACGCCATTTGAGAACTGGTCGCGGCGCAGCACGGAGATCTCCGGAAACGTAGCACTGCAGCTGAAGCTCAATGCGCCGATTTCCTACCTGCGCCAGCGCAGCAGCGAACTGCTTGAAGCCTCCGACTGGTGGGATGGCCGGGACAATGAGCTGCTCGTGACCGACGCGCAAAACGGCTTGCAAACAGTGACCATTTATTTATCCGCGCGCAACGCCGGGGACCTGTGGAACCTGCGCAATATGCTTCGGGAGAAGCTGCTGGCCGAGCTGGTGGAAAACTACCCTGATTGCCTGCCGGATCCCCGGATGATTCCAAGCAACCCGGTCTAGCGGCATAACGGAAGCCGCTGATCCCAGTACTGTGAACTGGGATCAGCGGCTTTTGCCGTTTCCGGGGACTTAGAGCCGCAACGCAGCGGGTCCGTAGTCGTTGTAGCGCTCCTGGCGGGCCGTCGCTTCGCGCAATGCGGAGATGAGCGACTCGGCCTTGCCAATGAGATCCTGGATCAAATCATCGTCGCGTTCCACCCAAAGGTATTCGGGAACCGCGCGCACCGGCACGAAATTATCGTGCTCTTCCCAAACGAACAACGTGCGTTCGGCCCCGATCACATGCTGCTGCCAGAGCACCTGGCGCAGGTAGCTCTTGGGGATTTTCTTGAATGGCTTGTTGGTGGTCTTGATTTCAGCCAAAACCGGAACTCCCGATGCATCGAAACCCAAGCCATCGGGAGTCGCCAGATGGAGCCTTGAATGCTGCGAGTGGAAGAGCTGGGAGGAGGGGAAAATATTGAAATTCTCTTGGACCCAGGCAGCGATGACCGGTTCGCGCTTGCGCCCGTGATCGGTGTAGGGATTGCCGGAGAAGCCATTGCCGTAGAGCTTGTCCCATGCGGCGTTCTTGATGGACTTCTCGGTGGACAACTTGGCCACGTCCGTTGCGGTGATGCCCTGGGCCCGTGCGCGGAGCCACTCAATGCGGTTGGAAGAGTCGGCTAGAACACGTTCGAAGCATTCATGTTGGACGCCGGGCACAGTAATCACTTGACCTATTCTTCCCCATGAATGGGCAAGAACCGTGCACCTTGGGCTTCGAGCTGGCGTGAGACTAGTCGCTGGCTTCAGCGATAGCGGTCAACAGCTGATTGATAGTCGGTGTCTGGCTGGCACGGAATTTCTCCGTGCCTTCCTGCAATAGCCGAATGACCGGGGTGCTGGTGATTCCCATTTCCTCGCCGCGCTCCACCTGCTCCACGACATTGATCTCCTCGACCTCCAACGCGGGCAGCAGTTCCTGCACGCGGGCGACAGCCAGCCGCGTGCGCACGCACGGTGCGCAGAATGGTTGCGTATACAGTTCCAGCTTCATCTGTTGCCTACTGCTCCTGCTGTCGTCGTGAACTAGCTGCCGGCTGCTCCTACCGGGGGATGAGCCTGGCCGGAGGCTACTTGGAACCCTGCGCTGATGCGCGCGGGTACCATTTGTTGAAAACATTGGGTCATGCTTGAAAATTCCCTTGGCCATCCTCCCGTACTCGCCGCTCACGGACTCTACCGCAGCTTCGGTTCCACCACTGCACTGAACGGCGTCGATCTGCAGATTTCACTGGGCCAGTCCCTTGCCATCATGGGCCCCTCGGGTTCCGGAAAATCCACGCTGCTGCACGCACTGGCCGGTATTGAACTTCCCGACGCCGGCAGCATCATGCTGAACTTCCCGGGCCGTGCACCGGTGGATATCCAGGGGCTCAAGGATAAGGCGCGCACCAGGCTGCGCCGTGAATCCTTCGGCTTCGTCTTCCAATCCGGACTGCTGATTCCCGAGCTCACTGCCGAAGAGAATGTGGCCATGGCCTTGATGATCAACGGCGTGCCACGCAACGCCGCCATTTCCAGTGCCGGGGCGGCCCTGGCGGAACTGGGCCTGGCAGGAATGGAGCAACGCCGCATCGGCCAGCTCTCCGGCGGGCAGCAGCAACGAGTAGCCATTGCCCGCGCGCAGGTCACCGGGGCGATGGTGGTCTTTGCCGATGAACCTACCGGCGCGCTGGATTCAACCACGGGCTTCGAAGTGCTGGAGATCTTGCTGCAATGCACCGTCGGTGCCGGAAAATCCCTGGTGATGGTGACCCATGATCCCAATGTCGCCGCGCGCTGCGACCGTGTAGTGCAGCTGCAGGACGGCCAGCTGATCAGCGACAGCCTGCGCCCATCGGCCACCGTGGATGGCGGTGCCCAGAAGTGAATATCCTGCACCTGTCATGGATGCTTGGCCGGCCGGCGAAGTCCCGGCTGGCACCACTGATCCTGACCGCCAGCGCCTACGCCATGGTCAGCGCGATCCTGCTGATCGTGCTGGGAGGCGCCTACTCCTTTACCAGTTTCGAATCCGCGGCCCAGGGGATGTACCTGCCATTGGCAGCCTTCGCCGTGGTGCTTCTGGTAGTCCCATTGCTGGTGCTGGGATCGGCCGCTGCCCGGCTCTCCGCGCGGTCCAATGACCGCGCCCTGTCGTCCTTGCGCTTGCTCGGCGCAACCGGGGCGCAGATCGGCCTCGTGGCCGTGCTGCAAGCCGCCGGCACGGCGTTGGCCGGCGCACTCGCCGGAATCGTGCTCTACCTCCTGGCCGCACCAGTGGCCTCGCTGATTCCGTTCCAAGGTGCGCCGATCGGTTCGGCCATCTATTTGCCGCTGTGGGTGCTGGCGATAGCAGTAGTCGCTGTCGTGCTCCTCTCGGCAGGCAGTGCAGCTGCCGGCTTGCGCAAATTGGTGATCACCCCGTTGGCGGTGGCAACCCGCAGCACGGTGCCCACCCCCAGCTGGCTGCGCGCGGTGATCACCCTTGCCGGCATTCTGGTGCTGTACATGGTGTTCTCCAACATGGGCCAGTTCGTGCAGTCCATCGCCGCGATCATCGCAGTGGTGGTTGGCGGTTTCGGCTTCGGCCTGCTGGTGATGAACCTGGTCGGTCCGTATCTGGTGGCGAAGGTGGGCAAGGCCAAGCTGCGCAAGGCCAGAACTCCGCAAGAGCTGCTGGCAGCCCGCATGATCCTGGAAAGCCCTGCCGAATCCTGGCGCCAGGTATCCGGGGTTGCCATGGCTTCGTTCGTCGCGGTGGTGGGCGGCAGCGGGGCCGCCTTGATGGAGCTGACCGGAAGCGAACTCGATCAGGGCACCTGGCTGGAGCATGTGCCGGCCGATGTCACCACCGGCGTGCTGGTGACCTTGGCGATCAGCTTCATCTGCGTGGCCGCTTCGGCGGCGATCTCCCAAAGCGCCAGTACCCTGGATCGCGCTGAGCTGTATCGCGGGCTGAACCGGTTGGGCATGCCCTACGAAACGATGAACGCCGCGCGCACCAAGTCGATCATGATCCCGGCGCTGGCTGCCTCGATCGGTTTCGCCATCGCCTCCACGGTGCTCGTGCTGCCCCTGGCCGGGGCCGCCATCCTGCTCAAGCCGCTGACGGTCATCACGGTAATTGTCTCCGTGTTACTCGGCTTGCTGCTGGTGCGGGGAGCAATTTTGGTGGCTGATCCGCGGAAGCTGCTAGCAACTAGAGAATAAAGTCTCTGGTCAGCCCACCGAAAAAACCGCCCGATTTGGTTAGGGTCACTTCAGGGCCGGTGATTAGGGACGTTTCGTGTTGCGTAATGCGCAGAGAAACGCGTATCGTGGCATACGGCCCGGATAGGCATGCCTAACCTAGCTAAACAAAACGTTGACAGAACCTCGCATAGTCTGGAATCACCGACCCATGAAAAATTCACGTCGCGCCGGAATTTTCGCCGCTTCAACTGCCATCCTCGCCTTGGGCCTGACCGCCTGCGGCGCGTCGAGCAACTCAGCGGATCCGTCGGCTGACACTTCAGCCAAGGCCGCAGAAGACTTCACTCCGGTCACCATCGAGAACATCTATGGTGAAACCACGATCGAAAAAGTCCCGGAACGCATTGCGACCATCTCGTGGGTCAACGCAGATACCCTGCTGGCTCTGGATACCGTGCCGGTCGGCATGGACACCGACACCTACGGCATGAACGAGAACAACTCCACCGCATGGAAGGACGCCGCTCTGGAAGAGCAGGGCGCTTCCATCGGCTCCGAGAAGGCGCCCGTGCAGTACAAGGTGGGCGATGACATCGACTACACCGGCATCGCCGCCAGCAAGCCCCAAGTCATCTTCGCTCCATACTCGGGGTTGAAGAAGGAGCAGTACGAGAAGCTGCAGGAAATCGCTCCGGTCGTTGGCCCCATCGAGCCTAACTACCTGACCAGCTGGGAACAGGTCACCGAAGTTGCCGGCCAGATGCTGGGCAAGGAAGAAGAAGCCGACGCCCTGATCGAAGAGATCGAAGGCAAGCTGGCCAAGGTCGGCGAAGACAACCCAGCGCTGAAGGACACCACCTTCATCGCCGCTGACCTCTCGGCGCCGGATACCGCCTACATCTACTCCGAAGGCGACACCCGCCCGCGCTTCCTGAGCGCACTGGGCATGACCCAGGCCGAGTACGTGCAGAAGAACGCCGCCAAGGACACCTTCTTCTTCACCGTGTCGCCGGAAAAGGTCAACGAGTGGGATTCGGACATCGTCTTCGCTTCGGCTGTTGCGGGCAACACCATGGAAGATGTCGTCAAGGGCCAGCCGCTCTACGGCCAGATCCCTGCCGCGAAGAACGATGCCGTGGCACTGCCAGGCACCGATGAAGCAACCCTGGCGATCTCCGCGGCTTCGCCGCTGTCCATCGAATGGGCACTGGATAACGTAGTTCCAGGCATCGTCAAGGCTGCTGACAACGCAGCTGCCGCGAAGTAGCTCCGGCTAGGGATTCACTGACAGATAGTGCAATTGGGCTTCCAGGGAATGGGTAGCTGCGCCCACCAAGCGCGCATCGAGGTCGGGGTAGACATGCTCCAGCAATTCAGCTGGCTGCGTGTGGACCCCGGCCTTGCCGAGTTTCTGCAAAGCCGCACGCACCTGGTCCAGCCGCGCATGCCGATGCTTGATGTACATCTGCAGCAGCGGATGCGAGGAATCATGCTGCTCGCCGTGCGCCGGATGCAAAGCCATATCGGGCAGCGCGAGCAGCCGCTGCAGGGAATCCAGGTAGTCGGCCAGTGTGCCGTCCGGGTGTTCCAAGATGGTGGTGCCCCGGCCCAGCACGGTATCCCCAGTGAACAAGTGGGCACCCCCGCCCTGGCGGATGAAGCACACCGAGTCCGAGGTGTGGCCAGGGGTGAAGACCACCTGGATGATGGCGCCGGCGGCGCTGATCGTTTCGCCATCGGCGAGCACCGGGGCATCCCGGCAGTACTGCTCCAGCATGGCACGCACCGGCGCACTGGTCATCCGGTAGAGCGCATCGATGCCTCCCGTGTGATCGGCATGCCGATGGGTAATGAGCACCAGTTGGATGTCGAAGGCCGCCAGCGCCTGCAGATGGTCCTCGAGCTCAGGGCCCGGATCAATCAGGACGACCGGAGTTCCAGGAAGAAGTTCATCCACTGCAGGGTCGAACAGCAGATAGGAATTAGTCCCGTCCAACGTCATTTCAGAAGGGTTCTGCGCGCGAAGCAGGCCGATGCCTGGAGTGATAATAGTGGGCAAGGGAAGAAGAGCCATAGCAATGAGTGTAGGAACCAATGACCGCGACTGAAAGTATTACGCGCCAAGCACCGGGGGCCAAGTCGCCAAAAGCCGGCCGGAAGCTCGGCGCCTTGCTGCTCCTTGCCCTGTTGCTCGGGCTGGCGCTATTCGCTTCGCTGCTGCTGGGCGCGCGAAACGTCTCGATGGGCACCGTGATCGATGCCATCTGGAATTTCGACCCGTCCAATGGCGACCAGGGCGTGGTCGCGTCCCGTTTCGCCCGCACCATCGGAGCCATCGTGGTTGGCGCTGCCCTGGGTTTGGCAGGCGCCGGACTGCAGGGCCTGACCCGCAACCCGCTGGCCGATACCGGGATCCTGGGCTTGAACGCCGGATCCTCCATGGCCGTGGTGCTGGCGATCGCCTTCCTGGGCGTCAGCTCCCTGGCTGGAATCATGGTGGCCGCCTTCCTCGGCGCTGCTGGGGTGATGGCCCTGGTTTATCTCGTGGCCAACGTGGGCCGTGAAGGCGCCACGCCCATTAAGCTTGCGCTGGGCGGTGCCGCCATGGCTGTGGGCGTGGGCGCGATTACCAATGCGATCCTGATGATTTCCGATGCCACCATGGACCGTTTCCGCATGTGGCAGATCGGCACATTGTCCAGCAGCGGCATCGACACCTTCCTCGGGGCCATTCCCGTGGTGGCCGCCGGCGCACTGATCGTATTGTCCACCGCCAAGGTATCCAATGCCGTGTCCATGGGCGATGACACCGCGATCGCCTTGGGCTTCAACTTGAACCGCGCCCGGCTGATCGGCTCCATCGGGGTGGTCATTCTCGCTGGCACCGCCACCGCCGTGGCCGGGCCCATCGCCTTCGTCGGCCTGATGATCCCGCATGCCGTGCGCTTGCTGGTCGGTTCCGACTACCGCTGGCTGATGCCAGCGAGCCTGATCGCCGGGCCGATCCTGCTCTTGCTGGCTGATACGGTGGGACGAATCATCGCCCCGCCCAGCGAGATCCAGGTAGGCGTCATGTGCGCCATGCTGGGTGGACCGATCTTCATCATCATGATGCGCAGCGGCATGAAGTCGGTGAGCCTGTGAGCACGAGCGAAATGGCAGCAGCGAACATGACCCAACCCCGCAGCACCACGGAAACGGCCGGACCGGCGACGGCCCCGGCCTCGAAAGCCGCACCGGCGCTGGCAGCCCGCCGCAGATCCCGGGTGCGCCGCACCGCATTGTGGATGGCCCTGGCCCTGGTGCTCGCCGTGGCGGCCTACCTGTTCTGGGGGCGGGACCGCCTTCCAGCTGCCGAAGTCTTCCAGGTGCTCAGCGGTGAAAAGGTGCCGGGCACCAGTTTCATCATCATGTCCGACCGCCTGCCGCGCATTGCGGTCGGTGCCCTGGCCGGTGCCGGCCTGGGCATTTCCGGTGCCTTGTTCCAGCGCTGGCTGGGCAACCCGCTGGCCAGTCCCGACGTGATCGGCGTGGGCTACGGCGCATCGGCGGCCGCGGTTTTCGCGATGATCACCCTTGGCTATGCCGACTGGAAGCTCAACGCCTTCGCACTGGCCGGCGGGCTGCTGGTCGCTGCATTGATCTACTGGCTCTCGGCCTCGGGCAAGCGGACCGGTCCCCGGCTGATCCTGGCGGGCCTGGCCATCGGCGCGATGCTCCAGGCGCTGATCCAGTACCTGCTGACCCAGGCGCAGGTGAATACGGCCAGCGATGTGATGCACTGGCTGACCGGCTCGCTGGCCTCGAGCAACTGGGAGAATGCAATGCTGCTTTTGGCGTCCCTTGGCGCCATCGGCATCCTGTTGCTGCCCCTGGTGCTTCGCCAACTGAAAATGCTGGAGCTGGGCGAGGACACCGCGGCGGCCCTGGGGCTGCACGTGGGCTGGGCCCGGGCGATCTTGGTCTTTGTTGCTGTGGCCATGGGCGCCTTGCCGATTGCCGTCACCGGGCCGATGGCGTTCGTTGCCTTCCTGGCCGGCCCGATTACTGCCGCGCTGACCCGCGGCCCGATCAACATCCTGCTTTCCGGCCTGACCGGGGCAACGCTGGTGACTGTCGCCAATTTCTTTGCCGCGAACCTGTTCGCGGATCTTTCGCTGCCGGTGGGCGTTATCACCGGCGCATTCGGTGCACCCTTCCTGATTTGGATTCTGGTGCGCGCAAACTCAACTGGAAGCGGGGCATAACCCATGGCCACTTTGCAGGCAAGCGATCTGACCCTGGCCTATGACAAGGTCACCATCGTCGACGAGCTGTCGCTGGATATCCCTGCCGGGCAGGTGAGCATCGTCGTCGGGGCCAACGGTTGCGGCAAGTCCACCCTGCTGCGCGCACTGTCGCGGCTGCTCAAGCCAGCCGGGGGCCAGGTGCTCCTGGACGGGGCGGATATCCACTCCAAGCCGGCCAAGGAAGTCGCCAAGACCCTGGGCTTGCTGCCGCAATCGCCCACCGCTCCGGACGGCATCACCGCCCGCGAGCTGATCAGCCGCGGCCGCTACCCGCACCAGGGCCTGTTCAAGCGCTTCTCTGCCGAGGACGAGACAGCGGTTAATCGCGCCATGGAGCTGACCGGCACCACCGAGCTGGCCGACCGCTCGGTGGACGAGCTCTCCGGCGGTCAGCGCCAGCGCGTCTGGATCGCCATGGCCCTGGCGCAGGAGACCGACCTGCTGCTGCTCGACGAGCCGACCACCTTCCTGGACGTGGCGCACCAGCTCGAAGTCCTGGATGTGGTCAGCGAGCTGAACCGCAGCCGCGGGATCACGGTCGTGATCGTGCTGCACGATTTGAACCTGGCCGCCCGCTACGCCGACTACCTGGTGGCGCTGCGCCACGGCAAGATCTACGCTGCCGGCCATCCCAACGATGTGGTCACCGAAAAGACCGTCAAGGATGTTTTCGGCATGCCCAGCCGCGTGATCCCCGACCCGGTGGGCGGCACTCCGCTGGTGCTGCCCATTGGCCGCCACCGGGTGCTGCGCACCGAGCAGGTGCTGGCTTCCCAGGGCATTTTCCGTACCGATGCTTCTGCGAAGAAAACTGCGGTGAAGCAGGCGGCAAATGTGAAGCAAGCTGCCCAAGCGGCCGCCGCCCTTGATCCGCAATCGGAGCGCCCGGCCCATGAGCATGTGCCGACGTTGGCCTTTGACACCACGGTGGTCAATAGCCAGCAGCTCGCGCCATCCTTCCGCCGGGTGACCGTCAGCGGCGAGGACCTGGAGTACTTCGGCACCAACAGCCACCCGCTGGATATGCGCATCAAGCTCTTGCTGCCACCGGCCGGCGGTACTGCGTTGACCGACGAGATCGCCTCGATGCGACCCGGGGCGATGACCAGTCCTGCCGAGCAGCAGGGCTGGTACAAGCGCTGGTTGTCGATTGATCCCGATACCCGCGGCCACATGCGCACCTACACCGTGCGGGCCTTCCGCGAAGCCGGGCACCGGGACAATATCGGGGCCACGGCCGAGCTGGATATCGACTTCGTGATGCACGGGCACATGGTTGACGGCCAGCTCCAGGGCGGGCCGGCTACGGAGTTCGGCGACCGGGCCAAGGTGGGCGACCAGCTGTTGCTGCTGGGCCCGAACAAGACCCTGAACGACTCCAGCTACGGCGGCATCGAGTTCCGCCGCGGCGAGGCAACCCGCGTGGTGCTGGCCGGTGACGAAACCGCCGCCCCGGCGATTTGCGCCATCCTCGAAGCCTTGCCCTCCAACGTCACCGGCCATGCGCTGATCGAGGTCCCGGAGACCACGGATATCCTCGGTGCCTCCACCCGCTCCGGCGTCTCGGTGCAGTGGCTGACCCGTGGCAGCCATGAGCATGGTGAATTGCTGCAGTCGGCATTGCGCCAGGTAGTCGCGATTCCAGCAGCCGGCGTGGTCCATACCAACGCCGAGCCGGAAGATATCGATGTTGATGCGGACATCCTGTGGGAGACGGGCCAGGAAAATTCCGCACCGTTCTACGCCTGGATTGCCGGTGAAGCCGGCACGGTCAAGGAAATGCGCCGTTATCTGGTGCGCGATGCCGGCGTGGACCGCAAGCAGGTAGCCTTCATGGGCTACTGGCGCCGCGGGAAGACCGAGAACTAGCGGGCAGCGGCAACCAGCGCCCGAGGCCCCGGCACGCATATGCCGGGGCCTCGGGTTCTATCCGCTAGCTGGCAGCTAGTTCTCTTTCGCCGGGTTCTTGCAAGCGCCGCGCACCGGCCGCGGGTTCTCGCGGTCCAGGATTGCCAGCAGCCGTGTGAGTTCGGCACGGTCCTCGTCGCCGAGCTTGTCGAAATAGCCGTCCATGCTCGAACGGCGCAGTTCGGCGAGCTCGCCGAGCTGGGCGCGGCCCGTGGCACTGAGCGCAATCAACGTGGCGCGGCGATCGGCCGGATCGGGGGTGCGCACGACAAGCTCCTTGGCTTCCAGCTGGTCGACTACCTCGGTGGTCGAGCGCGCGGCGATGTGCAGCTGTTCCGCGAGCTGCGAGTTGCGCAGCCCGATCCTATCGGCCCGGGACAGCAAGGTCAGCACCCTCGATTGGTGCGGAGTGATGCCCAGGGGAGTCAAGCTGTCCCTCCATCTGCCGCGAAGCATGCGTGAAGCGTGGAGGAAAAGATCTGCCAAGTCAGGCTTGGGCTCTTCGTTCTGCATATGTTCAAGGATAGTGTGTTTCTGGGAACAATTTCAAGATGCAACCACATAGTGAGGTTCCCTCTGTTATTCTGGACTTGAGAAATCCAGAGGTAGAGGGGGAGTCCATGAGTGCAATGGGAATGCCGGGGCCGCATCCGGGCGGTGGCGGGCAAGGACGGTCCGGCAACGCCGCCCGGGACAAGCAGCGGCTCACCGAGCATCCGGTGTCCCTGGCGCGCATCGCCGCGCTCTTCCGGCCCCATCTGGGATCGGTGATTGCGGTCATGGCGCTGATCGTGGCAGCGTCGGTCATCGGCCTGGCCCAGCCGTTCATCATCCGCGAACTCATTGATGACGCGATTCCCAACAGCAATATCCGATTGCTGCTCTTGGGTGCCGGGGGACTGGTGCTGATCTCCCTGGCTACCGCGATTCTGGAAGTCGTCCAGACCTGGCGGGCAACCCTGATGGGCCAACGCGTCATGCATGGCCTGCGGACCGGGCTGTTCACGCACCTGCAGAAGCAATCCCTGGGATTCTTCACCAACTCGCGCTCAGGGGACGTGCAGTCGCGCCTGGTCAACGACGTGGGGCAGATGCAATCGGTGATTACCAATTCGGCCACGAGCATTGCCTCGAACCTGACCACCGTTGTGGCCACCGCCTGCGCGATGGTGGCGATCTCGTGGAAACTGAGCTTGATCTCATTGGTCGTGCTGCCGCCAGCGGTGCTGCTTGCCAAGCAAACCGCGAAACTGCGCCGCGCCGTGACAGGAAAGCGCCAGCGCGAGATGTCGAACCTGGCTTCGCTGATCGACGAGCGCCTGAGCATCTCGGGGGTCCGTTTGGCCAAGATCATGGGCACTGGAGCCGCTGATGCGGCGGCCTTCGGAGAGTCCAGCCACAAGCTCATCGACCTGGAAATGAAAAGCGCTTTGGCCGGGCGTTGGCGCATGGCCACGATGAGCATCATTTTCGCGGCCATCCCCGCGGTGCTGTACATCGTGGCGGGGCTGCCCGCCACCGGGCAGGGGATGAGCATCGGCACCTTGGTGGCCTTTACCGGGCTGCAGGCCGGAATCTTCCGTCCGGTCATGGGCATGATGCAGATTTCGGTCCAGTGGGTCTCGGCCTTGGCCTTGTTCAGCCGCGTCTTCGAATACCTGGATACGGACCAGGCGCTGCCGGTACCCCAGCGGCCGCGAGCGGTCGAACCCGGGAAGCTGCGTGGCGAAGTGCAATTGCGCAATGTCAGCTTCCGCTACCCCGAGGCGGACCGCGCCACCCTGGAACAGCTGGATTTGACCCTGGAGGCGGGAACAATGACCGCGGTTGTCGGTTCCACCGGTTCGGGAAAGTCCACCCTGGGGTCCTTGCTGCCCCGGCTGCTTGACCCTACCGAGGGCCAGGTATTGCTCGACGGCATTGACCTGAAGGAATTCGACCCTGAAGGCATCGCCCAGGCGGTCTCCGTCGTTGCCCAGGAAAGCTACCTGCTGCATGCTTCGATTCGGGAGAACCTCCTGTGGGCAGCGCCCCAGGCCACCGAGGAAGAGCTCTGGCAGGCGCTGGAAGCCGCGCAGATTGCGCAGCTGGTCCGCAGCCTGCCGCAGGGCCTGGAAACCCAGGTGGGGCAGCGCGGCCACCGTTTCTCCGGTGGCGAGCAGCAGCGGCTGGCCATTGCCCGCACCATGCTGCGCAAACCCAAGGTCTTGGTGCTCGATGAGGCGACCAGTGCCCTGGATACGGTCACCGAAGCTTTGGTGCAGCGGGCGCTGGACGAGCTCGCACTGGGGCGAACCACCTTGCTGATCGCGCACCGGTTGAGCACCGTGATGCGAGCGGACCGCATCGTCGTGCTAGAAGCTGGCCGGATTGCCGAAGCGGGAACTTTTGACGAGCTGGTCCAGCTTGGCGGGCAATTCGCCCAGCTGGTAGCCAAGAGCGAACTGGCCGAAAGGGCCAGCTAGCACTGGCCAGCTTTCAGTCCCTGCTTTTCCAGCGAGGCCAGGATCTTCGGCAGTGCCGATTCCAATGCCGTGCGTTCGGAAGGGCTCAGGGAATCGAAAATGGTTTCACGCACGAAGCTCACGTGGGTTGGCGCGGCTTCCTCAATGGTCTTGCGCCCCTGGGCGGTGAGCGTAATCTGGTGCCCGCGGCGGTCGGTCTCATCTGAGCAGCGGCTGACCAGGCCCTTGGCTTCCATGCGGCGCAGCAGGTGGGAGAGGCGCGAGCGGTCCCAGCGCAATGCGGTCGCCACGTCGGCCGGGCGTAGACTTGGTTCGGTTGTTTCCGAAAGCACAGCCAGCACCGAGTATTCACCGGAGAGCATGTTCGAATCGCGCAGCAGCTGGCGATCCATGCCGCTGGGGAACTGCCAGAGGAACTCGCGTATGGTGCGCCAGAGGTCCTGCTCGCTGTCGGTGAGCCAGCGGGTCTCTTCGCTCTTCATTCTCTTTCCTAACCATGTTGTCCCCATGGGGGACATTCAAAATATTGTTGACGCATCAATCATCTCCTGTATAGTGGAATTTAGCAAGAGAAGATGACGTGTCAACTAAATTGTTGGCCGGAGAACTCCAAGGAGAGCAACTTGTCGAAGATCGCTATCGTTACCGGTTCCACCCGTCCAGGACGTGTCAACCAGGGCGTCGCCCAATGGGTGCTGGCCAGGGCGCAGGAGTTCGGCGGTGCCGACTACGAGCTGGTGGACATCGTCGATTTCAACCTGCCGATGCTCGACGAGCCGTTCCCGGCCGCCTACCAGAACTACCAGAACGGGCACACCAAGGCCTTCGCCGCCAAGATGAGCGAATTCGATGGATACATTTTCATTGTTGGCGAGTACAACCACTCCGTCCAGCCTGCATTGGCCAACGCACTGAGCTACCTGAATGCAGAACTGAACAACAAGGCCGCCGGCATGGTCGGATATGGCTCCGCCATGGGCTCGCGTGCCGTGGAGCACCTGCGCGGGATCCTCTCGGAACTGCAGATCGCCCACGTGCAGAAGACCGGCATGTTCTCGCTATTCTCCGACTTCGAGAACTTCTCGGCTTTCGCTCCGACCGAACGGTCGGCCAACAGCGTGCAGCCCATGCTTGAACAGGTGCTCGCCTGGAGCAAGGCGATGCGCACCGTGCGCGAAGGCGCCACGGTCAACGCCTAGACAGGGTTGAAATCGGCGGGGGAGTGGAAAAGTGCATTGCGCCATTTCCATACCTGCCCAACTGCCATAGTCTCGAGGTGAATGGTTTATGCACGGGACTTCAAAATTCTTTGGAAGGAATGCGATGAGCGAGGAATATTCGACCAAGGGCGCCTACGTCACCGGCGGAGAATTCACCCGGGACACCAACTACATCCAGGACCGCATCGTCGCTGATGCCAGCGCCGAGCACTATGGCGAGGGAAACAGCCACAGCAAGATCGGGCATCCCAACGCGGGGCTTTCGGACGGGTCCCGGCTTTGGCCGGTGGAAGCTGGCCGCTACCATCTGGTCGCAGCCCGCGCGTGCCCCTGGGCCAACCGCACCCTGATCGTTCGCCGCCTGCTGGGCTTGGAAGACGCGCTGTCCGTCGGACTGCCCGGCCCAACCCACGACGCACGCAGCTGGACCTTTGACCTGGACCCCGGGGGCAAGGACCCTGTCCTGGGTACCGAGCGGGTCCAGGAGAACTACTTCAAGCGCTTTGCCGACTATCCACGCGGCATCACCGTGCCGGCAATCGTCGATATCCCCACCGGTGCGGTTGTCACCAATGACTACCCGCAGATCACCTGGGACATGTCCACGCAGTGGAAGGAGTTCCACCGGGAAGGCGCCCCGGACCTCATTGCGCAGGACCAGCTCGATGAGATGCTTCCGCTGATCAAGCGGATTTTCACCGAGGTCAACAACGGCGTCTACCGTGCCGGGTTCGCCGGGGACCAGCAGGCCTACAACGATGCCTACGACCGGTTATTCGCCACCTTGGACTACCTCGAAGATCGGCTGGGCACCCGCCGCTTCCTGATGGGTGATCACATCACCGAGGCCGATGTCCGGCTGTTCACCACGCTGGTGCGATTCGACCCGGTCTATCATGGCCACTTCAAGGCCAACCGCAACAAGCTCATCGACATGCCGAACCTCTGGGGCTATGCGCGGGACTTGTTCCAGACCCCGGGTTTCGGCGACACCATCGACTTCGAGCAGATCAAGGCGCACTACTACGTGGTGCATGAGGACATCAACCCGACCAGGATCATCCCGAAGGGGCCGGAGTTGGCGAACTGGCTCGAAGCGCCGGGCCGAGATGAGCTGGCCGAGAGCGGTCCGTTCCTGAACGGTACAGCACCGGGCGAAGTCCGGGCTGACGAGCGGGTCCAAGCCGGGCACAACCCGTTGTACCCCGCCTAGGAGCGCTGGCGATCCGCCGCGGATCGGCTCAGGAGCCCGCTATTTCGAGGGGTCCTGGGCCGATCTGTCCTATTCGAAATCGAAGCCTTGCCCCTCGCAAGCTTCCTGGAAAGCGGACAAGTCAGTAATTTGGGGATCCCCGGATTCATCGGCGGCCACCGCAGCGCTGATCTGTTCGGTGGAGGCCTTCGCCCCATGATCAGCGGCTTTCTGCATATTCGTTGCGCCGATGCCCTCGGGGTCAACCAAGCCCCCGCCAAAATGCACGCAGGCGGTATGGCCCTGGGGATCGAGTTGGCGCAGCTCGTCAACCGAGGGGCCAGCGCATGCGGACAGGACCAGAACCAGGGTGGCCAGTACAGGCAGGATTTTCTTCACATCCCAATCCTAGGCATGGACCTGGCTGGATGCTGTGATCCATTGTGCAAGTATTCGCTGGCGACATGGCCCAATGCATGGAACCGAGTGCGGGCGTCAACGTGGCAGGATTAAAGCATGACGATCATTGCAGCTGCGGATGGATCAGCCCTAGGAAACCCCGGACCGGCAGGTTGGGCCTGGTACGTGGACCAGGACAACTGGGCCGCTGGCGGTTGGGACCACGGAACCAACAACATGGGGGAGCTCCAAGCGGTGCTCGAACTCTTCCGGGCCACCGAGCACCTGCCAGAAGAAGAACTCAGGATCCTGTGCGATTCGCAGTATGCGATCAACTGCATCAGCAAGTGGATGCCGGGTTGGAAGAAGAAGGGCTGGAAAAAGGCCGACGGCAAACCGGTCTTGAACCAGGACATCCTCAAGGAACTTGACCGGGCCATTGCCGGGCGCAAGTACACCTTCGAGTGGGTCAAGGGCCATGCCGGACATGAGCTGAATGAAGCTGCTGACGGCCATGCGCGTGCGGCTGCGACCGCGCACCAGCAGGGCTCTGCAGTAGAGGCCGGACCGGGCTACACCGCAGTCGGCGGCCCAGCGGCTTCCAAAGCTCCAGCGGCTGAAGATGCCGTGCTGGCACCCGGCGGACAACCCGCCGCCGCACCGGAACCCGGCGTGGACATCGCGGCCACCGTCTTCGAACTGGAACAAGGTTTCCTCGACCCGCAGATCCGCACCAGTTTCGCGGAACTCAACGACTTCCTGCATCCGGGCTACCAGGAAGTGACTCGCCATGGCGGCCTGCTGGATGTGGCCACGGTCCGGGCCATGCTGGAATCCGGGGCGAGCCTGCCCAGTACCGGTGCGGTGCAAGTCCTTGCGGCCCGGGAAGTGGATGCCCAGATGGTGCTGCTCGCGTACCGCATGAAGCCTTCAGAGGGCCCGGTGCTTGTCGTATCTTCCTGGTGGCAGAGCACCGAAGGCGGCCTGAAGCTTCGGTTCCGCCAGGAAACGGTCGAGCAGACCGCATAGAAAACACGCTTAAAGCAGTGATGCCCGCCAAATGGCGGGCATCACTGCTTTAACGGTTTGGGATCAGTACTGTCCCGGGCGGGTTTCGATGACGCCCTTCTTGTAGTTGATCCGGTTGACCAACCAGGTCACGGCCCACAGCAGCACGCCGATGACCAGCAGCAGGCCGGCAATCTCGTACTGGACCCAGTCTTCACGCGAACGAGCCCATGGGCCGGCAAGGAACAGGCAGAAGAACACGCCGAGGATCGGGATGATCGTTGGAGCGCGGAACGCATCGGGTTCCGGCTTGTCGCGGCGCAGCACCAGCAGGGCTACGTTGACTACGGCGAACACGCACAACAACAGCAGCGCGGTCGTGCCGCCCAGCGAGCCGACAATGCTGCTTCCGTTGCTCAAGTTCACGTAGACCACCAAGGCGATGGCCAGCACGGTGCTGAACAGGATCGCGGCCCATGGCGAGCGTCGGGTCGAATGCACCTTGCCCAGGAACTGCGGCAGCACGCCTTGGCGGGCCATGCCGTAGAGCAGGCGGCTAGCCATCAGCATGTTCATCAGCGCGGTGTTGACCACCGCGAAGACGGTCAAGAACGGGAAGATCGCGTCAACTGGCAGGTTCGGCAGGCCGATGCGCACAACATCCAGCAGGATGCCGGCATCCGGGTTCTTCGGGTTCAGCAGATCGCCGGTCGGGATCACCATGATGACCGTGACGGCCACCAGCATGTAGATCAAGGCGCAGATGCCCAGGCCGATGAGCATGATCTTCGGGAAGGTCTTCTTGGGCTTCTTGGTTTCCTCAACCAGGTTCACCGAATCCTCGAAGCCCACCATCGCGAAGAACGCAATGGCAGTACCCATGGTCACGGCGGCGAAGACGCTGCGGTCGGTGGGGGTCTCGAAGACCACCAGGCGGGAAATGTCACCCTGGCCCGAGGCGATCACCGCGAAGCCGATGCCGATGATCGCGGCCATGATGGCCAGCGAAACTATGGTCAGCACGAGGTTGAACTTCACGCTCTCGCCCACGCCGCGGAAGTTGATCACTGCGAGGATCACGATGATCGCAATAGCTGCCCACATGCCCGCTTCCGGGGTGTTGGGAACACCCTCGACAAACTGGCCAATGCCAATGAGCAGGTTGCGCCCCACCAAGGTGGCCGAGGTGGCGGCACTGGTGATGCCCGAGCAAGCCACGGTGAACGCCACCAGGAAGGTGACGAAGTGGATGCCGAATGCCTTGTGGATGTACAAGGCGGCACCGGCCGCGTGCGGGTATTTGGTCACCAGTTCGAGGTAGCTGAAGGCGGTGAGGGTCGCGATCGTGAAAGCGATCAGGAACGGCAGCCAGGCGGCTCCGCCCACCTGGCCGGCAACTTTGCCGGTGATGGCGAAAATTCCGGCGCCGATGATATCGCCCATGATGAGGAATAGCAGCAGCTTCGGGCCAATCACCCTGCGGAGTTCTGTTTCTTTGCCGTCGGTAACGGCCGTGTCACTGTTCACAGTCATGCGATCGAGATCATCTCCTTCAATTTTGTAGGCAAACATTACAACTTTAGGGTCAGCGCATGAAGTGGGCAAACCGGCTTCAAGGCTGGCTCACAGAACTTGGGGTCCAGCGGTAGTGAAATGTCGATTAGTGGCTTAAACAAGCCAATGCTGTGAGCTGACGTACCTATATGCTAGGTGTCGGGTCAGCGTGTGGAACTACCGGGCCATGGGATCGAAGCGGTTAGGGTTAGTTGATGAGAGACAAGCACTTTGAAGGATTTAGATGCAATCGGTGATCACTGAAGAGTTCGCGCCCCTGGCGGAAGCACTAGAGGCGCGAGCCGCTGAGGAAGAAGGCTATTCGGCGCAGCTGGCCGTGTACCACCGCGGCGAATTGGTGCTCAGCCACAGTGTCGGCGAGCACCTCTCTGGTGACGCGCTGACCTGCGTCTTCTCCTGCACCAAGGGCCTGGGCGCGCTGGTCGTGGCACTGCTCGTGCAAGATGGGCTGATCGACCCGAACGCGCCAATTGCAACCTACTGGCCGGAATTCGGCGACAACGGGAAAGCCCAGCTCACCGTCGGCGAGGTGCTCAGCCACCAAGCGGGAGTGCTCGGAGTGCCCGAGGGCGTGCCCAGCGAGATCCTCCTGAACTCCGCCGAATACGCCAAGGTGCTCGCTTCCATGCCAAGCGTCTGGCCGCTGGGCCAGAACATTGTCGGCTACCACGCGATCACCATGGGCGTGCTCATGGAAGAACTGGTACGCCGGGTCACCGGCAAGGAACTGAAAGAAGTCTTCGAGGAGCGCATCCGCAAGCCGCTGGGAGCCGAAGCATACATCGGCCAGGACCCCGCGCTGGAATCGCGCTACCGCGATGTATTGCCGGGCGCTGACGCCGCACCGGAATTCTTCGATCCGTTCTCCCCGGCCGGGCTTTCGGTGAACTCGGCCTCCGGTTTCGCGCTGGAAAGCGGCCCGGTCTACAACTGGCACGAACTGGCCAACGCGCCGCAGGTGCGCGAACTGGGCCCCGCATCCATGGGCGCGGTCGCCAATGCCCAAGGCCTCGCCGCAATCTATGCCGCCTCATTCGGTGCAGTGCCGGCACTGGGCGCCACCCGCGGATTCCTCACCGCCGACACCTGGTCCCAGGTTTCCACCGAGCTGGTCTACGGCCATGACCGGACCAACGGGCTGCTGCAGGCCTTCGCCCTGGGGTTCATGAAGGCCACCGCGCGCAACAACTATGGATCGATTTTCGCCTACGGCCATGACGGTGCGAATTCCTCGCTGGCCTTCGCCGATCCAGCCCACCAGCTGGGCTTCGGTTTCATCCCCTCGCGCAATGAAGGCGTCAAGGAGATCTCCACCGGGGTCAAGCTCAGCCAGCTGGCCCGCCAGCTGATCATGCAGAAGAACATGTCGGCCCAGGCTGCCGGCAGCAACGCGTAGTAAACCCATCGGGAATGGAACGAAGCAGGAGCGAAGTGAAGAAGTTTGTGGCACTAGGTGACTCGTTCACCGAAGGCGTTGGCGATGTGGATCCGACCCGGCCCAACCAGGTCCGCGGCTGGGCGGACCGGGTTTCGGAAGTGCTCTGCGCCGAAGGCGAATGGGAATACGCCAACCTGGCGGTGCGCGGCAAGAAGATCGGGCAGGTGATCAACCAGCAGCTGGACCAGGCGCTCGCACTGGCCCCGGATCTGGTCACCATCTATGCCGGTGGCAATGACATCCTGCGCCCGAAGGCGGACCTGGATGCGCTGATGCGCGGCTATGAAGGCATGGTGCGCCGCTTTGCCGAAGCCGGAAGCGCGGTCGTGCTGTTCACCGGTTTCGACACCGTGGAATCACCGTTGTTCTCCAAGACCCGTCCGCGCACGGCCATTTACAACGAGAAGGTTCGCGAAATCGCGGACGAGTACGGCGCGGTGATCGCCGATTACTGGCGGTGGCGCGAATTCTCCGATCTGCGCTACTGGGCGGTGGATCGGCTGCACATGAACGAGCTGGGCCACACGCTGATGGCCTCGAAGGTCCTTGACGTGCTCGGCACCCATCGGATCACCGAGGGAAACTGGTCCTCCAGGATCCAGCAGCCGTCCCTGCCGGAACTGGCCGTGAACTCGCGCGGCGAAAAGCTGAAGCAGGAATTGGGCTGGGCCAGAGAGCATTTGGCTCCGTGGGTCAAGCGCCGGATCACCGGCACCTCGTCGGGTGATTCCTTGTCAGCGAAATATCCTGATTACATCCGTTTAACTGCCGACGCCAACTGAACGCATTTATGACTTTTCCGGACCCCGCTCCTGTTTGACCTTGGGGGCGGGGCAGGTAACATGGTGGTGTGCTGCAGGTCTCCGGCCGGCAGCGCGCGCCATAGACGGATGGCGGGAGAGTCCCGTTCACACCATGGACGGGCGCCGTAGGAGCAATTCCTCCCCAGGAAACTCTCAGGCACCCGTACCGCCATCATGAGGCAACTCTGGAAAGAAACCGGCCCGTTCCGGTTCACCGAAGGTGCAAGTGCCCGGCTTGGTTTGCTGGATGCGTAAAACTCTCAGGTTATGCAACAGGGATGGGGAGGTAAAAAGACCTTCCTTTGGCATGCGCCAAGACAGATCCCATGGAGATACCAGCACCATGACCATCACGCAGACTTCGGCACGAGCGAATACTGAATTCGTTTCACGCCATATCGGCCCACGTCCTTCCGACGTCACCACCATGCTTCAGACCCTGGGCTACGACAGCCTGGAAGAACTGATCGACACCGCCGTTCCGGCAGACATCCGCCAGGACTCCGCACTGGATATCCCTGATGCTCTGAGCGAAACCGAAGCCCTAGCCCACCTGCGTGCGCTTGCCTCGAAGAACGTCATGAAGACCCAGATGATCGGCCAGGGCTTCTACGACACCATCACCCCAGCTGTGATCCGCCGCAACATCGTGGAAAACCCAGCCTGGTACACCGCTTACACCCCGTACCAGCCGGAAATCTCCCAGGGCCGCCTCGAAGCCCTGCTGAACTTCCAGACCATGGTCATGGACCTGACCGGCCTGCCCATCGCCAACGCGTCGCTGCTGGACGAATCCTCCGCTGCCGCCGAAGCCGTGCTGATGATGCGCCGCGCCAACAAGAAGAAGTCCAAGGGCAAGACCGTGCTGGACTCCAACATCTTCCCGCAGACCCTCAAGGTCGTGCAGGGCCGCGCTGACGCACTGGGCTTCGAAGTCGAGATTGCCGACCTTGCCGCAGGCTTGCCAGAGGGCGAGATCTCCGGCATTGTCCTGCAGCAGCCTGGCAACGACGGCTCGATCGCGGACCACGCTTCGATCATCGCCGCCGCCAAGGAAACCGGCGCCATGGTTACCGTGATCGCCGACCTGCTGGCCCTGACCATGATCACCCCTCCGGGCGAGCAGGGTGCCGATATCGCCGTGGGCCACACCCAGCGATTCGGCGTGCCGCTGTTCTTCGGCGGACCGCACGCTGCCTACATGGCCGTGGCCGATGGCCTGACCCGTTCCATGCCAGGACGCCTGGTAGGCGTTTCGGCCGATGACGCCGGAGTCCCTGCCTACCGCTTGGCCCTGCAGACCCGCGAGCAGCACATCCGCCGCGAAAAGGCCACCTCCAACATCTGCACCGCACAGGCCCTGCTGGCCATCTGCGCTTCGATGTACGCGGTCTACCACGGCCCAGCCGGCCTGAAGCAGATCGCCTCGCGCGCCAACAACCACGCCCGGGTCATCGCCAGCTCGCTGGTTTCAGGCGGCTACACCCTGGCTTCGGATTCCTTCTTCGACACCGTGGTGGTGAACGTCGAGAACGCCGATGCCATCATTGCCAAGGCCATCGAAGCAGGCATCAACCTGCGCAAGGTGGGCGAGACCCAGGTGGGCATCTCCACCGACGAGGCCACCACCTCGGGCGTCGTCAAGACCCTGCTCGAGGTCTTCGGCGCAGAGCTCTCGGCTCCGGAAGGCTTCGAGATCCCGGCCGGGCAGGTGCGCACCAGCGACTTCATGACCCACCCGATCTTCAACACCATCTCCTCCGAAACCCAGATGATGCGCTACCTGCGCCGGCTCTCGGACCGCGACCTGGCCCTGGACCGCACCATGATCCCGCTGGGTTCGTGCACCATGAAGCTGAACTCGGCCGCCGAGATGGAATCCATCACCTGGCCGGAATTCGCCTCGATCCACCCCTACGCGCCTGCAGCGCAGACCGAGGGCTGGCGCGAGCTGATCACCGACCTGGAAGGGCGCCTGACCGCAATCACCGGCTACGCTGGCGTTTCGATCCAGCCCAACGCCGGCTCGCAGGGCGAGTACGCGGGCCTGCTGGCGATCTCGGACTACCACCGTTCGCGCGGCGAAGGCCAGCGCGATCTGTGCCTGATTCCGGCCTCGGCCCACGGCACCAACGCCGCGTCGGCAGTGCTGGCCGGGATGCGCGTGGTGGTCGTGAAGACCGCAGCCGATGGCACCATCGACGCGAATGACCTGGATGCCAAGATCGAGGCCAACAAGGACGTCCTTGCAGCCATCATGATCACCTACCCATCCACCCACGGCGTCTACGACGCGGACGTGCGCGAGGTCTGCGACAAGGTCCACGCCGCCGGCGGCCAGGTGTACATCGATGGCGCGAACATGAACGCCATGGTTGGCTTGGCCCAGCCAGGCAAGTTCGGCGGCGACGTGTCGCACCTGAACCTGCACAAGACCTTCTGCATCCCGCACGGCGGTGGCGGTCCAGGCGTAGGCCCAATAGGCGTTGGCGAGCACCTGCTGCCATTCCTGCCAGGCGATGCTTCGGGCACCTACTCCGAGCGTGATGGCGTGCCGGTGGTGGCGACCGCTTTCGGCTCGGCCGGCGTCCTGCCGATCTCCTGGGCCTACATCGCGATGATGGGCGGGGACGGCTTGACCGAAGCCACCAAGCACGCGATCCTGAACGCGAACTACATTGCCAAGCGCCTGAACGAGCACTTCCCGGTACTGTTCACCGGCAACAAGGACCTGGTTGCCCACGAGTGCATTCTGGACCTGCGTGAACTGACCGCCAAGACCGGGGTCACCGCCGAGGACGTGGCCAAGCGCCTGATCGACTTCGGTTTCCACGCGCCGACCCTGTCCTTCCCTGTGGCAGGCACCCTGATGGTGGAGCCCACCGAATCCGAGGACCTGGCCGAGATCGAGCGCTTCATTGAAGCGATGATCACCATCCGCCAGGAAATGGACGAGGTCCTCTCCGGTGCCTACAGCATCGAGGAATCCCCATTGCGCAACGCTCCGCACACGGTCTCCGCCGTGGTCAACAGCAAGTGGGACCGCAAGTACTCGGTCGAGCAGGCGGCCTTCCCGGTCCCGGCGCTGAAGTTCGACAAGTACTTCCCAACCGTGGGCCGCATCGACGGCGCCGGTGGCGACCGCAACCTGATCTGCTCCTGCCCGGCTCCCGAAGCCTTCGAAGACTAAGGAAGAGTTAGAGATGACTGAGACTACCCAAGCACTCAAGCACACCGCGCTGCACGCGCAGCACGAAGCTCTCGGCGCCAACTTCACCGACTTCGGCGGCTGGGACATGCCGTTGAAGTACGGTTCGGAACTGGCAGAGCACAAGGCCGTGCGCTCCACCGCTGGCCTGTTCGACCTGTCCCACATGGGCGAGGTCTACCTCTCCGGCCCGGAAGCCGGCAAGGCGCTGAACACCGCCCTGGCAGGGAACCTGAGCATCATGAAGGTCGGCAAGGCGAAGTACTCGCTGATCCTTGACGCCGAGGGCAAGATCATCGACGACCTGATCGTCTACCGCCTGGAAGAGGAGAAGTTCCTCGTCGTGCCCAACGCCGGCAACGCCCCGGTGGTTGCCGCCGAGCTGGCTGCCCGCGCCGCCGGCTTCGACGTCGTCGTGGACGACGCTTCGGGCCGCCAGTCGCTGATCGCCGTCCAGGGACCGAACGCCGAGGCAATTGTGCGCAAGCTGGCCGCCGACGAGGCAACCGCCCAGGCGGTCACCGAACTGAAGTACTACGCTGCGGTGAAGGTGGTGCTCGGTGGCATCGACGTGCTGCTGGCCCGCACCGGCTACACCGGCGAAGACGGCTTCGAGCTGATCATCGAAAACGAGGATGCGGCAGCCCTCTGGGAAAAGAGCGTTGACGCCGGCAAGGACCACGAGCTGGTTCCTTGCGGCCTGGCCGCCCGCGACTCGCTGCGCCTTGAAGCCGGCATGCCGCTGTACGGCAACGAGCTGTCCCTGGAACGCACCCCGTTCGATGCCGGATTCGGCCCGGTGGTCTCCTTCAAGAAGGAAGAGGACTTCGTGGGCCGCGAAGCCCTGGAAGCGTTGCGCGGTGCGACCCCGCCACGCAAGCTCGTCGGCCTCAAGGGCCTGGGCAAGCGCGCCGGCCGCGGCGGCTACGCCATCGTCAAGGACGGCGCAACCATCGGTGAAATCACCTCCGGCCAGCCTTCGCCAACCCTGGGCTACCCGGTTGCACTGGGTTATGTCGACGCCGAATTCGGTGCAGTGGGAACCGAGCTGGAGGTAGACCTGCGTGGTAAGACTTTGCCTTTTGTCGTAGTCGAACTGCCGTTCTACACCCGAGCCAAGTAACGTTAAACATCAGTAGGGCTAAGCAAATCGCCCGCTAATTCCCTTGGGAGAGGAAATACCGTGAGTAAAGTTCTTTCGTCATTGCGCTACTCGGCCGAACACGAGTGGATCGATGCATCGTCCCCAGCAAAGATCGGCATCACCCAGGTTGCCGCCGACGCCCTGGGCGACGTGGTCTACGTCGACCTGCCAGAGGTCGGCGACTCCGTTACCGCAGGCGAGACCTGTGGCGAAGTCGAGTCCACCAAGTCGGTTTCCGACCTGTACTCGCCAGTGACCGGCACCATCGTTGCCATCAACGACGAGGCAGTGGACAACCCAGGCATCCTGAACGAAGACCCATACGGTGCCGGCTGGCTGTTCACCGTTGAGGTCGCCGAAGAGGGTCCGCTGCTTTCGGCAGCTGACTACGCAAGCGCGAACGGTGGAAACGTCGAGTAATGAGCAACCAGACTTTTGAATCCGTTGCCGCTGCAACGTTGACCCAGTCGCTGGCTTCGCTGGATCCGGAGATCGCGCAGCGTATTGACGCTGAGCTGGCTCGCCAGCAGCGCGGCCTGGAAATGATCGCTTCGGAGAACCACACTGCGCAAGCAATCATGCAGGCGCAGGGTTCGGTACTGACCAACAAGTATGCCGAGGGCTACCCGGGCCGCCGCTACTATGGCGGTTGCGAGGAAGTTGATGTCATCGAGACGCTGGCGATCGAGCGGCTCAAGGACTTGTTCGGGGCGAAGTTCGCCAACGTGCAGCCGCATTCCGGTGCGCAGGCTAACGCGTCGGTGTACCACGCGCTGGTGCGCCCGGGCGATACCGTGCTGGGGCTGAACCTGAACCACGGTGGCCACCTGACCCACGGCATGAAGCTGAACTTCTCGGGCCGCTTGTTCAACATCGTTCCTTACGGTGTGGACGAGGAAACCTATGAAGTGGACATGGACGAGGTGGAGCGCCTTGCCATCGAGAACCAGCCGAAGATGATTGTTGCTGGCTGGTCGGCGTATCCGCGCCAGCTGGATTTCCAGCGCTTCCGCGAAATCGCGGACAAGGTCGGCGCGTACCTGTTCGTGGATATGGCGCACTTCGCTGGCCTGGTGGCAACCGGGTTGCATCCTTCGCCGGTCCCGCACGCTCACGTGGTGACTTCCACGACGCATAAGACGCTTGCTGGTCCTCGTGGCGGCATTATTCTCTCGAATGATGCGGAGATCGCGAAGAAGCTGAACTCGGCGGTGTTCCCTGGCCAGCAGGGTGGTCCGTTGGAGCACGTGATTGCTGGCAAGGCGGTGGCTTTCAAGATTGCCGCTTCGCCGGAGTTCAAGGAGCGCCAGGAGCGGACCTTGGCTGGTGCCCGCATCTTGGCTGAGCGCTTGACCCAGGAAGATGTTGTGGCCAAGGGCATCAGCGTTTTGACTGGTGGCACGGATGTTCACATGGTGCTCGTTGACTTGCGTAATAGCGAGTTGGATGGGCAGCAGGGTGAGGATCTTTTGGCTCAGGTGGAGATCACGGTGAACCGCAATTCGGTGCCGTTTGATCCTCGTCCGCCGATGGTGACTTCGGGGTTGCGTATTGGCACCCCGGCGTTGGCTACCCGTGGTTTCTCGGAGGCTGCGTTCGCTGAGGTTGCGGAGATCATTGCACAGACATTGATTGCTGGTGCTGAGGGTAATACGGCGGTGTTGCCGGAGCTGAAGGATCGTGTTCTGCAGCTTGCCGCGGCCCACCCGCTGTACCCGGAACTGGCTAAGGTTTCCGAGTAGCATCATCTGATTAGGATGTGGGCCCGGAAGGTGGAAATACTCGCTTTTCGGGCCCGCGGTCTTTCAACATCCAGAGGTCCAGGCGCTGCACGGTACGTGCGGTGGCCGCAAGCCTCTGGAACCACACTCCACAGATCCGGGACAGAAGCTCTCGGATTACCCAAGTTCTAAGGATGTGACCCGCTATGGCGGTTAGCGTATTCGATCTTTTCTCGGTTGGCATCGGACCGTCTTCCAGCCATACCGTGGGACCAATGCGTGCAGCACACGCATTCATTGCCCAAGTAATCCGAGAAGGCCAACTGGACGCACTGGAAAATATCCGTGTTGATGTCTACGGATCCCTGGCCGCTACCGGACGCGGCCACGGCACCTTCACTGCCATCATGCTGGGGCTTGAAGGCTTCGAACCTGAAACCGTGCTGCCATCACAGGTCGATGACCGCCTGGCGGACATGGAAGCCACTGGAATCCTCCACCTGGCCGAACAGCTGGATCAGCGCAAAGACCTGAACTACAAGGTCGAAGACATGATCCAGCATCCGCTCACCGTACTGCCGCGCCACACCAACGGCGTGAAGTTCATTGCCCTCGACGCTGACGGCAACGAAATCGCCAACGAGACCTTCTTCTCCGTAGGCGGCGGCTTCATCGTGCGCGAAGGCGCCGAAGACCGCATCGAGAAGAACCTCGAAGAGAAGCTGAACAAGCAGCCCTATCCCTTCACCACGGCAGCCAAGCTGCTGGAACATGTGAAGGAAACCGGCCTGTCCATTGCCGACATCATGATGGCCAACGAAATGGCCTACCGGTCCCGCGACGAGATCCGCAACGGCCTGGTCCACATCTACGAAGTGATGGAAGACTGCAAGGATTCCGCGCTGGAACGCACCGGAGTGCTGCCCGGCGGCCTGAAAGTTCGCCGCCGTGCGCCGGAATGGCATGAACGCCTGCGCAAGGAAGACAAGGACCGGGATCCGGTCTACTGGCAGGAATGGATCAACCTCGTTGCGCTGGCCGTCAATGAGGAGAACGCCTCCGGCGGACGCGTGGTCACCGCTCCAACCAACGGCGCAGCGGGCATCATCCCGGCCGTGCTGTTCTACGCCACCCACTACGCACCGGGCGCAAAGTACTGGAATGAGGAGGAAAAACACGACGCTGTCGTACGCTTCCTGCTCACCGCTGGTGCCGTCGGCGTGCTGTACAAGGAGCAGGCATCGATCTCCGGCGCCGAAGTCGGCTGCCAGGGCGAAGTCGGTTCGGCATCATCGATGGCTGCTGGCGGCCTGGCCGAAATTCTTGGCGGCACCCCAGCGCAGGTAGAGAACGCAGCGGAAATCGCCATGGAACACAACCTTGGCCTGACCTGCGACCCGATCGGCGGACTGGTCCAGATCCCTTGCATCGAACGCAACGCCATCGCTGCTTCCAAGGCAGTGAACGCGGCGAAGATGGCGCTGATGGGCGACGGCGAACACCACGTCACCTTGGATGAAGTCATTATCACCATGCGCGAAACCGGCAAGGACATGAGCGACAAGTACAAGGAAACTGCGATGGGCGGCCTGGCCGTCAACGTGGTGGAATGCTGATTTCCCAGTAACGCATGACCCAGTTCGGGAGGCCTGCACTGCGGGTCTCCCGAACTGTTTAAATGTGATCTTGGCCCCCAAGTCCGGCAATTCCCAGCCATAGCTGATAGAACTGGGACTAGGCCCAATGCGCGCTAGCGCAAACCAGTTTCGAGGAGGTGAGTGTCGTGGAAGACAGTTCTAGTCGATCTATGCACACGAACTCACCCGGACGCTCGTAGCCGAATCAGCCGAATCTGGCAGCATCCTGCCATGGGATCCCAACGAGTTCGTGACTCTTGTACATGTCACCGGCGCCTGGTCCTGCACGCAAATACTGACTGATTTATCTCCCTGTATTCATGGGGTGATCAAGCGGTGAGAAGTTGCTGGCAGGCTTGTATTCACGCGCCAAATGAACCATTTGGACCAAAATCATGTTTTCTCCAGAAAAGGTAGACTTCTCTACTATTTCGCGAGCCTTGCGCTCCCATCTCAATCACGCAGAATTCCAGCTCGCGGCAGGGCTGCTGGGCGGTCTGCACATCGCCGAGACCATTGAGCACCTCGAAGCACTGGATGCCACCGAGGCTGCCCTGGCCTACCGGCTGCTGGACAAGCAGGCCGCGGTACTGGTCTTCCAGGAACTCGACGCCCCGGTGCAAGCCGACCTGGTACGGGCGCTGCAGTCGCAGACCGTCATCGATGCCTTCGCCCAACTCCCCGCCGCGGGACGGGTAGCGCTGCTCGATGAACTGCCAGCGATCGTGGCCACGAAACTGCTGGCAGGGCTGCCGAAGGCCAAGCGCCAGGAAACCGGAATCCTGCTGGGATATCCGGAATCAAGCACCGGCAGGGCGATGTCCCCGGATTTCATCTCCACCCACCCGCAGCTGTCTGTGGCCGAAACCCTGGAACGCATCAGCGCACGTCTCGGGAACTGCGAGAACGCGCAGCACATCCTGGTGATCGATGATGAACGCCGGCTGCTTGGCACCATCAAGCTCAGCGAGCTGCTCACCGAGCCGGCCGGGTCAACGATCGGAGAACTGTGCACCCAGAGCCCGGTCGTCCAAGCCTGCGAGCCGGAGACGAGCGCGGCACGCGTGGTGGTGGATCGGAAGGCAGGGATGCTCCCGGTGCTTGATCGGGAAGATCGCCTGCTGGGAGTGCTGACCTTGCCCATGGCGATCGGGATCCTGGAGGATGCCGAAGAGCGCCGCTCCGCGTACGGCTCCGGAACGGATCCGCTCTTCCGCCCTTACCTGGGGACGCCATTGCGCCACCTGGTGAAGGCGCGCGTCATCTGGCTGCTGGTCCTGGCTATCGGCGCCACCTTGACGGTCAAGGTGCTGTCCAGTTTCGAGCAGACACTGGAGTCGATGGTGGTGCTCAGCTTGTTCATCCCCTTGATCGTGGGCATTGGCGGGAACACCGGCAACCAGGCGGCGACCACTGTCACCCGTGCGCTGGCCATGGGGGACGTGCGGGGAAGCGACTTCTGGCGGGTGCTGATGCGCGAGGTGCGAATCGGAGCGGTCCTGGGACTGTGCCTGGGCGCCATAGCGCTGGTGGTGGCCGGGAGCATTTTCGAACTGCGCATCGGATTGGTGATAGGCATCAGCCTGGTGGCGCTGTGCAGCATTGCTGCCGCTGTCGGAGGGGTGATGCCGATCATCGGTAAATACTTCAAGGTTGATCCTGCGGTATTTTCCAACCCCTTCATTTCAACCTTCGTGGATGCCGCCGGGCTGATCGTCTACCTGTCGGTGGCCGTGCTGATTCTTGGATAGCCTGCAGCTGCACTGGGGTGCGCGGAATAAATTCGCGCACCCCAGTGTCGTAACAGGTATGCCTCATAGCAAGCTCTTTACTGAATTTACCGTCCCAGCCAGAAGCGGAGAAGGCCTGAAGCTTCGCAACCGCGTCGTGCTTCCGCCGATGTGCCAGTATTCCGTGGAAAAACGCGACGGCGTTCCAACGACCTGGCACTTGGCTCATCTGGGTTCCATGGCCCATGGCGGATACTCCTTGGTGATCGCCGAAGCAACTGCGGTGGCAGCTGAAGGCAGGATCTCGGATCGCGATACCGGCCTGTGGAATGACGAGCAGGCCGAAGCTTGGAAACCGATTGCCCAATATATCCGCTCCCATGGGGCAGCCGCCGGCGTGCAGCTGGCGCACGCCGGAGCCAAGGCATCGACCTATGGCTGGCTCAAGGATCTTGAAGACGCTGGAAAATCCGGCAGCATCAGCGCGGACGATGGCGGCTGGGAAACCTTCACTTCCTCGCCCAGCGAGCTCTACGGGCTGAAGCCAGCTACCGCGATGAGCGTGGAACAGATCCAGGCATCGGTGCAGGACTGGGCTGATGCGGCCAAGCGTGCCGACGCGGCCGGATTCGACCTGATCCAGATCCATGCCGCGCACGGCTACCTGGTGCACCAATTCCTGTCGCCGCTGACCAATAAGCGCACCGACGAATACGGTGGCAGCTTCGAGAACCGCACTCGATACCTGCGTGAAGTCATCGAGGCAGTGGCTGCCGTGTGGCCGGAAAACAAGGCCCTGGGCATTCGCTTCTCCGGAGAAGACTGGGTGGACGATGGATGGAGCATTGCTGACACCGTTCGGATCGCCAAGGAACTCTACGGCTACGGTGTGCGCCACTTCGACCTCTCCAGTGCAGGAATTGGCAAGTTCAACGGACCGTCTGGTCCGGGCTACCAAGTGCCGTTGGCTCAGGCAGTGAAGGAAGCGCTGCCCCAGGATGCCTTCGTTACCGCGGTCGGCGTCATCACCGAGCCGATGCAGGCAGAGCAGATCGTCGTGACCGGGCAAGCGGACGGCGTCTGCGTTGGGCGCGCTGCACTGGGCGATCCGCAGTGGGCTAACCGTTCGGCGCAGGAGTTGGGTGCACCGATGGCATTCCCCGCCCAATACTGGCGCGGCCGCTGGTAAACGCAAGTTGCCATGCTGATTTCATCCAAACAACGACATAGTTTCTGGTTACCTCTTCCAGCCACTGAATAGTGATGTTAGGTTAGTGCCACGGATCTAGTCGCACCGCGGCCAAGGGTCGCGTGCGGAAGGGAGTCAGCATGGCACTACGCGCGGATTCTAATGGAATCGACGCTTCGCTCTACCGGAGAAACGGCTCGTGGAGCACAGCTCTCGTGGATGCATCGTTGGGAACCACTGCCGCCCAGGAAGCAGCAGATCGGCTTCCGGACGAGGTAGCCAAGCTGCTCAAGAGCCAGCAGGCGCAGCCCAGCGATGTCCAAGTACTGATCGGCGCACTGGAGCCAGCCCAGGGACTGCGAGCACCGGTAGCACGGTTCGTAGCTGTTCATGACGGTGAAATCGTCCTGAACGAAATCATCCCAGGCCTCAAGGTCCAAACTTCATCGGTTGATGTGGGTCCGTTCCCGAACTTCACGGCGCTGGCCCGCGCCCGTGGCGGATCGTTCTCCTACCTCGTAGCTGAAGTCAGCAAGGACGGAGGCGAGGTGCACCTCTACAATACGGCGTCACCTGAACGCCTGGGCAGCCGTGGCATCGTCGGGTTGCCCGAGGAAATCCACCATGCACGCAAGGTGCCCGGGGAATACGACCAGCCCAAGGCGCAGGCCGCCGCCGATGAGATGGCTCGTCGAAACGCTGACGAAGTTGCCGAGCTGATCAGTGAAATGTCCAACGAGAACTACGTCCGCCTGATCATTCTTTCGGGCGACATCAAGGCTCGTGAACTAGTGCTCGGGGCAGTACCCGTGGCGCTCAAGGACTATGTAGAAGTCATCGACTCGCATACGCGCACCGGGGGTGCGGACACCAAGCAAGTCGATGCCCAAATCACCAAGCTTGTAGAGGAAGTGAAAGCCAAGTCCCTGGCTGAATTGGAATCGAAGATCGCTGCGCAGTCCGGCAACGGCAAAGCGCAGCTTGCTGTCGGTCTCGATGAAGTTGTCACTGCGCTCCAATCGGCGCAAGCCGAAATGGTGCTGGTTGGACAGTACCAAAGCGAGCATACCCTTCGCGCCTTGAGCGCCGAACCATGGATTGCCCATCAGGACGGAGATGACCATGCAGAGTTGGTCGTCGGGGAATGGCCGGCGCCAGAAGTGCTCCTGCGGGCCACTGCGCTGACCGATGCCAGCATTCGCTATGTACCGGATTCGGTGATTCCTGGCGGTGCAGGAATCGCAGCCTTGCTGCGCTGGGCCAAATCCTGAACAGTTCATTAGAAGAAACGATCCGCCCAGGAAATCCTGCGCGGATCGTTTTTTGCGTTCCAGCTATCTGGTGCCTAGCGATCTGACGGGCCGGCTGCCGGGGGAGCCGGTGGGGAAACTTCTTAACCGTGATCGGAGTTCTGCTGCTGTCCAGGCTGGTAGGCCGGAGGAGCCCAGTAGGCCTGGCTAGGGTGAACCGGTGGCTGGTTCATCTGCCAAGGCTGCAGCATCGGACGGCGCTCTGCTGCTGGAATCGGGCCTGCCGTACGCGCAATGCCTTGCCTGTCTGCCAGCTTCACCAGCACGAAGGTCAATAGGGCCATGAAGCACACCGAGAAGACCAGCGAGACCGGGTTGGATTCCGTGGCGTTCAGATCAACTACGCCCATTGCACCGAGCAGGAACAAGAAGGTGTTGTTGATGATGTGCATCGCCATCGCTGTTTCAAGGCCACCGGTGCGCCAGGTCAGATAGCCTGCCGCGATAGCGAACGCCGCCACATCGAGAAGCCCCCAGACATCGTAGAGATGGCCGATGGTGAAGAAGGGAACTGGAAGCAGGATGGCGAACAGTGGATGCTTCAGCCAGCTGCCGATGACCTGCATGAACGCGCCACGGAAAACAAGCTCTTCAGCTGCGCACTGGAAGGGCGTCAAGAGGATCACCAGCAGGGCATAGAACAGCGGATCGGCCGGCAGGCTGCTCGCCGGCACGGGTTCGGACTCGCCAATGCCCAAGGCGCCCAACCCGAAACTCAGCCCGAAATACACTGCGAACAAGATGGCGCTGGCACCCAACGTCAGGCCGAACCAGCGCCAGCGCAATTTGCCGGCGACCGATATCAGCAAGCCGACAGGCTTGGGCCCGATGAGCAAGTAGGCGAGGTAGACCGCCGGGATCATGATGATCAGGGAGACCATGGTCATCGAGAAGTCCGTCGCCGTGGCCATGTTCAGGGTTGGATCCATGAGGAACTGATCGGGAGCGTCATCTGGATTCTCCGCAGCCCACGTCAGCGGGTTCATGATCAATGCGATGAACATCGCCAGTATGGCGATGAGCAATGCCGCGCCGTAGAAGCCAATGCCGATGCCGGTGAACGCCAGCGGCCTCCACCAGCGGTAGTTCTCACTGCGTCTCATTAGGCGATGGAACGAATAGTTCATCTCACCCTCGGCGCCTTGCGGCAAGGGTGGCTGGTTCATTGGCAAGCTCATGGCTCAATTCTCCCGTTCCGCAGTGTTTGAAGGTATGAACCTTACGGAGGATTTATCGGGTCATCCTTTTGAATATCCAGGACCAGCTCTTCGCAACGCGGTCGGCATCCAAGGCAAACTCCAAGGGGCTAGCTCTTACACTTGGAAAGAACGATTCGCCTTCTTTGATTTGGAGCAGCACCACGTGGGCCATCATCACCATGACGAACCGATTTTGCAGGATCCCCGGCGCCGGCGGCGTGCCTCGATCATCTTATGGGCGCTGCTTGCGCCTATCGGCGCCCTGGCCCTGGTCATGGTCATCTTGTTGTGGCCGCAAGGCAACTACGACAAGTTTGCCCTGAACGGAGCCATGGACACTACCGGTGGCGCAACGATGGAAGTGGGCACTGTCACGCGCAGCACAGTCCAGGACTGCCCGTCTTCCCAAGGGTTGGAAGAAGTTGGTGGCAAGGTTCTCGAATGCCAAGTAACCTACGTGATGCCCGAATCCGGTGGCGCGGAAATCCAATTGGAAATCCCACCGGAAATGCTGCAATCACGTGATGCGCGCGCGGGCGACAGCATTCGATACCTTGATCTCTCCGCGGTGGACACCACCAGCGGCAGCCCGTACGTATTCGTTGACTTCGTGCGCACTTTGCCCATGGCACTGCTGGCCATCGCCTATGGCGTGGTCGTGGTGCTGGTCGCCGGATGGCGCGGCACGCGGGCGATGATCGGCCTGGTCGGTGGCATCGCCTTCATGATCATCTTCATGGTTCCGGCCTTGCTTGAAGGCGGCAATCCGGTCCTGGTGGGACTCACTGGTTCTACCGCCATCATGTTTGTCGCGTTGTATTTCGCCCATGGGCTGAACGCGAAAACATCCACAGCGCTGCTGGGAACGCTCTTTGGCCTAGCGGTGACCGCGGCGATGGTGCTTTGGTTGACCGATGCTGCCGCTTTGACTGGAGCCAACGATGAATCGGCTATCACCCTATCGACGGTGGCCCCGCAAATTTCCCTGCCCGGCTTGCTGATCTGCGGCGTGCTGGTTGGCGGCATGGGTGTGCTCAATGACGTGACAATTACGCAGTCGGCCACCGTCTGGGAACTGGCAGAGAGCACGCCCAAGGCCTCGGCCAGGGAACTGTTCTTCCGCGGCATGCGCATCGGCCGGGACCATATCGCTTCGACCGTCTACACCATCGCCTTCGCCTACGCCGGTGCGGCCCTGCCGGTGCTGGCCATTGCGGCGCTGAGCAACCAGAGCTTCGGGGTCACCCTCGGCTCCGGCGCCATGGCTGAAGAGGTCATCCGAATCCTGATTGGTTCCATCGGATTGGTATTGGCGATCCCGGTAACCACCGCCATTGCAGTGATGGTGGTGAAAGCTACCGGCACCGGCGGTGCCCACGGCAAGCGGGCTTTGCAGAGTGTAACCTCCGACTCCTAGGTGCGAACCATTCTCATATGTAATGTAGAATAGTTCTCAATAGCGATCCGACTTAGATGGAGACCACCATGAAGAACTACCGCTCGCTGCTCGCAGCTGCCGTCGCCCTGCCCGCTGCCGGACTGATCCTTGCCGGATGCGGTAGCGCCACAGGAAGCGAATCGAAGGAAGCGGAATCTGCAGAGATCAGCGTAGTGGCCACGACGAACGTCTACGGACAGATCGCCCGTGCCATTGGCGGAGATAGCGTGGAGGTCAGCGAGATCATCACTTCGGCCGCACAGGATCCGCACTCCTATGAGCCAACCGCACGCGACAAGCTTGCGATCTCCAGCGCGGACCTGGTCCTTGCCAATGGCGGCGGATATGACCAATTCATGGACTCTCTCGTTTCTTCGCTACCGGAAGGCAAGTCTGGAGAGATCACGCTCATGCACGCTGTGGACTCCTCGCCGGTAGCTGCGGAATCCGAAGAGGCCGGGCATGAGGGCGAAAGTGCCGAGGAGCATGCACAGCACGCTGATGAGGGCGGCCATGAGGGCGAAAGCGCCGAGGAGCATGCGCAGCACGCTGATGAGGGCGGCCATGAGGGCGAAAGCGCCGAGGAGCATGCGCAGCACGCTGAAGAGGGCGGCCATGAGGGCCACGACCACGCGGGCTACAACGAGCACATCTGGTACGACCTGGATTCCATGGGTGAACTTGCTGATGCACTGGCCGAGTCCTTCGCCAAGGCCGATACCGCCAACGCGGATCAGTACAAGCAGAACGCAGCAGCCTTCAACGAAGGGATCGTGAAACTCGAAGCCCAGCTCGAAACCGCCAAGCTGGATGGCAAGAGCTTCATGATGACCGAGCCGGTTCCATTCCACTTGCTGGAAGCAGCCGGCATGGAGAACACCACTCCTGAAGGGCTGAGCGAAGCCATCGAAGAGGGCGAGGGCATTGCGCCGATGACCATGAAGAAGGCTGAAGACAAGCTCGTTGCTGGCGACGCTGACATGCTTGCCTACAACGTGCAGACCGAAGGCAGCGAAACCAAGGCGCTGAAGAAGAACGCTGAGCGGGGACAGGTACCTGTAGTCGACTTTGCAGAAACCATTCAGGATGATTCCAGCTACCTCGAATGGATGGAATCCAACATTTCCGACTTGGCTTCCGCAATCAACGGCTAAACCTACGTAAACTAAATGCATGGCATTGTTCTCTTCCCAGATAACGCAAGCGACAGGTAAAGCACGCTCCCTCATTGCGGAGCGGTCTGTTCGAGCGGAGATCGCTCACTCGGACCGGGGAATCGAGCAAGCCGACCATGTGCTTTTCTTCGCCGAGGGGCCCGGGCAGTTCTACCAGCTCGGAGTCTGGCTGGGTACCTTCGAGCGACTGGCTGCCCAGGGTCTCAACGTCGGCGTGGTGCTCATGGACGCACTAAGCGCACGACACGCGCTGGCAGAGTCGAACCTGCCGATATTGTTCTCGCGTTCCATGGAGCAGATCGAGAATAAGCTGAGCGAGTGGAATACCAAATCCATCAACTACGTGAACAACGCCCAGCGGAACTTCACGATGCTGCGCTTCAACGGACCGGCGCATATTCACTTGAACCACGGTGAGAGCGAAAAGGCCTCCATGGTCTCCAACCAGCTCAAAGCCTACGATTTCGCCTGCGTGGCTGGTGCTGCCGCGGTAGAGCGCATCACCGAGAACATCTCCCGTTTCGACCCATCGCATCTGGTGCAGATCGGACGCCCGCAGCTCGATGAACTGGAATTGCCCGGCCCTTCGGAGAAGATCCGGGTTCTCTACGCACCGACTTGGGAGGGCGACTCGCAAGCCATGGCGTACTCCTCGGTGGCTACTTTGGGCGAGAGAATTCTAGCCCAGCTGAGCAACGATGAGCGTTTCGAAGTACGTTTCCGTCCTCATCCGAAGACCGGTGATGTGTCCGCAGAGGCAAAAAAGGCCGTGGTAAGCCTGAAAAGCAACTACGCTGCCACCGTGGATGCGCTCAGCGACGCGGCGCAGTCCTTGGTGTGGGCGGATGTGGCCATCTGCGACACCTCGGCGATGGCCTATGACGCGGTAGCGCTCAACATCCCGCTGCTGCTGGCCGGAGACCCCCAAAGCAAGCTCCATTCAGGGTTGCCATTGGACCAGCGGCTGGGCAACGCCAACGGACTGGCGCAGCGGGTTGCGGATCTTGCCGCATCCTCGGTTGCCGGGGCGCAAAAACAGCTGGCACAGTACTTCTTTGCCACCACAGAACCCGGGGTGGCAACGAAGAAGCTGAGCCAGCTGCTTTCGAGCCTCTAGCCTTCTGGGCCTAGCGCTGCTTGAAGACCGTATCCTGCCATTCGCGATGGGCCGCGGGATCATGGGAGATCATCACATGCTTGACATTGGTGTACTCATCGAAAGAATACTGGCTCATGTCCTTGCCCATCCCCGAAGCCTTGTAGCCTCCATGCGGCATATCGGAAACGATCAGGATATGCTCGTTGATCCACACGCAACCGGCCTGGATTTCGGCGCTGGCACGCATCGCGCGGTCAACGTTCTTGGTCCATGCGCTCGCCGCCAGGCCATACGGGGTGTCGTTGGCCAATTCGATGGCCTCGTCATCGGTATCGAACGCCAACGCCACCAGGACCGGGCCGAAGACTTCCTGCTGCACGATCTCTGAATCCTGCGCAGCTCCCACCACCAGGGTAGGACGGTAGAACCAGCCATCGCCCGGAAGCTGCTTGCCACCGGCCAGCACCGTTGCTCCGGCATCCTTGGCACGCTCAACCATCGAGGAAACCTTCTGCAGGTGGGCTTCGCTGATCATCGAACCCATGTCGGTATCGGGATCGGTCGGATCTCCCACCACCATGGCCTCCATCAGTTCGGCCACCTTGCTGGTGAACTTCTCGAAGACCGAGGAATGCACGTACGCGCGGGTGGCGGCGGTGCAATCCTGTCCGGAATTGATCGTCGAGCCGGCCACCGCACCATGCGCGGCAGCTTCGATATCGGCATCATCGAAGACCACCATCGGCGCCTTGCCGCCGAGTTCAAGATGAACCCGGGTACCGGTCTCGGCCGCCATGGACATGATCTTCAGGCCCACGGCGGTAGAGCCGGTGAACGAAGTCATCTTCACCAGCTTGTGGCGCACTAGGGGCGAACCAACGCTGGGCCCGTCGCCAACGACAATATTGATCACGCCGTCCGGCAAACCGGCATCCTTGGCGGCCTGGGCAAAGAGCACCGAGGTGCCCGGGGTCAGCTCGCTGGGCTTGAGCACAATCGTATTGCCGGCGGCAATCGCTGGCAGGACCTTCCACGCAGCCATCTGCAGCGGGTAGTTCCACGGGCTGATCGAACCGATCACGCCGATAGCTTCACGGCGAACCATCGAGGTGGTGTTGCCCGCGTAGTCCCCGGCGGCCAATCCCTGCAAATTGCGTGCAGCGCCAGCAAAGAAATTCACGTTGTCGATGGAACCGGGCACATCGAACTGGGTCGACATGCGGATGCTCTTGCCGGTCTGCGCGGTTTCCAAAGCGGCGATTTCATCGGCATGCTTTTCCAGTTCGCGAGCGAATGCCAGCAGGTGGTCGGCCCGTTCGCCCGGGGTCAGCCGGGACCAGGTCTTGAAGGCGCCGGCGGCCGCCTGCACCGCCTGGTCAACCTGCTCGCCGGTCGCGGTATCCACGTCCAGCAACTTCTTTCCGGTGGCTGGATTCGCGCGTTCCAGCACCGGGCCGTGCCCGCGGACCTGCTGGCCATTGATGAACTGGTGTCCGAGGGAACTATCGTAGTAGGCCATGTGAATTCTCCTAGGGGGATTCAGAGGGTGAAATAGATCTTGCGCAGGGTTTCGGTGACGATCCAACGGGTTCTCATGCCCGCATGGAGCCGGACAACGCTGCCTGGAACCAGCACCAGTTCTTGGGCGCCGAAACCATCGGCTTCCAGAATCTGCACCGTAGCGCACCCGGCAAGCACCACGAAGTACTCGTCCGCTTCAATATCCTGCATGGCACCGCGGGACATCTCCCAGATGCCAATTCCTGCATCCCCGAGGGTGCCCAGTTCGCGGCAGCCTGCGGTTGCGGATGCCTGGCCGGCGACCACCTGCTCGTCGCCGATGGCAACATGCTTGACCTCAAGGGCATCGGCCTGGACGATGCTGGCTTGAAGTATTCTTCCAGGCATCAGGAATCGAACCCCATTCCAATCTTATCCATCAGCTTCAAGAAGGCCGAGCGCTCGCCTCGATTGCGATCTGCCTTGACCAGCTGGCTTGTCATCAGGTTCACGCCCACCCATGCGGCAGGTTCCGGCGGGAATGGGATCGGCTTGGTACGCACCAGTTCCAATTCGGTCAGCTCGGTCTTCTGGCCCGAGAGCAGATCCAGCATGACCCTTGCACCGAAACGGGTAGCGCCGACACCGAGGCCGGTGAAGCCTGCACAGTAGGCGACCTTGCCGCCGTAGGCCAGATCGAAGAAGGAGAAGAAGCGGGAGCAGGTATCAATGGCGCCACCCCACGCATGGGAGAACTTCACCTGTGAGAGGTCCGGGAAGCTGCCGAAGAAATGCGCGGCGAGCTTCTCGAAGGTCTGCTGGTTGGTGTCGTAGCTGGAGCGGACCTTGCCCCCGAAGTGGTAGACCGCGTCGTAGCCGCCGTAGAGAATGCGGAAGTTCCCTTCGGCGTCGATGGTTGGGCGGGCATAGTGGAACCGGTTGTTCAGGTCGGCCAAGCCCACCATGTTCTCCCAGCCGATGGCCGCGCGCTGCTGCTCAGTGAGCGGTTCAGTCATCAGCGCGTAGTCGTATACCGGCACAATGCGGGAGCGGTGGCGCTTGAGCAGAGACGGGAAAACATTGGTTGCCAGGGCCACGTGCTTGGCGGTGATCTGCCCGTCGGCGGTCAGCACCTGCACCTGCGTGCCGGCATTGTTCATCTCCACGGCGTGGGTATGCTCGTAGTATTCGACGCCTAGTTCGCTGCAGACGCGGGCAAGTTCCCAGACCAGCTTGGCGGGGTGGACCAGCGCGGTTGAATCATGGTCACGGGCGCCGGCCAGGAAGTCTGGCGAATTGACCAGTTGCCTTACCGCGCCGGCATCGAGGTAGTCGACACCCGGTGCCTCAGCTTCCTCGGCCACCCACGCAATCTGATGCTGTTCGGTGGCCACGCTGAGCGCGCCCTCGCGGACGAAGTCCACGTCCATCGCATAGCGGCGCACCGTCGCTTCGAACTCGTCGAGGTTCTTCCTGCCCAGTTCCGCAAGCAGCGCATTTTCCTTGGGCAGATGGTTTTCGCCGTTGGCCTCGCCGTGGACCAGGGAGGCTTCGCAGAAGCCGCCATTGCGCCCGGAAGCAGCCCAGCCCAGGCGCTGGCCCTCGATCAGTACGACTTTTCGGCCGGGGTTCTGTTCCTTGGCTTGGAGCGCGGTCCACAATCCGGTGTAGCCGCCGCCGATAATCAGCAAGTCGGTGGTGAGTGAGCCATGCAGCGCCGGGTGGGGTGCGGGGCGGTGCTCATGATCCAGCCAGTAGCTGGTGCGCTTGGCGCCGGCCAATGCTCGGGAGATCAGGGTGGGGGAGACTTCGGCTTCATGCCTGTCGAATGTCAGGTCATTGGTGCTGTTCATTGGTTCTTTCCTCGAAGGTAGCGGGTTCGGCAGGCGCTATCGAGGCAGGGGAACAACCAGTGGTCCGTGCGGCTTTGCCGTCTGCTGGGCACCGGGGATGCCAGTTGAGTGCCAATCGGCGGCCAAGGCTATCCCTCTTCTCGGAAAGATGAATACAAATTGAATGTGATTCATTACTCATCTAAGCCTGCGCCGCTCGGGGTTGTCAAGGTCCCGATGCCAAGCCGAAACCCGGCCTTCGAAACAGCAGAGAACTGCTTCGAAGACCGGGCCTGGTCATGCGGGAACCGCGACCGGTTTGCCGCTAGTGAATTGATGCGCCCGTCCCGGGAAATGGCGGCTGAGCCAAGCCGCGCCGAACATCAGGAGGAATTCGGCGGCCGCAACTGCCAGCATCACCGGTGCATGCTGGGAGCCGTGCGCAGCGTGGGACGCGTGATGGCCGCCAAACCACGGCATGCCGATCACCATCGCCACATGGGCGGTGCCCATGAGCGCGCTCATCACCAGCAGGCGCAGGGGAGAACCGCCGCGCAGCACGCACCAGGAGCATTTGATGCACCACAAGGTCATGGCAAGCAATGCCAGGTTCCACCACAGGGAGTGCGGCATCAGTGCCAGAACCAGCAGGTGGGTTGCGGCCAGGCCCAGCGAAGCGGCTCCCAGGGCAATGTGTCCGGCCGGCACCCTGCCCGCGTGGCTAGTCGCCGCTGCCACAGCAACCGTCTGACTCCTTGGTGGCGCAGCAGCCGTGCTGGACCGGGGCTGGAACATCAAGGACAGGGGAGCGGTCGAAGAAGCCCTCGGGGCGGATGGTGAATCCTACGGTGTCCACAGGCATCATCGGCCAGTCCTCGGTCCGCGGGAAGTGGGTCAACGCGAAGGTGTGCCACAGGCTGATCTGCTCGCCGTCGATGTTCTTGTCGTCCTCGATCCACGAGCCAATGCCGTCAACGCCCGGGTTCTGGTTCACGAAGTCACCGGTTGGATAGCGGTGGCCGTCCTCCCGCTTGGTCACCCACAGGGCCTTGGAGGCGAATTCTGCGCGACGATGGATGGAGGATCCTTCGGCGGCCAGCAGGGTCGGCAGTCCCTGGGACATCAGCTTGTAGCCCACCGGCTTGCCGAGGTAGTTCTTCGAATCCGGGTTGGTCACCACCCAAGTGCGGCCGGCGGTCGGATCGCTATCGCGTACCGCCTGCTTCTCGGTAGCCAGCACCGTGTGGCTGCGGGTGAAGGCGTTGCCCCGGGGGTTCTCCTTGCTGATGGGCAGGCGCACGGCTTCTTCTTCGATGACGCGGCTGGGTCCGCCGTCCAGGGCGAAGTCCAGCCGGGCGCCGAAGATGTGCTGGTGGAAGGGCGCGCCCAGGCCAGGCGCCATTTCCGAGGAGTAGCGCTCGTCGAGCATGGCCGAGGTGAACACGATGCCGGTGGCCTTGGCCTCGAATTCGATGGTGCCGTCGAGGTACAGGTACCAGTAGAAGCCGTAGTCGTAGTTGCCCACGGTAGTGAAGAAGCTGATCACCAGGCGGCGGTTGCGGCGCGTGTACTTCACGCCTGACCAGTCATCGGCGTGCTTGGAGAGGATCGAGGCGTCTTCCTCGTGCATGCAGATGCCGTTGGTGATCTTCTGCGCATTGCCATCGGCGTCGGTGACCACAGGGGAGATGTAGTGGATTTCGCCCAGGCAGTCGCAGCCCAGCTCCAGCGAGTTGGCCAGGCGCCCGATCAGGTACTCGCCGGTGTCGAAGTAGTTCTGCCAGCTGCGCACCGGGGAAGGGTCCCCGTAGGGGACTACCATTTCCGCAATGGACGCACGATCCAGGATGCGGCGTTCGGTGCCCCGATCGTTGAAGGCGATGTTGTAGAGCACCAGCCCTTCGCGCATGTCGAAACCGATATCCAGCGACCATTTCTCCCACTCGACGTGGTTGCCTGCGCTGACCGTGAAGCTGGCGCCCTCAGGCTGGGTGATCTCGATGGGCTTCTGGGTGGTGCGCACCGGGCCAGTGAGTTCCGGATCCGTGTAGTTGCCGTGGGTTTCGGGTACCGGGATGACTTCCAGGTCCAGCAGCTGGTCGATCTTTCCGGCGATGGTGTCGATGTAAACCACCAGTCCATCAACGGGATGGGCCCAGGCGGAGTCTTCGGCGAAATCCTGGCGGAAGGCCAGGCCGCGCAGGATGCGGCGCCCGGCTTCTTGCGGGTACTCGTCCTCGTAGACTCCTGCGGAGAGCGGGGCAACGCGCACCTGTTCTGGCGTCAGGTTGCGCTTGGCCAGAGCGGCCGCCCACTGCGGATCGGCAACCAGGATGGCCTCCACCATTTCGAATTCCTCCAGCAGCACGGGCATCTGCCCCACCTTGGCCGGATCCAGGTCGATGCGGGAGTGCACGGCCTGCGCGCCCAAGTCCAGGACGACGTCCTTGGGTGAGTTGGCCAGCTTGTCCATGAGCATGACACGGACAAAACGTCCGGGGCGGTCAGCGCGTGGATCCTCCAGGCCCATGTAGGCGATGCGGGTGTTCTCGGTGAAAAGCTGGTGGCTGACCAGCAATTCCTTGGCGGTGGCAATCTCTGCTTCGCTGAGCAGGGTGAAATCCGTGGTGGTGGTGATTGGCATGGGATTGGCTCCTTCGGCACTGAAGTGTGATCTGCAGCATTTATTATTCTCTAGTTGTAGAGAATACGGACGGGGTCAATGTGACGCAAGCCCTTGCCTGAAATAAATTGTTTTTCGCTAATCTTGAACCATGCCGAAAATCGTGGACCATGATCAGCGTCGCCGGGAGATTGTCGAAGTTACTTGGCGATTCATTGCCCGCGAAGGCGTCGAGAAGCTGAATCTGCGTGATTTGGCGGCCGCGGCCGGCTATTCAAATGGCGCCTTCAAGCCCTACTTCCCGACGCGCGATTCGCTGCTGGTTGCCACGTTCCGCTACGTGGCCGAGGCTACTGACCGGCGCATCGCCCGCATGTGCCAGGGGCAAGCCGGGCTGGGCGCGCTGGAGGCATTCTCGCGCGAAGTGCTCCCGCTTGATGAGCTGCGGCGCAATGAAGCCCGCATTGCTGTGCACTTCTGGCATCTGGCCCTCGGGGACCGTGCGCTGGCTGCGGTCAACGCGCAAACCATGGACCGGTGGCGCGAGCTCATCGACCAGTGGCTTGGGCAGCTGCTGGGTCCGGAGCATCCCGCGGCGCGTGTTGCCCGCGACTCGATGATCAATTTCCTGATGGGTGCTCAGGCCAGCAGCGTGCTCGATGAAGCTGTCAACACCGCCGAGTCGCTCGAAGCGCAGCTGCAATACCGCCTGGATGCGTTGCGCCGCCTGCACCCCCAGAGCTAGGCGGATATTCTCCGCGCGAAGAAAATAGTGACTTTTCGCTTCGCTCGGCGTACTCTCATTCGTGATGCCCGACACAGTTGATGGGCTTCAATGGGGAGGCAAGCATGTACCAACTTCAGCACGTCGATTCGTTCACCGCGTGGTCGCGGCTCATTTCCGACGCCTTCGTCAGGCTGCAAAGCGAGCAGATTTCCAGCGGCCATTTCACCGCCACGCTGGGTGCCAATATGCTCGGCGATATCGGTTTGATGCGCATACATGCCAAACCCCACGCAGTGCAACGAACCGAGAACCTCACCTCCAGCGGCGACGGGGATTTCTACAAGGTCTCCTACCAGCTCGATGGCTACGGGCTGCTGATCCAAGACGGTCGCGAGACCCTGCTGGCCCCAGGGGACCTGGCGATCTATGACACGCAGCGTCCCTACACCCTGGCCTTTGAAAAGCCGGCGTCGGTGCTCGTCGCATTGGTTCCCCATGGTCTGTTCCGCCTGTCCCAGCAGCAGGTCGGCCAGCTCACCGCCGTCGCCCTGAGGCAAACACACCCGCTGTCGGGAACCGTCGCCCCGCTGCTGCGCCATCTTGGCGCCAATCTGTCCCAATGGGATGAATTCGGCGGCTACCAGCTGGCGCGCAATACCGTGGACCTGCTGGCAACTGCCCTGGGCGGGGCGCTTGGAGCCGAGTGCCATGGCGATGCCAAGGAGCGGCAGCGCGAATTGGCCACCAGCTACATCGCCGCGCACCTGGATGATCCCGACCTGGGACCTGCACGCATCGCTGCCGCCCACTTCATGTCCGTGCGCAGCCTGCACGCGCTTTTCGAGAACCAGCCGCTCAGTGTGGCCGCACTGATCCGCCATCTGCGGATGCGCGAGGCCGCGCGCCTGCTGCGCGACCCGCTGCTGGCCGAACTGCCCGTCCAAGCTATCGGGTCCCGGGTCGGGATTGCCGATGCGGCCGGATTCAGCCGCATGTTCTCCAAGGAATTCGGTTCCACCCCGGGCAAATACCGCTGCGCCGGCTGAGGCGCAGGACACTCTTGTGCACGCGGAGCCAATGGTCCTGCACTCAATGCCAAGGACAAGCCCGAGCACTTGGGCGATGCTGATATCCAAGCACTCGGCAAATGGGGGATCGAATGGGACTCGAACAACGCACACTGACGGTGCCGGCTCTGGTCGTGATGATCATTGCCGCCAGCGCACCGCTAACCGCCGTGGCTGGCGGCGTGACTACCAACTACGCGGTGACCGGCATGGAATCCGTGCCGTTGTCCTTCCTCATGGTCGGTGCCATCCTGCTGGTTTTCAGCATCGGCTACACCGCGATGAGCCGCTACATCCCGAACGCCGGCGCCTTCTACGCCTACATTGCCCAGGGGCTGGGACGGGCATTGGGCGTGGGAGCGGCAATGGTCGCCCTGGTCAGCTACAACCTCATGCAGATCGGCATCTACGGCATGTTCGGATTCGCCGCGGCATCCTTTGCCAATGCCTCCTTCGGCACCGCCATCCCATGGTGGGCCATGGCCCTGGCCGCGTGGGCAGTTGTCGGCTTCCTGGGCATGAACCGGGTCGACTTCTCCGTCAAGATCCTGGGCATCGTCGTGGCCGCAGAATTCCTCGTGGTCATCATCTACAACATCATGGCCTTCGTGCTGGCTCCCGAAGCGCCGCAGCCGGCCGCATCCTTCAACATGGCTGACGCCATCGCACCGGGCATGGGCGCCGTCATGGCCTTCACCATCGCCGCTTTCATGGGCTTCGAATCCGGAACCATCTACAACGAAGAGGTCAAGGATCCAGCACGCACCGCCCGGCGTGCCACGATGATCGCGGTCGTCATCATCGCCTGCTTCTACGCGTTTTCGGCCTTCGCCGTAGCTGTCGGCGAAGGCGCCTCGAACGTCATCGGCGCTTCGGCACAATTCGGCCCCGACCTGATTTTCGCGTTCTTCGGCGCCAACGCGCCAGCCTGGTTCGTCGATCTGGCCAACATCCTGTTCATCACCAGCCTGTTCGCCGCGCTGCTGGCCTTCCACAACGTCATTGCCCGCTACTTCTACTCCATGGGCCGCGGCGGGGCGCTGCCGAAGTTCCTTGCCGCAACTTCGCGCACCACCCACGCCCCCGTTGCAGGCTCGCTGGCGCAGTCCACCCTCGGACTGGCGGTTATCGCCGTCTTCGCGGTGATCTCACATGGCAAGGATCCGATGTATGTCGTGTTCACGATGTTCACCTGGATGACCAACTCGGCGGCCTACGGGCTGGTGCTGCTCATGGCACTGACCTCCTTTGCCGTCATCGGATACTTCAAGGCGAACCGCAGCGGAGAATCCCTGATAACCCGGGTGATCGCTCCGCTGGTCTCGGGCATCGCCCTGGTCTACGTCTTCGCCCAAATCGTCATCAACTTCGAAATCTTGCTTGGCATGGCAGAACCGGGAATGCTCGGTTATGTGCTGCAAGGCATCGTGATCCTGCCTGGCCTCATCGCATGGGTGCTGGCACTGGTCATCCGCTCGTCCAAACGGCGTGCACCGATGGCCGAAAAACTTCCCGTCACCTAACAACTCAGTACCAAGGAGCTCAAAGATGGCTTACGCAAACGCCCAAGAACTGCTGGATGCGATCCAGCCCGCAACCGGAGGCACCGAAATCCTGGACCCGGCAACCGGTGAACTGGTTGGCCGTGTTGCCGAGCAGACTGCCGCCGATCTCGACGCGGCCGTTGCCGCCGCAAAGTCCGCCCAGCCGGCCTGGGATGCCTTGGGCCACGAAGAGCGCAACCGCGTGCTCAATGCGGCCGCGGACAATATCGAAGCCAACGCGGAAGCGCTCGCCGAGCTGCTCTCCCGTGAGCAGGGCAAGCCGCTGAACGGGCCGAATGCGCGCTTCGAGGTCGGGGGAGCAGCCGCCTGGCTGCGCGCCGCCACCGCTTATGAAATCGAGCCGGAAGTGGTCGTGGACGACGGCGAAACCTATGCCGCCAAGCACTTCCGCGCACTGGGCGTAGTGGGCGCCATCGGCCCGTGGAACTGGCCAATGATGATCTCCATCTGGCAGCTGGCCCCGAGCTTGCGCATGGGCAACACCGTGGTGATGAAGCCCAGCGAATACACCCCGCTCTCGGTCCTGGCCCTGGTCCACGTGCTCAACGAAGTGCTGCCAGCAGACGTGCTGAAGATCGTGGCTGGCGGACGCGAGGTCGGCGAGAGGCTCTCGGGCCATCCGGATATCGCCAAGATCATGTTCACCGGCTCCACCCGCACCGGCAAGGCCATCATCCGCTCCTCGGCCGATACCGTGAAGCGCCTGACCATGGAATTGGGCGGCAACGACGCCGGCATCGTGCTCGAAGACGCCGATCCGCAGGCCATCGCCGAAGACCTGTTCTGGGGTGCCTTCATCAACACCGGCCAGACCTGTGCCGCGCTCAAGCGCCTGTACGTGCCCGAATCGATCTACGACGCGGTGTGCGATGCACTGGCCGGCGTCGCCGCGCAGATGCCCATGGGTGTCGGCCTCGACGAGAACAACGTGCTCGGCCCGCTGCAGAACAAGGCCCAGTACGACATCGTCGCTTCCCTGGTCAAGGATGCCGTGGATTCCGGTGCCAAGGTGCTGCTCGGTGCCAACCCCGATGAAAACGCGGCCGGCTACTTCTACCCGACCACGCTCATTGCCGACATCGACCCGGGCAACCCGCTGGTGGTCGAGGAGCAGTTCGGCCCGGCCCTGCCGATCATCAAGGTCAAGGACACGGCCGAAGCGATCAAGCACGCCAATGCCCTGGAAGTCGGGCTCGGAGCCTCGGTATGGAGCAGCAACCGCGAGAAGGCACTAGAAGTCGCGGCGCAGATCCAAGCAGGCACCGTGTGGATCAACTCGCACGGCACCATCGACCCGCGCATTCCATTTGGCGGCGCCAAGCAGTCCGGCTACGGCCTGGAATTCGGTATTGACGGCTTGAAGTCCCTGGCTCAGCCGCAGATCATCAAGGGCTGACGGAGACTGCGTTCGCCAGCATTCCCCGGCGGTGCCCGGTGCCTATCCAGGCATCGGGCACCGCCCATTTGCGTGCGAAGGCTAGTTGATGATCTCGGCTGTTGGGTCATCGGCGATCCTTGCGATGCGTTCACGCCAGCTTTGCAAGGCTTCGGGCGACAGCCGGGTCCAATCGTGGACTTCACGGATCACCCGTACAGGATGCGCACTGCGGTAGGAACGCGTGGGATTGCCCGAGAATTTCTTGTCGGTGACATTCGGGTCATCTTCATACGCCCCGGTCGGTTCCACTTCATAGACATGGGCGGTCCCCTCCAGGGCCGCAATTTCGGCGGCCAACCCCGCGCCATCGGCAAGTGCGGTGAAGTAGATGTGGTTCATGATGATTTCGGGACGATAGTTCGAGGGAAAACCGGGGGACAGCAGATCCCCGGGGTGCAGCGCGGCTTTGGTGCCGTGGAAAAATGGTCCCTGGTCAAGATCCTGGCTCATGCGCCATGAGCCTAGCCGAAGCGCCGGCACAGCGGAAGAGCAGTGCGAGTCCTGTCCGGATGCCCACCGGGCCTTGCGGGATCCACGAACCGGTGCACGTATATTGGAGGTGAACCGGCCAACACCATTGGAGATCCCGCGTGCCCATTTTGAACAAAGACATGTCCCTTTGCATTTCGCTCTCCGGGCGACCATCGAACATCGGGACACGTTTCCACAATTACCTGTATGACGAACTCGGCCTGGACTTCATCTACAAGGCCTTCTCCACCGACGACCTGCCAGGAGCTATTGCCGGGGTGCGCGCCCTGGGGATTCGCGGTTGCTCGGTCTCCATGCCGTTCAAGGAAGAAGTCATGGAACTGGTGGACGAGATCGAGCCTTCGGCCAAAGCAATCGACTCGGTCAACACCATCGTGAATAACGGGGGTCGGCTCGTTGCATCGAATACCGATTTCGAAGCCATCGCCGCCCTCATTGCACGCCATGGACTGGATGTTCGCAGCAGCGTTCTGGTGCGCGGTTCTGGCGGCATGGCCAAGGCAGTGGTCGCCGCCTTCCGCGAGGCCGGATTCAGCGACTTGACGGTGCTGGCGCGCAATGAAGGTTCCGGACAACCCCTGGCCGATAAATACGGATACCGCTTTACCACCGTCGACCCCGCCCCAGGACACCAGATTCTCGTGAACGTCACTCCGCTGGGCATGGACGGCGCTCAAGCCGAAACGCTGTCATTCACAGCCGGGCATCTTGCGTCGGCCCAGAGCATCTTCGACGTCGTGGCATTCCCCAGCGAAACACCGTTGATCCGCGCCGCCCGTGACGCTGGCAAACAGGTCATCACCGGCGCCGAGGTCATCGCCTTGCAGGCCGCGGCGCAATTCGAGAAGTACACCGGCCAGGCGCTCACCGAGGATCAGGTGCTGCGAGCGTCAGAGTTTTCGCGGCAATAAGCGCAATCAGACGGTTCCGCGCCCTTTCGAGCAACGGTATGAGCAATAACAAGAAAAATTCGACGCAACTCGAATAAAATCAATCGAACCAGCTGAGCAGAATAAGAAGTAACAGAGGGGTTGGCCAGTTTGCGCGGCAAAATATCGACGCTCAAGGAAATGGAATATGACAACTATTCGACATGGAAGCGCCATGCACCATGGATTGTTCGGGTAGCTGTTGCCGTAATTCTCTTCTTCGCCAGCGCGATTCTTTTGCTCAATGCGTTTGCACTGACCAATAAAATTGAGAATACCGCACTAGCCGGATTGGCTTTCGGATCGCTCTTAATTTTCTGTGTCGGGCTCTTCTTCCTGCTGACATCGTTCGGAAAGATGCGGCTTGCTTGGCGAGCATTCTGCCGTTCCAAGGGACGCTACTCGAAGGCGGAACAAGTGATCGTCAACGAAAGGGCGGAACTTGCCCGTGCACAGGTCGCAGCCGCTCAGTTGGCGGGTGACCTTTACGACGGAACTTGGCGGTCGCAAAGCCCGCCATGGGACGTTGTCCTAGGCCAGAACGAGCAGGCAATCTGTGCCGCCAACGCCAACTATGCCCGTTTCTACGGTTCTGATGTCACCTTCACGCAGAGTTCGGGCTTCTTGATGGGAAATCCAACCCTGGTCGCTGTTGGCGTTCTGGCTATGGCGTTGGGAAACAAAGCCCGCCGTACTCAGGCTGAAGCTTTGGCGAAAGAGCAATGGCGTGAGCAACAGGAAGTGCTTGCTGTAGTAACGAACCACCGAGTGATCTGCCGACGCCAAGACGGAACCTGGTTGAGTTTCTACTTCAGCGGAGCCACCAGCATGGATATCGACAGCACAACCGGCACGATGATCGTGCAATTCCCGGACACTCAACCACTGATGCTTGGTGGTACCGGCGGTTTGTTTGCTGCTGTTGCCGCGGTCTGGGCCCTACGTGGTCAACAAGGATTGGAAAGGCACCCCGGACTTGCCTACCTGCGTTCTCTGCAACAGAGCCAGATCGCCTAAACAGTAGACAAGCACCAAGGGCCCGGCACTTTCGTGCCGGGCCCTGTTGCTGGTGAGCTGCTAACCGCGCAGCACGACCTCGACTTCTTCCATCTGCTGGCCGGCAGGGTACTGGCCATTGAACAGCTTCGAACCTGCCTCGGTGAGCACCGCCGAGAAGCGGGTCTTGACCAGGCCGAAAGCGTTCGAAACGCTGGTTTCGGTGAGCTCGGCAATGGCAACGCGTTCGCCGGCTTCGTCGATCGTGAGGCTGATGTTCTCGTCATGGTTCACGATGCGCGGTTCAAAGAGATCCAGCTTCATCATGCCGCCGTGCCCGGAGAAGGACACGCGCCCGTTGAACCAGATTTCGTTTTCCGGTACCTCTGCAGCGGGGGAGACGGGGAACGCCAACGCGTTGCCTGCCTGCCATACCCCGTTGGCAGCTTCAATGCGTCCGTCGGCGAGGGAAGAAATATAGCTCACGAACGAGGTTTTCAGACCCCACTCAAGATGCGGCTGGAACGGATCGCCTGCTGGCGCACCACTTCCGGTCATTGTCTTTTCCCTCCACAGGATATCGGCGTGAAAATATGCTGTGGCCAGTATTTCATACTGGAGTTGGATCATGGCGACAGTTCTCTGCCAGCTAATCCAGCGTCATCTTCGGTTCAACTAGTGGACGGTAGGCAGACTGCATTGAGATCTGGGCATCCACGTAGCTGGTGCCGTCGGCAAAGGCGATATCTGCTGTTGCCCACGACCCGTTCCAGTACTTGATCTCCAACGCGGTCGGCGAATATTCCTTCTGGACGTTCGCCTCGAGGTTGCTCATCGCGGTGTTGTAGCCGGTGATGCCCATGACCAGGCAGATGGCCGTTGCCACCACAGCAATACCGGCAGAAATGAACTCGGTGCGGATGGATGCGCGTCGCGCATAAGTCTGCTCCCCGTCACGCAGGCGCGTGAAGCCCTTGCGGCGGATCAGGGCGTGGATGATCAAGGGCAACCCGATCAGCAAGAAGATCACAGAAGCCGCCAGCGACACGAGAGGAAGGCTGAAGTCCACCGGTAGATACTCATCCATGTATTTACCCTACCCATGTCAGCGGATGACTTCTAGGGTTAAATCGCCTTGCCCGGGTTCAAGATGCCCTGTGGATCGAACACCGCGCGCACCCGTCGCTGCAACGCAAGCGAGGTTTCGCCCAGCTCCTGGGCCAGCCAATCCTGCTTGAGCAAACCGATGCCGTGCTCGCCGGTGAGCGTGCCGCCCAGGGACTTGGCGAGGTGGAACATGTCTCCCAGCGCGGCCTTCGGTGCGCCGCTGGTGATGGATTGGCCTTCAGGCACCACGATGATCGGATGCAGGTTGCCATCGGCGGCATGGGCGATAGTGAAGATCGATACTCCGCGTTCATCCTCGATGCGCTGCAGGCCGGCGAAGGCTTCGGCCAAGCGATTGCGCGGCACGCCGATATCGCAGATCGAGGCGGTGCCCAGCAGCTCCATGCTCGGGATCGCCTGGCGCCGGGCTTCGATCAGCGCCTCGGCCTGCTCCTGGTCCGTGGCGATCTCGATGTGCGCGGCCAGCGGGGCGATCGCATCCTGCAGGGCCTGCATTTCCAGCTGCGCGCCGTAGCCGTCGGTCTGCGCGAGCAGCAACGCGCCGCCGCGTGATCCATGGCCGGTTCCGAGCGCCGCATCGATGGCCTTCAAAGTCTTGCCGCACATCAGCTCCAGCACCGAGGGGGCCAGCCGTTCGGCGATCACCGCCGAGGCGGCCTTCGCGGCGGTATCCTCATCGGGGAAGTAGGCGACCAGCGTGGAGGTGTGCTTGGGCTTGGGGCGCAGGCGCAGCAGCGCTTCAACCACAATGCCCAAGGTGCCTTCCGAACCGATCATCAGCGCATTCATGTCATAGCCGGCCACGCCCTTGATGGTCCGCCGCCCGGTACGCAGCAGCTGCCCGTCGGGCAGCACCACCAGCAAGCTGAGTACCGACTCGCGGGTCACCCCGTACTTGGCGCACCACATGCCGCCGGCGTTGGTGGCGATATTGCCGCCGATCGAGCAGATCGCGGTACTGGCAGGATCCGGGGCGTAGAACAGCCCGTGCTCGCCGGCGGCCTGGTTCACCGTCGCATTGAGCACGCCGGGCTGCACTACCGCGGTGGCTTCCACCGGATCGATTTCCAGGATCTTGTCCATTCGGGACAAGTCGAGCACGATCTGCCCGGCCTCGGCGCTGGCCCCTGCCGCCAGCCCGGTGCCGGCCCCGCGCGGGACGATCGTGGCGCCATGCTTGTGGGCCAACTGCATCGCCAGCACCACATCATCGATGTCCTGCGCGAAGATCACCCCGTCGGCAAAGGTCGGGGGCACATAGCCGGAGCGGTCCACGCTGGCCTGCTTGCGGTCCTGCTCATCGAGCGAGGCCCGGGGATGGGCGCATAGCACTGGACTGGTCGCCACGGTAGTCATCTCGATCTCCTTTGAATGCAGAACTGGCAGGACAGCTGAGCTGTCCTGCCAGATCGGTGCTATTGAACGAACGTGTCGGCGACGGCCAAGGCCTGCTCGAGGCGATCCAGTGCTTCGATCAGCACGTCGTCCTCGATATTCATCGCCGGCACCACATGCAGCCGGTTGAAGTTCGCGAAGGGCAGCAGCCCTGCGGCCTTCGCGGCGGCAACCACCTGGTTCATCTCCGGGCTGCTGCCTCCATAGGCGGCCAGCGGCTCGCGGGTTTCCCGGTTCTTCACCAGCTCGATCGCCCAGAACACGCCGGTTCCGCGCACTTCGCCCACGCTCGGGTGCTCGGCGGCGAACTGCGCCAGGCGCGGCCCGATGATTTCCTCGCCCAAGCGCTGGGCGTTCTCCACCATGGCCTCGTCCTCCATCGCGGTGATGGTGGCTACCGCCGCCGCGCAGGCCAGCGGGTGGCCCGAATAGGTCAACCCGCCCGGGTAGACCCGCTCGCGGAAGGTCTCGAAGATTTCCGGGCTGATCGCCACCCCGCCCAGCGGCACGTAGCCGGAATTCACGCCCTTGGCGAAGGCCAGCAGGTCCGGCACCACCGCGGCATGGTCCACTGCGAACCATTGCCCGCTGCGCCCGAATCCGGCCATCACCTCATCGGCGATGTACACGATGCCGTGCTTCTTAGTCAGCTCGCGCACGCCCTGCAGGTACCCCGGAGGCGGCAGGTAGATGCCGGCGGTACCCGGAATGCTCTCCAGGATGATCGCGGCAATGGTGCCGGGGCCTTCGAGCAGGATCGTGTCCTCCAGGTGCTTCAGCGCCCGGGCCGTCTCCTCCTCGGGAGTGCTCGAATTGAAGTAGGAGCGGTACGGGTAGGCCGGGAAGAAGCGCACCACCCCATCGGTTCCGTGGTCCGAGGCGAAGCGCCGCGGATCCCCGGTGAGGTTCACCGCCAGGTGTGTGCCGCCGTGGTAGGAACGGTACGCGGAGAGCACCTTGTGCTTGCCGGTATGCAGCCGCGCCATGCGCACCGCATGCTCCACCGCATCGGCACCGCCATTGGTGAAGAAGATCTTGTCCAGCTGCCCGGGGGTGTGCTTGGCGATCAGCCGGGCCGCCTCAGAGCGCGCATCATTCACATGCTGCGGGGCGATGGTGGCCAGCTTGCCGGCCTGCTCCTGGATTGCGGCGATCACCTTGGGGTGCTGGTGCCCGATGTTCGTGTTCACCAGCTGGCTGGAGAGGTCGATCAGCGCGTTGCCCTCGCCGTCCCATACCCAGGAGCCTTCGGCCTTCAGGATGGTCATCGGGGCGAACGGCCCCTGGGCCTGCCAGGAGTGGAAGACGTGCTTGCGGTCCAGCTCGTAGGCACGCTTCCCAGCGGCGATATCCGCTGCGGAAACGCCCTGCGTCAGTGGCTGTGCCAGTGGTTCAGTCATGGGTATCAGTCATTCTGCGGGAAGCCGAGGTTGATGCCGCCGTGGCTGGGATCCAGCCAGCGCTTGGTGATCACCTTGTTGCGGGTGAAGAACTTGAAGCCCTCCGGGCCGTAGGCGTGCTGGTCGCCGAACAGCGAGGCCTTCCAGCCGCCGAAGGAGTGGTAGCCCACCGGTACCGGGATCGGCACGTTGACCCCGACCATGCCCACCTGGATCTCGTCCTCGAAGCGGCGGGCCGCGCCGCCGTCGTTGGTGAAGATCGCGGTGCCATTGCCGTACGGCGAGGAATTGATCAGCTCGATGCCCTCGTTGAAGCTCTCCACGCGCACCACCGAGAGCACCGGACCGAAGATCTCCTCGGTGTAGATGGACATGTCCGTGCCTACACGGTCGAACATCGTCGGGTGCAGGAAGAAGCCCTCGCCATCGGCGTCCACGGTGCCGGTGCGGCCATCGAGCACCAGGTCCGCGCCGGCGTCGATGCCGGCCTCGATGTATCCGGCCACCTTCGCCTTGTGCTCGCCGGTGATCAGCGGGCCCATGTCGCAGCCGCGGGTGCCATCGCCCACGCGCAGCGTCTTGGCGCGTTCGGCGATCTTGGCCACCAGCTCATCGGCAATGGTGTCGATCGCGACGACCACGGAGATCGCCATGCAGCGCTCGCCGGCCGCGCCGAAGCCTGCGTTGACCGCCATGTCGGCGGCCAGGTCCAGGTCGGCATCCGGAAGCACCAGCATGTGGTTCTTCGCGCCGCCAAAGGCCTGCACCCGCTTGTTGTGCGCGGTGCCGGTGGAGTAGACGTACTGCGCGATCGGGGTGGAACCCACGAAGGACACGGAGTTCACGCGCGGATCGGTCAGCAGGGTGTCCACCGCCTCCTTGTCGCCGTGCACCACGTTCAGCACGCCCTCGGGCAGGCCGGCCTCGGTGAACAGCTCGGCCAACCAGTTGGCGGCCGACGGGTCCTTCTCCGATGGCTTGAGCACCACCGCGTTGCCGGCGGCGATCGCTACCGGGAAGAACCACAGCGGCACCATGGCCGGGAAGTTGAAGGGGGAGATGATGGCCGAGACGCCGACCGGCTGGCGCATGGACTGCACGTCGATGCCGGTGGAGGCGTTCTGCGAGAACTCGCCCTTGAGCAGGTAGGGGGCGTTGCAGCACAGCTCGACGACTTCCAGACCGCGGGCCACTTCGCCCAGCGCGTCGTCCAGCACCTTGCCGTGCTCGGCGGTGATGATCGCGGCCAGCTCGCCCTTGCGCTCGGCCAGCAGCTGGCGGAAGTTGAACATGATCGCGGTGCGGCGGGCCAGCGAGGTGTCGCGCCACTTCGGGAAAGCCTCGGCGGCTGCGGCGATCGCATGCTCGGTGGTGGCCTTGGAGGCCAGCGCAACCTGGCGGGTGACCTCGCCGGTGGCGGGGTTGTAGATCTTGCCGGTGCGGTCATCGGCGGAGTAATTGGCGTTGTTGATCCAGTGCTGCAGGGTGCCGGTCAGCGTTGCGGTCATCGTATCGGCCTTTCGAAGTTGGGTGCCTGCCTTCATCATGGGTCATGGATGTGAGAGACAACACCATCACTGTGTCATGATTTAAGCACTAGTGCTGACGGAGTGTAAAAATGCTGACGGTAGACGAGGTACTGCACCTGCCGGTGGTCCAGGCCGCCGACCCCCAGGTGCTCTGCGGAACAGGGATGGACGCGCCGCTTCGCTGGGTGCACGTGACCGAATCCACCGAGAACATCGACCTGCTGCTGGGCCGCGAGCTGATCCTCACGACCCTGCGCAACGTGAGCGACGTGCGCGCCTTCATCACCGCGCTGCGCGAGGCCGGGGCCGTCGGGGTCATCATCGAGGACCTTTCCGGCGCACCGCTGGACGTCGCCGACCTGGGCCTGCCGGTCATCGCCCTGCGCACCACCACCCGCTTCGTGTCCATCACCGAGGTCATCCACCAGAAACTCGTCGCCGAGCAGCTCGAGGCCGTCCAGTTCTCCCGCACGGTGCACGAAATCTACACCGGGCTCTCGCTGACCGAGGCCGACGAAGCGCAGATCGTGGACCGCACCGCGCAGCTGCTCTCGGCCCCCGTGGTCCTGGAAGATGTCCGCCACCACGTGCTCGCCCAGTCCGGCGCGCAACTGGAACACTGGATCACCCGTTCGCGCTTCGTCGGGTTCCTGGAGCACACTGGACGCGCCACCGGCACCGAGAACTGGCTGCAGACCCCGGTCGGCGCGGTCCGCAGCCGCTGGGGGCGGCTGATCGTCCCGGCCATCCTGGAGGACGACGACCGCGCGGCCCTGGTGCTGGAACGGGCCGGCCAGGCGCTGACCATCGCCCGCCTGTCCGGGCGCGACCAGCGCGAGCTGCTCTACCAGGCGCGCACCTCCACGCTGCACGAACTGCAGGCCGGGCACAGCTACAGCGACAAGGACATCGCCATCCGCACCCAGGCCCTGGGCCTGGCCGCCGCCCCCTACTATGTCCCGGTGGTCATCTCCCTGGCAGGTTCCGGCACGCCGACCGAAACCCAGCTGGCCGACCGCGCCCTGCTCGAAGTGCTCGACCAGCTGGCCGACACCCTGCACCTGGGCATCCTGGCCGGCTCGCTCAAGCCCGGGTACCTGGGGCTGATCCTGCCGCTGCGCGCCCGCGAACTGCTGGACTCCACCCTGCAGGGCTTCACCCGCCGGCTGGCCGAGCAGCTCACCGCGCCGGTGGCCATCGGCGTGGGGCCCGAAGGCACCCTGGCCACCAGCATCGCCGGGCTGGAGGAAGCCGCGCAGGTCGCGCAGATCGTCCCGCACCTGCCCACCCGCGCCCAGCCCTACAACCGCTTCGCCGACCTGCGCCTGCGCGGGGTGCTCTCGGCCATGGGCAGCGACCCGAAGCTGCGCACCTTCGCGCTGGCCGAGCTCTCCGGCCTGCTCAACCCGCTCGACCTTCCCGCCCTTGACCTGCTCGATCTCTACCTGGCCCACGGCGGGAACAAAACCGCGCTGGCCAAGGCCGGCTACCTCTCGCGGCCCACCCTCTACTCCCGGCTGGCCAAGCTCGAAGCCAAGCTCGGGGTGCAGCTGGACTCCGCCGAGTCCCGCGCCTCGCTGCAGGTGGCGCTGCTCTGGTACCGCATGCACGGCTGAGCTATCCACACTTGGCTCCCGGTCCGAAAACCCCGCAGGACGCCGCAGGCATCATGGGGGCATGAGCACAGAACAGGCACAGGCGCTGAAGGACCTGGCCGACGCGGAAGAACTCATCGCATCGGCCACCGCGGTCCTTGCCGGCGGGCCATTGAGCCCCGGCCACGCGGCCTGCTTTGCGCAGCTTGCTGACAAGCTCGCCCGCCGCCAGAGCCGCACCCAGCTGCACGCCGCCCATGCGCTGCGCCGCACCGGTGCCCATAAGCTCGACCAGGAATCCTTCCAGGCCGTCACCGAGGCAGGCGAGCACCCGAGCCTCGCCGCGTTCCAGGTGGCCGCCGGGCGCACCACCACTGCCCGCACGCATTTCAAGAACACGGCCGGGCTGCTGCACGGCTGGCTGGACATCCCGCGCAGCACGGTCCGCGACCGGCTGGCCCTGGTGGATTGCTTGCTGGGCGGTGTCGACGAGGCAGGGCAACCGCTGCCCGCCTGGTTGCCGGAACTGGCCGGGCAATTCGCCGACCCCGACGTGGATCCCCGGCTGGTGTCCTCGGCCGCGCTGAAACTGCATTCGGCCCGCAAGGACTTCGGCGAAGGCCAGGCCGGGCAGGCCAAGAAGGACCAGCTGCAAGCCGAATCGGCCGCCTTCATCCGCAGCGAACCCAAGGCCGCCCGCAGGCACATCAACGCACTGGTGGCGCAGGTGAAGTCCGGCCAGCGCCCGTTGCAGGCCCTGCTGGATGGGATCGGGATCTTCAAGAAGGGCATGCGCCAGGGCCTGGTCGAATACGTCCTGCGCGTCCTGCCCGCCCATGCGGCGATGATCGAAGCGTATTTCAACGCGCTGGACAACCCGGCCACCGTGGCCGGGAACCGCGAAGCCCTGGCGCACGCCGAGGCGCAGTTCACCGGTGCCCAGGGCAGCGGCTGGGATGATGAGGAATCGATGCCCGACTGGGCCAAAGACGGGGAACCTGCCGGATCGGCACCCGAGGGATCCGCCGAACCTGAAGAACCCGAAGAACCTGACAAACCTGACGAACCTGGAGAACCCGAGGAACCTGACGAACCCGAAGAACCTGAAGAGCCCGAGGAACCTGCCGGCCCGGCCGCCACCCAGTTCGAGGAGCTCAAGCCAGAACGACGCCGGCTCGTAGGATTCCTGGCCTTGCTGATGACCGACCGCAACCAGAGCGGTTCGCCAGGGAAACAACCCGGGTTGGCGGTACCGCAGGTGAGCATCATCCTGGATTACGAGAAGATGAGACGCGACGGCAAGGAATTCGCGGTCACTTCCACCGGGATCCAGCTATCCCCGGGCGAAACCAGAGCGGCATTGTGCACGGCCGGAATCTATCCGCTGGTGCTGAACGGCCAGAGCCTTCCCCTGGACCTGGGCCGCACCCAGCGGCTGTATAGCAAGGCGCAGGGCCGCGCCATCCGGGCGGCCTATCGAGGGTGCCTGTATCCGGGATGCAGCATGCCCGCCGAACGATGCGAACTGGATCATCTCGACGCGTGGGAAAAGGGCGGCAACACGGACATCGAGTCCGCGGCCTTGGGATGCATGATCCACCATATCGGCAGGCATTGCGGGTTGTTCCACGCGGTGAAGATCCCTGGATGCCGGCCGATGGCCCTGCTGTCCAAGGAACTCGACCCGCAGCAGAAACTCCGGGTGAACACCTACTGGATGACCCCGCAGGAAGCCCTGGCGGCCGATGCCCTCGCCGAGCGCATGACCGCGAAGTGGCGTGCCGGGGAACTGGACATCGAGATCGTGGAGCCCTAGTCATCCTCCGGGTAGGGCCACCGCACGTCTTTGCGAACTCCATCGGACCACTGGGCGATCCACTCTCCGGTGCCTTCGGAAACATCGCGGACCCCTGCCTCCAGCCACTGGAACTTCCCGTCCAGCAGGTCCGCGGCGATCCGTCCATCGGTACGGGTGGTGTTCTTCCAGAGCCTGTCGAAATGCTCCTCGCAGCGTTGCGCGGCCTGTTCGCAGAAGGCCAGGGCAAGATCCTGCGCCGAGTTGCGCTGGCCAGCCGGGGACTGCGGCAGCGCGGTGGTCTTGGCGATCACCGCGGACATGGCGAACAGCTCCGCGCCGATATCCACGATATGGCCCAGGAAGACCTGCTGCTTTTCCAGCCCGGCCTGCCAGCGCGCCATCCCGGCGAACGTCTGGCGTGCCAGCCGCCGCGAGGTCCGCTCCACATAGCGCAGGTGCTTGGCCAATGGGCCGTGCTCGGCATAGGAGTTCGGAAGCGAGCCTGCGCCCATCGCAAGCTTGGGCAGCCACCGGGCATAGAACCCCGAGGCATCCACCGCCGCTCGGGCCTTGTCCTGGATGCTCGACCCGGCGCGCGCCAGGTCCCCGGCCGCCTGCAGGTGCGCATCCACGGCCTCGCGGGCAATCAGCAGGTGCATGATTTCGGTGGAGCCTTCGAAGATGCGGTTGATCCGCAGGTCGCGCAGCATCTGTTCGACCGGCACCGCCCGCTCGCCGCGCGCTGCCTGCGACTGCGCGGTCTCGAATCCGCGCCCGCCGCGGATCTGCAGCAGCTCATCGGCGATCGTGCAGGCGGTCTCCGAAGCCCAGAGCTTGGCCAGCGCCGCCTCGATGCGAATATCCTTCATGCCGGCATCGGCCAGCCGGGCGGACACCTCGAACACCGCTTCCAGCGCATAGCTGCTGGCCGCGATGCAGGCGAGCTTGCCGGCGACGGCTTGGTGCTTGCCGACCGGGTGGCCCCACTGCACGCGGGCCGCGGACCATTCACGGGCGATCTTCGTGGACCATTTGCCGGCCCCGGCGCACATGGCCGGGATGGACAAGCGCCCGGTGTTCAGGGTGCTCAGCGCGATCTTCAGCCCCGAGCCTTCCTTGCCCAGGCGGTTGGCCGCCGGCACGCGCACCGAGCGGAACCGGGTCACCCCGTTCTCGATTCCGCGCAGGCCCATGAACTGGTTGCGGTTCTCGACGGTGATGCCCGCGGTATCGGCCTCGACGATGAAGGCGGTGATTCCGCCGCGACCTGCAGGCTCTTGGCCGAGGGCCTCATGCGGCTGCACCGCGGCCATCACCACGAGCAGCTCGGAGACCACCCCGTTGGTGGTCCACAGCTTCGCGCCATCCAGGATGTAGTGGCTGCCGTCGTGACTGAGCCGGGCTTCGGTGCCCAACCGTGCAGGGTCGGAACCGACATCGTTCTCGGTTAGCAGGAAGGCGCTGATGGCTCCTGCCGCGCAGCGCGGCAGGTACTCGCGTTTTTGCTCCTCGGTGCCGAAGGACTTCACCGGTTCGGGGACGCCGATGGACTGGTGGGCCGAGAGCAGCGCGCCGATGGCCGGGGAAACCACGCCGACGCGCATCAGCGCCCGGCCGTAGTCCAGCAGGCTCAGCCCCAGTCCGCCGTATTCGACCGGGATCTTCATGCCGAAGGCGCCGATGCGGCGAAGCTGGGCAATATATTCGCCGGGGATGCGCGCCTGGGCTTCGATGCGCTCCGGGTCGATGCCATCGAGGACCGCTTCGAGCTGCGGCAGGAATTCCTGTCCGCGTTCTGGATGCAGGGCGCTGGGCAATGGTTCGATCAGGGAGAAGTCCACGGCCCCCATGTACAGGCCCTTGGCGAAGCTGGGCCGGTCGAACTGCTCGCGGGACTCCTCGGCGACTTGCCTGGATTTGTCGGCGTTGATTTGCATGGCGATCCCCTTTGGCTCGGCGATCGGCCGCGGCTCCATCGCCTGGTGGCACCAGCGTAGCTGCCAAACCCCGGGGTTGCTAGAGCGCGTGCAGGTGGCCGCGGGTCGCCTGGCCGGCGTCGTGCAGGTTCTCTCCTTCGAGCAGCACGAACGCCTGCCCGAAGGTCAGCTCATGGATCTGCGATGCGGTTTGCCCTAATTCGCGGGCGATCCGTGCGGTGCTGGCCCGATGGTCGCGCTGCAGGGAGGGGAAGACCAGGGAGAAGACCCGGGAGACCAGCTGCTGGTGTTCCTGGGCCGGTTCCAGCGCCAGCTCTTGGGACAACCACTGGTAGGCGCCTTCGCCCAGCAAGCCGCGGGCACGCGAATGCGCGAGGATCACCTGGGCCGGCGTACCGAACTGCTCTTCGAGTGCCAGCAGCTGCGGGATCTGCAGGGAATCGGAGACCCGAACCTGCAGGGACAGGGAGGGCAGGAGCAAGCGTGCCGCGAATTCGTCGGCCTCGCGTTCCGCGGCGGCCACCTGTTCGCGGTTCTCGCCCAGCGAGGAGTGCATCAGCAGATGCCCCAGCTCGTGGGCCATCGCCAGGCGCTGTGCATTGCGGCTGCCGGCGGCCAGGAAGATGAAGGCCTGCCCGTCTTCCCAGAAGCTGAAGGTCTTGACCGCTTCGAGCGAGGCCGGCAGGCTCAGCACCCGCACCCCGCGGGCTTCGAGCAGATGCAGCAGATCGGGCAACGCGCCGCATCCCAGATCCCATTCGGTGCGCAGATGCGCGGCGGCATCTTCCGGGGTGAAGCCGCACAGCTCGGGGATCCCGGTGTGCGGGAGTCGGAAGTTCCGCGTGATCAGGTTGTAGAGTTCCACGCCGTTGCGGCCCAGCGCGGCCGCGGCGACTTTCTGCGCGGTGCTGGTGCGGCGCGGGGAGCGGAAGAAGATCCGTTCGGTGTCGACGCCCTGGGCCGCGGGAAGCCGGAAGAACTGCGGCGCGCAGCCCAGCGCATCGGCCAGCGCAAGGGAAAGATCCTCGGGAGCATGGGCGAGTTCGCGCTCGCAAATACCCAGCGAGGCGGCCAAGGCGGACCGGCTCAGCGCTGCACGTTCGCGTGCCAACCTGATTCTGGTCGGTTCCAAAGTCATGAGGTTCCTGCAATCTTCCAAAAGGCGATCTTGATCGTCTAATGACCTCAGACTAGTGGCCTATGCCACAAAGCACCAATTGCGTGCAGCTTCGTGAAGTAACACGCTCTGACTTGCGAAAAGGCTCGCAGGCGGTGCCTGCGAGCCTTCGTGGCGCTAGATCTTGCTGGCCGCTTCCTTCAGCACGGTGCGCAGGATGGATTCGATCTGGTCGAACTCCGGCTGCCCGATCGTGATGGGCGGAGCCAGCTGGATGACCGGGTCGCCGCGATCGTCGGCGCGGCAATACAGTCCCGCCTCCCACAGGGCCGGGGAGAGGTACCCGCGCAGCAGGCGTTCGGACTCCGCGTCGCTGAAGGTCTCCTTGGTCGCCTTGTCCTTGACCAGCTCGATCCCGTAGAAGTAGCCGGCGCCGCGCACATCGCCAACGATGTCCAGATCGGTGAGCTTGGACAGCGTGGATTTGAACGCGTCGGCATTGTTCTTGACGTTCTCGTTCAATCCTTCCCGCTCGAAGATGTCCAGGTTCGCCATCGCCACCGCGGCTGCCACCGGATGCCCGCCAAAGGTGTAGCCGTGGTAGAAGGTGGTATCGCCCTTGGTGAAAGGCTCGAACAGCTTGTCGGAAACGACCATCACGCCCAGCGGGACATAGCCGCTGGTCAGCGCCTTTGCCGAGGTGATGATGTCCGGGACGTAGCCGAAGTCGTTGCAGGCGAACATCGAGCCGATGCGGCCGAACGCGCAGATGGTTTCGTCGGAAACCAGCAGCACGTCGTATTCGTCGCAGATCTCGCGGACCCGGTCGAAGTACCCCGGTGGTGGCGGGAAGCAGCCGCCGGAGTTCTGCACCGGTTCCAGGAAGACCGCCGCCACGGTGTCGGCGCCTTCGAATTCGATGGCTTCGCGGATGCGCTCCGCGGCCCACAGCCCGAAGTCCTTCTCGTTGTCCGCGAACATCTGCGGTGCGCGGTAGAAGTTGGTGTTCGGCACGCGGAAGGTGCCGGGGACCAAGGGCTCGAACGGGGTCTTCATATCCGGCAGCGAGGTGATGGCCAAGGCTCCCTGAGGGGTGCCGTGGTAGGCCAGGGCGCGCGAAATGACCTTGGTTTTGCCCGGCTTGCCCTTCATCTTGAAATGCTGCTTGGCCAGCTTGAAGGCGGATTCGACCGCCTCGCCGCCGCCGGTGGTGAAGAAGACGCGGTTCAAGTCGCCCGGTGCATAGCTGGCCAGGCGCTCAGCCAGGTCGATCGCCGGTTCGTGGGCGTAGGACCACAGCGGCATGAAGGCCAGCTTCTCGGCCTGCTTGGCCATGGCTTCGGCCAATTCGGCGCGCCCGTGCCCCGCGTTGACCACGAACAGCCCGGCCAAGCCGTCGATGTATTCGCGCCCGGCATCGTCGTAGATCTTGTGCCCCTCGCCGCGCGAGATGATCGGAACGTGCGCGCCGTTGGAAATTCCGGAGTGCCGGGCCATGTGCATCCAAAGGTGATCGCGAGCGGCTTGCTGGCGATCGGTACCACGTGGTGTGTTCATCGTGTTCCCCAGTTGTATTCCTGTTTTTTGAGTGAAAGGTAGGTGTACGTATTGGTGCTGACCACGCCTTCGAGCCCGCGGATCGTTCCGATCACGCGCAGCAGGTCCTCATCGTTCGAGCAGATGACCTCCGCGAGGATGTCCGAGCTGCCGGCGGTGACCACGCAGTAGTCGACCTCCGGAAGTTCGGCGATCCGGTCGGCGGTGCCGCTGATGTCGCTGGCGGCGACGACGCCGATCATGGCCTGGCGGGTGAATCCCAATTCCAGCGGGTTGGTGACTGCGACGATTTGCACGACGCGGCTCTCGACCAGCTTCTGCACGCGCTGGCGCACAGCCGCTTCGCTCAGGCCCACTGCCTTGCCGATGGCGGCATAGGAGCGCCGGCCATCTTCCTGCAGCTGCTCGATGATCTCCTTGGAAATTTCATCAATGGCCTGTGCCGTATGCGAGGGCAGCGTCATATCGACCTCCTAGGTCTAAGGGACTTTCCACAGACCCTACCGTCACTGATTCAGTTGCGAAAGGGGTATTTTTGAAAGTTTTCAGTTTTCGTAACGTAATTTTTACAAGGAAACTTGCGTTCGGGTCTTGTTGGACTTGTGCATTGCTGGCAGGATGAACGACAACACTTTCATGTGTGGCCGATCACATTCGTCGTTAGGATTCCAGCCATGTCGCACTCGCAACGCCGACTTCCGCAAGACCCCCAAGTCCGCGCACTGGTCCAGGCCATGAGCCAGCGCAGCTACTCCCGCCGCGGCGTGCTTTCCACGGCCGGCGCATTGGGCCTGACCGGGCTGCTCGCAGCCTGCGGCACCGGAGGAAGCAGCACCAAAGCCGCACCGTCGATCGAGGACATTTCCGCAAACGACCCCACCGTGAACTGGGCCAACTGGACCCTGTACCTGGATTACGACGACGAGAAGAAGACCTACCCGACACTGGATGCGTTCACCAAGCAGACCGGCATCAAGGTGAACTACCGCGAGGATATCGACGGCAACGACACCTACTACGGCAAGGTGCAGGGCCAGCTCAAGGCAGGCCAGGACATCGGCCAGGACGTCATCACGATGACCGACTGGATGGCCGGCCGCATGATCCGCCAGGGCTACGCCCAGGAGCTGGACCTGGCGAACATCCCCAACTCGGCCAACCTGCTGCCCAACCTGAAGGACGTGGACTTCGACCCGGGACGCAAGCACTCGCTGACCTGGCAGTCCGGCTACGCCGGCATCGCCTGGAATAAGAAGGCATTCCCCAAGGGCCTGAAATCCGTCGAGGACCTCTGGGATCCAAAGCTCAAGGGCCGTATCACCGTGCTCGATGAAATGCGCGACACCATCGGCCTGCTGATGCTGCACAACGGCGTGGACATCGCCGGCCAATGGGGCGAAAGCGAATTCGGCGCCGCTGCCGACGTGCTGCGCGAGAACATCGGCAATGGCCAGATCCGCCAGGTCAAGGGCAACTCCTACAAGGAGGACTTCGTCTCGGGCGATGCGATCGCCGGCATCGTCTGGTCCGGCGATATCGTGCAGATGAACTTCGAGAACGATGACCAGTGGGAGTTCGTGATCCCCGAGGCCGGCGGCACCCTGTGGAGCGACAACCTGATGGTCCCGGTGGCCTCGCCACGCAAGGCCAACTCCGAGAAGCTCATGGACTTCTACTACGACCCGGCCGTGGCCGCGCAGGTCGCAGCCTACGTGAACTTCATCTGCCCGGTGGTCGGCGCCCAGGAAGAAATGGAAAAGATCGACCCGGACCTGGTCGGCAACCCGCTGATCTTCCCGACCGATGAGGATCTGGCCAAGGCACATGTCTTCCGCTCGCTGGAAGCGGATGAAGAGACCGCGTTGAACTCTGAATTCCAGAGTGCAATCGGCGCCTAGAAAGCGGGGAACACCATGACTCGCCAACGAGCCATCAACTGCCAGCGCCTGCCCAAGGGCCACGGTTCGGGCCCGGCCCGCGCCAGGGACGTCGTCAACCGGGCAACCTCCGCACGTGCTGTACCGGCAGCAGAAACCGATTTCCACAACCAGTTCCAGGAAGTGATAGGGGCATGACAACCTTGGCAACGCGTACCGAAACCACTGCCACCGGCGCGGATCTGCACCTCTCGGGCATCACCAAGCGCTTTTCCAGCTTCGTGGCGGTCAAGGACCTGGATTTGGTGGTCCCTTCGGGCACCTTCTTCGCCCTGCTAGGACCCTCCGGTTGCGGCAAGTCGACCACCCTGCGCATGATCGCGGGCCTTGAGGCCCCCAGCGAGGGCAGCATCTCGATCGGCGGCCAGGACGTCACCGCGCTGGCCAGCCACCAGCGTCCGGTGAACACCGTGTTCCAGTCCTATGCGCTGTTCCCGCACATGAGCGTGCTGGAAAACGTGGCCTTCGGGCTCAAGCGCAAGAAGGACAAGCAGGCGATGGAGAAAGCCAGGGCCGGGCTGGACCTGGTGGAGCTCGGGCACCTTGCCAATCGCAAGCCGATCCAGCTCTCCGGCGGGCAGCAGCAGCGCGTGGCCCTGGCCCGGGCGCTGGTCAATCGCCCGCAGGTGCTGCTGCTCGATGAGCCCCTCGGGGCACTTGACATGAAGCTGCGCCGCCAAATGCAGCTGGAGCTGAAGAACATCCAGACCGAAGTCGGCCTGACCTTCATCCACGTCACCCACGACCAGGAAGAGGCCATGACCATGGCCGACGTGGTCGCCGTGATGAACGGCGGACGGATCGAGCAGATGGGCCCGCCGCGCGAACTCTACGAATTGCCCAAGACCGCGTTCGTCGCGAACTTCCTGGGCAAGTCGAACCTGATGCGCGGCACGGTCACCGGCAATGACGCCGGCATGCTCAGCGTCATGGTCAACGGCCAAGCCATCTTGCTGCCGGCCGACCGCGCCGTGCAGGCATCAGGGGAGGTGGTCGTCGGGGTGCGCCCGGAGAAGATCACGATCTCGCGCGATGGCTATGCGGGAGAGAACCGCTTGTCCGGCACCGTGGTCGACGTGTCCTTCACCGGCACCACCACCGAGTACCTGGTCGAGGTGGACGGGATCGGCACGCTCGGGACCTTCGCGCAGAATCGCGGCCAGCAGCCTGCTGCCGAAGGCGACACCGTGTACCTGTCCTGGGAAGCGCAGCATTCCTTCGGACTGGCCGGTGCCGAGCACGAGGATGCCGGAGTTGACCAGCCATGACGGTCATGACCAAGAAGGGCATCGTCGACCTGCGCAGCCCCGAGGAGATCCGGGCGGAGCGGCGCAAGGGCCGCACCGGCGTCTACCTGATCGCCCCGGGCATGCTGGTGCTCGCCCTGTTCTTCGCGCTTCCGGTGGTAGTCCTGCTGGCAATGAGCCTGTACGTGAAACCCGAGGGCGGGGAAATCGGCGAATTCGTGCCGGGTTTCGAAATCGGCAACTACGCCACGGTGCTCGCCGCCTACTGGCCCGAGCTGCTGCGCTCCTTCGGGTTCGCGCTGATCGCCACCGTCCTGGCCTTGCTCATCGGCTTCCCGATGGCCTACCTGGTGGCAGTCCGCTTGCGCGAGAAGACGCTGCTGCAGGGCATCTTGCTGGTGCTGCTGATCGCCCCGTTCTTCTCCAGCTTCATTCTGCGCACCCAGGCCTGGAAGCAGATACTGGCCGATGAGGGGTTCATCGCCCAAACGCTGAAATTCCTGGCGATCCTGCCAGCCGACGGGCACCTGACTGCCACGCCGTTCGCGGTCGTCGCGGGCCTGACCTATAACTTCCTGCCGTTCATGGTGCTGCCGATCTACGCTAACCTGGGCCGGCTGGACACCCGCCTGCTCGAGGCCTCGGGGGATCTGTATGCCAGCCCGGTGACCTCATTCTTCAAGGTGACGCTGCCGATGAGCGCCCCGGGCGTCTTCGCCGGCACCCTGCTGACGTTCATCCCGGCCGCCGGCGACTACGTGAACGCGGCCCTGCTGGGCAATAACCGCAATACTACGATGATCGGCCAGATCATCGATTCCAGATTCTTCAAGGTCATCGATTACCCGGGCGCCTCGGCGTTGAGCTTCGTGCTGATGGTCTCGATCCTGGTCCTGGTCACGATCTATATCCGCCGCTTCGGGACCAAGGAGCTGATGTAGCATGAAGCAGAAAATCGGACGCTGGTTCATCCCCGCTGTCGGCGGGCTGGCTTTCATCTACCTCCTGGTCCCGATCGCGTACATCTTCGTGTTCTCCTTCAACGATGCCGGCCGCACCAACCTGGACTGGCGCGGCTTCACCCTGGAGAACTGGCAGAACCCCTGCGGCGCTCCGGCGGTCTGCGAATCGCTGGCGCACTCGCTGCAGGTCGGCACGGTGGCCACGATTGCCGCCACCGCCTTGGGCACGCTGATCGCCATCGGCCTGGTCCGCTACAAGTTCCGGTTCCGCAAGCTCACCGATGTGCTGATCATTTTGCCGTTGGCTACTCCGGAGGTCGTGCTCGGCGCTTCTCTGCTGGCACAGTTCCTGAACCTCGGTTGGGAACTGGGCTACGCCACCATCGTGATCGCCCACATTGTGTTCTGCATGTCCTTCGTGATCGTCACCGTCAGGGCTCGTGTCTCCTCGCTGGATCCGCGATTGGAAGAAGCGGCCGCCGATCTCTACGCCTCGCCGCGGGCGGCCTTCTGGAAGGTGACGTTCCCGCTGCTGCTGCCAGGCATTGTGGCCGCCGCGCTGTTGTCCTTCGCGATGAGTTTTGATGATTTCATCATCACGAATTTCAACTCCGGCACCTTCCAGACCTTCCCGAAGTTCATCTATGTGGCAGCTACCCGCGGCATCCCGGCCCAGGCGAATGTCATTGGTTCGGCGATGTTCATCCTTGCCCTGCTCGTGGTGGTCATCGGACAGGTGATCAGCTACCGGAAGAAGAAACAGCTGGAGAATTCCTAGGTTCCAAAGGCCCGCGCTCTTCAGCGCGGGCCTTTGGCTTGCCAGCTGGTCAAAAAGCAGGGATCGTCACTAGCGTGAGCGGTACCCAGCTCGCTCCTTGCACCCTCTGGGACCTGCACGTTGTTGGACTGGCGCTAGGCCTCCGGCCGCATGCTGCTCTTGCGGTGATTTGCAGGACCATTGCCTGCAGGATGCAGCCGCGCCCAAAGGCCATTAGGGTGGCTGGCGGAACGAAATATTGGCAGAGAGCCGAAATGCGGGCATCTGACATATAGTAAATACTTAGCTTTACAATATATGGTCTACAGGTTGATACCTTGCTGGCCTGTAGGTGCAGGTCTATGAACGATTGGAAACTTCATGAGCGATAAGCCAGTTTGGCTCTCCGGGCCTGAACGCGACGCCTGGCTTGGACTGCATGCTGTCATGACTTTGCTTCCGGCGGCCTTGGATTCCGATCTGCAGGGCCTGGAAGGCATCACGCTTTTCGACTACCACATGCTCGCCATGCTCTCCGAGGCCAAGGACCATCAGCTGACCATGACGACGCTGGCTTCGCACACCAGTGCTTCGCTTTCGCGACTGTCGCATGTGGTCAAGAAGCTGGAGAAGCGCGGCTGGGTCACCCGCGAGCAGTCCGCAGAAGATGCCCGTGTGAAAATCGCCTCATTAACGCAGGCCGGATGGGAAGCCGTGCAGCAGATGGCGCCTCACCACGTTGCCTCGGTGCGCGGTCTTCTCTTCGATACCCTTGATGACAAGGACGTTAACGATCTCACGCGGATCGCACGCAAAATTACAACTTCGCTTGATGCGGATCATTGGATCCTGAATTCGGAAAACCTCGATTTGGAACACTGAGGAATTCTCGATAAGCTAATCAGGCGTTAATCGCGTGTGTTGTTATGCCGTCTAACAGCAGAACAACTGCGCGTTGCCCGTAATACCGAATATCGTGGCCGACTGAGTACGGGGAAATTGCTCGACCGGTTGCGAAGTTCACCGACTTACATACTTTAAGGCTCTTCGGTTGGTTCTCACCCAGCCTGGTTACCTTCCTAGTGTGCAGTATTAACGGTGTTTCACTGGTTGGCGGGACTCATAACGCAGAAGCGGTGTCGATATTTTGGTATGGGCACTGTGCGCGAGTACCGCCGAATTTTACTACTAACTAACTGAGGAGTGATCATGGCAGCTGTTTGCCAGGTAACCGGTACTACTCCGGCCTTCGGACATAGCATCTCCCACTCGCACCGTCGCAACAAGCGTCGTTTCGATCCGAACATCCAGAAGAAGACCTACTACGTGCCTTCCCTGCGCCGTAAGGTGACCCTGACCCTGTCGGTCAAGGGCATCAAGGTCATCGATGCTCGCGGTATCGACGCTGTAATTGCTGACCTGATTGCGAAGGGTGTGAAGCTCTAAAAATGGCAAAGAAGGATAAGGACGTACGTCCGATCATCAAGCTGAAGTCCACCGCTGGAACCGGTTTCACTTACGTAACCCGTAAGAACCGTCGTAACAACCCTGACCGCATGGTCATGAAGAAGTACGACCCAGTCGTCCGTAAGCACGTTGAATTCCGAGAGGAGCGCTAAGACATGGCCAAGAAGTCCAAGATCGCAAAGAACGAACAGCGCAAGGTCATTGTCGAGCGTTACGCTGCAAAGCGTCTCGAATTGAAGAAGACCCTGGTTGATCCAAACGCAACCGACGAAGCTCGCGAAGCTGCACGCGTAGGCCTGCAGAAGCTTCCACGCGATGCTTCCCCGATCCGCGTTCGCAACCGCGACGCAATCGACGGTCGCCCACGTGGCACCTTCCAGAAGTTCGGTATCTCCCGTGTTCGCTTCCGCGACATGGCACACCGTGGTGAGCTTCCGGGCATCACCAAGTCTTCCTGGTAAGACCTGCAAGTCTTTTGACTTAGCAAGCCGCCTTCCCTTTTGGGAAGGCGGCTTCGCCTTTTAACGCCGCCACCACCGGCGTTTCACCGGTGCCTTCTCTGCCACCGGTGCAGGTTCTGCCGCCCGGCGTTCCTGCCAACCAAGCACCTCTGCGGTGGAATCGCGCAAAGCGGTGATCACCGGCGGGCCGCCAAGCAGCTGCCGCCGCGCCTCGATAATGCGGGCATTGAAATCCTCGATATGCTCACGCACGGCCCGCTCGGAGAGCAAGCGGTCCAAGGTCTGCTCCATCTGCTCATCTTCCACGCGCAAGGTCAGGGCCGGTGGGCCCAGCCCGGTAAGCTGCTCTCGGCGCATCATGGACTTCAGCCACCAGTCGGGATCGTCATTGCTGGTGATATGGTCGATCTTCTGGCCCGAGAGGGCAAGATTGTCGAAGTCCCCGCGGGCGAAAGCCTCATCGAGCACGGAGTTGGCCACTTCCCATGCCTCGTCCTCGGCATGCAGCTGCAGCGGCGTCTTCTGCTTCTCGACGGGAGCCATCCCGGTGGCCTGCGCATACTCGTCCACCGGCAACGGCTCGCTGTCCTGCTTCATCTTGTACCGGGCCGCATTCAGTGCGGCATCCTCGCTGTGCTCCATCTTCCAATGATCCCACCGTGTGCCTGAGCCCGGCAACGGCACTGGGACTTTCCGAAGCAATTGATGGAGGAGCTGGGAAGATAAAATCATTCCCTTCGGGTTCGGGCGCCTCGCCAAGGATTCAGTGCCCAGCAAGCGGCTGCGAGGTGGCTGGAGATCGCTATAAGCGGCCATGTCCCACCCGCAATCGAGCATTTTCCCTGTAGTAGCGTGTATTCCATGAAGCCAGCGACGCGCTATCCGAGACCCGCAACTGACATCTACGCGAACCGGCAGCGGTGGGCGCCGCTGGGCCAAGGCAAGACCGTTGTGGTGACCGGCGCGAATAGCGGCCTTGGCTTCTTCGCGAGCCTCGGCTTGGCGCGAGCCGGTGCGCAAGTCATCCTGGCCTGCCGCAACCAGAGCCGTGCGGAGCATGCCATGGAGCAGATCCGGCTGCGCGTACCGGCGGCTAGCGTGGAATTCATGCAGTTCGACTCCTCGCGCATGGAATCCGCAATGGGACTGGCAGCTGAACTGCGCAATCGGCCATTGGATGCGCTGATCGCCAATGCCGGGGTCATCCGGGCGCCGCAGAGCCGCGTCGAGGGCCTGCTGGGCCATGAGCTGACCATGAGCACGAATTTCATCGGGCATGCGCGGCTAGTCGGCGAGCTGGCCGAACGCTTCGCCCAGCCGCTGCGGTTCATCGGGCTGGGATCGATGTCCACCCGGATGCTGGCTACCGATCCGCAAAACCTGGCCTTGACCCGCGACTACCATCCATACCGTGCCTATGCGCAGTCCAAGGCGGCAGTGCAAGCCTTCACCTTGGCCCTGGACCACCGGCTGCGCCAGCTGGAACTGCCGGCTCGCGCGCTGGCCATCCACCCGGGGTATTCGCTTTCCGGGCTGACCCCGCAGGTGCCCAACATCAACGAACCGGACTTTGCCAAGCGGCTGATTGGCCAATTGCAGTCCAGTTTCGCGCAGGGCAAACATGAAGGTGCGGTGGCATTGGTCGAAGCGGCATTGGCGCCGGAACTCGAAGACGCGCCCCGAGGCAGCTACTTGGGGCCGAAATACCTCACGAAGGGTCCAACGGCACTGGCCAGCCCGGCGAAAGCGACCCGCGGCAAGGAGCTGCAAAGCAAAGCCTGGGAACTTTTCGTGGAGGCAAACGAAGGCCTCGATCCGTTCGCGCTGTAGGTCCCGGGTGAACTTTCACACCCTTGATTTGGCGAAAATTCAGCAGAATCCGCAAGATGATGCACTTTTTGTCGCTTTCAGCTGGTAAGTTCAACTCTTGATAAGTCCGTGCGACCGTGCGGCGTTCGGGGCCCGGAAGAGGGCTTTGGATCACTAGTCCAGGAGGACCATACATTGGCTATGAACCGTAGCGAACTTGTTGCTGCTGTTGCAGCGAAGACCGAAAACTCCCAGGTTGCCGTTAATGGTGTTCTGGATGCAGTCTTCGAGGTTTTCGTCGACCAGATTTCCAAGGGTGAGAAGGTGTCGATCCCAGGTTGGTTGGCTGTAGAGCGCACCGATCGTGCAGCTCGCACCGGCCGCAACCCACAGACCGGTGAAGCAATCCAGATTCCTGCTGGCCACTCGGTCAAGCTGACCGCTGGGTCGAAGCTGAAGGCTGCTGTAGCCAAGAAGTAAGCTTCCGCTAGAGCTTTGCGCAAGGCCCGCTGTCCGTTCCCGGATTGGCGGGCCTTGCGGCGTTAAGGAACGTTGCAAAAGCCTTCATTGAACCCAAAAATGCTGCCGTTGAGCCAAGAAATCTGCAATTAGTTGAAAAAATCCCGGTTTTCCGCCTGTTTTCCGCAGTTCTGGGGCGAAACGTTTGATATGTTCTCACTGGTAAGTCCGTGCGACCGTGCGGCGTTCGGGGCCCGGAAGAGGGCTTTGGATCACTAGTCCAGGAGGACCATACATTGGCTATGAACCGTAGCGAACTTGTTGCTGCTGTTGCAGCGAAGACCGAAAACTCCCAGGTTGCCGTTAATGGTGTTCTGGATGCAGTCTTCGAGGTTTTCGTCGACCAGATTTCCAAGGGTGAGAAGGTGTCGATCCCAGGTTGGTTGGCTGTAGAGCGCACCGATCGTGCAGCTCGCACCGGCCGCAACCCACAGACCGGTGAAGCAATCCAGATTCCTGCTGGCCACTCGGTCAAGCTGACCGCTGGGTCGAAGCTGAAGGCTGCTGTAGCCAAGAAGTAAGCTTCCGCTAGAGCTTTGCGCAAGGCCCGACCCGCTCCGGAGAAATCCAGGAGGCAGGGTCGGGCCTTCTGCTTTATCGGAGCACCGTTTGAGGCGCTCTTCTACTTCGCGTAGAATCAGCTTCGATCGTAGAACTCCGCGAAGAATGGCTGCCCATCGTGTCACAGAAACCCGCAACCCGCGTTATCCGCGGCTGGTTGGCGGCAAGCGTGTGCACCTGGACAGCCTTTGCCGCGCACGCCCACAGTGCGCCTACAGCGCTATCGGTGGTGGCCATGGTGCTCATTACCTGCGTCTCTGCGGCTATCGGCGTCGTGCTGGTGGGCCGGAAGTTCTCCCTGTGGGCGACCAGCCTGGTCGTGCTGCTCAGCCAGGGGCTCTACCACCTGAGCTTGTCGGTGATGAGCCACCAGGGCGGCGACATTTCCGGTCTGGAACACGCGCACCATGCGGGGCGCAATCCAGCGCTGGCGCAGGACATCACCGCGCAGTACGCCAACGTGCATACCGAATCGATGCTCTACGCCCACGTGCTGGCCGCGATCGCCAGCGTACTGGTGCTCTACGGCGGTGAACGCCTGCTCAAGGCCATGGCCGGCTGGCTCACCCTTTCAACGGCCCGGCGGATCCTCTCGCGCATTCGCGTGCAGGTACCTGCTGCCCGGCCGCTTCGTGCCTACTTCCCCTTGCGTTTCCAACTCAAGCTGGCGCAATTGGGAAGACTGCCGGAGCGCCGCGGTCCGCCCTGCTTCATTCTTGCTGCCTGAGTAAAGAATCGAAGCGCCCCGCAAGGGGCTTGGAAGGAACATCATGAGCGTAGTAACCAAGAACATCACCCGACTAGTCGCAGTACTGGCATTCTCCTTGCTGGCTTTCGCCGGCTCGATCGGTGCCGCCAACGCGCACGACCAGTTGATCGGCTCCACCCCGGAGGCCGGGGCCACCATCCAGGAAGTGCCCGAGGACATCACCCTCGAATTCTCCGGCGTGCTCCAGAGCCTATCCGGCGTGGACTCCACGGTGGTCTCGCTGACCCTCGATGGGGAAAAGATCGACACCGAGGCCAGGACCAAGGGCACCAAGGTCACCGTCACCCCGGCCAAGGAGCTGGGCAACGGCGAGTACCAGCTGGCCTACCGCGTGGTCTCGTCTGACGGCCACCCGATCGAGAACAAGATCGGCTTCAGCGTCGACGCGCCACAGGCCGCCCCCACCCTGGTCAGCTCGAGCGCGCCAGCGGCGCCTAGCGACTCCGCAGGGTCCGCCGACCTGGATCCAGGCGCTAACCCGGTCCAGGACCTGGGCAGCTCGATGAGCCCGGTGGTCTGGGTCATCATCGGCGTGGTCATCCTTGGCGGCGCGCTGGGCGTGCTGGCCAAGTTCATGCGCCAGTCCAAGTAGCCCCCACCCTTCCGGTGCGCCCGAGGCCACCGCTGCCTTTGGCGCGCCTGCACACCGAACCCGAAAGCTTGAGAACATGAATTTCCGCAAAACCACTGCACTGGCCCTGGGCCTTGGACTGCTGCTCACCGGCTGCGCACAGAGCGCCGACGGGCAGCAGCCCGCACCGGCCGAACAGAAAACCGCCGGGCAAGCCGAAGCGCTGGCCACCAGCGAAACCTGGGCCAAGGCCGCCGAGTCGGGCATGAGCGCGGCCTTCGGCATCCTGCACAATAATTCTGGCACCCCGATTGCGCTGCGCAAGATCAGCAATGCCCAGGGCGATCAGATCCAGATCCACGAAATGCGCGGCACCGGCGACGGGATGACGATGGCGCAGCTCGAAGGGGATCTGGTGATCGAACCCGGCAAGGACGCGGTGCTGGCACCGGGCGGCCACCACCTGATGTTCATGGACCTGCAGGAACCGCTGGTGGCGGCCCAGACGGCGAGGCTGAAGCTGGAATTCGCCGACGGGTCGAGCACCGAGGTGGACTTCCCGATCCGCAACTTCGACGGGGCCAACGAAAGCTACGACGAGCATGCCGGGGATGCGCATGCCGGGCACTAGCGTCGACCGCCGGCTGCTGCTGGGCACCACCGCGGCCGCCGCGCTGGGCGGAATGCTCACCGGGTTCGGCACCGGAAAGCTGAGCGCTCCAGCCCCAGCGGCCACCGCCAACCCGCAGGGGTACCGCCCGTTCTACGGGAAGTACCAGTCGGGGATCCTCGACGGCCAGCAGGCCCACGCGGTCTTCGCCGGGTGGGATCTGCACTGGCGCGAGGGCTCCAAGAAGGAGCAGCTGCGCGCGGTGCTGCAGATGATCACCGATGATGCGGCCCGGCTGGCCAGTGGCCGCGGGGTGCTGGCCGACACCGAACCGGAAATGGCGCAGCCCGGATGCGAGCTGACGCTGACCGTGGGGCTGGGCCAGAGCCTGCTGGATGTGGCCGGGCGCGGGCAGATCGGCACGCTGCCGCGCTTCGCCGGGGACCAGCTCGATGAGCAGTACGGGCAGTGCGATCTGCTGATCCAGTTCTGCGCGCAGGACCAGACCGTGCTGCACCATGCGGTGCGGGCGGTGTCCAAGAACCTGCGCGGGCTGGGCGCCAGGCGCTTCGCCCAGACCGGGTTCATCAACCCCGGCGGGCGCGGGTTCCGCAACCTGTTCGGCCAGCTCGACGGGATCAACAACCCCGGCGGAGAACTGCGCGAGAGCGCGGTGTTCGGCCAGCCGGGCTGGATCGAGAACGGGACCACCTTGGCGCTGCGCAGGTTCGAGATGGACCTGGACGGCTGGGACGAGGTGGACGGCGCCGGACGGGACCATGCACTGGGCCGCCGGCAGTCCGACGGCGCGCCGCTGTCGGGCGCCAGCGTGGATGATCCGGTGGACCTGGCCGCGGCCAATGAGCTGGGGCTGCCGGCGATCGCGGCCAACGCCCACGTGGCGCTGGCCAAGCCGGCCAGCGCGGATGAGACCATGCACCGGCGGGGCTACAACTTCGACGGAGCGGCTTCCGGGTTGCTGTTCGCCAGCTACCAGCGCGACCCGGCCACCAGCTTCATCCCGGTGCAGCACCGGCTGGCGGCCGCAGATGCGCTGAACACCTGGCTGAAGCCGGTGGGATCGGGCCTGTACGCGATCCTTCCCGGGGTGCGCGAAGGCGGCTACCTGGGGGAGGCGTTGCTGGGCCAGGTGTGAGATGCGCCCAAAGCGGGCTGCCGCGCGGTGACCGGCCGGGCGAAAAATGAGATGATGAGAAGGTTATGGATACAGCACAGCGCACGGTTTCAGTCACCCGCTTCATCCTGCCCGGAATCCTCGCTGCGGCGGTGGCCTTCCTGGCGGCGGTGTTGTTCACCGGGATCGCCCGGCCGGCGGATTTGGCCGATCCCGGGGCTTTCGTGCGCTGGTCGCTGCCCATCTCCCGGGCCATCCACCATGCCTCGATGTCGCTGAGCATCGCCGCGCTGGTTTTCGGTGCGGCGATCATCCCGCGGGCCGCCAAGGTGACCGGCGATGCCGAAGGCCAGGCCCATCCGGCGTTCGCCCGCACGATGAATATCGCCGCCGGGGCCGCGGTGGTGTGGACCCTGTCCGCGGCCACCGTCATGCTGCTGACCTTCTGGGATTTGGCCGGCATCCCGATGAGCCTGGATCCGCAGTATTCGGCCGCGATCCTGGACTACATCCTGTCGATCACCAGCGGGCGGGCCTGGGCCTGGATGGTGGTGATCGCAGCGATCACCAGTTCGCTGGCCCTGGCCGCGCGCTCCAGGACCACGGTGGGGCTCAGCGCATTCTTCTCGCTGTTCGGCATCCTGCCGCTGGCCTTCATCGGCCACGCGGCCGGGGGAGACGACCACTTCGCCGCGGTGAACTCCATCGGCCTGCACCTGCTGGCCGTGGTGCTCTGGTTTGGCGGCATCATGGTGCTGGCCCTGCTCGCTCCGACGCTGGCCGGCGAAGCGCCGGGACGCAAACGCGGGCAGGTGCTGGCCGGGGTGGTGCTCAAGCGCTATTCCGCGCTGGCCACCTTCGCGGTGTTCCTGATGATCGGCTCGGGCCTGGCTTCGGCGGTGATCCGCATTACCGGCTGGGACCAGTGGCTGACCCCGTACGGCATCCTGGTGATCGTGAAGATCCTGATCACCCTGGGGCTGGGCGCACTGGGCCTGTGGCATCGGCGCATGGTGATCCCGCGGCTGCTGGAGGGCAAGTTCACGGCGCTGCGCGCGGCCTGGCAGGTCGTGGCCGGCGAGGTCATCCTGATGGCTGCGGTGATGTCGGTGGCCACCGTGCTGGCGCGCACCGCTCCGCCGACTTCCGATGAGCCTCCGGTGCAAGCGACCCCGGCCCGCCTGCTCACCGGCTACGACCTGCCGCCGGCCCCGGATACCGCCGCGTGGTTCACCACCTGGCGCATGGACTGGATCTGGGTGGCCGTGTGCCTGTTCGGCCTGGCCGTGTACCTGTGGGCCTTCATCAAGCTGGCCCGCCGCGGCGACAAGCCCAGCGTGCTGCGCCTGGCCAGCTGGATCGTGGGCCTTTTCGCGCTGTTCTACGTGACCAGCGGCGCGGTGGCCGTGTACGGCAAGATCCAGTTCTCCACCCACATGGTCGATCACATGTCGCTGACCATGATCGTGCCGATCTTCCTGGTCCTGGGCACCCCGGTCACGCTGCTGCTCAAGGTGCTGGGATCGCGCGTCGACGGCACCCGCGGCCCGCGCGAATGGATCCTCTACCTGGTGCACTCGCGCTACTCGAAGGTCATCACCCACCCGATTTTCGCCGCGGTGAACTTCGCCGGCTCGATCGTCGTCTTCTACTTCACCCCGTTGCTGGAACCGGCCATGCGCTACCACGCGGGCCACGAGCTGATGAACCTGCACTTCCTGCTCACCGGATACCTGTTCGCGCTGTCGCTGGTGGACGCCGACCCGGTCCCCAAGCGCTACCCGTACCCGATGCGCCTGGTGGTGCTGCTGGCCACCGTCGCCTTCCACGCTTTCTTCGGGGTGGCGCTGATGAGCACCGAAACCCTGCTGGCCCCGGACTACTTCGGGAACATGGGCCGCACCTGGGGCGGCACCGCACTGGAAGACCAGGTGGTGGGTGCCGGGGCGATGTGGGCGATCGGCGAAGTGCCGACCCTGGTCCTGGCCATTTTCGTGGTCATCTCGTGGCTGCGCCAGGACAAGAAGGACACCAAGCGCTACGACCGCCAGGCCGAGCGCGACAACGACGCCGAGCTGGCTGCCTACAACGAAATGTTCGCCCGCTTCAAGCAAGCCGACCGAAGGGACCCACGTGCCTAGCACCAAGAAAATCCTCGCCGCCTCCCTGGCGGTGTGCGCGCTGCTGGCCGCAAGCGCCTGCTCCGCGCAATCCGAAATGCCGCAGGACGAAACGCACAAGATCGCCGTGCAGGGCACCGCGACGCCCAGCGCATCGCAAGAGCCGCAAGAGCCTGCCCAGCCGGAAGAAATGACCACCGCGCAGGTGGCCACCACGGCCGGCGCAGTGATGGCCGCCGAGCTCGGCTTCCCCTCCAGCGCCAAGATCCAGGGCGAGGACCTCGAATCCCTGGCCACGCCGCCCACCGATACGCTCAAGGACCTGGTGGTCCTGCCGTCCCAATGCTCGGCTCCGATCGAGGACTTGAACTGGTCGCCGGTGCAGCTGGGCACCGAGGCGGCGCGCACCGACTTCACCAACGAGAACCAGTCGATCACCGGGTCGGTGGAGGTGGCCAAGCTCGGCGACGGGGCGGCGAAGGTGGCGGCGCACAATGCGAACGTGGCCACCATCCTGGAGGAATGCAAGAGCGTGAAGCTCAACGGGCTGGACTACCGCGAGACCCTGGCATTCTCCGATCCGGGCGTGCAGGATGCCGATTCGGCCCTGTACTACAGCCGTGATGGGCAGTATGCGCAGGATTCGCTGGTGCTGATCAAGAGCACCGGGGAGTATGCGGTGATGGTCTCCTTCCTCTCGGCGACCTCGCTGCAGGATGCCGCCTTCAACCAGGTGGCCACCGGCATCATGGACACCGTGCTCGCGCAGCTGCCCTAGCTCGCCGCCCCGGCAGGGAATAGAAGGCGTGGGCCTGCGGTTACACCAGCAGACCGTGAGCGAGTTTCACACTTTTCTCAATGTTGCTTAACACCGTTAGCCCCAGCGGGCCGCGGTGGCAGATAATTGAGGTTCGAATTGCCGCAGCCGCGGCGACAGCGAAAGGATCACCATGAGCACTTCCGAATCCGTCCGCGCCAATTACAAGGTGCGCGCCAGCGAACTGCTGGGCCGCAACTGGCTGAATACCGGCGGCAAGCAACTGGATCTGGACGCATTGCGCGGCAAGATCGTGCTCCTGGACTTCTGGACCTTCTGCTGCATCAACTGCCTGCACGTGCTCGACGAGCTGCGCCCGCTGGAGGAGCAGTACAAGGACGTGCTGGTCACCGTCGGCGTGCACTCCCCGAAGTTCGAGCACGAAGCGGATCCGGATGCGCTGGCCGCCGCAGTGGAGCGCTACGAAATCCACCACCCGGTGCTCGACGACCCGGAATTGGTCACCTGGCAGGCCTACGGTGCCCGCGCCTGGCCTACCCTGGTGGTATTGGATCCCGAAGGCTACATCGTCGCGCATCTGTCCGGCGAGGGCCACGCCCAGGGCCTGGGCTCGCTGGTCGAGGAACTGGTAGCCGAGCACGAAGCCAAGGGCACGCTGCACCGCGGCAACGGTCCGTACGTGGCACCGGCAGCCCGCGAGGGCGACCTGCGCTTCCCGGGCAAGGCGATCGCCCTGGCCAACGGCAATTTCCTGGTGGGCGATTCGGGCCACCACCGCCTGGTCGAACTGGCCGGCGACCTGTCCACCGTGGTGCGCACCATCGGCGCCGGGGTCAAGGGCTATGCCGACGGGGACGCTGCCACCGCGCAGTTCAACGAACTGCAGGGGCTGGCCGCATTGCCGGCGGAACTGGCCGCCGAAGTCGGCTACGACGTGATCGTCGCCGACACCGTCAACCACCGCCTGCGCTCGGTGAACCTGGCCACCGGCGCCGTGGGCACCCTGGCCGGCAACGGCGTGCAGCGCCTGCTGGATTCGGAGAACGCCCGCCAGGAAGTCCAGCCCACCGAGCTGGGCACCGATGCGCTGAATATTTCGCTCTCGTCCCCATGGGATGTGCTCTACCACCCATCGGGGCAGGTCATCGTCGCGATGGCCGGAACCCACCAGATCTTCGCCTTCGATCCGCGCACCGGCGCCGTGTCGGTCTTCGCCGGCACCGGGCTGGAAGGCCTAACCGATGGCGCGCCGGATGAGGCCTGGTTCGCCCAGTCCTCGGGCCTGGCACTGGATGGCGAAAACGTGTGGATCGCCGACTCGGAAACCAGCGCCCTGCGCTGGATCGAGGTTGAAGAAGGCAAGGCCAAGAGCGTGAACACCGCGGTGGGCACCGGCCTGTTCGACTTCGGCTTCCGCGATGGCGATGCGCAGCAGGCGCGCCTGCAGCACCCGCTGGGCGTGGCCGTGCTGCCGGACCACTCGATTGCCATCGCCGACTCCTACAATGGCGCGGTGCGCCGCTTCGATCCGGCCACCAAGACTGTCTCCACCCTGGCCAAGGGCCTGAAGGAACCGGCCGACGTGCTGGTGGACACCACCGTGGACGGCGATCCGGTGCTGCTGGTCGTGGAGACCAACTCCCACCAGCTGGTGCGCATCCCGATCCCTGCCGAAGCACTGGTGGTCGACCAGGGCGCCAGCCAGACCCAGCGCCCCAAGACCCGGGTGCAGGCCGGCAAGCACGGGATCCTGGTCCGCTTCGCCGCACCCAAGGGGCAGAAGCTCGATGACCGCTGGGGCGATCCGACCCAGCTGAAGATCTCGGCCAGCCCTGAGGAACTGATCCTCGACGGCGCCGGCACCTCGGTGGGCCTGTCCCGCACCCTGGAACTGAACCCGGAGGTGGCCGAGGGCGTGCTGCACATTACCGCCCGCGCGGCGGCCTGCGATGGCGAACCGGGCGGCGAGATTCCCGATCACGCGGCCTGCCACCTGTACCAGCAGGACTGGGGCATCCCGGTGGTGCTGGACGCAGAGGGCGAGGATGAACTGCTCCTTGACCTGCGTGGCGTGAACTAGCCCCGGCCCGAAGCATGCATCAGGCGCACCAGCGATGGTGCGCCTTTTGCGCGCCCGGCGCCGAACGCCCGGGCAGCGCCGCAGCAAGAATCTGAGGAAGCCTCAGCATTTTCCTGCCCGGGTGGCTAGACTGGAGGACGGGAGGAGCCGGAGGGATCTGGCGGTAGCTATGGCGTCGAAAATGTTCCGTGCACTGGAAGTACCAAATTACCGGTTGTGGGTGATCGGTGCGCTGGTCTCCAATATCGGAACCTGGATGCAGCGTGTGGCCCAGGACTGGCTGGTGCTCACCGAGCTCACCGACCACGATGCAGTGGCCACCGGCATCACCACCGGCCTGCAGTTCCTGCCCGTGCTGCTGCTGGGCCCCTATGCCGGACTGATCGCCGACCGCTTCGACAAGCGCCGGCTGCTGATCCTCACGCAGAGCTTCATGGGAGTCTGCGCCCTGGTCCTGGGCCTGCTGGTGGTTACCGGCACGGCGCAGCTGTGGCATGTCTACGTGCTGGCCACGATGCTGGGCATCGGCGCCTCCTTCGACGCCCCGGCACGCCAGGCGTTCGTCTCCGAGGTGGTTCCCGGCACCCACCTGGCCAACGCGGTGGCGTTGAACAGCGCCAACTTCAACCTGGCCCGGCTGGCCGGGCCCGGCGTGGCCGGTGCGGTCATCGCGCTGGTGGGCACCGGACCGGCGTTCCTGCTCAACGGCGCCTCATTCCTCGCGGTGATTTTCTCACTGGTGTTCATGCGCAAGGACGCGCTGAACCCCTCTAAGCCGGTCGCGCGCGCCAAGGGGCAGGTGCGGGAGGGCTTGGCCTACGTGAAGAACCGCAAGGACCTGGTGCTGATCTTCTTCCTGGCCGGCGTGATCGGCACCTTCGGGCTGAACTTCCAGATGACCAACGCGCTGATGGCCACCGAGGTCTACGGGGTAGGAGCAGGGGAGTACGGGATCCTGGGCTCGATCATGGCCGTGGGCACCTTTGGCGGGGCGCTGTTCGCCGCCCGGCGTTCGGCTCCGCGCTGGCGCTTCCTGATCGGCGGCGGCGTGTTCTTCGGCATCGCCGGGATTGCCAGTGCGTGGATGCCCAACTACATCGCATTCGCGCTGGTGCTGATCCCGGTGGGACTGGGGTCGCTGACCTTCTTGAACAGCTGCAACACCATGGTGCAGACCTCGGTGCCCCCGGAGTACCGGGCGCGCGTGCTGGCGCTGTACCTGATGGTGGTGATGGGCGGTACGCCCATCGGCTCGCCGCTGATCGGCTGGTTCGCTGAACTGTTCGGGATCCAGATCGCCGTGACCATTGGCGCCGGGTTGTCGCTGGCCGCCAGCTTGGCAGCGCTGGTGGTCTGGCAGAAGTTCAAGACCAACGCGGTGCCGCTGCGCAGCCAGTTCCGCGAACTGCTCGGACGCTAGCCGGCCACCTGTTCGCCGCCGGCCACCGGAACCACGGAAACTTCGGTGGTGCTGGTGGTCAGCTGCGCGGTGAAGGAGTAGTCATCCTTGACGGTCTTCTTGGCCTTGGCGCCGGTGCGCAGATCCTGCTCGGTCAGGGTCAAGGTAGCGGTGGCCTTCAGCGGGGACAGCACCCAGGCGCCGTTGTAGTAGTTCACTTCAATGGTGGGGTACTTCGCGATGGACCAGTCGATGGTTGCCGGGTCCACGCGCGCCGAGGTGCTGTAGGCGAACGGGCATCCGGCAGGCATCAGCACCTGCTCGCTGGCGCACTCGTTGAGGTAGTTCTTCACCTTGGCATTGATGGCAGCGATGAATTCCTTGGTCGGCTCGGTCTTCAGCGCGATCTCCACCGGCTCCTTGGCAGGCTTGGTGACCACCATCCCGCGGGTGTCGGCCGCAAAGTTCTTGGTGCTGAAGCTCGCGTCGAGGATCGAGGGGTAGAACACCGGAAGGGTGCTCACGCCAGCCGATAACGGGATCTTCTGCTCGTTGACCGTGACCTCGTTGACGGTGTTGGCCTTGATCTTCACGCTGGGCAGCGTGCTTGGCTCGAAGGCCCACTTGTCGAACAGCAGCCAGGATTTGCCGGCATGGCGCAGCGTGTAGGTCGATTCCTTGTCCACGCCGTGGGCCTTGTAATGCGCGGTGACGGTGCGCAACTGCTCATCGCCCTCTACCGCCTGGGCCTTGTCGGTGGAGAAATCCGTAATTCCGGCCTGGGTGCGCTTGAGCACGTCCCCATCCAGGGCAACAGCATCGCCCTGCGGGACCTGGGCCTGCATCAGGCCCAGGGCTTCGGCGCCTTCGCCCCTGGCCAGATGCTGCTGCAGTGCCTGCACCTGGTGCTGGGGGGAGAAGAGCGTACGGTTGGCGGCGATCGTTCCGGCAATGACCAGAACGACGACAGCCGCTGCAGCCAATGCCCAGCGAAGAGCCAGGCGGGCAGCGGAGATCGGCGTGGAATTACGAGTGTTCATCAGTAGCTAGGCTATCTGGTTTCCGGGCCCAGACCGAAAACGGCGTGCTGGAAGAGCCAGGTATTACTAACGGCGGCGCTTGCGGTTGCCGAAGAAGCCGCGGATCAGCTCGCGGCCAAGCACCTTGGCGGCGCCCATGGCCATGTCCATCATCGGGTTCTCTTCTTGGCGCGGTTGGCTCTGGCGTGGGGCGCTTTCCCGTCGGGGCTCCTTCGCCGGTTCGGGAGCAGTCGCTGGCGCCGGCGCCGCGGCCCGGGTTTTGGCCTCGAGCATTTCGCGGGCAGAATCACGATCCACTGCGGCGCTGTACTGCGCAGCCAGCGTCGAAGTGCCACGGGCCTGGGCCATCACCTCAGGTGAGGCCGGGCCGATGTTGGACCCCGGCGAGGACATCTTGGTCCACGCTACCGGGGTCGGTGCACCTTTCTCGCCCAGCACGGTGACCACAGCCTCGCCGACACCGGCCTGGGTCAGTGCTTCCTGCAGGTCCAGCTCACCGGTTGGGAAGGTCTTGATGATCTGCTTGAGCGCGCTCTGGTCCTTGGCGGTGAACACGCGCACCGCATGCTGGATGCGGTTACCCAGCTGGCCGAGCACCTCATCGGGCAGGTCGGTCGGGGACTGGGTGATGAAGAACAGGCCCACGCCCTTGGAGCGGATCAGGCGCACGGTGTTGATGATCGCATCGCTGAACGCCTTGGTCGCATCCTTGAAGAGCAGGTGGGCCTCGTCGAGGAAGAACACCAGCTTGGGCTTCTCCAGGTCCCCGGCTTCTGGCAGGTCCTCGAACATGTCGGCCAGGAGCCACATGAGGAACGTGGAGAAAAGCATTGGCTGGGAGCTGACCGAGGGCAGTTCCAGGATGTTGATGACGCCCGCGCCGTCGCGCACCTGCAAGAAGTCCGCGGTATCGAACTCCGGCTGCCCGAAGAACTGGTCCAGTCCCTGGGTCTGCATGATCGTGATGCCGCGCAGGATCACCGATGCGGTGGATGAGGAGACGCCGCCCAGGGCGGCCAGCGCCGGGGCGCCGTCGTCGCTGAGCAGGAAGCTGATCACAGCTTTCAGGTCGCTGAGGTCATCCAGCGGCAGCTTATTGGAATCGGCGTAATGGAAGATCAGCTGCAGGCATTCTTCCTGGGTTTCGTTCAGTTCCAGGACACGGGCCAGCAAAATCGGGCCGAAGGCGTCCACGCTGGCGCGTACCGGGACGCCCTGCCCATTGCCACCCAGGCTGAGGAACTCGACTGGGTTGGTGCGCGCAACGAATTCGTGGCCGAGCTCGGCCAGTCGGGCACTGAGCTTCTCCGACGGTTCGGCAGGCTGCGCCAGGCCGCTCAGATCGCCTTTGACATCGGCGAGGAAAACCGGAACCCCGGCCACGGAGAGCTGTTCTGCCATGGTCTGCAAGGTGACGGTCTTGCCGGTGCCGGTGGCACCAGCGATCAGGCCGTGGCGGTTGAGCATTTTCAACGGCAGGCGGACCTGCGCGGTTGGCTCGGCCTTGCCGCCGATCAGTGCAGCCCCGAGCTCCAAGCAATCGGATTCGAAGTTGTAGCCTTCAACGAGGCTGGTCAGCAAAGTATTCGTTTCCTGGGTCATGGCTTCACTCTATTGCTTTTAGAACGGGTGCAACAGACGCTGGACGAAAGTTTGGGTGCGGGGGTTGGCAGGCGTGCCGAGCACCTGGGCCGCCGGACCGGTCTCCACGACCACCCCGCCATCCATGAACACCACGGTGTCGGCCACATCCCGGGCGAAGGCCAGCTCGTGGGTCACCAGCACCATGGACCAGCCCTCCTGGGCCAATTCCTTGATGACCGTGAGCACCTCGCCGACCAGCTCCGGATCCAGTGCGCTGGTGGGTTCGTCGAAGAGCAGCAGATCCGGCTGCTGCATCAGCGCGCGGACAATGCCCACGCGCTGCTGCTGGCCGCCGGACAGGGAGTTCGGGTAGGCGTCGGCCTTGGCTTCAAGGCCCACGCGGGCCAGCAGCTTCTTCGCCTGCGCCAGGACCTGGTCCTTGGGACGCTTTTGCACCTCGATCGGCCCGATGCTCACGTTCTGCAGCACCGTCAGATGGGGGAACAGGTGATGTCCCTGGAACACCATCGCCGAACGCTTGCGCAGGATCTGTGCGGCCTTGGGTTTCATCCCGGCGCTGAAGGAAACTTCCGGCCCGCCGGCGAATCCGACGGTGCCGGCATCGGCGATTTCCAGGCCGTTCAGGCAACGCAGGGCGGTGGTCTTGCCAGAGCCCGACGGGCCAATCAGTGCCAGCACTTCACCGGAATGCACGGTGAAGTCGATGCCCTGGAGCACCTGGTTCTCGCCGAAGGCCTTATGCAGGGCGGTGACGGAGAGCAGGGCGGAATTACTTGGCGACATACTTTTCAAGCCTTCCTTCAACAGAGTTTTGCAGAGCCGAGAGCACCAGGCAGATGACCCAGTAGATGGCTGCGGCCTCGCAATAGAGCAGCAGGAACTCGTAGGTGGAGGCCGTGATTTCCTGGGCCTTGCGGAACATTTCGGTGACCAGGATGGTGGAGGCCAGCGAGGTGTCCTTGACCAGGGAAATGAAGGAGTTCGACAGCGGCGGCACAGCCACCCGGGTGGCCTGCGGCAAGATCAGCCGGTACAGGGTGCGCGTGCGCGACATGCCCAGGGTGTAGCCGGCTTCCCATTGGCCCTGGGGGACCGAGAGGATCGCGGCACGAATGATTTCAGCGGCGTAACCGCCGATGTTCAGGCTGAAGGCGATGATGGCACTAGGCCACGGGTCGATGGTCAGCCCCACCGAAGGCATGCCGTAGAAGATGACGAACAGCTGCACCAGCAGCGGCGTGCCGCGAATGATGGAGATGTAGATCCGGGCAATCGAGGAGATGACCCGATTCTTGCTGATCCGCATCAGCGCCATCAGCAAGGCGATGACCAGGCCCAAGGCCATGCTGATCAGGGCCAGCGGAATGGTTGCCGTGATCGCCCCGAGGGCTAACGGCCCGAGCGAGTCGAGGAATAACTGCCATTTCGAATCCATGGGCTACCTTTTGCGCAAATGAGACTGGCTCCACGCGTTCTTACGTGTGGAGCCAGTCTACTTATAGTGTTTGCTACTTGCTGACGTCTTCGCCGAAGTACTTCTCGGAGATCTTTGCCAGTTCCCCCTCGGCGCGCAGCTCCTCGAGCGCGGTGTCAATGGCCTGGGCCAGTTCAGTGGAATCCTTGCGCAGGGCTACAGCGGATTCGCTCTTCTCCTCGGATTCGGCAGCGATCTTGATGCTGTCATCCGGGTTGGTCTTCTGCGCATCCAGGAACGTCAGCTTGTCGTTCACGGTGGCATCGACACGGCCCTGCTTGAGCAGGGTGATCGACTGGGCCCAGCCTTCCACCGGCTCGACGTTCGCGCCGGCGGCCTTGGCGGTCTCGTAGAAGTTGCTGGTCAGCGACTGCGCGGTGGTCTTGCCCTCCAACGTCTCGAAAGAGGTGATCTCGCTGTTATCGCTCTTGGTCACCACCACGCCGGTGGAGACGGTGTAAGGCTCGGTGAACAGGTACTTCTCTTCGCGTTCCGGGTTGATCGAGACCTGGTTGGCGATGGCATCAAAACGCCCGGCATCCAGTCCGGCGAAGATCGCGTCCCACTGGGTTTCCTGGAACTTGACCTCGACGCCCATCTTCTCGCCGACGGCTTCGATGACCTCGACGTCGTAGCCGGTCAGCTCGTTGCCCTCGTGGTAGGAGAACGGGCGGTAGGTGCCTTCGGTGCCCACGGTCAGCACGCCCGAATCCTGGACCTTCTTCAAGGTTGCTCCGGTGTCCGGCGAGGGCTTGGCGCCACCGGATTCGCTTGCGGAGGTCGATGGGCCTGCCGAGCCGCAGGCGCTCAGTGACAGGGCGATAATTGCGGCAGTAGCCAGCAGTGGTGCAGTGCGCTTCATGGTGACCTCGCTAGGGGAGTGGATAAAAGCTGTTGTCCTACTGAACACTCTAGTGATGATCGCTTATTCCTGCAGGTGGAAGTTACGCTAAATTCCGAGGACGATCGCCAGCAGCATCATCAGCGGGATCGCGCAGATGGTGGTGACCAGGACCGTGTCCTTCGCGATTACCACCCCGTGGTCATAGCGCATGGCCGTCACGAAAATGTTCTGCGCAGTTGGCAGGCCGGCCATGATGACCGAAGCCACCAGCAGCTCGCCACGCAGATTGAATACCCAGTAGGCCAGTGCCCAGGCCAGGAACGGGTGGAGCAGCAGCTTGGCCCCGGCGGCGATCAGCACGTCGGCGCGGCGGCCCGACTTCTTTTCCAGCGGCTTGGAACCCACCAAGGAGATGCCGAAAGCCATGAGCATGGCGGGGATCGAGGCGCCGGCGATCAGGTCGATCGGTTCGAGCACGATGGAGGGCAATTCGATGCCGGTCAGCGCGACGGCCAAGCCGAGCAGCGACCCGATGATCATCGGGTTCTTCGCGGTGGCCAGCAGCAAAGCGATCGGGGTGGTGCGGTGCCGCGAGGTGGTGGCATCCAGCATCGCCAGATTGATCGGCTGGTAGAGGGCCAGCTGGAAGAGGATGATCGGGGCCGCGTAGGACATGTCGCCGAGCACGTACAACGCGATGGGCAGGCCCAAGTTGGCGGAGTTCACCGTGGAGGCGGACATTGCCGCGATTATGCTTTCCGAGGCCGGGCGCTTGAGCATCCGGGCCGTCGCCAGGTAGTAGAGAACCGCGGTCAGCGCCGCGGACAGGGCGGCAACCCAGAGCAGCGGCCCGAGCACGGAAACCGGATCGGACTCGGCCAAGGTGGTGAACAGCAGGGCGGGGCTGGCCACGAAGAAGGTGACCCGGCTGAGCACATGGCGGCCTTGCTCGCCCAGCACCCCGGTGCGGCCCACCAAGTAGCCGACGAGAATGACAACCCAAATGATGGAGAAGCCTTCGAGGACTCCGGTCATCGTGCTCCTTCGCTGGCTATCAGAAGACCAACAACGCCGGAGCACCATTGGTGCCCCGGCGTTCGCTTGAGCGGGCGACGGGAATCGAACCCGCGTATCGAGCTTGGGAAGCTAGCGCTCTACCATTGAGCTACGCCCGCAGTGCACCGAGCGGCCTATTGACGGCCCGGGCATCAAAAGCATATCCCACGAATCCCGCGCACCGGAAAACGGCACGGAAAATCGTGGCCAAAGTTACGCAATGCCTATTCGGAGGGCTTCTCGTTGAGCAGCTGCTCGCGCAGGATTGCCACCCCATCGGCCGGGACCTCGAAGCTGAGCTCGTCGCCGGGGTTCACCACGAAGCCGGTGTTCTCCAATGCGCGCACCACGGTGGCGCCCTGGACCTTCACGCCGTACGGCGCCATGTCGATGTACGAGGAGGGGATGCGCTCCAAGGTGGTGAAGACCGCTACCACGGCCTCACCGGAAGGGTTGGTCAGCATCATCGGCTGGGCATTCTTGTTCTCGCCGGTGACCTCTTCACGGGAGAGGAAATACACCTCGGCGCTCATGAAAGCGCCGATGACCGAGCCGGACAGCTCAGGTTTGTTGAGCCCGGCCTGCAGCATCATTTCGAAATGAGTCTTGGGCTGTGCCCGCTGCTTGTCCATTGGCGTTTCGATGATCGCATCCGGGACCTGGTCTGGTTCTTGGCCTTCAGCGGCGGCGGAGGTGTTCTCGTTGCTCATGTACTACAGCATGTCGCGATAAACCCCCAGGTGCAAACGCCGAATGCGGTTAATTCGGGGTAAAGGCCTAAAATGGCAGATGAGCACACACGATTGAATCAAGGACTGAGCATGCCTGAATTCCGTTACGAGGATCTTCTGCCAATTGGCGAAGATACCACCCCGTACCGCAAGATTTCCTCCGAAGGTGTCGAAGTTGTCGCCGGCCCGGATGGAAAGTACTTCCTGAAGGTCGCGCCGCAGGCACTGGAGCAGCTGGCCGAGACCGCGCTGCACGACATCTCGCACTACCTTCGCCCGGCCCACCTGCAGCAGCTGCGCAATATCCTCGACGACGAGGATGCCAGCCCGAACGACAAGTTCGTCGCCCTGGACCTGCTGAAGAACGCCAACATCGCCGCCGGCGGCATCCTGCCGATGTGCCAGGACACCGGTACCGCGATCGTCATGGGCAAGCGCGGCCAGCGCGTGCTGACCGAAGAGCAGGACGAGATCTCGCTGTCGCGCGGCATCTACAACGCCTACACCCGCCTGAACCTGCGCTACTCGCAGCTGGCTCCGATCACCACCTGGGAAGAGAAGGCCACCGGCAACAACCTCCCGGCGCAGATCGACCTCTACGCGAACACCAAGGACGGCGCTGACACCAGCTACAAGTTCCTGTTCATGGCCAAGGGCGGCGGATCGGCCAACAAGTCCTTCCTGTACCAGGAGACCAAGGCGATCCTCAACGAGAACTCGATGCTGAAGTTCCTCGATGAGAAGCTGCGTTCTCTGGGCACCGCCGCGTGCCCTCCGTACCACCTGTCCATCGTCATCGGCGGCACCTCGGCCGAGATGGCGTTGAAGACCGCGAAGTACGGTTCGGCCAAGTACCTGGATTCGCTGCCGACCGAAGGCGCGATGACCGGCCGCGGCTTCCGCGACACCGAGCTGGAAGACAAGGTCCTTGAGCTGACCCGCCACTTCGGCATTGGCGCGCAGTTCGGCGGCAAGTACTTCTGCCACGATGTGCGCGTGGTGCGCCTGCCTCGCCACGGCGCCTCGCTGCCGGTGGCCATCGCAGTATCCTGCTCGGCTGACCGCCAGATGCTGGCCAAGGTCACCGAAGAGGGACTGTTCGTCGAGCAGCTGGAAACCGATCCAGCCCGCTTCATGCCGGCGGAGGACCACCCGGCCCTGGCCGCGCACGACGACGAGACCGATGGCGTCACCGGCACCGGTGGCTCTTCGGTGGTCAAGATCGACCTGAACAAGCCGATGAGCGAAATCCTGGCCGAGCTGACCAAGTTCCCGGTCAAGACGCGTTTGTCGCTGTCCGGTCCATTGGTTGTGGCCCGCGATATCGCACACGCCAAGGTCAAGGAACGCCTGGATGCTGGCGAGGAAATGCCGCAGTACCTCAAGGACCACCCGGTCTACTACGCAGGTCCTGCCAAGACCCCAGAAGGCATGCCTTCGGGTTCCTTCGGCCCAACCACCGCAGGCCGCATGGACTCCTACGTGGACCAGTTCCAGGCTGCCGGCGGCTCGATGGTCATGCTGGCCAAGGGCAACCGCTCCAAGCAGGTCACCGACGCATGCAACACCCACGGCGGCTTCTACCTGGGCTCCATCGGCGGCCCGGCGGCACGCCTGGCCCAGGATTGCATCAAGAAGGTCGAGGTGCTCGAATACGAGGAACTGGGCATGGAAGCGATCTGGAAGATCGAGGTCGAGGACTTCCCGGCCTTCATCGTTGTCGATGACAAGGGCGAGGACTTCTTCGCCGAGACCTTGAAGCCGACCTTCACCGGCATTCCGGTGCGCGCGAAGTAATTCTCCAGCGCTCTGGGCAGGAACCACCTGCCATGAACTGCTCCCCAAAAGTTGGACTGTAGAAGCCAGCAACTTTTGGGGAGCATTTTCATGCCGTCCGGCGGCACGCAACCTGGAAAACCGTTCCCGGGATTGCATGCCGGTGCGGAGGGCAGATTCCAGGATGCTCCCGCAGAGGGGCAGGGTGCTGACGAGGCTACTTCGTGTGAACTTGCTGCTTCGCGTCCCGGGCACTAGTTAATATTGGACGCTAGTACTGGATGCCCCGCTGTACCCTGATTCGGGCACCGCCCAACGCCCAGCGGATTCGGGCAGAGCCGCGAATTGGCGACTCGCAGCAACAATGTTCGTGGTTCCGGCGGTTCTAGTGGACCTGGCAGCGGCCTGTTCCAGACCGGACTACTGGGTGAAGCCGAAGCCCCAGTCGCGGTACGGCGGAAGGAAACGCAGGACCATCAAGTCCTCGTCCACGACCACATCTTCGCCGGCCTTCTTGGATTTTTCCTGCGGCTCTTCGTCTTTGGCTTTCGCGGGTTCTTTCTCGATAGCTGCCTTTGCTTCGCTTTGCTCGGCCTCCGCTATCGAGGCGGCCAGCATCTGGTGGTACTCTTCGAACGTTTCCGCTCCGGAAGCAAGCATCGCTTCGGCATGCTCGACGCCGACATAGCGCACATGCCACGGCTCGTACTTGTAGCCGGTGATCTCTTCCTTGCCCTGGGGGTAGCGGATGATCAGACCGTATTCCGCCGCGTGCTCGGCAATCCACAGGCCGGCCGGGGTCTGGCCGAATTCGGCTTTCAATTCGGCACGGCTATCGGTGTAGCCCAGGTCTGCGGCCAAACCAAGCTGGTGCTCGCTGGTTCCGGGGCGCGCAGAAATCCGTTCGGCATAAGCGGTGCCGTACTTGGCTTGGTACTGGTTGAACAAGACCGCCTGGCGCTGGTACGAACGGTATGCGCTCAGCAGCTTGATCGAATGGCCGGCAGCGCGCGCATCAGCAATGAACACTTCAATGGCCTCTGCCGCCTCAGGACGCAGGGTCATCGAGCTGCCGGCAACACCAACTAGCTTGCCGGGAACATAGTCCTCCGGCGAAAGCTTCGTGGTGGGGTTGATCAAGGCCAAGGGGCTCGATGCCTTCGACAGCTGCGAGCTCTCGACAGCAGGCAGATCCTCGGCCGGCGCAGCGAGTGCGGCGGTGCCGGAGAGCAGCAATGCCGATGCGAGTACGGTGCCAGTCAGCGCGGAGGCTAGGCGCATGTTGAATAAACCCTTGAGTTGCGGAGCGATGATGGGAAATCCCACCCTAACAATAGCTGGAAACGCTGGGTAATTCGTGGGAAATCTGCGACCAGCTGGTGAACAGGATGCGGCCAGTGATCTCGACTCACTGTACATAATTGGCCTAATAGTTCGGCTGCCGGGGAAAGTCAGGATAAATTTATACGCGTGTTGTATTCAGATGGTGACATTCGTCGAGAAATAGCGTCCGGTGAGATTGGGCTAGAGCCCTTTGACCCGCAGATGGTCCAGCCCGCATCCGTGGATGTTCGACTTGACCGGTTCTTCCGGCTTTTCGATAACCACAAGTATGCGCACATCGATCCTTCGGTGGAGCAAGATGAACTGACGCGCCTGGTCGAGGTCGACCCCGATGAGCCATTCATCCTGCACCCGGGCGAATTCGTGCTCGGCTCGACCTACGAAGTGGTGACCTTGGGCCACGGCGTGGCCGCCCGGCTGGAAGGCAAGAGCTCCTTGGGCCGCCTTGGCCTGCTCACCCACTCCACCGCAGGGTTCATCGATCCAGGGTTCTCCGGCCACGTGACCTTGGAACTGTCCAACATGGCCACCTTGCCCATTAAGCTGTGGCCGGGATCGAAGATCGGCCAGCTGTGCTTCTTCAAGCTGACGTCGGACACCGAGCATCCGTACGGTTCGGGACCCTACGGCAACCGCTACCAGGGCCAGCGTGGCCCCACGGCTTCGCGCAGCCACCTGAACTTCCACCGGACCATCATCGAGAACTAAGCGGCAGTACCGCTCAGGATCCCGCAAACGGCGCTGGCCCCCAACATTTGTTGGGGGCCAGCGCCGTTTGCGGCTGGAAGC
>NZ_JBHXVN010000006.1:0-207190 GCF_042672105.1 Glutamicibacter sp. NPDC127525 | reverse complement strand
CCGAAACCGGTGGAAGGGTGCGTCGGGTGGATGCCGATGGTCACGATCTTGCCGGTCGCAGCGGTGTGGATCGCTTCGCTCAGCGCGGCCTGGAACACCTCAACCGGCTCGATGACCTGGTCCGCGGCGAAGGAGCCCATGATGATGCTCGGGTCGCGGCGGTACAGGATCGCGGCGGCCAGGCCGATGGCGGCGGCCGAGTCGCGCGGCTCCGGCTCGAGCACCAGGTCCTCGTCGCACAGCTCGGGCAGCTGGGACACTACGGCTCCGCGGTGCGCACGCCCGGTGACCACCATGATCCGTTCGCCGGCCAACGGAACCAGACGGTCATAGGTGGCGCGGATCAGCGTGGATCCGGAGCCGGTCAGATCGTGCAAAAACTTCGGAGCGGAAGCCCTGGAGAGGGGCCACAATCGGGTGCCGACGCCGCCGGCGGGGATCACGCCGTGGAATCGGGCTAATAGGTCTGCATTCACGCCTTCCAGACTAATTCATTCGGTGGATAATCCTGTCCATTGAAACCTGTGCAACAGTTTAAATACGAAAACATCGCATGAGGTATTACGGGCGGGATTTCGGCCTTTTAGCGCATAATTACCCCTTTTCGGTGAACATGCTCACAGGAACGAGACACGAAATAGATTGGAGCTAGCCAAGTGGTTTAGACTCGCACAAGGAACGCTCGCACAAGTGCGTCAAATCTCATTGTGTGCAATATACACATGCGCCGTTGCGAGCCTTGGAGGTTTAGTTCAGTGTCGAAGACTTCGTCAGGCACCCTATACCGCGGCCATGAAGGCATGTGGTCCTGGGTGGGACACCGAGTCACCGGTGTCGTTATTTTTCTTTATCTGCTGGTGCACGTGCTCGATACGGCCATGGTCCGTGTCGATGCCGGCGCCTACGACGCAATCATTAGCACCTACCAGACCCCGTGGATGGCACTTGGTGAAACCGGTCTGGTTGCAGCAATCCTCTTCCACGCATTCAACGGTCTGCGCTTGATCCTGGTCGACTTCTGGAAGCAGGGTACCAAGTACCAGCGCCAGTTGCTCTGGGGCGTCTTGATCCTCTGGGTCATCGTCTTTGCGGGCTTCGCCATCCGTCACCTGTCGATCGCATTTGGGAGCCACTAAGCCATGAGCGTTTCTATTCCTGCTCCTCGCAGCCAGCGCATTGATCCAAAGTACAAGCGCGGACCAAAGTCCCGCGGAAGCTTCGAAATGCTGGCATGGCTGTTCATGCGCCTCTCCGGCGTCGTGCTGATCGTCCTGATCTTCGGCCACCTGATCTCCAACCTGATGGTCGGCGAAGGCATCTCCGGCATCAGCTTCGGCTTCGTGGCCGGCAAGTGGGCCTCGCCGCTGTGGCAGTTCTGGGATCTGGCCATGCTGTGGCTGGCCATGCTGCACGGCACCAACGGCGTGCGCACCATCATCAACGACTACGCAGAGAAGCACGCTACCCGTGCATGGCTCAAGGGCATCCTGTACGTCGCCACGATCTTCATCATCGTGCTTGGTTCCCTGGTGATCTTCACCTTCGATCCATGCGTCGCCGGCAGCCAGCTGCCGCAGTGCTAATTGGAACTCCCCTAGTTCCAGCCAATAGCCACACAGATTTTTAGAAAAGAGAGCATCAAGAATGCAGGTACATAAGTACGACGTTGTTATCGTCGGTGCCGGTGGTGCAGGCATGCGTGCAGCGATCGAATCCGGTCAGCGCGCACGCACCGCAGTGCTAACCAAGCTTTACCCAACCCGCTCGCACACCGGTGCGGCCCAGGGCGGCATGTGCGCAGCACTTGCCAACGTCGAGGAAGACAACTGGGAGTGGCACACGTTCGACACCATCAAGGGTGGCGACTACCTGGTTGACCAGGACGCAGCCGAGGTCATGGCCAAGGAAGCCATCGACGCCGTGCTGGACCTGGAGAAGATGGGCCTCCCATTCAACCGAACCCCAGAGGGCAAGATCGACCAGCGCCGCTTCGGCGGCCACACCCGCGACCACGGCAAAGCCGCCGTGCGACGCGCATGCTACGCAGCTGACCGCACGGGCCACATGATCCTGCAGACCCTGTACCAAAACTGCGTCAAGCACAACGTCGAGTTCTACAACGAGTACTACGTGCTCGACCTGCTGATGGTCGAAGAAGATGCCTACCGCGAGGACGGCACCGCCTACAAGCAGAAGCGCGTTGCCGGCGTCGTCTCCTACGACCTGGCGACCGGCGAGCTGCACGTCTTCCAGGCCAAGTCGGTCATCTTCGCCTCGGGCGGCGCCGGCAAGGTCTTCAAGACCACCTCCAACGCGCACACCCTGACCGGTGACGGCATGGGCATCGCCTTCCGCTCGGGCCTGCCGCTGGAGGACATGGAGTTCTTCCAGTTCCACCCAACGGGCCTTGCCGGACTGGGCATCCTGCTCACCGAGGGCGCACGTGGCGAAGGCGCGATCCTGCGCAACTCGGATGGCGAGCGCTTCATGGAACGCTATGCGCCGACCATCAAGGACCTCGCACCACGTGACATCGTGGCCCGCGCGATGGCCAACGAAGTCCGCGAAGGCCGCGGTTGCGGCCCGAACAAGGACTACGTGCTGCTGGATCTGACCCACTTGGAACCAGAGCACATCGAATCCAAGCTGCCGGACATCACCGAGTTCGCCCGCACCTACCTGGGTGTCGAGCCATTCACCGATCCGGTGCCCGTCTACCCCACTGCGCACTACGCAATGGGTGGCGTTCCAACCAACATCAACACCGAAGTGCTGCAGGACAATGACACCGTCATTCCTGGCCTGTTCGCTGCCGGCGAGGTTGCTTGCGTATCGGTCCACGGCTCGAACCGCCTGGGCACCAACTCGCTGCTGGACATCAACGTGTTCGGCAAGCGCGCCGGCGTTGCCGCTGCCGAGTACTCCAAGACCGCCGACTTCGTCGAGCTGCCGGAGAACCCGGAAGCATTCGTCACCGCGCAGATCGAAGGCGTGCTGAGCGGCAACGGCACCGAGCGCGTCTCGGACCTGCGCTCGATCCTGCAGGAAACCATGGACGCCAACGTCCAGGTATTCCGCGACGAGCGTTCGCTGAAGGAAGCGCGCGACGTGATCGAGGATCTGCGCCTGCGCTACAAGAACATCAGCATCCAGGACAAGGGCAAGCGCTTCAACTTGGATCTGCTCGAAGCCATCGAGCTGGGCTTCCTGCTCGACTTGGCCGAGGTCATCACCGTTGCTGCATTGCACCGCAAGGAATCCCGCGGCGGCCACTACCGCGAGGACTTCCCAGACCGCGACGATGAGAACTTCATGAAGCACTCGATGTCCTACCGTGACGCAGAAGCCGTCACCGAGGACATCAAGGGCATCCGCATGGAGACCAAGCCAGTGGTCTTTACCCGTTACCAGCCAATGGAGCGTAAGTACTAATGAGCACCGAACTGCCAGAACCACCGTCAAAGATCGACCTGAAGCCAGGCGTTGGCGGCGGCGGAGAGATCCCGAGCTTCGACATCACCCTGCGCGTTCGCCGCTACCTGCCAGAGGCTACTGCGGACGCATACTGGGAAGATTTCAAGCTGACCATGTACGGCACCGACCGCGTGCTGGACGCCCTGCACAAGGTCAAGTGGGAGCAGGACGGCTCGCTGTCGTTCCGCCGCTCCTGCGCCCACGGCGTGTGCGGTTCCGATGCCATGCGCATCAACGGCCGCAACCGCCTGGCCTGCAAGACCCTGCTCAAGGACCTGGACACCTCCAAGCCGATCACCGTTGAAGCCATCAAGGGCCTGCCTCTTGAAAAGGACCTCATCGTCGACATGGAACCGTTCTTCCAGTCCTACCGCGAGATCATGCCATTCCTGATCTCCAAGGGCCACGAGCCAACCAAGGAACGCTACCAGTCCGCCGAGGATCGCGAGATCTTCGACGACACCACCAAGTGCATCCTGTGCGCTGCTTGCACCAGCTCCTGCCCGGTGTTCTGGACCGATGGCCAGTACTTCGGCCCGGCCGCGATCGTCAACGCCCACCGCTTCATCTTCGACTCGCGCGATGATGCAGGCGACATGCGCCTGGAGATCCTGAACGACAAGGAAGGCGTGTGGCGCTGCCGCACCACCTTCAACTGCACCGAAGCATGCCCACGCGGCATCCAGGTGACCAAGGCTATCGCCGAGGTCAAGCAGGCAATTCTGGCGCGCACCGTCTAAGGACGCGCTGAGGGCCCGAACCGTTCAACGGTTCGGGCCCTTTTTGCATCCCTTCAACGCCCCCGCCTCGCGTGGCATGATGGGCAGTACTCGCCCTTTTCCCAATGCACCACATAGCTGAGGAGCAAACATGGCCAGTGAAGAAACCACCTCGACAACCCAAGCAGGAATCCCGGCAGCCAGCGACCGCAACTCGCTGACGGTGGGCGCCAACGGCCCCATCGTGCTGCACGATCATCATCTGGTCGAGACCCTGCAGCATTTCAACCGGATGAACGTTCCCGAGCGCCGCCCGCATGCCAAGGGTTCCGGAGCCTTCGGCGAATTCGAAACCACCGAGGACGTATCCCGGTACACCAAGGCGGCCCTGTTCCAGCCTGGCGTGAAAACCGAAACGCTGATGCGTTTCTCCACCGTTGCCGGCGAGCTCGGCTCTCCCGACACCTGGCGCGATGTGCGCGGCTTCTCGATGAAGTTCTACACTTCCGAAGGCAATTTCGATCTGGTCGGGAACAACACGCCGGTGTTCTTCGTGCGCGACCCGATGAAGTTCCCGCACTTCATCCGCTCCCAGAAGCGGCTGCCCGATTCGGGGCTGCGCGATGGAACCATGCAGTGGGACTTCTGGACGCAGAATCCGGAATCCGCCCACCAGGTCACCTACATCATGGGCCAGCGCGGCCTGCCCAAGACCTGGCGCGAAATGAACGGCTACGGCTCGCACACCTACATGTGGGTCAATGCTGCCGGAGAGAAATTCTGGGTCAAGTACCATTTCCTGAACAAGCAGTCCGAGAAGTTCGAGACCATGCGCGGGGCGCAGGCCGAGGCACTGGCCGGATCCGACGCCGACTTCCACCGTCGCGACCTGTTCGATGCCATCAAGGCCGGAAATTTTCCCCAGTGGGACCTGTACGTGCAGATCATGCCCTACGAGGAAGCCAAGACCTACCGGTTCAACCCCTTCGACCTGACCAAGGTCTGGTCCAAGAAGGACTATCCGCGCATCAAGGTCGGCACCATGACGCTGAACCGGAACCCGGAGAACTTCTTCGCGCAAATCGAGCAGGCCGCATTCTCCCCCGGGAACATGGTCCCGGGCATGGGGATGAGTCCTGACAAGATGCTGCTGGGACGCAATTTCGCGTACGCGGATGCGCAGCGCTACCGCATCGGCACCAACTTCCAGCAGCTGCCGGTGAACAAGCCCAAGTGCCCGGTCCACTCGTACAACTTCGAGGGGAGCATGACCTACGATCACACCGGGGATCGCAGCGTCTATGCGCCGAACTCCTTCGGGGATTCATGGAGCGATGAAACCGGACCTGCGGAAAATTCCTTCGAGTCCGACGGCGAGCTGGTCCGCGAGGCCTACACGCTGCGCAAGGACGATGGGGACTTCGTACAACCCGGCATCCTGGTCCGCGAGGTGATGGATGATGCCCAGCGCGCCGAACTGGTGGACACCGTCACCGGGGCGCTGGATGGGGTCATCGAGCCGGTGCTGTCCAACGCGATCCAATACTGGAAGAACATCGACGCCGATACCGGAGCGAAGATCGAGGCCAACGTCCGCCAGAAGTGACTCGCCAGCCGACACGGAAAACGCCAGCCGCGAGGCTGGCGTTTTCTGCAGGGTGAACTAGGCAAGCGAGGAACCCAGCGGAATCTGCTCGCTGAAGTTCCAATCCCCGCCACGGGTATCGAACAAATGGATACGATCCGCTGCGAAGGACAGGTGCGCCTCGCCCAATGCTGCCTGCGCGGCGTCCAATTGCCGTGCAGCCACGTTCTGCGCGATGGTCAAGTGCGGATGGTAGGCGAAAGCCGATTCGTGCCTCAGCGCGTCGCCCAGCAGCGCGCGGTGCAGCTTCCAGCATTCGTCCGCTCCGGTTTCCAGCGGCAGGAAGACTACTTCGCTGGCCGGCCGGAAGGTCCGGGCCGGACCCAGATGGATGGCGAAGGGCTCCGCCGTGGCGGCTACCCGGCGCACCTGGGCAGCCGCCTTCTCCCAGGAATTCAGGTACGACCCGGACACCAAGGTGATATGCGGGGCAATCGGCGCGGTGGCCTCTCCCCCGTATTCCTGGCGCCACGCGCGCAGAGTCTCGCGGTGCGGCTGCGGCACCGGGATCACCACGCCCAGGGTGTACTCGAAAACCATTGGCTCTTAGACTCCCAGCGGCGGCAGGAAGCCGACCTTCTGGTAGACATCGGCAACGGTCTTCGACGCGACGACGCGCGCCTTGGCCGCACCGGCAAGCAGCAGGCGATCCAGCTCCGCCGGATCATCGAGCAGCTCCAGGGTACGGGTGCGGATGGGAGCCAGCTGCTCCACCACGGCTTCTGCCACAGCCACCTTCAGATGCCCGTACATCTTGCCTTCGAACTCGTTGACCAGTTCTGGCACATGCTTGCCGGTCACGGCAGCCAGGATATCGAGCAGGTTCGAAACGCCCGGCTTCTCGGCCTTGTCGTAGGCCACGACGGACCCGGCGTCGGTCACCGCGGACTTGATGCGCTTGGCGATCAGCTTCGGCTCATCCAGGACGTTGATCAAGCCGGCAGGGGATTCGGCGGACTTGGACATCTTCGAGGTCGGGTTCTGCAGGTCGTAGATGCGTGCGCCCTCCTTGGGGATGAACGCCTCCGGCACGGTGAAGGTCTGCCCGAAACGGTGGTTGAAGCGCTTGGCCAGATCGCGGGCCAGCTCCACATGCTGGCGCTGGTCATCGCCTACCGGGACCCCTTCGGGCTGGTAGAGCAGGATGTCCGCGGCCATCAGGACCGGGTAGGTGAACAGCCCGACGCTGGCGGCATCCGCGCCGCCCTTGGAGGACTTGTCCTTGAACTGGGTCATGCGGCTGGCTTCGCCGAAACCGGTGATGCAGTTCAGCACCCAGGCCAGCTGCGCATGCTCGGGGACCTGCGACTGGACGAACAGGGTGGACTTGTCCAGGTCGATGCCGCCGGCGATGAACTGCGCAGCGGTCTTTCGGGTACGCGCGCGCAGCTCCGCCGGATCCTGCGAGACGGTGATCGCGTGCATATCCGGGATGAAGAAGAATGCGTCGTGGTCATCCTGGGTCTTGACCCAATTGACCAGCGCGCCCAGGTAGTTGCCCAGGTGCAGCGAATCGCCCGATGGCTGCATTCCGGACAGGACGCGGGGACGGGTTGTTTCCATGGTTTTCCTTAGAACTGGTAGTCGACGACCAGCGGTGCATGGTCGGAGAAGCGCAAATCGTAGGCCGAGGCACGGTCTACGTGGGACTTGATGGCCTTGGCGGCTAGCGCCGGAGTGGCCATGTGGTAGTCGATGCGCCAACCTGCGTCGTTGTCGAAGGCCTGTCCGCGGAAGGACCACCAGGTGTACGGTCCCTGCACGTCGCCGGCCAGCTCGCGCGCCACATCCTTGTAGCCGATCTCACCGAAGAACCCGTCGAAGTAGGCGATCTCCTCGTCCATCACGCCGGCGCGCTTGTTGTGGTTCGGCTTCCAGTTCTTGATGTCCTTTTCGGTGTGCACGACGTTCAGGTCGCCTACCACCAGGACGTGGTCCTTCTCGTTCTTCAATTCCACCAGGCGCACGTTCATGCGCTGCAGGAAACGGTACTTGTCTTCCTGCTTCTGGGTGCCCAGCTCGCCGGAATGGACGTAGGCCGAGACGACGGTGAAGCTCTCGCCGTTGATATCGAAGTCCGCCTCGACCCAGCGGCCGGATTCGGCGAAGTAGTCCTCGCCGATGTGCTCGCGCACGGCTACCGGCTCGGTGCGCGAGAGGACGGCGACGCCTGCGCGGCCCTTGTCCTTGGCCTCGGCATGCAGGATATGCCAACCCTCGCCAATCAGGTCGCGCAGGATCTTGTCCGGTGCGCGTACTTCCTGCAGGCACAGGATGTCCACGTCACGGGCGGCGATCCAGCCCGCCATATTGCGCTTGTAGGCCGCGCGAATGCCGTTGACGTTGACCGACGCGACGCGCAGCGCGCCGGCGTCCTTGTTGAGAATTTCCACACTGGTAGGTATCACTGTTCCAGCTTACAAAATTATGCGATCGATTACGCGCTGATCTGGCCTGCGCCGGAACACGGGCAACGAAAAAGGGCAACGCTTGCGCGTTGCCCTGGACAATTAGTCGATGATTTCGCCATCCATCGGCTTGGCCGGCTTGATCATGTCCCGCGCATTCGTCGCGGTCATCTGGATCGTCTCCAGTGCCCGGTCGATCATGCCCTCGTGATCCTCGCCCCGGCTCTGGCGCTGTTCGGCGATCACGCGTGCCTGGACCTGGACGATCTTGAACGAGTGATCCAGCTTCATGTCGCGCTGGCTGGTGGCTTCGTCAACCACCACGGTGCCGGGCTGGGCGCGCGGGGTGGCCGCCGCGGTGGCTTCGCGCAGCGAGTTGTTGATCTTCTCGGCGCCCCGCTTGAGGCCGAACATCATGAATGCGGCCAGCAGCAGCCAACCGGCGGAGATGACGACTACAAACCAGCCGACGATGTGGTTGGAGTTGGCAGCGAATACCACTGCCACCAGAAGGACGATGACCATGACGGACATTGCCAAAGTTGATGCGTTCAGGGTGACTTTCCTGCCCTGCTTCGCGCTGCTGCCTAGAGGTTCCATGCCGTCAATTCTCGCATCATTACCCCGCTTCAAGCCAATTGGAACCGTGCCCTTTCGCCCACAGCGTGGCTAGCCGAACAGGCTGTGCAGGTCCTGCCCGGAAAGGCTCGCGCGAATCAGCAGGTATCCGCCGATGCCCACCACCCAGCCAAGGGTTTCCTGGGCGTATGCCGAGGCCTTGGCCCCCATTTTCTGCAACCAGGCCTCGATGCGCGGCCCGGCGAGCGCAAGCGCGCCAACCAGCACCAATGCCGGGACGATCATCACCAGGCAGTAGCCGATCAGCGCGAGCAGCTGCAGGCCGGTGCCCCAGCCGGCGCCCTGCATGACGCCAACGGCTGCGAGGTAGGGAAGCATCGTGGGAAGTTCCAGCAGGCTGGCGAACAGGGCCAGGGCAATCAACCCGGTGCGGGTATCCAGCGCAGTGCCCAAGCGGCTACGCAGGCGCAGCGGCACCTGTTCGGTTGCATCCGCCGGTTCCGGCGCTGCCGGTGCCGCGCCGCTATGCGCGATGGCTTTCTTCCGTGCGCTGGCTTCCTTCTGCGCATCGGTGCGGTAGGTGAGCGCCCAGATGATCATCAGCGCCCCGGCGGCCATTCCTGCCAGCCGGAAGAACCGGTGCTCGAAGATGGCCGGGTCGATGAGCAGCAACCCGCTGCGCAGCAGCACGCCGATGACCCAGTAGAAGCCGGCGATCACCAGCAGATAGGCCAGGACCTTGGCAATGGCCGCGCGGCGTCCCCGCAGCAGCAGCCACAGCGGAATGACCAGGGTGCCGATGCTGGTCGAATCGATCAGCGCCAGGATGAGAAGGGATAGTTCGGGATTGCTTGTCATGATGTCCATGGGTTCCACTGTTCCGCGGCCTGCCGGATCGCGGTATCGGCCAGTGGGCTGCGCCTTCTCCTCCTTAAGGGGGATACCGGCGGGCAGCCAGTTCGGGGATGCTGGAAGCATGGACTTCATTCGGCGGATGGGCAGCGGCGACAAGGAACCCGAGGTCGTCGGCACCTATCTGGTGCTCACCGCCATCTTGTATCTTTCGGGACTGGCCAATCCCCCATGGTTCGCGATCCGCGGGTACGAATGGATCGTCTTGCTGCTCATCGGCTTGGCCGCTGTGCTGGTCCGTCGCCGTTTTCTCGTAGCCAGCTCCGTGGCCATGCTGTTCGCCGGGGCCGGCTTGCTGGCCGTGGGAAGCCTTGGCGGGTACTTCCTGGTCTTCGAATGCGTCTTCGGGTTGTTCCTGCTCGGTTCGGTGCGCACGCGGACGGTGGCGCTGGCGCTGCTGTGCCTGGCGGCCATCTCGCTGGCCATCGCCGCCTGGCTGGTCACCGGGAATCCGCAGGAGGTGGTGCTGGCCCTGCTCATGGCCGGCTTCATCCTCTTCACCCCGATGCTCTGGGCGGAGAATGTGCGCACCGCCAAGGAGCTGGCCAAGGCCGAAGCCCAGCGGGCAGAGGCTGTGCAGTCGGCGGCCGATGCCCGCGAGGACCAGCTGGTCGCCGAGCACGACTTTTCCCGCGTCCAGGAGCGCACTGCGCTGGCCCGCGAGATGCATGACGTGCTCTCGGCCAGGTTCTCGTCAATCGCCCTGCTCTCCGGCGCCCTGCTTCCGGCCGCACCCCAGGAGGTGCGGGCTCCGTTGCAGAGCATCCGCGATGAGTCGGTGTCCGGCTTGGAAGACATGGCCGCGATGGTGCGGATGCTGCATGCCGGGGGCCCTGCGCTGCAGGCGCGGATCGAGGATCTGCCTGAGCTGGTGGCCGGATTCGGCAGCCCGGTGCGCTGGGAGTACCGGGTCGCGCATCCGCAGCGCTTCAGCCCTGCGGTGCATACCGCCGCGCACCGCACGGTCTGCGAGCTGCTGGTCAACCACGCCAAGCATGCGCCGGGCACTACCCTGGAACTGAGCGTGGTCCAGGACAAGGGCCTGGCGATCACGGCGAGCAATGGCCTGCGGCACGATGCCAGCCGCGGCCCGGGGGCGGGCACCGGGCTGGAGAATATCCGCACCCGCGTCGCCGCGCTCGATGGCCGGTTCGGGGTACGCACCGGCCCGGATTTCGAGGTGCGCGTGGAATTCCCCGGACCAATTGAAGCAATGGAGAAGCCGTGAAAGTCCTGATCGTCGATGACCATGCGACCGTGCGCATGGGGATCCGGCTGGTGCTGCAGGCCGCGGAAGACCTGGAAGTCGTGGGCGAAGCGGCCGACGGGCGATCGGCCATTTCCATGGCCCGTGCCCTGTCCCCCGACGTCATCCTGATGGACCTGCGCATGCCGGTGCTCGATGGCATCGAGGCCACCAAGGCACTGCATGGCAGCTGCCGCGTCGTGGTGCTCACGACCTTCGATGACGACCAGTACCTTTTTGGCGCACTGCAGGCCGGGGCGCACGGGTTCCTGCTCAAGAGCGCCGAACCGCAGGCGATCATCATGGGCGTGCGTGCCGCGGCCCGCGGCGAATCCGTGCTGGATCCGCAGGTGACCTCGCGGATCCTGGCCCGGGCGCTGTCGCCGGAACCCGGCACCGCGAAGCTGCCCGATGGCTTGACCGGCAGGGAACGCGAGGTGCTCGACGGGTTGGCCGAAGGGCTGAGCAACCCGCAATTGGCGCAGCGGCTGGGCATCGGGCAGAGCACTGTGAAGACGCATGTCTCCCAGGTGCTGGCCAAGCTCGGGGTCTCGACCCGGCTGCAGGCGGCGAAGATCGCCTACGCGGCTACCAGCTCACCAGGCAGAACGGGTGGTCCTGCGGGTCCAAATAGACCCTGAAGGTCTTGGACCCTTCGCCGGTCGAGCGAGCACCGAGGTGCAGCACCTGTTCTTCGGCCAGGTCCAGGTCGGCGACTTTCACGTCGATATGCGCCTGTTGCGGGTGCACATGCCCAGGCCACTGCGGGGCCACGTACGGGCTGACCGCCTGGAAGGCGAGCGCAGGATGGTCCGGCGCATCGCCAATGGAAACCCAGTCGGGCTCGTTGTCGATGCGCACCATCCCGAGGAGCTGTTCATAGAATCCGGCCAGTGCATCGGGGTCCTCGCAGTCGATGACCATGGCCTGCCACGTGCCAATCATGTGGCCATTATGCGCGCCCCGGGGGTGCGCGTCTACCAGGACTCAGCCATTGCGCAGGTGCAGTGGTCGATCAGCGCCTGGACGCGGGCCGGGATCTGGACCCCCTTGGGCGTGATCGCCACGACCGCGTTCGGGTAGTTGGGGGCCTTGAGCTCGCGGAAGGCCAGCGGGCGGCCCTCGATGGAGACCTCGGCATTGTTCGGGCGGCGCATGAGCAGCCCGTAGCCCAGGCCGCGGCCCACCATCGCGGAGACCAGGATCATCTGCGGGACCGAGGCAGCGATCCTGGGCTGCAGGCCCTGGGAGGCGAAGAGCTGCTGCTGGTGCTCGGTGCTCGGGTCGGACTCGTAGATGATCAGCGATTCGTCGACCAAGTCGGCCAATTCCAGCGGCCGGGCGAGGTTGGCCAGCCGGTGCTCGGGATGCAGCACGACCTGCATCTCGGTCTGGTAGATCCTCTGCTTGTCCATGTCCGCGGGCAGCTGCAGGTCATAGACGAAAGCAACATCGATCTCGCCCTCTCGCAGGGCCGGCAGCAAGTCCTCGTGGGTGCCTACGCGCACATCGAGCTGCACCTCGGGGTGGTCGAACCCTTCCAGCGTGGCCGGAATCAGGTGCGGAGAGAGCGAAGCGAAGCAGCCGAAGCGCACCGGCCCGCGCAGCGCTCCTTCGGTTTGCGGGAATGTTGCACGCAATTCGCCGACATCGGAAAGGATCTTCCGGGCCATGGCGGCGAAGTGCTGACCCGAAGCGGTGAGCCGGATCCCGTGGGCCTTGCGGCGCAGGCACAAGGTCTCCCCGGCATGCTTCTCGATGGCGGTAATTGCCTGCGACAAGGCCGATTCCGAGATTCTCAATTCGCTGGCCGCCGAACCGAGCGTGCTGTGGGCGGGAAGTTCAGCCATGATTTCCAGATGGCGCATCGAATACATAAGCCAGCCTTCAGAAGTTTTGCAGATATTTGAAGTTTACCTTACTTGTGCTTGGTGCCACACTGGAGTGACCCAAAACTCAGGTGCCAGTGATCGACGCCTCGGTACCACTCGCAAGGGAAGCACTATGACACAATCCAAGGCCGCCAAGGCCAACCAGCGCCGCGTAGCTTTCGCGACGGTCATCGGAACCACCGTGGAGTGGTACGACTTCTTCATCTACGCCACCGCAGCAGGCCTGGTCTTCAGCCAGCTGTTCTTCGAACCAGCAGGCCAGGAGATCGCGCTGCTGATCTCCTTCGCCTCGGTCGGCCTGTCCTTCCTCTTCCGCCCGCTGGGCGCATTCCTGGCCGGGCACTTCGGCGACAAGATCGGCCGCCGTGCGATGCTGGTCCTGACCCTGGCGCTGATGGGTGCAGCCACCACGCTGATCGGCGTGCTGCCGACCTACGAGACCGCAGGCATCTGGGCGCCGATCATGCTGCTGCTGCTGCGCATCCTGCAGGGCATCTCCGCTGGCGGCGAATGGGGCGGCGCAGTGCTGATGGCCGTCGAGCACGCCTCCGATGGCCACCGCGGCCGCGCAGGCTCCTACCCGCAGGTGGGCGTGCCGCTGGGCATGCTGCTGGCCTCGGGCACCATGGCGCTGATGACCGGGGTGATCTCCCCCGGCGATGCGTTCCTCGAATGGGGCTGGCGCGTTCCGTTCCTGGTGTCGATTATCCTGATCGCCGTCGGCTACTTCGTGCGCCGCTCGGTGGACGAGTCCCCGGTCTTCGAGGAAATCAGCGAGAACAAGGCGCAGACCGCCGTGCCGATCCTGGTGCTGTTCAAGAAGCACTGGCCACTGGTGCTCATTGCCGCGCTGGTCTTCGCCGGCAACAACGCCGCAGGCTACATGACCACCGGCGGCTTCTTCCAGGCCTACACCACCAACCCTGATGGCCCGGTCGGGCTGGAGCGCACCGACGTGCTGGTCGCCGTGGCCTTCGGCGCCGCCGTATGGCTGGTCATGACCCTGGTCGCTGGCCTGCTGGCCGACAAGATCGGGCGCAAGCGCACCTACCAGATCGGCTTCATTATTCTGGCAGCTTCGCTCTTCCCGGTCTTCGCACTGGTCAACTCCGGCTCGCTGGGCCTGCTCTACCTGGCCTTCGGCCTGTTCTCCATCGGACTGGGGCTGACCTACGGCCCGCAGGCGGCGCTCTACTCGGAGCTGTTCCCGGCCTCGGTACGCTTCTCCGGCGTCTCGATCTCCTACGCGATCGGCGCGATCGTCGGCGGCGCATTCGCGCCGACCATCGCCCAGGCGCTGGTGCAAGCAACCGGTGGCACCACCGCGGTGGCGATCTACCTGCTGGTTGTCGTCACGATTTCCTTCACCGCGGTCAGCATGATCCGCGACCGCTCGGGCATCGACCTGTCCTTCCGCAACCAAGCGGAGCAGGAAGTCGGCGCGCTGGTCTTCGACAAGCGCCGCGCTGATGCTGTGAAGGCTACCCAGGACGCCTAGGCGCTGCAAGCATAAGCCCGATGGCCCGTTTCCGAACGGGCCATCGGGCTTTTCTATTTCAGCTTGGTGCGCACCACATCCAGTCGTTTGCGGAACTCGGTCTATTCGATCTCGCCGCGGGCATTGCGTTCGCGCCGCACCGATTCGGCGCCGGCCGCAGCGCGGGCCACATGCCGTCGGCGGGCTGCGAAGATGATTGCACCGATCAGTCAGGATCCAGAAGGTCGGGGCTACCAGCCCGGGCCGTGCCCATGAATGCCGCGGGCAAGCACCAGCCGTTCCCCTCCTCGTCGCGCTCGTGGCGTTGGCGTTCGGCCGCTGTCTTAATGCAGTCCTCCCAGCGGCTGCGCCCCAAGCCCACCAGCGGCACCGAGGATACTCCGGGCGTTGGCCTTGCGGCATTGGCCCGCGGATGCGGGTGCCTGCTCCGCCAGACAGTAGCCCGGTCAGTGAGCGGGGTTCGTCGAATGCAGTTCTAGTGCCAGGTCATGCATGGCGGTGGCCGCCTTGGACGGGGCGACGGCGCGGGGGCGGGCCAGTGCGACGCGCACCGTTCGGGCCACCGGGTGGATAGGGCGCACCACCAGGTCCAGCCCCTCGTAGGAAACATCCACCGCCGGGCGCTGGACCAGCACCGCGTAGCCGAGCCCGCGGGCCACCATGGAGCGGGTCACCTCGAAGTCGGCGGTGCGGTAGCGGATCCACGGCTCGACCCCGGCGGATTCGAACAGGTTCTGCGTGTGCTCGCGGCTCGGCGGGACATCCAGCAGGATCATCGGCTCGCTGGCCAGCCGCACCAGCGGCACCTTCGGCTCTTCGGCCAGCGTATGCCCCGCGGGCAGCAGCACATAGGGTTCGGTGCGGAACAGTTGGGTGCGCTCGATGCCTTCGGGCAGGCCGAAGTCGTAGACGAAGGCCAGATCCAGCGTCCCGGCGGCCAGCATCTGGAAGATCTCCTGCTGCGTGCCGGCGAAGAAATCGACTTCCACCTGCGCGTAGCGCTGCCCGTATTCGGCGAGCAGCTCCGGAAGCACCGTGGGCGCCAGCGACGAGTAGCAGCCCACCCGAACCTTTCCGGCCAGCACTTCCCCGGCACCGCTGGCCATTTGCTCCAGGTCCCTGGAGGCCTGCAGGATTCCCTGTGCCTCGTCCAGCACGTAGCGCCCGGCCGGGGTCAGGCTCACGCCATGGGCCTTGCGCCGGATGGTCAGCTGCGTGTTCAGCACGCGTTCAAGCTCGTTGAGCCCGCCGGTCACCGCGGAGGCTGACAAATTCAGTGACTGCGCGGCGGCGGTGATGGAGCCCAGCTGCCCTACGGCGGCCAGGCATTCGAGCTGACGCAGCGTAAAATTCGGCACTATTCCTCGCTTATTCAGTGGATATTCCTCGAATATAACCATTTTACCCGTGGTTATGGCCTGCCTCACACTAGTGATTGAACAAGGAACCACTAAGGAGACAGCATGAGCACCGCCCCAGCGACCTGCCCGTTCACCGGCGCCCAGGCCACCCCCGGCACCGCACCAGTGCCGCACGCCAGCACCGAATCCGCAGTCCGCGAGGCCCCGGTCGCCGATTGGGTAAAAATCGAGGACCTGTACCGCGATCCGTTCCCGATCTACCAGCGCCTGCGCGCCGAGGCCCCGCTGCACTGGGTCCCGGCGGTGAACCGCTACATGGTGACCTCCTACGCCGCCTGCCACGAGATCGAGCAGGACGAAGCCCGCTTCTCCGCCAACGAGCGCAACTCGCTGATGAAGCGGTCCATGGGCCACTCGATGCTGCGCAAGGACAACCCGGAGCACCAGGTGGACCGCGACTCCTACGGAGCGACCCTGCGCCCGGGCACCATCAAGAAGCACTGGAACGGGATCTTCGCGCAGAACAACGAGAAGTACCTGGGCCAGCTGCTCGCCAAGGGGCCGGGTTCGGACTTCGTCTGGGACTACGCCGCACCGTACACCGCGGAGAACCTGCGGCTGATCTGCGGCTTCCACAATGCCACCCAGCAGGACATGCAGCGCTGGAGCCAGACCATGATCGACGGCACCGGCAACTACGCCGATGACCCAGAGGTCTGGGCCAAGGCAGAGGCTTCCTCGGCAGAGGTCGACGCGGCCATCGACGAGATGCTCCCCTATCTGGCGAAGAACCCGGACCACTCGCTGCTCTCCAACCTGGCCACCATGCCGATCCCGCTGGAAGCCATCCGCGCCAACCTGAAGATGACCATCGGCGGCGGGCTGAACGAGCCGCGCGACGTGCTGGCCACCACCGTTTGGGCGCTGCTGGAGAACCCCGAGCAATTGCAGGCGGTACGCCAGGACCCGGCTTTGCTCCCCAAGGCCTTCGAGGAATCGGTGCGCTGGGTCGCCCCGATCGGCATGTACCCGCGTGAAACCACCCAGGAGCTGGTGCTCGAAGGCATCAGCCTGCCAGCCGGTGCGCGCCTCGGAGTGGTGCTAGGCGCGGCCAACCGCGACCCGTTGGTCTTCGAGGATCCCGAAACGTTCAACATCTTCCGCGAGAAGAAGCCGCACCTGGCCTTCGGCGGCGGTGTGCACTTCTGCGCCGGCACCTGGATCGCCCGGGCCCAGGTGGCCCAGGTCGCCCTGCCGGCGGTCTTCGAGAAGCTGCCCAATCTGCGGTTGGATCCGGCCACCGCCAGCATCGATGCCGGCTGGGTCTTCCGCGGCATGACCAAAATGCGCGTCCTCTGGGACGCCTAATACAAGGAGCCTTCCATGCCTACCATCACCTTTGAACAGCCAAACGGCACCGCGACCGACGTCGAGGTCGCCGAAGGCGGCAACATCATGCGCGCTGCCGTCACCAACGGCATCGCCGGGATCGTCGGCGAATGCGGCGGCCAGGCCATGTGCGCCACCTGCCACGTCTACGTTAACCCCGAGGATGCAGCTGGTCTTCCAGAACTCTCGGAAGACGAAGACGAAATGCTCGACTGCACCACCGCAGAGCGCACCGCGAACAGCCGGCTGGGCTGCCAGGTTTCCCTGGGCGGCGCATTGCAGTCCATCCGCGTGGCCGTACCCTCCGAACAGGTCTGAAATGAACGAAAGCATCCTGATCATCGGCGCCGGCCACGCCGGCGTGCAGCTGGCCGAAACGCTGCGCGAGCACGGCCATGCCGGCGCCATCACCTTGGTCGACCAGGGCGCGCAACAGCCCTACCAGCGCCCTCCGCTGTCCAAGGACTTCGTGGCTTCCGCCCAGGAACCCGAGGTGCTGCCGCTGCGCTCGGAGGACTTCTACGCCCAGCAGCGCATCGAACTGCTGACCGGTGCGCGCGCCACCGCCGTTGACCGCGCCGCACGCACCGTGACCCTGTCCGACGGGCAGCAACGCGGCTATGACCGGCTGGTCTTCGCCACCGGCGCACGCAACCGGGTGCTGTCCTGCCCCGGCGCCGAGGACCCGCGGGTCATCGGGCTGCGCACGCTGCAGGACGCGGAAATCCTGCGCCGGCAGCTGGACGGCGCCCAGCGGGTCGTCGTGGCCGGTGCCGGCTTCATCGGTCTGGAGTTCGCGGCCTCGGCCCGGGCCCGCGGGATCGATGTCACGGTGCTGCACTCCGCTCCCCGGGTGCTGAACCGTTCGGTTTCCGCCCAGCTCTCCAACTGGTTCGCCCAGGCCCATCGCGGCGACGGCATCGAGCTGCGCCTGGGCGAAGGCGTGCAGTCCATTGACGTGCAGGAGGATTTGCTAGTGCAATCCTCCGCCGGGGAAAGCTGCCGGGCGGATCTGGTGGTCTACGGCATCGGCGTGCTCCCCAACATTGAGTTGGCCGAAGCATCGGGATTGGAGTGCGAGAACGGCATCCTGGTGGATGCCGCGCTGCGCACCAGCGATGAGCGCGTCTACGCGGTGGGCGACTGCGCCAATGTCGGGCGCGACGGCACGCGGGTGCGGTTGGAGTCGGTGCAGAACGCCGCGGACCAGGCGCGCAGCCTGGCCCGCACCCTGTGCGGCGAGCCCACGGCGTACTCGGAGATTGCCTGGTTCTGGAGCATCCAGGGCCGCCACCGGCTGCAAATCGCCGGGCTGGCCGAGCCCACCGACAGCAGCGTGCTGCTGGGCGACCCGGGCAGCGAAAAATTCTCCATCGCACGGCTGCGCGACGGGCAATTGGTCGCGGTGGAATCCATTAACCGTCCCGCCGACCACGCTGCCGCACGCAAGCTGCTGGCCCGCGGCGAGCGCATCACCGAAGCGATGCTCGCTGGAGCATCCCTGAAGGACCTGGCCAACGCCGCACCGGTCGCGGCCTAGCACCCCCACTACTATCCCAATGAGGTCAGCTCATGAGCACACCCACCCAGCGGCACCCCGGCACCAGCCAGCGGCGCGTCGCCTTCGCCACCGTCATCGGCACCACCATCGAGTGGTACGACTTCTTCATCTACGCCACCGCAGCGGGGCTGATCTTCGCCCACCTGTTCTTCGAACCAGCCGGCGCGCAGATCGGCCTGCTGCTCTCCTTCGCCAGCGTCGGCATTTCCTTCCTCTTCCGCCCGCTGGGCGCGTTCTTAGCCGGGCACTACGGGGACAAAATCGGCCGGCGCGCCATGCTGGTGCTCACCCTGGCCCTCATGGGCGCCTCCACCACGCTGATCGGCGTGCTGCCCACCTATGAGACCGCGGGCGTGCTGGCCCCGATCCTGCTGCTGCTCTTGCGCATCATCCAGGGCATCTCCGCCGGTGGCGAATGGGGCGGCGCGGTGCTGATGGCCGTTGAGCACGCCCCGAAGGACCGTCGCGCCCGGGCCGGCGCCTACCCGCAGCTCGGCGTGCCGCTGGGCATGCTGCTGGCCTCGGGAATGATGGCGCTGATGACCGGCGTGATCTCCCCCGGCGAGCAGTTCATGGCCTGGGGTTGGCGCGTGCCGTTCCTGCTCAGCTTCGTGCTGATCGTGGTGGGCTACTTCATCCGCCGCTCGGTGGACGAGTCCCCGGTCTTCGAGGAGATCGCGCAGAAGAAGGCACAGACCCGCGTTCCGATCGTGGTGCTGTTCAAGAAGCACTGGCTGCTGGTGCTGGTTGCCGCGCTGATTTTCGCTGGCAACAATGCCGCCGGCTACATGACCACCGGCGGATTCCTGCAGGCCTATATGACGGACCCTGAGGGGCCTGTGGGCTTCACCCGCACGCAGGTGCTGCTGGCCGTCTCCTTCGGTGCAGTCATGTGGTTCGCCTTCACCCTGCTCTCCGGGGTCGTGGCCGACAGGATCGGGCGCAAGCGCACCTACCAGATCGGCTTCATCAGCCAGCTGCTGTGCATCTTCCCGCTATTCTGGCTGGTCAACGCCGCTAGCCTGCCGCTGCTCTACGTGGCGTTCGCGTTGTTCGCCATCGGTCTGGGCTTCTCCTACGGTCCGCAGGCCGCGTTGTACTCCGAGCTGTTCCCCGCCTCGGTGCGCTTCTCCGGGGTTTCCATTTCCTACGCTTTCGGCGCGATACTGGGCGGGGCGTTCGCCCCGATGATCGCCACCGCGCTGGTGCAGGCCACCGGCGGGACCACGGCGGTCGGCTGGTACCTGTTCGCGCTTACCGCAATATCGCTGGCGGCGGTCAGCATGGTGCGTGATCGCAGCGGCATCGACTTGGGCATCGGCAACCAGGCCGAGCAGGAAGTCGGCGCGCTGGTCTTCGACAAGCGCAGCGCTGCGCAGCCCGTGCCCCAGGACGCACTGTAGGGATCAAAAAACCGGCAGCCCGCCAATGGCGGGCTGCCGGTTTCGCGTTTACTTCGCTGCGTTGCGCTCGGCGGCCTCGACCACGTTGTTCAGCAGCATGGCCCGGGTCATCGGGCCTACGCCGCCTGGGTTGGGCGAAATCCACGAGGCAACCTCGGCAGCAGCTGGATCGACGTCGCCGGTGACCTTGCCATCCACGCGGGAGACGCCCACGTCGAGCACGATCGCGCCGGGCTTGATGGCGTCGGCCTTGATGATGTGCGGCACGCCGGCGGCGGCGATGACGACATCGGCCTGGGCCAGCAGCTCGGGGAGGTTGGTGGTGCCGGTGTGGGCCAAGGTCACAGTCGCGTTCACATCGCGGCGGGTCAGCAGCAGGCCGACCGGGCGGCCAATGGTCACGCCGCGGCCCAGGACCAGCACGTGCTTACCGTTCAGGTCGATATCGTGGCGGGCCAGCAGTTCCACGCAGCCCAGCGGGGTGCATGGCAGCGGGGAGGACATCGGGCGGTTGACGTTGGCCACCAGGCGGCCCAGGTTCATCGGGTGCAGGCCGTCGGCGTCCTTCTCCGGGTCCATCGCCTCCAGGATCGTATCCGTATCGATGTGCTTGGGCAGCGGCAGCTGCACGATGTAGCCGGTGCAGTCCGGGTTCTCGTTCAGCTCGCGCACCTTGGCCAGCAGCTCGTCCTGGGTGGTTTCCTCGGGCAGGTCCACGCGGATCGACTCGATGCCCACCTCGGCGCAGTCCTTGTGCTTGCCGCCGACGTACCAGGCCGAGCCCGGGTCGTTGCCGACCAGGATGGTGCCCAATCCGGTGGTGTGCCCGGCAGCCTTGAGCTTGGCGACGCGTTCGGCCAGTTCCTGCTTGATGGCGGCCGCGGTGGCCTTGCCGTCGAGAATGCGTGCGCTCACGCTGTTCCTTCCGTAGGTGCCCTGTTCCCAAGGCGGGTGGTGTGCAAACCCAGGCGCGCGGCTCGCACGATTAGCTCCCTGGTGGTTACCCACCTAACGCCAGTCACGCGTTCCAGTGTAGCGAAAATGGCTTCGGGAATGACTTTGAAGTGCGCAGGGTTACCTTAAGCGTGTACTCGACAATCGTGATCGGCGCAGGGCAAGCAGGGCTTGCCGCCGCCTACCATCTGGCCAAGCGCGGCATCGACTTCCTGGTGCTCGATGCGAACCCTGCACCCGGCGGGGCCTGGCAGCACCGCTGGGATACCCTCACGCTGGGCGATGCGCATCATATCCACCCCTTGCCCGATTTCCCGCTTGAGGTGCAGGATTCCACCCGCCCGGCCTCGCAGGTGGTGTCCGAGTACTACGCGGAATACGAACAGCGCTTCACGTTGCCGGTACGCCACGGCGCACCGGTGACCTCGGTCGAAAAAGACGGAGAAATCTTCGTGGTGCACGCCGATGCGGATTACCGGGCACGCACCATCATCAACGCCACCGGCACCTGGTCCAATCCGTTCTGGCCGGTCTACCCCGGGCGCTTCGATGGTCCGCAGGTGCACACAAATGGCTTCGTCTCCCCGCAGCAATTCGCCGGGCAGCGCGTTTTGGTGGTCGGGGCCGGCGCCAGTGCCACCCAGTTCATCGTGCAGTTGCGCGCTGCCGGCGTGGATACCCTGTGGTCCACGCGCAGCGCACCGGACTGGCGCAACGTTCCCACCGGTGCCGAATGGGGCCAGGAAGTGGAGCGCCAGGTCAATGAGCGCACCAGTGCAGGGCTGCCGCCGAAGTCGGTGGTGGGCACCACCGGGTTGCTGCTCACCGAGAAGATGCGTGCCGGGATCGCCTCCGGGGCGCTGGTCTCGAGGGGGAAGATCGACCGGCTGGAATCCGACGCCGTCGTCTTCGCCGACGGGTCACGCGAAAAGATCGATGCGATCCTGTGGGCGACCGGCTTCCGGCATGCCCACCGGCATTTGCGCGATCTGAAACTGCACACGGCTCAAGGCGGCATCCTGATGGAGGACGGGGTAGCCGCGGTGGCGGTGCCCGGGCTGTTCTTCGTCGGCTATGGCGCGTCGGCTTCGACTTTGGGTGCTACCCGGGCCGGGAGGAAGGCCGCGCTGGCGGCCGCGCAATACGTTCAGCGGCTCGCGGTCAGCGCAACGTAGCTCACGGGATTGGCAGAACATCGCTGGCGGGCGCTACCTTAGAATCCATGAACCAGTACATCGTCACCCTATCTTGCTTCGACCGTCCCGGCATCGTCCACGCCATTTCCGGAGGTCTGCTGGGTGCCGGTTGCAATATCACCGAGTCCCAGCAGTTCCTCTCGCCGGAGACCGGCACCTTCTTCATGCGCATCGAGGTAGCCACCGAGCAGTCCTTGGAGCAGATCCGTGCGGGGCTCGCTCCCATCCGCGACGATTTCCACATGACCCTTCGGGTGGACGATCGTTCCAAGCGCACCCGCACCATGATCATGTGCTCCAAGGCCGGGCATGCGCTCAACGACCTGCTGTTCGCCCAGCGTGCTGGCACCTTGCCCATCGATGTGCCGGTGATCGTCTCCAACCACCTGGATCTGAAGCCGATGGCCGATTTCTACGGGGTGGACTTCGTGCACCTGCCGGTGACCAAGGAGAACAAGTCGCAGGCCGAGGCTGAGCTGCTCAAGCTCGCCGAGGACTACGGCATCGAGCTGGTGGTGCTTGCCCGCTACATGCAGATCCTCTCGGATTCGCTGTGCGAGCGCATGGAAGGCCGAGTCATCAACATCCACCATTCCTTCCTGCCCTCCTTCAAGGGCGCGAAGCCATACCATCAGGCCTACGCCCGCGGCGTGAAGCTGATCGGCGCCACCGCGCACTACGTCACCGCTGACCTGGATGAAGGTCCGATCATCGACCAGGAAGTCACCCACGTCTCGCACACCCGCACCGCCGAGCAGCTCGTTGAGCTGGGTCGCAGCGTAGAGGGCCGGACACTGACCCGCGCCGTGCAGTGGCATGCCGAGCATCGCGTGATGCTCGACGGCCAGCGCACCATCGTGTTCTCGTAACTCGCACCGTGCCCCCGCGACAATTAGAGTGGGTGGCATGAGCCACATTATTACTATTGAAGGGTCGACCCCACAGGTCGGCGAGAACGTTTTTGTCGCACCCACCGCAGTGTTGAGCGGGGACGTGGCCTTGGCCGATCGTTCCAGCGCTTTCTACGGGGTATCGGTGCGCGGGGACTCTGCACCGATTCGCGTGGGTGAAGGCACCAACTTGCAGGACAACGTCGTGCTTCACGCGGATGCCGGTTTCCCTTGCACCTTGGGCGCGAGAGTGTCGGTGGGACACTCGGCAGTGGTGCACGGCGCCACCGTAGGTGACGGCTGCCTTGTGGGCATGAGCGCGACCATCATGAATGGCGCGGTGATTGGCGAGCAGTCGCTTGTGGCTGCCGGCGCGCTGGTGTTGGAGGGCACGCAGGTTCCACCGCGGTCGCTGGTGGCCGGCGTTCCGGCGAAGGTGCGCCGCGAACTAAGCGATGAGGAAGTGGCCGGGTTGAAGACCAACGCCGATCACTACCTGAAGCTATCCGCAAAGCACCTGGCGGCGAACGCTTAAGCCGCGGCGAATTCTGAGATTAGCGAGGACCGGGGATGCCTCGTAGCTTGAAGGATGTACGTAGTTTCATCGAACGCGACAGTGCTTTCGAGAAGTCAGTGTAGGTTTGTAGCGATTACGAAGCCACCGACCAAATCGAAACTATTTAGGATGGCACATCGTCCAAGAAGATCAGCACATGAGGCCTCGGATCATGAGATGCCCTCGGACTGACTACTTCTAAGGCCGGGAATCGGTCAGATCGGGTAATTGCCGCGGCAGCTGACCCACTCGCAGTAGTGAAGCAGGCGATACTGGCGATGCTGGCGATGCCAACTACATTATTCGCCGGCGATCTGCTTTCGAATCCCGTAGATGCTTGCCACCGCCCGCTCTAATGGGATGCGCTCTTGTTCGATCCGGCGGTTCCCTGGGAGTTGTGCGCTGAGAAGCAATAGATACAGATTCTTCTCATCTGCGCGAAGTCGTTCGACAGGTTTGGGCTCGCTTGTGACGATGAGATTCCCGTGCTTGTCATGGCTCGTGCCGAATCGCTCGAACTCAATGTACGTGTCCACATCCATCAGCATCGTGTCGATATCTCTGTCGAAGTCGGCCCGGTACCCATTGAGGATCTCGAGTCCTTCCTTATCGATGTCTCCCCAGTAGACGACGACGGGAGAATTGCGGATCCAGTCGAACGCGGCCAAGGTCTTGCCTCCACTGCCCTGACCCTCGACGCTGATGCCACCTCTGATGGGCGGGAAATGGATCGCAGTGTCCTTGTTCTCCGAGATGACGACGATCTCGGGCGGGTATGCTGGCCGGAACGCGTCGCCCACCGTGGCCGAGTCGTGGGTCCGTCCGCCAGACATTCGATATCCCGGGTCGAGATACGTGAAGTGCACACGCGGTGGGTGGCTAGGCAGTAGCCCGAGATCGTCGAGACGGGTCAACGCTCGCACGCCTGCACCGTGGTTCTGCAGCCACTTCGCGTGGACACCGGGGATCGGCATCTGACGAGGAGTGACGCCAGCCATCGCGCGCGTAGGGTCCGCGAGGTACCAGTCCGCGACGGTGAGCAGCAACGCGAAGTCCACATCGCTGTAGTCGTCGATCATGCGGATGATCCGCCCAACGTCGGAGACTTGGGGGAACCGCGAACGCACGACGTCAAGTCGTTCATGCCCTCGGACGAGGCGCGCTGGCCACTCGCCGGCTACGACTGCAGCGGCATGGTCGATCGAATCAATCCGCGCATGCGTCGGCACCGCCTGTGTGGTACCTCCTCGGGCAGCACGGTTCGCATACTCGAGTGTTATAGCGTGGATGCGGGCCCAGTCCTGCAAGTCGACAGTCTTCGCATGAATCGTGGCATAATCCTGGCGCAATTCAGTCGCCGTAGGCCGCCCGAGCGGGAACCTATGCGGAAATGCCTGGTCGACGCCGGAGAGATCCGCATGCCAGCGAGTGGTCAGACGCCGACGGATGTCGGTCGTGATGACTTCGGGCGTCTTCATGCGACGCCACTCGTATTGGAGTCGTCCTGAAGGTCGACGACGAAGGAATAGCCGCGTTCGTTCTTGGTGACAGTAAGAAGCAGATCCATATGCGGCTCCAGGGCTGTGACCTTGTCCAGCGGAGCGCCAATGACGAGCTGGAATCCGAGGTCCTGCCAGGCGCGGACCGATCGTCCGGCAAACTCGCTGTCGGACTTCACGAAGCCTTCATCGAGGAAGACCGGAGCGAACCTCGGGCGCGAACGAGTCTCGTCGCCGAGCTGGTAGCGCAAGGCCGAGCCGACGATAAACGCGACGAGTTCCTGCGTCTCACCGCCGGACTTGCCACCGAGTGAGTCATGGGTCGCGATCTCGCGCCGATTCAGGACGTTGTCGAGAACGACCGCGGTGATTACGACATGTTGGCGCACGTCAAGATAACGATCACGCTGCGACGTCGAGGCACGACCATCCGGTACGGCGATGCTCTTCATAAAGTCGCGGAGCCTCGTGAACCGAGTCACGATCTGCTGGTCGGACATCTCGAGCGCGAGTCCGGAAGAAAGCTCTCGCAAACCTCTGCGGAACTTGATCAGGTCATCGCTTTGCAGGCGACGTGACTTAATCTGCAGGACTCCCTTCCCGCCGAATGGGAGTTTCTCGAGGATGCTGTTGATCGGAACCAGCCTCTCCTCAATATCCTCGAGCGCAAGGTCGAATGCGTCGTTGAGACCTAGGAGATCGTCGCTGGACCACGAGGCGAGCTCGCGACGCCAACGGTCGCGGCGCTCATGCAAGCCTTCGGCGCGGATCTTGTCTAGGATCTCGCGATAGCCATCCGCAGATGCTGGAGCGGTACCGAGGTTGTGCTCGTCCCAGCGCGCCTTGTAAGCCTCAAACATAGTCTCCATCGAGCTAGTGGCCCGCTGAACGCGCTGTCGCGCAGCGGCTATTTCATCGCTCAATCGCTTGCGCAAAGCACGCACGTTAGAGCTAAATGCCTTGAGGTCCGTGACATCCCAGCTAGCAGTGAACAACTTGTCTAGGTATGCCTGTTGCTCATCGGTCACTGCTGCGGCCTGCGCATTGACGACGGCATCGATGCCATCCTGGATCTTGTCCTGTTCGGATACGAGCTGACCGTGTTCTCTAGTAAGCGTCTTGAGTCGTTCCTCAGCGAGAACTCGCACGCGCGTCGCCTCTTTGTGCAGAGGCGTGATCCGTTCTTCCTCGGCCTCGAGCTCGTCGAGGATCGAGTTCGCGGCACGCAACCGCTGGATCTGGCCTTTGAGCTCGCGTATCCGCTCGTCGATGCCGAGCAGGTCGATGCTGGTCCAGTCGGTATCCACAACGAATCGGTGAGCGTCACGCTGCAGGCGGAGATTGCTGACTCGTGCTCGAATAGCCTTGATCTGGCCCTGCATAGCATCGATCTGTGGTTCGAGGTCGGCGAGCAGCATCTCAATGTCGGAGAGTCGGCGTTCATTGGAGAAGCCAATGATATTGCCGTCGCCAGACTCTCCGTGTGCGCCACGACTACCATTGCGCGTCTGCCCGGATGGGGTGACCCGCGCGCCGGAGCCACTGAGAGACCTGGTGTCGGGCACGCAGAGATGGTCAACGTTATCGCTGCTCACGCGGTTCTGGACCCATGACGAGAAAGGTGAGTCCTTGAACGCGAGTTTTCCTGACACATAGCTCGGGTTTCCCCGCCATTCCTGGTGTTCTTCAGGTTGAACACCTTGGTAATTCAGCCGTGGACTAATACGAAGGCCGTCTATAGCCGCCGAAAATTGGTCGCGGATCCGGCGGTCGATGAGGAGCGTACGCGCGATGCCGCCCAGCGTGTTCTCCACAGCGGTGCGCCAGTGAGCCTCGTCCGGGAGAAGGTCAAGGAGTTCAGCAACGAACGGCAGGTCTTCCTCGGGGTCAAGCCCCGCAGCCTCGGCCATGGCTACCCGGGCGAGATGCATTCGTCTCGGCACGGCGCTCTTGCGGCCTTCGAGCGAGCGTTGCTCGTCGAGGAGATCGAACTTACGGCTCCTCAGGGGTGCGAGCTCCATCTGGACGATGTCTTCCTCGGCCTGGAGAGCCCGTTCTCTTTCCTCAAACTCTGTAAGGAACTCGGCGGAGGCGCGTTGCGCGTCATCGAACTGCTCGGCCGTCTCCGGCGCGACAAGGCCAATTGCCTCGGTGCGAGTCTGGAACCTTATGAATGCCGTGTGCACCTCGCCCTGGCTGCGCTCAAGCCGGGCGATTTCGTGTTTGCGTTCCTCAATCGCCTCACCACCGTTGCTGCGCTTGTCATCCCTGATCTCGACGAGTCTTGCTTCGTACTGAGTCTCCTCTGCCTTTGACTTTGCGAGCGTTGATGTAATTTCGCTGTGCTCGGTTCGGTTCTCGTCTGCAGCCGTGTCGAGCAACGTGCGTTCGGTCCTCAGCCGCCACAATCGGAACGGCGAAGGGCCATCGAGACCTGCACCGAATTTGCCAATGAACTGCGCGGTCGACTCAGCTTCTGTCAGATCCTTCTGCAGATCGGGCAAACGCGCCAGTGCCTTCTCCTTATTCGCAGCATCAACCATCTTCGCGTATGAAGCTTCGAGATCAGCGAAGTGCATGAGCGCCGTGTCGGCGGCTTCATAGGTGATCGGCTTCTCGAGCACCATCGTCTTATATAGCCCGTCGACGCGCTTAACCTCCATGCCTGCCTGGACGCGTGAAAGAAGGCGCATAGCCTTCCGTCCGCCGTCGCCGCCACCGATATCCAAACGGGTGTGGATGGTGGCCTCAAATTCGCGGAACGTGTTGAAAGTCGCCAGTCCGGGGATGCCAATCTTGAGTGCGCGCTTCTCGAAGCGCGAGGCCGCCAGAGGTTCTAGACGGGAGATATCGAGGTAACCGTCGTAAGCTGCGTAGGTCGTGGTGACGTCGGAGGTCCCGCTAGCTCCCGCCTTAGCGAAGTAGATGCGAACGACCGTGTAGCGTCGGCCTCCGTCGTTGATGAAAGTACCAGCTAACGCGCCCCAGATCGGCTCACCGTCGCTACCACGCAGAACCTGATCACGCATCTCGCCGGTACCATCCACGCTACTGGAATCCATCTTGCCGCGCAGGTAACTCATCAGGTTGCGCTGATCGGCCGATCGTGCGCGTCCGCCTGCGTCGTTGGACGCGCCGTTGAACGGGATGTCCGAGGGCATCATCAACGCCAGGTACGCGTCGAGCACTGTCGATTTTCCGGTGCCGCTTGCGCCGGACATCAGCGTGGAACCCGGTGAGAAATTTATCTTGTGATGGCCATGGAACCCACCCCAGTTCACCATCTGGAGCGACTCCATTCGCCACTGCGAATGCTCGGGTTCAGGTTTCGGTTGAGTCGGAATAATTATGTCGAGCGTCATTCGTTCTCTCCTTTGTCGAACAATAGATCGGGGCCGGCCTTGGGATTGAGTGCGTCTTCGTCCTGTGCGTCGTGACCGGTTCCGTTTTGGGTCATGAACCACGCCAGCAGCGCGCGGAGCTTCTCGATAGGCATGAGCACCTCGATGATCGGTGAGATCCGGAACCGATCCGGGTCACCGGTCTTCAGGAGCACTCCGGCCGTGTTCAAGTTCTCGATCGCCTTGTCGGCGCGTTTCTGGTCCATGGCACGGTCCGTTGCTTGCTCAGGCCGTTGATCGGCCACCTCGTCGATTAGGCTCTGTCGGTCGACGAAAACAGCATCGTCGTTCTCCTGGCGCTGTGCGAAGAATCGTTGCCGGAGATGGATCATGACGATGGTCTCCTCCTTTTGGTGAGCGAGGTCATTCAGCAATGACGGAAGCCGATCCCCTGTCTCGGTACGAGCCTGGCGCTTGAACGCGACCTGGTACTCGCGGTCTACGTGCAGCTCGAGGTACAGATCATTGAGGCGGCTCTTGATGAGATCCTGGTCAGCAACGAGCGTCGCCCATTGCTCGGGGTGGCGTTCGGCCGAAATATATCGCTGTTTGAGCAGCGCGTGCAGACAGCGGCGCTGCTCCGGGTAGAGCGTGCCGGTGTCGCCTTCGAACAGCGCCAGGCTCTCTACCTCACCCTCGTCTTCGAAATTCGACGCAGGTTGGTCGAAAGCATCGAAGAAGCTGAGAGCGTCCTCGCCGAAGCCATCGTTAGCGTCGTCAAGCAGGGCATCGGTCAATTGGATTCGCCTCCGTCGGTGGCATCGGTCGTCGACTGGACGGTCGTCGCTGGCATGTGGAATTGGCGAGTGGTCCCGTCCGGGCGCACGGCCAGAACCTGTTCCCGCAGCGCAGGGCTGATCTCGGCCCCTATACGGGTGAGCAGATGCAATAGGCCCAGAATCTCGACTGGGCGACGCAGAGCTATTGGCAGGTCGTTGAACAATGTTGCCGCCGACTCGAGAGCGCCAACGCTCAACTGCGCATTGATGCGTGCGCTCAATTGGTCGAGAGTCGGTCCACCTTGCTTGCGGATCTCTTCTAAGGACAGCGCTGCAGGGGCCTGGGTGGACACATCCTCGAGCGGCGCTGGTGATCGCTCGCTGTCTGGATCGAAAGTTCGGAATCGGAGCGCGGCAATATCTATAGCCGGCGGGATGATTTCGATGTCTACTCGGTCTCGGGCTCGGGCCGACTGCATCCACACACGCATCTCGCGGTCGATACCCTTGAGCGCCGCGTCGAGCTCGCGGTTGCGGATGTGATCGTAGTTCTCAATGTGCTCGCGCAGCGTGGCGCTCGCGCGATGGCGCTGGTCAAGGACGTCATCTCGTCCACGACGGATCACGCTTACGGCCGTCCTAAGCTGATTCGTCTCGTCGGGCAGGAGCATGCCCGCCATTGGGTGCGACAGAATGAGGTCCAAATCGTCGCGCAGACTTATGAGCCAGTCTCGGTTGCGTAGCAGCTCTGTCGCGCTTTCGAATGCTCGGCCTTCCGGAGTCGCACTCAGTAACTTGGTCGACTGCTCGAGGTAGTCGTCGACGACTTCGCCGATCGGACGCTCCTCCTCCCGGAACTTCTTCGTGATAGTCCGGTGCATGTCACGGACGGCCTCTTCGACGCGGCGGAAGTCCGACGGTAGGCCATCGAGCTCGCGCAGCACGTTAGAGAACTGCTCGGTCAGCTCCGAATCGCTCGCTTGCGGCATTTCACCGCCCGAGTCCAGGTGCTCGTACTCGGCCTGAAGACGGGCGATCTCCTCAGCAAGCCGACGCTTGCGTTCCTCGCGGTTTGGATTCGCGGCAAGGGCAGCATCAGCGATAACGCGGCGCATGGTCTCGATGCGTGAAAGGGAAACGTTCAACTGTGTCCGCGTGGACCTGGTGACGTATTCAAGAGCCTGCTTGGCATCGCCGGTCAGTTGGTACGTCTCCTCGCCCTGGCCCGGATCACGGTACAGCCATCGTTCGCGAACCCACTGCATGGCCAGCGCCTTCCCGCTGGTGGTCCTAGCCATGTCGGACCCGCTGGCGCGAAGTTCGTCGAGCAGCGCGTCGACGACGGTGTGGAACTGCTCGACCGGGACGGCCTGCGCGTCCTCAGGAAAGGCGTTAGCGAACAACGGCAGCGCAATGCTTGCGGACTTGCGGTCAAGAAGCTTCAGTGTCGGTGTGTTGAGTGCCGCTTCGATCCGGGCAACGTCACCTTCGATCCTACTGACCATGTTTCCCCCACAGTTGTCGTGATCTTTCAAGTTATTCTCACGCTTAGCATGGCAGATGCCACCGACAATAAGAGCGACTGTTATATGCCATTTCTACCAGGACACGTATGACATATCCACGGTTTTCGTCAAACAGATGTACTAGTGGCCACATCGGGCTATCTGGGTAGAAGGAAGTCTGTGAATACGGTGGAAGCGTTAGCGTCGCCAGCTGCGGAAACAGCGGATTATGCTAATCGGGCATGCTGGACTTGTCGTCCCAATCCGGCTGCGCCTCGGTGAAAAGTCCTGCGGCTTTGTCTCGTAGAAGATCCCGGTTGCCAACCATGGTTGTGGGATTGCTCATCGCCTCGCGCAAAGAGTCCATCATTGGCGCCTGGGAAGGCAACATCTTGACCAAGCAGGAACTCGGGCCGCGGCTCAGCCCGGGCTTATAGACGCCGAATTCACCGAGCAATGCTTTCTCGGGACATGCTGTGAAGATCGAATGATCCACCGCGACCTTGATGTACTTGCGGGCGGTGACAGGTTCAGTTATGTAACCGCCACGCAGTTCTGCTGCTAAGTGAGAAGTTGTCATCGTCCTGATCCTTGCGGACTGCATGAATTTGCCGGACTGAGCTGTTCACCAGGCGAGGGCCGGAAGGCGTGGATTTCTACGTTCACCGGCGCCGTTGATCTGGGCCATAAGATTATCCACCTGATTCAGGCGGTCGAGGGCCCTGGATAATAGCAGGTTCAGCCAGTTGGCCAGCACATCCAACGGCTTTTTGAAATGGGTGCGGCCGGCGGTGGTGTGACCGGCCGCGGCCTCGATCTGCTCGATCGTCGGGTTGGTGCCGGCGTCGGTGATGGCTTGAAAGGAAGCCCGATCGAGTTTGTGGGCGCCGGTGCGGCGCAGGGCGTGGGCCGCCTGGATCTGTGCGCGGGTTTGCTGCTGGGCCAGATGCTCGGTGAGCAGCGCGAAGAATGCGGCGTGGCCGGCGGGTAGATCCCCGGCGCTCAGCACCTCGGTGGCCGAGGCGAAAAGTTGGGCCGCCTCGGCTAGATCCTTGAGTGCTTTCGCTGTTGCTGTGCTCATGGAAACGAGCATGCCCCGCAGCAATTGATCTACGGGGCATGCCGGGACGAAGTGTGGAAAACCGGTGGCTAGCGGTCGGCTTCCACCGGCAACCATAGTTCGCAGGTGGCGGTGCTGAAATCCGCGGCCCGGTCGAGCACGGCGACAATGGACGGTCCCTCGCGTAAGCGCCACGGATTGGACGGGAACCACGCGGTGGCGGTGGAGGCCCAGAGCTCCTGCAATGCCGCCGGGTAGGGGCCCGAAACCCTGAACACCGCCCAGTGGCCTGCGGAAACCTGGATGGAATCCAGATCATGCGGCACGGGCGAACCACCGGGAACGGCAACACCGTGCAGGTAGGTCAGCTCGGTTCCTTCGCGGTAGTCAGGGTCGACCTGGTCGCTGACCTGCAGCAAGCCTGCCGGTTCGGCGGCCGAGAGCGCCTTAAGCCGGGCGTGCTCGGCTATCGGGATGGAGGCGATGTGGGCTTGGATGTGCGGGTTGGCACCGTTGTGAATCAGCGGTACCTGCGTGGCATATCCAATGAGCTGGAATTCTTCTCGATCAACTATTCGTGCATCCATGGGACGATTCCCTTCGACGGTCAGGCTGAACCTGATGATTGGTTGGCTTCGAAGGGGGCCACCATTCTCGCGGACATCGGCCACGGACGCGCCGTGGACCGCTCGGAAGGCCCGGCCGAATGCTTCGGCCGAACCGTAGCCGTAGCGGATCGCGATGCTCAGCAGGTCCTCGCCTGTGAGCAGATCCGCGGCGGCCTGGGTCATGCGGCGCCGGCGGATGTACTCGGAGACCGGCATGCCGGACAGCGAGGAGAACATCCGCCGCACATGGTATTCGGTCGTGCCTTCGGCGCGCAGCATATCCGCGAGGTTGATCTCGGCGCGCAGGTGCGCCTCGATATGCGCGATGAGCCGATTGAGAATTCCGATCATGTCTCCACCCTTCCCCAACTACTATTCTTCAGGGTAGGGGCACGCCGCCCGATAATCGCGGTTCGATGCGATCAGGCGTTTTCCAGGGCCCTTTCGCGTACCGGGCTCACAACACGCTGGGTCGCCCGGGCGGCGGCCAGGCCGCGTTCCAGATCGGCAATCAGGTCGTCGGCTTCCTCGATGCCCACCGAGAGGCGGACCAGGTTGGCCGGGATTTCCAGCTCGGTGCCGATCAGCGAAGCGTGGGTCATTTCGCGCGGATAGCAGACCAGGGATTCCACCCCGCCCAGGGACACCGAGAGCTGGAAGTACTCCATGGATTGGGCGAAGGCGCGGGCGGCGGCTTCATCGGAGAGCTGCAATGAGAGGATCCCGCCAAAGCCGCGGCCGGCCGCGGACTGGGACTTGGCCAGCTCGTGGCCCGGATGGCGTTCCAGCCCCGGGTAGTAGACGCGAGTGACCTCGGGCTGGTCATCGAGCCAGCGGGCCAGGGTGGAGGCGGTAGCCCCGTGGCGTTCCATGCGCAGGCCCAAGGTCTTCAAGCCGCGGGCGGCCAGGTAGGAATCCTGCGGTCCGGAGACCGCGCCCCCGGCAAACTGCTGGTAGCCCACGGCTTCGGCCAGGCTCTGCCCGCGGTGCAGGTGATCGGCCACGATGACGGCCCCGCCGAGCACATCGGAGTGCCCGCCGATGTACTTGGTGGTGGAATGGACCACCGCGTGGGCGCCGAAATCCAGCGGGCGCTGCAGATACGGGGTAGCGAAGGTATTGTCCACCACCAGCAGGGCGCCGTGCTCGCGGGCGATGGCAGCCCAGCCGGCCAGATCGGCGATGCCCAGCAGCGGGTTGGAGGGGGTCTCCACCCAGAGCAGCGCGGTGTTCGGGCACACCGCGGCGCGCACCGCATCCAGGTTGGTGATGTCCACCGCGGAAGAGGTGATCCCCCATTTGCTGTGCAGCTTGGAGATCAGCCGGTTGGTGCCGCCGTAGCCGTCGGCACCCAGCACGATGTGATCGCCTGGCGCCAGTACTGCGCGCAGCAGCGCGTCTTCGGCCGCGATCCCCGAGGCGAAGGAGAAGCCGGCGGTGCCGCCTTCCAGCGCGGTGAGCTGGGATTCGAACCCGTTGCGGGTCGGGTTGGAGCCGCGCGAGTATTCGTGCCCGGCGCGCAGCACGTTGATGCCGTCCTGGATGAAGGTGCTGGTCTGGTAGATCGGCGGGATCACCGCACCGGTGTGCGGGTCCTTGTGCTGGCCGGCGTGCACGGCGAGGGTGTTGAAGCCGCTCATGCGAAACTCACTTCCTTGGTGTCGGCGGTGGCCTGGGCTGCGGCCAATGCAAGGTCCAGCGATTGGGTGATATCTGCGAGCAGATCGGCGGGGTCTTCCAGACCGACCGACAGACGCAGGGTGGAGGTGTTCAGGCCCGCGGCCACCAGCTGCTGCTCGGAGAGCCGGCAGTGCGTCATGGTGGCCGGGTGGGAGACCATGGTGCGGGTGTCCCCCACATTCGCGGCCAGGGAAATCAGCTTGAGCCCGTCGATCACCGGGGAAACCAGCGATGGGTGGGCCAGCTCGATGGCCAGCACGCAGCCGGTGCCCTTGGGCGTGAGCGTCCGGGCCAGCTCGTGGCTCGGGTGGCCGGGCAGGGACGGGTGGTGGATGGCCGCGATGCCCGGGTGCTCTAAGAGCTTTTCGATCAGGGTGGTGACGCTGCGCTGCACGTGGGCGGCACGCACCGGCAGGGTCTCGATTCCGGCCAGGATTCCCTGGGCGCTGGCCGGGGCCAGGGTCGGGCCCAGATCGTGCAGGAATTTGGAACGCACCAGCATCGCGTAGGCGGCCGGTCCGTGGCGCTCAAGCAGCGAGGTGTTGTTCAGCCGCACCCGCGGGGCGGCGATCTGCGGCCAGCGGGCGGCATCGGAGAAGTCGAATTTCCCCGAGTCCACGACGACCCCGCCGAGCACCGAGCCGTGCCCGGCCAGGCCCTTGGTGGCCGAGTGCACCACGATGTCGGCACCCAAATCCAGAGGCCGAATATTCAGCGGGGTGGCCAGGGTATTGTCGACCACCACCGGGATGTTGTGCTCGTGGGCGATGGCCGCGATGGCGGGCAGGTCGGCCACGGTGCACAGCGGGTTGGAGACGGACTCCAGGAAGAACGCCCGGGTGTCCGACTCAATGGCAGCGGCCCAGGCGGACGGATCGGCCTGGTCGACAAAGCTGATGCGGATGCCGAAGTCCGCGAAGGTGTCGGTGAACAGGTCCACGGTGCCGCCGTAGAGCGAGGAAGAGGCCACAATGTGCTTGGGTCCCTGGGTCAGGGCCAGCAGGGACAGGGCCACGGCGGCTTGCCCGGTGGCGGTGGCCACCGCGTGGGCCCCGCCTTCCAAGGCGGCTACGCGCTGCTCGAGAATCGAAACGGTCGGGTTGCCGGTGCGCGAATAGGTGAAGCCGGCCTGGCGCAGGGCGAACTTCTCGATCGCTTCGGCATGCGATTGGAATTGGTAGGCCGCGGAATTGTGCAGTGGTGGCAGCATCGGGCGGAAGTCTCCGCTCGGGCGGTACCCTGCGTGGACCGCGTCGGTTTCCTGGCTCATGGCTCCTCCTCGATTCTCTGCGAGGGAGTGCACCGATTGGCATCGTGCGGCGGCACGAAGCACAGTACGCAAAAACGCGTTCGGAACTGCTCCATCGTTCCTGGCGGTAGCACCTTTCGGTTTCCCGATGGTTGCTGCGACGTCTTCGAGCCAGATCTCTCAGCCGCTCTTGATGGTTTGTTGTTCTTCCATGGTTGGCTATCCGCCGCAAACGGTGCAAGCGGTATCCGGCGCCCGGCTTCATACAAGGCCGCCACGCTTCATATGTCGTCGCCTTGTCATGATGACGCGGGGGCCTGAACCTTTTTATGACGCGCAGAATTGAGAAAAACCGCATGGTTTCGCGGTTTTTCCTGGAGTTTGTGACGATGTGCCGGTACTCGATGACCGGGCGTTACGCTGCTGGTGGCTCAGCCGAGCACTTCTACCCCGAAGCTGGCGACCACCGTGCGGACTTCTTGCAGGTAGCGCTGGGCCTGGTCGGTGAGCGGGATGGCGGCGTGGTCAATCCAGCCAATCTCGATGCGCTCCTCGATGGCCAGCGGGATGGCCACGATGGAGGGATCGAGCTCGTCGCTGATGATGCCGGTGGAGATCGTGTACCCGCCCAAGCCGATCATCAGGTTGAAGATGGTGGCGCGGTCCGAGACCTGGATTTCACGTTGGCTGGAGCGCGTGGAGAGCACCTCCTCGGCGAAGTAGAAGGAATTATTCGCGCCCTGGTCGAAAGTCAGCCGCGGAAGGTCTTCCAGGTCTTCGAGCGTGACCTGGGTCCGCGTGGACAGCGGGTTGCTGCGCGAGATGAAAATGTGCGGATCGGCCAGGAACAGCGGGTGGAAGACCAGCCGGGATTCGCGCAGCAGCTTGTCGATGACCTTCCGGTTGAAGTCGTTGCGGTACAGGATCCCGATGTCGCTGCGCAGCGTGCGCACGTCCTCGATGATTTCTTCGGTGCGGGTCTCGCGCAGCGAAAACTGGTACTCCTCGGCCCCGCTGGCCTGCACCATCCTCACGAAAGCGTCTACCGAGAAGGAGTAGTGCTGGGTGGAGACGCCCAGCAGCCGCCGGGCCGAGGGGCGGCCGAGATAGCGATGCTCAAGAAGCTCCACTTGCTCGAGCACCTGCCGGGCGTAGCCGAGGAATTCTGCGCCTTCGGCGGTGAGCGTCACTCCCCTGGCCGAACGCATCAGCAAGGTGCGCCCCACCCGTGATTCAAGCTCCTTCATCGCTGAGGACATGCTGGGCTGTGCGACGTAGATGAGGTCGGCGGCGGCCGAGATTGACCCCTCCGAGGCGACCGCCACAAAATAGCGAAGCTGCTGCAGTGTCAGACCATTCGTTCCCTGAACCATAGCCAGAGTCTATATGAATCCATAGTTATATCGAGTTACCCGATATCAAGAATCTCCCTGCATGATTGACGCATCGACTTCCCCTCGGCCCACCACGGCCCCCAAAGAAACAGATTGGCCATCATGGCAGACGCGTTGACCTTCAGCATTAGCACCACTAAATTCGATGAGAATTACACCCCCTCAGCAAATTCGCGAACCACCACGAACTTCGCCAATTTGGCACGTGGAGAGCGCCGCGCAGAGAACCTGAACAACGCTTTAACAATGATCAACCGCCGCTTCAATTCCTTGTCTCACTGGGACAATCCCCAGGGAGACCGCTATGCGTTGGAATTGGAAATCATTTCTGCCAATGTGCATTTCACTGCCGATAATATAGACCAGAAGTTTCCCCTTTTAGAAGTCCTTGAAACCACGATCGTGGATAAACTCCTAGGCACTCGAACCCAGGGAATAGTCGGCAATAATTTTTCGTCGTACGTCCGCGACTATGACTTCAGTGTGGTGCTTCCTGCCTCATGTAATGACAGCGGAGCTCCGGTGCTTTCAGAAGATTTTGGTGATCTCCATGGACAGCTCTTCCAACATTTTTTGAACTCACAGGCATACCGTGAACGTTTTGCCCAGCTGCCGGTGATCTGCATCAGCGTCTCGACTTCCAAGACCTATTTCCGCTCCGGCAACAGCCATCCGGTGCTCGGCTTGGAGTACCAGCAAGATGAAAATTCATTGACCGATGCGTACTTCGGGAAAATGGGCTTGCGCGTGCGTTATTTCATGCCGCCAGGTGCCGTGGCACCGCTGGCGTTCTACTTCCGCGGTGACCTGCTCAACGACTACACCAATCTGCAGCTGATCAGCCTGATCAGCACCATGGAGACCTTCCAGAAGATCTACCGCCCCGAGATCTATAATGCCAATTCTGTGGCTCCTGCCGTGTACCACCCGAGTCTCGGCGCCCAGGACTTCTCCCCTACCCGCGTTTTTTATGACCGCGAAGAACGAACCCAGCTAGGCAAGATCCAAGGGAAGTTCACCGAAGAGCATTTCATTATTCCGAACCGCGAGCTGCTCGATCAGTGGTCTTCCTCCTACCCGACTCCTGTCGCCTAAGAATCTGAAAGATAACTCATGACTTCTCTGATTATCCCCACATCGATTGTCGGCAGCCTGCCCAAGCCTTCATGGCTTGCCGAACCTGAAAAGCTTTGGTCCCCATGGAAGCTTGAGGGCGCGCAATTGCGCGAAGGCCAACAGGACGCCATGCGTGCTGCGGTCCTCGAACAGACCCAGCGCGGCATCGACATCATTTCCGATGGAGAGCAGTCCCGCCAGCACTTCGTCACGACGTTCATTGAGCACTTGAGCGGTGTCGACTTCGAGAAGCGCGAGACAGTGCGCATTCGCAACCGCTATGACGCCAGTGTCCCCACCGTCGTCGGTGCCGTTGAACGTGAAAAGCCGGTATTCGTTGAGGATGCGAAGTTCCTGCGCACGCTGACCGACCTGCAGATCAAGTGGACTCTTCCTGGCCCGATGACCATGGTTGATACCTTGTACGATGCGCACTACCGCAGCCGCGAGAAGCTGGCCTGGGAATTCGCGACCATCCTGAACCAGGAAGCCCGCGAACTTGAAGCCGCCGGGGTGGATGTCATTCAGTTCGACGAGCCTGCGTTCAACGTCTTCTTTGGCGAAGTGGCCGACTGGGGCATCGCCGCCTTGGAGCGGGCATGCGAGGGACTCAAAGCCGAGACCGTCGTTCATATCTGCTTTGGCTACGGCATCAAGGCGAACAATGATTGGAAGGCGACGCTCGGAGCCCAGTGGAGCCACTACGAGAAGTCTTTCCCGCTGTTGCAGGCTTCCTCCATCGACACCGTTTCGCTGGAATCCCACCATTCGAATGTCCCGCTTGAGGTCGTCGAAATGGTCCGCGGTAAGCGAGTGATGCTCGGGGCTATCGACGTGGCCAATGACGCCGTGGAGACCGCCGAAGAAGTTGCACAGACATTGCGCAATGCACTCGAATTTGTTGATGCCGACAAGCTAATTGCCAGCACCAACTGCGGCATGGCGCCGTTCCGCCGCGATGTGGCTCTGGCCAAGCTCAGCGCGCTCAGCGCAGGGGCTAGCATCCTGCGCGAGGAGCTTATTGGTGCCCGCCTCTGAAGTGACAGAATCGGCGACACCATCGTTGCCCGCGGAAGACTTCAAAGCGATCTTCCGCGGGCACCCCGGTGGCGTCAGCCTGATTACCGCCGATGCCGGTGACGGACCAGTTTCCCTCACGGCAACGTCCGTGGCTTCGATCAGTGTTGATCCGCCATTGCTCGTCTTCTCGATTTCTGCGCTGTCCTCAGCAGCAGAAGTACTGACCAAGGCAGCAACGCTGGTCGTTCAAAGCCTTGATGTGCACGACATCGAGGTAGCGAAACTCGGTGCAACCAGCGGCACTGACCGCTTTGCGCAAGCACCGACGTAGACCCGGTTGGCTTCCGGCGAACCGGTATTTGACGGAGTCCGTGCTTGGGTGCGCTGCGAGGTCATTCAACGAGTCCAGGCGGGCACATCCACCGTTTTTGTGGCCCGGGCGCTCCAGTCGCACATTGAACGCGACAGCGAACCTGGCCACCCCAGCGACGGTTTGGTGTATCACAACCGCTCCTGGCACCGGTTGGATGTAAATTCACAAATCAACAATTGAAAAAGTTCGGCCGCCGTCTCATAACGGCGATCGAACAAGTTCAGTTGGAATAACACCTCATCGCGTCAGTGCTTGGTCGACTTTCGACGGCCGAGAGCAACCACGAGCGCGCTGCCGAGGGCTAAGAGCAGTACCACCCCGGCTACCACGAAGCCGTCAAATTCGAGACCTGGTTCAACCGAAGAGGTCCACAAACAGCCTATGGTGGGTTGAATCCTCAGATGGTCTTGGACGCACATGAGAAGAGGATTTCCCATGCTGTCGCAGCTTGAAGGTATTGAGGAATATTCACTGATCGCGTCTCAGGAACTTGACCAGCTCGGTTGGCTGGTTTGCAGAATTTGGTACAGGCATTTCGGCCGCGCCATAGTATTGCGCGCTCTGATGTCTACCTAGTTATCTGGTAGTCCTTCCTTGCGGTTGCTGCTTCACAACACACGTATCTCCTAATCTGTCTCGTATTTTTGTTTCCGCGGGAAGTAGACATTACTCGGTAAAATACCAGCATGGGATCACGCTACATTTCAGAAACGTTTCGACGTTATACCCTCCGCACCACTGGCCAACAGTTGGCCAATTTTCTTCAGGCCATGCGCGATCTAGACGAAGTAAACCGCCTGGCCTTTATCGCCGACTCTACAAAGTATGAAAGAAACCATTTGAAGGAGCTCGAATCAGAGGCTGCGTCTCCAAAAACGCAATCGAATTCGTATGCTCAGAAAGCACTTCCCGAAGCTCGCAAGAGGTACGAAGAGGCAACCAGAATCGCAGAGGCTCGTTGCCAGATGTCCGCTACGCTGACAACGTCTCGCGGACGAGTTGTACGATACACGGGGACAGCTGTTGAAATCGTTGAGGAGAATATTTTCAGTAATTACTCATCGATCGATGTCAGGCCCAGTGGATCAATCTATCACCCAGCAATCACTGTCAAATTTAGTGATTTCTCCGGCATATCAGTTGAACTGGTTACTGGAAACATGCAACTCTACGACCAAGCAAGTTTAATCATTCCACGTGAACTATCGAGAGTCAGCAGTAGAACACATTGGACGCACTTTACATGGCTTCCCTTGCTCGTGTGGATTTTCGCCGGGGTAATAACCTTCGCGATCAATGGCGAGAATGCGACTAATCCTGTGGGTCGAGCCATCGAATATACCGTACTAGGCGTCGCTCTGGTCTACTCGATCTACAGATACCTATTATTTCCTACTCTACAAATCTCCGACGAACAAAATCGTCGAAGAATAATCAGGCGAAAACTTTCAAACGTCCTAGGATCATTAGCGATCGGCATTGTTGGAGCCTTCATTTTCGGATGGATTACGGGAACCCTCCCATAACGTTTCAGACTTTTCGCCCATGCCAGAGGACATAAATCCACGTTTGCACCTTGATCCAATGATCCGTCATATTGAAAGTCCCTGTCTAACCGTGGGTCCTGTTGTGTACGCTAATCGCTATGGAAGCACACGAGGAATTTCAAGTAGGGAGCGTAGCTAACGCGTCCCCTACCCTCGGTGTCCATTTGCGTGGTGACCCGGACAAAATCTCAGCAGAAGCCTTGGAAGCCGTAGCTCGTTCGCTTCATGACTTACTGAAGGCGTCCTCAAAAGCGTTACTTCCAGACGATGGCGAACCAGTTTGGGTGGTCGCTAGGCTCGCATTGAACAGTATTTCTGCCGGCTTCAAACCTCGGACAGACTGGGCCGACACCGGAAACCGAGTCATTGGCGAAGTCGCAGAAGGATTAGAGGCTTTCAAAAATGCGGGCGAAGTGCCTGACAGCTGGGATTACGACATGCTGTCGGCCCTTCGGAGAGTAACAAAGCTTGACCGAATCTCCGGTGCCGAAGGTGTTGATTTTTGGATTGGCGACACCGGCCACAAGTTGTCCGTCGACGAAGAATTTAGCCGAATCGTTGAGCGCGCATTGTCACAGGAACAGCCACTTTCACGAGGAAGCGTAACCGGCCATGTCGTTGGATGGAAAGATGACTTTGGCACTGAGATGCTCACCATTCAAGACGAATCTTCTAGGAATCGCGTGCAAGTCCGGCTAACATCGGACTCCGGCCTCACCATCCAAGAAGTTGCTGGGTCAAGACTACGCGTGTGGGGAGATCTGAAAAGGAATAAACAGGGCAAGAAGATCCTGCTTATCATGCATGACTTTGAGACCTTGCCAGACAGGGAAATCGTTAGCATCGAGCTGATCAAAGGCCTTTGGACCGATGATGAGCGGCGCGTTGACTCGGTAGATTTCCAGAGGAGGCTCCGCGATGAAGAGTAGGCAAGAACTTATTGTGATCGACACCTGCGTTTATGTTGATGCGCTGTATGCTGGTCATGCCCGTGCAGACAACGTCGATATGGACAGAGCTCGGCGAAGCGCTAGGCTGATTGAAGCTGTTGACCGTGGCGAGTACTTGGCTGGGCTGCTTCCAATTGTTCTTGTAGAGATTAATTCCTCAACGCAGTTGGGCGCGCATCTAGATTTCAATAAGCGCCAGGCGCGTAAGGAATGTATCGACAAGTACTTCAGAGGGCTTGGGCACGTAGTACTTGAGCATGATGAGCGGGTCGCGCTGCTCGGTGCGAAGTTGGCTCGGCAGGAACAGCGCAAAGCACCAGACATGTTGATAGTTGCCAGTGCAGCGATCCATGAAGCTTCGACTCTCTATTCATGGGACAGCGACGTGCTCAGCTTAGATGGTAATCCACTGGTTAACGGTCTCCGAATCTTAGAACCACCAACAGATGTGGCGACAAATTCAAGAACTCTATTCGACGTGCTCGCAGAAAATGAGAATGAAGAGAAGACGCGCGTCCTCAAAAAGTTCAATAATGACCTGCAGCAATATAAAGGTTAATGTTGCAGGGGTGTGTACAGACAAACACGAGAATTCTAATTACTAGGCAACAGTCGCCTTGAGTCTTGTTTTCCCCATAGACTCGTCGTCTGAGGCCACTATCCGCTGACGTAGATAGCCAATAAGGGAAGCACCCAATAATGCGAATATCCGGTGGTCATCTGGCATGCTTAACCCAATCACCGCTGATCGAAAGCCGAGGTTTGGCGAGCCGCGAACAAATGTTGCACGTTTTGCAAAACGGTGGGCTTACACGACTCGCAAAACGATGGTTCGCAATTGTTTCAAGCTGATTTCATGAAGATCTTTGGCGTTGACCATAAGCAAATCGTGATCTTTGAACATCACGCGCAACGCCTCATTAAGGGCCGAAAGGGCAGGCTTGACGTGTTCTGACCATGCGAATTTCTGATTGAGCAAGAGAGCCTCTGCAGGAACGTAGCAGATTCTACGAGCCCGGTTTTTGATTACCTCGACGGATTGGAGGCTCAATGAACTCGCCAATTGATCAATGCGCCTCCACACTCCCGCCGCGGAATTGAACCATGCGATGTTTTCGTTGCACTCGGCACTATGATCCATGAAAATGTGGCCGATCATCCGCCGATCTCAGTCATCTTCTTGCTCAAGGCCTCGTAACGGCAGATACTTTGTCACGCGATGCGAATGCACTCAAAGCGTGGAAGGACAAGATTTTGAAAGAGAGCCAGGGAAACTCACAGAAGCTGAATTGAGAAGAAGTAATCCTCGCCATTGGTAGTGAACCTGCACCTCATCGAGGCTGAAGGGCTCGGCGTCGTCGAAGCCGCAAGAACGGTTGGCTGGTCGAGAGTAACCTACTGCTTCCATCGGTCGGCGACACGTCCGAGAAGGACTCATTCTTGACCTGAACACGTGCCAACGAAGCATGGGTCCGGAAATGCGCGACAATGAAAATATGAGCAGTCAAATGAATCATTGGGGCCGCGGTCGCGGGCTAAGTCGCCTCCTTGCGCGGGAAACGAACATTTCGGATCTTATCCAGTTCCTCAGTGACCGCGACCCTTCTCCATGGGCCGGGCTCGTCGGCTTCATTCCCGGCGAGATTAAACGTGAGGGGTCCAAAAGCGAGAACTACGCGGATTTGGTGTTGATATCCGATTCTTACAATGCCGCCATCGAAGTTAAGCTCGGACACTCAATGAGCGAAGAGCAACAGGCTGCCTACGAGTCCCACCCAGGCCGATCCGCCTATCTCGCGGCACTTAGCTTCGATGAATCGCGCCTCACGGAAACCGACAAGGAGCTGTGGCAGTTCCTCAGTTTGAGCAATCTGATTGGCAAGTGGGAGCAATCCAAAGACGTTCTCGCACGACTCCTCTCCAGCGAGGCAGCCACAGTCCTGCGCGACTGGGACGACATGATTTCAGGAGTCTTCGAACCACCGACATCAAGTCAATCGTCGCCCTTGAGTGTTCTTGGCGAAAAGTTCTTGGCGAGAGTGGTCACTCGTAGAATTGCCCTCGACCTGAGAGCGACGGGGAATTGGGCCTGGGCTGGCGTCACTAGTGGTGGCGGCCTGCCGATAGTTCAGGCCTGGACTCCTATCCGCGGCGAGACCATTGACCGAGCGTTCATCGCAGAGATCCGCTGGAGTAGTAATCGGTTCCGTGGGGAGCTGCGGTTCGGCGTTGACTTCGATCCTCGGCCACAACAGTCCGAGGACGAGGAAGTGCGCAGAGCTGCGTACGATCTCGCCCACAGCATGGACGCAATCATCAACTACAAGTGTCTCGAAGATCATCTCGCCGAGGTTCAGCCGGGTCTAATTGACCTCTTGGTGCCTAAAAGGGGATCCGGTCGCCCCGAAGCCAAAGGTGATTGGGAAGATGTCATCAAGCATGGCTTCAAAGGTTCCTTTATGGGCAACGGCAAAAAGAATAATCGCAGGCGGACTACGCCTGGATTTTACGGTGATGGAGCCCTTCGATTTGAGGCAGCCGTTGACGTCGACTTCGAACACGCCTCAGCGCTTGATCTGATAGTTCTCATTGACGCGACTTTGGAGTATCTGGGTTCTAACCAGCCTGCACCGATTTAGAACGCTCGGCAAGGTCTTCGAACTCTTGTTCTGGTCCATAGAGCACGCCTCGGTGTCTCTTTTATCCCGAATCACCTGCGACAGATGCGAGACAGGCTCCTGAGACGCAACAATTGGTGCGATGACAAGGAATGACGCATGTCTCGCACAGGTGATGTTTACGAGACGAAGCAGCTATAACTCGAACAACAGAACGCGCTGGCACAAACGCTCGGACGGTTAGTTGGAGACTGTTGATGCTGCAAAGCTGTGTTAAGTTGCGATCTCGCGAGGTTCCCTACTAGGCCTTCACATCGTTAGTGCGGCCCGCTCAGAACGGGCCTCCGTAGCCACGAATCCGACCAACGGCTCCGCATCTTCGGCGAGAGCATCGAGTACCCTGGCCGGTGCACCAGGATTGAGCGCGATGAGAACTGCGAGGTCCACACTGCGACTTGCAAGCCGAACCAGCACCTCAACCGGAGTCGAACTATTGAAGGCAACGGCCTGACGCACTTCGACATCCCGGTCATCGGCGAGCGAAGCAAGCGCATTTGCGGGGGTATTCGGGTTCGCTGCGACGGCTCGTCTGACTCTCGCGCTGCGGCGTTCACCACCAAGCATGAACAAGACGTCACCAGGCGTGCGTGAGTCGTAGGCGACCTGCATGCGCACTTCTGCGCGCGTGCTCGCGACCATTTCGACGAGGTCTGCCCGACTTGGAGCGGACTCCCTCCATGCGCGTTGACGCTCGACATCCACGTCAACTTTGTCTTCGGGCCTGGTTGATGGATTTCTGTACGCGGCAGAACGCACACGGCGGTCGTCATCACGGAGAAGCTTTGATAGAAGCGAGGGGGCAAGCCGCGGGCTCTCGGCCGCGCTGGCACGAACAATAGGCTCGTCATCCTGTGCCAGCACCGTGAGCAAAATGACTTCAAGTGTCCCGTTGCCTGCGACCGACGCACGTACTGCCGGCTCTGAGTCGGCGGCCAACGACGAGAGCGTCTCTGCCGATGCACTGGGGTTCTTCGCCACGGCCCGGCGAACTAAATCGTCGGCGCTTCGAGATAGCCGGTTCAGCGTCCGGGGGCCCGTGCGCGCATCGTCGGCCACGATGCAGCGCATATGGGGATCGCGAAGGCGCGACTTCGACAGACGCTCGAGTGCATCAGCGATCAGTTCTGCCGGTAGCTCAAGGTCATCACGATCTTCAATAGCGCGGAGCGTGCGGAGCAGCTCTGCATCAATGGCGGAAACAAGAAGGGACCTAACGATGGGGGAAGCCAGGTCGACAGATGCCCCCGGGTTCACCGCGACGGCCAAGCGCACGAGCGGCTCCGGATCTTTGGCCAATCTCTCCAAAACTTCGCGCTGCACAACCGCGTTCCCCGCCAGCGCAGCGCGCACCCCAAGATCGCGATCTCCAAGGAGGACGTTTGCCACCGCCGGCGGGAGACTCGTCGAAGTAGCGAGCCGTTCACGAGACTCGTGAGACCTGATCGCCTTCACCCGAGGAATCAGTGCGGTGAGGCAGTCGGTCGTCAGCGCCGGGTTCTCCACGAGGGCCAGGAGAACATCAGGCAACTTCGAAGCCAACAGCCCAACGAGTGCGGCCTGCGGTGTAGAGGGATGGGATGCAACGAATGAAAGGGTTTCGCGTTCGTACTCGGCCGGGGTTCGATCATGCCCCTGACCCAAGCGTCCGCCGCCCTCTGTTCGGAATCGAATACGCTCTTGACGATCTGAGGCCAACTTACCGAGGATATCTGCGAGGGAATCGTCGGGCCAGTCAATCGTGCGCCGGAGCGCCGACCAACGGATCTCAGGATCAACGTCAGTCAGTAGCAGATCGCGCACGGCAGGATCGGAGACGGGAAGATCTTCTGCGACCGCACGACGTACCCAGGCCGGCCGGTGCGCGAGCATCAGGTCGTGTCTCACCTCTTCTGGCAGACCCGCTTTCAACCAGCCGGGAACCTCGAGAGAACGCACCTCCATCAAAGACCACCGCCTGCTCGCTTCTGGCAAGGGCAGACGAGGACTCTGCCCCCAGAGCAGCTCTCCGCGCGCAGCTGTGAGGAACTCGGCGAACCACCGCGTGTCCAATCCATCGTCTTCGCGGACCTGATCGATCCGCAGTGCCTCATTCGCGAGGACGGCAATGCCGGACCCTGCAGCGCAAGGTGCGTCGGTGTGGGATCGGCCCAGCTCTGCCTGCTCGGTTCGGTTATTTTTCGCCTGTTCTTTCAACGTGCGTGGGTTCGCGACAGCGGCGCTCCGGACTACGACACTCCTGTCTTTGGAGAGCGTCGCGAGCACATCGACTGGTGCGTGATCGTTCCTCGCAACGCCTTCGCGGGCCTTCGCGTACCGGTCCCGGGCGAGTTCCCGGACAGTATCTTCGGGGGTCGCGGCGTTCCGACCTACGCGGAAGCGAATGTCGACATCCTCGCTGGACGCCAGTTCGACGAGCATCCGACGCGGGGTGTGCTTGTTTTCCGCGAGGATCTGGTGCTTGCGGCGCTGCGTGGCCATTTCCCGTGCGGCAAGTTGCTTGCCTCCGGCGGCGGAGCGAAATCCTGCGCGCAGCTTCGGCAGCAGCTCTTCGGGGTTCCCGCCGATGAGCTGTTCAAGTGACCAAGTATGTGTTACCCCCTGTCTAGGCAGCCAGATGCCGACAGAGCGGATACCGAGAGCATCATCGAGGTCCAGCATGACGTACCCAAGGAGCTGACGGAGAAAACCCCGCAGGGAGCCCACAGTGAGCTTCGCGTAGGCCTTGCAGTCGATGAGCGCGTCACCCACGATCCAGTCCGCGTCAGCCCCGCCAACGAGAGCGGAACCGGAGAACAAGGGGTTCGGATCATACCGCTTGCCTGCGGCGATTTGAGCCCGCCACTCGTTGACCTGGCCGGAGTTGGCCGTCATCAGTGCACTGAGATCAGCCATTGAAGGACTGTCGATCGCCAAAGCGAAGGCCAGCCCGTCATCGGCTGCATCAAGCGCCTCGCCTAGGGAGCCAGCCAGAGCAGTGACACCAGCGCGGTACACCTGTTCACAGTGTGCAAGCACGAGGCAGGCACGGTCGATTTCACCTTTGTCCAAGGGTGCATCGAGGATCCGCACGGCCATCTCGAATGCTTCGGTGAGCACGCGCGCCCGGCGCTTGCCATTCTCTATCGAACCTTCATACAGCGGCAGCAAGGCCACACCTTGCGCCGCGACCGAGTCGTGAGGGTCGAATCCGCCGAGGTCGATGCGGACGCGGAAGTCGATCGCCGTGCCTGAGCGGGCCGCATCTACGCCGGGTACGGGCGGCACGCTTGTTTGACTGTTTGCCAGTCTAACGAGGCTGAGGGCCTGCGCCATGCTCCGAGCCGCGCGGGACGTCCCCTGTGTGTCAGCAAGCCACGGCGACAAGCCGTCAAGATAAGTGCGGACAGGCGAACCGACAGTCCTGAGGTGCTCTGTGAGACTCATTTGCCGGCGTATGTGGGTGCGAGGGCTGCGGTGCCATCAGACCGATAACACCGACGGAGAATTCTTGAGGAAGTCATCGATTCGAACATAACTCTAACAATATCCCCTATCACGAAAGAGGTTCCCGGCCTTATCGGCAATCGTTTCTTCAGTAGTGCCCGTATGTAGCCCGAACCTGATTTCTTCGCTTAGTTGCCGTCGTAGTTCGCTGATATCGATTTCTCCGATGGCCTGGTCGTCATAGTCGCAGCGTATTCAGATGGCTAGCACCTCGGCGGCCAGTCCACGACGCCTCCAAAATAAACTCACCGACTTCGCGCTATTGAGTTGCTTATGGGGACGTTGATGCTGTCCCGCGCCACGACCACGCCGTCCTTAAGAACGAAGCACTCAACGACGTGCTCGCCACGGAAGGAGGTGCGCTCGGTCCGAACACCGGGTTGACTCGAGCCGATGATCTGCCCTCGGATGATGTTCCGGCGCTCGGCTTCCGGGCCACGGTTCAGCACCTTCCATTTCACCTCGTAGGGGTGCGTGACCGTGCAGGACGTCACCTTGAACGTGAGGTCCTTATTCGGCATGAGCGGGGCTTTGCCGCGCAGCATTTCCCGCAGAGAAGCCGGTCGCCAGCCGGACTGCTCGACCTCGCAGTCGATGGTCACCGAGTGCACGATGTCGATGGGATACCCGTTCTCGATGAACTGCTCGGTGTCGTCGAACGAACGTGCAGACTCACTGGCCTTGAGCGGAACCGAGGTGCCGAACACCTCTCGCCACTTCCTGTTGGCCGAGGCCTTGCCCATATCCTCAATCGCCTCGAGACAGCGGTTGTAGGCCCTCGTAGCTTTCGGCTGGAATTTCGCTTTGACGTGAACCTTCTGTCTGCTTCCCAAGGCGAAGTAGTAGTCCTGTTCAGGCTCATCCTTCAGGAATGCGAAGAAGTCGCGCACCATCAGGTCGAAGGATCCGGTGCCGGCGGAGTCGTAGTCGCTGGTTTGGGAGAAGAACCTGTGCACGAGGGTGTCGATGAGCAGTCCGCCAATGTTGACGCCGTTTTGGTTCTTCCACGCCCGGGTCATCCGCGCCAAGTGGCGCATGTTCTTCGAGGTTCGGTCGTTGCTCTCCTTGGTGGCTACGATCTCCTCACGCGGTTTAGTGACTTTCCAGCTCGCGGCCTTCGTGTCCGGATAGGCGAAGCTGCCGTCGGATTTCTCGAATGCCGGCTGGACCTCGAACTTGAAGGCGTTGGTGGTGAACTGCACGCGCACGACACACTGATCGACCCGAACCGAGGTGTTTGGGTACCGCGTCTTCAATGCGTCGCGGACGCGCTCGAGCATTCTCCGTGAGCCCGTTTCACTGTCGTAGTCCGAGCGGATACCGGACGGGAGAATGAAGATCATGTCGAGGTCGGACACCCCCTTGATGGCTGTGTGTCGCCCGAAGGAGCCGATCATGAGCTTGTAGTCTGTGCAACCATCTTTACTTCGGAAGTCCTTGTTGAGCGCCTTGGCAATCTGGTCCCGGCGCGACGCGACGGTGCTGGCCGTGGCGCCAACCTTGAGGTTCTCGAGTAGCACATCGAAGATCTCTGACGTCTTCATGGTCATCCCTCGCCTTCGTCGAGCCGGAGGGTTTCCGGGAGGAACAGGTCGATTTCGCGGGGCGTGAAGGTCATTTCCTCGTTGTTCTTGAGCCCGTCTTGGGCACGAGCGAAGGCCTTCGAACTGGTCCTGGGCGCGTTAGAGTAGGCATCGCGAGACGCCTGCTGGAGTTCGTCGCGGCGTTCTCGGCCTTCGGTGCCGGAAACTGTACCGGACATCAAGTCGGCGATTAGCGAGATGTAGGACTCACGGACGTCCCAGAGTCGGGAGGCAATGCCCCGATGAGCGTCGGACTCGTCCGCGAATCGGAATGACTTAGCGCCCAGACTGATCCACGTCACCAAGAGGGCTATGAAAGAAGTCGCGAGACTCGTCACCACGGGGTCGCCGAGGAGTCCAACCACTGCGGCTAGGAAGGTACCGGAACTGAGCGCCGTGAGGCCGATGAGCACGCCCTGCTGCCACCGGTGCTTGGTGAAGCAAATATCTGCCTGCTTCTCGTGTGTCTTGTGGCTGTAGACCACGCGTCCGAACGACTCGCGCACCTGCGCGAGCAGGAACGAATCGAGGCTTGCCCTGAGCGTCTCTCCGCTTGTCATTTCACTCCGATCGTCGTCATTCAGGATCGGCGTCCTGTAGCGGACCTTCCGGCACCCGCCGACCGGAAGAGCAACCATGGGTGACGATCGCTGCGCTAATCAAAGTATGCAGGCAACTACCGACATTTAGGAACGTCCGGAATCTCCGACAGTCGGTCGCTGCTGATACCTCGCTCAGGCTTTATGTCAAGACAATTCAAAGAACAAGCTCGTTGGCACGCATTCCTCCCCCCTATCTCTCCACTGGAGTCACGGTTGCCAGGTTGGTAACCACAGTGGTGTCCTTACCAGGGCTCTGCAGGCGTACGTCCACGCGCATGGTCCACGAGCAGGCCCCCGGTTGCAGGACGGTGACGAGGCATAGGGCCAGTCAGGGACCATGTTGGGTTACCCGTTGCGGGCGTAGATGTGGCAGAACACCCGGTCCGGGGCGCACACTGCGTCAGGGCGCAGCCAGTTGGACAAGTCCACTGCCAATACGGTCTGCACGCTGCCGTTTTGCAGAGAAAAGGTGGGGACAGGCATCGTGATGACCAGCTTTCGCAGCTGCTCGGTCTCGATCTGCCCGTGGTTGATCGCATCGTAGAGGACTCCGTAGCCGCGGCGGTGCTCGGGCTCCAACGACAGGTAGGCCAGATCGGTGACTTTGCCCTGCGCGCACTACAGCATGTCGGTCAGTTCAAACAGCGTATCGGCCCGTGCGGTAAGGCAGCGGTAGTAACCTTGGCGGAACTCCCTGAATTGTTCCGTACCATCGGTAGATTGCGTGCGGCTCGGATGGTCGTGCATACTCTTGACTAGGATCCTTCTTCCCTGCTTCGTTTTGATAATTCAAAGCATCGGAACCAAGGGCCGATTTAGTATGCAGGACACTCCGCGGAACCCCGGACAATCAACGTTTCCCCGGGGCAAGGATAAATCTCAAGCTAAGGTGTCGATGGAGCGCCATCCCGACCCGCCAGGCAATATATGCGTAGAACGCAAGATTTCTGGAAACCGAGTTACACCGCCTTTAGCAGTCACCTTACCTCGTTCGGTATCATCGTTAGTGTTGGCCTGTCTGGGTCATTGAGCAGGGAGCACCAAAGCGGCTGAGCCTTGGCTGATCGTAGCCAACATCACTGGGCACCTCGGAGCCCCCAAAGGCGCGGTGTACACCTGAATTACCGGGTAGCGCATGACCGCCCATCGGGTCAGATGCCACTTGAAGTTCCAACCCAGTGAGATCGAGAATTGGGCGTACGAGATCGGTGGCCAGTGGCCAAGAGCTCGCACCCTCGGTGTCGGTGGTTGCTTCTACAATCATGACAACGACAAGCATGTGGAAGGCTGAAGATGAACCGGAGAGACTCCCAGAACTTGGTGAAGTCCAAGCAGCGCGTTGCCGATCACGGCGAAGTGTTCACGCCGGACTGGATGGTCGAGGACATGCTTGATCTCGTCAAGCACGAGTCTGCGCGGATCGACTCTCGCGTGCTCGAACCTGCTTGTGGCTCCGGAAACTTCCTCGTCCCGGTCCTGGCCCGCAAGCTCGTCACGGTCCAGCTTCGTCACGGCAAGAACGACTTCGAGAAGCGCCACTATGCACTATTCGCGCTCATGTGCACGTACGGCATCGAACTCCTCGCAGACAACGCCGAAGAGTGCCGCGACAATCTGGCCGAGCTCTTCAACACGTTTTTGGGCATCAACAACGATGACCAATGGGCGCAAGCTGCACGCGCGGTCCTAGCCGTGAACATCGTCCGAGGCGATGCCTTGACAATGACCGTGCCAGGCGGCCAACCGATCACCTTTGCTGAGTGGGGCTACCTCGGCAAGGGGAAGTTCCAGAGGCGCGACTTCCGTTACGACGACCTCACCCAGCGTGCCTCCTACGAGGGAACCCTGTTCGGCGAACTCGACGACGACGACCTATTCGTCCCCTCGCAGACCTATCCGACGATGACCTTTGGTCAGATCGCTGAGGCCGGCGCGTGACCCCTGCACCATTCACTCTTCGAGGCCACAACCCGGATGTCCTGACCTGCATCGCGAACCTCTCGAACGATGAGGTCTTCACCCCGCCAGAGTTCGCGAACCAGATGCTCGACACGCTTGCCGCCGCGTGGGCGGATGCCAACGATGGCGAAAACATCTGGGCCAACCCGACTGTCACGTTCCTTGATCCGTTCACCAAGTCCGGTGTGTTTCTTCGTGAAATCGTACGTCGGCTTACCGACGGCTTGATCTTGACGATCCCCGACCTCGCCGAGCGCGTAGATCACGTCCTCACCCGTCAAGTGTTCGGCATTGGAATCACGCAACTTACCGCGCTGCTCGCACGCCGGAGCGTCTACTGCTCGAAGTTTGCCAACGGCCCGCACTCAATCGCTAGGTCATTCACGACCGAGGACGGCAACATCTGGTTCGAGCGGACCGAGCACACCTGGGGCGCTGGTAAGCGCGAGTTTCGCGCCGATCCCGTCACTAGCGAAGATATCAAGGTCTACACCAACCGCAAGTGTGTCTACTGCGGGGCGGGCGAGGACGACTACGCCCGTGGCGACGACCTTGAGACTCACGCCTACGCCTTCATCCATACCGACGACATCAAAGCCCGTATCGCGGAGCTGTTCGGAGACAACATGCAGTTCGACGTCATCATCGGCAACCCTCCCTACCAGCTCAGTGACGGTGGCTACGGAACATCCGCTGCACCGATCTACCAGATGTTCGTAGACAAGGCGCTTGGACTCGACCCCCGCTTCGCCGTCTTTGTCACGCCGTCGCGCTGGTTTACAGGTGGCAAGGGCCTCGGTGAGTACCGCAAGCGGATGCTCTCCGATCACCGCATGCACGACATCGTCGACTACCCGAAGCTATATGAGGCCTTCCCGGGCGTGAAAATCAGAGGTGGTGTCTCGTACTTCCTTTGGGATCGTGAGTATGACGGACCTTGCGCCATCCAGACAATGTGGGATGGTCAGCCAGTGGGTGAACGGACAACTCGGTTCCTCGATGCCTACGATGTCCTGGTTCGACGCAACGAAGCTGTTCCAATCTTAGAGAAGGTCCGCGCGAAGCGAGAGCCAACGCTCGATACTCGCGTGTCTACCGGCAAGCCATTCGGTCTGCGCACCTTCTTTCATGGCAAGCCAGCCGCAAGCGGCCTGAAAGACCCGGTGCAGCTATTCGGTTCCCGCAAGATCACGTGGGTCGCCCGAAGTGAAATTCCGCTGAGCGACGGGTGGATTGACCAGTGGAAGGTCCTGATGACTGCTGTGCAGGGCACGAGCGCTGCGGTCGAGACGAAATTCCTCTCCATGCCAATCATTGCTGGTCCAGGCACGGCTTGCACGGAAACATACCTTGTCGCTGGAAGGTTTGATGCGAAGGAGGAAGCGACGCGGTACTCCGCGTACCTGCGCACCCGATTTGTTCGCTTCCTTGTGTCGCTCCGTAAATCCACTCAGCACGCCACCCGGGATGTGTACGCGTTTGTCCCAGATGTTCCACTTGACCGAGACTGGACGGATGCACTCCTCTACGAGCGATACGAATTGACCGACGACGAGATCTTCTTCATCGAATCCCAGGTCGCTCCACATGACGACACTCTCTTCGAGGAAGAGGGTTCCGACGATAGCGATGAGTAAGAGAATTGATGAGCTTCTCCCAAAGAAGCCCGAAGCGAGACTGCGCATCTACGCATGGTCGCCGAACGACCCACCAGTCGGCTACGCGGGGCTTCTCAAGGTAGGCCAGACGACGAAGACGGACGTGAACGCGCGCATCCGCGAGTCGCAGGGGCAGATGCAGCAGGCCTACACGCTGCACGTTGATGAACTCGCCGAACGTGACGACGGGTCGCTGTTCCGTGATTCTGATGTGCGTCAAAGGCTGATCGACAAGGGCTTTGAGAACCCGGTCTTCGGCTCAGCGCGAGAGTGGATGCGGTGCACCGCGGACGATGTACGCACGGTGATCACCGAGCTACGCACCGGCGTCAAACTCAGCGGCACCCATCATGAGACTTTCCCGATGCGTCCGGAGCAGGTCAGCGCAGTCGAGAAGACACAAGGCTACTTCGAGTCGATCTGGTCCGAGGATTCTCACGCAGTACCGCGGTACCTGTGGAACGCCAAGATGCGCTTCGGGAAGACCTTCGCCTCCTATCAGCTCTCGAAGCGGCTCGGGGCGAAGAGGGTCCTCGTGGTGACCTTCAAGCCCGCCGTTGAGGACGCCTGGCAGACTGATCTGGAGTCGCACGCCGACTTCGACGGCTGGCAGTACTTCTCCTCAGCGACCGGGGGTAGCCCGGACGATGCCGACAAGACCCGTCCGCTGGTCTACTTCGGATCGTTCCAGGACCTGCTCGGGCGGGACCGGAAAACCGGGCTCATCAAGGCGAAGAATGAGTGGGTCCACACCACCAACTGGGACCTCGTGATCTTCGACGAGTACCACTTCGGTGCTTGGCGAGAGTCCGCAAAGGAGCTGTTCGAGGGCGAGGACGAGAAAGTCAAGCAGAAAGAACTTGCCGCCGAGTACAACGACGGCCTCGTGGCCTTCGATGAAGAGCTTGACGAGCTCGGCAATGACGAGGACGACTTCCTGCCGATCACCACTCGCGCCTACTTATACCTGTCTGGCACGCCGTTCAAGGCGCTGGCAACCGGTGAGTTCATCGAGGAGCAAATCTTCAACTGGACCTACACCGACGAGCAGCGTGCCAAGGCCGAGTACGCAGTCGCGCATCCGGACGCGTGGAACCCGTACGGGGCACTCCCGGAGATGCGCCTGTTCACCTACCAGATGCCTGACGAGTTGATCGCCGTCGCGAACCAGGGGGAGTTCGACGAGTTCGACCTGAACGAGTTTTTCGAGGCAAAGGGCATCGGCAAGGACACCGAGTTCACGCACAAGACCGACGTTCAGAAGTGGCTCGATCTCATCCGCGGCGCCCACCTGCCCACACAGGTCGACGCCATGCGAATTGGCACCCGCCCGCCATTCCCATACTCCGATGTTCGAGTCCTGCCATACCTGCAGCACTCGTTCTGGTTCCTGCCCAACGTTGCAGCGTGCCAGGCGATGGCGAACCTGCTCGCGGAGAAGCAGAACGTGTTCTGGCACGACTACCAGGTCCTCGTCGTCGCTGGCACCGGCGCGGGCATCGGACTAGATGCTCTTCCACCGGTGCGGGCTGCGATCGGCGACGGCCACGACACGAAGACGATCACGCTGTCGTGTGGCAAGCTCACCACGGGTGTCACAGTCAAGCAATGGTCTTCGATCCTGATGCTGCGCAACCTCAACTCGCCCGAGACCTACTTCCAGGCAGCATTCCGCGTGCAGTCACCGTGGTCGATCAAGAACCCCGACGGAGATAACCCGAGCGCCGAAGCCGTCCTCAAGCCCGTGTGTTTCGTGTTCGACTTCGCGCCAACCCGCGCGCTGCGGCAGATCGCCGACTACGGTGCAGGCCTGTCACCGGAGACCCCGAACCCGGAGCAGGCGGTTGAGGAGCTCGTGAAGTTCCTCCCCGTGTTGGCCTACGACGGGTCGAACATGACCCAGGTCGATGCCGGCGGCATCCTCGACATCGCGATGTCGGGCACGTCGGCGACGCTTCTTGCCCGCAAGTGGGAGTCCGCGATCCTCGTCAACGTCGACAACGACACCCTGCGCAAGATCATGAATACCCCGGATGCCCTGAATGCCATCATGAACATCGAAGGCTTCCGTGCGCTCGGCAACGACATCTTCGAGACCGTAGTGAACAAGAGCGACGCCGTGAAGAGGGCCAAGAAGGAGAAGCGTGACGACATCACTCCTGCGGAGAAGAAGGAACTGACAGCGGAGGAGAAGGAATACAAGTCCAAGCGGAAGCAGATACAGGACAAACTAATCAAGTTCGCCACCCGAATCCCGGCGTTCATGTACCTGACAGACTTCCGAGAGAACACCCTTCAGGACGTAATCACCAAGCTTGAACCGAGCTTGTTCCGCACCGTCACCGGGCTGACCGTCGACGATTTCCATCTGCTCGTGAATCTGGGCGTCTTCAACGCGACCCATATGAACCAGGCAGTCTTCGCCTTCCGGCGCTACGAAGACTCGTCCCTGTCCTACACCGGCCTCGAGTCGCACAAGGGGCTGCGGCACTACGGCCTCTACGACACTGTGGTCGCCATCGACGACAACGCCACCAGATAGTTTGGGTAGCATCACGGGCCAACGCCGATATCAGAGGAAAGGAACGCCACATGAGTAAGGCAGAGTACAAGGTCAGCACACTCGTTGACATGATCGAGTCCGGGGAGCTGCAACTACCTGAGATGCAGCGCCAGTACGTGTGGACGCAAGTCAAAGTTCGAGACCTACTGGACTCGCTCTACCGGGGTTATCCATCGGGTATCATCCTTGCGTGGAAGGCCCCACAAGACTCCGATGTCGAAACCCGGGCATTTGCTGTCGCTGCGAACCGGGATGATGCAGCATCCCTGCTCCTGCTTGACGGTCAGCAGAGATTGACGTCCTTGTCGTCGATACTTCGTGGCGAACCCGTGCACGTTAAGGGTCGCAAGACGCCGGTGGAGATTCTGTTCAACCTTGACCATCCTGACGAGCTGACGTTCATTACCGAGGTCAACGAGGATGTGGAAAGCGATGACGACCTTGGCGGCGATGATGAGGCAGACCTCGATCCGAAGGAGCGGGTCAACAAGCGGGCTTTCCACGTGTGGAATAAGGCGATCGGCTCTCTGCCGAACTGGGTCAAGGTGACTGATGTTTTTTCCAAGACAGATGCGGAGCTCTTCACGTCAGCGGGCGTCACTGGTTTCGACGATCCCCGCTATGCGCGCTATTCAGAACGCTTGAAACAACTACGCAGCGTCAGAGACTACGTGTACCGCGCCGAGATTCTGGAGCGGGAGAAGTCCTACGAGGAAGTAACCGAGATTTTCGTCCGCGTGAATTCACTCGGTGCGAAACTCCGTGGCTCGGATCTGGCTCTGGCCCAGATCACTGCCCGTTGGAAGGGTTCGTTGAGTCTGTTCACTCAGTACCAGAATCGCGTGCGCGACCTTGGGTTCGACCTAGATCTAGGCGTTCACCTGCGCGCATTGATAGCCGTGATTACCGGGCAGTCGAAGTTCTTGACCGTGGGTTCACTAAGCAAGGACCGCCTCGAACAGGGGTGGGCAAGAACTCAGCGAGTGTTCGACTTCGCGGTCGATTTCGTGGTGAAGAACCTTCACATCAACAGCCGCACGCTGCTGTCCTCACCGCTGTTGCTGATCACGACGGCGTACTGGGCCGACCGTCGCGACCTGCGCATTGACCCAGAAGAGGCCGCTGCCTTTCGCACCTGGTTCTTGATCGCGAACGCAAAGGGACGATACTCCCGTGGCTCGTCGGAATCGGTGCTCGATCAAGATCTGGCAATCCTTCGCAATGGCGCTGGTGCCGCCGAGTTGCTGCAGCGCCTCGAGCAGCAGTTCGGCCGCCTTGACTTCATGCCCAACGACCTCGTCGGACGCAACACCCGCAGCGGCATCTTCAAGACCATGTTTCTGTTGTTTGCCGAGCAGGGCGCAGAGGACTGGGCCACTTCGCTGCACATCAGCCCCAAGCATGCGAACAGTGCGGATAAGATCGAGTTCCATCACATCTTCCCGAAGGCATACCTCAGACGGGAACGGCGAGACCTAAATGATTCGGAGATCAACGATATTGCGAACTACGCTTTTATCGGATCGCAAACGAACAAGCAGATTAGCGACAAGACTCCAACCACATACCGAGCGAACTACCCGGCCGAGCGGATGGAAGCACAACTCGTGTACTTCGATTCCTGGGGCGCCGACGCTGGCGAGTTCGAGGGGTTCATAGGTGAGCGCCGCGATGCGATCGCGGCGGCACTGAACGCTTTCGTCGGCCTTGGAAAAGAAGCCTCGATGCTCGCTAAGCACGACCTGCATCCTGTCACCAGCCCGGCGGACTAACTGCAGCCGCTGATATTGTCGAGGATTCCCGGGCTGCGATAGCGCAGTACGCCACCGCAGTGATCGTTGCCACGGACCGACGAATGGGACGTCTGATTGACAGATAGGTATTAGCGCGAGGTCCCGCCGAGTCCGGCAAACAGTTTCTTGCGACACCGTGGCAAGAATTTACCTGGTCGCACATCCGTGAACTTCTCCCGCTCAAGTCGGACGAAGCGAGGGCGTTCTGCGCGACAGAGGTGGCGGCGAAGCACCTCGGGTGCTGACCAAGGCTTTAACGATCTAAATGTGAGTGTGTAGATGGCAACATACAGGCGCAAAGGTCATATGCGGCGAGGTAAAAATGGGAGACTGCATTATGTATCGTCCCATAATGTCAAACGTGGCAGCGGAGGGCGTTATAAAGCTTTGAATTCGCGTCCGTTGTATTTCCGCGATATGCAGCCGAGGGTGAAATTGCCGAGCGTTGATTTGTGGGCGCGCCGGTTAGGGCTTGTTGCGTGGCCAGTCTCTAGTGAGACCCGCAATGCCAAATGTCCTGTTTGCGGGGCATCAGTTTGGTTCTTTCGGGATAGAAACGGTGGCTGCGCCTATTTTGATGCGCTGGGCAAACCGTGGCCTAAACACCCTTGCATCGAATTTGCCAGAAGTGAACTTTCTGGTCAAAAGTCGATGTTGGAGACGAGATCAACGGCACAATACTGGACAGACGACCGGGTGCTTGATAATTGGCCTGTCGACGTCACTTCTCCGAATGCACGCTGCCCCACGTGCGATGTTCCCATGCTTCTGTTTAAAGACAAGGCAGGCAGAAAAGCGTTCTTCAACGTCGGAGTAGGTCAGTTATCGGGCCACTCTTGTGTCAACGAGGGAACTAGTTCGGAACTTTTGCATCATGCTGCGGTGTTGACTTCGAGATTTGGGTTGTCGTCAGTAGAGTCAATTATCGAGGAGATCGCGAATAACCAAGAACGCGAGTTGATGGATCCAGCGCTGCATAAGACCATAGTGGCTGGACCGAGTCCTTGGGATGGAAATGCCGAATCGACTAGTCAGACGTTGGGATGCGGGATCTGCGCTGCGGTGTTTTCGCTGGTCTTGCTAATAATTGTCTTGATCGCTTCATTTTAGACTTGATTGAGAGAATCTTGCGATAAAAAGAATTCGCAACTCGCCGAAAATCTGGTCACCCAGGGAAGGATGCGTCCGCGCGGACAGGAAGAAAACGACAAGATGAAAGTCGACGGCCGGTGGGATCGCGCTCACCAGGGGCAGGCAACGGCCCAGGTTCCTGAGGACCTGCAACGTGCGCTGGATGCCGAGCCGGCGGCCCAGGCTGCTTATGAGGCGCTGAAGTCCCAGCCGCGCCATCACATTCTCCACCAATTGATGATCGCCAAGACGAAGAAAACCAGAGCTGCTCGTATTGCCCGTTTCATCGCCCAGTTGAACGAGGAAGCTGGAGAATCCGATAGCAGGTGAGCACCATTTCCGCTAGTCAATCAAGGATAATCTTCCGCTGGGACTGCGCTCCCCGAGCGCTTCGTGCTGCGGTAGACTCCGGAATGACGTCGGGTAATCGGCGCCTGGACCATGGCGGTTCCGGTACCGCCGAAGGGAGAATTTCATGCAGCTTGAGAACAAGGTCGTCATTGTCACCGGTGGCGCATCCGGCATTGGCGGAGCAATCTCGCGAGTCCTGGCTCGCCGCGGAGCCAAGGTCGTGGATGTGGATCTGAATGCCGAGGCCGGTACCGCGCTGGCAGAAGAATTCGGCGACTCGGTGATCTTCATCGCCGGCGATGTCAGCAAGCAGGAAACCGCAGATGCTGCAGTAGCCGCAGCCGTGGAGAACTTCGGCGGACTGAACGGCCTGGTGAACAACGCCCACGCTTCGCGCCAGGCACCGTTCACCGATCTGGACCAGGCTGCCTGGGATCTGTCCTTCAACACCGGCTTCGTAGCAACCCGCCAGTTCATGCTCGCCGCCTACCCGCACCTGAAGGACAATGGCGGCTCGATTGTGAACTTCGGCTCCGGCTCGGCCATGGTCGGCCAGCCGACCCAGGCCGCCTACGCTTCGGCCAAGGAAGCCATCCGCGGCCTGTCCCGCGTGACCGCCAACGAATGGGCCGCCGACAACATCCGCGTCAACGTGGTCTCCCCCATGGCGCTGACCGACGGCGTCAAGGCCTGGAGCGAGGCCTTCCCGGACCTGTACAACCAGTCGCTGGCCAAGGTGCCGCTGGGCCGCTTCGGCGATCCGGAAGCCGACGTCGCACCGGTGGTTGCTTTCCTGCTCTCGGATGACGCCAAGTACGTCACTGGCCAGACCCTCATGGCAGATGGCGGCGCCAACAAGCTCTACTAGTCTCCGGAGCTCTTTCCTGCACTCCAAGTCCGGGATATTGCCCCGGGCTCTGGATTGCTCTAGCGCCCTCCGACTAACGCTTTCGCGCCCGCATCCCCATGTGCACGATGTCGATTATTGACTACTCTCGGTGGGGTCGCCAATGGCTCTGACTGACAGGGGCAAAGCCTGGAGCCAGGCTTTCCCAGAACTGTACGAGCAGTCGTTGGCCAAGGTCCTGCTAACTGTAGTTCCCCGGGACATTGTTGATACTAGAGAATGAAGAAAACCTCCGGCAGGATGCGGGTTACCGCATTCACCATCGTGCACGGGGGTCTTCATGTCCCACGGAGCTACAGCGCCTGGCCTCGCCACCATGAGCATCGTCGGCCCCACACCGGGAACAGTGGCCTTGCTCCGTCAGATCGTTTCACAACCCCACGGGGAACGGCGTCAAGACCAGTGCGGCCTGCAGTTCCTTGGCTGCCTGTGCCGGGTCGGCGGCGGAGTAGATGGCACCGCCGGCCACGGCTACCTGCGCGCCGGACTTCTGGACGTCGGCGATCGTGCTGATACTGACACCTCCAGCCACCGAGAACGGCACCTGGGATGCCGTGCCTGCGCTCAGCAGCACATCCAAGTCGTAGCCTGGCTGCGCCTGCTCGTCCAGGCCCGCATGGAATTCGACGAATTGGACACCCAGCGCAGCAACCTCCCGGGCACGGGCTGGCTTGTCAGCGATGCCGATCAGATCCACGACGATGCCCTTGCCGCGCTCGGTGGCGGCCTTGACCGCGCCGGAGATCGTGGAATTGTCGGCGGCCCCGAGAATGGAGACCAGATCCGCGCCAGCGGCGAAGGCGATATCCGCTTCCAGTTCCCCGGCGTCCATGGTCTTCATATCCGCGAAGACGGTCTTGTCCGGGTGGGCCTGCTTGATGGCGGTGATCACCGACAGCCCTTCGGCCTTGATCAGTGGGGTGCCCAGCTCGATGATGTCGACATACGGGGCGACTTTTCCAGCCAGCTCCAGCGCTTCGGCAGTGCTGAGCAGATCGATGACAACTTGGATTTTCATGATGTTCCCTTTCCGGGGCTATTGATGGTGGGTTGATACTGGCGCCAAGGCGCCGGTCTACTCCAGATTCGCGTGGCGCTGCCACAGCTGCTGCGCGGTGGCGTCTTCCGCGCTCCAGAGCGCGTGGAACACGATTTCGGTGATCAGGAACAGCGCCTGCTCGAACTGGCTGCCGGAGTATTGGCGGGTGATGGACGATCCGTGGTCAGTTTTCCCGGCGGCCGGGACTTCCACGAGAACGTGAGCGGCCGACCCGATGGGGCTGGATGGATCGGTGGTGATGGCCGCGATCCGGGCACCGACCCGCTGGGCGGTGCGGACGCTCTGGACCACGCCCGTGTTGGTTCCGGATCCGGATGCCACGAGCAGCAGGTCCCCGTCGGCGATGGCCGGCGTGTTGACATCCCCGGAGACGGCCGGAGACTGGAGGGTTTCGACGTACCCGATCACGGGAAATGGCGCCAATGGCTCCAGCCCCGGCCGCAATCCACCGGATAAGCAATGGCAGGAATCATCCCGACGGACGGTCGAGGCTCTAGCAACTACTGGCAACGAGGTGCAGGATAGGTTGCATGGATCCTCAAGATGCTTTGATTCTTCCTGATGTCACCGCTTGGCGCGCTTGGCTCGACGAGCACGAAGAAACCAGCGATGGCGTTTGGCTGGTAGTGGCAAAGAAGGGAACGACTTCCCCAACCTCGCTCACTGTCGCACAAGCCTTGCCCGAGGCGCTCTGCAGCGGATGGATCGATGCCATCCGCCTCAAACGCGATGAGACGACCTTCCTCCAGCGCTACACTCCCCGCCGAAAGACCTCTGTCTGGTCACAGAAAAACACTGAATTCGCCCAAGAATTGATCGACCAAGGACGCATGCGTCCACGGGGCTTCGCGGAAATCGAGAAAGCCAAGGAAGATGGACGGTGGGAGCGTGCCTACCAGGGCCAGGCGACCGCCCAGGTTCCTCCAGATCTGCAAGAAGCGCTGGATCGCTCGACCGTGGCGGCCAAGAACTTTGCTGCTTTGAAATCCCAACCGCGCTATCACATACTGCATCAGCTGATGATCGCCCGAACAGAGAAAACGAGAACTGCCCGCTTGGCACGGTTCATTGCAGAACTTGAGCAGGATACAGATGGCTGATCCTTGGTCCGGTACAGCACTACGCGGACGATGCTGCTGAGCGCTAGCTTCTGGAACGGTAAATCGCTTCGGTGATCATTGCTCCAGCTTGCAGGATCGCTGCCGCGAGAATAAGCAGCGCCGCTGCAGTCGCTCCTCCAAGAATCAGCATGATTACTCCGACAAGGCCCAAGGTCCACGCGATGAACATTGTTCCTGTAGTCATACCCAGTCCGGCCTGTTGAGTTTTCTTCACACTCTGAGTCATATCGCCAGTTTAGACGGAGGGCCAAGTTCTCAGGAAAATGATTCCGTGAACTGCTCCGCTTTCTAAATCAGGTTGGACACGGAACTGATCATTTCATTCAGCACCTTGGTACGGTGGAATTCAAAGCCCGGGCCACCCCGGCAATATCTCATCTCAAGATTGGATTCATGGTTTGCGTGTATTAGTTCCGTGGCAGAGCTTGGTCGACAGCATGCAGGTTCCCGGGGTCGAACCCGTCTTGTGGAATATCAATGATGGCGAGCCGCCAGCAGCCGACGTCCTTGTTACCGAGCGACCGCTGGATCCATCGCACCGAACGCGGGTGGGCAGAATTGCTGGATTGAAGCACGTCCATCTGCTATCCATCGGCTACGAATGGGTGCTGGATCATTTGCCCGAGGATGTGGCGCTTTCAAACTCCAAGGGCGCGGTTGAAGACTCAACTGCGGAGCATTGCCTGGCATTGATTCTTGCTTCACTGCGCGAACTTCCCAGGGCTTATCTGCTCCAGAAGGAAGAATCCTGGTCGCGGCTTTGGACCTCATCACTGCACGGATCGAATGTTGTAGTACTTGGCGTTGGAGGCGTGGGCACAGCCATTATCGAACGACTCAAGCCATTCAAGCCTGCACAGATCACGGGAGTTGCCAGCAGCTCGCGCACCCTTAACTGCGAGATCGACGTTGTCTCCTTTGAAAACGTGCATCAACTATTGCCATCAGCGGATATAGTCATCTGCGCTTTGCCCCACACGCCCCAAACCCAAGGACTGATTAACAAGGAGTTCATGGATCGGATGCGCGACGGTGCTCTATTGGTCAATGTTGGGCGAGGACCAATCATTGCCACGGCAGCTCTGATTAAAGAGCTGGAGTCCGGGCGACTGCGTGCCGCATTGGACGTTACCGACCCAGAACCGCTGCCTGTTGGCCACGCACTGTGGAACGCCCCGGGATGCATCATCACCCCGCATATGGCTGGTGATACAGGACAGTTCGTGGAATTGGTTTCAGAACTAGCAATTCGACAGGTTCAGTTGCTTTCTTCGGGTCGGACACCACTGAATCTCGTTCGCTGATCTTATTGCCCTCATTAGGCGCCTTATTTCAGTAGGAACCCGCGGATAGGATTGGTGGTAGAGGCAGTTCCGCTAAAGAACTCGCATGACAATCCCGTGGTATCTCGCGACCTTTCGCCTAGGCTAGTTCATACGATGGAAACTAGAGCACAGACGCATCAAACTGGCGGCCGCGACCGCGCTATCTTCGAGCGGAATCGCACCGGTGAAGATGAGTTCCGCATTGATATTGAGCGCATCCGCTTCTCCCCATATTTCTCCCGCTTGTCCTCGGTGACGCAGGTGATTCCCCAGGCTGGTTCAGGGACCTTGGTCCATAACCGCTTGACCCATTCGCTCAAGGTCTCCGCTGTGGCGCGTTCCATCGCGATCAGCCTCAGAAGGAGTGACGAACCGACTAGGCGACTTATCTCCGATTTGGGAGGGTGCGACCCGGTAGTCGTCCAGGCGGCGGCAGCGGCCCACGATCTGGGCCACCCGCCCTTCGGCCATCTGGGAGAGCAGGAACTCGACCGGGTTGCCCGCGATACCTTGGGGCTTCCTGATGGATTCGAAGGCAACGCGCAGACCTTCCGGATCCTCACCGCCCTCGATAGCTGCGATGCCACACCGCGTGGCATGAACCTGACTCGCGCGGTTCGCGCGGCTGTGCTCAAATACCCCTGGACGCGCAATGAATGGCGCAGCCAGGCCCCGGTCGCTCCGGAGCTGCTCCCCCGCGGCGTCGGTGCGAATCCGGCTGCTGGCGCCATGAAGTATTCGGCCTACGATATCGAGGCCGTGGAAATGGACGATGTCCTTTCGGTCTTCCCGGGCATCGGAAAATACCAGCAGACGCTGGAAAGCTCGGTTATGGATATCGCAGACGATATCGCCTACGCGGTTCATGACCTCGATGATTTCTATCGAGCCGGCATTCTGCAATACACCAGCGTCTCCGCTGAACTGCGAGCGTGGCTGGACAACTCCGTCCGCTTCCAAGCCCTGAAGGCTCCAGAACTGGACCAACGGCAGCCGGGCCATGCACTGGAAATTACGTGGCGCCATGTCCTGGCCAAGGATCCCTGGATTGCCAATCCTGAAGCATTCCGCGCCTCGGTGCAACGGGTCGGCCATGACCTCGTCGATGGCTTGCTCGCGGTTCCCTACGACGGCGGCCTGCAGGCAGACCGCGCGGTTACCGCCTTCACGCGGCGATGGATTGACCGCTTGCAGGAATCCATCACCGTTGAACGCACGCCTAATGTGCGCAGCGGCCATATCCGCTTGAGCGATGAAGCGTGGCATGACGTCGTAGTACTCAAGTTCGTCCATGCCCGCTTCGTCTTGGATCGTTCAGACCTGGCGGTATACCAGCGCGGGCAAACGCGAATTATCCGTTCCCTGGCAGAAGGCTTCAACACCTGGCTCAATGATCCGGAGGATGCAGGGCGTGCACCGCGACGGTTGCTGGACTCGGTGGAAGCTACCACCGAGGAATACCGCCAGCTGCGCGAGAGCACCCCAGAGCTGTTCTCGCAGTCCGGCCCGCAAGAGATCCAAAGGCTGGGCCAAGCCCGGGCCATCGTCGATTACATTGCTTCCTTCACCGATGCTCAAGCCGTCTCGCTGAATTCGCTGCTAACCGGCACCTCGGACAATCTCTGGGAAGCCGGGCGGGGGCTGTAGGATGATCGTCGTTCGGACGCTGAATCCTGTCATCCGGACGGGAATGCAGCTCAGGAATAGGCTAGCGGTTGCAATACTGTGACGATGACGCGAGCGAACCGGAACACCGTCAGCAGCCACGCATTGTGTCATGCTCTCGCCCCTGCTACCGCGCAGCATCAGCCTTGACGAAGCACGCCAGCGCCGACGAGCATCCGCCCCCAGAGAAGCACCGTGGCGGTAGAGGTGACCCTGGGGCGCTAAGTCCCATGAAGATCAGTGGTCTGGTGCTCCCGTCTGTGGCTCCCCAGACAATCTGGAACAGGCGACCTTTCTCTGCCCACGTAGGGAGGGGACGTGAATCGTGGAGTGGGAAATCAGCATGTCCGTCATTGCGGCCACCAAGGTCGCCGCCGCGGGAACCGCTAGGCCCCGGCCGAGGTCTTGGGTTGCGGGGCATGGCCGTCCAACTTCATTGCCAACGGCAATACTAGAGCAGTGAAGCTCCCGTGAACGCGCACCGTGCTCCTCCTGACCTGCTCCTGCGATTCGGATTGATCATCGCTTCGGTTTCTTCTGCTTCCTTTCGGCGACTAATGAAATCAGCGGCTTTGCCACGGTGCCAACCCGAGCCAAGGTGGTGCGCCTTCGCCACAGCCAGCTGACGAGCGACGGCGCATGGAGCCAAGCCTGCGGCAGTAAAACCGTGGCAATTGGATGGCGGCCGCTCACGCCTTTTCGCCGGGGCGATGTGACACGATGTGTCACCGACTGAAAAGTGCACCTCCTTGAACGATGAAGAAGCACGTGAACATATCGCGACAACTGCTAGTTGGCGATGCACGTCCTATCCGGACTAGTCGTCCAACGGTCTACCCGACCTACACACGAACAGGTCCAGGGTGCCCAACTGCGGGAACCAAACCGATCTTTCTATATCTGCAATTACCGACGTATCAAGAGGACACGGGCGACGCGTTTGAACAGTAGGAGATCGACTTAACACTCGTCCACACTGCTGAGAGCTGATGGACGAGTACATTAGCAACCATTAAGCAATGCCTTCGACCGTCAAGACTCGAAAAGGGTGACCTAAGCTCAACGCTCATACTCGGGCAAGTTAAAATCCCGGCTTTAGTTTTCTGGAATGTTGATCGAACAATCAAGATTACTACGCAATACATCGAGTGCATCGCTGACTGTTAAACAGCATGTGTTCGATTTCGTTCTCGTCAGGACTCCACAGATGCACCGCCTCCTGCAACGGCCGGAGCCAAACGGGTAAGGAGAATCAAGGAATTACTTGACGATGTAGAGACAGACTATACGAGTGAACGCCAACAGGTGCCTAAACGGCAACTTGCCGGGACCGGATTCCTTCATGGCGGCATGTGCCACTTTGGGTGGATGCAGGTTCCCAGAGTGACGGCAGCGACGGTACCTACTGGAATCAGGTCGGTACCTCACCCCGTGGATCATCAGGCTACGATGGCTGCCTCAGATGTGATGCGGAAGTGCAAGAGTTTGGTCCAAATTGGCGGTGTTGGAAAGAAAGATAAGGATTCACTACGGATTCGTGTGCGTACGACCAGAATGGTGTTATCCGACGTAGTGTACATGCCCCTTTCAAGGGATTCTCAGACAAATACGACCGCTCGGGGTAACATCAGAGACACACAGAGTCGAGGTGCAGTTTGTTTTTGAAGACATTTAGAGTCGAAAACTTTCGACGTCTGAAAAGCGTCCGAGTGGATCTAGAAGAAACAGAGTCCATTTTTGTTGGAGCAAACAACAGCGGGAAGACTTCAGCGACCCAAATATTTCGCTTGTTCTTAAATCCCAGCAAGCATAAATTTCGAGTCTTCGACTTTAGCGCGGATTGCTGGAACGCATTAAACGCCATTGACCCTAACTCCGCAGATGCTGCCGACGACTTGCCACATATAGTACTCGATCTATGGTTCGAAGTTGATGATCTAAACCTCCATCGCGTATTGGGAATTCTGCCTAGTCTCGACTGGAATGGTAAGCCCGTTGGCATACGCTTGTCTTACCAACCACGAGATCCAGCCCGGTTGCTCGCAAACTATGTTGAGTCACAGGTGATTAATGATGACGGTGGGGACAAAAACGCCAAGTCGATGTGGCCGACAGATCTAACTGACTACCTTCAGCGAACTCTGACTCAGGAATACGAAATCAAGTACTCCGTTCTCGATGCCGCGAAGTGCGACTCGGATGGTGTGCCTGCCGGGGACTATCGGCCATTCCGCATCGAGTCCGCAAAAGACGGCGAAGGACTAGTCAGTTCGTTAATCCGCGTGGACTTTCTTGATGCGCAACGCCATCTTTCTGATTCGAGTGGACCTGGTCGCCACGAGGATCTGTCAACCCGACTTAGTCGCTTCTACGAGCGAAACCTCGAGAAGCACGAGCTCGACCTGACGACGGTGAATGCAATCGCCAATTCTGAGCAGTCACTCAACACGCACTTTGCCGAAGTTTTCAAACCTACGCTTGAGAGCCTTAAGAGGTTGGGCTACCCCGGTCTCGCGAATCCTGATCTGATCGTCAAAGCGACCCTCGATGCACAAAGTATTTTGAGTTCGAATGCACGGGTTCATTATGCGCTACCGACCGCTGATGGTACTCCGGGGGAACCATCAGCAATGACGTTGCCTGACCAGTACAACGGACTCGGATTGAAAAACCTCATATACATGGTTGTGGAGATCCTTGATTTTCACCAACGGTGGATTGATGATGAAGCACAACGGCCACCAGTGCACCTGATCATGATTGAAGAACCGGAAGCACACTTGCACGCTCAATTACAGCAAGTGTTCGTGAATCAAATCTTTGATCTCGTCAAAAGCGATCACCAGGCGTTCCATTCACAACTGGTTATTACAACGCATTCTTCACACGTTCTCTACGAAAGCGGTTTCAAGCCGATTAGATACTTCTCTCGCAAGTCGAAGGGCGCGTCTGCGCTCCGTACTGAAGTGAAGGATCTGTCGACGTTCTATGACACCGAGGAAGAGCCAACGCGAAATTTCCTTCAGCGGTATCTGAAATTGACACATTGTGATCTTTTCTTTTCAGACGGCGTCGTACTCGTCGAGGGAAACGTCGAAAGACTACTATTACCGCTCATTATTGAGAAGGATGTAAAAGACCTACGGAGATGCCATCTCACCATCCTCGAAGTTGGAGGAGCCTTTGCTCATAAGTTTGAAAAGCTAGTCGCTTTTCTTGAGATACCGACTTTGGTAATCACCGACATCGACAGCACTGCGCCAAGAACGCCAGGCAAGACCAAGGCTGAAGATGATGAAAACGTTGAAAATGCGGATGAGATTCCATCGACGCAACAACCTGGAAAATCATGCATCACGACCTTCGAGGGTGCCATAACCAGTAATGAGACACTGAGGCAATGGTTGCCAAAAGTCACCGTAGTTTCTGAACTTCTTGATCTCCCAGATTCTGCAAAAGTCCCAGACGACGATTGCGTGCGCGTCGCCTATCAAACTCGTCAACTAACATCATGGAACAATGTCGAGGAGCCGCTCGCAGGTCGAACGCTCGAAGAAGCATTCGCGTTACAGAACCTTGAGTGGTCGCAACATTCCGATCAGACGGATCTCGGTCTCAAAATCCGCAAATCGGAAGACCTCGATCTCAGCGCGATTCACGAAAAGATTTTCAAGAAGGTGAATTCGAAGGCTTTTGACAAAACAAGGTTTGCGCTAGAACTAATTGCCAGAAGTGATCAAGCATGGACTTCTCCGACTTACATAGTTGACGGACTACTTTGGCTCCATCGACGCCTCGTCCCGAAGATGAATCTGCTAGAACTGCCGAATACAACGGAGGTTGGCGAATGACCTCCCGTGTGGACAAACCTGACACTGACGCTGACGAGGCTATCCGTGCGGCTTTAGATCAAGAAGTGCGACCAGCATTTGTCGTCGTCGCGGGCGCGGGCTCAGGGAAAACGACGTCGCTCGTGAAAGCTCTTGCCCATGTAGTGGCCAAGCAAGGACATGAGCTCAGGGCTCGAACACAACAAGTGGCTTGTATCACTTACACCGATGTAGCCGCGCGCGAAATTCACACCGACGTCGGCAACGATCCCTTAGTGATGGTCTCTACCATCCATAGCTTTCTCTGGACTTTGGTCAAACCATTTCAAACGGACATCAAGCAGTGGGTCACTGCGCATATCGAGAGTAAAATAAACGATCTTGAAGTGAAGATCGCGAATTACGGGCCGCGAGTTCAGGCCAAGACGAAGGAGAAGGATGCCGCCACGCTATCGAAGTATCGGTCTCAGCGTGCAAGCGTCTTTAAGGTTTCTCGATTCGTTTATAGCACTGGTAGCGACTACGGCAACGGGATACTTGGTCACGAAGACGTGGTGGCCCTGGTACCCGAACTCCTCATGACTCGACCTCTTCTAACCAAGATTGCATCTAGGAAGTTCCCATTCATCTTCGTTGACGAAAGCCAGGACACCTTTCCTAACGTCGTGGAGTGTCTGAAGCATATTCACTCATCATCAGACGGCACGGTCAGCCTTGGTTTCTTCGGTGATCCGATGCAACAGATTTATCAGCGAGGAGCGGGTGCAATCGAGCTGGAAGAAGGGTGGATTCAGGTCCCAAAACCAGAAAACTTCCGGAGTTCGAATCGAGTACTCGAAATTGTGAATGCTGTCCGCGCAGACGGCGATTCACTCGTGCAGACACCTGGGCGATCGCAAGAAAAACAGGACGAAGGAGAAGTGTTCTTCTTCGTCCTTCCTGCAGACGCCGACCGAACAATCAATCTCGAACGTGCGCGTGAATGGCTCGACAACAATGGGGCCGGTGCGTGTTGGACACAAAGCAATCCGGACGACGAGACGAAGATTCTGACAATCATGCATCGGATGGCTGCACGTCGGCTTGGCTTCGAGAACCTGTATGCAGCATTCAACGACAATAAATCGAATCTTGGCGAAGACTTTACCGAGGGAAAAGCATGGCCGCTCCGTGCTTTCGATCAGGTAGTACTACCAATCATCGACGCGGAATCTGGCGATGAAGGTAAAGCTATTGACGCGATCCGCAAACATGGCGTGTTACTAGCTGAGGACCTACCTCCGTCTTCGGTAAAGGCAGCACTCGCAAAGGGGCAGGATGCTGCTCGCCAACTACGACAAATTGCTAAGGAAGACGCCGCAGGCTCGATTGGAACTGCTCTGACTTTGGCAGCCTCTGAAGGTTTACTCAAACCCGACCCTCGCCTCGCTGTTTTTTTGAATCCAGACGACGATCATATCGATGTGGAGATATCTGATTCGACTTGTTCGGTCCTTTCCGACATGGTGAAGTGCAGGATCAGCGAGGTCCGAAACTACCGCAAATATGTCGAGCTCAGCTCACCTTATTCGACTCAGCACGGCACAAAAGGTTCGGAATTCGACAAAGTCATCGTTGTCATAGATGACGAAGAAGGACGACCATACAATCTCTACTCGTACGAGAAGTATCTCGGACTTAAAGAGCTATCAAACACGGATCTCCAGAATCAAGCCGAAGGATCGACTTCGGTCGTCGATCGTACGCGTCGCTTGTTCTATGTTTGCGTTTCACGCGCCGAAAAATCTCTAGCAGTCGTAATGTTCACCGAGGATGCAGAAAGAGCCAAACAGATGCTGCACGACTCAGGCCTGACCGGTTCAGCCCCAATTCTAACGCTGGCTGATCTCTAGCCTCCGCAAAATAGCAGCAGAGGCCGATAGTGGTTTGCCACAACGATGACTTGCGATTGGCTTTCAGCCAACAACTTGCCCATGCCCTTTTCAGATTCTCTGCTGTCCACTGTTGCGCGGAACTACCGGGCAGCTAGTACGACGGAAAATACTTGAGGCGTACTTTCGATTTTGTGCTGCGGGTACGGACTTCATTCCACAGCAAGAACCGCCGCATACGCGTGGTTTCCCCTCAGAATGCTCGAAGTGGTCGGGTGAAATTGGGAAAGAGAACTGCATAAATAATGCAGCGGGCTCGAAACTGGGTTGAGGCGACAAACTCTGCTTGACGTCACCCTCGTGCTATCGACCTGAGTCAGTAGTGCCTCCCAGTTCCGGACAATAGACCTTTGACTGGCTGCGCGGCGATCCGTCTCTGAAGAACGGCAAACGCAAGGCGTTGCCGGTTGATGGCTATTTCGAAGAGCTGGGCCTGGTGGTGGAGTACCACGAGCGGCAGCATTCGGAAGCCGTCCCGTTCTTCGACAACAAGTTAACTTCCACCGGCATGCTGCGCGGACCACAGCGCACGCTCTACGATGCCCGCAAGGCGGCGATGATTCCGCAGCACGGGGTGACGCTGCTGGTCATCGTCTACCGCGACTTCTGCCATAAGAAGGGCAAGATCATGCGTGATCCGGCGCGGGACCGACAGATCGTGGCGGCGCTGCTTGCGCGGGCCGCCGAACGCACCGACCCCGGGGTCATCACGAACTTCCCAACTGTCCTGGCGGAAACGCCCGCGGACCGTTGAAGAACCCTTATAACAGGCAGGTGACGCCATTTTTGGGCGACGCCTGCCTGTTCAACGCTGCGACCTACTTGGTCAGCAGTTCCAGAGCCCTGTTCAGCTTGACGTTCGGGTGCATCAGGGTCGAGGTCTTAGCCTCGTCCGGACGGCAGTAGCCAGCCAGGTCGACGCTTATGTCTGGACCTCGGCGAGCCACGATGGCCTGCTCGTTCCAGTCCTGCGCCTTCGCGACCTCGGCGAATGCGGAAGCAATTCAACGCTTTGCTGACCGGCACCGCCGGCAACTTGTGGGAGGCCGGCCGGGGTCTCTAGTCTGCCGGCCATTTTGTCCGTGGCGCATGGCAAAATCAGGTCCATGAATGGCAGAGTTCAATTTCATGGATATCGCCGCTCGGCAAGGAAACGCCGAGCGCCAAACTTGTGGGATCAGGAACCCGAGAAAGTACTGTCCAATCAACTGCGCGAATGGACCTACATCCAGATCCTGGGCGGCATCTTATGTGGGGCGTTCGTGATACTTTCGTTCGCCATGGGGTCCCTGGTTCGCTTGGAATCGGCCGAGACCACTCCGGCAATGGTTCTCGACGCTGTGCAGATCCGGAAAGACACAGTCCTTGCCGCGTTGGCGATCTTGGCAACATTGATAGTTGCGTTGGCGCTGAGCACGCGCTCGTTGGCAGACTCCGCGCATGATGCGCGGGAAGAGACTCGCAGACGTGAACGTCTGTACCTCTCCACCGCGATCTGCGGGAGCCTGTCAGCCATGTTTGGGCTGCTCTACGTTGCCGCGTTCCTGGCCAAGAGCTCTTCGGGGCCCGAAGACGCGACCGACGCTTTGATCATTGTGTGCCTTTCGCAGACACTTGCCTACGTCGCATCAACTTTCCGCCTATCAGCAAGCGAGCAACTTTCGGCGGTCCAAGATCAGCTTCCGGAGCTCCTCTCCAAGCACCTTCGTGCGACTGAAGTGTCATTTCGCCGATGGTACTTCACTCCGCGAGACTCGATTCGGGTGCCCAAGCTGGTGCTATCACAGGCGGTCGCGCTCCTGCTGCTGATTGGGTTTGCCGTGACTATGTTTGCCACTCCACGAAACGTGTTGGGCGCAGACCAGGCCCGCTATGTCGAGACCATAGTTGATCTCTGGAGCATGCTCTTGCTGCTGGTGCTGCTTGCCTGCGCCTTCGGCGTCCTGTTGTTGTTGCCGCAGAATCGCTCTGGGCTGGCTGCGGTAGTGATGCTAGTGCCTCTGGGCGCAAGCATTGCGTTCCTGGTGATCCTCACTGTCGCATTATTGGGGAGTGATGAATACGCGGGGACCGAAATGACGACGGCAATGATCATTGCGGCCCTTGCCGCCTCGTCGCTCTGCAGCTGCTTGCTGGTGCTGCCTCTGGCATTGACTCGCTATCCCCGGTCGCCGAGGCTCAGATCGGCCTACGTCAGGTTATGCTCTCCCGCACATATTCTCCGCTATGCAATATTGGCTAACGAGCGGACTAGGCGTCGGCAAGAAATCCGTATTGCGCAACGCCGCATGCAGGCTCTGGTGTCGCTCGCGCTTCCCGAACAGAACAACGAGCATCAAACTACGAAGAGTGGCGCAAGCCCGCGGTGAATCATGGAGAACAGTCTGCGCCCTAGGTGCAGCTAGCAGGCGATCCGGCGGCCTCGTACGCCTCCAGGACGTCCGCGTAGTACTGCGCCCCGCCTCATCTAAAGGCAGCACCGAACAAATTCCCCGGTACTGTCCGAGCACTGCTTCAATGCTCCTCGCCAGCGCCATCTTACGGCTCCATCCGGCAGCCTGCGCACACCAGAGAGCTGCTCGGCGAGTGTCCCTGAAGTGATTACAACGTCCCCCGTGAGCGACGCGAGCCGGTCGATATCGCGCGCCTCCGGCGGGGCCAGAAGTTCTCTGAGATGGCTTCTATGTCGACGACGATTACCCGCAACCGAGCGACCGTGCAATGTCATCACCCACTGGAACCGGCAGCTCCTATACAGTGCCAACCTCGTGAACCGCAGTCAGCAACGCCATGCCGATATGCGGCTGACGAGCCGCCCTGGTGAGGATATCGCGGACTTCGGTTTCCATGGACCGGCCGTATTACTTCGCCTGGTAGCCAGCGCCGGTCTCGAACAGGCCGACGCGAGCCAGCAGCAGGTCGATCGACAGGATCTTGGCCGAGGTGGCCAGTTCCACGATCGGGAGCAGGTCTGCCAGGTAGTCGCGCAGCGCGAAACATATTGAATAATGGATTCTTTTGCCAAAAGGATTCATTGAGGAATACTCCCCGCAAGTCGAACTCCCGATCCGGCATATCCGTTCAAGCAAGGCATTGATTTGCCGTGTTAAATTCATTGATCGCCACTCATTTTCACGAGTGGCGATCAATGGCATCGATTCAATGACCGAGGTCTGAAGCTTAGAGACCCAGGCTGCGGATAAGTTCTACCAAGGCTGCAAGAAGTTCGCTCAACATCAAATTACCTCATTCATTTTCGTCTTATCTATGTTTCGTGTTGGTACGAGTGACTCGTTCCGACACGTATAACACTAACTCAACATAGTTCTGACAAGAGCAAATTTAGAGAATATTAGAAACTTTTTACACGGAAGCAATGTACGATTTACATTAGAATTCTTGACTGCCGTACCAGCGACTGCTACTTGCCGGTTGGTAACCAGCTCGCATTGCCTCCGACTTGCCCTATGGATACGGGCCTGCCGCCAGAATTCATGCAATTACTCCCCTCGCCTTAATGGCCCGGGCAATTTCCTGATAACGGAATTAACCTGTCCACTGTCAGCTCCAGGGAATTCAGGAATCACCGGGAAATCGCAAGTTGCTGCCGCGCTAGTGGAACAACCAGCGAGGAACTGACGGCCGAGGCTTCATCGCGCGTTAAAGCAGCTGGCCCCAATCCTCAACGAGGATTGGGGCCAGCTGATTGGCTGCAGGGACTACTTGGTCAGCAGTTCAAGAGCCTTGTTCAGGGTTGCGCTTGGGCGCATGGCCGCTGCGGTCTTGGCTTCGTCTGGGCGGTAGTAGCCACCCAGCTCGACAGCCTTGCCCTGCACCTCGGCCAGCTCGGCAACGATGGCTTCTTCATTCTCGCCCAGTGCCTTGGCAACTGCGGAGAAGGCCTCGGCCAGTTCTGCGTCCTTGTCCTGCTTTGACAGCTCTTCAGCCCAGAACTTGGCCAGGTAGAAGTGGCTGCCGCGGTTATCCAGCTCGCCCACCTTGCGCTTAGGCGACTTGTCTTCCAACAGGAAGGTGCCGGTTGCAGCGTCGAGGGTATCGGCCAGCACCTGGGCGCGGGCGTTGCCGGTGGTCACTGCCAGGTGCTCGAAGGAAGCGCCCAGTGCCATGAACTCGCCCAGCGAATCCCAGCGCAGGTGGTTCTCGTTCACCAGCTGCTGCACGTGCTTCGGAGCCGAGCCGCCGGCACCGGTCTCGAACAGGCCACCGCCAGCCAGCAGCGGAACGATCGAGAGCATCTTGGCCGAAGTGCCCAGTTCCAGGATCGGGAACAGGTCGGTCAGGTAGTCGCGCAGCACGTTGCCGGTCACCGAGATGGTGTCCTCGCCCTTGCGGATGCGGTCGATCGAGTACTGGGTCGCTTCGACCGGGGACAGGATCTCGATGGTCAGGCCCTCGGTGTCGTGCTCCTTGAGGTACTCGTTGACCTTGGCGATCAGCACTGCGTCATGGGCGCGGTTCTCATCGAGCCAGAAGACAGCCGGGGTCTGGGAGGCGCGGGCACGGTTCACTGCCAGCTTCACCCAGTCGCGGATGGCTACATCCTTGGTCTGGCAGGCGCGCCAGATGTCGCCAGCGAAGACCTGGTGCTCGATGAGCACTGCATCATTCTCGTCGACGATCTGCACGTGGCCGTTGCCAGCGATTTCGAAGGTCTTGTCGTGCGAGCCGTACTCCTCGGCCTTCTGCGCCATCAGGCCGACGTTCGGCACGGTGCCCATGGTGGTCGGGTCGAACGCGCCGTTGGCACGGCAGTCGTCGATGGCGACCTGGTAGATGCCTGCGTAGGAGGAATCCGGGAGCACAGCCAGGGTGTCTGCGGTGTTGCCCTTGGCATCCCACATCTTGCCGCCCAGGCGGATCATGGCCGGCATCGAAGCGTCGACAATCACGTCCGATGGAACGTGCAGGTTGGTGATGCCCTTGTCGGAATCGACCATGGCAACTGCCGGGCCTTCTTCCAGGCCCTTGGCGATCAGCTTCTCGACGCCGGCGCGCACCTCGTCGGACAGCTCGTCCAGGCCGCCGAGGATGGCTGCCAGGCCGTTGTTCGGGTTCAGGCCGGCTGCTGCCAGCTCGTCGCCGTAGGTTTCGAACAGCTCGGAGAAGTAGGCCTTCACCACGTGGCCGAAGATGATCGGGTCGGAGACCTTCATCATGGTGGCCTTCAGGTGCGCCGAGAACAGCACGCCCTCTTCCTTGGCGCGGGCCACGGAGTTCTTCAGGAACTCGGACAGGGCCGCGGCGTGCATGACGGTGCCGTCGATGACTTCGCCGGCCAGCACGTCGAAAGGCTTCTTCAGGACCTTGACTTCGCCGTCTTCGCCGACGAAGCGGATCGAGATCTTCTTGTCCGCGTCGATGACTACGGACTTCTCGTTGGCCGCGAAGTCGTCAACGCCCATGGTGGCCACGTTGGTCTTCGAATCAGCGGCCCACTCGCCCATGGAGTGCGGGTACTTGCGAGCGTAGTTCTTCACGCTCAGTGGTGCACGGCGGTCCGAGTTGCCCTCGCGCAGGACCGGGTTCACAGCCGAACCCTTGATCTTGTCGTAGCGTGCGCGGACGTCGGTCTCTTCATCCGAGGTCGGGTTATCCGGGTAGTCAGGCAGTGCGTAGCCGGCAGCCTGCAGCTCGGCGATGGCAGCCTTCAGCTGCGGAATCGAAGCCGAGATGTTCGGCAGCTTGATGATGTTTGCATCCGGGGTCTTGGCCAGGTCGCCAAGTTCTGCCAGAGCATCACCGATGCGCTGCTCTTCGGTGACATAATCCGGGAAGGTAGCGATGATGCGACCAGCCAGCGAGATATCGCGGGTCTCAAGTTCCACACCGGCGGTCGAGGCGAAGGCCTCCACGATTGGCAGGAACGAGTGGGTCGCCAGCATAGGCGCTTCGTCGGTGTGGGTGTAAATAATCTTTGCCATAGGTGTGGCGTCTCCCTGAACGTCGTGCGGAAGCGGTGTTACCGCCCTGAACTCAACGTTCCAAATCTACCTGATTTTGCTCTGCACCACACTTTGCGGCAGCGGGAAATACGCGCGGCAACGCCGTTTATTCACCGAAATGCCGGGCTGGACAACCTGCAAGCAGTTCGTCACATTTAAGTTAATCAGCGATAACTCAACAGAGTTATTCGCTATTCGGCTCTTCCGCCGGCCAGCGCTTCGAGATTCGCCATGGCCTCATCGAAGAGCTCAACTGGATCTGCAGGCTCCCCGGCGCGTTCCGCCTGGCCGAAGCTCTGCCAGGCCACGCGCCAGAGGGCGGCCAAGGCTTCGCCAATCATCAAGGCGGGCATGGCCGGCACCAGCCCGCGGCGGCGCAGCTCCTGCGAGGTGGCAGCGCAGAAGGCTTGATCTTGCCGGGTGATGGCCAATAGCAGCTTCGGCTCCGTGGCAATCAACCGGGAAATGCGGCGGTATTCATTGCCGCGGATCTCGGCAACAAGGATCCGGCGGCATTCGTTGGCCAGCAGCCGGAAAATCTGCGCGCTCGTGGAGCCGTCAGCGATGGGGCATTCGGTCACGGCCTGGATCAATTCATGCTGCGCCGGCACCATGGCCGCTTCCCTGGATTCGCAGTAGCGGAAGAAGGTCCGCTCGGAAATGCCGGCCCGGGCAGCGATCTGCCCCACCGTCACCGATTCCAGGCCATGGAGTTCCACCAGATCCAGGGTTGCTGCCCGGATGGACTGGATCGTTGCCTCTTTGCGTTCCTCGCGAATCCCCATGGCGCTCTCCGATGCTCCGGACTGCCTGTGCTGCGCAGGCGTCGTCCACCAAAATTGTTTCCTGTCACAGTCTGACAGATTCGCTTACGAAAAAGTGGCAGAGTGTGACAGTATTTAGCGGTTGACACTCCACAGGAAGAAGACTTCGTGACTACAAATCCCCCTAGAACCAGCGCCAAGCCAGGCGCGGCGCCCGCCGGGCAACTCTCCGCCAAAACCCTGACAGGCATCATCGCCTCGCTGGCCCTGGCCGCTTTCATGATGATCCTGAACGAAACCGTGCTCACGGTGGCGCTGCCCGGCATCATGCAGGACATGGGCATTTCGGCGTCCACCGGCCAGTGGCTCACCACCGGATTCCTGCTGACCCTGTCGGTCGTCATCCCCACCACCGGTTTCCTGCTGCAGCGCTTCGCGCACCGGTCGCTGTTCTTCTTCGCCATCATCAGCTTCATCCTCGGCACCGTCATCGCGGTGCTGGCGCCGAGCTTCGGCTTCTTGCTGCTGGCACGCGTTATCCAGGCCGTCGGCACGGCCATCGTCCTGCCCTTGCTGATGACCACCACCTTGACGCTGGTGCCCGTCCACCAGCGCGGCACCATCATGGGCCTGAACTCGATCGTCATCGGCGTCGGCCCGGCTATCGGGCCTACCGCCTCGGGGGTCATCGTGCACGCCTTGGGCTGGCACTACATCTTCATCCTGATGCTGCCAATCGCCGTGGCGGTCCTGGTACTGGGCGCCATCTTCTTCAAGATCCCTTCCAGTGCACGCAAGATCAAGGTGGATTCCGCTTCGGTCCTGCTATCCGCCTTGGCCTTCGGGTTCCTGGTGTACGGCATTTCCAGCATCGAGCATGCCGCGGATAACGCCACGATGATGATCGCCAGCTTCGCCATCGGCCTGGTGGCCCTGGCACTGTTCATCATCCGCCAGGTCAAGCTGGCCGCCAGCGGCCGCGAACTGCTGAACCTGACCCCGTTTGCCTCGCGCAGCTTCAGCTTCGCGATCGCGATGATCATGATTGCCTTCGGCACCCTGCTCGGTTCGCTGATGATCGTGCCGATCCTGCTGGAATCCGGGCAGGGCGTCGACTCGCTGCAGATCGGCATCATGCTGCTTCCCGGCGGACTGGCACAGGCCATCGCCTCGCCGATTTTCGGGCGGATCTACGACAAGCGCGGTCCGCGCCCGGTCCTGATCCCCGGCGCCGTGTTCCTGGCCGCCGGGCAGTGGATGTACGCGACTGTGACCGCGCAGACCGAATTGTGGATGTTCATGCTCTGCCACATCATCTTCTCCATCGGCTTGGCGCTGCTGATGACCGGTCTGATGTCCTCGGCGATGGCTTCGGTGGATCCGCGCCTGTTCGGCCACGGTTCGGCAATCTTCAATACCGCGCAGCAGCTGGGCGGTGCCATCGGCACCACGGTCTTCGTGACCGTGATGTCGCTGCTGTCAAAGGTCCAGCTGGACGCCGGGTCCGAGCTGGCCGAGGCCTTGTTCTCTGGCGCGCATATCTCGTTCATCGTCGGCGCCGTGCTGGCCACGATCGGGATCGTCTTCGCCTTCATGATCAAGGGCGAGAAGCCGCACGCGAATCACTAACGCACTACCCCCGGCGCAGCACGCCAGGAAGGTCTGAAATCGCGCGGGCGCTGGTATCCAGAAGAGCGGCAGGCAGCACGGATAAGACTGCGATCAGCCCGAGCGGAGGAATTCCTCCGCTCGGGCTTCACTTGTCCTTGGAGGCACCTCGGACTGCAGGCCGCTTCCTTGCCCGTTGGGTTCTGGGCAGTTGCATGGCTACAACGACGTCATAAGTTCCCCAAACGCAAGGCTGGCCAGGAAACCGCCTGGTCCGCGATTCATGTTGGGAAGCACACAGTTGCCTAGGCGCTTCTACTGGGCACCGGAAAGGGAACCCGATACCACATACGTCATAATCTGCTACCGACACTCGACGGCCACATTCTTTGCACACCTGGGTGCATACTGCCACGGACGCCGCCCGATTCCGCGCCGTTCATTAGCGAGCAGCGGCAGGTCATTGATCGTTTTCCAACTCATTTATCCCAATAGCAGCTGAATTCTCACTCAACTGTCGGATCTGCCGAGACCAACTTTCCAGCGAACAGCCCTATTTCCCGGTAGGCAAGTGCACCCTTTAAGCGAAAGCTCTCTCCTTCTCACAAAAAACCCCACTGCATCGGGTTTAAACCATTACTATTTATTATAGCGACTCATACTGGGCTGAGTAGGGACTTTCGGACAATCCCGTGTCCGGAGTGCTGCCCTGGATGCATTTGCATCTGACTTGAATGCAAAGTCGCTGGATATTCCTAGGCATGCCACAACCATGCACCCGGTATTCACCTGGCGCATAGGAAAGAAGAAAATGAATAGCACTTTGTTCCGCCGGACTCGTTCTCGGCTCCTATCGGCGATAGCCATCGCCTGCGCAGTCTCTGTAGCTGCATCGTCAGCCAGCCTCGCGGACCCCTCCGAGCCGAGCCAAGTAACGACACAAGAGCTCCTGTCGGATGCTTTAGCGGCAGCGGGAGAAACTGAAGCCAATTTAGTTGAACCGACGCTGAACTCTGAAGTTCTGGAGTTCGGCACCGGCGAGGGCGCGGTATTCGTCCAAGCAACTGAAGAAGGTAAATCGCTTGCAATTGGCGCAGAGAATGTGGAACGAGAGTTCAGCTTCGGACTACCCATTGAGAGTGCGCCAAGTGATGTGCAAATGCTCGACGATGGCACTGCTGTATTCAGCGATGATGAAATAGATCTTGCACTGCAGACTCATGACGATGGAGCTATACGTGCACAGACAATTATTCACGATGCCGATGCGCCTCATGAGTTCCGGTATGAACTGGGGCTACCGGAAGGGTCATTCGCTGAGATTGCCCAAGATGGCGGAGTAGACGTCTTTCAATCTTTCCCCGATGAAAACGAATCCGTCCTGACCAGTCGATTTGAACCTGCATGGGCAGTTGATGCAAGTGGCGAAACAGTCAGAACTTGGTATGAGCTTCACGATGGTGACTTGGTCCAAAAAGTAGACATTGGGGAAGACCATGAATACCCAGTCGTAGCTGATCCGTTTTGGATCCCAGCAATTATTATCGCTATCAGGGTTACCAGCATCGTAATCAAGGTAGGCTCCAAAACCGTCAAGTACGCTAAGGCTCCCGCTTCACGAGTTGTCAACGCGTTGTCTTCCTTCAAGACCCTTTCTTACAGAACGGGTTCACATACGTTCAAACTTGATAAGAGCGGAATGAAGCATATTCTTCAGCGGCATCATCCAAAATATTGGGATGGTTCTTCTAAGAGTAGCCAAACATTTTTCAATCCGAAGATGTCAATCAGCGATGTACGAAATCTGGTTCATGGCGCCATGAAGCAGAACCAAAGTAAACTGAAAAGCGGTGGAACCAACAAGCGAATACAGCTCGAAGGAACCTATAACAACGTGAAGTACAAGATGGTCATTGACAGAGGCCGAGTTGTCCAATTCTACCCGCGATAAGAATCAAGGTGAGATGAAAGAACAAGCCGTACATAGCGAACCATACATTCTGGTTCCGCACACGGTCACGGATATCGAGGATTTCGTCGCTAATCCCGAAAACTACTTGGTAAGCATGTTTCAGGAACCCGAACGGGCTGCCGAGATGTGGCGGAATCGACTCAAAGAAAATCCCTACGGCAGTGAAGGTTTTCTTTCTCTGTCTTACTACGGGATCGATTTGATCTCGGGTGACCTGTGGGATGAAGTTACAGGAATCTGGTTTGAGCTCCTTGAGCTGGTAGAAGAGTTCATGGAGAAAGGGTCAGCTGAAAGGCTGTTTCCTGGCCAGCCAGTGCCCCTTCGACTGGAAGTGAAAGGACGATCTACACTTTTCACTGTTAATCGCCAAACAAACATTGTTGATCCCGACGACTTTATTCCGGGAATCCTGGATGAAGCTTACCGCTACTACTCATGGGTCGAAGAAAACATTGGAACCGACGAAAGCCAAGCCCTCCAGTCCGTGAATTCGTTGCGTCATCAGTTCCTTGAACGGAAGCATTCAAGCTAACGGATCCTCCGCTCTCTCAAGCTGGGTCGCTACCAAGGGTGGCGACCCAGCTTTTGCTTTAACGAGGCACGGAAGGCAAACTAGAAAATCTAGGTAGAAATCTATATAGTTTTCATATGACTACTTTGAGCATCACCGAAGCATCACGCGCGGGGCTCTCTGCGCTTGTCGCCGCCGCCGAAGAGGGCCGGGATACCCCTTTGTCGCGCCATGGCAAGGTCGTGGCCGAAGTCGTTTCCGCCAAGGAAATCGCTCAGCTGCGTCATGACCGGGACACTCTTCGCGATGCTGCGCTGGTGATGGCACGCTTTGCCACTGATAGCGGCGTGCGCACGACGCTCGACCAAGCGATGGAATTCTTCAATTTGAACCGCGCAGAACTTGAGGCGGAAAATGTCGAAGAAGCCCAGTCTGATAATTCGTGAATCAGCCTCAAGACCGCCTGTGCATCGTCCGGCTAACTGAAGACGCAGTATCTGACCTACATCGTCTTCACAAAAAGGATCCGCAGATCGTGCGATCCGTTTTCAAGAAGATGCTGCTGCTCGAAAAATCTCCTGAGGCTGGCGAGCCCTTGCTCGGTGCGCTAGTCGGTTTCCGCAAGTTAGTCGTTGGCGATCGCGACTGGAGAATCGTATGGCGCATTACCGAAGACGCGTCCGGCCGCCCAATTCTTGATATTTCTGAGGTCTGGGCTGTTGGAGCTCGTTCGGATGGCGAGGTTTACGATGAGCTCACCTCACGGGTCGCACGCATGGGCGATGACCCGAAGATTCAATCGCTCAAAGACGTCATTGTCCAGATGGGACGGCTCTACGAATCCGTTGAAGCTCAACCTGAACCCGCACGGGGATCTGTCTTGCCCGAGTGGATGGAAGCTGCGCTCGTAGAACAACTTCATCTGTCCACACAAGAGATTTCAGGATTGAGCGAACAGCAAGCCCAGCAAAGACTCATGCAGCATTGGTCCCGCAGCGCTGACAGCTAAACCTTCCGCCGGCACCGCCGAGCTCAGCGGCAACCGCACGGATCCGAACGTCTGAAGATTTCCGGTGATGCTCTCCCATCGGCAATGAATTATCGTTGCCCGCACTACTCGAATTCCAGGCTGCCTCGTCGCAAACCCGCACTGTTCACTATGTTGTATCAACATTCGCGGTGATGAACTTGCGCAGCGATGCCGACGAAGCATCAGGGATAATTGCCAGTCAGGCTCGGCCCCACCCATCATCTGAAATCTCAATAGCACCCGCCACCAGAGTCTTTCCGGACGCACCACGTCCTGTACGACCGGGGCGGGGGCCCCGAAAAGGCTCTCGTCTACTTCGACTCGTCCGGAGAGCAACGTGCTCTAATAGTTCATGGCAGCTCAGTCGTAAGGTTTTCAGTTGATCCTCGAATCACGTTATCGCTTCACCACTCTTCACTGCATCATTCCGCTTGGATCCGACAATCCGGAAACACTATGTCCGGGAACGTGAGCGCGGCAAACGTCCTAACCAAGCGCTCATCGTGTTGACCATCCGACGCCTATCAAGATTGCTTGCAATGACGCCTCACAGCTGGTTCTGTGCCGTTTCGGAGCTGAGAATCGCTGGCTTCAATAGAGGGGCACCTTCTCCGTGAAATGTGGAACAGGTATTGTTACCACTTCGCCAGGCCCGGCTCGGGTAGACACCGATCCATGTTCTGCCCGGTGCAGCCTTCTCGCCTCGCCTGCAAGGTGATAGCTTGAAGGCCAATCAGGGAAAACCAGGAGCCTTGGTCTTCCTCATCCCCGGGTCACCGGGCAGCCAGATAGGGGAGGCAACATGGCAGCAGTGCCGGAAACCGATATGAGCGATCTGGCCATTGCCTCGCGGGCAGTGCTCAGGCCGATCTCCCAGATTGCCGAAGCGGCCGGAATCCCGGAAGACGCGCTAGAGCCCTACGGCAAGTACAAGGCCAAAATTGATCCTGCCCTGCTGCCGGCCAACGGAAGCCGACCCGGAAAAGTCGTCCTGGTCAGCGGCATGTCCCCGACACCGGCAGGGGAAGGCAAATCCACCATGGTGGTGGGCCTGGGCGACGCGCTGGCGGCCACCGGGACCAAGACCATGATCGCGTTGCGCGAGCCCTCAGTCGGCCCGAGCTTCGGGATGAAGGGCGGAGCCACCGGTGGAGGCCAATCCCAGGTGCTGCCCATGGACGAGATCAATCTGCATTTCACCGGGGATTTCCACGCCATCACCAGTGCGAACAACCTGCTCATGGCCATGCTCGACAACCACCTGCAGCAGGGCAACGAGCTGGGCATCGACCCGCGATCCATCACCTTCAAGCGGGTGCTGGACATGAACGACCGCGCATTGCGCCACGTGGTGATCGGCCTTGGCGGTTCCTCCAACGGGGTCCCCCGCGAAACGGGTTTCGAAATCACTGCCGCATCCGAAGTCATGGCAGTGTTCTGCCTGGCCACCGGGCTGGCGGACCTGCGCGCCCGGCTGGGCAAGATCACCTTCGGATACACCTACGCCAAAGCCCCGGTCACGGTCGATGACCTCGGAGCGGCGGGCGCGATGGCGCTGCTGCTCAAGGAAGCCATCAAGCCCAACCTGGTGCAGAGCATCGGGGGCACTCCCGCGCTCATCCACGGCGGGCCCTTTGCCAACATCGCCCACGGCTGCAACTCGGCCATCGCCACCAACACCGCCCGCGCACTGGCCGACGTGGTGGTGACCGAAGCCGGCTTCGGCACCGATCTGGGCGCCGAGAAATTCATGGACATCAAGGCCCGCTACGCCGGGTGCCCGCCGGACACGGTGGTCATTGTCGCCACCGTCCGCGCACTGAAGATGCATGGTTCGGTGCCCAAGGATGAGCTGGGGGAAGAAAACGTCGAGGCCGTGCGGGCCGGGCTGCCGAACCTGGAACGCCACGCCTCGATCGTCTCGAAGTTCGGCATCCAGCCAGTGATCGGCATCAACCGCTTCACTACGGATACCGATGCCGAGCTGGAAGCGGTCACCGGCTGGGCAAAACAGCAGGGCATTGCCTGCGCCATCGCCGATGTCTGGGGCCAGGGCGGCTCCGGAGCAGGCGAGCTGGCCGACATGGTACTGCGGACCATCGGGGAACCGGGCAATTTTGCCCCGCTGTACGAGCTGCAGCAGCCGGTCGAGGACAAGATCCTGGCCCTGGTGCGGGGCGTCTACGGGGGCGAAGGCGTCGAGTACTCCCCCAAGGCCCGGCGGATGCTCCAGCAGATCCACGACAACGGCTGGTCGCATCTGCCGGTCTGCATCGCCAAAACCCAGTACTCCTTCTCCGATGACCCCCAGCTGCTAGGCGCCGCCAGCGGCTTCACCGTGCAGGTCCGCGAGCTGATCCCCAAGACCGGTGCCGGATTCATCGTGGCCATCACCGGGGCGCTCACCACGATGCCGGGACTTCCGCGGGTGCCAGCGGCCCTGCACATGGATGTCGACGAGCACGGCAACGCCATCGGACTGTCCTAGCGGCCAGGCAAGGCCGCGGGGATCGCCAGCGTGCCGGGATTCCACGGCGGGCGAACATGGTAATTCCCTGATCGCACCGCTTTTCGCCACGATTCACGGCTAGGCTATGTGAACCAGCACCCGATAGCTGGCAACCAAGCAAGGCGCGGATGAAGGGAAATAACCATGGGAACCGAAAACCACGACGAAACCACAGGTCCAGCTCAGACTCCGGACCCAGAGGGCGAGAACACTACTGTCCCTGATCCGGATGCGGCCCAGAACGCGCCTATTCCGTTCGGGCATGAAGATTCCGACGGCGAAGAAGGCCAGTAGCCGCACCGCCAGCCACAAGACCTGCCCGAGGCCAGGATTCCGCAAGGATTCCTGGCCTCGGGCTTTAGTATTCCACGTGCAAAACGCCTGATCAGATGACAGATGGGAACACCGCTCCAGCAGAATTCCGGGAAGCGATGCTCAAAAACCCTGCCAAGATTGTTGAACAATTACCGAAAGTGGGGCATTCTTTTACCAAGAGGTTTTCACGAGACGGGGATCACAATGCCATACATGGACCTGAATTCAGACGTAGGCGAGTCGTTCGGCAACTGGACGATGGGCGACGACGCCGCCATCTTCACCTCCGTGTCTTCGGCCAATGTAGCTTGCGGGTTCCACGCTGGAGACCCCAGCACCATCGCCCAGACCTGCCGCGATGCGGTCAGCGCCAACGTCACCATCGGAGCCCATGTGGGCTACCGCGACCTGGCCGGTTTCGGCCGCCGCTTCCTGGACTGCTCGGCCACCGAATTGGCCGATGACATCCTCTACCAGCTTGGAGCCCTGCAAGCCCTGGCACGCGCCGCAGGCAGCGAAATCAAGTACGTCAAGCCGCACGGCGCCCTGTACAACACCATCGTGCACCACCAGGTGCATGCCCAGGCCGTCATCGATGCCATCAAGGCCTTCGGCACCGACCTGCCGGTCCTGCTGCTGCCAGGTTCTCTCGCCCTGCAAAAGGCCGAAGCCGCTGGCCTGCGCGGCGTCGCAGAAGCCTTCGCCGACCGCAACTACACCCCCGAGGGCACCTTGGTCTCCCGCCGCGAATCCAACGCCGTATTGCACGACCCCGCGCAGGTCACCGCGAACATGGTCCGCCTGGCCACCGAAGGCACCATTGTTGCCGTGGACGGCAGCACCATCAAGATGGAAGCCGAGAGCATCTGCCTGCACGGCGATACTGCCGGTGCAGTGGCCATGGCCAGCGCCGTGCGCGCAGGACTGGAACATGCCGGCGTGCAGATCCGGAGCTTCGCGTGAGCATCCGCGCCATTCACCGGGCAGGCTCCCATGACCTGCTCATCGACCTGGACTCGCTCGATGCTGTCTTGGCGCTCAACGCCGCCTTGGAAACCTCTCCCCTGTCCGGACAGCGCGACCTCTTGGCCGCCGCGCAAACGGTTCTGCTGAAATTCGATTCCGCGCAGAGCGCCGAACGGGCCATGGCAGCACTGCCAGAACTTGAAGTAGCCTCTGCACTCCACGCTGCGGGCAAGCTGGTTGAAGTACCAGTGAATTACGATGGCGAAGACCTCGCCGCCGTGGCCGAGCTGACCGGGCTGAGCACCGAGGCTGTGATCAATGCGCACACCAGCCAGAGGTGGCGTGCAGTATTTGGCGGATTCGCTCCCGGCTTCGCCTATCTGCTCGGCGAAAACCAGGACTTGCAAGTCCCGCGCAGAGACTCCCCGCGCACCAAGGTGCCCGCCGGAGCGGTGGCGCTCGCCGGTGAGTACTCGGCCGTCTATCCGCGCCAATCCCCCGGAGGCTGGCAGCTGATTGGGCATACCGATCTGCAAATGTGGGATTTGCAGCGCGAAAATCCTGCATTGATCCGGCCGCAGGATACCGTGCAGTTCGTCCGGGCCACCCGGAAAATATCGGTGAGCCAAGCACCCGCCGCACAAGACGAAGCATCAGAGCAGGCACTTGCCGGTGGCCTGAAAATCATCGACGCCGGACTGCAGTCCCTGCTCCAGGATGCCGGACGCATCGGCTACGGCAACCTCGGAGTTGGCGTCGCAGGAGCCGCAGACCCGGCCGCCTTCCACCAGGCCAACCGCCTGGTGGGCAACCAACCAGGCCAGGCCGTGATCGAGAACCTCGGCAGCCGCATCACCGTTGAAGCCGAGCAAGACCAGGTGCTGGCGCTTACCGGCGCCGAAGCAGAACTCTGGATCACCCCGGCCGAAGACGACCAGGTCCGCACCCCGCGCCAGGCCGCGGCCAATGCACCGTTCGCGCTGCTGCACGGCGAGCGCCTGGAGGTTGAACCCGCCGGCCGCGGGCTGCGCAGCTACCTTGCGGTGCGCGGCACCATCGAGCAGGAACCGGTCCTCGGCTCACTGTCCACCGACACCCTCTCCGGCGTCGGTCCCCAGCCTCTGCAAGCCGGCGGCATGCTGCCGGTGAACCGCCCGCAGCTGGGCCACATCGTTGGCAACAGCGAACCGAGCACCCTGCCGGTCCCAGACGATAACGGCGTGTACACGCTGCGCGCCATGCCCGGTCCGCGTGCCGATTGGTTTGGCCAGGCGGGCCTGGACCAGCTCGCCGCCCAGATTTGGGATGTCACCAGCGAATCCAACCGCGTGGGTGTACGCCTGGATACCGGGCAGCAGCCGCTGCAGCGCGTCCGCTCCGGGGAACTGGCCAGTGAAGGCGTAGCCCGCGGATCCTTGCAGGTGCCGCCCTCCGGCCTGCCGGTGCTGTTCCTCGCAGATCATCCGGTCACCGGCGGCTATCCGGTGATCGCCACCGTCATTGCCGAAGACCTCAGCGCAGCCGCGCAGCTTCCGCCCGGAAGCAGAATTCGATTCGAACTCCATCCCGCTGCCGGCCACGCGGCATCAGACGCCTAAGGAATTGCCATGAAAAAAGTTCTCATCGCCAACCGAGGCGAAATCGCGGTCCGCATTGCCCGGGCGGCCACCGACGCAAATATTTCGTCGGTAGCCATCTACTCGGACCCGGATGCCGACGCCCTGCACGTGCGCCGCGCAGATGAAGCGTACCCGCTGCATGGTTCCACCGGCGCGGACACCTACCTGGATATCGAGAAGATCATCGAGATTGCCAAGCGCTGCGGCGCCGATGCGGTGCACCCCGGCTACGGTTTCCTCTCGGAGAACGCGAACTTCGCCGCCGCCGTCATCGAAGCCGGCATGAGCTGGATTGGTCCGCCCCCCGCGGCCATCGAGGCACTGGGCAACAAGGTCACGGCCCGGCAGATCGCGGTGCGCGCAGGTGCGCCGCTGGCCCCGGGCACCGACGGCCCGGCAGCGGACGCCGGCGAGGTGCGGGCCTTCGCTGAAGAGTACGGCGTGCCGGTCGCCATCAAGGCGGCCTTCGGCGGCGGTGGCCGCGGCATCAAGATCGCCTACTCGCTCGATGAGATCTCCGATGCTTTCGAGTCCGCCACCCGCGAAGCCACCGTGGCCTTTGGCCGTGGCGAATGCTTCGTGGAACGTTTCCTGGCCAAGCCGCGCCACGTCGAGGCCCAGGTGCTGGCCGATACCCACGGCAATGTGGTGGTCGTCGGCACCCGCGACTGCTCCTTGCAGCGCCGCCACCAGAAGCTGGTGGAAGAGGCGCCTGCCCCGTTCTTGACCGATGAGCAGCGGACCCGGATCCACGAGTCCGCGAAGGCGATCTGCAAGGAAGCCGGATATGTCGGGGCCGGCACCGTGGAATACCTGGTGGCCCAGGACGGTCTGATCTCCTTCTTGGAAGTCAATACCCGTTTGCAGGTGGAGCACCCGATCACCGAGGAGACTTCCGGCGTTGATCTGGTGGCCGAGCAGTTCCGCATTGCCGATGGCCTGCCGTTGTCCATTACCGAGGACCCGCAGCCTACCGGCCATGCCATCGAATTCCGCATCAATGCCGAGGACCCGGCTCGCGGCTTCCTGCCTGCGCCCGGCACCGTGGAGCGGTTCGAAGCGCCAACCGGCGCCGGCGTGCGCGTGGACTCAGGGGTCCGCAGCGGCTCGGTCATTCCGCCGTTCTACGACTCGATGATCGCCAAGCTGATTGTGCGCGGTGCCGACCGGAACCAGGCGTTGCGCCGTGCCCGCCTGGCGCTGGAAGAAATCAGCATTGCCGGTGTACCCACGGTCCTGCCATTCCACCGCGCCGTCATCGAGCACGAAGCGTTCAACGGCGAATCCCTGGGCGTCTACACCACATGGATCGAGGACGAGTTCCTCAACGAGGTGGAGGCCAGCGACGAGATGGATCTGGACCAGCGCGATACCAGCCGTGAAACCATCACCATAGAGCTCGATGGCAAGGCCGTCCAGCTGGGTCTTCCCGCTGCACTGACCAACGCGTTGCGCAATACCCCCGGAGCCGGCACCGCCGCCGCCACCCAGGATGATGCTGCCGGCCAGGTCGATGCCGCCGCGGTACGCAGCACCATGGACGGGAACCTCGTCCGCTTCGCCGCGGAAGATGGCAGTGCAGTCGCCGAAGGGCAGAGCATTGCCATCGTCGAGGCGATGAAGATGGAATCCACCATCACCGCGCACCGTGATGGCATCTTCCGCGCAGCGGACTTGAGCGCAGGGTCAGCCGTACGCCGCGGCGACACCTTGGGCACCATCGGCTAGCGTCCAGGCCATGGAGTCCGTACCCGCAAGCCAGTTGGGATAAATTGGAAGCATGAAAGCCACCAGCAGCACCTCGCATCCGACCAAGGCCCCACACGCGCACAGCGGGCTCTGGGCTGCCAATGAGCTGCGCCGCCGCATTGCCGAAGGCGAGCTATTGCCCGGTGACAAGCTTTCCGAGCAGGCCCTGGCTGAATCGTTGGGGCTCTCGCGCAATACCTTGCGCGAGAGCTTCACCTTGCTCAATAGCGAGCTGATCATCACCCGGATCCCCAACCGGGGTGTTTTCGTGGCTTCTCCGGATGCGGATGATGTGCGGGAAATCTATGCGGTGCGCCGTACCGTCGAGCCGGCATGCCTGGCGTGGGGCCAAGACATCGACCTGGACCGGTTGGGCAAGATCATCGAAGAGGCTCGCACAGGTCTGGCTGCCGGCGACGTGCCGCGGATGGCCAATGCCAATCAGGCCTTCCACAAGCAGCTGGTCGCCTCCTCCGACAGCGAACTGCTCCAGGAGCTGATGAGCCGCGTGCTGGCCCGCATGCGCCTGGTCTTCCACGCCATGAGCGACGCCCCGGATTTCCATTCGCACTATGTAGAGCGCAATGCGAATCTGTTGGCCATGCTCCGCGCCGGAAAGCGCCTGGAAGCCGCCCAGACCCTGCGCGGCTATCTCGACACCGCTGAAGCTGAGTTGCTCAGCCACATCGCCCAACGCCCGGAGTAGGCATGGAGCAGGGCCTTGGCCCATTCCGCTTGCGATTTCCATCTCATCCGCGCCGTGCATTCCTCACTGCTCTGCGGCAAATGCCAGCCTCCAGCGCTTGCCTCATCGGGTTGTGCACCCTCGTTTTCCACGGATGCCGCAGAGGCCAAATCCGGGCTTGCCCCGCGGAATTTCCACTGCGATCACCGGTTTTTCCGGATCCTTGATGCTATCGCCGCCGCCTGCCTGCCGGTGCGGGCAGCCGCAAGCCCAGCTCCCTGCGGGTTTCCTCGACGCACGGACAAGCCAAGCAAGCACATAGATAGCCAACGTATGGTTTAACGAAACCATTGCGCGCCACTGCCGTTTCATCACGGCCTAGGCCCTCGTCCCCTGCTTGGAAGGTCGCACCACCCGTGAAATTGCCTGTAGCCGAATTGCACATCCACCTTGAGGGAACGCTGGAGCCAGAAATGATCATGGCGCTGGCGGCAAAAAACGGTGTTGAGCTGCCCTATGCCACCGTTGACCAGCTGCGTGCCAAGTACCAGTTCAGCAATCTGCAGTCCTTCCTCGACCTGTTCTATGCGAATATGGCGGTATTGCGCACCGCTGGAGACTTCCGTGAAATCACCGTGGCCTACCTGCAGCGCGCCCATGACTCCGGCGTGCGCCATGTGGAATTGTTCTTCGATCCGCAGGCTCACATCCAGCGCGGACTGGGCCTGGGCGAGGTCATCGCCGGCATCCGTTCCGGCCTGGCCGAGGGCGCAGAACGCTGGGGGATCTCCCACAAGCTCATCGCGTGCTTCTGGCGCCATGCCCCAGCGGAAGAAGCGATGGACTTGATGAAGGTGCTGGTCGCCGAGAAGCACGATATCGATGGCATCGGACTGGATTCCTCGGAGGTGGGTTTCCCGCCCGAGCTGTTCCAGGAAGTCTTTGCCTATGCCCGCGCCCACGGCCTGCACGTCGTTGCCCATGCGGGCGAGGAAGGCCCTGCTGACTACATTTGGCAGGCGCTGGACTTGCTGGAGGTTGAGCGCGTGGACCACGGCATCCGTTGCCTGGACGACCCGACGCTGGTTCAGCGCTTGGTCGACGAGCAGATGCCTTTGACTGTCTGCCCGCTATCCAACATCCGCTTGCGTGCGGTGGACACCATGGCCGATCATCCGTTGCCGCAGATGCTCGAAAAGGGCTTGAAGGTTTCGGTGCATTCCGATGATCCTGCCTATTTCGGCGGATACATGGATGCCAATTTTGCCTCGCTCATGGCAAGCTTCAACTTCAGCACCGGGCAGCTGGCTACGCTGGCAAGGAATTCCTTTGAATCCGCATTCCTGGATGAAGAATCCAAGCAGGTACTGCTTGCCGAAGTCCAGGCCTGGGTTCAGCGGCAAAGCCTTTAGACATGGGAACGCGGCGGCCTCTTGGGGGAAGGCCACCGCGTTCGATCCAGGGCCAAAGGCTCTGGCGGGAACTTGGCGGCCCCCTTGGGGTGAGGCCGCCTCGTTCGGTCTATGGGCTAGGGAACCTGGTATTGGGAATCCCTGATATCCGTGATGAGCATGTGCCCCGGTGCGTGGCCGATGGCCAAGGCCGGGCGGGACTCCATCACTGCTGCCTGCGGCGTGACGCCGCAGGCCCAGAACACCGGAATCGTCCCTTCCGGGATCTGCACTGCATCTCCGAAGTCAGGTGACCCCAGATCTGCTATGCCCAGCTCTTGGGGGTTCCCGATATGCACTGGAGCCCCGTGCACAGCTGGATAGCGCGAGGTAATGCGTACCGCGTCGGCAACCTGCGAGGCAGGAATCGGACGCATGGAGACCACCATCGGACCGGACATCGCTCCGGCCGACTGCGAGCGGATATTGGTCTTGTACATTGGCACGTTCACGCCCTGGTCGATATGCGCGATGGAAATGCCGCTTTCCATCAGTGCGCTCTCGAAGGTGAACGAGCAGCCGACAATGAAGGTCACCAGATCATCCCGCCAGTACTCTGACAGGTCGGTGGGCTCATCCACCTTGACCCCGTTTTCGTAAACCATGTACTTCGGCACGTCGGTGCGGATATCTCCGCCTGCCAGCAATTCATTGCTGGTTTGCCCCGCCTCCAGGACACCGAGGATCGGGCAGGACTTGGGATTGCGCTGGGCAAAGAGCAGCACATCGAAGGCCAGCTCCTGGGGAACGATGATCAGATTTGCCTGCGCATATCCAGCGCTGATCCCGGCGGTAGGCAGCACCTGCCCGGCACGGAACAATTCGCGGGCTTCGCTTGGGGCCATCGCCGCACGTTCGGAATGCCCGAGACTCTTCAGGACCTTCATGATTGCTTGGCTCCTAGCCGTTCCAGAGGGCTGCCAGACCCGAAATCGAGTTCCAGCCGAGGTAGACGCTGAGCAGCCAGGTCAAGGCGCCGATGACCAGCAGGGCCTTGGGGTAGTTGTATCCGTTCATCAGGTCGCGGCGGCGCCATGCGACCCAGAGCAGTACTGCGAAGCCCACAGGAAGGATCAGACCGTTGAAGGCTCCGGCGAAGATCAGCAGGGTTGCCGGCGCCTTGCCCAGGAACAGGTAGATGATCCCGCAGACCACGATGAAAGCCACGGTGATCAGGTTGCGGGTGCGCTCCGGTGTGGTGCGCTTGGTGATGAAGGAAACCGAAGTGTAGGCGGCACCGATCACACTGGTCAGCGCGGCAGCCCAGAGGATGATGCCGAAAGCGCGGATGCCGATGGGGCCGGCGGCGTGGCCGAAAGCTTCGGCAGCCTTGTTGTCGCTGGTCAGCGCTACGCCGCCGGCCACAACGCCGAGGATCGCCAGGAAGAGCAGCACGCGCATGACACCGGTGACGATGATTGCCAGGGTCGAGATGTTGGAGATCGACTTGACATGCTCCACGCCCGATGTGCCCGAATCGATCATGCGGTGGGCGCCGGCGTAGGTGATGTAGCCGCCAACGGTGCCGCCGATCAGGGTGGTGATGATCAAGAAATCGATCTTCTCGGGGAGCACCACGTTGCGGATCGCATCGCCCACCGGTGGGGCGGCGACAATTGCCACGTACAGCATCAGCAGGATCATGACGGCTCCCAGCATCACCACAATGCGGTCCAATGCCATGCCGGCTTTCTTTGACAGGAAGACCAGAATGGCGATGGCCGCGGAGATGGCGCCGCCAATTTTGGCATCAACACCCAGCATGGCGTTCAGGCCCAGGCCAGTGCCGGCGATATTGCCGATGTTGAAGACCATGCCGCCGATGAATACCAGTGCGGCCAGTACCCAACCGATGCCAGGGACGACTTTGTTGCCCAGTTCCTGGGCACGCATTCCGGATACCCCGATCACGCGCCAGACGTTCAGCTGGACCGCGATGTCCACAAGGATGGAGACGACAATGGCGAAGGCGAAGGCCGCGCCAATTTGGACCGTGAATTCTGTGGTCTGGGTGATGAAGCCCGGTCCGATGGCGCTGGTGGCCATCAGGAACATGGCGCCTAGGAGCGCCGTGCGCCGCGCCTTGCTGCTTTGGGATGTTGACTCAGGAAGTGCCATGATGACGTTCCAATGCGATAGTGGTGACAACCGTCACAAGGTCAATGTGATGGACAAGACTTTACAGGTTGTTGAACAACTCTGGCAACAGGTTGTTGAACAATTTACTTTGCAGGCCTCCTCCGATCCCATTGCAAATCACCATTTATTCGTTTTGGTGCTGAGCGCTGACTAGCAAATTCCCAAAATATACTCGAGGCCCAGCAGCCCACTGGACTCCTCGAAAATTCTTTCCATCAAGTAGCTCGCGTCAGCGCAACCGGAAGGTTCCATCTTGATTCGGCACTTAAAAGACCACGGCCGCGGTCACAGCGATAATTCGCCGGGACCGCGGCCGCGGGGCACTAATCGGGTTTAGTGGAAGAAGTGGCGTGCACCGGTGAAGTACATCGTGATACCAGCTTCGTTCGCTGCCGCGATGACTTCCTCATCGCGCACCGAACCACCGGGCTGCACGACAGCCTTCACGCCGGCATCGATCAGGATCTGCAGGCCGTCGGCGAAGGGGAAGAAAGCATCCGAAGCGGCCACGGAGCCAACGGCACGCTGTTCCGAAGCAGCCGCGTCAGCGTTCTCAGCGCCACCGGCTGCATCCGCACCGGACTCGACCTTCACGCCCAGGGTGTTGGCACGTTCCACGGCCAGCTTGCAGGAGTCGATGCGGTTGACCTGGCCCATGCCGATGCCCGTTGCTGCACCATTCTTAGCCAGCAGAATCGCGTTGGACTTGGCAGCGCGCACGGCGCTCCAAGCGAATTCCAGATCTGCCAAGGTAGCAGCGTCAGCTGCTTCACCGGCAGCAAGGGTCCAGTTCCCCGGATTGTCGCCCTCGGCGTCGATCTTGTCGCCGGCCTGGACCAGCATGCCACCGCTTACCTGGCGGAACTCGTTCTTGTTCCGGCCGTAGCCTTCTGGCAGGGCCAGCAGGCGGATGTTCTTCTTGGCCGAGAGGATCTGCACCGCTTCGGCCTCGAAGTCCGGGGCAATAACTACCTCGGTGAAGATGCCCTTGACGGTTTCTGCCATTTCCTTGGTGACCGTGCGGTTGGCGGCGATGACTCCGCCGAATGCGGACACCGGGTCGGTAGCGTGCGCCTTGCGGTGCGCGTCGGCGATCGGATCTGCCGCGTCATCCGAAGCGACGGCCACACCGCAAGGGTTGGCGTGCTTGACCACAGCCACAGCCGGCTTCTCGAAGTCGTATGCGGCACGCAGTGCAGCATCTGCATCCACGTAGTTGTTGTAGCTCATTGGCTTGCCGTGCAGCTGATCAGCCTGGGCGATGCCGGCTGGAGCGGCTTCGTCAACGTAGAGCGCTGCCTGCTGGTGCGGGTTTTCGCCGTAGCGCAGCACATCGGCTCGCTGCAGGGCCACGCCTGCGTAGGCTGGCCAGTCGATGACGCCGTCGCCGTCCTCATCCAGGAACTGGCTTGCGGTCCACGAGGCTACCGCGGTGTCGTAGGCTGCGGTGTGAGCGTAGGCCTTGGCGGCCAGGCGCTGGCGGGTCTTCAGATCGAAGCCGCCCTCGGCTGCCGCGGAGATGACCTGCGGGTAGAAAACTGGATCAACCACGATGGAAACGGCGGCGTGGTTCTTCGCTGCCGAGCGGACCATGGCTGGGCCCCCGATGTCGATCTGCTCGACAACTTCATCCTGCGAGGCACCCGAGGCGACGGTCTGCACGAAGGGGTACAGGTTCACCACCACCAGGTCGATCTGCTCGATATCCATCGAGGAGAGGGTGTCCATGTGCTCGGTGACGCGGCGGTCCGCAAGGATGCCGCCGTGGATGCGCGGGTGCAGGGTCTTGACGCGGCCATCGAGCATTTCAGGGGAACCGGTCACCTGCTCGACCTCGGTCACGGGAATTCCAGCGGCAGCGATCTTCTTGGCCGTGGAGCCGGTGGATACCAGCTGCACGCCTGCGGCGTGCAATCCAGCGGCCAGCTCCTCCAAGCCGGTCTTGTCATAGACGGAAATCAGTGCGCGACGGATAGCGACTTTGTCCAGCACGGTCTTACTCACGAAATTTTTCTCCCGGCGGTGAGAATGAATGGGGCGGGCAGCGCAGAGGCCACCGCCTTCATTCTAACCAAGGAAGGCACCGGAATTTCAGTTCGTGTCAAGCCCCTTCCGGCAATGAGGAAAGGTGCGGGAAATATGAAGAAAGCTGCTTGTCAGTCAGGCAAAGCTGCAGAAGTTTTTCTGCATGTTCTTCATCTGCGACATAGGCCACGAGATCTGCCTTGGTCCGTTCGCCCAACTCTTCGCGCAACGACCGGGCTACCGCAACCAGCGTGTGATAGTAGCGCTTAATAGTAGGTTCCCAGCCATCACGCGCTGCCAGTCCGGTCATCGCCTCGGACCATAGCGTGGCCGCGGGATCTTCGCATAAATCAATGGATGACCAGTGCCAATCGCTGGGTTCCCACTTATCCGAGTAGAAGCTCTCCTCGTCGCTATCTTCCAGATCCGCTTCCAAGGAGGCCAAGACGTCGTCGAGATCTTCCCCGTCGGAATCCTCGTCATCCGGCTGGTCTTCGTCTTCATCATCGGAATCAGTGATCAGCAGCGAATCGTCTTCCAATGTGACGGTTTCAGGTTCAAGGCTTCCATCGCCTTCGGCATCGGGACGGTCCTCGTAATCGGCAGGCTCATCGGCGTCTTCACCGCGTTCCACCAATTGCTCGCGAGACTCCGTGAGGCGATCTCGTTCCAGGGCCTGCACCGAGTTCAAGGCCAGCAACGGCATGGCGATACTTTCGCTTTCCTCGGTGCTGACTCCATGCAAGGCAATGGCATAGAAGTCCTGGTCGGGGTGTCCAGCTATCACTTCCGCTGCGTGTCGAAGGGCAGTCACCCGTATAGCCTCTTCGAGAGCGGTCCAATCTACTCCCATGTCCAGAGATTACCCCCTTGCCGGCGCAGACAACAGGCCTTGACGTGGCGGGAGAAGAAGCGTAGAGAGCTACACCTGGAACCTGGTTTTCGGCTATGCTTCACGCGGTACAAACCATTTCTGCTCGCACACCGAAAGGTGCACCACTGTGTCTTCCGCACCCCTGCCTTCTGGCACATCGATCGTGCAAGAGCTGCCATTCAAATGGAAGGTGCAGGGCACCATTTTCATTATCGGCGGACTCGGATTCATGTTCGATGCCTGGGACGTGACCCTCAACGGCGCGTTGATTCCATTGGTCGCCGAAGAGTGGGGGCTTGACCGTCCCACCGCGGCCTTGCTGGGCACTTCCAATCTGGTGGGCATGGCCCTGGGCGCCTTCCTCTGGGGCGGGATCGCCGACCGCTATGGACGCAAGAACGCCTTCAGCCTGACGCTTCTGATGTTCTCGCTATTCACCATCCTCGGCGCGCTGTCTCCGAATTTCGGCTTCTTCGTCGCCTTCCGCTTCCTGGCCGGCGTCGGCCTGGGAGGCTGCATCCCGGTGGACTATGCGCTCGTCGGCGAGTTCACCCCTGCCAAGCTGCGCGGACGCGTGCTCACCGCCATGGATGGCTGGTGGCCGGTGGGCGCGGCACTGTCCTTCTTCGTTTCGGGGTGGGTGATGGCCACCGCCGATAATTGGCGGCTGATCCTGGCAGTCATGATCCTGCCCGCGTTCATGGTGTACCTGGTACGGCGCTCCATGCCCGAATCCCCGCTGTTCTTGGCAGCCAAGGGCCGCGATGCCGAGGCCCGTGCGGTCATCGACCAGCTCGTGGAACGCACCGGGGCCACTGCGCGCGAGTACGTAATTGCACCTGTGGAATTGGAAAAGGCTCCGCGCTGGTGGGAGCAGGTCGCCTCGCTGTGGCGGTACTCCTGGAAGATCACCGCCACCAGCTGGCTGCTGTTCATGACCATTTTGCTGGTCTACTACCTGGCATTGACCTGGTTGCCATCGATTCTGACCGAAGCCGGAATGGCCCAGTCAGCGTCGTTCTTCGCTACCGCGGTGATGGCCCTGATGGGGCTGGTGGGCGTTGTTCTGGCAGCCCTGCTGGTGGAGCGGGTAGGCCGTAAATGGCTGCTGGCGATCTCCGCGCCAATCTCAGGCATCGTGCTTGTGGTCGTAGCCCAGAACCTGCATATCCCAGCGACCGCGATTGCCTGGGTGCTGGTCTTCGGCGTGGTGGTCCAGGTCGCTATTCCCGTGCTGTATGCCTACGTTTCCGAGCTGTACCCCACCGAATTGCGCGCCAGCGGTTTTGGCTGGGCCTCGACCATGTCCCGCTTTGCCGCCGGCTTCGGTCCCCTGCTTTTCGCGGCCCTGTGGCCAGTGGTCGGGCTGGGCTGGCTGTTTGCCGGCGCGACTGCGCTGGTGCTGGTCGCCGTCGTCTTCATGGCGCGATTCGCTCCAGAAACCCGCGGCATGAGTTTGGGTTAAGGATCATCGGCCAGCGGCGAATGCCAGCACCTTGTGGTGCTGGCATTTGCTAGTCCTGCGTAGTTTGCGGGCGCAAGCCGTCGCGCATGATCTGCACGATGCGGTCCTCCAAACCAGGCTGGCTCTTGCTGAAGGCCCGCGGCAGTGGACGGGTCATGGCCCCGATGGTGGCAATCAGCTCTATCTCCGTTACGTCTTTGCGGACCAAATTCGCGTTCTTGGCCAAGACCAAGGCGGAGTGCAGGGACTGGCCGGCCTCTGCCTGGACCTCCAGAATGCGGGGGCTGATCTTCTTTGGCAATTGCAGCCCGAGCGCTTCGCTCAGTGCCCCGAGATTCTGCTGGACCAGTGTGCCAAGCAGAACTTCCCAAGCGTCCGTGTCACCGTCTTCAAGCCGCTGAACCGCTGATTGGGAAGCGATTCGGATATCCCCAAGCGTGCCGAGGGTGACTTCTTCAACCAACGCATTCCGGTCAGCGAAGTTTCGATACAGTGTGCCGATGCCCACTCCGCTGGCCTCTGCAATAGTTTCCATCGCAATCTGGGCGCCGTGTTCTGCAAATAATTCACGAGCTGCTCGAAGGATGTTCTCACGTCGCCGAAGAGCATCTGAACGCATGAGTGGAATCCGATCTGAAGGAAATTCTGGCGCACGACTTGCCACCTGACGATTTCACGATAGCGGACAGGCAGTGCTCTGACGAAGCGGAAATCAACTTTCCAGAACGAAAAGTTTGCTCCCCGCGCCCGCGCCCAGCCATTCCGCATTTCCAGAAACCGTGCTATCCCTAGGATCTAGAACCTCAAGGCCAAGGAATCCTCGGATATGCGTTTTCAGCTCATCAGGCACGGACAAACCCCATCGAATGTTGCCGGGCAGCTTGATACCGCTTACCCGGGTGCCAGCCTCACTCCACTGGGGCATCGCCAGGCTCGTGCCCTGCCGCAGGCATTCAGTGGCGGGCAGCTGCAGTCCATCTATGCCTCGACGCTGAACCGCACGCAGCTGACGGCCCAGCCATTGAGCGAATCCACCGGACAGAAGCTGCAGGTCATTGACGGCCTCGAGGAGATTTCAGCAGGTACCTTGGAGATGCAGGCCGACGAGGCCTCACGCTATGCCTACGGCATGTGCCTGCATTCGTGGATGCATGGCAACTGGGAGCAGAGGATGCCCGGCGGGCCGAACGGCTACGACTTCATTGAACGATATTCCAATGCCTTGGAAACCATCGCCCGGGCACAGGACTACTCCGGCACGGTCGCGGTATTCAGCCATGGCGCCGCCATTCGCGTCTTCAGCGCATGGGCTACGAAGATGGCGCCTGCCGATGCCGCAGAGCTGCATATCGAGAATACCGGTGGCTCCTTGATGGAATTGGGCATCGGCGGAACGTGGGCCTTGGAACGGTGGAATCCAGAACCGCTCGGTGGCGACTTCGTTCGCGATGTTCTCACCGAGGACGTTACGGGTGGCGAGGACGGTATCCCTTGAGTACCCCGCTCCACCGGGGATCGCGAGTTGCACCAACTCAGCATCTATTTTTTCGGTAGTCTGGCAGGGGAGCTCATTTTCCGCTGAGCGCACAAACGGAAGGCCCTCATGCACGACGACATTTCCCTGACCACCGGACGCGTCCGCCGCGTTCTGACCGAACGTATCCTTCCCGCGATATATTCGGAATCCATGCCATTGACGCTCTCCTGGCACGAATTGCCGGGAGAGCCGATAGCTCCTGCGCAGGGCCTTGCACTGGACTACCAGCCCACAGAGGTTGGTACCCCGTGGGGCGCGGCCTGGGGCACCACATGGTTCCATCTGCAGGGCCAGGTTCCGGCGCATTGGGCCGGACGCCGGGTGGAAGCCGTGATTGATCTGGGATTTGACGTCAACATGACCGGCTTCCAGTGCGAGGGCCTGGTTTACCGGCCCGATGGCATCACCATCAAGGCGATCAACCCGCGCAACCAGTGGGTGCCAATTGCCGGGCAGGCCGAAGGCAATGAGGTCATCGACTTGTACCTGGAAGCGGCATCCAACCCGGTGCTGCTGGACTACCACCCGTTCCTTCCCACCGAGCAGGGCGATATCCTCACCTCGTCTTCGCGCCGGCTGTACACCACCCGCCGCATGGACCTGGCGGTCTTTGAATCCGTAGTACACGAGTTGTCGCTGGATCTGGAGGTGCTGCTGGATCTGCAAGGACAGCTGCCGGCCGGCCCGCGCAAGATGCAGGTGCTGCAGGCCATGGACAACGCGTTGGACGTGCTCGACCTGCAGCGGATTACCGAGACCGCGCAGGCCGCCCGCAAGGAGCTGGCAGCGGTCCTGGCCGCCCCAGCCGAGCACAGTGCGCACCAGATTTCCGCGATTGGCCACTCGCATATCGACTCGGCCTGGCTGTGGCCGCTGCGCGAAACCATCCGCAAGGTCTCCCGCACCTGCTCCTCGATGGTGGAGCTGCTGGGCGACGAGGAAGAATTCCTCTACGGCATGTCCAGCGCCCAGCAGTACAAGTGGCTCAAGACCCATCGCCCCGAGGTCTGGGATCGGGTGAAGAAGGCCGTTGCCGATGGTCGCTTCCTGCCTCTGGGCGGCATGTGGGTCGAGTCCGATACCGTGATGCCCTCGGGCGAATCGCTGGTCCGCCAGTTCCTCTACGGCCAGAAATTCTTCCGCGACGAATTCGGCATCGATTCAAAAGGCGTATGGCTGCCCGATTCCTTCGGATACTCCCCTGCCCTGCCCCAGCTGATGCGCCGTGCCGGCTTCGAATGGTTCTTCACCCAGAAGATCTCCTGGAACCAGCAGAACAAATTCCCGCACCACACCTTCGATTGGGAAGGCATCGACGGCTCGCGCGTGTTCAGCCACTTCCCGTCGATGGACACCTACAACTCGCAGCTCTCCGGGGAGGAAGTCGCCAAGGCCTCGCGCCAGTTCCGCGAAGCGCGGCTGACCAACAACTCCATCGCACCGGTCGGCTGGGGCGATGGCGGCGGCGGCACCACCCGGGAAATGACCGGCAAAGCCAAGCGCCTGGCCAATCTGGAAGGCAGTGCGAAAGTCCGGTGGGAGCACCCGAACGACTTCTTCGACCGGGCCAAAGCCGAGCTGCCCAACCCTCCGGTATGGGTGGGAGAGCTCTACCTGGAGCTGCACCGCGCCACGCTGACCAGCCAGCACCAGACAAAGCAGGGCAACCGCCGCGCCGAGCAGCTGCTGGTCGAGGCCGAACTGTGGGCGGCTACCGCAGCCCTACGCACCGGGGCCGAATACCCGTACGAGCAGCTCGACGAACTGTGGGAAACCGTGCTGCTCCACCAGTTCCATGACATCCTGCCCGGCACCTCCATCGCCTGGGTGCACCGCGAAGTGGTGGCACGCTACGCCCAGGTCATCGAGCAGGCCGAGGCGCTGATCCGCGCCGCCCAGCAGCAGCTGGCTGGCGAGGGATCCACGCCTATTGCATTCAACGGTGCGGCGTTCACGCGCAATGACCTGGCATTCGGCCAGGCCAGGGAAGTGGAAGCCGTTCCTGTTTCCGCGGTCCGGGCCACCGCAGCCGATGGCGGCTACATCCTGGATAACTCGGTCATCCGGGTGGCGGTCAACGCCCAGGGCCTGATTGCCTCCGCTGTGGATCTGGCTACCGGCCGTGAAACCATCGCCGAGGGCCAGGAAGCGAACCTGCTGCAATTGTACCAGGACTTCCCGAACATGTGGGACGCCTGGGACGTGGACAAGTACTACCGCAACCAGGTCACCGATCTGCGCGAGCTCGATAGCCTGGAGCTGTCTTCGCGCGAGGACGGCAGCCAGGTCATCACGATTGCCCGCAGCTTCTCCAAATCCACGCTGGTCCAGGAACTGTCGCTGGCGCCAGGCTCGCGGACCGTGCAGATCTCGCAGAGTACCGATTGGCATGAGGCAGAGAAATTCCTCAAGGTCGCCTTCCCACTGGATATCCGTGCCGAACATGCAATTGCCGAAACCCAGTTCGGCTACCACAAGCGCGTTACCCACGTGAATACCAGCTGGGAAGCGGCGAAGTTCGAAACTTCCATGCACCGCTTCTTGCTGGCCGAGGAACCCGGCTTCGGCGCGGCACTGGTCAATGACTCCATCTACGGATTCGATGTCACCCGCGATGCCAAGGACGCGGCTGTCACGACAACCATGCGCCTGTCATTGCTGCGCGCCCCGCGCTTCCCGGATCCTGAAACCGACCAGGGCCTGCAGGCCCACCGCTACGGTTTGGTCATCGGCGCGGACGTGGCCATGGCAACAGAGGCCGGCGCCTTGCTCAACAGCGCACAGCGAGTCGTCCATGGCACCCACGGCGTGGACCCGCTGGTATCGGTTACCGGTGAAGGCCTGGTGATTTCCAGCGTGAAGCTGGCGGCGGACCACTCCGGCGATTTGGTGGTGCGGGTCTATGAATCCCTGGGCCGCCGTGCCAGCGGCAGCCTGTTGGTCAACGCGCAGGCCTTGTCTGCAGCCACCGCGAGCCTGCTGGAAGATGAGCTGCCAGGGCAAGCCCTCGAGCTCTCCGATGGTGCAGTGCCGCTGAAGCTGGGCGCTTTCGAAGTGCGCACTCTGCGCTTCGCCCTGGCCAGGTAACCGCGGGTTCCGGGGCTGGCCCTTCGCACGCCGTGGCGTGCGAAGGGCCAGCCCCGTTGCAATCCACGGTCCTGGCTTGCGGGAATCACTGGATCATTGTCCCGTCCGGAGCAACCGCATACCAGACCCCGCCTACGCCCTGGCCGTTGGTATCACCGGGCTTGGCGTCCTAGCCGGGGAGGATTTCCGCCGATCCCTACCAGGGCGATGGCTCATAGTCCTTGAGGAAGCAGCCATTCAGGTCAATGCCACGTTCCCCGTCAACGATCGGCTGGTACACCCGGGCCGCGCCATCAATCAGGTCCAAGGGGGCGTGCCACCCGTCGGCAACTTTCCGGACCTTCGCATCATGCGGGCGCTCATCGGTGATCCACCCGGTGTCCACCGCGCTCATGAGGATCCGGTCGGTCTTCAGCATCTCTTCCGCGCTGGTGCGGGTGAGCATGTTCAGCGAGGCCTTGGCCATATTGGTGTGCGGGTGCCCGGCACCCTTGTAGCGGCGGGAGAACTGGCCTTCCATCGCCGAGACGTTCACGATGTACTTGCGCCGGGCCCCGCTGGCGGCCAAAGCCGGGCGCAGCCGCGAAGCGAGCAGGAACGGGGCGGTGACATTGCACAGCTGCACTTCGAGCATTTCCAGGGCATCAACATCACCCAGGATCTGCGTCCAGGAATTCTCCGTCACCACGTCCGGGATCAAGCCCCCGGCATCGATTGCGGTTCCCGCTGCGATTCGTTCCAGCGATGCGGAGCCGGCCCGCATGGCCAGATCTGCCAGCTGCTGCGCATCGTAGCTTTCCGATGCCGCAGGGGCCAGCAGAGCTGATTCTTCCAGGCGGAAGGCACTGGCCAGGGCCTTGGGATGCTCCGAGGGCGGGTTCGCTTCGCCCCACAGCTCCGGTCCCCCGTTGCCAGGCAGCAGCTGCGCGGCCAGGGGCTGCTGCTCGGATTCGACCAGATGCTGGTAGGAATTGGCCGTGCGCCGCACGGTCTGCGCGGCGTTGTTGATCAGGATATCGAGCGGCCCTTCGGCAGCCACGCGGTCGGCCAGGGAGATGACCTGTGCCGGGTCGCGCAAGTCGATGCCGGCAATGCGCAGCCGGTGCATCCATTCGGCGCTGTCCTCCAGTGCCGCGAAGCGTCGTGCGGCGTCCTTGGGGAAACGCGTGGTGATGGTGGTGTGGGCTCCATCGCGCAGCAGCCGCAGCGCGATGTGCATGCCGATTTTGGCTCGCCCGCCGGTCAGCAAGGCGCGCTTGCCGCTCAGGTCCGCGCGGGCGTCCCGGCGTTCGCGTCCCTGCGCGGCGCAGTCCGGGCAGAGATAATGGTGGAAGGCATCCACGGTGGTGTAGCGCTGCTTGCAGATGTAGCAGCCGCGCGGCTTGCGGAATTCCCCGGCGCTTGCGCTTCCGGTTGAACTGCTCAGGTCCAGGCCGAGGGTTTCGTCATCCAGCCGTTGCGGCGAGCCGGTGGCGGTGCGCTCAATCACGGCCCGGTCCGCGGCGCTGATCTCGGCACGCTTTTGGGACTTGCGGTAGCGCTTGGCCGCCTTGAACATGTTGCTGGTGGCCCTGCGCACGGCAATGTGCCGTTCATCCTCGGGATCCAGCTGGTGCACCACCGACAGGACCTTCAAAGCGGCGGATAGTTCTGCTTCGGTAAACAGTTCGGTTTCTGGTGCCTGCAAGGGCAGCGGCGTAGGTTCAGTCATCTCCCCACCAATTTTACGCGGTGGGCAGCGCCCTATTTTCCCTTGGCGAGATCGGCGAGCGTGGCAATGAGCAGGCGGCGCTCGACGAGCTTGATGCGCTCATGCAGCGATTCCTCGGTGTCGTGCTCTTCAATCGGCACGGCTTCCTGGCGCAGGATCGGACCGGTATCAACACCGGCATCGGCAATGTGCACGGTGCAGCCGGTGACCTTCACGCCGTAGGCCAGCGCATCGCGCACGCCGTGGGCGCCGGGGAAGGACGGCAGCAGCGCAGGGTGGGTGTTGATGTAGGTGCCGTCGAAGGCGTTGATGAATTCCTCGCCGACGATGCGCATGAAACCGGAGGAGACAACATAGTCCGGGGCGTAGGACAAGCACTTTCCGGTGAGCGCATGGTTCCATTCGCCGCGATCCGCGTAGTCCTTGAAGTTCACGACGAACGTTTCGATTCCGGCTTCAGCCGAACGCTGCACGCCGTAGGTGCCGTGCTTATCCGCTCCCACGGCCGCAATCTCGACATTGTCCAGCTGGCCGTCGGCCACTGCGTCGATGACTGCCTGGAGATTAGAACCGGTACCTGAAACCAAAACCACAATGCGCATGAATTCAATTCTACGGTTCGCCGGGGCCGGCGCTTCATCCCGGACGCAATGTTGCATGGCGTTTCGATCCGCAGGCCTTTTCCCGGCACCGTTGCCGCGCCGGCCCTAGACTGGCCTTGAGAGTTCCATTCGAAGTGGAGATGCTGATGAGCCAGATAGTTCCCGACGGCAAGGACTGGACCGTTGTCCTGGACACGGTGTGCGCGCAGTGCGCCGTCGATGTGCGCGGCATCTCGCCCGGCGATGCCATGGCCCAGCTTCCGGTGTGCGTGGACCGCTACATCGAGGTACTCGCGCGCCCCGATGCGCAGACCCACACGAACCCTGCCCGCTGGAGCGACCAGGAGTACGTGGCCCACGTCGCCGAAATGCTGCAGGTGATGACCGGGCGCCTGGACCTGATGCTTGAGCACGATGACCCGGAGTTCCCCAACTGGGACCAGGACCGGGCCGCCGACGAGGGAAACTACAATTCGCTGCCTGCAGGGCAGGTCGCCGAGCTGTTGCGCGAAAGCGCCGCCCGCTACGCCGCGAAGCTGTCGAGCATCGGCCCGGCGCAGTATTCCCGCCGCGGCCTGCGCTCGAACGGTGCCGCGTTTACCATTGAAACGCTGAATCAGTATGCCTGGCATGACGTCATGCACCACCTGTGGGATCTGGCTCCGCAGACCAGCTAGCCACGCCCGACACAAACGAAGGGGCCAAATGGCAGGTGCACTGCCCTTTGGCTAGACTTCTTGGCGTACGCGCGAAAACAGTTCTACATAAGGAGCCAGACAGTCATGCCCAAGGCATATTTCGGGAAAATTTCTGCACTGGCTTTCACCGGGCTGCTGTCCTTGACTGCGTGTTCTGCCGGGATTCCGCAGACCGGTGAATCCGCTGTTCCAGTCCCATCGGCTGAAGAATACATGCCGCTTCTGGTGCAAACGCAGGATGATGAAGACAAGCTTCCCGAAGGCTTTGAGGATACCGAGTCCTACGACGTGGAAACCCGCCACCTGCTGGCCACCTCGGACTTCGGCAGGCACTACGTTGCCGTAGGCAGCGAAGGCCAGCTGTGCATGATCGCCGTTCCCAAGCCTGTGGAAGAAGATGGCGATTACGAGATCGCCGGGACCACCTGCCCGACGATGGATTATGTGGTCCAGAACGGTATTCCGCTCAAGGTCGATGGCGGTGAAAACAGCTTCAAGACCGTCACCTACCTGATGCCTGCTGGCATCAGCGACGTGACGGTGGAGAACTCCATCTCCGAGCTTCGCGCCGAGCATCCCGAACTTGAAGCCGAGGATATCCAGGTAGTTGCCGAGAATGATTCGGTGCTGCTGGTGATGGAGGAGTCGACTGCCAGTGCGCTGGGGACGATCACCATCAACCGCCCCGATGGCGATCCGCTGGTTCTGGCCAGCCTGACCTAGGCCAACAGCGGCAAGACTCTAGCCTTCGAGTACCGGGTCGGTCTCGAACAGCGGGGCAATCAGGTAGCCGATCGCGGTGCCCACGCCGATTTGCAGTGCCAGGGCACCTGCCGTCGCCCACATGTTAGGGCCGATCTCAACCAGTCGCCCAATGGCCAGGGAGCCGGATGACAGCCAGGAACCGATCAGGCTCAGCAGCCCGCAGACAATGCCGGTGAAGACCGCCAAGGACGCGGTCGATGCCGCCAGCGACAGGGCATTGAACGGAATGCGACGGGCAAACCAGTCTTCGAGGTGGTTCTCGCCAACGCGCAGGAAGTACCAGCCGGCCACGATGCCCGCGGCCACGGGAATCAGCAGGAACAGCCATTGATGGGCCATATCGCCTGAAGGAAGGGAAGCCAGCATCGGAATCGACGGCAGCGGACCCACCGTGGTTTCCAAGGTGGACAGGGTGCTGCCGGTACCGATGCTGAAACCGCCGCCGCTGATCCAGGACAAGACCCAGAACACTGCGTTCGGGATGAAGGACAGCTGCACCGTGGTCAGCGCGGCCGAGCCGATCGGGCCGGGGCGCAGCTCCTGCGACACGTTGGCGACGTCGGTCCAGTGCACGCCCAGGTTGATGGCCAGCAGCAATCCGGAGATTCCCACGGCAGCGACATAGCCGAGGAACCCGGCCACGATCACATGCCATACGTAGGAACCGGCCCAGCGGCGATGCGGTGAGATCCGCTGGATATAGGCGGCCGTATCGACACCGAAAAGGCGAGCCCAGGAGCCTGCTTCGCGGCGCGCACCAATGATCAGGCCCACCAGCGCGATGATCAGCGGAATGAAGGCCGCCGCGATGATATTGACCCGCGCATGCGCGTTATTGGCGAGGAACCCGATACCGGTACCGATGGCCCCGTAGGCCACGAAGGCGCCGAGCAGCCCTTGCCAGAGCTGGTCGGTGTAGGAGGCGCGAGCGATGCGCCGTCCCGCACGCAAGCAGAACAAGAACGGCAAGAGCGATAGTCCCAACGGGATCAGCGTGACCCATCCGGTCACCGAACTGGGGTCAGCTTCGGGGCCGAGATTCAGGATCTCCACTGGCACGCCGTGGATGAGCAGCCAAATGAGGCCGCCGAACTGCAAGATGGCCTCAAACGAGTCTTCGAGGAAGCCTCCGCTGAAATAGACGGCGACCAGCGGCAGCGTGATCAGGGCAAGGCAAAAGACCACCGATTGCAGTATCTCGAAGACCCCCTGCAACGCCAGGGGCATTGGCCAGCCGTTGCGCAGGCGCAACATCACTGCCTTCATGGGTTTCTTTTCGCGGCTCATCATCTTCAATGTTGCCATCATTGGCGCCGACCGGCCTCGATCGACGCGCAATGATGACCTGAAGGGTTGCCTAGAACACCGGGCTAATAGCTGTCCGGTGCAGCGCTTTGGGCCTCGGAATTGAAGCTTGCAGCCAGTGCTTCGGTGGCACGCGCCAGCAGTGCCACGTCGGCACCCACGCCTACGTAATCCGCGCCGGAGGCCATGTATTCGCGGGCGCTCTTCTGGTCGAAGGCGTTCACCCCGGCATACTTGCCTGCGGCCTTGGCCGCATGGATGGACTTGATCACCGCGGCGACCACGTCCGGGTGGCTCTGCTGGCCGATGACGCCCATGGAGGCGGCCAGGTCCGATGGACCGATGAAAATCCCGTCAACACCTTCGGTGGCAACGATTTCCTCGACGTTCCGCACCGCTTCATCCGCTTCGATTTGAACCATGATGGTGATGGTCTCATCAGCGCGGGTCAGGTACTCGGGGATGCGGTTCCAGCGAGCCGAGCGGGCCAGGGCGGAACCGACACCGCGTACGCCCTTGGGAGGGTACTGGCAGGAGGCGACGGCGGCGGCGGCTTGCTGGGCATCATTGACCATCGGGATGATCAGCGACTGCACCCCCAGGTCCAGGAACTGCTTGATCACCACCGGATCGTTGACCGCAGGGCGGACCACTGGAACTACCGGGTAGCTGCGCACGGCTTGCAGCTGGGCCAAGATGTTCTGCAGGTCGTTGGGCGAATGCTCGCCATCGATGAACAACCAATCGAACCCTGCGCCTGCGCAGATCTCAGCGATCAGCGGGGAGGCCGAACAGACCCAGATGCCTGCCAACGAGTGGTCGGCGTCCTTGAGCGCATCTTTCAGCGACGGATCCGCTTCTACTCGAAATGACATGTCACAGTTCCTAGCGGTCCGTAATCGGCAAAGACGGTATCCCCTGCATTGACCCACATCGGGCGGGTGAAGGATCCGGCCAGGATGATTTCCCCGGCCTTGAGCTTGTCGCCGTGCGGGGCAATCTTGTTGGCCAGCCAGTACACGCCAGCGGCAGGGTGGTTCAGCACACCGGCTGCGACGCCGGTTTCTTCGACGGTCTGGTTCTTGAACAAGATCCCGGAGACCCAACGCAAATCGATGTTCTCCGGCTTGACCGGGTTGCCGCCGATCACCATGGCACCCATGGCGGCGTTGTCGCTGATGGTATCCACAATGGTGCGGCCTTCCATCTCCACGCGGGCATCGAGGATTTCCAAAGCGGGGATGACGTATTCGGTAGCTTCGAGCACATCGAAAATGTTCGCCCTCGGGCCTTCGATGTCCTTCTTGAGCTTGAAGGCCAGCTCCATCTCCACGCGGGCACCGGTGAAGTCTTCCCACTTCAGCTTCGCGCCGGAATCGTAGACCATGTCATCGAAGATGATTCCGTAGTCAGGCTCGGTGATACCGGTAGCCATCTGCATGGCGCGGGAGGTCAGCCCGATCTTGCGGCCGACCAGCACGCGGCCAGCGGCTTCGGAGCGCTGGCGCCACAGGTTCTGGACCCGGTAGGAATCTTCTACCGTCATTTCTGGATAGCGTGCGGTCAGACGCGGCACGGGAGTCCGTGTCTCGCCGGCCTGGACCAGCTCATCGGCAATGGCCGTGATTGTTTCCTCGGATAGCATCGACGGCTACACCTTTCACTACTGTTCAAACCTCTTGGGGCTGCCATCATCTCGAAGAGATGACTTAGCTCACGGTTCTTGATCGTACCGAGGTTCGAGATTGAAGGCACATCGTACTAACATTCTGCTCGACTTTTCGTGGTCCTTCGGGCTCCTTTTCGCAAAAGATTTGGCCCACGGCCATGCGCCCCGGTGCGGGTGCATGGCCGTGGGCCCAACCTGGCGGAACGGCCGACTCAGGATCCGGATTTGAGGTTTGCCAGCAACGCTTCGAAGGGCAGTGAGGAGAGTTCATCATCGGGGTCGGCGAATTCGCTGACCGAGGGAGCGATGGAACGGGTATCCCCCAAATCCGCATCAGCGGAGAATTCCCCTTCGTTCAGGGACAGCGCCAGGACGACTTCTCGCGCAACCCGGCGAGCGCGATCTGCCAGCGTGCCGGTCAACCCCTGTCCCCCGAAGTCTTCCGAAGCCGCGAAAACCGATGTCGGCATGATGTGCGCCCTGAGGTAGGAGAAGATCGGACGCATGGCGTAGTCAACCGCGAGCTGGTGCCGCTGGGTTCCCGCGGTGGCAGCGAGCACGACCGGTTTTCCGTTGAGCGATTTAGGGTCCAGGATATCGAGGAAGGACTTGAAGAGGCCTGAGACTGAGGCCGTGAAGACCGGGGTGACGGCAACGAGCACGTCGGCATTCACCACTGCGTCGATAACTTTTTGCAGGCCCGGGGCGGCGAAACCGGTCAGCATATTATTAGTGATTTCACCAGCATGCTCACGCAGTTCGATATTGCTCACGTCGGCTTGCACGCCGGCGGCAGCTAGCTGCGCGGCAATATTCTCTCCGATTTGCTGGCCCAGCAGCGAGGAGCTCGATGGGGTTCCCAGCCCACCGCTGATGACGACTACTGACTTGCTCACTGTTCTTGCCTTTCACTATTTATATGCGTATGCATGTATCAACAGCGGTGTCGCCGGACGTATTCCCGGCATCGGCAGATCTTTTCGTCTCGTCGGCTCAAATCGGTTTTCACTATTGTGACGGTCGCAATCTTATTGATAATATCTGCATATGAGCACTCCGAAGCCACAGACCGAGAATCAGCGCGCAATTGAAGATGGCGTCCGCACTGACTTCAAAAACACGATGTCCTACGGCGGCTACCTTGATCTGGAACGCATCCTGTCAGCGCAGCATCCGGTCAGCGTTCCCGAGCACCACGATGAAATGCTCTTCATCATCCAGCACCAGACCAGCGAACTGTGGCTCAAGCTCATGCTCCATGAACTCCTCGAAGCACGCCGCCTACTGGGCCTCGATGACTTCGGCAAAGCCCTGAAATGCCTTGCCCGGGTAAAGCACATCCAGAAGACCCTGACCGAACAGTGGTCGGTCCTGGCGACCTTGACACCGCGCGAATATGCACAGTTCCGCGACTTCCTCGGCTCTTCCTCCGGCTTCCAGTCCTTCCAGTACCGCGCCGTGGAGTTCATTCTGGGCAACAAGCATGAAGGCATGCTCAAGGTCCACGAGGCGGATCCAAAGGCCCACGAGCTACTGTCCAAACTGCTTCACGAGCCAGGTCTCTACGATGTGTTCCTGGCCGCCTTATCCCGCCACGGTTACGACATTCCCGAAGAAGTGCTTTCACGGGACTTCACCAAGCCTTGGGCATTCCAGGAGGCACTGGTGCCAATATTCAAGGATATCTACGAGTCCGAGGACACCCGCTGGGGCTTCTACCAAGCCTGCGAGGACCTGGTAGACGTCGAGGACAACTTCCAGGCATGGCGCTTCCGCCATATGCGCGTTGTCCAGCGCACCATCGGATTCAAGCGCGGCACCGGTGGCTCCTCGGGCGTTGACTTCCTCAAGCGCGCCCTGGACCTGACCTTTTTCCCAGAGTTGTTCGCGGTGCGTACCGAAATTGGCAAGTAGCACCTCCCTCACGGCTCTGAGCCTCGATGACTTCGAGGCGAGATGCGGAAGCGCCACATCGATTATCCGCACGATTACCGGCCTTTATATACGGCATGAGAAAACTCCGGTGGCGCGCACCCGAATAGTGGAACTGGCACATGCTGCCGGAGTTTCGGTCCCTGCGGCGCAAACCGCCATCTCCCGACTGATTGACCGGGAAGTGCTGGAAGCAGCGCAATCTTCCACCTTGCGCGTTTCGAGCGCGGCGCAACAGATGTTCGAGCGTGGCACCAGAAGAATATTCACCCCGCGCCAAATGTCAGGCAGTGACCCCTGGTGCCTGGTGGCCTACTCGCTGCCGGAGACCTTGCGCTCCCTGCGCCACCAGGTACGCAAGCATTTCTTGCAGCTTGGCGGAGGCATGCTCGGCTCCGGATTATGGATTTTCCCCGAGTACCTGCGAGAGGAAGTCTCGGCGGTGCTCAGTGCCCTGGGAGCCAGGGAACACGCGACGCTTTTTACCGCCCAGCAGCCATACTTCCCCGGAACACCGCAGCAGGCTGCCGGGCAGTGGTGGGATCTTGAGCGCCTGGGCACGTTGCATCGAGCGTTCCTGGAGAGCACCGCTTCCCTGGATTCCAGCGATATTGCTCCGCCCAGCGCTTATCGGGGGTATGTCACGATGGTCGATTCATGGCGTGCTCTTCCCTACCTTGACCCCGGTTTGCCGGGGTTCATGCTGCCCGACCACTGGCCTGGCGATGAGAGCAGGGAACGCTTCTTGGCACTGTCCACCGCATTCCAGGAACCAGCCTTGCGCTTCGCACGCTCGCTTCTGGCTTCCTAGTTCCAGACTGGTTCATCTTCTCCATACGGCGCAGGCGGACCAGGGTAGTCCAGCGTCTGGCCTGCCATGCTGAAGGGCGGCGGGACATACTCAAGGGTGCCGTAAGTACTTTCCACCCGCTTCAGCCGCACGCCACCGTCGAATTGAGCGGGGCGTTGCGGGGCGTCGAAGGCGAACAGCGCATGCGCGGTCCGAGCCAAGGAGAATCGCACCGACCCGGTACGCCCTTGGACACTGCGCGCCCGAACCAAAGCGATGACGGCAGCAGCGAGCCCGTAGCCAGTGGCGTGGTCCAAAGCCTGCACCGGCAATGCGCCCGGTGATTGCCCGTTACCACGGTAAGCCTCCGAGATGCCGGTGGCAGCTTGCACGACGCTGTCGAACCCACGCCGTTGGGCCCAGGGCCCTTCGAAGCCCCACGCACCTAATTCAGCAACAACGAGCTGCGGGTACCGCTGGACTAATTCATTCCGGCCAAGCCCTGCCTTGGCCAAGGCCCCGGGGCGATAGCTCAAGAGGACGGCATCAGCATCCTGCAGCAGTTCGTGGATCCGCGCCTGCCCTGTTGCGCTTTTCAAATCCAGCAGCGTGCTGCGCTTGCCGAAACCGGTATCAACATATTGCCAAGGCAATTCGGGGAGCAGCGGCCCATCCACGCGCAAGACCTGGGCGCCAAGTGATGCCAGCGTCCTGGTTGCGGTGGGGCCAGCGATAACCCGTGTGAGGTCCAGAACCTTCAACCCTCGAAGGGGCATTGCTGCACGCGGGTCAAATTTCCAGACCGGAGCCGAACCTGTTGGGCGCATGTGGAATTGAGCCCAGTGCCCGCTGCCGGCCGCTTGGCCCTCTGCCGAGCTGAGCCACTGTTCACGGGATCGCACCTGCGCGGCTATTCCACCAGCGGCAATAATGCGTTCTTGGGCATCGTGGGCACAAAGGCTTGCCAGCGCGTCGGCGATGTCAATCCCCGAAGAGGTTCCCAATGCAGAGTGGAGCGAGCGTTCATGGTGAGGGTAATTCGCGTGGGTTCTGATCCAGCCGTCGGCCGTTCGGTAGAATCCCGAATATCGAGCAAAACCTTGTGGTTTCTGCCCCGCGATGCGCAAGTGGGCAGAGGACGCGAAGGCCGCTGCGATATCCGGCGTCGCTGTGGCGAGCCATGGTGAGGCAGCGGCAAGATCATTAAGGGCGGAACATACCAAGCCAACGGATCGAGCTGCGAGCTTCTCCGCGTTCAAAGGACCAGCCCACCAAACCGCGGGCCCCGTAACAGGGCAATCACCTGCCGTCTCGAGCAATCGGTGCGCGGTGAACCCCGAACCCAGGATATGGCCTTCGGCCACGCGCTCATCTTCGGAATGCAGCATGAACCTCAGCCTATACCCGGAAAATCACCACTTCGATGCAGGCAGTTGGAAAACGGAAAACCCGCGTCGTGTAAAAAATACGCGACGCGGGTTATCTGAAGCTCTGCGGAATTAGTTTGCTGGAACGTTCAGGGTCTGCCCGACCATGATCAGGTCTGGGTTGCTCAGCTGATCGTCATTCAAGACGAACAGGCCACGCCAGTCCTTGACGCCAAGCTGGTCGGCAACCTTAGCCAAGGTATCGCCGGACTTGACGGTGTAGTCCTTGCCCGAATCGGTCACGTCAATGTTGAACACTGGTGCCTTTGGAGCTGGAGCAGCGTGCTTTGGAGCTGCCTGCTGCTTGGGAGCCTGCTTCTGGACCGGAGCGGCCTGCTGCTTAGGTGCTGCCTGCTGCTTTGGGGCCGCCTGCTGCTTAGGAGCGGCCTGCTGCTTTGGTGCTGCCTGCTGCTGAGGAGCCTGCTTCTGAGGAGTCGCGGAACCCGAAGGGGAACCGCTAATGCCCAGCTTTGCGGTACATGCTGGCCATGCGCCCCAACCCTGGGATGCCTGGACCTTGGTTGCAACGCGAATCTGCTCGGCCTTCGAAGCCTGGTGAGGCATGCCCGAACCGCCAAACGCCTTCCAAGTGGACAGCGAGAACTGCAGGCCACCGTAGTAGCCGTTGCCGGTGTTGATGGACCAGTTGCCACCGGACTCGCACTGAGCCAGCTTGTCCCAGGTGCCTGCGGCATTAGCTGGTGCGGAAGCTGCAACGATTGCGGTGCCGGCAACTGCAACGGCGGCCAGCGAGGCTCCACCGCGGCGGATCAAGTTCTTGGTCTTCTGCTGGATCATGATTCTCCAGTTGCTCTTCCCGCGCTCAGGTCTTCCTAGACCATCCTCGTGCACCACTCAGCGTCGCATTTCGACTTTGATTAAATACTGCCCTGGTGAGCGGTTTGGAAGTCCCGGCAGTACCTGTTTCCCCATAACACTGCGAGTGTTATCGAAACGTTATGAATGACCATAACGCACCAACCCACCACCCTCGCAACTCAGGAAACGGTCAGAAACCCCGTAAATACAGGTCAATTGGCCAGAAAAAAATTTTGAATCGGGTCCGAAAATCACCATGATCCCCATATCAAGCAACGAAAATGTTACTTTCCAAAAGTGGAGATTATCCAGCTCGCTGTGATATAGCTTGCAATTCATTTCTGGGCCGTGCCCAGCTCCCTTCAAGGTTGCATTCCGCCTTCGCCAAAGCTGGAATAGCGGCGTCCGAAACCCAAGGCGTCAGGCAATCCGAAGGGGGCAATTTTTCCCCGGCAGACGGCCTTTTCCTCGCTGCCACCTGCAGGGCCTCCCGGGCGATGGACACACCGCGGCGTTCAAGCAACAGGACAGCTGAATTGCCCTGAGGTAATTTGTTTCAAGAAGCCAGCGCTGTAGGTTTGATTTCATCAGTCAGACAGGGGAACTCAATGCCAGTACGAGGCAGCACAAGCAAAGACCGATTCATGGAATCCTTGACCTGCTACCCCCGGGCCCTGCGGGAATTCTTTCGCAACGATGGACTAGACGTTGCCGCTTCCCTGTCCTATTTCATGGTTCTTGCCATGTTCCCCGGATTACTGGCATTGATCTCGCTCCTGTCTTTGGCCGGTGCCAGCGAAAGCGGCACCAAATGGATCATGGAGCTGCTAGAGCAGAGCCTCGCCCCGAACGGACAATCTGCAAGTAGCGACTCCCAGCAATTGCTCGACACGGCCGAACAGCTGCTCGCTGGCTTGGCATCCCAAGCTAGCGGAACGTTCTGGGCAATCCTGGCCGGTTCACTCGGCGCGCTGTGGAGTACATCTGGATATGTCACGGCATTCAGCCGCGCGTTGAACCGGCTGTATGGGGCACCGGAAGGCCGCCCCCAGTGGAAACGGCGTCCTCAGATGTTCCTGATTACCGTGCTGATCATGCTGGTTGCCGTCGTGACCCTGGTGCTGCTGCTCGCTTCTGGCTCCGTCGCCCGCGGAATCGGCAATATTATTGGCATGGGCGACAGCTTTGTGCTCGTGCTGAATATCGCCAAGCCGCCATTGATGCTCATTATGCTGCTCCTGGTTCTAGCCTTGCTTTACTACTTCACCCCCAACGTCAAGCCAACGAAATTCCGCTGGTTCTCGCCCGGCACACTGACAGCTCTGGTGATCCTGGGACTGTCGGTATTCGGTTTCAGTATTTATGTTTCGCAGTTCGCCAGCTACTCCGCCACCTACGGAACCATTGGCGGGGTGATCATCTTGATTCTTGCTTGCTGGATCAGCAACATCGCTTTGCTCCTCGGAGCCTTGGTGGATATCGAATTCATCCGCCTCCGCCAGCTTCGCACGGGCATGCCTGCCATAGATGACGTACTTCTTCCACTGCGTGATGACACTTTGGTAGCCAAGCAGGAATTGGCAACATACAAGGATCTCGTCCAGGCCCAGGAAATCCGTATCAAGCACGGTGGCGACCCGCTGCAAGATATGGAGAGGGATCCATCCACGAAGCCTAAGCGCAAGACGAAGCTGCTCCCCATGGGGCTGGTTGCCGTGGCGGTCTGGACCGCTAGCCGCATGAAAACCAAACGCGATCTGCGCAGGGGCTCAGAATAGTCCCGACAAGCTCTGCAGTGCCCACCACAGGCCGCCGGAACCCAGAACAAGAATCACCACCACCCACAATGAGGCGAAGGTCCGGGTAGCCTCGGCGATCAGGTACGCATCGGACTGGGCGATATCGTGGCGTCTCCAAACATGTACCGAAAGAAGCTTGACGAAGTCTTTTAGGCCAGCCAGCAGCAAGAACCCGGCGATAAGCAAAGCCAGGTACAGGTACGCTTCGACCGGCGCAAAGAAGACCACTGCCAATGCCACGAGTGCACTAATAGTGCACACAATAAAGGCCGGCCAATTTCGGACAAAGATCAGCGCCAGCAGGAACAGCAACGCGTAGATGCCGAGCGCCCGCCCGGAATAGCCCGTGGATATGCCCCACAGCATCAAAGCTGAAACCCATATCGGTGCGGGGTACCAGAAAATCCCGGAGATGATGACAGAAATCTTGCCCCGTCCAATGCTCCGCACTTCTCCGGAATGGTCCCAGCCCAGCCGCAAGCCAGCCACGTATCTGCCCGTGAATAAGGCCGCGATGATATGGCCGAGCTCATGAATCAGCGTGGAGTACAAGCCGGTGATCCGCCAGACCGGACGAGGGACCACCAATAGCAGGATCAAGAACGCAACGATCAGCCACTGCCACTGGTTCAGGGCCACGTTCACCGGCTGCGAGAGCCGCTCCCAGGCCTGGGCAATATCTAGATTCATTCCTGCTCCTCATCGGCGTTCGGTATTACTCATTCTTGCAAGCCCCACCGGCCACAAAGTGACCGGCGAGTGCATTTCCCGACTTTCTGGGAAACATCACAGGTGACGGGCATAGTCTGCAAAGCGGAACACTGTGCCGTATATCTGGAGGAGTCTCATGTCTCGCATCGTTTCAACCGCCTTGGCCACCACCGGTTTAGTGGGCGGTTACGCTACCGGTCGTGCCACCAAGAAGCGCCCGCTGGCTGCCGTTGTGCTCGGTGCTGCTGGTGCCGGCGCCTTCCTGCTTTGGAAGAAAGATGCTGGAACCGCTAAAGCCATTGCCTTGATCAGCGCCTATCTCGGAGGCTTCGGCGCTTCGCATCCGCTGGCCAAGAAAATCGGTGCGTGGCCAGCGGTGAACTCGGTGACCGCCGGCGTTGCCATTCCCTCGCTCGTTCTTGGCGGCCCCAAGAAGAACAAAGACGAGCTGTCCTAAGCGGCATCAGCGAATCTGTCGGGGTCTGGTGCTACGTTGACTAGGTAGGAAACAAGTCAACGAAAGGCCCAGGCCCCGTGTTCTTTCTAGATGATGCGTTCATCTTCTCAGCGAGTGACCTGTCAGTCTCCGTTGACTGCAATTACCAGTCCCTGTACCTGCTGGACGTGAAACTCGGCCTGCGTCCCAAGCCTGACAAGGCACGAGACGAGATGCTGGAACGAACAGCGGTGCTCGGCGACGCCCATGAGCAGAACGTCCTCAAAGACCTGATAGCTGCCTATGGCGAATACGACCCGGCGACGGGAACCGGCGTCAAGCAATTCACTGATCGCCCACAGATGTCTGCGGCCGGTCTTCGGGCAGCCCACGAGGCGACCATGCACGTGCTTCGCAACGGCGCCGATGTCATTTTCCAGGCCACCTTCTTCGATGGGGCTTTCATTGGCTTTGCCGACTTCCTGGTCCGCCAGGAGGACGGCACCTGGGCCGTATGGGATACCAAGCTCGCCCGCCATGCAAGGGTCAGTGCCCTGCTCCAGATCGCAGCCTACGCGGATCAGATGCTGGCAGAAGGGCTCCCCGTGTCCACCTCGGCAACGCTGGTCCTCGGCGACGGGACGCATTCGGTGCATCGGGTTGATGAAGTGCTGCCAGTCTTCCGGGCCCAGCGTGAACGATTCGTGAAGATGGTGCAGGAACACCGTGCGGCCAACCAGCCAGTTCGGTGGAACTCCGATGAACTGCGCTTATGCGGCCGTTGCGATTATTGCGAAGAGCAGGCCCAGGAAACCCGCGACCTGCTATTGGTCGCTGGCATGTCCATGGTGCAGCGAGAAAAACTTCGCGCCCGCGGCATTTCCACCATTGACCAGCTCGCCGGGCTAGAAGCTGAACCAGGCACCTCGCTGCACCGTGCCGCGGAGCAGGCCAGAATGCAGCTGGGGCTGGCCCAGAGCGATGGCATGGTCCACGGCGTCTCCTACCGGGTGAAGAACGAAGGCCCGATCTCTTCGCTGCCGCGGCCTGATCAAGGCGACATCTTCTTCGATTTCGAGGGCGACCCGCTCTACCAGGAACCTTCCGACGGCTCCTGGGGCCTGGAATACCTCTTCGGCGTCATCGAATATGACACCGGGGTGCCGGTGTTCAAACCCTTCTGGGCGCATAGCCGCGCCGAAGAACGCCAAGCCTTCCTGGACTTCATTGCCTATGTCGAAGAACGCCGCCAGCGGTTCCCGCGCATGAAGGTCTACCACTATGCGCCCTATGAGAAAACTGCCCTGCGCAAGCTCTCGCAGGTGCATATCGCCGGTGAGGACGAAGTCGACCAGTGGCTGCGTGAGAACCTGCTTGTCGATCTCTACGAGACCGTGCGTAACGCCCTGGTGGTTTCCACCCGCTCATACTCCATCAAGAAGCTTGAACCGTTGTACATGGGAGAGCACCTTCGCTCCGGGGATGTCACCGATGCCGGAGCATCGGTGGTCGCCTATGCCCAGTACATGCTGGCGCGGGATTCGAAGAACGACGGGGCCGCTGAAGCGATCCTCGAGTCGATTGCCGATTACAACGAGTACGACTGCCTTTCCACTTTGCGCTTGCGGGATTGGCTGCTTTCGCTCAGCGATGAGGCGCCTGGCACCCTGCCGGATATGCCTGAGCCAGGCCCGGCCGCAGACGAATACGAGCCCACCGCCGAAGAGCTTCGGCTGCAAAACTACCTTGCGCAGCTTCCCCACGCCCACGCGCTGAGCAACGATGACCGCGCGATCGCGATGGTCGCCGCTGCGACCGGTTACAACCGGCGTGAAAAGAAGCAGTTCTGGTGGGAACACTTCGACCGCTTGTCCGCGCCAATGGATGATTGGAGCGACGCCCGGGGAGTGTTCATTGTGGACACTGCGGAAGTACTCGAGGATTGGCATAAGGCCACCCCTCGGGCGCACACCTCTACGCGCGTGACGAGATTGCAGGGAACCTTGGCGGAAGGATCCCTGCTCTCCCCCGGCTCATCAGTGTTCGCCATGTTTGATGCTCCGTTGCCTGAAGGCATGGCCGTTGACGACTCCGTGCGCGGCGGCGCATTCAACGCCACCGTAGTCGAGCTCGGTCCGGGCTGGATTACCATTGCGGAGAAAACCAGCGGCAAGATCCCTGCCTACGGTGCCCATCCATGCGCATTGGCTCCGGATAAGCCGTTGGCGACGATGAGCATCGATGCAGCGCTCAAGGAGATCGCCCAGCGGGTGGGCTCCGCCGTACCGGTGCTTCCGGAACGGCCGGGCATCGACATCCTGCGGCGGATTCCGCCACGCCTGAAAACCCTTGCGACACCGGTGGATCCAGCCCTGGTTGATGGCCAGGCGCAGATCTATCCTGCCGTGGTCGAGACGTTGAAGGATCTTGATAATTCCTATCTTGCGGTACAAGGCCCTCCGGGGACCGGCAAGACCTTCGTCGCTTCGCATGTGATCCGTGAACTCGTTGATTACGGATGGAAGATTGGCGTGGTTGCCCAGTCCCATGCAGTAGTTGAAAACGTCCTGCGGAAAGCGGTGGAGGCCGGGGTCCATCCCGAGGCAGTAGCCAAGGAAGTCAAGCACGATGATCCGGTCCCCTGGGCCGGCACGTCCAAGGATTCCTTGACTGAAGTTCTCCACGCATCGGGCGGCGGGCTCATTGGAGGTACTGCCTGGACGCTGACCGGTTCGAAAGTCCCCGCGGATAGCCTGGATTTGCTGGTGATCGATGAGGCCGGGCAGTTCTCACTGGCCAATACCTTGGCGGTTTCACGAGCAGCCCGCAATTTGCTGCTGCTCGGTGATCCCCAGCAGTTGCCCCAGGTCACCCAGGGCACTCATCCGCAGCCGGTGGACGAATCGGCGCTCGGCTGGCTTTCCGGCGGCGAACCAGTGCTGCCAGCCGAATTAGGGTACTTCCTGGCAGCTTCATGGCGAATGCATCCAGCGCTTTGCGCCAAGGTTTCGGCATTGAGCTATGACCACCAGCTGTTCTCGGCAGACGCCGCCGGGTTGCGGCAACTCGAAGGCACACCGGCCGGGGTCGAGACGGTGTTCGTTGAACATCGAGGCAACACGGTCAGCAGCGCCGAAGAAGCCGGGGCCATTGTCCGATTGGTCCGCGAGCATCTGGGAATGATGTGGAGTCCGGGGGCAGGCATGCCTGCCCGTCCATTGGGTGCCGCTGACATCCTGGTAGTTGCTGCCTACAATGCCCAGGTAAATCTGGTGCGCGATGTCCTCGAAGCTGAAGGGCTATCGGCGGTCAAGGTGGGAACGGTTGACAAGTTCCAGGGACAGGAAGCACCAGTTGTGCTGATGACCATGGCATGTTCCAGCGCCACCGATGCATCGCGTGGCATCGAATTCCTGCTTAACCGCAATCGCATCAACGTTGCGATTTCCCGCGGCCAATGGAAGGCCATCATCGTGCGCAGCGAAAGGCTCACCGATTATCTGCCTTCCAACCCATCGGCGCTCTCGCAGCTCGGTGCCTTCATGGCTTTGTAGCTTGATGATGGATTGGCCCGGTCATTCGCGCGCCGGGTCAATCACATCCTCGACTTTGAAGAAACTTCCCAGGACTGGCCGGTCACCGCGCAGTTCCTTGGCGAACTGCAACCCATCCACATTGATGCGCATCTGCCGCTGGTACTCATCACGCTGCTGCATCCATGTGCGAGTCGTACCGTCAACGCCGTAGAAGTAACCGAACCCCTGGTCCTTGAAGAACTGGTACCGGTCCCCCGCGTAACGCTGGGTCCGGGCAATATCCGATCCAAAAGGATAGATGTAGTGCCCGGTTTTTCCCACGATCGGTTCGACTTCGGCTTTCCACAGTTTGGTGTCCCGCTTGAGCCGATCCATGCTGACCGTCCCGGTGGCAATGTGCCCCCACGAATGGGACGCGAAAACCCAACCGCTGTTCTTCATCGCTTCTGCGATCTCCGCCGCCTTCTTCTGGTCAGCTTCCAGAGTCTTGCCCTGGGGATACTGGCTGGCAGAGGTGCGGTAGCCGAATGCCCCGTTGTATCCGGTCATTGCGATCAGGCCGCGAGCGTCCCGATACGTGAAATCGGGATGTTCCGCTATGAAGTCATCGACCATCGTGGTCACGTCAAAAGCGCCAACCTGCGTTTTTCCCTCCGCATCGACGTATTCGTTGCGGACCTTGCCGTACTTATCCAGCACCAGTTTGCTGGCGAAGCCATCACCTTCCATGTATTCGTAATAGCTCAGGTCATCGATGGACAGCACCACTGGCTTCTTGCCCTGGGGCAGCATGATATCCCGATACTCCATCTGCCCCTGTTCGTCGAGCGAGGCGAAATCTTCCGGGTTGACCAGGACATAATCACGCGCATACAGCTCGTCGAGGATGGCTGCAAATTCCTTCTGGGTCACCATGTAGTCGGCGTACCCCTGCGAACTGCTGCCTTCGTCAAAGGCCCTGCCGGGATCGACAATCAGCGAGTGGAAGAACAGGTGAGGTATGTTGTTCGGCTCTTCCCAAACTGAAACCTGCCCTTTCTCTTCCTCTAGGCCGCTGGCCATCTGGTTCAGTTGTTCGGCGCTGTCTTTCTTGGCGAGTTTAATCGCCGCGTCATAGTCGTATCCGTCAGCTAGCCGGTTGATCTCGGCTCTCACGCCGTCCACTCGTGCTTCTTCCTGCTCAGCCTTTTCAACGGCAGCAGGATCCGGGGCCGGCGTTGGCGGCTCCTGTGAAGCACTGCACCCGGCAAGTCCCAGCGCCAACCCGAGGGAAATCACCAATCGTAGATTCTTCAATGGCTTCGACCTCCGTGACCTCCACCGTGCCCGCCAGGCCGGAAGAAAACGAGTTGTCATCTGGTTATTTCGACCCTACACAGGTAGCGCTGGAGGCAACACCCTTTCATGATGAATTACCGAACTTGAGCGATGTCTAACATTCAGCTTTTAGGGAGCTCACATTTTGGAAGGAGTCCAATGATTTAGAATTGATTGGTTAGGCGTCCCAAAGATCAAGGAAGTACATGCAGCCCTCGCACCGCGCGAATAGTTTGTGGCTTCAGTCCCAGCAGTTCAAAAGCTCGGCAGCGTATCGGCTTCTGACCGCCCAGCCGTGGGCTGTGGCCTTCATCCGCGCAGAGTTCACCGCAGACCGTTCACGGATCGCATTGGAACTTTTCCATGCCTCCTTGGATTCCTTCCTGAAGCAAGCGCGCAAAAGCGATGACCAGATTCCCGCCTCGTATTCGGCCCAGGATTTCGCCGAAACATGGGTCAAACAGGGAATTCTGGCTCGTCCGCTGATTGATGGGCGCTTCGTGTATGAACCCAGTGCGCAGACCCTGCGCACCCTGCGCTACCTGGCGGATTTTTCCACCGACGATTCGCATTTGAACTCGTCTCGCCTGAACACGTTGCTTTCTTCCCTGGAATCGCTGGCCCACGAAACCGATCCGGATCCCGAAGCACGTATCCGTGCCCTCGAATCCCAGATCGCGCTGCGCCAAGCCCAAATCGACCAGCTGCGCAGCGGGGATGACCCGGCGGTGCTTTCTCGCACGACCGCCTTGTCGGCAACACGTTCCGTACTCGATCTGGCATCGAGTTTGCCAGCAGATTTCCGACGCATGCGCGACGGCGTCCAGGATATGCTCCATTCATTGCGTGAAGGCATTCTGGATGCCTCCACAGCCAAGGGCGTAGCTGTGGGCCAGGTTCTTGAAGCTGACCGTCAGTTGCGTTCCACTGCCGAAGGCGAAACCTTCAGCGGATTCACTGAATTCCTGAACTCCCCGGAAGCGCAGCAGCGTTTCCGCGCCGCATTGGCCGAAGTCCTGGACCGCGACTTCGTAGATGACCTGGAAACGCCCGAACGCCAGATCCTCACTAACCTGTTGCGTGAATTGCGCCGCCAGGCAGCTGAAGTCCATGCCTCCTATGGCAAGCTCTCTGAATCCCTGCACGCATTCGTGCAGTCCGAGGACTACAAGCAGGCCGAGCTATTGCGCCAAGCGGTCCGCGAAGCTGAACTAGCGATCAGCAAATCCACGAGCCTGAAACCCCGCAGCGGCTTGGCCCCGATGGAGCTCTTCGCTCCGCAGTTCGTCACCCTTTCCGGTCTTGGAATCTACGACCCATCCGAGCATGTGGCTCCGCCTCCGCTGGCTCAAGCGCCAGAATTCAGCGAAGCCGACATTGTACGAAATCCCTCGACGCCCCAGGCGGACATGCCATTGCTGCGTGCATCGATCACCCGGCATCTGGGCCAGTCCAGTTCCGGTTCGATTCGGTTGGATGAAGTCTTCGAATCCTTGGATGCCGAGCAACGGCACTTGAATTCCATTCGTGCCCTCGTGGAAATCGGGCGCACCAATGGCGAATCGCTGAACGAGAGCGATCTGCTCAGCATCCATTTCCAGCAACTCGATGGTTCGATGCGAACCGCAATCCTGCCCGCGTTAAGCTTTACGAAGGAGCCGCTATGACCAAGAGCGATTCATACGCCGCACCGATCACCGAACCATTGTTCGAGGGCGACACCGGGAAGTTCCCGCTGCCGCTGCGCCAGCTGCTGGTCCGGTTGTTGCGTGGCCCGTACCTTGATGGGTCCATCGATGCCTCGGCTTGGCAGCTGCTGCTGGACCAGCAGCAGAGCATCAGCGATTACTTCTCCGAGATCTTCTTGGCACTGCAGCTGGACATGGACCGCAAGATCGCCATGCTTGCCCCCGTCCAGATTGAACAGGTCCACACCTCTCCTATCGCTCCGCGCCGTCCGCTGAAGCGTGATGAAACCCTGCTCGCCCTGCGGCTGCGGCTGTTGCTCGAACAGCATTCAGGCAGCGGCAGCGATGCCGTGATTTCGCGTGCGGGCATGCACGAGATCCTGGCCGAGCACCGCCAGACCTCAGACCGCGATGACAAGCGCTTTGCCGAATCCTGCGATGCTGCGGTAACCCGCCTGCATGCTTTGCGCTTGCTCACCGGCACCGAGCTGGAGAACGAGTTCCGCATTTCCCCGGCCCTGGCGATGGCGCTGCCGATCACCAATATCCAGGACATACCACGCTACATCGCGGCAATCGACGCTAATGATCCAGCTTTCAGCCTGGGAGCCGAAGAAGCTGATGACCTCGCAGAGCAGACCCCCGAGTTGGTGCAGGAGTAACCGATGAGCATTGAAATGACTCTCCCGCTGGGCGGGGCACTCAACCCAGGCCAGCATCGGCTGAGCCGGGTACAAATAGTTAACTGGGGAACCTTCCACGGCTTGCATGATCTGGCCGTGGACCGCGCCGGCACCTTGGTCACCGGCCATCCGGGCGTGGGCAAATCCACCTTGTTCGATGCGATGGGCCACGTCTTCTTTGCAACGCCCCGCCTGAACGAATCGGCCAATGACGCGGCCACCCGCGAGGACCGCCGCACCACGTTCTCCTACATGCGCGGGCGCAAGTTCAAAACCAGCGCCGGCACTGTCTACCAGCGCCCCGGCGCGACGTGGAGCGCCATTGTGCTCAGCTACGACGATGGCATGGGCAACACCGTTACAGCCGGCGCGGTCTTCGATCTGCCCGATGCCGGTCTGGAAGGACAGGTCTCCAAGCACTATCTGTTGTGCGAGGGCAAGGTCAATATTGCGGAGCTGGAAAACCACGGCCCACGCCGCTTTACCGTGTCCTCGCTGTCCAAGGCCCTGGCACCGAGCGAGGCATTCGATACCCACAAGGCTTTCATTGAGCGATTGCGCCGCCGTTTAGGCGTCGAAAGCGACAAGGCCTTTGCCCTGTTGCGCACGTTGCAAAATGGCAAGGGCCTGGCCAAGGGCGTCAACCAGTTCTTCCGCCACGAAGTGCTGGAAGAACCAGCCACGTTGAAGGCCGCGTCCGCAGCAGTGGAAGACTTTGCCCATTTGCGTGGCATCTACCGCCAGCTGGATACCGCCCGCGCCCAGCGTGACGTGCTCGCGCAGGTGCCGGAGCAGGATCAGGCCTACCGTTCCTTGGCTGGACAGATCGCCACCGCCCGGCAATTGCTGGAAAGCGACGTGCACACCCTGGAAACCCAGGTCCGCCAGCTGGTGCTGCGCAATGACTTGAACTCCCACGAAACGGAGCTGGCCAAGCTCAAAGCCGAAGAGGCTGGGCTACGGCAGCGCAAGGAAAAGCTCGATGACCAGCTGGCGTCGCTGGAGGCTGCCCACGACTCTGCGGGCTCTGCTTCCTTGATGCTGCTGGAGCGCGAAGCCGATGTGGCTCGCAAGGCGTTGAGCGAGAAAGAGAACGTCATCCGGACCCTGCAGCAGCAGGCCTCGGACGCTGGCTTGGCCTTCGAATTCTCAGCCACCGGCCTGGATGAGCTGCGGGCCAACGCCGCACGTACCTTGCAGCAGCTCAGCTCGATTACGCATGATGCGCAGACCGTTGAGTACGAGGCCATGGCCACCTTGGTCAACCTGCGCAAGCGCGCAGAAACGTTGGCTGACCAGATCCGCTCCTACCAGCGCCGGGCCAGCAATATCGATGACCGTTCGATAGCCGCCCGCCGTGCCATCGCTTCGGCCTGCTCGCTCAAGGAAGAACAGCTTCCCTTCGCTGGCGAGCTCATGGATGTTTCGGCCGATGCCGGTACCTGGCGTTTGGCCGCTGAAAAGGCCTTGCACTCCTTGGCCCGCACCCTGCTGGTTCCCGGGGAGCTGCTCACCCAAGTCACCCACGCCATTGATCAACTCGACGGCTTGGGCCGCGTGCGGTGGAGCGACATTTCCCAGCCGCCGCGCACCGCTGAAGCCGGCCCGGCAGACCTGGTGGCCAAGCTGGACTTCGCGCCCGGCGAAGCCGGAACCTGGCTGAAGGCGAAGATCACCGCCGACTACCCATTGGCCTGTGTTGAGAACGATGCAGCCATGCATGTGCACCCCAAGGCGATAACCCCGGCCGGCACCATCAAGTACGGAACCGGAAGCTTCGAGCGCGATACCCGCACGTTGCCTGCTTCCGAGTACCTGCTGGGCTTCACCAACGAGTCGAAGATTGCCGAGTTGCAGTCCAAGGCGGCACGGCTGGATGAGAAAATCGTCCAGGCCCACCAGGCTGCCGATGAGCGCAGTGCGGCGAAGAACAAGATCGTGGCCAAGACCCAGCTCTTGCAGGCCCTGATTGCCGATGAGCGGACTTTTGGCCAGTTCGACGCGTCCGAGGCACTGGAAGCCTTGCGCCGCAGCGAGCAGAAGCTCGGCGATGCCTTGGCATTGTCCGGGGACTCCTCCCGGGTTCGCCAGCAAATCGAAGCGGCGAAGGCCGAGGCAGAAACCCTGGTCGGGGACCTCGCACTGGTTCGTTCACGCATTGCAGATCTTGGCTTGCAGGTGCAGCGTGCGCAGCAGATCCTGTCCGCCAGCGATGATTTGGGGACCGGATGGGAGCAGAGCATCCCGTCCGCGCTGCGCCAGCATCAGCTGCTTGGCCCGGTTCTCCAGCAAGTGATTGCAGGGAACTGCCCTGCCAGTGAACAAATCAGCGAAGCCTTTGCCGAGGTCAAGCTCCAGCTGGGCAGCCAGGTCAACTCCTTGCAGTCGCAGCGCCAGGAAATCGGTGGCGCGCTGAGCGAAACCTTCCGTCGTTTTGCCCGAGAATTCGGCACCTCGCACGCGCAGACCCATGGCACCACCGCTGAAGCAGCTGAGCACTACGCGCAGCTGCACGACCAGATCGTGGCCGACGGCCTGCCGCACCATGAGGAGCAGTTCCGCGAATACTTCGCGAACCGTTCCTATGAACGCTTCAGCGACCTCTTGCAGTTGCTGGATGAAGAGCGCCGGATGATCTCCGAACGCATCAAGCCGCTGAACCAGATTCTGGCAGAGGTGACTTTCGAGCATGGGTCGGTCCTTCGCCTGGAAGCAGTAAATGCGATTCCAGTTGAGGCCGGTACCTTCCGCAAGGACCTGAAGGACGCATTGCAGGAGGCTTACACCACCAAGGACGAATCCACCCTGGCCAGCTCCTACCAGGCGCTGGAGGCACTGGTTACCGCACTCAGCGACCCGGCGATGGCTTCATGGCGTTCGACCGTGCTCGATGTCCGCCAGCATGTGATGATCAGCTGCAATGAGCACAAGCCCAATGGGGAGATTGAGACCGGCTTGGAACCCGGGACGCTCTCCGGCGGCGAAGGCCAGCGCTTCACATCCTTCATCATGGGTGCTGCCCTGGCCTACCAGCTGGGCTTCGCTTCAGCCGGGTTCACTTCCTACGGCACGGTGATGATCGACGAGGCGTTCATTCAAGCCAACTCCGAATATGCAGCGGCAGGCATACGCGCGTTGCAGGAGTTCGGTTTCCATCTGGTGCTCGCGGCCCCCGAGGACAAGATCGATTTGAGCCGCCATCTGGGATCCATCACGGATATCATCAAGCACCCTGGCTCCAATATCTCAGGCTTCGTGACCACCGGCCGTTCCCCGGCCATGGCCACAACGATTACCCTGCGCAGCTGAACATCCAGAACAAGGCACGAGGTCCAGAATTCGCCATAGCGAGTTCTGGACCTCGTGCCTTGGTGCTTCGCCTCTAGACCATGCTGCGCTGCACGCGTTCAGGGATCATGACCACCCGCGGGGACAGCTCTTGGGGTGCGAAGCCTGGATCGATGCACTGCTTCCAATACCTGAGGTGCACCTTGTCGATTTCATGTGCAGAGTCCTGCACCGCGGCACCGCCCTCGCCTTGGATGCTGTACCAGTAGAGGTAGTCGACGCCATCCAGGGTTTCGCTGAAGATCGTCTCCACGTACATCTTTTCGCCTTCCAGGGTTTCAAGCACCGCGGGCATATTGCTGTTCAGGAATTCCAGCCATTCATCAGCTAGCGCTGATTTGCCTGGCAGAACTCGGAATCGAGTGAGTTCAATTTTCATGTCTACAGCCTATGGGCTTGAGCCGCACCTGCGGAAAAGACAGTGGCCCTGAAAGCCTCGGCTTTCAGGACCACTGTCTTTGGCTGGCTACCGGCTATTCGACGGCCAATCCTTCAACCGGCGACAACTTTGCGGCGCGGCGGCCCGGAGTCACCGATGCCAAGAGCGCTGCCACGATGCTGATCAGCAGGACCAGTGCGAGCTGCCACCATGGGATCTCGTAGGTCATCGTTCCCATGGACGCGAGTGCCGAGCGGGCTCCAAGCAGGCCGTAGGCCACACCCAGCACCAAGCCGAGCAAGGCTGCGACGCCGCCAATCAGTACCGCTTCGGTCGCCAGCATGCCGCGCAGCTGCTTCTTCTTCAGGCCCAGGGCACGAAGCAGGGAATTCTCCCGGGTGCGTTCCAGGATCGAGAGGCTGAGCGTGTTGGCTACACCGATCAGGGCGATCAGCACGGCCACTGCCAGCAAGGCAGAGACAATCATCAGCAGCACGTCAATAATCTGGGAGAACATCGACTTCATCACCACACCGCCATTGATCATTGATGATTCAACGCCGGTGATGGCAGAAACCTTGGTGACCAGTTCGTTGACGCCCGCTGCGTTGACGTCGGAATCCACCTTGATCAGGATCCCCGAGTACTGATTGGCTTCATCGATTTCCAGCTTGCTGAAAGTCTGCTCGGTGACGATATTTCCTGAGAGCATGGCCTCGGAATTCTTCACTGCCAGCGTTTCCCCGCCAACTTCCACCGTCGCATTCTCGGGACTACCCAGCACATAGACGATCTCGCCATCTGCCGGCACGATATTCGGGTCCAGTGCAACGTCAGCGAAGCTCGTGGGATCAACGGACATGATCTCGGCGTTGAACATTTCATCGGTTCCCATGTCCACATCCGCATATCCGGAGGTGAAGCTGGAGCTGGCGGTAATCCCGTCCACGCCGTTGATTTGCTCAAGCATGCTCTTGGTCTCGGCGCCTGAAACTTGGCGGTCATAGAAGGAGACCATCATGTCGACCGGGAATTCTGCGGCCACAGCGTTGTTCAAGCTGGCCTTGGCGGTCTGGCCGCCGACCATGATCATGGACACCAAGGTCACGCCGATCAGCAGTGCCGTTGCCGTCGCGGTGGTTCGGCCCGGGTTGCGCACCGCGTTCAGGGACGCGAGCTTTCCCGCCGTCGATTTGCCAGCCATGGCCTTGCCGATCCCGGAAACGCTGCTCGGCACGAACAGCGAAGCCAGCATCAGGATCCCCGGGAAGGAAGCCAGGCCGCCCAGGAAGGCGACTACCAGATTCCCCTGGATCGCGCCGTAGGCCAGCAAGCCTGCGCCGGCCACCACGAACAGTGATCCGAAGATGATCCGGGCCTTGCCGGCACGGTTCTTCACGCTGGCAGCGTCGAAGGGGCGCAAGGCCGCAAGCGGTGCGAGCTTCATCGCCCGTCGAGCCGGCAGGCTCGCGGCGACCACAGTCATCAGCACGCCGACAAGAATTGGGATGGCCAATCCCTGCGGGGTCAGGGCCAACGCCGCATAGGACATCTCCGGCACCATCACGTGCAGCAGCTGGATCAGGCCCGCCATCAGTGCGACGGCTAGCAAGACACCGAGAATCGAGGCAAGAATGCCAATGAGCAGTGCTTCGATGAGCACCGAGCTTCGAATCTGCTTGCGCTTGGCGCCCAGGATGCGCAGCAGTGCCAGTTCGCGGGTGCGCTGGGCAATGACTACGGCAAAGGTATTGACCACAACCAGCCCGGTGACCACCAGCGCAATCAGTGCGAAGACCAGCAGGATCACGCTGAGCTGGTCGGTGCCGCCGGTGAACTGGGCGACTTCGTTCAAGACCTTCTCATCGGCGGTCACCACCGCCATGTCAGCCATCTTCTTGCCGGCAAACAGCTTTTCCAGCTCTGCCTTCAAGGCCTCGTCAGAGCCGTCGCCATTGACCACGATTTCGGTGATCAGGGCTTGCCCGCCGGAAAAGTGCTGCCACGCTTTCTCGCTCATGCCGGCCAAGGCGTAGGCCGAGGTCCGCGGGTTGGTGGTCGAGCGCTGGATGCCCACGATGTTGTAGTTCGCCGGCGAGATCGCGCCATTTTCCAGAGCCACGACGTCCCCGATGGACACGCCCATTTCCTTGGCGTGGGAAGCATCGATAATGATTTCGTTGGAACCTTGGGGCGCCCGGCCCTCAATCAATTCCATGCCACCCAGCCCCTGGTCGGGATCTACTGGCTGTGCGGACACGCCGTAGCTGTTGTCCGCCGTGCGCAGCAGGCCATCGGCGTAGGCCAGGCCATAGGCGGTGGAAACTTCAGGCAGGTTCCGGACATCTGCGATGTCCTTGAGGCTCAGCTCGGTCAACTCCTCGGCGCCGGGAACCAGGTCCCAATCGGGGTAGGCCACCAGATCGGCGTTCTTGTAGGCGTCTCCGAGCGAGTTCTTCAGTGTCGCCTGGGTGGATGAGTTCACCGAAAGCGTTGCGGCAAGAAAGGCGGTGCCGATGGCCACAGCCAGGATGACGGCGATATATCGACGTGCATAGGTCTTGATATTCGAAAGTGCTACGTGCAGCATTGCTTACTCCGCCAAGGAGGCCAGGGCCTCGGTTACGGTAGCCACGGTTGGCTCCTGGATGGATCCGACAATTGTGCCGTCCTTCATCAGCAAGACATTGTCTGCATAGGACGCGGCCACCGGGTCGTGGGTGACCATGATGATGGTCTGGCCCATTTCACGGGTGGACGTGCGCATCAAGGACAGCACTTCGGCGCCGGTACGCGAATCGAGGTTGCCGGTTGGCTCATCGCCGAAGACCACTTCCGGCCGGGTGAGCAGTGCTCGGGCTACCGCGACACGTTGCTGCTGGCCGCCGGAAAGTTCATGCGGTTTGTGGTTCAGGCGGTCGCCCAGGCCGAGCGCCTGGATGACGGTGTTGAACCAGTCGCGATCGTGCTTCTTGCCGGCCAGCGACAATGGCAGCAGGATGTTGTCCTTGGCGGTGATGGTTGGCACGAGGTTGAAAGACTGGAAGACAAAGCCGATCTGCTCGCGGCGCATCTCGGTCAGCTGGTCATCGCTCAGCTCCAGCAGGTTCTTGCCGCCGATGATGATTTCGCCGGAGTCGGCGGTATCAAGTCCTGCCAGGCAGTGCATCAGCGTGGATTTTCCGGAGCCCGATGGGCCCATGATGGCGGTGAAGCGGGATCGTTCGAAGGAAACGTTTACGTCGCGAAGGGCCTCAACCCGGGTGCTGTCATGCCCGTAGGTCTTGGTCAAGCCGCGGGCAGCGACCGCATTTTCGGTTTTTGGCAGAGTCTCAGAAGTCATATTAGAAATACTACAAAGCGCCTAGCCAAACCCGCATCCACCATCAGGACCTAGTTTCCCGGGGGTGCGTCATACCAAGGTATGAGCAAATTCGCGGACGCTCTGCCCCCGCAGGTTACCGATTAGCAGCCATGTTCGCGTTCGGTTTCCTGGTGCGATGCCGGCTCAATCTGGAAGGTCGAGTGCTCAACGCTCACGGTGAAATGATCTGCCACGCACTGCTGCAAATCCCGCAGCAGCCCACCGGCTACCCCAGCGGAGAACATCGAGTCCTCGACCACCACATGGGCGGTGAGCACCGGAAGGTTGGAGGCAATCTGGCTGGCGTGCAGATCGTGCACCGCGATCACCCCGGGCAATGCCTCCAAATGCGCTTTGACCCCGAGCAGGTCCAGGCCCCTAGGCGTGGATTCGAGCAGGATGTGGGTGGTTTCCCCCAGCAATTTCATGGCCCGGGGAACGATCAGGGCGCTGATCACCAGGGCTGCCACGGAATCGGCGCCCATCCAGCCGGTGTAGGTGATAACCAGCGCGGCGATGATGACGGCAACCGAGCCCAACGCGTCGTTGACTACTTCCAGGAAAGCCGCACGCATATTCAGGTTGCTATTGCGTCCCGCGGAAATGATCCACATGGAGATGACGTTGCCCAATAGGCCGATGATGCCGAAGGCCAGCAGTCCCTCCGGTTGGACTTCTGCAGGGGTGAAGAGCCGCCGCACGGCGTCGATGGCCGCATAGATGCCCACAGCCAGCAGCAATGCCGATTGGAAGGTGGCGGAGAGGACTTCTGCGCGGCGGAATCCCCAGGTGCGCTTGGTCGTCGGCTTGCGCATGATCAGGTTGGCAGCGGTCAGAGCCAGCAACAGCCCCAGGGTATCGGTCAGCATATGCGCTGCGTCGACCAGCAAGGCCAGCGAGTTGGTGACGATAGCGCCAACAACCTCGGCGACGAGGATTGTAGCGGTGATGGCGAAGGCCCAGGCCAGGCGGGTTCGGTTTGCTCCGGAATGATCATGGGAGTGCCCGTGAGAGTGATCGTGTCCCAAGTTCAGCCTTTCTTCGGATCCATGCTGTGCGCTTCTTCCCAATGGTGATGGGATGCCTCTTGCGGCAGAAGCGCCGAGGCGGCAGCGGTCAATGCGTCAAGTGCTTCGCTCTGGCCCAGCGAGTAGATGCTGGCCCGGCCCTGGCTTCGGACGTGCACCAGGCCGGTGTCCTTCAGGCAGGACAGATGCGCGCTGACCGTGCTTTGGGCAAGGCCCAAATGCTCGGTCAGTTCCCTGACCTTATGCTCCCCGGTGCGCAGATGGTCCAGAATCAGCAGCCGCGTCGGGTCAGCGAGCGCGTGGAAGAGCGCAGCGAACTGGAGCTTGCCGCTGCGGATTTCCGATGCATCGATATCTGACTCTATTATCGCCATATAACGATGATAGGTGACTTTGCCGCGAAACGGAACGTTGCATGGCCAACTGCGCATCGCGATGGATGGCAAGATGAAAATATGACTGAAGATCTCATCGTTGGCGAAGACGGATTGGCGCGCCCTCGCTGGGCCGCCTCGAATGACATGCTCCGCACGTACTACGACGCCGAATGGGGCATGCCGATCACCTCCGAAGAGGGACTTTTCGAGCGGCTGAGCCTTGAGTGCTTCCAGTCAGGCCTGTCCTGGGCCATCATCCTCTCCAAGCGCGAGTCGTTCCGCCGCGCTTTCGAGCACTTCAATCCCGAGAAGGTCGCGTTGTTTACCGAGGACGATTTCAATCGCCTGATGGAAGACGCCGGGATCGTGCGCAATAGGCTCAAGATCCGCGCAACGATCGCCAACGCAGAAGCGACCCTGATGCTGCGCGAAGAGGGCGGCCTCTCGGATTTCGTGTGGTCCTTCAAGCCGGAACAGACCCCGGCTCCGCGTAATTTCGCTGAAGTACCCACGCAAAGCCCCGAGTCCAAGGAACTGGCCAAGGCGCTGAAGAAGCGGGGTTTCAAGTTCGTGGGCCCGACCACCATGTACGCGTTGATGGAAGCCATCGGCATGGTCGATACCCATCTGGTCGGATCGCACCGCCGCGGCACTTCCGGCATTTGGGCCTGAGGTCATGGAACTGCGCCTACCGGCAACGGGAATTCTGGACGTCGGCCACGCACTGGCAGTCCTGGAATTGCATTCGCTGCCTGCCCAGGAGCGGCTGGATGCCGCTGCGGCCCAGCTGCACCGCGTCCTGCAGCTGGACGGGAACCTGGTTGAAGTTTCATTGAGCCTGGATCCTGCAGGCGTATCGCTCACCCACGACGCCCCGACTGAATCCATTGCGCGCCTCACGGAGATCATCAACCATTGGCTTGGACTGCAGCAAGACACCACAGCTGCTTATGAAGCGCTCCAGGCCCTTCCTTGCTACCAGCCGCTCGCGATGGCTTACCCCTCCTTGCGGCTCATCAGCTACCCGGATATTTTCGAGGCCCTGGCCACCACGATCATTGGACAGCAGGTATCCTTGGCGGCGGCACGGACCCTCGGCGGGCGCTACGTCGGCGCATTGGGCCAGCAGCATGGCTCGGGCCTTCGGGCTTTCCCCACAGCGGCCTCAACGGCCGCCTGCACGCCTGGGGAATTGCGTGCAATCATTCGCTGCCCGTTGCCGCGGGCAACGGCGCTGCACGCGGTAGCCGAATGGTTCGAGCACAGTGGAAAGTTCTTGCTCGGAGACGTGCCGGCATTCCTGGAGCAGCTCCAAGGGCTGCGCGGCGTGGGGCCATGGACGCGCAATTACCTTGCCCTGCGGGGTTTGCGGGATCCAGAGATCTTCCTGGAGTCGGATCTAGTAGTTCGCCGAGCCATGAGCAAGCTTCACGATCGCGGCGTCACTGTGGCGCGTCCACCGAAGGGTGCGGGCTACCTGGCCACGTTGCTGCTGTGGTCCTTTGACGCCGCCAAGCTGTAGCAACGAGAAAGGGAGCTTATCAAGGTGTGCAATCCTGATAAGCTCCCTTTTCGACGAATCGACCGACTGAGCAAGTCAGCCGATTCTCCATTCCCCTTATTCAAGCCGGCTACGCCGCTCGCTGCTTCGAGGTGAGCAGCCCCGGCAAGCAGCGAACTAGCCGATAAATATCGGACAAGCTTGACGCTTCTCCCGACCACACACGGGAGAAGCTCTGGAATAAGCATATCCTAAAAACCAGTAATAACGTCAAGCCCTGTTTGCGTAATTTTTCGATTTATTTCTTAGGTCGCTCTAACTTGCTTGATTTTGTCCGCGCCAAAAGACTAGTCGGCGAAGATCTTGCCAACTTCCGTACGCTTCTCGGCCTGGAATGCATCTTCTGCACGGCCAAAGGCCCAGTAGGCAGATAGCGACATGTCGCGGCGGTCCACGCCATGCTCGTCATAGAAGTATGCGCGCAGCTTCTTCATGACTTCGCGCTCACCGTGGGCAAAGACCTGCACCCGGCCCTCGGGCCATGGAATCCCCCGGACCACGGACTCCAGGATCGTGGTTTCAGGGGAGAATTCGGCACCGCGGTGAATCCAGCGAATTTCCACGCCAGCCGGCGCCTGCAATTGCATTTCGTCAGCCTCGTCGGCAACTTCGATGACCACCAGGCCCCGCATCTGCGGGGCCATGGACTCCAAGGAGGCCGCAATGGCGGGAATGGCAGTTTCATCTCCGGCAAAGAAGTGGAAATCGAATTCATCCTTGGGGACAAACATTCCGCCCGGGCCCGAGAAGCAGATCGATGAGCCGATCTGCGCGTCACGAGCCCAAGGACCTGCTAGGCCCTCATCGCCATGGACCACGAAATCGACCTCGATGGTTCCCGCCTGCATATCGCTGCGGCGCACGGTATAGGTACGGCGAACCGGCAGATCCTCGGGAGCCAGCCGCTCACGCAGCGCTTCCATGTCATAAGGCAATTCAAGGCCCAGTTCCGGCTTCGCGAACAGGAACTTCACATAGCGGTCGGTCACCGGCTTGTCTGCGAAATCGCAGATGCCTGGACCGCCAAGGGTGAGCCGCACCAAATGAGGTGCGATATTCTCGCGCTTGAGGACCTGCAGGAGGACCTGGGGGCGCGCAGGTCGGCCTCCAGTTTGCGGGCGATCACCAGCTGGCTGGGACACAAAATCACTTCCTGTCTTAATAAGGGTAGATAGATCAATCCTAATTGACGGGAGCGCAAGTGGTTACTTCGGGAAGGTCGGAGGGCCTTCATATGCACTGAGCCCAGCGCGTTCTCCGGGGCTCAAACGCTGCACCCGCGAGGACACCGGGTCGAAATAGGCCAACGTAGTGGAGGCCTTGACGCACAAATAGTCCTCCACCGGGTCACGGAACTCGTAGCAGATATCAAAGCTGGCAGGCTTGATATTGGCAACCCAGAGATCGACATTGACCGGCACGTTGCGGTATTCCAACGGGCGGGAATACCGCACCCGATGCTCGACAACGAGGATCTGGGTTCCGGCAGGCACTGCAGAGAAGATCTCGGCCTGCGGCTGCGAGCCTGGCGCGCCGGTGCCACCGGGCACGCCAAAGCCGGCGATTCGGGCTTCTTCCATCAATCGGATCAGATTGACGTTATTGACATGGCCATAAGCATCCATGTCGCCCCAGCGCATAGGGACCTGCACCCGCAGAATGCTTTCTTCCATGGCTAATCTTCCTTCAGCAGGTTCGCGCCGTCATTGCCCACGATCCCCAACTTGGCCAGCTCCCGAAGGATCCGGGCTCCGTCCGGCTCGTAGACCCAACGCACCCCGGGGGTGGTTCGGCGCAGCTCATGCGAACGTCCGCCGGCTAGCACCGCTTCCGAAGGGGTCAGCTGGCGGATCACAATAGCCCTGACCAATTCGGGGTAGCGGCGCGCGAACTCCGCATAAATGGCCGGATCATGCTGGCCGTCATCGCCGATGAGCACCCATGAAATGTGCGGGAATTCTTCGGCCAGGCGGCGCAGCTGGTCAACCTTGTGCTGCATTCCGCTGCGGAACCAGGAACGGTCTGTTGGCCCCCAGTCGGTGAGCAGCAACGGCCCCTTCGGGTACAGGTTGCGCGAGATGAAGCGCTGCAGGGTCTGCGCGACATTCCATGCGCCGGTGGAAAGGTAGATGGTCGGAGCTCCTGGATGCTCGAGCAGCACCTTCTGGAGCATTACCGCCATCCCGGGGGTCGCCACGCGGGCATGCTCGGAGAGCACAAAGGAGTTCCACGCCGCCAGCATGGGGCGCGGCAGTGCGGTGACCACGACGGTGTCATCCACGTCGCTGATCACCCCGAACTTCTGCGCCTGGTCGATAACGAGAATCTTCGCCTGCGCGGCATCGCCGTTGTGGGCATGAAGCCGGATCTCATTCCAGCCCGCGGGCAGGTCGACTACCAGCTTCACATCGATCACGCCGCCACGGTCAGCCTGGACCTCGAAGCGCTGGTCGCCAACGTCAATGCTGACCTTGCCGCCGGGAAGGATCGGGGAAATGAAATTGCGGAAACCGCGAATGCCATCGGCAATGACCTGGGCTTGGTGCTGCCCGTCTTCAAAGGCGCCGGGCTTGGCCAGGACAACGCGGGCGAAGACGCGAATCCAGCCGCCGCTCGGTCCGGTAGAGCCATATCCCACATAGGGAAGGATTACCGCTTGGTGGCCGTTGGCCAGGGCGCGCCGTGCACGCCAACGATGCACTCCGTCTTCCATTCGCGAAGCTACATGCCGGGCATCGCCATCAGCCGAAATATGACTCATAGCCCCAGTCTTTCATGTCGACCGCCAAGCACGGGAAAACGACAACTTGTGTCTCGAGCCCTTGCCTTTTTCTACAAAGAGTAGAAAGCTGGTGCTATGAAATTCGAACACGAGCTCAATAGTCCGGTCCTGGTATTGGATGAGGACCAATCGTGGCAGCTGCTCTCGCACAGCTCCCACGGACGCGTAGCAACTTCGGTTGCAGGGTTGATCGATATTGTTCCGGTGAATTACGCGGTGCACAACGGGAAGCTGTTCTTGCGCACCTCGCCCGGTAATAAGCTTGCGGCCATGGCGATCAATGAAAAGATCGCTTTCGAGGTCGACGGCATCCTTTCCGATGAAGCTTGGTCCGTTGTCGTGCACGGCAGCGCCGAAGTATTGGAGCATGAGGCCGATATCAAGGAGGCCCGCGAAAGCGGCGTCACTCCCTGGATCCCCACCCAGAAGGATTTCTGGATTCGGGTCGACATTGATTCGGTCTCCGGGCGCCACTTCGAGCTCGGCGAGCAACCAGAGGTCGCTGAATAGTTCTCTGCGATCTGCACGGCAAACGCCGCTGCCTGCCCAATGGCGATCGGGCTGGCAGCGGCGTTTCCAGCTTTAAGCCGATGCCTGGGAATAAGGGTAGAACCCTTCTCCGCTCTTGCGTCCGAGCTTGCCCGCAGCCACCTTTTCGGTGATCATCGGGTGCGGCTGGTCGGCCTCGTCACCGGTCTCGGCGTAGGTCGCCTGCGCGATGAAATCGATAACATCAAGGCCCACCATGTCCATCAGCTCGAACGGACCCATGGGGTGGCCCAAAGCGGTCTTCGCAGTGGTATCGATATCCTCGATGCTGGCGATTCCCTGGTGAGCCAGGTTCAGCGCCTCGGCGTTGATCGCACCCATCATGCGGTTGGCAATGAAACCCGGAATCTCCTTGTTCACCAGCACCGGGTTCTTCCCCAGCTGGTTGGCTACCTCGGTGACAGCCTGGATCGTGGCATCGCTGGTCTGCTCATGGCGGACTATTTCAACGCACTTCATGACCAATGCGGGGTTGAAGAAGTGCATATTGCACACGTGCGCTGGACGGCCGCTGGCCTGGGCCAGCTTCGAGGAGGGCAGCGTCGAGGAGTTCGTCGCCAGGATGGCGTGGGCCGGTGCATGCTCGCCCAGTCGGGCGAAGATCTGCTCCTTGATGTCCAGGCGCTCCACAGCCGCCTCGATCACCAAATCGGCTGCGGAAGCAGCTTGGTTCAAATCGGTGTTCTGGCTCAAGCGCCCCAGCGCCGCAGCTGCCGTGGGCTGGTCGAGTTTGCCTTTGGCCACGCGGCTGGCAGCCCAGGATTCCAGCTCGGTGCGTGCTGCGCCCAACGCGTCGGCAGAGATATCCTGCAGCACGGTGGCGTAGCCGCCCAGCGCGCAGCTCATCGCGATCTGGCGGCCCATGGTGCCGGCACCGATCACCAAAATACGTTCAATCCTCATTGACCATTCTTTCTTTGCAGTCCTGCCCTGCGCCTTTTAGCCGCGCAGGTAGGTCGTCGTGGTGTGCGTGTAGAACTCGCGAGCTGCTGCCCCCTGTTCCTTCGGTCCGTAGCCCGAAGCTTTCGCACCGCCAAAAGGCACGTGCGGGTCAGCGCCTGCTGACTCCGAATTTACATGCAGAATACCCACGTCGAGAGTTTGTTGCGCTTCCAGGGCCAGCTCAAGATTCGAAGTGAACAAGGCCAGGCTCAAACCGTATTCCGAGTCTTCTGCAGCCTCGAAAGCTTCCTTCCATCCGATGACTCGGCGGACGGACACGATGGGCGCGAAGAATTCTTCCTGCCATGCGCAGTTGGCTCGTCCGGCTTCCCCCTCCGGAAGTTCCAGAATGGTTGGTGCCAGGAAGCTGCCGGTTTCCGGGGCCAGCCCGCGATAGCGCAGTGTTGCGCCCTGTGCCAGCGACCGGTCGATCCCCTGTGCCGCCGAGTTCGCCGCTTTGGCATCCACCAGCGGGCCCATATGCACTGACGGGTCCAGCGGGTCCCCGGTCACCCACTGCTCCAGCCTTTCGGCGAGCTTGGCCAAGAATGCGTCGGCGATGGACTCGTCGAGGATCAGCCGGCTGGTGGCCGTGCACTTCTGGCCGGTGGAGCGGAAGGCCCCGAAAAGCACCTGCTCGCTGGCCAGGTCCAGGTTTGCGTCGGCCAGCACTACCGAAGCATTCTTGCCGCCCATTTCGGCCTGCACCGGAATCCCCCGGGCCGCACCTGCCGCGCAGAGTTTGCGCCCGACGCCGGTGGAACCGGTAAAGGTCAGCCCGTCCAAATGCTCATTGGCGATGAAAGCATCACCCAGCGCGCCCGGGCCGATGACCAGGTTCAGTACGCCAGCGGGCAGCCCTCCGTGCTCCAGGGCCTGCACAAAGCGCATGGCCAGCAACGGCACCAGGCTGGCCGGCTTGAACACCACGGTATTGCCGAAAACCAGCGCCGGGGCGATCTTCCAAGCCGGAATCCCGATCGGGAAGTTGAACGGGGTGATCACCCCGATCACCCCCAGCGGCTTGTGGGTAACCAGAATCTGTTCCCCGGCGCGCGGGGATTGGAAGACGGTGCCGGCAGCGCGCTCCGCTTCGCCGGAATAGTAGGCCAGGATCTGTGCGGCCCGCAGCACCTCGCCGATTCCCTCGGCTCTGGTCTTGCCCTCTTCGGCGGCCAGTTCCGCTCCGAAGTCCTCCGCATGCTCCTTCAGGTATCCGGCGGCCTTGGCCAGAATCGCCCCGCGGGCGGCCATCGGAGTGGACGCCCAGGATTTCTTGGCCCGGTGGGCGGCGCCGAAAGCGGCGTCCACCTGGTCCACGCTGGCCGCGGTGCCCTCCGCGAGCACGATGGAGTCGTCGGCGGCCGCCTTCGAATCGATGCGGCGGCCTTCGCCAGGCACCCATGCGCCATTGATGCAGTGCTCCAGGGTGGCAAGTGTTGTGGAAAGGTTCATTTGCTTGGTTCTCCCGTCTTCCTTGGCTTCGCGGCTTAGCGGAAGGCCGGCACGCCGGTGAGCTTGTTGCCCAGGATCAGCGTGTGCACCTCGTCGGTGCCCTCGTAGGTGCGCACCGATTCCAGGTTGTTGGCGTGGCGCAATGGCGAGTAATCCAGCGTGATGCCGTTGCCTCCCAGGATGGTGCGTGCTTCGCGGCAGATCGCGATGGCTTCACGGCAGTTATTCAGCTTCCCTACCGAGATCATGTGCAGGTCCAAATTCCCGGCATCCTTCAACCGGCCGATGTGCAGGGCCAGCAGGAAGCCCTTGTTGATTTCCAGGGCCATGTCCACCAGCTTCTGCTGGGTCATCTGGTATCCGGCCAGCGGCTTGTCGAACTGCAGGCGTTCCTGCGAGTAGGCCAATGCCACTTCGAATGAATCGCGGGCGGCCCCCATGGAACCCCACAAGATGCCGTAGCGGGCTTCGTTCAGGCAGGAGAACGGCCCCTTCAGGCCCTTGGCATTCGGCAATACCGCCGAACCGGGCAGGCGCACATCGACCAGATCGATTTCGCACTGGATGGAGGCGCGCATGGACAGCTTCTGCTCGATCGGGGTGGCGGTGAAGCCCGGGGTGCTGGTCGGCACGACGAAGCCGCGGATGCCCTCATCGGTCTGTGCCCAGATCACCGCCACTTGCGCCACATTGGCCAGCCCGATCCAGCGCTTGGAACCGTTGATCACCCAGTCATCGCCGTCGCGGCGGGCGAAGGTCTTCATGCTCGACGGGTCGGAACCTGCCGTTGGTTCGGTCAGGCCAAAGCAGCCAATGGCTTCGCCGGCGGCCATCTTGGGCAGCCATTGCTGCTTCTGCTCCTCGGAGCCGTGCTTGTAGATGGCGCTCATGGCCAACGATCCCTGGACCGAAACGAAGGTGCGCAGCCCCGAATCGCCGGCTTCCAGCTCGGCGCCGGCAATGCCGTATTCCACGGCCGAGCGGCCGGCGCAGCCGTAGCCTTCCAGGTGCATGCCCAGCAGGCCCAGCTTGGCCATCTCCGGAACGATCTCCAGCGGGAAGACTGCGTCGTTGTACCACTTGGCGATATTCGGCTTGATGTTCTCGTTGACGAAACCGCGCACGGTATCGCGCAGGGCCAGTTCCCCCGCCGAGAGCAGCGAATCGAAATTGATCAGGTCGGCCGGATCCAGAAGGCGTTCTGCGGTGCTCATATTAAGTCTCCTTGAAAGTTCTTTCGATTAGCTATTTGCCAGGGTGCCCAGAAGCGCTTGGTGCTCCCCGTGGGCCGGCGGGATGGTGCGATATTGGGCGCCGGTGCGCGAGAGCCCGATGGGGCTGGCGATCTGCTCGGTCGCTTCCCCGGTGTCCGGATCGGTGATCAGCGCGACGGGATCCAGGCCAAGTTCCTTGGCGAAGTCGATGGCCTCGGCAATGGAGTTGACCTTTCCGGCGGGCACTCCCGCGGACATCAGCGCATTCGCCCAGTGCGCGGCAGTGGCCGAGGCGGTGGCCGCTTCGATGATTGCCTTGAGTTCTTCGCGGTGGGCCACCCGTGCGCTATTGCTGCTGAAGCGCGGATCCTGGGCTAGGTCCGGCTGGCCAAGGTGCTTGGCCAAGGCAGCGAACTGGCGGTCATTGCCCACGGCGATGGCCACGACGCCGCCGTTGGCCGCGAAGGTTTCATAGGGGGCAATGCTCGGGTGCGCGTTGCCCATGCGTTCCGGGGAATTTCCGGTAGCCAGCGTGCTGCTGGACTGGTTGGTCAGTCCGGCCAGCAGCGAGCCGAGCAAGTTGACGGTCACCCGCTGGCCGATACCGCTGGCATCGCGTTCGCGCATGGCCAGCAGGATGCCGGCAACCGCATTCTGCGCCGCCAATACGTCCACCAGGGCAACGCCGGCCTTGCTCGGAGGCCCGTCTGGTTCTCCAGTGATGCTCATCAGTCCGCCCACTGCCTGCACCAGCAGGTCGAAGCCGGGCAAGGTTGCACCCTGCTTTTCGCCGAAGCCCGAGATGGAGCAATAGACCAGTGCCGGGTTCAGCTCGCGCAGGCTCTCGTAGTCCAGCCCGAATTTGGCCAGGACGCCGGGGCGGAAATTCTCCACCAGCACGTCAGCGTCGCGGATCAATCCGCGCAGGGCCTGCAACTGGGTCGCGTCCGCGAAGTCGGCGACTACTGCCTGCTTGTTGCGGTTCACCGACCAGTAGTAGGTGCTGATGCCTTGGGCATTGACCGGAGGCTTCCAGCTGCGGGTCTCATCGCCAGCAGCGTTCTCCACCTTGAGAACTTCGGCCCCGAAGTCGGCCAGGGTCATGGAGCACAGCGGCCCGGCCAAGATGCGCGAGAGGTCGATGACCTTGACCCCTTCAAGCGGTTGGCTCATTTGCTTCCACACCTTCAATCCGCACAGAATTGCTTAGTTACATGTTGCATGCAACTCTATGTTGCCCGGATCACCCTTGGCAAGGATTTTCAGGATGTTTCGCTGCTCGGGTCTGCAGGGGGCGCGGAATGCCCTAGGAAATCAAGGCGTCCAGCCGCTCCAGGAACGGTTTTGCGTCCAGTCCCGGGGTCCGCGAACACACCGAGCGGATCAGCATCTGCGCGGTGCGCATGACGTGGCCCCGAACGGCCAGCGCGGCGGCGTCGGGGTCTTTAGCCAGAATCGCCTCCATGATCTCCTCGCGGTCCCCGGCCAGGTCCTGGCTGGAGCGGGCGAAGGGCACGGTGGTCTGCCCGTGGGCCAGGACAAGGTTGCGCAGCTCCCCCACCACGCTGTCGAGTTTCGCATTTCCGGCCAGCCCCAGAAGGCACAGGTGGAATTCCTTGTCCGCTTCCAGCGTCGCCCGGCCATCACCGGTTTCGCCGATTGCGAGCATTCGCTGGTGCAACGACTTCAGCTGGTTGATATCAGCCTCGGTCGCGTTCCGCACGCCACGTGCGGCAGCTGGAGGCTCGATAGCCAAACGCAGCTGGAAGACTTCGACAATGTCCTCCAATGAAATCTGGTTGACGCGCACCCCGCGGTTTTTCGCCACGGTAACGATTCCCTCTTTTTCCAGCAGCTGCAAGGCCTCGCGCACCGGAGTTCGCGAGACGCCGAGCTTTTCCGAGATGCCAATGGCCGAGTAGTGCTCCCCCGGAGCCATCTCACCGGCAACGATGGCGGCACGGATCATCGTGGTCACCTGCTCGGTAAGAGATACCTTCGGCTTAATCGGTTGCATGCTACTCATGGTCTGAAGCTTATCCTGATTCGACCCGGCGGCAAGGCCAGGTACTAGATCGTCTTGCGCAATGGCACTTCCTTGATGAGCAATACGCAGAAGAAGGCAACCACGGCTACGGCCGCCGAGACGATGAAGACGATCCCTGTCGCCTCGCCATACGCCGATTCCACCACCTGCCGTAACGCATCTGGCATCCCGGAAAGATTCAAGGAATCCCCGGTGGCCGGGGCTGAGGACAGCTGCCCCTTGGCCGCTAATGATTCGGTAATAAGATCTGCCACATTGCGCGAAAGCAGCGCGCCGAGCACCGCCACACCTGCTGAGCCGCCTACAGAACGGAAAAACGCCACCGAAGAACTTGCCGCCCCGATATCGGTAACTTTCACCGTGTTCTGCACCGAGAGCACCAAGTTCTGCAGCATGAATCCCATGCCCACGCCGTTGAGGAACATGCCGCAGGCCAAGAGCCAGTATTCGGTATCCTGGCGCATCAGCCCGAGCAGGCCGAGTCCGGCGATGTTCAGGACCGAACCGATGAGCAGGTAGATCTTCCAACGGCCGAAGCGGGTAATCATCTGCCCGGAGAAGACGGACCCGAAGTAGTTGCCCGCGATCATTGGCAAGGTCATGAGGCCGGCCATGGTCGGTGTCGCTTCGCGGGCGATCTGGAAGTACTGGCCGATGAATGCGCCGGTGCCGAACATCCCCACGCCAATCGAGATCGAGGCGAGAATCGCCAGCGAGGTTGTTCGGGTGCAAATGATCTTCAGCGGAATGATCGGTTCACGAACCCGTGATTCAACAAGCAGCAACGCGGCAACCAGCAATAGGAACATCGAGACCATCGTGTAGGTCTGCCACGAATTCCAGCCGAAATAGTCGGCTTTGCCTACATAGGAGACCCAGATCAGCAGGATCGAGACGGCGGTGGTCAACAGGACCGCGCCGACCCAATCGATATGCACCGGACGCTTGAGGTGCTTCAGGTGCAGGGTCCGGTGGATCAAGAGCATGGAGAGCAGGCTGATCGGGATGCCGAAGAAGAAGCACCAGCGCCAGCCCAGGGGCGAGTCCACGATGAATCCGCCGAGCAGCGGTCCTGCTGCGGTAGATACAGCCATGACGGCACCGAAATATCCCGAATAGCGTCCACGTTCCCGTGGCGGGATGACCGTGCCGATGACTGCCATGCCCATGGCGGTCAGCCCGCCCATGCCGATGCCCTGGATGACCCGGGCGAACAGCAGAACGGGTATGGACCAGGCGAGCCCGGCCAGCAACGAGCCGAGCACGAACACCAGAATTCCGGCTTGCAGCAGCTTCTTCTTGTCGAAGAGATCCGCCATTTTCCCCCAGATGGGAGTGGTGGCGGCATTAGCCAGCAGCGTGGTGCTCAAAACCCAGTTGAAGTCGGTTTGCGAGCCGCCCAGGACATCCATGATGGTCGGCAGCGCAATAGACACAATGGTCGCCGCCAGCATGGCAGCGAAGAAGGATGCCAGGACGCCAGCGATGGATTTGAGCACCTCGCGTTGATTCATCTGCGGCTGGTCTGCCGCTGCCTCGGTGAGGTCAGTGGGACGTTCCTTTTCCGGCATGCTCTTATCCAAGGTCGGAATTCTCCGCATTGCCGAACTGCTCGGTCCGTTGGGTTTGGATGCCGCGGATCATCGTCGCGTTCAATTCGCTCAGCGCGTGCGCGACGCTGGCCAAGCGCTCGGCATCCCAGTCCGGAAGGACATCCCGCATTCGCTCCAGGCGCAAGCGGTCGCGGAATTCAAGCCGCTCGCAACCCGCCTCGGTCACCCAGAGCACGTGGCGGCGGGCGTCGATCTTGCTGGGCTGCTTGGCTACCAGGCCCATTTGCTCCAGTTCCGCCAAATGCCGGCTCATCGCCGCGGTGCCGATCCCCAAGGACTGCGCAAGGTCGGCAGCATGCGTGGGTTCACGGGTTTTCAACGTCTTGAGCACGTGATGGGAGGCGTTGGATACCTCGGGGTCAGTCTGATCCATATGCGAAAACACGCGAAGGATCCTGGAACTGCGGGCCAACTCGTCGAGCAGGATTTTGAGTTCAGAATCCGAAGGGTTATCTGGAGACTTGTCCACGATCTATCGGCTGCCTATCTATTGTGTTTCCACCAATGTAAGTTCGAATCGTTGCTCCAGTCAACGTTTTTGCCTGTTGCCACGGCGGTAAGCTGGTGTTGTGAATGATCAGCGAGTCCAAGCCAGCACGCAATACGCCGAAGAATTACGTCTTTCCGCGCTGAAGGCAGCTCGCCAGTCCGCCGAGCTGCTGCGCGCTTCCTTCCGCGGCAACGTGGTAGCCGAGCATAAAACCAACACCCATGATCTGGTCACCGACATCGACCTGCAGAGCCAGCGGCTCATCACTGCCTCACTGCTATCGGCCCACCCGGATTCCTGGGTTCTCGGCGAAGAGCAGGTCTCTGGCGATCAAGGACGGCAGGCCGCCGGGAAGGTGCAGTGGATTGTCGATCCGATTGACGGCACCAGCAACTTCGTCCACGGCGTGGCATTCTTCTGCATCTCGATTGCCGCAGCCATCGACGGAGAACTGGTGGCCGCCGCAATCCTCGATCCGGTTTCTGGTGATGAATTCAGCGCCAATTCGACTGCCGCGTTCCTCAACGGGCAGGTCCTTGAGCCCAGTGCCCGTCCCGAGCAGTCCCGCGCCAACCTGATGACGGATTACCCGGGAGCAGAATCCATGCTCAAGGACGGGGATCTGTCCTTGGAACTCTTTGGCCAGTGGATCCAGGACTTCGCCACGGTACGCCGCAAGGTCTGCGCGGCGCTGGCCTTAGCCCATGTTGCCGCAGGCTGGTGCGACGCCACCATCGGGTTCGATACCAAGGTGTGGGATGTGGCTGCCGGAGCGCATCTGGTGCGCATGGCCCAGGGCACGTTCCGCGGCTTGTCCTACGGACAGGCAGGACTCGCCGACCACTACTGCCACGGTTTCATCGCGCAAGGGCCCGGCGCCGATTATCCTTCCTTGGCAACCGCTGCCGAGCGGATCCATCAGCTGCGCACGGGCCGCTGAGCCAACAAATCTGACAATATCGAAGTAGTTGGCCCTGCCCCTCGGCTTTGGCGGCTTTCGGACGTACCATGGCGGCATGGAACCACGATTTCAACGGACCGCGCATTCCGCCGCGCGGCACCATGGAGGCGGAGGTGTGATCCTGGGAGGAATCGGAGCAATTCTGCTTTTCGCTTCCTTCGCAGTGATGTTGGCAGCTCAATCCCTGGATTGGGAGCCACTGCTCATCGGCATTAGCTTGGGCATCTCGACAGTGCTTTTCGGTGTGGTGTTCCATTTCACCCACTGACCCGCACTTTTTCCTCATCCACTAATCGCAACGGCCCCGGATCCATCGCTCGTGGGAGCAACAGGTCCGAGGCCGTGCGTGCGTTCGGGCGCTTTACAGGTGGGTAGGCGCAAACATCTTCAGCAGGGTCCGGACCACAATGACATTGGGGCCATCTGCTTCCAAGGCGTCGGCGAGCGCAGAGCCGATGCCTTCGGGATCGACCGCTTGGGCGGGGATGCCAAAGGAATGCGCAAGGGCCACGAAGTCCGGCCGGGCCAGTTCGGTGGCGGTGGCTTTTCCGAAGGCTCCCTCCATGTATTCGCGCAGGATGCCATATCCCCCGTCGTCAACGATCAACCAGGTGACCGGTGCATGGTGCTGCTTGGCGGTGGCCAGTTCGGCAATGGAGTACATCGATGAACCGTCGCCGCTGACTGCCAGCACGCGCTGCTTGGAGCCGATGGCGCCACCGATCGCGGCGGGGAAGCCGAAGCCTAGGCCGCCTGCACCCTGCGCGGAATGGAATTCGCCCTCCTTGGCGTCCCAGCAGCTCCAGCCCCAGTAGGCAGCGATGGTCATATCCCAGAAGGTCTGCATGCCTGCCGGGACTGCGGCGCGTATATCCGCCATGAACTTCCGTTCCTTGCCAAGGTCCTGGGCATCCAGGCGCGCCTGCACCTTTGCCAGGGTCTGGGCCACCACCTGTTGCGGGGTGCTTCCGTGCCATGATGCCTGGGCCTTGAAGCCTGTCTCGCGCATTTCTTCGTCCAGGAATTTCAAGGCTTCACGAGCATCGGCGCGGATACCCAGGGCCGGGGTGTTGGACTCGAGCACGCGCGGCTCGGCATCAATCTGGATCATCTTGCCGCGGGGTTCGAGCGTGAAGTAGTTGCTGGTGACCTCGCCCAGGGCCGAACCGATCACCACCAGCACGTCGGCATCTTCCATGACGTCCGAGACATAGCGGTCTTCCGCCCACGACTGCAAGGACAGCTCATGGTTCCAGCCAAAGGCTCCGTTGCCGCCGGGGCTGCACAGCACCGGGGCCTGCAGTTTTTCGGCTACGGCCAGCAATTCAGCCTGCGCCCCGGCCCGGCGCACACCGCCGCCGGCGATGATGGCCGGGCGCTTGGCTTCGGCCAGCCAGCGCATGGCTTCGCGAATCAGCTCTTCGCGCGGGGGATGCTCGTAGGCTTCGGCCAGGGCATCCTGTACCGGTGGCACCATCACCGGGGCGAGCAGGACATCCTGCGGCACCTCAACCCACACCGGCCCCATCGGCACGGTAATGGCCCGGGCCCACGCGTCCTGGATCGCCGAGGGGATGCCCGATGCATGATGCACGGTCTGCTGGAACTTGGTGACGTTGGCGGCCGAGGCCTTCTGGTCATCGAGCTGATGCAGCATGCCCTTGCGGCGGGCTCCCAGGCCGTCCAGCGGAATCTGGCTGGCCACCACGACCATGGGCACGCCGGTGGCGTAGGCCTCCTGCAGACCCGCTAGCGAGGTCAGCGCGCCCGGGCCGGTGGAGAGGAACAGCACGCCCACTTCCCCGGTAGCGCGGGAGTAGCCATCGGCGGCGAAGGCGGAGTTGTTCTCCACGCGTGAGGAGATGAACTCCAAGCTTGAGCGCGAGAGGGCGTCGAAGAGTCCCAGGGCGTGCTGCCCGGGGATCCCGAATACGGTCTTGGCACCGAGCGCGGTGAGGGTCTCGATGACCAGATCGCCGCCGTTGCGTTGCGGTTGCTCGTTCATTAGCTATTCATCCCCTTGCTGGCGCGGAAGTCGCTGATCAGGCTGATCAAATCATAGGTGACATGCGAGGCGGCCACGCCGGTCAGCTCTGCATGGTCGTAGGCGGGGGCGACTTCGACAATATCCGCGCCGATGATGTTCAACCCGCGCAAACCGCGCAGGATTTCAAGCAGTTCACGGCTGGTGATGCCGCCGGCCTCCGGGGTTCCGGTACCCGGGGCGTGGGCTGGGTCCAGCACGTCGATGTCCACCGAGATGTACAGCGGGCGGTTGCCGATGCGGTCGCGCAGCTTGTGCACGATTTCGCGGACGCCCTGGTAGTAGACATCCGAGCTGGTGACGATCCCGAAGCCGAAGCGCTGGTCGTCTTCCAGGTCCTTCTTGCCATAGAGCGGACCGCGGGTGCCGACGTGACAGATCGCCTCGGTATCCAGGATTCCCTCCTCGACCGCACGGCGGAACGGGGTGCCGTGGGTGTATTCGGCACCGAAGTAGGTGTCCCAGGTGTCCAGGTGCGCGTCGAAGTGCAGCATCGCTACCGGAGCACCGGCTCGTTGCGAGGCGGCACGCAGCAATGGCAGCGCGATGGTATGGTCTCCGCCCACGGTGACCAGGGTGGAACCGTCACTGGTCAGCTCCAGTGCGTTGTGCTCGATGGTCTCAATAGCCTCGTTGATGTTGAACGGGTTGACCGCCATGTCCCCCGCGTCAGCCACCTGGCTCTGCGCAAACGGCGAGGTGTCGGTGGCTGGGTTGTAGGGGCGGATCAGGCGCGAGGATTCGCGCACGTGGTTGGCGCCAAAGCGGGCGCCGGGCCGGTAGGAGACACCGGTGTCGAAAGGCACGCCAACAATCTTGATGTCGGCCTTCTCCACCTGATCCAGTCGCGGCAGCCGGGCGTAGGTGCCGCCACCTGCATAGCGTGGAATCACCGCGGCATTAATGGGTCCCAGATGCCCGTTTTCCTCGATGCGGATTTCCTTCATCGCAACTTCCTCCCCAGACATCCAAGAACGAAAGTCCAAGTTGTCTAATATGAAACTTCAGTTTTCCATTATGCTATTTTGTCTGCTGGGTCACGTCAAGATTCAGTTATCGCACAGCCCGGAAAACCAGGCAGAAATAGCCCATGCCGCAGCCCGGTAACGGGCTGCGGCATGGGCCGAAACTGCAGCAGGGCGCTCAGCTGGCGAAGCTGCGAATCTGCTGGGCAAGCACCTCTAATCCATCGCGCAGCAGCGCCGACGTCGTGGCAGCGGTACGCGAGTCCCAGCTTCACTACGAGGACGGCGCCGAACATAAGTCGATTCTTCGCGAACCCGAGGACCGTTGCGGCAATGACGAGGCATCGGCACCGCAGGCTGCAACCGCAACGAGCCCGATGGGGTGCGAGCGATTCGATTCCCCCGCCTGCTCTGCGCCAAGCGCTGGACACTGTCCCGTTCGGGACCATGACTGCGGCACCCCGGGCTTCGATGACAGCGCAGAAACTTGGGTCAAGGCTCTCGCAGCGTACGCGCGCCGATCTGCTCTCGGCGGTCACTTCCTACCTTCGCCATTGCGGCCATTGGGAAGATGCCTCTGGGGAATTGGGCATCCACCGAAATTCCTTGCGCCACTGTATCACCGTGGCACAGGAAGTGCTTGGCGCTGGATGTTTTGACTACATTTCAGGCTATTTTGCCCAAATCAGGAGGCTAGGCCTCGCCGGAGCGCTTCTTGCTGGCTTTCACCAGCGCGCGGTCGACCTCGTGAATGCCCAGGCAGAAGCCTGCGGACATGACCAGCGATTTGATAGTCAGTTCGGAAAGGTCATCAGCTACGTACACCAGCTGGATCGGTCCGGCCAGGACCAGCAGGACACCTGTCCACAGCACATACGCCCACGAGGTGCGCGCCTGCGCCATCAGCGGGAAGCGTGCACGTCGGCGAATCGTTCGCACGCCAATGGTGACAATGACGACGGCCAGAATCGCTGCGCCAATGAAGAAGAAATTGCGTTGGGTGCGGATCCAGGTCAAGGTGGTGCCAATAAGAACGCCGAAAAGTATCGAAGCCCACCAGCTGATACTGCGCAGTTGATCTTGCGCAGCGGTTGGTTCGCCTGTCCTCACGCCTCTCCCATCACTCATCGTTCCGAGCGCCCCGAAACAACGCATCGTTCCTAGAATACGCGGTTCATCTCCCCGCAGACGAACGCGCAGCCGCACCGCTCATGCCGTGCCCTGGCAGCAGGCGCATGGGCTTGGCGTCATGAGAGGATCAGCGTCCAGGTAACCACAGCTACCTCATCAGAATCGTTTTCCCAGCTATGCGGTTCACGCCCGGGGAAGGTTATCGTATCGCCTGCTTCGAGTTCTACGCGCTGATCTGGCAATACCAGGATGAATTTTCCCGCGATCACGTGCAGCACTTCCAGCTCGCAATCCACCGAATACAGTTCTGCTTCACCGGTGCCCTTGGGCGCAATCTCAGCGCGAATCATCTGCACCCGCTTCTCGCTGCGTGGCGTAACCAGCTGCTCCGTGATGCCGTCGCCGCCCAGGGAAACACGGGGAGCCTGCTCCAGGCGGACCAGTTTCGTTTCTGGAACCTCGAAGAGGGTACCTACTTCCATGCCCAGCACTTCGCACAACCGCAAAAGGGTCGAAACCGAAGGGCTGGTCAGGTCGCGCTCGACACGTGAGAGGAAACCTTTGGTCAGTCCGGATAGCTCGGCGACCTGGTCAATGGTCATGCGCTGGGTCTGGCGCACCCCGCGCAGCCTCGCACCGATGTTGATCGCAGCACCGGTTGGTTCAACTGGCAAGGTTTTCATCGTTTGGCTCCATCGACGTTTTTTGCAGCAACTACAACCGCAACCACTTTGGCTTCAAGGCCTGCGGGGCAAGTTTACCAATGGTAAACACACGGCGCCCCTACCGCGGACCCACCACGGTCACTAGACTCTGTCCATGGACAGCACCAAGGACAAGCTCTGCGGGTACCTGAACGACGCACGCGAGAATGCGATCTTCAAGGCAGAAGGCCTCGCCGAGCACCTGGCCCGCACCCCGCTCACCCCTACGGGCACCCATATTCTGGGTGTACTGCACCATTTGGCGATCAATGAATACGAATATTTCGGCACCTGCCTCAAGCGCAAGGCCAATGACCGCTACGTTCGCGAGTTCATAGCTCCGCATGATCCCGACGCGGATTTCCTTCCGCCAGCAGACATGCGCGCGCAACAGCTGATCGGCCTCTATCGGAAAGCCATCGCCTTCGCCGATGAGGCCATCAGCACCCTGCCCCTGGACAGCCCCGTAGAGGTACCGTGGTGGGGGCCAGCCGGGAATACCACCTTGGATCACCTGCTCATCCATGCGCTCGCCGAGACCTCCCGCCATGCAGGGCATTTGGACATTATTCGCGAGCAGCTCGATGGCCGTGCTGGCTGGACCGCGCAACTGGATTTGCTGCCCGATTACACCGCTGGGCAATGGGCGGAACAACGCGAGAAGCTGCAGCAACTGGCCGATGCCTTTGCCCCGGGCAGCTGACCCGCAGTCATATTACGCATTCTGACTTCACCGGGCCCTGCCGCCGGCGGTACCATCGGAAATGTTGCTTCACGAGACGCGGCGCCAAGCTCCGACTGGCCGCGCACCAACCCCAAGTTCATGGGTGGTTCGGATGAGGAAGCGGTCCGCGCATCAACAGGTGCACGGGCAAGAGCTCGCAAGAGAGTTGACGTCCCATGGCATATCCGATTCTGCCCGTCATCGACCGCCAGACCGGCCAAGTGCAGTTCAAGGCCGAAGGCCGCTGGCGCACCCGCTACGTTGCAGATCCGCTCAGGCTCGAACAGCTCATTGCCCGTTGCGCCCGCAGGCCGACCTTCGATCCGGCCACATCTGAATTGCTGCTGGTGGTGCCAGTCGCCGGAGATCCTGCGGGCAAGCGATTTGCTTTTAGTCTTGCCAAATTCCCAAGTGCAGGAGCCCTGACTAAACTGGGTAGTTGATCCGATCCACGGGTTTCATTGGGAAACTCCATGTTCCAGGAGAGTCATCTTCGCGATGCCACAGCACTCAGCAACCGAACCTACCAAAGCGCAGATCCAGCGATGGCGCAAGTATCTCGCTGATGAAGTCGCAGAAGGCTCCATCTACCGGGCCCTCGCGGAAAAGAAAACCGGGCAGGAACGGCAAATCCTGCTGGGCCTGGCAGAGGCGGAAGCACGCCACGAATCCCACTGGCGCGTCCTGCTCGGCGAACATGTCAAGGAAGTCCGCCCGTCGCTGCGCCGCACCATGCTGCGTTTCCTGGCATTGCATTTCGGTTCGGTCTTCGTCCTGGCCATGGCCCAGCGCTCCGAGAGCAGTTCGCCCTACCGCGATGACAAGGACGCCACCGCGCAGATGGCGGCCGACGAACAGGTCCACGAAGAAGTCGTTCGCGCGCTTGCTACAGCAGGCCGTGCGCGCCTTTCGGGCAACTTCCGTGCTGCGGTCTTCGGCGCCAACGACGGGCTGGTTTCCAATCTCGCTTTGATCATGGGCATCGGTGCGACCGGTGTTTCAGCGACCTTCGTGCTGTTCTCCGGCATTGCCGGCTTGCTGGCCGGTGCACTGTCCATGGCAGCTGGCGAATACGTTTCGGTGCGTTCCCAGCGCGAGCTGCTGACAGCTTCACGCCCAACCCAGGTCACGCTGACAGCGGCCCCGAACCTTGATCTGGACGCCAACGAGCTGCTGCTAATCTATAAGGCCCGCGGCATGAGCGATGAAGATGCCGAGCACCGGGCCGCCGAACGCATGGGCCTGTTCACCTGCGATTGCAACCCCGACTTCTCGCTGAACCCAGAGGGTCGCGGCGAAGAACTTGAGAAGGAGCACCAGGAGCTGGGTTCGGCCACCGGTGCGGCGGCCACCTCGTTCTTCCTCTTTGCTTCCGGTGCTGTGGTGCCGATCCTGCCGTATATCCTTGGCCTGTCCGGCATGACCGCGATCATCGTCTCGGTAGTCCTGGTGGGCGTGGCCCTGATGATCACCGGAGGGATCGTGGGACTGCTTTCCGGGGCCTCCCCGCTCAAGCGCGGCCTGCGCCAGCTAGCCATCGGCTGGGGCGCAGCGGCCATCACCTACTGCTTGGGCCTGATCTTCGACGTCAGCATCGGATAGCAGCCTGCTGCGAATCGAATGCCGGTACAGCTTTGGCTGTACCGGCATTTTCCATGCCGTGCTCTAGCTGTTCTCCGGCCGCCGGGTACGCCGGCGCAGGGTTTGCATGCTCTGGATGAACTCCATCGCTTCTTCGGCGGTTTCCACCAGAGCAATCTTCTGTTCCATGACACGGTCCTTGGCCAGGGCCTGAAGCAGCGGCCAAGCAGGCAGATCCCTCGTCCAATAGTCCTTGCCGATCAGCACCATCGGCACCACGCGAGCACCGGTAGCGTAGTAGTTTTCGCAGGCATCCTGGAAGATTTCCTGCACCGTGCCGGCGGCCCCGGGCAGAACTACCAGCCCGCCGTTGGACTGCTCCAGCAGAATCGCTTCACGAATGGAATTGGTGAAGAACTTGGCAATCTGGGTGGCAAACAGATTCGGCGGCTCATGGCCGTAGAACCAGGTTGGCACGCCCAGGGACTGCCGCTGGCTCGGGAAACGCTCCTTGACCATCAGCGCAGTTCTCGCCCAGCCGGTGCGCTGATGGATCGCATCTGGCGCTTCGGCCAGCATCTGCAATGCCGTAGCGACATCTTCTGGTCCGTAATCGGCCAGCCACGCACCGGCATTGGCGGCTTCCATTGCGCCGGGGCCTCCACCGGTGGCGACCGCGTAGCCGGCCCGGGTAATCATGCGCCCAAGCTCCAAAGCTTGCGCATACTGCGCAGTGCCCCGGCTCATCGCATGCCCGCCCATCACCCCGATAATCGGGGTTTCCTTGAACGTGCCCTCGTACACCGCCGAGACCAGCGCCTGGCCAATGTGGTGATCATGCAGGGTTCTTGCCAGCGCATTGCTATCGCTATCGGAATTCACCGCTGCATGCTGCTGGGAGTACGCGTAGATCTTCGCATCAGGCACATGCTCGTAGGTCTGCGTCCGGATCCCCGAGTACAACTCATGCGGCGAATACAAGCCGCGAGCCACCGTCTCGAAGGGAAGCTCCTCCCCCGAGCTCATGCACAGCCCGCCAGTGGCTTGCACGATCTGCGCTCCTTGCGCGGAATACTGGCAATCGATGAATAGCGCTTCGGAAAGATCCAAGGATTCCAGCACGGTATCCCGTTCGCGCAGATCAACACGGTGCACTCGCCAGCCTTTTCCGCGTGCGCGGTGGGAAGCCAGCGCTTCGGCTGCGAGACGGTCGAATTCAACGAGCGTCGTTATGTTCACTGCGCGTGCTGGAAGGTAGGGCCACACTTGGGACATGCGTCAACGCTACGTCATAGATAGTGATTATTCACAGAAAGGCCCTTCAACTTTCGCGAAGGCCCGGAACGTGAAACGATGAGAGGATGATTGAATCTGTTCCACCAACCATTGATGCCCGCCACTTATTGGCTTTTCTGGGCAACGTTCCTTTCTTCTATGGAAAGAACCTGGCTGCAGAAGCAAATTCCGTGGTTGACGTGGAATTCGACGAAAGCACCCACCAGATCGAAGGCACCGTCACCGATTCTGGCGAAGAATATTCTCCGATGATCCAGGTCCTCATGGACGGTGGAGAGTGGAAGATCGAATCGTGCGAGTGCACCTGCGACGCACCGGGCATCTGCTCGCACATCGCGGCACTGGCTATTGTCTCCAACAAGATCGCTTCCCAGCCACGCCCCGTGCCTGCCCGGGAAGAGAAGCCGAACACAGTTTGGTCGCAGCAAATCGATTCATGGTTTGAAGAGTCCGAGCCGGGCCCGGCCGATGGCCTGCTTGGTTCGCAGCACGATCCGGTAGTGCCGATGGCGCTTCAGTTCCTGCTCTTCGATTCGAAGGACGCCACCCAGCAGCAACAATGGATGCCGACCGGAACCATCCCGCACCCGACCCGCAATAAGCGCTTCCGCTTGGGAGTGCGCCCAATGGTTCGCAACACCGAAGGCCGTTGGGTTCGTGGCCAGCTTCGCTGGACCACCCTGGGCTTCAAGACCTACGGCTGGAACCTGCTGCGGGCGCAGCACCACTGGTTTACCCGCTTTGCCTCCATGGCGCGCAGCGACAGTCAGCTGCAGTTCAAGGTGGATGAAGACTGGCTGTTCCTGGACGAGTACGCTTCCGAGCTGCTCTGGCCACTGCTTGACCAAGCTGATGAGCTGGGAATTCCGCTGATCACGACCCGATCCGAGCAGCGCGTGCGCATCGTTGCTCCAGCCAGCTTCAGCATGCAGGCCTCCCTGGATGAGCAACGGCTGCAATTGGACGGTGTCCTGCACATTGCAAACCAGGATCTCATTCTCGATCCGGAGGCACCAAGCGGTGTCATCGCCGAGCATGGTTTCTATGCCCAGTTGGCTCAGCCTGATGAGATTTGGCTCGCGCCAAGTGTTGAGCCGATTCCTGACGCGCACCGCCGCTGGTATGTTGACCGCCGTCCGGTCACCGTGCCTAGGCCGGAGATCAACGATTTCTTTGAATCCTCCTACCCGCGTTTGGCCCGCCGTTTCGAGCTGCGTAGCGTTAGCGACGAGCTGGAATTGCCTGCTTTGAAACCGCCCTATGTGCAGGCGACCGTGGTCTACAAGCGCGAATTCAACGAGAATAACGAACCGAACGACACCGCCGCGCTGGACTTCCAGATCCTCTACCCGGGGATCCCTGGCGACCAGGAAGTGTATGACCTTGAGGCCGAGGAACTGCTTCAGGCCGCAGTGCATGAAGTTTTCCTGGTCCATGAAGAAAGCGGCAATCCCAACTTGTCGCCGAAGTTCTACGCCCGCGATGACACCATCGATTTCGTCACCGAGATCCTCCCCGCGCTGGAACGCATTCCTGAAGTCAAGCTGGTTGAGAAGGGTACCCGGCCGAAATTCCGTCAGCTGCGTGAACTTCCTCAGCTGAAGATCAATGCCGTGAATCATGAACGGACCGACTGGCTGGACCTTGGCTTGCTGATCACCGTGGGCAACCACGAGGTTCCTTTCTCGCAGATCGTCGAGGCCATGAGCAATGGCCAGATGAAGCTGCGCCTGCCGGATAACACTTGGTTCTCGTTGAACCACCCCATGTTCGCCAAGCTCAAGGCGCTCGTTGACGAGGCGCAGGCAATGAATGACAAGCCGAAGGAGGGAGACCTGAAGCTTACGGTCTTCCAAATCTCATTGTTCGAAGAACTTGATGAGATGGCTGAAGGCATTGACGGCGCGGACTTGTTTATCGCACGCATGCGTTCACTGCTCAAGGTCGCTGAAGCCCACCACGCGCAGGTGCCGAACACGCTGAACGCCCAATTGCGCCCTTACCAGGTTGAAGGGTTCCACTGGCTCTCTCGCCTGTACGAAGGCGGATTCGGCGGAATCCTCGCCGATGACATGGGCTTGGGCAAGACCTTGCAAACGATTGCCCTGATTCTCCATGCCCACAAGCTCTGGGCCGATCCGCAGGCATGTGCTCAGCTGCCCGCAACCCAGCGCACCCGTCTGCCGTTCTTGGTCGTCGCCCCGAGCTCGGTGGTTTCCAACTGGGAAATGGAAATCAACAAGTTCGCCCCATCCTTGCGGGTAGTCAGCGTCGAGGGCACCTTGCCTTCGCCACGGCAGCTGAGGGAACTGGCCGAGAATTACGATGTCATTCTCACGACCTATACCCTGTTGCGTCTGAACGACGAGATTTACGAGGCGCAGCGCTTTGCCGGCTTGATCCTCGATGAGGCGCAGTTCGTGAAGAACAAATCCACCAAGGCCCACCGCACCGCGGTGAACCTGCAGACCAATTTCAAATTGGCTGTCACTGGTACCCCGATGGAAAACAACCTTTCCGAGCTCGGTGCTTTGCTGTCGCTGGTTGCTCCGGCATTGTTCCTGAACACAACACGCTTTAATCGCCAATTCGCCCGCCCTATCGAAGTGCTGGGCGACAAGGACACCCTTGCATTGCTGCAGCGTCGCATCAAGCCATTCATGCTGCGCCGCACCAAGGAATCCGTGGTGCTGGATCTTCCGGCCAAGCAGGAGCAACAGCTTCTGGTGCGCCTTTCCGAAGAGCACCAGCATGTCTACGACACCCATCTGAACCGCGAACGCCAGAAAATCTTGCACCTGGTTGAAGATCTGGATCGCAACCGCTTCACCATTTTCCAGTCGCTGACCCATCTGCGCATGCTGGCCCTGGAGCCTTCATTAGTGGATCCAGCGCTGTCGGACGTACCCGGTTCAAAGCTGGAAGCACTCTTCGACCAGCTCGATGATGTGGTGGGCGAAGGCCACCGTGCGCTGATCTTCAGCCAGTTCACCTCGTATTTGAAGGTGCTGGCCGACAAGCTGACCGAGCGTGGCGTGAAGTTCGTTTACCTGGACGGCAATACCCGCAACCGCGCCAAGGTCATCGAGCAGTTCAAGGAAGGCGAAGCGCCGCTGTTCTTGATCTCCTTGAAGGCCGGCGGATTCGGCTTGAACCTGACCGAAGCGGACTACTGCTTCTTGCTGGATCCATGGTGGAACCCAGCCGTGGAAGCCCAGGCTATCGACCGTACGCACCGCATCGGCCAGACGCGACAGGTGATGGTGTACCGAATGATTTCGCAGGGCACCATCGAAGAGAAGGTTGTGGCGCTGCAGGAAAGCAAACGCAAGCTGATCTCGACGGTAATGGATGAAGCCGATGGATTCTCCAAGGCCTTGACCGCCCAAGATATCCGAGGACTGCTTGAGTAACAGGTTGATTAAATCCGCCGTATTAGCAGGCGGCGCTCAGTAAAACCCTGTATATTCGAAGTGACCGATGATGTGCGCTACGCCACACATAGTGCGTTCATCGGACAAGCGCCCAGACGGATCCTCGTCCGGGCGATACGAACGACAAAGGCGGTAATAACCGTGTCCCTGATTAAATCGGAGACTCTCAGTACCCCCGATGATGACTGGATGAGTGCATCGGTGAGTATCAACAACGATCGTGTGGTGATTGAAACCGAACAGGAACGCCTGTCCCTGGAAAACGACCGGCTCCTGGAAAAGATTCGCAGAGTTCTGGCGTCTCCGCTCGAAGAGATTTTCTATAACCCGAAGCACCGAATGCTCCTGATTCCGGGCGCGTTCGCTGCCATCGGCTCTTCATTCCTGAGAGTTGATACTGAAGCTGCTGCCGGCCTCCGCGGCTAGCCTGCTTCGACTACATGCCCCAAGCTGCCCACCAGCAATCTTGGGGCATTTTTATGCCCTGTGGACTGAGCGCCAACCGCTGCTGAACAGCGTGCGTTTTTTACCGTCGGAAGCCCCCATTTGCCACCGGATTCAGGACCTTCAAGGGCACCGTTTTCGCGTTGTTTCGCTGTTTTCCAACCCCTGACGCTCCGAGTCCTTCGACACAATTTCGGCTTTTCGCGCACCTCGATCCACAACTTGGCCAATGGCTCGTTTGCCCCATGCTTCCGTGGGTATTCGGCGGTAGGTCCACGCAGGATTCGACTGCTCCCATGGGCACGCATACGCCCCTGGAGAGCCCCTCGATCAGGGAATTAATCCAATTTTTGGTAAACTTAATGATTGTCCGCTTAAGCGTTTCATCGCTCAATGCCGGTTTTTCGCCGGATTTTTGAGTAGAAATCTATCGATTTCGACGAGTCACACGGCGACCGCAACCAGCTCAAGGAGCAGCTATTTCGCTCCTCATTCTTGTGGATGAATATGGTCGCCGGCACCGGGACAAGATCAAGAAAGATATGAGGAGTGAAACTATGGAAGCAAAAAACACACGGAAGCAGCGATTCCTGAGGAAACGCCGCCTGAAGGTAGAAGACGTCAACGTCGTCGATAATTCGATGCTCAAGAAAGCCATCGGCGGTACCGTCGTTGGCAATTTGATGGAATGGTACGACGTAGGTGTCTACGGCTATCTTGCAGTAATTATCGGCAAGCTCTTCATGCCCGACACCGTCGAGCCTGCAATCCAAACCCTGTTCAGCCTAGGCGTATTCGCTGTCACCTTCGTCGCGCGCCCGCTTGGTGGCGTGATCTTGGGCCAGCTGGGTGACCGAGTAGGACGCCAGAAGATTCTGGTCTTCACCCTGCTCATGATGGCAGCGGCCACGTTTGGCATCGGAATCCTCCCGGATTACTCGGTATGGGGTGTAGCAGCACCAATTCTCCTGGTCGTGTTGAAGCTTGCCCAGGGCTTCTCCACTGGCGGCGAGTACGCCGGTGCTACTACGTTCATTACCGAATACGCCCCGGACAAGCGGCGTGGATTCTTCGCCTCGCTGCTGGATCTAGGTTCCTACATGGGCTTCGCCCTGGGTGCCGCCTTCGTCTCCATCCTCCAGCTGACCCTGAGCGACGACGTCATGGAAGGCTTCGCATGGCGCATTCCATTCCTGGTGGCCCTTCCACTGGGTGTTATCGCACTGTGGTTCCGCGCCAAGATCGAAGACACTCCAGCCTTCAAGGAAGCCCAGGAAGCCGCTAACCGCGCTAGCGAGGACGCACGGAGCGCTGCTGATGCCCCGAAGGGCGTCATCGACCTGGTGAAGACCTACTGGCGCGAATTGCTCACCGGCTTCGTACTGGTATCGGCGGCCAACACCGCCGGTTACGCACTGACCAGCTACATGCCTACCTACCTCACCGAGACGCTGGAATACGATCCGGTGCACGGCAATCTGCTGACCCTGCCGATCCTGGTGGGCATGTCCTTGTGCATCCCCTTGGCGGGCAAGCTTTCCGATAGCGTGGGCCGTCGCAAGGTCCTGTTCATTGGTTCGGTTTCGGCCATCGTCCTGGCTATCCCTGCCTTCCTGTTCATGATGCATGGCCAGATCTGGTCCACCCTGCTTGGCCTTGCGCTACTGGCAGTCCCGGTAGTCTTCTACGTTGCCAATCTGGCTTCGTCGTTGCCAGCGCTGTTCCCAACCGCCTCGCGTTACGGTGGCATGGGCATCTCGTACAACTTCGCCGTAGCCATCTTTGGTGGCTTCGCGCCGTTCATCATGCAGGCGTTGGTGACCCTGACCAAATCCTCCCTGGCTCCGGCTTTCTGGGTTATGGGCACCTCGGTCGCGGGTTTCATTGCGGTCTGCTACCTGCGCGAATCCGCTCGCAAGCCATTGCCCGGCTCGCTGCCTTCGGTCGCGTCGGAAGCGGAAGCCATTGAGCTAGTTGAAACCCAGGACGAGAACCCTGACCTCGATGTCGAAGCGCTCTTCGAGCAGGTTCCTGAATTGGAAATGAACTACCAGCAGGAGATTGCAGACGCCGAGGCGGAGCAGTCCCAAGCTAGATAGCCTCGCAATAGGGTTAAGCGATGGCGGAGCCGGTTCCAAGCGGAACCAGCCCCGCCATTGTTGTATCCGGCTCAACGGCTAGGAGGATTGGCAGTAGGATTCATAGGCTGCTTGCGCAGCCCATTGAGCCATCGCATCCAGCCTCAGCTTGCAGTCAAGGATTCCGAATTCGGAGTCGGACCAGGTCTCGTAGACCAGCGTGTAGCGGCTCTGCTGCTCGTTGAGGCATTGAACGCTATACGTGTGGGTCACGGGACGCGCTGCCCAGTAGCCTAGAAGCCCCGCAGACTGGTCGGAGCTTCTGATCAACGATTCCAGCCCGTCACTGGCATCGTAGGACTCTTCGGCGACAGTGGTTTCGGAGACGGCGCTGGCTGCCATGAGCACTTCATTGACGTTGTCCCACTTGGGACGAGGGCTGAAGCTGATAGTCGAGCCGACGGGTGCGTCGATCAGAGTTTGGCGCATCTGCTGATCATGGAACCGGTCGACCCGGATCAGCTGCGGTGCACCACGCAACTGACCGCCACTGGCAATGTACGGTCGATCGCAGGAACTTGCCTTTTCGGGGCTCAAAGGCAACGGCCCCGCACTTTCGCCGGCCTCCGGGCTCGTGCATGATGCCAGGGATAAGCACGCTAGTGTTGCCCAGTAGCTTCTCCGCATCATCGGCAATCCTTTTTCAAGACCCTGGAACCATATATTCTAATCAGCTTATGAGTGCATCAGCGATTTGACTAGAAGATTTCAATTAAATGCGAAACGGTCGCCGCTTCTCCTGAAGATTCAGGAGAAGCGGCGACCGTTCGTTTCCGGCGTATGCTCCAGGGCGTCAGCCCTGGTTCAGCGTCAGCTTAGAGAGCTGCGTAAACTTCGCGCAGCAGCACAGCAGTCTCCGAAGGAGTCTTGCCGACCTTGACGCCTGCAGCTTCCAGTGCTTCCTTCTTCGCCTGGGCGGTGCCAGCCGAACCGGAAACGATGGCGCCTGCGTGGCCCATGGTCTTGCCCTCAGGAGCGGTGAAGCCAGCCACGTAGCCAACAACTGGCTTGGTGACGTTGGCCTTGATGTAATCAGCAGCGCGCTCTTCAGCGTCGCCACCGATTTCACCGATCATGACGATGGCTTTGGTTTCTGGATCAGCTTCGAAAGCAGCCAGGGCATCGATGTGGGTGGTGCCGATGACTGGGTCGCCGCCGATGCCGATTGCGGTCGAGAAGCCCAAGTCGCGCAGTTCGTACATCATCTGGTAGGTCAGGGTACCTGACTTGGAAACCAAGCCGATTGGGCCCTTGCCGGTGATGTTATTCGGGGTGATGCCAACCAGTGCTTCACCTGGGGTGATGATGCCTGGGCAGTTAGGGCCGATGATGCGGGTGATCTGGTTGCCGTCGGCGTCAACCTTCGACTGTGCCAGAGCCCAGAACTCAGCGGAGTCCTGTACTGGAACACCTTCGGTGATGACTACAACGAGGCCAACTTCGGCCTCGATAGCCTCAACGACTGCGTCCTTGGTGAACTTAGGTGGGACGAAGACGATCGATACGTCTGCGCCGGTCTCGGCCTTGGCCTCAGCCACGGTGCCGAAAACCTTGATGTCCTTGTCACCGTGGGTCACGGTGGTGCCGGCCTTGCGGGCGTTAACGCCGCCAACAATGTTGGTGCCAGCCTTGAGCATCAGGGCGGTGTGCTTGGTGCCTTCGCCGCCGGTGATGCCCTGGACGATGACCTTGGAGTCCTTGTTCAGGTAAATGCTCATTGTTCGCTTATCCCTCTTACTTCGCTGCGTTGGCGAGCTCGGCAGCCTTGTCGGCGCCCTCATCCATGGTTGCTGCCAGGGTGACCAACGGGTGGTTGGCCTCGGCCAAGATGGCGCGACCCTCTTCAACGTTGTTGCCGTCCAGGCGGACAACCAGTGGCTTGTTCGCTGCATCACCCAGGGTGTTCAGCGCGCCAACGATGCCGTTTGCGACAGCGTCACATGCGGTGATGCCACCGAAGACGTTGACGAAGACCGACTTGACCTGTGGGTCATTCAGGATGACGTCAAGGCCGTTAGCCATGACCTCAGCCGATGCGCCACCGCCAATGTCAAGGAAGTTAGCAGGCTTGACCGAACCGTGGTTCTCGCCAGCGTAGGCAACAACGTCCAGGGTCGACATGACCAGGCCAGCACCGTTGCCGATGATGCCTACTTCGCCGTCCAGCTTGACGTAGTTCAGGCCAGCGGCCTTTGCCTTGGCTTCCAGCGGATCGGCTGCGCCCTTGTCCTCGAGCTCTTCGTGAGCCGGGTGGCGAACCTCAGATGCGTTGTCGTCCAGGGAAACCTTGCCATCCAGTGCAACGATGTCACCGGCACCGGTCTTCACCAGTGGGTTTACCTCTACTAGGGTGGCGTCTTCTTCCTTGAATACAACCCAGAGCTTCTGGATGGTGTCTGCAACCTTTGCGCGCAGCTCTTCAGGGAAGTTAGCTGCCTCAACGATTTCAGCGGCCTTCGCGGCATCAATGCCGACGATTGGGTCAACGGCAACCTTCGCCAGAGCATCCGGGCGCTCAACTGCGAGCACCTCGATCTCCATGCCACCTTCTACCGAGCACATGGCCAGGTAGTTGCGGTTTGCACGGTCCAGCAGTACGGAGAAGTAGAATTCCTCAGCAATGTCGGCGCCCTGAGCGATCATGACCTTGTTTACGGTGTGGCCCTTGATGTCCATACCGAGGATGTTGGAAGCGTGCTCGAAAGCTTCGTCGGCGGTCTTAGCGACCTTGACGCCGCCAGCCTTGCCACGGCCACCAACCTTGACCTGTGCCTTTACTACAACAACGCCGCCGATCTTCTCAGCTGCGGCTTTTGCTTCTTCCGGGGTGTAAGCGACGATACCGGCAAGCACGGGAACGCCGTGTGCCTCGAATAGATCGCGCGCCTGGTACTCATACAGGTCCACGGGTTTGTGTCCTTCGTTCGAAGTTCATGCTGACTCGCGGCACGGCCACAGACCGAAATCCATGCCATGCCAAAGAGAGCGCACCGCAACTACCGGGACGTCGTTAGGCGCCGTAGCCCGTGCGCACCTCTCAGACTATCCCGACTTTCGCAAACTTCCCACTTTTACAACACGTAGAGAAACTCGCGGGTCCTGCATCAAAGCAGCCGAATGTGACGCAGGAAACACGGAGGGCCCGTCGGCTAGTCCACGATTTCTAGCGGTGCATAGCGCAGCAATAGCCTCTTCTCGGAGTCCGGGAACTGCACCTTGGCCACCGTCTTGTCGCCTGCGCCTTCTAAAGCAATAACAGTGCCCAAGCCAAACGAGGAATGCTTAACATTCTGCCCGACTTCAGGGATGGTAATGTCCTTATTCTGCACAACTCGCGTCTTGGAAATAGGGGCGGCGTTGTGCCCTCGCACCGGTTGCGCCGATGCCGAACCTGCACCCCAGTGGCTGCCACGTTCATATCTGCTCGTGGCGAAATTCACCGCTGCGTTACCGAAACCGAAGCCCATTCCACCGCCAGAGCCCTCGCTCTTCCAGTCGATCAGCTCGCCCGGAACCTCTTCCAGGAACTGGCTCGCAGGGTTGTACTGGGCCTGCCCCCAGAGGCTGCGCTGTTCGGCACGGGTCAGGTACAGGCGTTCACGGGCACGGGTCAGTCCGACATAGGCCAGGCGGCGTTCCTCGGCCAGTTCCTTTTCGTCGGTCATGGAACGCTGGTGCGGGAATACACCGTGCTCCATGCCCGTCAGGAAGACCACCGGGAATTCCAAGCCCTTGGCAGTATGCAGGGTCATCAAGGTGACCACGCCTTCCTGCACGGCCATTGCTGCTCCCTCATCATCGCTGGGAGCCTCTGGAATCTGGTCGGCATCGGCTACGAGCGCCACGCGCTCCAGGAACCCTTCGAGACCGCCTTCCGGTTCTTCGTTCACGTAGTCCCGGACCACGGCGACCAATTCGGCGAGGTTCTCCACCCGCGACTCATCCTGCGGATCCGAGGAGAGCCGAAGGGTCTCCAGGTATCCGGTCTGCTCCAGCACTGCTTCAAGGGCCTCTGCCGGCCCTGAGCCTTCCGCCACGGTCTTCAAGTCATCCATCATGGAGACAAACGCAGCAGTCATCTTGATTCCGCGGGTTCCCAAGCCTGGTGCTTCATCCGAACGGCGCAATGCGTCCATGAAGGAAACGCGATCCCGTTCAGCCAACGCTGCCACGGCGCCTTCGGCACGGTCGCCGATGCCGCGCTTGGGCTCGTTGAGGATTCGGCGGACGTTGATGTCATCATCCGGGTTCACCAAGGCGCGCAGGTAGGCCAGTGCGTCCTTGATTTCCTTGCGGTCGTAGAACCTGGTGCCGCCGACTACGCGGTACTTCAGGTCCACGCGCATCAGCTGTTCTTCCAGTGCACGCGATTGGGCGTTAGTGCGGTAGAAGATCGCCACGTCGCCCGGGCGGACATCCTCGTCATCGTTCAAGCGAAGTATTTCTTCGGCAATCCAGCGTGCTTCGTCGGATTCTGACTCCCCAACATAACCGGTGATCTTCTCGCCGTCGCCGCTGGCAGTCCACAGCTTCTTGTCATTGCGGTCGGGGTTTCGCTTGATGACCTCGTTGGCCGCGGACAGAATCGTCTGGGTGGAACGATAGTTCTGTTCCAGCTTGATGGTTGCCGCGTTCGGATAGTCCTTTTCGAAGTCGACGATGTTGCGGATATCGGCACCGCGGAAAGCGTAAATCGACTGGTCGGAGTCGCCGACAACGGTCAGTTCGCCTGGGACGGTATCACCTTCGGCACCGGTGAGTTCACGCACCAGCGAGTACTGGGCGTGGTTAGTATCCTGGTATTCGTCAATAAGCACATGGCGGAACCGGCGGCGGTAGTTATCGGCCACTCGCGGGAACGCACGGAACATGTAGACGACCTGTCCAATCAGGTCGTCGAAGTCCATGGCGTTGGCAGCGCGCAGGCGGCGGGTGTAACCGCGGTAGACCTCGGAAACGGCTCGTGAGAACGGATCATTGGTATTGATCGTCGCCGCGTAGTCTTCATCATCTATCAGCTCATTTTTCAACGAGGAGATCTTGTGGGCAATTGCCTTGGGCGTGAAACGCTTCGGGTCGATCTCCAAAGATTTGGCGACTAAGGTGATCAGGCGCAAGGAATCCGTGGAGTCGTAGATTGAGAAGTTGGATTTCATTCCAATGGTGGCCGCCTCGCGACGCAAAATACGCACGCATGAGGAGTGGAAAGTAGAGATCCACATCTTCTTCGCTTGCTCGTCGCCAATAAGCTCAGCGGCTCGTTCGCGCATTTCGGCAGCGGCCTTGTTGGTGAAGGTGATCGCCAGGATTTCGTGCGGCCGAGCACGTCCGGTCGCCAGGAGGTAGGCAATGCGGTGCGTGAGCACACGGGTCTTTCCTGAACCAGCGCCGGCCACGATCAGCAACGGACCCCCAGCATAACGAACTGCTTCTTCCTGCTGCGGGTTCATGCCGACCAAAAGCTCCTCAGCAGTGGGCATGACCTGCTGTGCGGTATCCGGGGCGAAATCGTCAAAAAGGAAATCCATGATGTAGCCAGTCTACGTGGAGCGCCGGACACTTTCAGTGTGAGCGGGAAAGCCCACGCTATTGGCCGGGCATAATAGAAGATATGGCAAAGAAGGTCAGGAAAACCAAGGAATACCGCAAGCCCCAGCAGTTCGCCCAGGCGCCGAACGCGCCGCGCGGCATGAACATGGGGCCAGGCAAGGTGCAAAGCACCTCCCACGAGAACAGTTCGAACCCGATGCTGCTGATCTCGGTGGGCTTGATCATATGCGCTGCGCTATTCGCGTACTACCATCTGCTCACGATGGTGCAGATGCAGGACCTCAGCGATTCCCTGGCGATGCCCGATCAGCGTATTTTCGGCTACACCGTAAGCGACATAGAAGCATTGCGTGGCGCCATGGATGAAGATGCTGTTGGCCAGCTCAACTACTTGCACAAGACCGCTGGTTTCCTCTTCCCGATGTTTACTGCGGTCTTCTCCATGCTGTTGTTCATCCGCTGGATTCCTCACCGCCAGACGCGTTGGCTGGCTTGGGTTGCCCCGCTGGGCTTCGCGGCAATCGATATTTGGGAGAACTTCGCAATTGATGCCCTGTTCACTGGAGACCTCAGTGAAGGAGCTGTCGTTTTGGCATCGATCCTCACGACCATCCGCTGGGCACTGCTGATCATCACTGCGGGTCTTGTTGTGGGTCTTGGCGCTATCCGTGCCAATCGTGCGCTCAAGGCAAAGATGCTCGCAATTCGTGAGGGTACTGCCTAAGCCAGTGCGTGGGAATTACACCCGGGACATCCTAGTAAGATAGTGTTGTTGGTGTTTTCACGCCCATGCCCCTGTAGCTCAGTAGGATAGAGCGACCCTCTCCTAAAGGGTAGGCCGCTGGTTCGAATCCAGTCAGGGGCACCATAGATAACTCCCCTACATTCCAGTGTTTACAAGGGTTGTAGGGGATTTTCTTTGCCTGAATATTTTGTGTGTTGACATGGATTTATTAGTGTGCTGATACCGCGTTTTACCGTACTCCGTAATGCTGATGGCGGTTTTTTGGAGACTCAGGATTGGTGATACGCCACCTGAATAACAGTGGCGCCGTAATGACTTGATCGCTTCACCCATACTGCTGAGTGGGGCTGCTCGTCATACACGCGTAATAGGTTGGCTAGTCATGTCACGCCCATATCTGCCATAGCCAATACGTGGGTGCGCGGATCAGCCTGGCGGTGTAACAGGTCATGACTGGCCATCAACTTCGGACGTACAGCCCTTGTGTTGATCGCGTCCTCATTACCCTGCAATGGTGGCTCCAGGAGCTTGCATACGGCGAGCGCAGGATAAGGAGCTGGACGCAATGGGGTTGGATGATTTGGCGAAGCACGTGGGGCGCGTAGTCGTAGCGAAGATGCAGGGCACTGATGCCGGCATGGATCACCTCAAGGCGGTAGCCGGTGAGCTTGTGAGCGTGACAACCAATTGGGCTAGCGAATACAACATGCTGTTTCGTGGTGGCGACCGTTTGGCGCTGCTGAAGGATGATCTTGTGGTTATTAATGATGAGTCATTCAAACTGCGGTAAGCACTCCAGTGCCCTTGTGAGCACCTATCCATCACTAGGTGCAACAATGCCCGGTACATTCCCCATTGGGGCGTGTACCGGGCATTGGTGGCTTGTAGTGGTATTGCTACCGCACTTCTAGTCCTAGTTCCTTGACGCGACGGTAGAAGGTTTGGCGACTCATGCCGCGCTTGCTTACCGCTTCAGATGCGCTCACACCCTTTTGAATGTCCGCTAGCGCACCGTGGATAAGGTCAGCACTGTATTTCTCCCTGCGCCCCCCAAGGTCTTTACCGTTAGCGCGACGCTTAGCCACCGAGTCACGATTACGCTCAGTCTTAATGTCCAGTTCCATTTGGGCAAGCGCGGTCATGACAGTAAACATCATCTTGCCCATGGGTGATGAAGTGTCGACATGCTCACCGCCAAGGTTCAACACCCTAAGGTTAATGCCCTTGTCTTCCAGTTCCTTGGACAAAGCGAGCATTGCTTCAGTACTACGTCCAAGTCGATCAAGTGTGGTGACTACCAGGGTGTCACCAGCTTGTAGGGATTGGCGTGCGAGGTTGAACTGTGGACGGCTAGCCTTGGCTCCACTAACGCCGTTGTCTATGTAGAGGTCGTCTTGACGTACGCCTGACTTTAGGAGGTCTGCTACCTGACGGTCGCTGTCTTGTGCGTTGGTGGAGACTCGTGCGTATCCGATGAGCTTGTGAGGCATGGTTCAAATCCTTTGAGCTGTCACGTAAGAGTGTTTACTTACACCAACCGTAACACACTTTAATGTGACAGTGTTGCGTGACAGATAATCCTTGAGTTTTCGTGAGGCTAGAGTGTCACGCCAATATTGTCACTCAAGTGATCAGTCACGTGACAATCACATCGCTCCCCGCCGACTCTCCACACTTCAACCGATTAGGGCTAAGATTGCTAGTCAAGCAAAGGAAAGGGAGAAATTGAAGAAACGGGTTGTGTCGAGCCTAAAATTTCTCATAGGAACGATTGCATTTGCTTCGTCAGTCATAGGGATATTGTTCGCCCTGACTGGTTCCGAGAACCAGTTCTGGCCTAGGTTAGCGATCGGAATCATCTGTGGCTGCGTGTTTCTTGCACTAATACATTTCTTCTTCCCCAGCTTCAAAGAAGTCGTGAAACGAGTCAATAAGTACCCCACGCTTCTAAAAGTTCACGAGTCGAAACTGTCGGAGCTAGATGAAGCCAGGCGGGCTATTGATGGCATCCCAGAGAAAATAAGACAAGCTATTCAGACAGAACGCGTTGAAACCATAGGGGATGTTCTAGCGAGTTCTACTGCGGTACGCCCAGAGTGCATCAGACTCACAGCCGTCGAGACGACTGAAGACGGCCTTTTCTTTTTGGCAAATGTTGAGGCAGGTAACAGCCCACCAGCCGGGGCGCGTTTTTTGATCAGAACCAAAAATTTCCAACGGGAAAAAGGAGCAGTGCGCGTTGTTGATCAACGCCATACGACTGGCATTTTGCTTCAGGTCACTAGTCAATTAGAGGGTACGGCTGAGTTCTGGAAAAAGTTGCATATGGACTCCCAGACCACGGAAACGCCCCCCGACAATATCGAATTAGCTATTGACAACACACGCCTAGCATATTTTGAAGGAGAGCAAATACTATGATGACTAAAAAAATTCGAGCCAAAGTTGCTTTGATCTCAGATTCCGAGCAGATCGCCGTAAACGCTGGATCGTTGGAAGGTGTTCAGGTCGACGACCGGATACACGTCCTCAAAGAAACGCCGATACCCGATCCAGACAATCCAGACGAACTGCTCGGCATCGCCTTCATTCGGAAAGGCATCATGATAATTGAATCCGTGGAAGAAAAATTTTCGACAGCACGCGTCCTTAGGACTCGTCAAGGGTTCATGAGCCCTTCAGAACCTACTTTCAAGATAAGTACGGGGAACGTCCACAGCTCAGGCCATGTGCATCTCAATGTGGGCGACCCTGTCGATATTTTGATCGATACTCCTGATGAGGTAGAAGATTAGAGGGTTCCGCAGCTCCCCTAGTCCAGCGTGAGTAGGGGGGGATCCCACTTCCCCATCCAGGCCATCACCGCAAGTGCTTAGCGTCCGGCATTCTGTACGGGTAAATGACCTCTTGAGAATGTTTCTTAATAACAGATAACGCTACATTGCCCGGTGAATAGCTAAGTGCTGCTCACGTGTAACCGGCTCAAGGTGGAAGACTTCGACACAAGCACGGTTCCCGCAACGATGATGCAGTTCTTCACCGAATGTTAGTTGTCCGCATTGCGCTTCGTAGGCGAGCCGGTGGACTCTAATCGTGAGCCTACCCATGCAAAGGATGCTGTAACCCTGCGAATCTATTTCAGCGGTGGTGGGGATGAAACAGCCGGGGCGCTCGCAGTCTTCTATGAGTGATGGTTTCACTTCTGCCCATAGTTGTTCCGGATCAATCCCTCCAGCTCTTAGCCACTGGGCGTAGTTCCGCTGTTTCTCCCATGCTCGCCGTGCATGTTGCTCACGGGTGATCGGTTCACCCTTGGGGATAGCAGACAGGTATGACCATAAGGACTGTTCCCGTTCATTCGTAAGCGAATGGAAGGTGTAGAGCTTTCGGGTACCGCGGGTTGGATCTTCAGTAACACTAACCAAGGGAATTGGCAGGTCTGCCAGAAATGAAACGTGTTTGAGGATTGTCGCACGTGTACGGATTATGTCCAGGCCTAAGAGTTCTTTCATGGTGAGCAGTTGCTCTTTGGGTGCTCGCAGGTGGAGCCTTCCCGCCATGCCGAAAGCGTTCGAACGGTACACGTCCGGCGTTGGGTTAGCTGGTATCCCCATACTTGCTGGTGTCGGTATCCGATTACTAGGGTTTTGAACACTTTTAGTTAGCAGACGATACACCCCTTTAGATAATCTATGCCCGTGGTTGATTCGTTGGATTGCTCCACGCTGCTTGAGCCTTTGAATAGCGTTGCTGACAGTGGCTGTGGAACGTCCGATATGTACGGCTATGGCGTTCATGGATGCTTGAGAGATTCCTTGCCCGTTAGCCTCCGCGACAAGGTATGCGAACACTTCAACTTCTGTAACGCTTGGTGCTCGCATACCGTGTTGTTTCCTCTCAGTTTGGTTGGTGGGTTCGTGCTCCGTGAAGGGTGGACGGCAATCCGTGCTGTACGGCGTAGAAGAGTTCTTTGACGCTGCGTGCCTTCCGATTCCCTCCGACAAGGATTGAATCTTCATTGGTCTTCAATAGGGCTTGCTGCTTAGTGGAGATTCCTACGTGTTCGGAACGCTTGACCGACTGAAGGTGCGATGGTCTGACGCACGAAACGTTCATACAGATATGGTCAAGCTCTGTCTCACGCTCAAGGTTCGAATCAACTAGGTGCATCCAAGCCCAACGGTGAGCCCTGAATTTCTTTCGTTGGTCGGAGAACTTCCCGTAACCGTCTTCATCTTTGATCCCTACCCATTCCCAACATTGGCCGTCATGACCTCCACCTTGCAGTCTGACTGCGAAACGTTCCGGTGCTTTCAAGGCCATGTGTTCGCGTCCTGGTGTTGGGTGGATGTTCCGTATTCTTCCGTGCTTGCTTTGTTGCCAAGCGTGCATGGAGCAAAGCGCACGGTTGCTTTCTCGCTGGCAGCGCTCTTCGTTGAGTTCGGCGGTGCATTGGGGCATGGTGGGTGTGTCTTCCTGGAAGGGTGTGGGTGGATATCTATAGGCCACTGAGGGAATGTTGAAGCACTCTCAGTGGCCTATAAGGGTGTTGTCGCTAGTGATGCTTACAGGTTTGAAGCGTTAACGGTGCGTTCGTTCATGAGTGCGGAGGATGCGACGGCTACCCGTTGTATGTCGGCAGCTTCTCGAATGGCCTTGAGCTTTGCTGCTTCAAGCTTGGCGATTCGTGGCGCTTCGTACCGACTTAGGCTGTTGGCGATGGTGTTGTCACTGATCGTGCTGAGGGATACGCGTCCACCGACTTCGTGATCCCAGCGCACCTCTTCGCCCCTAAGCTTCTTGGCACGCTTGGAGAGATTCGTAAGTACCGTGCAAGCATTGTTGTGTGCTTCGAGCTTCTTGAAGGCGGCGTGAGTGATCTTATCGAGCTTCGCCTGAAGCTCAGTGGACACCTTCGCCAGCTCTTCAGGAGTGAGATGCCCTTCCACTTCTCCATGCTCGATCCGCGCTTGTAGGAGTTCGGCTTCTGCTTCATCCCGGCGAGCGCTGGCAGCGGACTGGGCGCGTGTCAGGTCGGCCAGGTGGGTTTGAATTCCGTTGATTGTTGCACGTACACCAACAATGTCGAGCATTGCCTGCGTATCGCCTTTGAGCAGGATCAGCGAGTCGAGACGTTCAGCTTCAGCATGTTCGGTGGCAAGCTCTTTCTTCTTGGTGTCGATGGCTACGGTGATCGCGGTTAGTGATCCTTCGGCTTGGTCAAGGTCAGCTTGAAGCTGGTTAATGGATTCGTTCACGGTGTTTCTCCTTAGTTGGTGGTGCTGGAGGCTAGGTGCTTCCAGGTTGTTCCTGCGATGATGCGGGAGATGGTGGACTTGTTGACTCCGTAGCTTTCGGCTAGGTCTGTGTAGCTGACTTCGCCGGGCTTGTAGGTGTCTCTGATCAACTGGACTTTTTGGTCTGTGAGCTTGGCAGAGTAGTGCTGCTCACCGTGCTTGATAGGCATTCGAGTGTTCCCCTGTTGGTCAAATGGTTTGCGTGAGGTTGTGCAACGCATTGAGTAAAAAAGAAGGCCTCCCAATCGTTTAGACACCGCGCTATGACGGCGATTATTCGATTGGGAGGCCATGCCATGAGCATTCAGGAGGTGTGGGTTCCCGGTTTTGCAACCTGCTCGTGGTGGTGTTCAAGTACTTGATCCAGCGCTTGAACGGGTGGAAGTGGAAAAGATGTGGAGCTATTCTGTCTTCCACCGTTAAAGTGATGAGGGTGTGCAACAAGCGATCCCTGAGGCGCAACAGGCGATCCTTGAGGGGTTATGCTGCTCTACGTCCAAGACGATGCACGCTAAGCCTTTGGCGCTCGCCGGAGGGGGTTACCCGTTGCTGCCGCGCCCATGAGTCGAGGTCTGTCTTGGAGTATCTGACAGCACCGAACATCTTGTGATAGGCCGGACCGGTACGCCGATTGTTCGCCAAGGTCTGAACGCCGATACCAAGGTATTCGGCAGCCTCTGGGCGTGTAAGAAATTCCTTCTCGCTCACGGTTCCTCCTGTGCTGGAGAAACGATTAGATGCGGTCTTGAGGAATTGTTATTGTGATTGAAGCGTCCAAGCGTTTCAGTCTGTTGGGTTGCGCCTGAAGTGGTGCTTCGGGCTTGTTACCAAATTCTATAGTTAAGACCCGGGGTTCAAATGATCTCGGATGGCAACGGGTAATCCCCGGCTGCCGAAGCGCCTTGATGGTCTGCCCTGACGGTAAGATGCCAGTACCAATAACAAGACCCTTGAAGCCTACGTATAAGTCTTTAACGACTTTGAGGATCGCTTAGGAATCTTTGAGGATGGACTAAGAGATTCTTGAGGAATCCAATAGGTATCGCATAGGGGCGTTAACGTCTTCAAAGCCCTTTACGTCGTTAAGGCCGTTAAAGCTTCTAGGGGGAATCCTAAGGGATTCCCGTTAGGGCGTTAAAGTCTTTAAAGTCTTTTCGCCCTTCGCCCCTTACGGTTAATTATAAACTTTCAACCCGGTCTCGGAATCATCGCCAAAGTTCCAGACCTTTTGGTTGGTCGGGGATTTCTTTGGGTACAGGCTATGTTGATCGCATGCTATGCCCTGTAAGCCATTTAATGCCACTCTAAGCGCTCCGTAGTGTGGTTTTGGGTATTTGTTCATCTGATACCTTTAGAGGCTCTTAGAATGGACTCTACGGCTTTTGCCTGTCATTAACACTAAGCGCATACCCTTACATGGCGACTCTGTGGGTATGCTTTGAGCATGGCAATTATTGATAAATGGAAACCGACTGAGAAGAATCCTAAGCCTAAGCGAACCGGGTTACGCTACGTCGTGGACTATCGAACCGCAACGGGTGTTCGGCGGCAAAAGTCTTTTGATTTGAAGAGTGATGCGCAGGTGTTTGAGCAGTCGCAACGGCGTATGCGTCAGCGTGGCTCCAGTGTTGACTCTAAGGCCGCTGAAAAGGTCACTGTCTCCGAGTTGTGGGATAGCTTTTTCCAGCGGGTGGAGACGATGGGCGTACGTGGTGGAGGTGCGTCTAGCCCTAAGACTGTCACCAAGTATCGAAACTGCTTCAAGCTTTACATCGAACCTCGATGGGGTCACACACCCTTGGGCGGCGTAACCTATCCTGACGTGTCCGAGTGGATTACTGGTCTACGTGATCAGTCCGGACAACCGGCGAGCGCCTACTTGAAGCGTGAGACAACAGGAATTTTCAGGTCGCTAATGGATCATGCGTTACGCCTTCAGTATCTGGAGAAGAATCCTGCGCTTGATGCTGTTGGGCGTGCCGACTATCGGCCTAGAGCTGTGAAGCAGAAGGAGCATGTCTACTTGACTAGGGGGCAGGTAGTAGCTTTGGGCGAGCATTGCGATGGTTACAAGTCTCTGATTTGGACTGCTGGTCTTGGTGGCCTTCGCTTTGGCGAGCTAACGGCATTGAAGGTGGAGGACTTGGAACTAGGTGACAAGCCGTGTATCCGTGTCAACAAGGCTTATACGGATGATCGGGGAACACTCCACTTGAAGGGCACTAAGACGGGTGAGGATCGGCTTGTGCCACTGCCTAGGCTGGTAGCCGATTTACTGGCCAGTGAAGTCGCTGGGCGCTCACCGGATGAATTGGTGTGGCCAGCTCCGCGTGGTGAGGTGATCCGGCATGGATCGTTTACCAAGGCGGGTAGCAGGTTTGCCAAAGCCATTGAGGGCGCTACGGCTGAAACTGAAGCGCGGGGCGACAAGTTCCCCTCCCTGACGTTCCACGATTTGCGACATACAGCGGTGAGCCTGGCTATCAAGGCTGGAGCTAACGTGAAAGTTGTTCAGGCTATCGCAGGGCACAGCTCGGCCACGATTACCTTGGATACTTATGCAGGGTTGTTTACTGATGATCTACATGATTCGGCTGCTCGCTTGAACGTAGAGCTTGAGAAATACTTGAATGCTAGTGGAGGGTCTAAGAAATGATGGCGGTTTTCAGGAGACTTAATAGGCCTAGTAGCCAATATTTATATAGGTTTTCTTGCCCTCTCCTAAAGGGTAGGCCGTCGGTTCGATTCCGGCCAGGGGCACAACTAGAGCCTTGTTTCCAGTCCTCGGACGGGAAACAAGGCTCTTGTCGTTACTACGGCGTTAAGCACTGCGGGTACGTTCCATCTGGAACGTACCCGCAGTGCTTAGCATGAGTCTCGATTAACGCAGCAGCAATGCGGTCGCCTTTGGCGACAGCGAAGCGTCCATGACCACGCAAGCGCCACCGATGGCGCCGACGTTGGAGCCGAGCTCGGAGGTGCGGGTTTCGATTTCATGCACTCCGCGCAGGGCGAAGCGGCGGCCAATGGCGTCGCGGACTTGATCGTCGACCAGTTCGGATACCTTTTCCCACTGTGGACCGCCGAAGACGACTTCGCGAACGTCCAGCGAGTTGGCAAGCTGGCCGGCAACTTCGCCAACCTTGATCATGGCTTCGGTGACCAGTTCCTTGGCGACCTTGTTTCCTTCGTGAGCCAGCTCGTAGAGGCGGTTCATTCCGGCAGCCCGCTGTTCCGGGCCAACGATTTCGTAGCTTGGCAGTTCCAGCCCGCGTTCCTTGGCCTGCGCGGCGATGAATTCGTAGGAGGTGCCGGAAGCGAGGCAATCCTCCGCACCGCATTGTTCGCAGGCCACAGATTTGTAACCGGTTGAGTAGTGGCCGATTTCGCCAGCGTTGTTGCTTGCACCGTGGTGGACATCGCCGTTGAATACAAGGCCAGCGCCGAAGCCGTGACCGCAGTAAATGAAGACGAAGTCGTTGTTCTTCTCTTCCTTGGACTGCCACAGTTCGCCAACTGCTGAAGCGATGGTGTCCTTTTCGATGATGACCTGCAGGCGCAAGAGCTTGCGCAGCGGGTTCACCAGTTCAACATCTGCCCAGCCATCGAGCAGTGGCGGGTTCAGCACCACTCCTTCTTCGACGTTTACTGGACCCGGAACAGCAATGCCGACACCGACGATGTGCTTCTTCGGCACGCGGATCTCGGCAATGAGTTCCTTAACGGTAGTTGCCATGAGCTGGACAGTTTCGGTAGCTACTTCGAGGTTGGGAACTTCGATGCGGCGTTCGCGCAGGACCTCGCCGCGCAGGTTCATTGCGACGAAGGTCAGCACGCTGGGGTCTAGGTGGATGCCAATGGAAACGAGACGGTTGCCTTCGAGCTCCAGAACGGTGCGAGGCTTGCCTGGTCCGGAGACGATCGTGCGGTCTTCTCGGACGATTCCGTCATCCAGCAAGCGGCGGACAACGTTGGAAATGGTCTGTGGCGACAGACCAGTCGAACCGGCCAGTTCAACGCGGCTAATTCCCTCTGGTGCCCGTCGAATTGACTCAAGAATTACGGCTTGGTTGAAGTCTCCCAAGCGTCCTAGATTTGTACCCCGTCGCATTTATTGCTCCATAGATCTGTAAAGTTGATGGATCGATCTTTCAATTCCAACGTTTTCGGTAGTCATCAATACTTCGGTTAGATACTGCGAGTAAAGTAACCATGGTGAACTAGAACTAAAACCGTTGGAGATCCAATTAAGCACGTTACCATCTCTAACTCCTGTAAACACGCGATATTGTGTTTTAGTGAAGAAAAATTTGACGATCTCAGCGGCGTGTTTAATCAACAACCAAGGAGAAATTCTCCTGGTTCGCAAGCGTGGAACGACGAAGTTCATGCAACCTGGCGGCAAACCCGAAGCCGGGGAAACAGCGTTACAAACTATCATTCGAGAAATTCGTGAAGAATTGGGCCTCAGCTTCACCGCTGACGAGCTGCAATACGACGGCGAATGGATCGGACCGGCTGCCAACGAGGCGGAGACGATGATCCGCGCCTCTTTATACAGCGCAGCCTTCGATGGCGAACTCGTCCCGTTAGCGGAATTGGAGGAGCTGCTGTGGATCGACCCGCAGGTGGCCCTGGAACGCGACGATCTAGCTCCGTTGCTTCGCGACCGCGTCCTGCCGCTAGCCATTGAACGCAGCAAGAAATAGGCGCCGCTGGGTTCCTCCCAGCAGCATCAGGCCAGCGGCTAGCTTGCGTGCAAGTATTCGTCCCATGCCGCATCAACGTGCTGCAGTCCCGAAACCAGATGGCCAGCAACGCGTGGACGATGAGGTGTAATACGCAGTTGCCAGCCCAGTTGCGAGAGCATCTTGTCCGCTTTGCGGCTATTGCATAGCAGGCAAGCGGCCACGAGGTTCTCCCAGGTGTTCTGACCTCCCCTGCTGCGGGGAATCACGTGGTCAATCGTATTGGCAGCTTTGCCGCAATACGCGCAGGTAAAAGCGTCTCTACGCAGAACGCCCCTACGAGTGACATGTTGCATGTCCCTGTAGGGGCGTCGTACATAGCGTTTCAGAACGATGACAGTTGGCCGAGGTAGATCTCCATGAGAACTGCGGATGGGGGCGAGATCATCTTGGAGAACGATGCTCGCTTTTTCGGTCATGACTAGCACTAGTGCTCGACGGAACGTCACAACTGCTAGTGGTTCGTATCCTGCGTTTAATACCAAAGTTCGCATTGCTCGTACTACCTTCATGAACCGATGGCCACCATCTGGCATTGATGGAGCTCGCGTTCTGCTCGGAGTGTCTCTAAGCGCTAGCCTATGCGATGCTTCGGATTATTGGTGGGTACCTAACCAAGAAATTGTCTTCTTTTCATCGTTCTGATGCCCGGAGTTCAACTGGTTAAACGAACATAGGCCATCGGATGTCTTTCTCATCCGATGGCCTATGAAAAGCTTTGAAGCTTAGCCAGCTAGGGTGTAGTAGCCGTACAGCGGGTTGCGCGAAACTGAGTGGATCATGGTGTCCACGGTTGGGTTCTGCGCGCCGATCATCTGGCCGCCGCCCAGGTAGATGCCGACGTGGCCGCCACCGTTCTGGAATACCAAGTCGCCTGGCTTAGGGTTGCTGGTGCGGACGAACTGGCCGGATCCGAGGATGGCCGAGGTGCCTCGAGCAATGTTGATGCCGTGCTGCGCGTAGACGTACTTGACGAAGCCGGAGCAATCCCAGCCGCTTGGACCGTTGCCACCCCATACGTATGGAACGCCCACGTACTTGGCAGCGGTGCCTGCGATGCCGGAAAGGTTGGAGGTCTGAACAGGAGTTTCAGCCTTTGGCTGAGCCTTCTGCTGCGGAGCCGATTCCTGTCCACCCGAACGGCTCTGACGAGTCATCGGGGCCATCGAATCAGAGTTACCCGAGTTGCTGCTGCGGGTAGTTGGGGTGATGTCATTCGAAACTGCAATGACAACAGGCTCTGGCTTCTCTTCAGCGGTGAAGCTGGCGCGCTCGATTGCGACATCAGCCTTCTTGTCAGCAGCTACCTTTACTGCCTTGACTGCAACACGCTCTGGATTGATGGTGTCAACAGGCGATGCAGAAACGTCACGTGGTGCAGTTGCCTGGCCAGGCACGCCCAGAGTGACGATCAAGCCGGATGCTGCAGCTACAACGGCGGCCTGGCGGCCTACCGAGCCAGCGTTGGATGCTACGGCCTGCGAAATCGCCTGTAGCGAGTTGGTGCGTGGAACGTCGGCGCGGCGACGTCCGCGTGCATGACTCTTGGTCAAAATATTGCCTCTCCTTGATACCTACGAGGTAAGCTGTCGGGTTCGAAGTGGAGTTACCTCGGTGGATTCGAAGTTGCCTTCTCTATCCACTTCACCCCTAGGGTTGTTAGCCAAAACTAACGACCCGATATTGGTTCCCCCGCCACTGCCGTACGAGTTGTGTATAACTACTCATTGCGTGTTGGCAGTGCTCGGTTCTCACGCAATGATGCCCAGGGATCCCCATGGCACGCATACAAGACTATAGGAAGTTTTTTGAAATGTCACGTTTTGATCACGGAATGGTGACGAACGTCGTTATAACCAACCTGCTGGGTCTTTGAACTGACCGTCAACGATCACTTCGAAGTGCACGTGAGGACCGGTTGAGTTGCCAGTGCTGCCGGCCAACGCAACAACGTCACCGCGCTTAACTTTCTGGCCAACCTTCACAACCAGCTGGCTGTTGTGGCTGTAACCGGTCTCCAGGCCGTTGCCGTGGTCAAGGGTGATGCGGTTACCGGAGTGCCCAGCCCAACCCGAGACAGTCACAACACCGTCAGCTGCCGCGTAGACCTTGGTACCGCTTGGCACACCGTAGTCGGTGCCGCTGTGGATCATGAAACCTGGACCGGTTGGATTCTTGCGGTGCCCGAACGTGGAGGTGATGCGCTTCGTGGTGACCGGTGCGCCGAGCAATCCCGAGGTGTCCTTGATGGCCGTGACGCTACCGCCCGAAGCGGTCATGATCTCGGCGAACTTCTCTTCCTTGGCAACTTCGGTGTTCAGTTCGGAGGTCAAAGCGGCACGCTCCACGGACAGTTCCGCATTGCCGGTTGGTGCAGTTACATCTACAACTGCGGAAGTGGCGGTGCGCTGAGCTGCGACCTCAACGGCCTTGTTCTCCTCCGCGCTGCCGGAGAGCTGTGGAGTTACGGCGGCAAGCGCCAAACCCGAAACGGCGGCTACGGCTGCCACCTTGTGGGCGAATCCACGGTGGGTGGGTTTCTGAACCTTGGACTTGAGGCTCGAAATGAACTCGACATTGCCTGCTGCTTCGATCGGGGCAGGCTTGCTGGCAGGGGCTTGAACAGCTCCTGGCAATGCAACGACGTTGCTCGCGGTATCCTTGCCGGCCAGCAGGGTCTGGTTAGGAGCAACACCGTAGCGCTGCATGGAGTCGAATCGTCGACCAACGAAATCTTCATGTACCGGCTTGACCGGTGCAATCATCGGGACGGTGGCAGCAGCACGTGCTGCTCGGCGCCCGCCGTTACGCTCAGCAGTCGAAGCGGTGACTTCTGCAATCACATCTACTTCGACGCCGGCAGCGCGGCGACGTCCCGCAGTCTTGGTTTCTACCAAAACATTCCTCTCACTGTTGCGCCTACGAAGTTAGCTGTCGGGTTCGGCTATTGAGAATCAGCCGGCCTGCTTGTCGCAGAACTTCACCCCAAGGCGTTTGCACGCCGGAAAGTGGGTCCCCCGTTATTGCCCTCAAGATTTGGTGACCGTTTCTGGCGCAGGGCAACACTAGGCGGTCGCACCAAAAATGGATAGAGCTAACTAGATCGCTAGCTCCAAGGCTTAACGCTACCTGTCAACGCCGAAAGTTACAATTTCGTTATCTTTTCTGAGACTTTACAAATACGTGTGCGCTGACCTCGACCGGCAGCTCCAGGGCGCCTTCGATGCCGTCCACGCGCACTACAACGTAGTCGTCGGCGCGCTCCAAGGTGACAATCGCACCTGGGCGGATTCCACCTTCGTTCAGTTGTCCGAGCAGGATTGGGTCCGTTTGGATAGGTTCGGCCAGGCGCTCAATTGCCACCGGGCCGATGTTTCCGGACAGCAGGGCATCATCCAAGTTCTCTACTTCATGTGAGATTTCGCCCACATTGGGGCCACCGAGGACTTCCAGGCCCGGAATTGGGTTGCCGTAGGGCGACACTGTTGGCTTGCCCAGAAGATCAAAGAGCCGACGCTCGACGCGTTCGCTCATCACGTGTTCCCAGCGGCACGCTTCATCGTGCACGTACTCCCAGTCCAACCCGATGATGTCCGACAACAGGCGCTCCGCCAAGCGGTGCTTGCGCATCACGCCCGTAGCCAGCTCGTGACCTTTTTCGGTCAAAGCAAGGTGGCGATCGGTCGATACGATAACCAGGCCGTCTCGTTCCATGCGAGCAACCGTCTGCGACACGGTTGGGCCCGAGTGGCCAAGACGCTCTGCAATTCGGGCGCGCAATGCCACGATTTCCTCTTCTTGAAGCTCAAGAATGGTACGCAGATACATCTCGGTTGTATCGATAAGATCAGACACGGCAGTCGCTCCTGGAAGTCACAACAATTAAGTTCGCTCGAAATTTACGTGGCGTCGATATCCCACTCTACTTGGTCGGAGCTGCAGAAAGCCCTGTAACCCGCCAAGCCCTCGGCGTAACCGACCGACGCGCTTTTCTCACGACACCCCGCTATTTGCGAAGATATCTATTGAAACGCCAAGGCTATCTGTCAATATTCCAAACCATGGGTAATGGTGGCCGTTATGGCACTTCAATCTATCGCTACAAGAGGAGCGCGATGAGCACGGATATCAACATTCCAGAAAACCTTCTGCCCGCCGATGGTCGATTCGGTGCAGGACCTTCCAAGGTTCGCGCAGAACAGATCCAGGCCATCGTCGATGCCGGCGCCGAACTGCTGGGCACCTCCCACCGCCAGGCTCCGGTCAAGAACCTCGTAGCTTCGGTTCAGGACGGCCTGAAGGAAATGTTCAGCGCACCAGAGGGTTACGAAGTTCTTCTCGGCGTGGGTGGATCCACCGCGTTCTGGGATGCCGCTGCATTCAGCCTGGTCCGTTCCAAGGCGCAGCACCTGTCCTTCGGCGAATTCGGCTCGAAGTTCGCCAAAGCCACCGACAAGGCTCCATTCCTGGAACCTTCCTCCATCATTGTCGGCGAGCCGGGCACCGTACCTGAACCCGTAGCCGAAGCCGGCGTAGACCTCTACGCGTGGCCGCACAATGAGACCTCAACCGGTGCCGCGGCGCCGATCAAGCGCGTTGCTGGCGCCAACGACGATGCACTGGTAGTCATTGACGCCACCAGCGCCGCCGGAGGCCTGGACGTGGATCTGTCCGAGACCGACGTGTACTACTTCGCTCCGCAGAAGAACTTCGCTTCCGACGGCGGCCTGTGGCTGGCCTTCGTTTCTCCCGCCGCGATTGCCCGCATCGAGGAAATTGCAGCAACCGACCGCTGGATCCCCGACTTCTTGAACCTGGCGACCGCGCTGGATAACTCCTTGAAGAACCAGACCTACAACACGCCATCGCTGACCACTCTTGTGGGCCTGGATGCGCAGATCAAGTGGATCAATGCCAACGGCGGCCTGAAGTGGGCGGCAGCGCGCACGGCACAGTCCGCAGGGATGATCCGGGCTTGGGCCGAGGCTTCCGAAATCGCTTCCCCTTATGTGGCCGACCCAGCGCACCGCTCGAACGTCATCTCCACCATTGACTTCGATGACTCGGTCGATGCCTCGGCAATTGCCAAGGCGCTGCGCGCTAACGGCGTTGTCGACGTGGAACCATACCGCAAGCTGGGCCGCAACCAGCTGCGGATCGCCACCTTCGTTGCGATCGAGCCAAGCGACGTCGAAGCACTGCTCAAGTGCATCGACTACGTGATCGAGCAGCTCTAAGAACCCTCGATTAAAGCCAAAGACCTTCGCACAACGATTCATCATCGTTGTGCGAAGGTCTTTGCCGCTATTGCCTAGTTTTCCTTGCGCGTGCGATTACGCTGCGCTGCCCGGCGACGGGCTGCGGTGCGCTGCGCCGTGCGACGGCGGCGTACCTGGCGACGTGCCGGCGACTTATGCTGCTGCACAGCGTCATCGTCATTTTCGGCGCCGTCCGCTTCGACTTCGGCCTGCGGATCCTGAGCCTCGGCGCCTGGATCCGATGGATCCGGCTCCTTCGCTGGCTCCGTGGCTTCAGGACCGTCGGCTTCCCCGCCGGTCCCGGCCAAGTCCTCTGCGGCTTCGGCGGCCTTGGCCGCTTCAATCTCTTCCTTTGCCAGGCGGTCGGCCCATGGCACCCATGCCGGAGCGAGCAATGACTGCTCCCCTGCAATAATGCCTACTTCGCAAACCGTCAGGTCCTTGGATTTTGCCCGTGAGACCCGCGCAAGCGTGGCGAACCAGGTCCATCCTTGATATCCCGACTTATGGGAGACAAAACGATGGGTGACAAGTCGCTCACCTTCCGCCGTGACGCCTAGGTGTTCGCCGATTTCTGACGCACCGGCAATTTCTGCGAGCGCGCCGCGAGCAGTATCCACTGCCTCGGCGAGGATGGTGTCCAACTTGGGTTTACGGGCCATTATTTATGCGTCCAGATCGTCGGCTACCGCACGAAGTACGGTAGCAACCTTCTTGCCATATGCCTGTTCAGGATAACGCCCATTGCGCAAGCTATTGGAAACGTTGTCGAGCAGCTTAATAAGATCTTCGATCAGCACTGCCTCGTCTTCGGGCTTCTTGCGCTTGGCACGTGCGACCGATGGAGCGGCTTCGAGCAAGCGCAGGCTCAGTGCCTGTGGACCGCGGCGGCCTTCGGCAACGCCGAATTCCAGGCGGGTTCCGGGGCGCAGGTCATGCACGCCTTCGGGCAATGCCGCGGCATTGACGTAGATCTCTTTGCCATCTTCGGCGGTGATGAAGCCGAAGCCCTTGGCCTTTTCGTACCACTTAACCTTGCCGCTAGGCATGATCATTTACCTCGTTCGTTCTTGTAGCTAAGCTGCATGGCCGAGGCCTGCTCAGCGCCATGCATATTCATATGTGCGATCCGGCGGAGCCACTGCCGGAATTCTTCTCTGCTTCTTGCCGGGTGCTCAATCTGCTGGATCGCTTCAAGTCCTTTATCTAAGATTATGTCATCTCTCGTGCGGTGAATTCATCTTTGCCCGGCAATCTTCGCATTCCGCCTGTCGCCCATGGCTCCGGGGCTAAACTTGGTAGCGTGAGCGATTCATCCAAAACCATGACTGCACTTTCCCGATTGGCGATCATCATCGCCATCCTTTCCGCCTTGGCGCTGGTCGGAACCCTCGTCTTCTACTTCCAGGAGATCGCCATCCCGCCGCTGCTGATGCTCTTTGCGCGCTTGGGCTTGCCAACGGCATTCATTCTGGCCGCCATCGTGGTCTTCGGAAACGTCGCCAGGCGCCGAAAAAGCTAGCCACTCGCTTCAGCATTCACTCAGCGGACTCCCAGACTTCTTCGGCACACTGTAATCCATGAGTCCAAAAACTGCTGAGGCAAAACTTCTCGTTGTCGATGACGAGCCGAATATCCGCGAACTGCTCTCCACTTCCCTGCGCTTTGCAGGCTTCGAAGTTGTCGCTGCTGCCAACGGACGCGAAGCCCTCGCCGCCGTTGAAGCCGAAGAGCCGGACCTGGCCGTCCTGGACGTCATGCTTCCTGACATGGACGGTTTCACCATTACCCGGAAATTGCGCGCCGCTGGCCGCCACTTCCCGGTGCTGTTCCTGACCGCGCGCGACGACACCAGCGACAAGGTCACCGGCTTGACCGTCGGCGGCGACGACTACGTCACCAAGCCATTCAGCCTGGATGAAGTCGTCGCCCGCATCCGTGCCGTCCTGCGCCGTACCGCCAATGGCGAGGACGAGAACGCGACCATCATCGTGGCCGACCTTGAGCTGGATGACGACGCCCACGAGGTGCGCCGTGCCGGGGAGATCATTGACCTGTCCCCCACCGAGTTCAAGCTGCTGCGCTACCTGATGATGAACCCGAACCGCGTACTGTCCAAGTCGCAGATCTTGGACCATGTCTGGGAATACGACTTCAACGGCGATGCCTCGATCGTGGAATCCTACATTTCCTACCTGCGTCGCAAGGTCGACCGCCCGGAGTGGCCTGCACTGATCCAGACCAAGCGTGGCGTGGGCTACCTGATGCGCACCCCAGACCGCCGCTAACGGCACACGTAACGGTCCGCGCCAATAATTGAAGGCCTTGTAAAGTCAGCATATGAAGTCATTTCGAGCCCAGTGGCGTCGCACCTCGTTGCGGACCAAACTGGTCGCGGTCATGTTTGGACTGATGATCGTCGCGATCTTCGCTACCGCTATCGGTTCAGCGCATACGCTGAGGATCGCGATGACCAGCCAGATCGACAAGCAGCTGAACGTGTCCAAGTCGACGATGGCCTACGGGCTCAACAAGGCCTACCTCTACTCCTTGAACGAGGACAACGGCAGCCATGACGCCTTGGATGTCGATGCCACGCTGCTCGGGCTCAGCAGCGCCTACGCTGACATTCGCGACCAGGACGGCGAGATCGTCTACGTGATGCCGCGTTCGAGGGTCGGTCCTTCCAACGGCACGGATCTGCCGCTGCTTAATATGGAACAGATCCAGCAGCTGGCAGCCCACCCGAACTCCCCTGCTACGGTCCCCGGCGCCTTCCCCACCTCCGCTGGTTGGCGTACGGTGATGATCCCGTTGAAGAGCAGCGAGCTGAACCTGTTCTTGTCCATGCCGCTGGATAATGTGAACCGTACCGTCAGCCAAACTGCGGTGCTGGTGCTCTCCACCGGCACGCTTGCGGCCCTGCTGATGTCGATGATCGCCTACGGGCTCACCGGGCGTTCGCTCAAGCCGCTGATCAATGTGGAGCGCACCGCGTCGATGATCGCCGATGGCGATCTGTCCCAGCGCGTGAAGGACTATCCCGCTGAGACCGAAGTGGGCAGGCTCTCGCGCTCGCTCAACGCCATGCTGGCCCAAATTGAAAAGGCGTTCAACGACCGCGAGGCTTCCGAGCAGAAGATGCGCCGCTTTATCCAGGACGCCTCGCATGAGCTGCGAACCCCGCTGGTCACCATCCAGGGCTATTCGGAGTTCTACCGCTACGGCGGGCTGGCGGATCCGGAGGCCATGGACTCGGCGATGGGCCGCATCGAAAGCGAATCCAAGCGCATGGCCCGTCTGGTTGAGGACCTCTTGATGCTCGCCCGCCTGGACGAGCAACGCCCCATGGAAAAGCAGCCAGTGGATTTGCTGGTCCTGGGCCAGGACGCGGTGGAAGACACCAAGGTCCGTGCACCGGACCGTACCGTCAAACTTGTGGGGCTCGTGTCCGAACGCCCCAGCCCAGCGAGCACCGTCGGTGATGATGCCCGCATCCGGCAGATCATCGCCAACCTGCTCACCAACGCGCTGCGCTACACCCCGGAAGGTTCTCCCTTGGAAGTTGCCGTCGGCGTGCGTTCATTGGTGGCTGGAACGCTGGACGCGGTCGTTGAAATCCGCGACCACGGCCCGGGCATCCCGGCCGAGGATTCCAAGCGCATTTTTGAACGCTTCTACCGCTCCGATAGCTCGCGCCAACGCGAGACCGGCGGTTCCGGCCTGGGCTTGGCCATTGTTGCGGCCATCGTCCAGCAGCACGGAGGTTCGGTGGCGTTGGCAGATACCCCTGGCGGTGGCGCCACGATGTCCATCTCCATGCCCTACGTGCCGCTGCGCGAACCGAAAGCACCGGAAGTCGACGATACGGAAGACTAGCGCCGATGGCTTTCTCCACACCCCGTGCCGGTTTTGCCCGGCACGGGGTGTGGTGTTTCTAAGGTGAGTGCATCAGTGATCAAACCGCTCATTCCAGAAAGGACGATTCCAGTGAGTACGTTCTCCACCAACACCGGCGAGATGCAGGTTAAATCCCAGGCCGTCATGAACACCATCGACCGGCTACGCAATGAGGTCTCGACCATGCAAATGAACTTGGACCAGTTGCAAAGCACCTGGCAGGGTTCCGCCGCGGCCTCCTTCCAGTCGATCGTGGCCGAATGGCGCTCAACCCATGTGCAGATCGAAGAGGCGCTGAGCAGCATTGCCACGGCCTTGAACCATGCCTCCATGCAGTACGAAGAGGTCGAGCAGGTCAACACCTCGCTGTTCCGTTACTGAAAACCGCAGACGCGACGGCCGGTTGATCAGTAGGCTTAGCCTTATGAGCATTCTGATCGACCCGCCGCGCTGGCCTGCCCACGGCACGCTCTTTGCCCACTTGGTGTCGGATACTTCATTGGCTGAACTCCATGAGTTCGCCGGGCAGCAAGAAATCTCCCGCCGAGCTTTCGACCGGGATCACTACGATGTGCCTCGCGAACGCTACGATCGGCTCGTGGCAGCTGGCGCCCTAGAAGTCTCGGGATCCGAGCTGGTCCGTGCACTGGTCAAGTCCGGGATTCGGATACCAGCCAAATACCGCCCGGAGAAGCTGGGAACCGTCCTCACCCGGCGGTGGTCCCGCACCTTGCCCACCGAGCCTCAGCTCGGAACCGAGCTGTTGGGCTATTGGTCCGAGAGCCATCGCCACTACCACGACCGGGTGCATCTGCTCTCCGTGCTCGAAGCCATCGACTGGCTGGCTGAAGGCCAGGCCGATCCCGAAGAGCTCATGCTGCTCCAAATCGCTGCGTGGTTCCACGACGCCGTCTACGCAGGAACCAGCGAGGACGAGTTCAAGTCGGCCACCTTGGCCCGTGAACGGCTATGGGGAGTCCTCTCCCCTGGTGCCGTATCGAAGGTCAGCGGGCTGGTCATGCTCACCGCCAAGCATGCCCCGGCAGAAACCGATCGCTTGGGCCATATCCTCTGCGATGCCGATCTGGAGGTCCTGGCCCGCCCCGCTCCGGCCTACCAGCGCTACGCCGAGGCGATCTACAAGGAGTACGGGCATCTTCCCCGCCATGTGCTTGCTTCCGGGCGCAGCAAGATCCTCAGCGGCTTGTTGGAGAAAGAACTGATCTACGGCACCCAAGCCGGATCCCGGCGCTGGGAGCAGCGCGCGCGGAACAATTTGGGCACCGAGCTGGAGCTGTTGCACAGCTGGCTATAGTGCAACGCTTGTCCCACGTTAAACGGCCGATGGCCCGGATCCCTCGAAAGGATCCGGGCCATCGGCGCGATTACTGCGTGCTAGTGCGTGCGGGAAGCTTAGAAGCCGCCCATTCCGCCCATGCCACCCATGTCATCGCCACCGGCTGGGGCAGCGCCAGCAGGAGCTGGCTTATCTGCGACAACAGCTTCGGTGGTCAGGAACAGGCCAGCGATCGATGCCGCGTTCTGCAGTGCCGAACGGGTCACCTTCACTGGGTCGTTGACACCAGCTTCGAGCAGGTTCACGTATTCGCCGGTTGCAGCGTTCAGGCCGTGGCCTGCTGGCAGGCCCTTGACCTTGTCAGCGACAACGCCTGGCTCCATGCCAGCGTTCAGGGCAATCTGCTTCAGCGGGGCTTCGATGCCAACGCGAACGATGTTCGCACCGGTAGCTTCGTCGCCTTCCAGAACCAGCTTCTCGAATGCTGCAGCGCCAGCCTGGATCAGTGCAACGCCACCACCGGCGACGATGCCTTCTTCAACAGCTGCCTTGGCATTGCGCACGGCATCTTCGATGCGGTGCTTGCGCTCCTTGAGCTCTACCTCGGTAGCAGCGCCGGCCTTCAGCACAGCGACACCGCCGGAGAGCTTTGCGTGGCGCTCCTGCAGCTTCTCGCGGTCGTAGTCCGAGTCGGTGTTTTTGATCTCGGCTGCGATCTGCGCCTTGCGTCCCTCGATGGCGTCGGCTTCGCCGCCACCTTCGACGATGGTGGTCTCGTCCTTGGTGATAACGACCTTGCGGGCGGTACCGAGGACTTCCAGGCCTACGTTGTCCAGGGACAGGCCGATTTCCTCGGAAACAACCTGGCCGCCGGTGAGGATAGCGATGTCGGTCAGCATGGCCTTGCGACGGTCGCCGAAGCCCGGAGCCTTGACAGCAACGGACTTGAACAGGCCGCGGATCTTGTTCAGGATCAGGGTAGCCAGGGCTTCGCCCTCGACATCTTCGGCGATGATCAGCAGCGACTTGTTCGACTGCATGACCTTCTCCAGCAAGGTCACCATGTCCTTGACCGAGGAGATCTTCGAGTTCACGATGAGTACGTAAGGGTCCTCAAGAACGGTTTCCTGGCGCTCAGCGTCGGTGACGAAGTAAGCGGAGATGTAGCCCTTGTCGAAGCGCATGCCCTCTGCCAGCTCCAGCTCCAGGCCGAAGGTGTTGGATTCTTCAACGGTGATAACGCCCTGCTCGCCGACCTTGTCGAGAGCTTCAGCGATCAGCGCGCCGATTTCCGGATCGCCAGCAGAGATCGAAGCGGTAGCAGCGATCTGCTCCTTGGACTCGACCTTCTTCGCAGCGGCGAACAGTTCAGCGGTAACAGCTTCTACGGCCTTGTCGATACCGCGGCGCAGTGCGATTGGGTCAGCACCTGCGGCAACGTTGCGCAGGCCTTCCTTGACCAGTGCCTGTGCCAGCACGGTTGCGGTGGTGGTACCGTCGCCAGCGACGTCGTCGGTCTTCTTGGCAACTTCCTTGACCAGCTCTGCGCCGATCTTCTCGTAAGGCTCTTCGAGGTCGATTTCCTTAGCGATGGACACGCCGTCGTTGGTGATAGTAGGAGCGCCCCACTTCTTTTCCAGAACAACGTTGCGGCCGCGTGGGCCCAGGGTGACCTTCACCGCGTCAGCAAGGGTGTTCAGGCCGCGCTCAAGTCCGCGGCGTGCTTCCTCGTCAAATGCAATCATCTTAGCCATTGTGGCGTACGGTCCTTTCGGGACGATTTTGCGAAAATGCAACCGACAGACAGCGCCCGCGACGGACGAGTGGACCGGTGCGGCATCGGGCCAGCAACCGTTTCAGCTCTCGCTATCTGAGGTATTTTCCACTCCCACGCCCTGCATCCGCTGTCCGGTGCTTCATGAAGTTCTTGGAGAACGCAAAAGCCGACCGGCGTTAGCAGTCGCAACGCATGAGTGCTAATACAAATATTGGCACTCTCGCATGGCGAGTGCAAGCCGATCGGCTCTGAGCGAATGGAATTATGAACGAATTATTCGTTTAGCCCCAGGGTGTCATCGGAGCCCAGAACCACGGTGACCCGGTTCGGAATGTTGCTGGTCTGCAGAACTTCGTCGATATTCAGGATTTCTGCAGCTTTTTCAGCGGTAGTCCGGTAGGACTCGGACATGTAATAAACCGTGGAGACTTCTGCGGGCCTGGTCCAGTTGTCGGCCACAATGCTGGTGAACCCGGCTTCGGCCATGGCGTCTTCGCCTTCATTAGCCAGACCGGCAACACTTGCCGCGTTGTACACGCCAATCAGCTGGCCGTAGAGCACGTCTTCGTCATCGATGGTGCTCGTTGGCGATGCGGATTCACTAGGTGTGGGTTCCACGGAAGGCTCAGCGGTGACTTCCTGGGTTTGCGAGGTGTCGCTTCCCGTGGAAGTCGCGAGGGTCTCCTTGAGCTGAGGGCCGAAGATGAAGGACAAGGCACCGATCACCAGCACGAGTACAGCGGTCAGCACTACCCAGCGCAATTTCCCACCGGTTGACTTCGACGCGGCGGACTGCGCCCATCCGTGGGCGTGGTGCGAACCCACACGGGTGCTGAACTCCGGAACGCGATCAAATTCGTCACGCGGGTAGTTGGTCATTCTTGTCCTTGCTCGAGGTCTGATTGGTCACGGCAGGCAGGGTTATCGTCCCGTGCCGACCTTACCGCCCACGCGACGTTTTGTGGAACGTGCTCTGCGCAGGCGCTTGACCAACATCGGGTCGTAGGCCAGTGCCGCGTCGGTTTCAATCAGCTGGTTCAGCAGCTGGTAGTAATTCGTCGGCGACATCGAAAACTGCTTGGTAATGGCTTGTTCCTTGGCCCCGGCATACTTCCACCACAACTTTTCCAGGTTGAGGATCTGTTGCGAACGCTCGTCCAATTCCGAATCCGGGTTCATGACGAAATCCACCAGCAATTCATTCTCAGCCATACGTTCTCACCTCTGTCCTTGGACCAGTTTTCTCGGGTTTCGGTTATGCATGTAATCCACCATCGGTAGACATACCACCGATATTCTAACCAATCTGCTTGCCTAACACCGTGTGGCCGAGCACAGGCACGCCAGAAAAACGGCACAATTATCCCTATGGACGATTTGCAGCCAGCACTTTTCGATGCACCCCAGCCAGCTCGGACACCAGTGTACGAAGCGGCGGATTTCCCGTTTTACCATGGCGCCCAATCCATGGCCGACCACGGGTTTATCGCTGGAGACTGGGTTCGGGCACTTAGCGAGCAGGACTCGTTGCTGCGTTCCCTGGCCACCGATTTGGCGGCCCGTTCGGCGGCCGGTGAACAGATCCTGCCGGCACCGGAGGTGATGTTCCGCGCACTGACCCTGCCATTGTCCGAAGTCAAGGTCCTAATTATTGGCCAAGACCCATATCCGACACCCGGCCACGCAAATGGTTTGGCCTTCGCGGCCAACAAGCAGGTGCGTCCGCTGCCGCGCTCCTTGGCCAATATCTACAAGGAATTGCAGTCCGATCTGGGGCTGGAGCCGGTTGCGCATCCGGATCTCAGTCCATGGCTCTCAGAAGGCGTCTTGCTGTTGAACCAGGTGCTCTCCGTAGCCGCTGGAAATGCCGGCTCGCATCAGAAGCTGGGTTGGGCGCCAATTCTGCATGCCATCCTCACCGCGCTCAATGACCGTCCGCGGCCTCCGGCGGCTTTGCTCTGGGGCAAGCATGCGCAGAAACTCTCCGAGTCCCTGTCCAACGCCGTGCAGCTGCAAAGCGCCCATCCCTCGCCGCTCTCAGCCTCGCGCGGGTTCTTCGGCTCCAAGCCCTTCTCAAGCATCAATCGGCTCCTGTCCGACCGCGGACAGAAGCCGATTGACTGGTCGTTGCCGAAAGCTTAGCGCCGGCGGATCCGCCGGCGCTCACGCCGGGCGCTGGAGGTCAATGGACGGCACAGCGTATCGCCGAAGACGACGCCGCCAGCGATGGAGAGCATGATCGCCATGGCGTTGAACATCTCCACCAGTCCCGTGGCGGTGTCATTGACGTTGATGACGATGCCGTACATCGCGCGGAAGATCATCAGGCCCGGAAGCAGGAACATGACCGCAGGAGCCGCTAGCACCAGCTGCGGGGAGCCGAGTTTGTCCGCCGCCAGCCGCGCGGCGAAACCGATCACCGTGGCGACCAGCGCCGGGGTAGCCCGGTCTCCGAGTCCTATGCTTTCGGCCAGCAGCTGCACCAGGTAGCCGCCGACCGCAATGCCGGCGGTAGGCAGCAGCAGGCGCAGCGCGCTCTGCTCGGTGACCGCACCGGCGACAATGGCCACGCCCACCAAGACCACCAGCAGCCAGGCCGGATAGTCGGTTTGGACGATCTGGTGAACGTCGACCTTCTCTCCCCCGAGCAGATCCGAGATCACCAGGGCCGTAGCAATTCCGCAGAGGATCGCCCCGTAGATCAGGCTGGCCGAGAACAACCGGCCTACCGCTGTCACCGGGAAGCCGTTGATGGCATCCTGCAATGCCGAAACGAATCTGCCCGACGGAAGCAGCAGCAAGATGCCGCCAGAGACCACCAGCGCCGGATCCAGCGGAGCGTGGAATTGGTGCCCCAGCAAGGCAATGCCGGTGACCACTAATGTCGAGGCCGCGATGGTGAAGAACTCGGGCACTCTCCAGCGCGAGCCGTATCGGCCGATCTGCGTCACGAGGCTCGAGGACAGCATCGCCACCAGCGCCCCAGCCCACGAGCCGCCAATGAAGAGTACGAACGCGGCCGCGAACACGGCCCGGCCGGAGGCGACGATCCAGCGCGGGAACGGCTTGGGCTGCCGCGTGATGTCCTTCAACCGCTTCGCTGAAACGGATCGCGATACGCCGCCGGCAATGATGTCCGAGACGAGTTCGTGCACCAGCACCATGCCGGCGTAGTTCGAGGTGTAGGAGCGGACCACACGCAGCACCGAGTAGCTTTCGGCGTCCGGCGGGCTGTAGTTCAAATGCAGGGACTGGTTGGTGATGTCCACATCCAAGTGGCTCAAGCCCAGTGCCGCGGTCACCGCGATCACGCTGGTTTCCACTTCCAAGGCGCCTGCGCCGTAGCGGATCAAGGTCTCGCCCAAATCCAGCGCGAACTCCATGGTGCGCCGGTTGGACGCGTCCTGGTCCACATTGACCTTGGGGTTGGCGTAGGGGGTGCCCTGCAGGCGCTCAACGATGTTCAGCGCCTCGGTGGGAGGGGTATCCGAGATCCACATTTTCGCCAGCAGCCGACGGGCCACCGGGTTGGCGCGGGTAGGCATGAGGGTAATGCCCTCATCGGTGGTGTGGACCTGGCCGGTGCGCCACTCGATATCCGAGACATCGGCAGCCGCCACGTTGGCGCTGACCGCCGTATTGAGCGGTAGTTCAGATGCCGTTGCCGGCTCTTCGGCGGGCTCTGCAGGATGGAAGCCCATGTTGATCTCACTAGTGGCAATGCGGGGCAAGACGCCAGCTAGCGGAGCCGGATCCTCGCCGACGGCATTCGACGAGGCGGCCTGTTCCTCGCTAGATCGATGCGCCACGAATCATGCCCCCTCATCCAAAGTTTTTCCCATGGGATTCACCATACAACCCGTGCATGAAAAGTTGTCGGGAACGTGGCGAATTCGGGAGGTATCGCCGAACACATTTAAGGGTATTTTCGGCCACTGGAATACCGGCGCTCGGCAGTTGGTTGCACCATGCAGAAGTTAGATGTGTTTGCATATAATCCGGAGGATCCAATGAATACGCAGTTCCCATTGCCAGAAATCGGAGCCGAGACCTTCGGCGACATCACCGAGGATGACCAGGGCAACCCGCTGAGCCACGCCCAGGTGATCCGCAATGTCATCGCCGAGGGGCAGCAGGCCGAAGCATCGGGCCTTGATTTCTTCGGCGTCGGCGAGCACCACCGCGATGACTATGCCATCTCCTCCCCCGAAATCGTTCTGGCCGCCCTGGCCAGCACTACCCAGCGCATCAAGCTCGGCACCGCGGTGACCGTGCTCTCCAGCGACGACCCGGTGCGCGTCTACGAACGCTTTGCCACCTTGGACGCGATCTCCAACGGGCGAGTGGAGATCATCGCAGGCCGCAGCTCCTTCATTGAATCCTTCCCGCTCTTCGGCCTGGATCTTGAAGACTACGAGGACCTGTTCGAAGAGAAGCTGCATCTGCTGGCCAAGCTCCGCCACGGCACGCCGGTTTCATGGCAGGGCAAGCACCGCGCCGCCTTGCGCAACCAGCAGATCTACCCGCTGCTGGAAGACCAGCCCTTGACCACCTGGGTGGGTGTGGGTGGCAGCCCGCAGTCGGTCACCCGCGCGGCCCGGCATGGCTTGCCGTTGTGCTTGGCCATTATCGGCGGCCAGCCCTCGGCCTTCGAAGGCTTGGCCACCCTCTACCGCCGTGCGCTGAAGGAGTTCGGCCATGGAGAATTGCCGGTCTCGGCGCACTTCCATGGCTTGGTGGCTTCCACCGACCAGGAGGCCCTGGAAACCCTCTGGCCGCATTACCAGCGCACCATGAATCGGCTGGGCGCCGAACGAGGCTGGCCGCCGGCCAGCAAGATGCGCTTGCAGGCTTCCATGGGGCCCGAGGGAGCCATGATGGCCGGCAGCCCGGAAACTGTGGCACGGAAGATGGCCAAGGTGGCCCAGCAGCTGGGCTTGTCGCGCGTTGACATCAAGTACTCTGCCGGTTCCTTGCCGCACGAGGCGATGATGAACAGCATCAAGTTGCTCGGAGAAGAGGTCAAGCCCACGGTGCACCTGCTGCTTGGCGCCTAGGATCCTGGCTGTCCCGGAAACAGCGAAAGCCACCGCATTGCGGTGGCTTTCGTTCTTGGTGGATCTTACTGGACTCGAACCAGCGACCTTTCGCGTGTGAGGCGAACGCTCTAACCAACTGAGCTAAAGATCCATCTGCGCCCTGACTTGCAAGCCAAGCGCATAAGCAATCCTACCGGGCCGTGGACCTCACTCCAAATCGGCCACCGGTTCCAGCGCCCGGAATCCGTCCCCGGAACACCGAAATGCCGCTTCCAGCGCAGGTTCGAACAGTCGCGGTTCAGGCAATGAGTAGAGCAGAAAAACAGCGCCGAATAGTTTATTTGCGATTCACCTAAAAGTACCCATTTCCACTTGTCAAAAAGGGACTTTAGACTCCATAATTTTTCTAGCTCATCGAGCTCAAACTGGACCCTACAAGGAAGTTGCCGGAAGCCGCCGGCATCGGTCCCCTCAAGGCCAACGAAACCGCGCAGTGGATTTTTCCACCGCGCAAAAGCCTCATCTTTCGTTCGTTCTTAGAATTTAGGACCGTACCCAGTGTTTGAAAACCTGAACTTTTCCTTGTCATCCCTATGCGTTCAGCCGGCCCAGCGCGCCGAATTAGCGACCCTTTACCCCCTGGTCGACCAGCGTTGGAACCAGAAGTTCGACCGGCTCTCGCTGCTTGTGACCGTGCGCGACCAGGGCACCTTGGTTGCCGCAGGCCTCGTGCATGATTCCATCATTGCCCCGACTTCTTCGATGAACGCCGTGGAGCTCGGTTGCATGGCCGTGCGCCCGGACTACCGCCGCCTGGGCATCCGCCAGCATGCGACGTCGCTGCGCCTTGCCCACGCGCTGCGTTCGGGCAAAACTCCGATCAGCGTCATCGATTCGCAGAACCCGGCATCCTGGGCCTTCTACGAGCGCTCGGAACTGTGGCAGCGCGAGCGCAGCTTCGAGCACGATGGGCAGCTGAAGTTCATCTACCGGGCCACCGAGGCCGCATGGCAGTGGGCCGCGCAATTGCCGCAGGCCTCCGAGGACCACGTGGCCATCCACCTTCCCGAAAGTGCGATGCCGGCCCCGAGCCTCATGGCCGGCCCGGCCCCGGTCCAGGGATTCGCCGCGCAGTTCGGATCCGATGATTCGGCCTCCGCCGTGCCGGTGATGTGACCGCCTAGAACAGGGCGTCCTGCTGTTCGTCCACGGAGCCGTGGCCCGGCAGCGGGGCAACTTCTCCGGCCCGGCGAGCGCGAGCGGCCTCGTGCAGGTCGATCGGGGTGACCTTCAGGACCGCATCGACCATGGCGTTGAGGAACTGCGGCGCGGCAATATCCGCGGGCACCGGAGCGTGGACGCATTTCACTTCGGGATGCTCCGCGCTCTCATCCCAATCCACCAGCAGCAGGCCGGTGGCGGTGTACCCGAAGCCGTCGCCGAAGTCGCGCAGCTTGCGGATCATGTCCACGGTGCGGCGGAAGGCGGCCGGCTCGGATTCCAGGATCGTGGCACGCTGCACGAAGAAGAACCCGACGGCTGCCAGCGGGTAGCGGGCCCGCAGGTTAGCCGCATCCCCATAGGCCTCTTCATAGCGGTTGGCCAGGTTCTTGCCGAAGGATGAGGTCATCGCCTTGGTGCTGAGCAGCAGCTCGGGACCGGTGGACCAATGGGTCATCACCACGTCGGTTTGCTTCATGTAGGCGCGGCCCAGGATGCGCGCGTCGATGCTGCCCGCCTTGCCCGCCATGATGGACTCGTGCACCTCGTCGGCCAGCCGCTCCGGCAGCTTGCGCAGCAGTTCCAGGATGTCGCTGGACAAGACCCGGGGCGCCTCGGGACGCGGCCACACCAGATCCGCATCGAATCCGGCACGGCGCAATTCATGGGCCAGCCATGCGTCCACGCCCTGGGCAAAGCGGCCCGATCGGGTGACCGCCTTGTTGCGGACCGGGATGCTCAGCAGGCGTTCGAGCACCGGGAAGGACGGGTTGAATTCCTCGGTTACCGCGCCATTGCCCAGCCAGGGCGAATCCTTCGCCGCTGACATCAACGTGGTATCGAATTCGGCAAAGGCCAAGGTCTTTTCGATCGCAGGATTGGCCACGTTCATCCCCTCACGGCTTTGCTTCTGGCCTTGCGGCGTTCGAGCATATTCATTCGCGCAGTGCGGACCGCCTCCAGCGCATCCGGCTCCAAGCCGAGCAGCTGCTCGAGCACCACGCCGTCCACCAGGTCGGTGGCCTCTTGCTTGCGCCCCTGCACCAGCAGTTCACGCACCGCCGGCTTGATGGCACGCAATTGCCGGGCATAGCGCTGCACCATGCCGATCGCCGGGACCGGCAGCTGGTCGGCTTCACGCGGTTCCAGCTTCAGGATGCCGCCGCCGTAGGAGCGGCCCACCATTTCGGCTCCGAGCATGGTCAGGGTATTGAGCGATGCCACCGGGAGCAGCTCGCGGCCCAGCTCGCGCGCATCGGCGCCGAGGTACACCCCATGGATCGAGTTGATGTGGTGCACCGCGGCCTCGTTGGCGGTCAACCGCGGGGTGTCGGCGTTCATGTAGGTCATGAACAGGTCCGGCACCGAGAGCACCGGCACCCGCCACCACGGCGAGCGCACCTTGCACTTATAGGCCTGGTCGACGTTCTGCAGTTCACCGCTGGCCACGAAGCGCGCACCGGCGCCGCTGGGTTCCGCGCCGGGGCGGAACATGTAGGCAGCTGCCCCGTGCTCGGCGAGCTTTTCCCAGCCGTCCTCGCTCAATTCCAGCCCGCGCAGGTGGCGCGAGCCCGGAGGCGAGATCCGGATCAGGTCCTCGCAGGCCAGCCCCAGGTCCTGGATCTGCTGGGCCGAGAGGGTGAACCACTTATTATTGCCGGTGACCGCGCCCAGCGAGGTTTCGCCCCAGGACTGCAGCGGCGCCATCCGGCCGGCGGCCAGTGCCGCCGACAGGATCCCCTGGGCTTCAAGGCCGACCAGGGAACCGGTCCAGCGCTCGTTCATGCGCACCGGGGTGTGGCGGGTGCCTTCGCCCAGGGCTTGCAGATCCAGCGCATTGCGGAATTGGTGCAGGTTGAAGGAACCGCTAGCCCCTTCGCGGTAGCCCTCGGCCAGCAGCAGCACCACTTCTTCCTGCGCGTCGGCGAACAAGCGTTCTTCGAAGACGGCCAGGTGCACGCTGGCGAAGCGTTCAAGCAGCATCTGGCGGACAGGCCCGGCATAGTTCACGAACATCAGCTCTGCCGGAAGCACCAGGGCCAGGCGCCCGCCGACGGCAAGGAAGCTGGTGGCGTGCACGACGAAAGCGGCCCAGATGCTGGCAAGTTCATTCAATTCCACGCCCGAGGCTTTGGCCGCGGCGCGCGAGAGCTGCCGGTCGGCCCCGCGGTGCAGCTGGTAGCGCACGTAGGGAGGGTTGCCGATGACAGCGTCGAACTCGGCGTTGCCGGTGACCTCGAAGAAGTTGGCGTGCTCGATGCGCGCGTCGATCCCGGCGGCGCTCATCCGCTCACGGGCGGCCTGCACCGATGGTTCGTGCAGTTCCAGGCCCACCAGCTCGACCCGGTCTCGGCCATCTGCAAGCACCGGATGGGCAGCGGCAAGGAATTGCGCTTCACCGCAGGAGGGTTCCAGGACCTTGGATCCTTGCTCCCCCAGCGCCCACTGCGCCATGAAGCTGGCAACGGGTTCCGGGGTGAAGTAGGCTCCGCGCGCATGGCGGGCGGTGGCCTGATCTGTCAATTCTCTACTCAACACGCATCGATCTTTCCACGTAGGCCAGACAGTTGGGCTGGACCGGTAGACCGAGTCCGGGCGGCAACTTCTCTATTCTACGTGCGCGGGCATCTGGCTGATTCCTGTTCCTAGTGGTCTGCTTCGGCTTTGCCCTTGTGGCGCAGCTTCTGGATGCCCAGGATGATGACGGTAATCACGGTACCCATGATAAAACCGGCAAGGCAGGAGAAGGCGGTGTTCACCAGCCAGCCCAGCACGGCGCCGGCCTGGCCGGTCGCGTCGTGGACCAGCAGTTCCACGTGGTGCACGAAGCCGTACGGTGCGTGCCAGCCCAGTTCATCCATGCCGACCAGCAGCAGGTGCCCGCCGACCCAGAGCATCGCGATCACGCCGACCTTGCTCAGGATGGACATCACGATGGGCATCGCCTTGACCAGGCCGCGCCCGATCTTCTGCGTGAGCTGGCGCGGCTTGGCGGCCATGTGCAGTCCGATGTCGTCCATTTTGACGATCAAGCCCACGGCGCCATAGACCACGACGGTCATCAGGATGGCGATCACAATCAGGATCAGCGCGCGATTCAAGAACGGCTCGTGGGACACCTCGTTCAGCGAGATGACCATGATCTCCGCGGAAAGCACGAGGTCTGTGCGCACTGCCGATCCGATGATCGCTTTCTCGTCGCGCACTCCCTCCTTGCCGCCCGGAGTGTGGTGCTTGATCGCGCCCATCGCCTCAAGCAGCTTCTCGGCGCCTTCGAAAACCAGATAGGCGCCACCGATCATCAGGATCGGGGTCAGCGCCCATGGAGCGAACTGCGATAGGACCAGCGCCACCGGAAGGATGAACAGCATCTTGTTCCGGATAGACCCAACGGCGATCTTCCAGATGATTGGAAGCTCGCGCTTGGGCGAGAGCCCGGCCACGTACTGCGGCGTGACTGCCGCATCGTCGATGACGACGCCTAGCGATTTGGTGCTGGCCTTGCCAGCGCCCAGCGCGATGTCATCAAGCGATGCCGCGGTGACTTTCACCAGCGCCGCCACGTCGTCCAATAGTGCTGCAAGGCCTCCGGCCATGGTCGGCTCCTCAAATATAGGTTCTGCGCAAAATTCTACCGGCGGGATCTTTGAGCCTGCCATAGGCGCGACGCTGGCTCGGGCAAGATCTGGGGCTAAAAAAAAGAAACCGCGCCACGAAGATTCATGGACACGGTTCCCGTTGCTGGTCCAGGACCAGGTCAGAGCCCCCTACCGGATTCGAACCGGTGACCTTCAGTTTACAAGACAGACGCTCTGGCCAGCTGAGCTAAGGGGGCGTACCGAATAAGAATATCCGAAAACCCTGCGGCACTGCGAATTGGCGATGCTCCGAGTTAAATGCCGATGGGAAGGAAGCCAGCATTGGCTTCCTTCCCATCGGTCGGGGTGCGAGATCAATAAGGATACTACCGGATCCCGAACAATTGTCCAGAGGCTACCGGTTCGACTTACTTGTTGGCTGCGATTGCTTCCTTCACTGCGGTTGGGAAGTCTTCCTTTGCCAGATCGACTACCTTGCCCTGGACGAAGATCGATGGGGTGCCAGCCACGCCATCGTACTGGCCGGCAGTAGTGGTGTACTGGACGAATGGACGGAACTTGTCATCTGCGATGCAGCTTTCAACGGACTGCGCAGCGCCATTCTGGATCGCCAGATCGGCCAGCTCGGCGTTCTTCATCTCGCCCTCTGGGTAGTGGCCCCACAGCGCCTTGACGAAGCCCATGTAGGCTTCTGGGCTTTCGTCGGCGACGCAAGCCAATGCGTTGGCGCCGCGCGAGGAGAAGTTAGTTGCTGAACCACGGTCAAGGTAGCCGACGTTGCGGTATTCAACGGTGACGTCGCCGTTGGCCAGCCATTCCTCGATCTGGTCCCCGTAGGTAGCCTCGAAGTCTGCACAGTGAACGCAGTTGGCGTCAACGTACATGGCGATGTTGATCGGTTCGCCCTTTTCAGCCACCGTCAGGTCGCGTGGGGTAGCAGGCGATGGCGCCTCGGCAGGTGCTTCGAGCGTCTTGATATCCACATTCTCGATGGACTTCTCTGCGACAGTGTCCGGCGAGGTGACCATGATGCCACCGGCTGCGGTAGCGCCCTGCGGCACGGCGCCGGAGTCTGCCACCTTTGCGTTGTTGTTCTGCACGATCAAGGTAACTACCAGTGCGATGACCACAATGACTGCGGCCAATACGCCCAGCTTCACGAAAAGCGACTTGCGCTTCTGAGCGGCATCTTGAGCGGCACGCATCTGCGCCGCCTTCTCTCGGGCACTCGCGGTTCGCTCTGCCTTCGATGGGCGCGGGTTATTTGTAGACATAAATTTGGCGGTTCCTTGGTCAGCGGACAACTATCATCTGGAGTCAAGCTTAGCCAACTCCGAGCGCCAATATCCTTGAAAACTCAAGATTCCCCCACCTTCACAGGACTCACATATCTTTCGCATACAGCACCCAAAGTGCTTCGAAAACCTTAAGTTGAGCGTTAAACCAAGTCATCGGCGGATATCGTTTCTTTGCTGCCGGTTCTTTGCTGACCACGCGGCACATGCGCAGAAGTAGCCCATATGACGGAGAAATCCGTCCCTTCGTTCCCTTAGCAGTCAGTTTTCACTAGGCTAAATAGCAAGAGCGAGGAAATTTGACGAGATGTCATTCACTCAGAACCGACGAATCTGCACCACGCCGGTGAACCAGATTGAACAAACCAGGAGGTTTGCAGTGGGTACCCCAGCGCCGAGTACAAAGACCGAAAATTCCTACGATTTTGTGGTTGTAGCCAACCGCCTTCCGGTGGACCGCATCACCAACCCTGACGGATCGCAAGGATTCCAGCGTTCGCCCGGCGGTCTGGTTACCGCCTTGGAACCGGTCATGGCTGCGTCCGAAGGTGCCTGGGTAGGCTGGCATGGCGGTATCGGCGAGAAGCTGGAGAGCTTCGACAAGGACGACATCCATCTGGTTCCGGTCCCCCTGGATGAGGATGACCTGACCCTCTACTACGAGGGCTTCTCCAACTCGACGCTTTGGCCGCTCTACCACGACGTCATCGTGCCACCGGAGTACCACCGCACCTGGTGGGACCGCTACAAGAGGATCAACCAGCGATTCGCCGATGCCGTACTGGAAATCGCGGCCCCGAACGCTACCGTGTGGGTCCACGACTACCAGCTGCAGCTGGTTCCGCAGATGCTGCGGCTGGCGCGACCCGATCTGAAAATCGGCTTCTTCCTGCACATACCGTTCCCGGCGGCCAGCCTGTTTTCGCAGCTGCCCTGGCGCACCCAGATCTTGCAGGGACTGGTCGGCGCGGACTTGGTCGGGTTCCAGCGCGAAACCGATGCGAGCAATTTCCTGCGCTGCTTGCGCCGGTTCACCGACTACTCCACCAAGGGGGATGTGGCTTCGCCCCCAGCCGGTAACGACATGCAGAATCTCTGCCGCGCCAATGCGCATCCAATTTCCATCGATACCGAGCAAATCGCCAAGCTCGCGCGCGATCCGCAAATCATTGCCCGTGCCGCCCAGATCCGCCATGAGCTGGGCAATCCGAAAACCATCATGCTGGGCGTGGACCGCTTGGACTACACCAAGGGCATTCGCCACCGCCTGAAGGCCTATGGCGAGCTCCTCTCCGACCAGACTCTGCGCGCCGGTGATGTCTGCCTGATCCAGGTAGCCAGCCCCAGCCGGGAAAATGTGGACAGCTACATCGAGCTGCGTGACCAGGTCGAGCTCATGGTCGGGCAGATCACCGGCCAGCATGACACCCTGAGCCACACCACCCTGCGCTACCTGCACCAGTCCTATCCGCTGCGCGAAATGATCGCCATGTATCTGGCAGCCGATGTCCTGCTGGTCACGGCCCTGCGCGATGGGATGAATCTGGTGGCCAAGGAGTTCGTCGCTGCGCACCAGGATGGTCGCGGCGTACTGGTGCTCTCGGAGTACACCGGCGCTGCCGATCAGCTGACCCAGGCTGTCCTGGTCAACCCGCACGACATCGACGGGATGAAGGCCAAGATCGTTGAAGCGGTTCAGATGAATGAGGCAGAGCAGGAACGCCGGATGAAACGCATGAACCGCCACTTGGCGCTCAACGACGTCTCGAAGTGGTCCGAGGATTTCCTAGCCGAGCTGGCCGAGATCAACGCGGCCACCTCCGTGCACGAAATCGTTCGCTAGAAGATTCCGACAGGAATCCTGATCTCCGATGAGGAATACCATTGCCTGACCTTGACCCTGCCCTGCAGGCCGCGCTCGCTGAATTTGCTGCCCATCAGCGGGTACTAGTTGCTTTGGACTTTGATGGAACGATGTCCCCGCTGGTTGACCGGCCCCAAGAGGCCCGGCCGCTGGAAGAGTCTGCTGCTGCCTTCGAGCAGCTGGCTTCCAGTCCCGGGGTATACACCGCGGTGGTGTCGGGGCGTAACCTGCAGTCCTTGAGCGAGGTCTATCCTGAACCTCGTCCAGAGATTCGCATTGGTTCGCACGGTGCCGAGCGCTTGGTTCCGCCACAGCTGGGCGCGATCTGGCACGATGAGCCGCTGACCGCTAGGCAGTCCGAGCTGCTCGGGCAAATTACCAAGCGCCTGGAACGAGTTGCTGCGATGCACGCGAACGCCAGCGTGGAGTACAAACCGTCGGCCACGGTCCTGCACGTCCGCCAGGCAACACCTGAAGTTGCCGCCAAGGCCCTGGCACAGGCGCGGCAGGCGCTACGTGATTTGGACGGCATCAAACTGCTTGAAGGCAAAGCGGTGCTAGAGGCCACCGTGCATCACGGCGATAAGGGCCAGAGCCTGCAGTGGTTGCGTGAAGTACTCGACGTCCAAGCGGTCCTTTTTGTCGGTGATGACGTGACCGACGAGAACGGATTCAAGGTTCTTGGCGCAGCGGATCTGGGCATCAAGGTGGGACCTGGACCAACTGCGGCCGCGCATAATATCCTTTCGCCAAGTGAATTACCACACCTTTTGAAAAGTCTGATTTCCATGCGACACTGAAGTGTCCCAACTCACTTTCACTACGGATCGTCGGGCACGTACCTGCCCGTGAAAGGATTGTCATCATGGCAACTGTGACCTTTGAAAAGGCCACCCGCATCTACCCGGGCGCACTTGTGCCTTCCGTCGACGCTATCGACTTGGAAATCCAAGATGGAGAATTCCTTGTCCTGGTCGGCCCGTCGGGTTGCGGCAAGTCCACCACCCTGCGCATGCTCGCGGGCTTGGAAGAAGTAAACTCCGGTCGTATTCTCATTGGCGATAAGGATGTGACCAACGTTCCGCCTAAGGACCGCGACATCGCCATGGTCTTCCAGAACTACGCGCTGTACCCCCACATGACCGTTGCCGAGAATATGGGCTTTGCCTTGAAGATCGCCGGCGTCGACAAGGAGGAACGCAAGAAGCGCGTGCTGGAAGCAGCCAAGCTTCTCGATCTGGAGAAGTACTTGGACCGCAAGCCCAAGGCCTTGTCTGGCGGCCAGCGTCAGCGTGTGGCCATGGGTCGCGCCATCGTTCGTTCACCCCAGGTGTTCTTGATGGACGAGCCGCTGTCCAACCTCGATGCAAAGCTGCGCGTGCAGACCCGTACCCAGATTGCGTCGCTGACCCGCCGACTCGGTGTCACGACCGTGTACGTGACCCACGACCAGGTGGAAGCCTTGACTATGGGTGACCGCGTTGCCGTACTCAAGGACGGCGAGTTGCAGCAGGTAGGCACTCCTCGTGAGCTCTACGATCGCCCACGCAATGTCTTCGTCGCAGGCTTCATCGGGTCCCCTGCCATGAACCTGGTGCAGTTGCAGTCTGCCAATGGACAGGTTGCTTTCGGTTCAGCTGTTATCGATGCGCCTGGGGCACAGGGTGGAGTCACCTTGGGCTTCCGTCCAGAGGACATCGAGATTGTCGGTGCCGGCGAAGGTGTGGAGATTGTTGTCGACGTTGTTGAAGAGCTCGGCGCAGATGCCTACATCTACGGTTCGGCAGAGCTAGGCGGCGAAACTCAGATAGTCGTGGTTCGTGTTGACGGCCGTACGCCTCCCGCACGTGGACAGCGCATCAATATTGCACCAAATCTGCAGCACGCGCACCTGTTTGATACGGAAAGCGGTCTGCGCTTGGACAACGCCTAATACTGGCTAGCGCCAATGGCGGCTTGGAAATTGAACTCCAAGCCGCCATTGGCTTTAAGTCCGCTGCGCGAGAGTCCGGTTAAACATCGAAGGCCCCGAACAAAAGTTCGGGGCCTTCGGCAAATTATGCCCGGCGATGACCTACTCTCCCACACCCTCCCGAGTGCAGTACCATCGGCGCTGTGGGTCTTAGCTTCCAGGTTCGGTATGGATCTGGGCGTTTCCCCCACGCTATGATCGCCGTAACTCTATACCTCATGGCTAGCCATGGGAAAACTACGGTGTCATTCGCGATTGCGACAACTCCATAACTATATCAAGCACGCAGTGGATGCGCCACTTCAGAACGCGTTACCAATAGTGTCCTTCGCCATACCCGGCTAATTGGGCTAGCTCCAGATATCGTCCCCGCGGAACGTAGCCTCGGCACCGCCATCGCAGTAAATCGTTTGCCCGGTGACGTGAGTATTTTCTGCACTCGTTAGCCACAGCAGTAGCTTGGCAATTACCACGGCTTCAGAGTGGTAGTTCAATGGCATCGGCACATTCTGGTCAACCATCGATTTGCCTTCTTCTGTCGCCAATAGGTCCCGAGTCATGTTGGTGATCACGGTGCCAGGAGCCACAGCGTTCAATGGGATCCCTGCGCCGGCCCACTTCTCCGAGATGCACTCGCGGCGAACCCAGCGGCTCAGCGCACGCTTGGAGGACGGGTAATTCAGGTAACCGGATCGCGGGCCAGCGGCTTCCAAGGCTGCACCAATGGCCAGGGCTGCTTCCTCGTCGCCTGCAAGCAACGCATCAACGAGTTCAGCGGAATTCTGCTGGATCGAGGCCATCGAGGAAACCACGGCCACGCGTGGTGACTGCGAGAGTCCCAATGCAGGCAGCAGGCCTTCCAGATACCTGGTTACGCCGAAGTAGTTTACCGAGACGGTAATCGCCTTAGGAGCCGAGATGCCTGCGGCCGCGATGACCGCGTCAATCTTGCCTTCGGAATGCTCTAGGGTCTGGCTGATGGCGCTTAGCCGGCCCGCCTGCGTCGATAGGTCAGCAGTGACCTCGGCATCGCGTAGATCAACTCCAATGACCTTGTGCCCACGTTCTCGAATCAATTCTGCAGTGGCCGCGCCAATACCGGAAGCAGCGCCAGTAACGACATAAGTTCTCACGTTCGGTTTCCCTCTTTCGCAATTGGAAGACGAGTCGAGTCACCGTCGATGAGTCAGTCGCAGCCTCGCTCACATCCCACACTATGCCCATTTCGAGTGGCCCCTTGAACAATGATGCCTAAGTCAAGTGTTTGGGGTTGCCTTAGTCGCTTAGCAGCTATCGAGGTTAAAGCAGGAGGGGAGGAGGAACCAAGCAGCACCAGCTGCCCAATTCCCCCTCCCCTTCTAGTTAAACAGGTGAGGCCCCGGCACCAAACGGTACCAGGGCCTCAAACCATCTACTCAAGTTAAGTCCGGCGGTGACCTACTCTCCCACACCCTCA
>NZ_JBHXVN010000005.1:0-381560 GCF_042672105.1 Glutamicibacter sp. NPDC127525 | reverse complement strand
TCAACCGTCAGTTCCGGAGTCGGCTCAACCGTCAGTTCCGGAGTCGGCTCAACCGTCAGTTCCGGAGTCGGCTCAACCGTCAGTTCCGGAGTCGGTTCCGGAGTCGGCTCAACCGTAGGCTCCACCGTCAGTTCCGGAGTCGGTTCCGGAGTCGGCTCAACCGTCAGTTCCGGAGTCGGCTCAACCGTCAGTTCCGGAGTCGGCTCAACCGTCAGTTCCGGAGTCGGCTCAACCGTCAGTTCCGGAGTCGGCTCAACCGTAGGCTCAACCGTCAGTTCCGGAGTCGGTTCCGGAGTCGGCTCAACCGTCGGTTCAGGAGTCGGTTCCGGAGTCGGTTCCGGAGTCGGCTCAACCGTCAGTTCCGGAGTCGGTTCCGGAGTCGAATCAAAAGTAGATTCAGAGATCTCTTCAGGCGACGGCATAGCCGCTGGCACATGTGTCAGCGGGACAAATAGATTACTGAATGGCGACTCCACTTGGTTTGTGATTGCTGGATCGTCCTTCGCATCAGGAACAATTTGCCCAATCATGTCTCGTAAGAACATGGCACCGCTCATTACGACGGGTGGCTGGGCCCCAGCTATCGGGGCTTCAACACCTTGCACCTGCGGCTGGGTCTGGTCCGCGCTGGACGGTGCGGCCCGTTCCCTTTCCTCCTGAACAATCAGTTTCGGTATCAGGCCGATAGCGGACGCGGTTACGGCGACGCTCACCAACCCAATGCCCAAAGTGACGGCCAGGCTGCTTCCTCCCGTTATGCTCAATCCGGCGCCCGATGCATCAGCGGATGCTGTACCAGCAGTAGCTCCCGCAGACACCGTTGCTGAGGCAGCTGAAAATCCCATTCCAGCAATACCTCCCGAGGCAGGAATCCCCAGCGCAGTTATCCCGCCAACAAACAGAGGAAGGACATAAGCGCGCAACGTGGCACCGATTTCGTTCAATTCCCCGAACACTACTGCGCAGTTCGGGCACGATTTCAAATGCTCTTTGACATCACGCTCGTTCCGGATCCCCAACGTACCTCGGATAAAGGCAGGCAAATGCTCTCGAATGTCGGCGCAATTTGCAGGAACCCCAGACTGACCATTCATGTGCGCGGCCAAATAGGCTTCACGCAATCCCTCGCGCGCCCGTACCGCCAATGCTGAAACCGCGTTGGGTGTCATTCCTAGAATTGGCGCGACGTCTCTCGGCGGCAGTTCCTCTACTTCGGTGAGCCACAGCACCGTCTTCCAGCGTTCGGTCAAGGCATTGAACGCAGCGATGGCAAAGTTGGATTCATGGCGTTCCATCGCTTCGTCCGCGTGTGCATCGCCTGGAAGGAATTCCTGGACATCCTCGACAGCAATTTGCTTCGTGGCCGACTTATTCCTGGAAAAAGCTTCACGGGATACCGCAGTCATTAAATAGGCGCGGAAGAACTCATCCGGTCCTGCCCCACGCTCGATGATGCGGAAGACCCGCAAGAAAGCTTCAGAGACAACATCCTCGGCGTCGGAAGGAGAGTTCGTATGCCTGAACGCTACATTCAGCGCCACTTGCTTGTGCCGTCGATACAGGTGGTCCTGGGCTTCGCGGCTTCCTGTCCTAACACCACGAATTAAATCTGCATCGCCGACTTCAGTAAAGCGTGCCCCAGAATCAATTGTCACTACGTCCCCATAACGTTTCGTGCGACAAGGCAGGTGCTCGCAGCCGCCCCCCAAAGATTCCCCAACCCCTGGGTCCGACTAACGGCAACCTGCGCCCCGTCGACGATGCCGCCCGAGTTTGGGCGCCATTTTCATCCTTTAGAACATATCAGGATTTTTCCAATATATCTGTGAAATGGACCTGAAAATCCCGAAAGGTGGGCGAGTTCCATCCCCCAAACTTGCAACTCGCCCACCCGTCAGCATCTTCCCCATAAGACAACTGGACGTCTCGAAACCTCATAATTCCTTGTTGCCCAGTTCAGCGCCTACACCACTTAGATACGCGGAAAAGGGAATCATGACGCAAGAATCCGTATTAATTTGGAATTTTTTCTTCGAGCCGGAGTTCGTATAGATTCCACGGCTGGTCCGCATCCTGGCGAGTAGCAGGAAATTGGCTCGAAGCCCCCTCCAATGCGGACCCTACGCTGTCGTCCATCAACGAAGTGGGGTAGCGGAGACATGCAGCAACGAATGGCCCTCGGCATTTCGCAGTTCCTTGCTCACGGATCTGCTGCGCATGGAGCCTGCGCCTTCCCAACGCCCGATTTCCAAGGAATAATTTTCAGGTTCCTGCTTCATGTACCGCTACACCAATTCGTCTGTCGAAACCCGATTGGACGATGCGATGCCCCGAAAATTCCAGATGTTCAGGCGGTCAACAACGTTCAGAAGCTGCCCGTAATCTTGGCCGGGATCAGGACGTCCCCCTCGGATCTTCGTTGGCAGGTGATCGCACATCCATGGTGAGCACCGGACCGGCTTCGTCCAGAGTTCCAGCCACTTTCTTCATGATCGAGGTGACCGGGTTTGACCGCTATAGGTAGATTTAATCTGACTTAGAATCGATCGTTCCGTCAGCCGACCTCGGCCAATAAGGGCACTCACTGAACTTCGCGAAATTCTCCAAGTCGTCATCGCCGAACGCGCAACTGGGAAACATCAGCTCGGTGACGTTGATGCCATCGCGCACATAGCGCCGAACGACTTCACTAACCAGCTCGACAAGCCTGGTATCAAGCCCACCCTCTTTCCACGCCGAAATGCTTGCCAGTTTTCGGAAGGATGCCCCTCTCAGGAAGTAGAAATAGCTGCGAGAACGCCCTTCCACCAGTTAATCCGACGTGGGCGGAGGCTATGCCAAATTGGACACCGGACAACTCATCGACGCCCTTGGTCGGGCCTAGGATAGCGGCCCCGAATGCACCCATCGAAATGCATGAGAGCAAACTTTATTACGAAATGTTACTAAGTCCAAAGATGACTATTTATCAACTCCTTGGTAGGTTGATCCCGAATCATACATTCAGGTGTGGGGGCCTGGATTTATTACCTTGGGGATTTTTCGTTAAACGCTTAATGCGAGTTCTCTCTGGTTTTGTTTCCTTTTCCTAGTGACATTCTTCCCCACGCCTTTCATCAGTTGGGGAACGATAAATGCTGGGCAAGCACTACGAGAATCGTCGCACTCGCAAAAGTAACGGCAGAACCAAGTTGCCTAGCGGCCTGCCAGCGCCAAGAAACTCCCAAGGCCGGGATGTTCTTCAGCACCGAAGAGCTCGGAACTGGCTCATTTTCTGCGCAGCTCTCGTTGCAATCGGAAGCCTAAGTTTTCAGTACTCCGGGGCCGCATTTGCCACGCCATTGTCCAGCACCACTTCCGACACTGGCGAACTTTCAGTAATGGCATCCCAGAGTCCAGCGTCCACTGCCGGCCCTGAAGTTTCCGAATCTGCGCAGCCATCGGGCTCCTCCTTGGAAGAGTCGTCCGGTATAACCGACGAATCGCTCCCCTCGGCTCTCCTGAACAATCCTTCGGAAACACCAGCGCCGTCCCCCTCCAGCTCGAAGTCGGTCGAGTCAACCACTGACCCTGAGCCAGAGCCAAGTTCTTCGGAACCAACAGCCAAAGAGTCGGGTGCTTCCGTAGTGGAGTCCAGAGCTCTTAGAGCTGCGGCAACCTATTCCCCAATCTGTGGTCCCGGATATGTCTACGGGCTGACCTCTGCTGGACAAATCCGTGCCGTTGCACCAGATGGAGCTGTTTCAAACCTGGGCAGTGCTGTCAACCAGGCAAACATGCAGATGAACGGCCTAGGAATCGGTGCCGGCGGATCCACAGTATTCGCTTACCACCGCAGCACGGACACGCTAGGTGCCACGGTTTACCGTTTCGACGTCAACACAGGTTCCTGGTCCACCACCGGCGCTGCGGTAAACTCCAGCACACTGAATCGTTCGGCAGTATTCGTTGCAGGAGCAGTCGATCTGGGCACCGGTCGCTATTACATCGGCGGCTACACCCCTACCGGCAATAGCACACGGTCATTCCAGCTATGGGAATACAATCCTGCGACAAATGCGATCTCTTACAAAGGGCGGATCGCTACAGATACTGGATCCACCGCTGCGGCGAACGGCGACATGGGTTTCGATGCGAACGGAAACCTCTTCGTTGTCCGTGGCTCCGGAAGCACTGCGACCATATACTCTGTGACGGCAGCTAATCTGGCGTCTGCGAATGGCGGAATTATAACTTCGTCAGTCAGTAACACGGTTAATAACACCACGACCAACGTCAACGGTGTTGCCTTCGACGCCGACGGCAAGGGTTATCTGAGCTCGGGCGATATTGTGCAATCTTATGACATGCCTGGGTGGAGCAATCCGAAAACCGTCGTGAGCTCGAATTTCGGCGGAAGTACGGACCTCGCATCATGCGGATCACCGCCGACCATCACCATTGAGAAGTTTGTTGAAGGTGGACGTGTAGCATCAGGTGATCAATTCGGTTTGTCCCTACGCCAGGGAAGCGCTAGCGGCACTGTCATCGGCACGGCAACAACTACTGGCAACGCTAATGGGCAGCAGCCCGAGCGTGTTGGTCCCCTGCCGACTGTACGCAATGTCGAACTGCATTTCGCGGAAACCGCCGCAGGAACCACAACCCTAAGCAACTACGCCTCTAGCTACCGTTGTCTGGTCGATGGCGTTCAAACCGTTCAAGGCACAGGTACTGCAGGAAAAATCACGATTCCTTCCAGCGGCCAAGCAGTGGAATGCCGGTTCTACAATTCACCGCTCATCGCGCAAGTGAACGTCCACAAGCAAGTCACCGACTCAAAAGGTGAGAACCCTCAGCCAGGAAGGAACTGGACTGTAGGCGCTGCTGCGCAATCTGTAACCGGCTCCGTATCTTCTAGCCCATCAGCAACTACGCAGCAGACGAATGCGGAAGGATCGTCCTCATGGCGTTTCCAATTCGGTGCAAGCACCCACAAAGCTGACCTGAAAGTACGCGAAGTCATGCAGGACGGTTACAAATTCGCTAGCGGAAAATGCGACGTGACCAAGCTTGACGGAACCAAAACGACTATCGCTTTGACCGGTCCGGACAACAATCCTGCAGCTGGAATCGTTCCTGGGGACGTAGTTGACTGCACGTTCGTCAACAGCTTGAAACCGGCAAGCGTATCGATCGGAAAGCACCTTCAGGATTTCAAGGGACAGAACCCTAAACCAGCCAACAACTGGACCGTAGGCGCCACCCTGGCAGCCGGAAGCAGTTCTGGAACCAGCATCAGCACCCCGGCAACCGCGCTGACTGGTGCCGATGGCGAGGTCGCGACACCATGGGCTATTAATTTTCCGAACAATCCTACGGCCACTGCCAACGTGACTATCAGCGAGACCATGCAGACCGGGTACGACTTCGTCAGCGGTGTGTGCTCGGTGACTAGTGCCGGCGGAGCCAAAGCAGAAAAAAGCCTCTCTTCAGCGGCTTCAGTCCTGACAGGTCTTAAACCAGGTGACGTTGCTGAATGCACCTTCACCAATAAGCCCAAGAGCGGAGCAGTTCACTGGGAAAAGATCGACGAGGCCGGCAAGGCCCTCTCCGGATCGCAGTGGACGCTCACCGGGCCATCGAATTTCAATGGCGGGCAGGGGCTAGCAATCCAGGACTGCACCGCGCAGGAAGCTTCTTCGTGCACCGGTGCAGACCGTGATCCGCGGGCAGGCGGCTTCAAGATACCTGAATTGCCATGGGGAGAATACCAGTTGGAAGAAACCAAAGCACCAGCTGGCTATTACCCACTCGAAAACCCACTCGTGTTTGAAGTATCTGCCGATACCCTGACTCTCGACCTCGGCCCAATTGAGAACACCCGGCGCGAGGGCCCGGCAATACCACTGACTGGCGGGCTAGGCAGTGATTTCTACAGCATGCTCGGTGGCGGGATCCTGGCCGCGGGTCTTGTTGGTGCAGGGCTTATCCGTCTGCGCAAACGCCGTCAGGGGGTTTCATAACATCAATACCTCCTTGTAAAACCCGCATCATGCGCACACTAATCCCTCATCTCGAATCCACTCGAAGAACAATTCATCAGTCCACCCGAACCCGATGCGCGGTGAGGGAACGAAAGGAAAACGGAAAAACAATGACCGTTAAGAATCCGCTCCTAAGGCGCGCAACCGCCGCCATTGGAGCCATCTCGATCGCAGCTAGCGGGCTGCTGCTTCTTGGTTCACCTGCCTTTGCAGCTGTGGGCCCCGACCAGCCGGGCGCTCCGTCTAGCGGCACCCTGACGGTGAACAAGTATTCGGGTTCACCCGTTGGTACTGGGGAAACTCCTGACCCCGAAAACTTGCTTGATGGGGTTGAATTCACCGTGCAGCAGGTCGGTAAGCTCAACGCAGGGAATTCATGTGATCCAATCGATCTGTCTGCGGCTACCGACTGGAACGGCTTGAACGGATTGTTCAACTCTGCACCAGCTGCTCCTTCCGCGCCGTACTGCTTGATTTCAGGTACCGATGTTGCCCAGTCGACAGTGGATGGCTCTACTGTTTTCAACTTGGACTTAGGTGTCTACTTCGTTCGCGAAACTGACCCAGGCCAAAACAACATCGTCTCCAAGGTCCCGGACTTCTATGTTTCGATCCCTACCTCTGAAGGTGCCGAAGGCAGCGGCTGGAACTACAACGTAGTAGCCGACCCGAAGAACCAGATCCTGGATGAACCAACCAAGACCATCGATCCTGCACAGTCCGAACTGACCGTAGGCAGCGATGTGACCTGGACGCTGAACGTTCCAGTACCTACCCTTAACAATGGCGAGAAGTTCACTGAAGCCATCGTTCGCGACGCCCTCGATTCCCGCCTGCGCTACGTAGCTGAGTCGACAGTTGCCACGGTCGGAGGTACGCCACTTGTTCAAGGAACCCACTACAACGTCACTGGAAACGCCGTGTGGACCTTCACCGCAGCTGGCCGCGCAGTGCTCGATGCGAATATGGGCGAAAGCATCGCTCTTAGCTTCGACACCACCGTGCTTTCTGTCGGCAACGGGGCTATCCCGAACGACGATTACAAGAGCACCTTCAACGGCACCACGGTTCCAGGCGAACAAGTTCCTTACACCTATTGGGGACAACTCTCGATTCTGAAGACCGATGATTCCAAGCCCAACGCGCTAAAGCTGGCAGGCGCTGAGTTCCAGGTCTTCAACCTCACCGGTGAGACCTGCCCGGCAGAAGCTCCAGCTAATGGCACCGTGGCCACCGGCACCTCCGATGCCAACGGTCTTGTGCAGTGGAGCCACACCACCCCAGCCAGCAGCCCTCTGGGCCTTTGGATCACCAACGTTGACAACGGTCCAGCGGCGCCTGCCCCATCCAAGGACTACTGCGTTTATGAAACTGTGGTTCCAGCTGGCCACACCGCAACGCCAATCGACAATCCTGTCACCATCACCCCGGGTGAGAACAATGTCAATTCGATGACCGTGGTGAACGCCAAGACTGAAGGTCCAGATCTTCCGATGACCGGTGCTCAGGGCACGATCCTGCTGACCGTAGGCGGACTGGTAATCGTTGCGGCAGGCGGAGGACTCCTCCTCGCAGCCCGTCGCCGTAACAACAAGCAGGATGCCTAAGCTCCAGCTGGCCTGAACGTATAAAGGCCCAGAATTTGGCGGCGGTGCATTCATGTGCCGCCGCCAAATCTATTTCACCACCTATGAGGAAAACTAGTGAGTACATCGAGACTTAGGCGTCACGCACCGCACAGCGGGCGCCATCGGAGTTGGAAGCTGCCCTGGCTGGAGAGCCTCGCGGCCATCCTGATCCTCGCAGGAGTCATGACTTTCATGTATCCTCGCACGGCGTCATGGTTCTCGCAGCGCGAGCAGTCCCGCGTGACTGAGATGGCGCTCAACGAGATGCGAGAAGCTCCGACCAATGACGCAGCATATCGGGCAGAACAGATTAGCCGCGCCCATGAGTACAATGACGCCTTAGCTAGTGGCGCGGTATACCGGGCCAATGAGAACATCGCCAGCAGTGACATCAACGTCGCTGAAGAAAAGTTGGACTACGATTCAATGCTGGACACCACCGGCAACGGGTTCATGGGGCGCCTTCGATATGAATCTCTCGACATTGACCTTCCTATTTACCACGGCACAAGTGACGAAACACTGCAACGCGGCATTGGCCATCTGGAGGGAACTTCGCTGCCGGTCGGTGGAAATGAAACCCGTTCTGTATTGACAGCGCACCGCGGACTACCGGAATCTACGCTATTCACCCATCTGGATCGGGCACAGATCGGAGACCGCCTAACTGTTTCGGTGCTCGATCAGACTTTAACCTACGAAGTTGTAAAAACGGTGGTCATTGACCCAGACGAAACCGAAGCTATACTCCCTGTCGCCAATACCGACATGCTGACACTTGTTACCTGCACTCCTCTCGGGCTGAACAGCCACAGGATTCTCGTCAATGCAGTGCGAGTAACACCGACTCCACCAGCAGATGAACTCGCCGCAGCAGAAAAATCCGAACTACCTGGCTTTCCGTGGTGGGCCGTAGTCCTGAGCGCTGTGCTTCTAGCGGCAGTTGCATTCGTCTGGCGCGCTGGCTACGCGCAGGCCAACAGACATACCCGCGCCTCGAAGCGCATGGCTGAAGAAAACACATGAGTACCATTTGCTGTTTACGGCTTCCAACAGCATGCAGAGTTAGAAGTATTCCGATAACAGCCAAACCTCTCACGAGAGATACGTCTTCGGTATCTCGGCTGAGCGCCCATCCAATCAAATACGCCGCGGATAGTTCTCCGACACGACAATCAAGCAGGAATCATGGATTCTGACAAGCATTTCGTTCCATACTCGCTCACTATCCGGATGGAAGATGATGATTCCAGCTACGCCTTGTATGAAGCGCTGAAAAGATACAGAGATGGTTTGTTATCGGGCCCATCGGAATCACCGGCAATCCTTAGTTCCGTCACTCATTTGATCCAGGTGGTCGAAGAAGCATGGGAAGAATCGCCGAATGGTGATGCCACACTGGTATTGGGAGACTGAATGCCAGCAAATGGTCTGCTTGGGAATCTACGGCCTGTAATGCTGAAGAAGAACACTTCTTGGGTGTGTGGCTGCATAACCAGCATCAGTCCCTTGATGAGAAGACCCCCGCTGTCAATGCACGCGGGGTCTTCTCATCGGCAAGGAAAGCAACCCGCAAGTTTTTGGGGAAAACCAGCGGGCCCACTGGGAATCGTTATTCTTGGGGGAAAAAACGATTCGCCGCCCAGTGGTTGGATCTGAAAATCTAGCAAACGAAACTAGCCTAGCTGTAAATCCGTATCTTCGGTTTGCCGACATGCTGGACCGCACGATAAGCGGAGGATTCCGTACCATTTTTGCTGCCAGCGGTGCATGTCGTAACGCATAGAACCTCGAGAATGCGGGCCCGCAGGATCTTTCTGTAGTTCTCATGTCGCTTTGTCTTTTCCAAGAGGCAAATCGGCAGCGCCGTCCAGGCTGCTTATTTGCTCAATGAAACGTAGTCGTGAACCTTGTACGGTGCGGTGTCGGTGAAAGTGGAGAAGAACGTCTGATTCCCTCCCCAGCCCAGGATACTCCGTTCTTGGCGACCCATTGCCAGGTGGCGGTGACCGCAACGGTCTGGCTCGTGGCGCTCTGCCATCAGCTTCACCGAGGGCTTGCTGGTCGCCTTCTTTTCTGCGGCTGTCAACCATTCAACACCGGTTGAGGGCCGTTCCGAGCCGATGACCTCTTTGGCCCGTTCGCTGGTCATGAGCTTGCGGGCGCGCAGTTCAGCTGCGGTGCGGTTGAAATCCTTGTTCGGTTTCCAGGTGGTCAAGAACATTGCTGCTTTGCTTGGCCAATTCGATTTTGGCGGGATCATCCACAGCATCCCCGTGCTTGGGGCCGCTGCTTAGGGAGGGGCTACTGGCAGTTGGTGTCCGCATAGCCGTCATGGGCGGGAAACTGATAGGTTCGGCGTCTGTTCCCGCACTGGTGCATCCGGCCAGCTCTGTAACGCGTGCCGCCACCAGGGCGAGGCTCATGAGTTTGGGGGGTCTTTGGATGTTCACTTTTTGCTGTCGAAGGATCGATACCGGGTCATAGGTATTGCCGTTGTTGATTGCTGGGCGGTCGAAACCTGAAGTTTTCGGGTTGTTGGTCTGGAGGTGGACGTGGATGCCGCTGGAATTGCCGGTAGCACCCGGTTTGCCCAGCGGTTTTCCCTTCTCACCACATCCCCGGTTTTGACCAGCAGGGAGTGACCTTGGGCTTCGTGGAACTCGAATTCCGAATACAATGCTTCGGTCAACTGGGCGACGATGTAGTTGCCATTGGAGTCGTAGAGCTTGTCGATCTTGCCGACTCTGACATACGTGATTTTCATGTCCGTGGGATCGTGGAAGTAGGGGTCTGATCCTGCCAGGTAAACGCCTTCCTGCATCATCAGGAAAGGCATGCCACAGCAGCTGGCCAGCGGGCACGCACGCGGCCCGAATGGAGAGGTCATCCTCGAATTGGGCATGAGGTGTGCCCATTCATCCGCTTCCAGGTCACCAAAGTTGAAACCACCAGGGGCTTCGCAGGTTGAGGAATAGCCCTGCTGCGGGGTCTGCTGAGGGTTTGGTTGACACGAAGGTTTATTCTGCCAGAGCGACAGACTCGAACATTGTAGCCTCGAACTGGCTCGCGGTCATTTTCCCCAAAACCTCGTCGCCTGCTCTTGCGGTTATACCTCCCCTCCAGGTACCCAACAATGGCCAGACGAAGTTCCTGGCGGGAGGACCACCAGCGACGGTCCAACACGTTCTTCTGCAGCATGTTGAAGAACGACTCCATAGCCGCATTGTCACCAGCTGCCCCAACCCTGCCCATCGAACCAACCAGCCCCTGACGCTCGAGAGCCTGGGTGAATTTCCTGGATCTGAATTGGCTGCCACGGTCGCTGTGAACTGTGACCCCACACGGATGGCCTCGGTGCGCCACTGCCATTTCCACGGCGTTGACAGCCAGTTGGACGTTAATCCGCGAATCCATTGAATAGCCAACGATTCGGTTGATGAAGACGTCTTTGATCGCGCATAGGTATAGCTTTTCCTCACTCGTGTGGTGCTCGATGATATAGGTCAACCACAACTGGTTGGGCCGCTCGGCGGTGAAGTTCCGCTGCACTAAGGTCATCATGCACCACAGGGCCTGCCGGAACGTGCTTGCGCTTGTGTTGACTGATCACTAAGCGGATTGCAGCCTCACGACACAGCCTCCACACCCGCCGCTCAGAGACGGGGCTCTTCAGCTACTTGTAATACGCCTGGGTGCTGAATCCCAAGACCCGGCGCGTCACCGCCACAGAAATGCGTTTACTGCCTGTTCTGGCGACTAATTCTTGGACGAACGGGCCCAATATATTGGGCAACGGATGTGCGGCTGGGATAAGTAAGCTGCAGCCTTGCGCGGCACTTCGTTCTCCAATTCGAGCTCCCGGATCCGTTTGAGAGCCTGGATCATTTCTTTGCATTCGTCAGCATCGGAGGATGGGGCGAATCCGTGGGATTGGTAGCGGGCATCGCGAACCCAAGTTTGCAGTGCTGTCTTTGAGACTCACAGATCCGCAGCGACTTGCTTCTGCGACATCACTGATTCGACGGGAGCGACTGCGGCCTTCTTGAATTCTTCGGTGAAGATTCTTGGCATGGCTTTTGTTCCTTCGTTTGCGCATAACCAAAGCTTGGTCATGCGGTCGAAGTGTCAACCAAACCCTCAGCACACCGTATGCCCCGGTGCAAGCACCACCGCGGCATGGAGTTGCGGGTCTCGGGCTAGCAGCAGGGAAATCTTCTCGAGTTCTTCCAGCACCTCGAATGGCCGCTCCGAGAAATCATGGACGGCACCCTTCCGGTCCCCATCCAGGATTTCGCGAACCAGATCCGCCCGGTTTCGGGCGCTGCGCGCACCAGCAAGAGGCGTGGCAAGGCCGGGTGCACCCGGGTTGCTTCAACCACCGCTATACCTCCAGCCCGTTATCGCGTGGGCCAAGCCAAGTGCGGCCCTGCATGGGCTTGAGACTACCAATCTCGTCTTTGACTAACTATCCCGTTGCGTCCGGCCGAATCCCTGTCTTCATCTGCTGTCCTCTAAACCGCGCTTCAAGGCCCCGGTCCGGCGCAGGTCCCCGAGCGCCGAAAGCACTTCAACCCGCGGTGCTGGAAGTTTCCGGGTACCGCTTGCTGGACTCGGAGCCTCATCACGCTCGGCCGGACGCTGATCAGCTGGAGTGCCGTTGGCATGACGGCGCCAATGGGCATAGGTCTTGAGCCCGAAGGCAAGGAGCACAGCCATGAGGATTGCGCCGAAGACCAGCGACGCCTGGACCACTTCGCCCAACGCCAGATCGTCGACTTCTTTGCTCATTATCGAAGCAGCAGTAATCGCGTTCATACCCATTTCCTGTATTCAGAGTGACGGCTGCTCTATCCCCATAGTGCTGACAGTCTATGAGCTGGGCAGCCCAATCCTTTAACGCCACATCCAATCGATACCTGTTTGTTATGCGCCAGGGAAATAGCCTGCGTACCACCGGTGAATACACTGCGAATCTGTGGTGGCCAAAGCACGCCGGGGCTATTATTGCCCACGGCGCAGCAGAGCCCCCGTCCTGCGGACAGGGGCTTTGCGAGGTACCGGTTCCTAGCTCTCGCGGCGGATCAGCTGACCCGTTGGATTCTGGAAATCCACATCGGTCCCGGCAATGATGGACCGGCGGACTACGCCGTTCAGGGTCTTGCCCTGGTACGGGGAGATCGGGTTCTTGTGGTGCAGCTTCTGGACGTCCACCTCGAAGGTGTCCTCCGGAGCGAAGACCGCGAAGTCCGCGTCCTTGCCTACCTCGATGCTGCCCTTGGAGCCCAGTCCGGCAAGCTTCGCGGGATTCAGGCCCATCCACTGCACGACCTGTTCCAGCTTCAGTCCGCGCTTCTTCGCCTCGCTCCAGATCAGCGGCAGCCCCAGCTGCAGCGACGCCACCCCGCCCCAGGCCACGCCGAAGTCGCCGTTCTCCACATCCTTGAGGTCAATGGTGGACGGGGAATGGTCCGAAACGATGCAGTCGATGATGCCTTCCTCCAGGCCCTTCCACAGCAGCTCGCGGTTGTCGTTCTCGCGGATCGGAGGGCAGCATTTGAAGGCTGTGGCGCCGTCGGGGATGTCCTCGGCCAGCAAGGTCAGGTAGTGCGGGCAGGTTTCCACGGTGAGCAGCACGCCCTCGGCCTTCGCCTCGCGGATCATCTGGAGCGCATCCGAGCTGGACAGGTGCAGCACGTGGGCGCGCACTCCGGTTGTGCGGGCGCGTTCGATCACCTGCGCGATGGCGGTGTTCTCGGCATCGCGCGGGCGCGAGTCCAGGAAGCCGGCGTACTTGCCGCCCACCGGTTGCGGGGAGTTGCCGATGATATCGGAGTCCTCAGCGTGCACGATCATCAGCGAGTCGAAGGACGCCAGTTCGGCCATGTCCTCTTCCATCTCGCCAACACTCAGGGACGGGAACTCGTCGACTCCAGAATGCAGCAGGAAGCATTTGAAGCCGAAGACTCCGGCTTCGTGCAGCTCGCGCAGATCCTTCTTGTTGCCCGGGATGGCACCGCCCCAGAAGCCGACGTTGACATAGGCGTTCTTGGAAGCGGCCGCGCGCTTGATTTCCAGCGCTTCGAGGTTCACCGTGGGCGGGATGGAGTTCAGCGGCATGTCCACGATGGTGGTCACCCCGCCGGCAGCGGCGGCCTTGGTCGCCGACTCGAACCCTTCCCATTCGGTGCGGCCTGGCTCGTTCACGTGCACATGGGTATCAACGAGTCCGGGCAGCAGGACCTCATCGGAGGCCACCTCGATGACGCGCTCTGCGGCCAGTCCAGCACCCAATTCCTGCACGGCGACGATCTTTCCGTCGCGCACGCCGATTTCGCGCGGGCCAATGCCCTGCGTGGTCAGCACTTGCTGGCCTCGCAGCACCAGGTCATAGGTGGTTCCGGTGGCGGTCGGGGACGATGTGCGGCCAACAGCTTCGTTGATGCTCATGAGGTGTTCCTACTCGTTAATTGCTAGGTGTTCTTGGGGCTCGGCAGCTCTATGCCAAGTCTAGGTTGTTGTGGCGCGGGGCACACCCGTATTGGTGAACCGGTGCCCCGCGCCAAACTTTGCGGGTTGCAGGTCAGCGACGACTGCCCTTTCACGCACCCACGGTGGCCGAGGCTGCCATCGGCACCAACGCGGTTGGTGCATCGGCGGCGTCCAAAGCCAGGTCTTCGAATTCATTGACTGCATCCAGCTGCGCGCCCATGGCGATGTTGGTGACCTTTTCCAGAATCACTTCCACCACAACTGGCACCTGGTGCTCTTCGGCCAGCGCATTGGCCTGCGCGAATCCGGCAGCCAGCTGGCTCGGATCCTCGACGCGCACGGCCTTGCAGCCCAGGCCCTCGGCGACCTTCACATGGTCCACGCCGTAGCCGTTGGTTTCCGGGGAGTTGATGTTATCGAAGCCCAGGGACACGTGGTAATCCATCTCGAAGGCGCGCTGCGATTGGCGGATCAGTCCGAGGTAGGAGTTGTTGACCACCACGTGCACGTACGGCAGCTTGAACTGGGCGCCGACGGCCAGCTCCTCGATCATGAACTGGAAATCGTAGTCTCCGGAGAGGGCCACGACCTTTTCCCCCGGCTTGCCGCGCACGACGCCCAGGGCGGCCGGTCCGGTCCAGCCCAGCGGGCCGGCCTGTCCGGCGTTGATCCAGTTGCGCGGCTTGTAGACATGCAGCATCTGCGCACCGGCGATCTGGCTGAGCCCGATGGTGGACACGTAGGTAGTGCCCTGGCCGAAGGCGGCGTTCATTTCCTGGTAGACGCGCTGCGGCTTGATCGGCACGTTCTCGAAGTTGGTCTTGCGGTGCCCGGTGGACTTGCGGGCCGTGGCCTCGTTGGCCCAGGCCGAGTAGTCCGGCAGGGTGCCGGCGGCCTTGCGCTCGCGCACGACTTCCAGGATGGCTTCGATGGCGGCCCCGGCATCCGAGGTGATTCCCAGGTCCGGGGAGAACACCCGGCCGATCTGCGTGCCTTCGATATCCACGTGGATGAATTTGCGTCCGGCGCGGTAGGTGGCCAGATCCCCGGTGTGGCGGTTGGCCCAGCGGTTGCCCAGGCCCAGCACCATATCCGATTCCAGGAAGGTCTGGTTGCCGTACTTGGTGTGGGTCTGGATGCCGACCATGCCCGACTGCAGGCGGTGGTCATCCGGGATGGCGCCCCAGCCCATCAGGGTCGGGGAGACCGGGATGTCCAATTCCTCGGCGAGTTCGACCAGCTGCGCGCTGGCGTTGGCGTTGATCACGCCGCCGCCGGCGATGATGATCGGCTTGCTTCCGGAGAGCAGCAGGTCCACGATCTTCTCGGCCTGGCCGCGCGTGGCCTTCGGCTTTTCCACCGGCAACGGCTCGTAGGCATCGATGTCGAAGTCGATCTCGGCCATCTGCACGTCGATCGGCAGGTCGATCAGGGCCGGGCCCGGGCGGCCCGAGCGCATGATCTGGAAAGCCTTGGCGAAGGTGCCCGGAACCAGTCCCGGCTCCAGCACGGTCGAGGCGTACTTGGTCACCGGCTTGGCGATGGACTCGATGTCCACGGCCTGGAAGTCCTCCTTGTGCAGCACATTGGTCGGGGCCTGCCCGGTGATGCACAGCATCGGGATGGAGTCGGCGATCGCGGCGTACAAGCCGGTGATCATGTCGGTGCCGGCAGGACCGGAGGTGCCCAGGCACAGGCCGATCTTGCCAGTGGCCCGCGAGTAGCCGTCGGCGGCGTGGCTGGCCCCCTCGACGTGGCGGTGCAGGGTGTGGCGGATGCCGCCGTGAGCCTTCATGGCCGAGTACAGCGGGTTGATCGCGGCTCCTGGCAGGCCGAACGCCTCGGTGGCGCCCTCCTTGGCCAGGATCTGGACGACGGCGTCGATTGCGCGCATCTTAGGCATGGGAATACGTCCTTTGGAACGAGAAGAAGAAAAGAAGGATACCTACGGCGGGAAGCCAAGGTGCATGAGTCACCACAACGCCGCTTCCTTGAGCACCAGCTAGCGGCGATGAACTGGAACAAAGCCCATTGCGCAGCGGATACGGCGCGTCGGGCCCCTGCCGTGTACCAGGGGTCCGGCGGCACCGGAGCGTAGCCGGTATTGCGCGGCCGCTAGCTGAAGAAGCGGGTTACCTAGTTGTCCCCGCCGTAGGAAGATTTGGTGGTGCTAGGCAGGGACCGGGGCGTCGATCTTTCCGGCCAGGCGCTGCACCCCGCGGAAGAGGCCCGAATGGTCCAGCGCCCCGTCGCCGGAAGCCACGGTGGAGGTGACCAGCTGGGCGACCAGTGCGCCCAGGGGCAGCACGACGCCTGCTTCGCGGGCCGCGGAGGTCACGATGCCCATGTCCTTGTTGTGCAGGGCCAGGCGGAAGCCCGGGGCGAATTCGCGGTCCAGGATCTTCTGGGCCTTCTGGTCAAGCACCTTGGAGCCGGCCAGGCCGCCGCCGAGGACCTTGATGGCCGCGTCGGTGTCCACGCCATAGGCCTCGAGGAAAAGCACGGCTTCGGAGAGCGCCTGGATGTTGGCGGCGACGATCAGCTGGTTGGCGGCCTTGACCGTCTGCCCCGAGCCCGACGGGCCCACCAGCACGATGGTCTTGCCCATAGCTTCCAGGACCGGGGCGGCAGCCTCGAAGTCGGCCTGCTCGCCACCGACCATGATGGACAGCACGCCCTCGATGGCCCCTGCTTCGCCGCCGGAAACCGGGGCATCGAGCGGGCGCAGTCCGGCGTCGCGGGCCGCGGCCGCAAGCTCGACGGCCACGTCGGGACGGATCGAGGAGTTGTCGATCCACAGCGCTCCGGCCTTCGCGTTGGCGAAGACGCCCTCTGCGCCGAGGGTGACGGCTTGGACGTCCGGGGAATCCGGGACCATGGTGATGACCACGTCCGCATTGGCCACGGCTTGCGTGATGGAGGCGGCCTTGGTTCCGCCAGCGGCGGCCAGCTCATTGCCGGCCTTGTCGCTGCGGTTGTAGCCGGTGACATGATAGCCGGCGTTGACCAGGTTCTTGGCCATCGGCAGGCCCATGATGCCCAGTCCGATGAAGGCGATGTTCTGCGACATGTGATTCTCCAAAAATTCTTGTGCGAAAAGGTGTTCTCTAGACTGCGGCGCTGCTGCTGGCGTTCTGGAGCCAGTCGAAGGCGGTGGCCGCTTCCTGCTTGTACTCCAGGGCGACGTTGCCGGTGTAGCCCAACTCGCGCGAGCGCTTGATCCAGTCCTGCAGCGGCAGGTCCCCGGTGCCCGGAGCTCCGCGGCCCGGTGCATCGGCGATCTGGATATGGCCGAAGTCCTTGGCATGCGCTTCAATGACGGCGGCGACGTCATCGCCGTTGACTGACAGGTGGTAGAAGTCGGCCAGCAGCGCGATGTTCCCTTGGCCCTGGGCCTTGACAGCCTCGACGACTGCAAGCGCCTGGGCCGCAGTTTTCAGCGGGTAGGCTTCCGTGCCGGAGACCGGCTCGATCAGCACGGTGCCGCCGACCTTGGCCACGCCCTGGGCCGCGGACACCAGGTTCTCCAAGGCCAGCGCATCCTGGGCCGCCGGGTCGGCGCCCTCGATGCGGTTGCCGTACAGGGCGTTGAAGGCCTTGCAGCCGGTAGCTTCGGCGATGGCCACGACGGCGTCGACATTGTCCTTGAATTCGGACTCGCGCCCCAGCCATGAAACCAGTCCGCGGTCGCCTGCCGGCATGTCGCCGGCGAAGAAGTTCAATCCGTCCAGCTGGACGCCCGCGTTGGCCAGCGAGGCGAGAAATTCGTCGACCTGCTTGCCGGAGGGTGCGGCTTCGCCAAATGGCCACCAGAATTCGACGCTGTCGAAACCCGCCTGCTTGGCGGCATCCGCGCGCTGCAGCAGCGGCAACTCGGTGAGGAGGATCGAGCAGTTCAGAGTGTAGGACACTGGATTTCCCTTCAAGAACATCTTCCAAAGATTCCGCTTTATGGAAGTTAGCTTTTGCTTTATGAAAACTCTAGGACGAGACGCCAATCACTGTCAAGAAGGTTTCGGGACGAAGTGCCGATGCGCGCAGAGTCGCACAGAAGTGCGCTGCAGTGGCATCAGGACAGGAATGGCGCCCGGTGCGATCCTGATAAAAGCAGGCTCATCAGCGGATTCCGGGAATGGAATAAAAGGCTCCGGAATCCGGCCAAAATACCATCTGGTGAAATTATCATTTTCTATTGCGGGAATGTGATCCAGTGCATACAGTGGTGGTTACTCACCTGGCACATATCTCGGAGTGACTTCCTAGCTCAGGAGCAGCCATGCTTTTTCCACCGTGCATCACGCACAGCGCACAGCGGCTTGCCGTTGCGCCGCGCCCGGCCATGCCGCTTCTCGGCTCGCCGGCCGAGTTCTACGTTAATTTCGGACAGCCGATCTACCCGTAAGCGGGCCCGCCTACCTGTCCTGCGTCCCCGCAGGCAGGCACGGGCCGTTCCCCTGAACGCTCCGCTTCCCCAGATCTGTCATCTTCCCTTGCCGCAGTGCGCCCGAATGCGCCTGCCCGGATGCATGACCCTTTGACAAGGATGTCCATCATGTCGCAAAAGACCCCTGAAATGGTGCCCGAGGCCGCACCGCAGGAAAACCGGCCCGCTATCGACCGGGCCAATCCCTTCGAGTTGAGCGCGTCGCTCTACAACCAGGACCTGGCACCAACCACCCGCTCCGGGCGCACCTGGAGCTCTTACAGCATCTTCACCCTGTGGGCCAACGACGTGCACTCGCTGGGCAACTACACCTTCGCCATCGGGCTCTTCGCGCTGGGCATGAGCGGCTGGCAGATCCTCGGCGCGCTGGGCATTGGAGCGGTCCTGCTCTTCGCGCTGCTGAACTTCTCGGGGTTCATGGGCGAGAAAACCGGTGTCCCTTTCCCGGTGATGAGCCGCATCGCCTTCGGCATCAACGGCGCCCAGATTCCCGCGCTGCTGCGCGGGGCCGTGGCCATTGCCTGGTTCGGCATCCAGACCTACCTCGCCGCCCAGGTCCTCGCCGTCATGGTGATTGCCGTGGCCCCGGGGTCCGCAGCCCTGGAGCAGACCAGCTTCCTGGGACTGAACGCCCTGGGCTGGATCTGCTTCGTCGCCCTCTGGGCGGTGCAGCTGGTCATCGTCAGCTACGGCATGGAGATGATCCGCAAGTACGAGGCCTTCGCTGGCCCGGTCATCCTGGCCACCTTCCTGGGCCTGGCCATCTGGATGCTCTTCGAATCGGGTTTCAACGTCTCGATGAGCACCGGCGAATCGAAGACCGGCATCGAGATGTGGACCGCGATGTTCGGCGCAGCCGCCCTGTGGGTCTCGATCTACGGCACCTTCGTCCTGAACTTCTGCGACTTCACCCGTGGCGCATCCTCCAAGAAGGCGATCGTGAAGGGCAACTTCTTCGGCATCCCGCTGAACATGATGTTCTTCGGCGCCATCGTGGTGGTCCTGACCGGTACGCAGTTCTCCATCAACGGCCAGGTCATCACCTCGCCGTCGGATATTGTGGGCGCGATCCCGAACACCTTGCTGCTATTGCTGGCCTCCGCCGCCCTGCTGGTGCTGACCATCGCGGTGAACCTGATGGCCAATTTCGTGGCACCGACCTACGCATTGACCAACCTGCTCCCGAAGAAGCTGAACTTCCGCACCGCCGCACTGATCTCCGGAGTCATCGGCCTGGTCATCCTGCCCTGGAACTTGTACAACTCCCCCGAGATCATCAACTACTTCCTGGGCGGCCTGGGCGCGCTGCTCGGCCCGCTGTTCGGCATCATCATGGCCGACTACTGGCTGATCCGCAAAGCCCGGATCAACGTCATGGACTTGTACCGCTCGGATGCCGAAGGCACCTACTACTTCACCCGCGGCGTGAACTACCGGGCCGTCGGGGCACTGGTGATCAGCTCGGTGATCGCACTGGTGCTGGCCTTCGTCCCCGCCTTGCACGTGGTCGGCCCGTTCGCCTGGTTCCTGGGTTCGGGCGCCGGCGCCTTGGCCTACCTGGCCTTGGCCAAGCGCCAGCACGATCTGGCAGACATCGATGGCGAGCCGATCGCCGTGGCACCAACCCATTAGGACAACTCATGCGCATTCTGATCCTGAACGTCAACACCACGCAGTCCATGACCCGCGCCATCGGGGATTCCGCACGGCAGGTCGCCTCGCCCGGCACCGAGATCGTCGAGCTGACCCCGGATTTCGGGGCGGACTCCTGCGAAGGCAATTTCGAAAGCTATCTGGCGGCCATCGCCGTAATGGACAAGGTGGTCCGCTACACCGAGCCATTCGACGCGGTCATCCAAGCAGGCTACGGCGAGCACGGCCGCGAGGGCCTGCAGGAACTGCTGGATGTCCCGGTCGTGGACATTACCGAAGCCGCCGCCTCCACGGCGCAATTCCTCGGCCACAAGTATTCGGTGGTCACCACGCTGGACCGCACGGTGCCGCTGATCGAGGACCGGCTGAAACTGGCCGGCCTGACCGACCGGCTCGCCTCGGTGCGCGCCAGCGGGCTGGGCGTGCTGGAACTGGAATCCGATCCGCAGCGCGCGGTAGCGGCCATCGTCGAGCAATCCCGCCAGGCCGTGGAGCACGACAAGGCCGAAGTGATCTGCCTGGGCTGCGGCGGCATGGCCGAGCTGGAGGAACAGGTGCGGCTGGCCACCGGCGTGCCAATTGTTGATGGCGTGCGCGCAGCGGTGACCATCGCGGAGTCGCTGGTCCGCATGGGGCTGAGCACCTCCAAGGTGCGCACCTACGCTCCCCCGCGGCCCAAGACCGTGACCGGCTTTCCCATGACTCCGGCGGCCGTCGTTCCGGCGGGTCTCTGAATGCCAAGCCAAATGGCAGGCTCAGCCCAGCGCGCTCACAGTCAGCCGTCCTAGAGTTATAAGTACCTCATGAAGGTGCGAGTGATGACAAAAGGAAACCCCGGTGCTTCGGCACCGGGGTTTTCTTCTTGCCCTGCTCTCCATCGAGGACCGGATTGGCCTAGGAGAATTCAGGCACCTTCGGCAAAGCCATGTTCTTCGAGAAGAACTCGGCCAGTTCCGCGCGGGCAGTCAACGGCAAGACCTGGGCGACATACATGTCCGGGCGGACGACAACCAGGGCTCCGGCCCGGTCGATCTTGCGCTCGGTGAAGATATCCTGATGCGGGATCGCGGCATAGACCTTCTCCCAGTCGGTGATCTGGACCTGGCCCACCTTCGGCAGGAACAGCCGTGGCACCTTGTTGATTTCCACCTCATGGTAGTCCTGCTGGTAGATCACCTTGGCGTCGAATACGCTGTCGATGTCTTGGCCCTCAGCGGTGTACGCGGTAATTGGCGAATCGGCAGAATTCTCCAGCCATTGCGCCAGCTGTTCGAGCTCTTGCCCCGATTCGTCGGCAAAGGCGTAGAGCCTCCAGCGCCCATCGGCACGGAAGTGGTGCCCGAGCTGCACCGTGGTGGTATCGCAGACGCGGGAGACCTGCGCGGATTTGAAGCGCATGCCCACCGGGAAGCCTTCGGCCAGCTTCTGGTGCGCGGTCCCGCCGGTCAGCGTGGACAGCTCGTACTTGGTGTCGAAGCCGCCGGGGAAGTTGGCGGTCTTCACGAAGAAGTCGATGATCTCGTGCGGGCCTTCCATTTCCTCCGGGCTGCGCGACATCATCGCAGACCATTCCTTGTCGTAGTCGATGAGCTTCTGCGCAACATCCTGGCGCTCTTCGTTATAGGTCTTCAACAGCGACTCGTCGCTGCGCCCGGTGAGCACCTGGCCCAGCTTCCAGGACAGGTTCCACCCGTCCTGGATGGAAACGTTCATGCCCTGGCCGGCCTTGGCGCTATGCGTATGGCAGGCATCGCCGGCGATGAACACATGCGGGTTCAGCGATGGATCATTTTTCGCGGCGACATCATCGAAGCTCTGGGCCACCGAGTGGCGCACCTCGTAGATGCTGAACCAGGTCACCTCGCGCACATCCACCGAGTACGGGTGCAGGATGCGGTTGGCGCGGGCGATGGCTTCTTCCGCGGTGGTGGCGCGGACCTGCGCCCGGTTCTGGTCGTTCGGGGTATCCAGCGACACGTAGAAGCGAGTCAGGAAGCCGCCTTCGCGGGGAATCAGCAGGATGGATCCGTCTTTGTCGGACTGGATGCCGCTGCGCGTGCGGAAGTCCGGGAAGTCGGTGTTGGCCAGCATGTCGATCACTGCCCAGGCCTGGTCGGCAGGGTCGGTGACCACCTCGACGTCGATGCAGCTGCGCACCTTGCTCCGCGCGCCGTCGCAACCGACAACATACTTGGCGCGCACCGTGCGCTCGATGCCGTGCTCGTCATTGATGCGGACTTCTACCGGATACTCGCCGGAATCGTGGACCACCAGGTCCAGGAATTCGACACCGTAGTTGATGTTGATGCGGGCCGGGCCGTTTTCTGCGCGCTCTGCGAAGTAGTCGATCACGCGGGCCTGGTTGACGGTGAGGATCGGGAATTCGCTGACATATGCCGGCGGATCATCAGCACGGGCGCCACGGGCAATTTCGGCAGGGTTCTGCGGATGCGGACCCCAGAAGCTCATCTCGCGCATGTGCGCTGCCTCGTGCGCGATCTCGTCGTAGAACTCGAAGGCCTGGAAGGTTTCGCAGCTGCGCGGGAACAGGCCGTCGGCGCGGCCCGCGGCCAGCCGCTCCGGGCGGGCTTCGATGATGCGGGTGTGGACCTCGGGATACTCGGTCAACTGGGCGGCCTGGACGATGCCGGCCGGTCCGGCACCGACAATGAGCACATCCATCGTCTCGGGCAGTTCAGCAGTACGGTTCAGTCCCGTACCTTCTGCATTCCTGATACGAGGGTTGCGGCCGACATATCCGTCGTGGTGGTACTGCATCCTGGAGCTCCTTAGCTGGGTCGCATGATCTTCAAGCAGGAACTGCACTGTCGCTGCCGATCATCCGGAAAAGTTCTTCATGCCCGCTTGATTGTGATGCGGAACACGTTGAGGACTAGTAGCAAGCCTGCGCCCTTCTGCGGGGAAGCACCACGTGAATCTTCCACCCAGCGGAAGCCTTCTTTTAAATCTCCATGTATCGTATTTGACCTGGGGTTCCAATGATTCCAAGGCGCTTTCCACGGCCAGCGCCGCGGCCAGAAAAGGGCAGCAGGGCGTCCCGGGCCATCTGGCCCGGGACACCCTGCTGCGCTGCTTGCCGGCCGGTGTTCTTGCTAGCGGACCTGGCGATGGATGGACTTGTAGCTCAGGTACGCCGAGAGGCCCTCGGGCCCGTATTCGGCGCCCAGGCCGGAGTCATGGCGCCCGCCAAATGGCGCCGCATGGTTCGAGGCGAAGAAGTTGATGCCCACACTGCCCGAATCGATCCGGTCAGCGACCTGCACCGCATGCTGCTCGTCGGCACCGAAGACCAGGCCGCCCAACCCGAATTCGGTGTTATTCGCCAGGGCAATGCCCTCGGCTTCATCCTGGTACTTGAGCACGGTGATCACCGGTCCGAAGATTTCCTCGCGCGATATCCTCATGTCCGGGGTGACACCGGCAAAAACGGTTGGCTCGATGAAATATCCGCCGGCCAGCTCGGCCTCCATCATGGCCTTGCGGCCACCGGTCACCGCCTGCGCGCCTTGCGCATGGCCCGATGCGAGGTACTCCAGGACCGTCTCGTACTGGCTCCCGTTGGCCGAAGGGCCGAACACCGTGCCGGCCTGCAACGGGTCCCCTTGGGTTCCTGCGGAAATCGTTGCGCGCACCGTCTCCACGACGTCGTCGTAGCGCTGCGCTGGGGCCAGGATCCGGGTGGAGATGTAGCACGTCTGCCCGGTATTGCGCATGCACGAGCGGATCAGCCGCGAACTGAGCACCTCCAGATCGGCATCCGGCAGCACCAAGGCGCTGGACTTGCCGCCCAGTTCCAAGGTGACCGGCCGCAGCAGCTCGCCGCAGGCCGCGGCGATCTTGCGCCCCACCGGCGTGGACCCGGTGAATGCGACCTTGGAGACCAGCGGATGGCGAACCAGTTCATCGCCCATGCGCCCCGGCCCGGTGACCAGGTTGGCGACGCCCGCTGGCACTCCGGCGGCAGCCATGGCATCCATGATGATGCGGAAGGACAGCGGTGTTGGCGAAGCTGGTTTCATGACCACGGTGCACCCTGCCAGCAAGGCCGGGGCCAGCTTGATCACCATCAGGTTGATGGGGAAGTTCCAAGGGGCAATCAGCGCGCAGACCCCCACCGGATCACGGCGGACCAGGGATTCCCCGGACCCGTTCGGGAATGGGCGCAGGTCCTCGTTTTCCAGCAATGGAGCCAGCGTTGCGAAGTAGCGGAAGATTCCGGCGGCATTGGCGGCCGCTCCCCCGGTTTCAGAAATCGGGGAGCCGTTTTCCAAGGTATTGGTTAGCGACAGCTCGGTGGCCCGGGCCTCCACTTCTTCAGCGATGCGCAGCAGCAAGGCCGCACGATCCGAAGGCGAGTAGCTTCGCCACGGCTCACCGCGGAAAGCGGCGTGCGCGGCACCCACCGCGCGGTCGACGTCCTGGCTGGTGCCTGCCGGGACCGAGCCCCATACTTGCCCAGTGGCCGGATCGGTGACCTCGATGCGCCCGGTTCCCGCAGAGCCAACCCATCCCCCGTCAATGAAATGCGTATCGACATGGCGGTACGGGATCGCCAAGCTGTCGCGGGTGCTTGCGGCCGCGCTCATCGCAGGGCCTTGGTCCGCAGCAGCGACCGGGAGCGGGCCAGGTCAGCGGTGGCCATGGCCACGGCCGCCTCGGTGATCAGCTCCGGGATGATCTCGGTTTCCAGCCGGTCGGTGTAGGTGCTCGGGTCCTGGCCGAACCAGCCCGACGCCAGTGCGATGCCCGCCTGGTCGAAGCGCCACAGCCGATCCGCGTCGCGCATCAGCGCATCCTCCAGCGAATAGGCCACCGCACGGGTGTCATGCCCATCGATGATCGCGCAGACGGCCTCGACGAACTGCGCGCCATAGCCCAGCGGCGGCAGCACGCGCCGGGCCACTTCGCAGCCCTCGCGCTCGTGCTCGTAGCGGATGTCCGCCTTGCGCCAGTCGCCGCGGAAGCCGTCGGAGATGATCTTTTCTTCATCCACGTGGGCCCAGCCGGTGTCGTGCAGCAGGGTGGAAACCAGCACCAGGGTGCGGTCCGCTTCCGGATAGGCGTCGCACAGGCGACGGGCGAAGGACAGCGAAATCGGCAGGTGGATGTCGTTGCCGCGGGCACGGGTTTCCGGTTCCACCGCGGCCCAGATCTTATCCAGTTCACCGTCGAAGTGCTCATCCAGGGCAATGGGCCTGGTGTTGATGGAGCCCTGCGCAGGCAGTGGCCGGGTCTCGTTCAGAGTGGTCATGATGTCCTCAGGCAATCAGGGTCTTGAGTTGGACAGCGGCATCGGCGCCAGCTTGCGGGTCGATGTTCTTCCCGGCCGCCAGGGCCTGCTTTACCGCCATGAAATCCAATGGCGCGTTCACGCAGTCGGCCGCGATGATCTGGCCTTCGCGGTAGTACAGCACGGTGAATTTCCCCTTCTGGGGTACTTCACGCTTCACCATCTTGTCGAAGCCCATGGACAGGCCGGCGATCTGCAGTTTCATGTCGGCCTGGTTGGACCAGAACCATGGGATGCCGGCGTAGGCTTCGCGCTGGCCCATCAGGGCGTAGGCGGCCACCTTGGCGTGCTCCACGGCGTTGTTCACCGATTCCAAGCGGATCCGCTCGCCTTCAGGGGCGCCGGGCACCGGGTTGGGCATATTGGCCACGTCGCCGACTACCAGCGTGTGGCCATCCGAAGCCAGGGCCGCGTGGTCGACGACGATGCCGTTATCGATGCGCAGGCCGAGTTTTTCGCCGAGCTCGGTGTTCGGAATGACGCCGATGCCGACCAGCACGATTTGCGCGTCGATCATTTCCCCGGATTCCAATTCGACGGCGCTCACGTGGCCGCTTGCGCCGTGGATCTTGCGCACCCGGGCGTCGAGGTGGATATCGAGCCCCCGTTCCCGGTGCTTGCGCAGGAAGTAGCTGCTGGTGTCCTCGCCCACGGCGCGGCCCACCAGGCGTGGCCCGTATTCCAGCACGGTGACCTTCTTGCCCATGGCCTGCAGCGAGCTGGCTGCTTCCAGGCCGATGAATCCGCCGCCAATGACCACCACGTCGGTGGCCTTCGGGGCCAGGTCCTTCAGGTGCAGGGCGTCGTCGGCGTTGCGCAGGTACACCACGCCGTGCAGTCCGCTGCCTTCTGCTTCGAAGCGGCGTGGGCGCGCGCCCACCGCCAGCGCCAGACGGGTGTACGGGTAGCGGGTGCCGGAGCTGCCCACTGCGACGCCGGAGCCATCCGCATTGGAGGCGATTTCCTCGATGCGCTCGCCCTTGACCAGGGTGACGTTGTGCTCGTCCCAGTACTCGTTGGAGCGGAAGATCAGCGACTCGCTGCCGATCTTGTCCTGCAGGAATTCCTTGGACAGCGCCGGACGCTGGTAGGGGCGGTGGTCTTCATCCCCGAGCAGCGTGATGTGCTCGTCATAGCCCAGCGCGCGCAGCGAGATCGCTAGCTGGACGCCGGACTGGGAAGCGCCGACAATCAGCAGGCCGGTGGCTGTTTGCGCCTCTGGGGCCGGGGCGCCGGCGGTGGATACGGCGGTTGCGGTTTTCATGGCTACACCTGGGTTTCCGGGGTGGTGACGTTGATCGTTTGCCCTTCGCACATCTTGATCTGGCAGGACAGCCGCGAGTTGTCTTCGCGGTCTTCCGCGGTGCCGTAGAGCATCTCGTCTTCCATCTCGCTCATTGGCTCCAGCGAATCCAGGTCATTCTCGGCAACGAAAACGTGGCAGGTGGCGCAGGATAGCGAGCCGCCGCATTCGCCAACGATGCCTTCGACACCGTTGCGTACAGCGGTTTCCATCACCGAGTCGCCGGTGTTGGCCTCGATGCTGCGTGCATTGCCTTCGAAATCAGTGAAATTTACTGTCGCCATGATGATCACTCCTAATTTGGTGATTGAAGTCTTGTCCGATGAAGCATGAATCAGATGAATTGGCGTCCGCCGTCAACGACGAGCGTTTGCCCGGTGATGAAGGAGGAGTCCTGGCCGGCCAGGAAGAGTGCGGCTCCGACGATATCGGCGGGCTGGCTAGCCCGCTTCAGCGCCCCGCGGTCCACGCCGTAGCTGGCCGCGTCTTCCATCAGCCCCAGGCTTGCTTCGGTGAGGGTGAACCCCGGCGCGATGGTGTTCACGGTGATTTCCCGCCGGCCCAGTTCCTTGGCCATCACCCGGCTCAGGGCGATGACGCCGCCCTTGGAAGCCACGTAGTGGGCCCACTGCTCGGAGCCGGAGTACACGGTGGCGCTGGCCAGGTTGATCACCCGTGATCCGGCGGCCAGGAACGGGGAGACCGCGCGGGTGACCATCCAGGGGCCCTTGAGGTTCACGCCCATGACCTTGTCCCATTCGCCGGGGTCGATGTCCTCGAACAGCGAGCGGGTCACGGTGGCGTAGATCGCGGCGTTGTTGATCAGCACGTCGATGTGCCCGCCAGCGAATTCGGCGGCGCCGTCCGCCATCTTGTCGGTGGATTGCGGGTCGGTGACATTTACTTCGAAGGCCGCGGCCTGCCCGCCGGCCTCGCGAACCAGCTGCACGGTCTGCTCGGTGCCCGCTAGGTCGATGTCGGCGGCGGCTACCCGGTAGCCGCGTTCGGCGAACCCGAGGGCGAAGGCCCGGCCCAGTCCGCCGGCGGCTCCGGTGATCAGCACCGTTGGTGAGCTGCTCATGGATCGTGCCTTTCAACAGAAGAAAAGATTCTTGGTGGGATGGGTGCCGGCCCTTGGGGGCTGGGCCGGCACCCGGGGGTATTCCTGGTTTGGGGTACCAGGAAGGTCTTAGCCGTGGTTGTGCGAATGGGCTCCGGGCCCGGTCAAGACGGGGCTGTCCACCAGGATTTCCACGGTTCCCTTGCCGCCATCCACCCGAAGGCGGTCGCCGGTCTTGATGGTGGTCGATGCGCTGCCGGTACCGGTCACGGCTGGCAGGTCGTATTCACGGCAAACGATCGCCGCGTGGGACATCATGCCGCCGATGTCGGTGACCGTTGCCTTGATCTTGCCGAAGATCGGTCCCCAGCTCGGCGCAGTGATCGGCGCCACCAGGATTTCGCCCGGCTGGATCTGGCCCAGGTCGTCGGCGTGCATGATCACCCGTGCCACGCCCTCGACAGCGCCTGGCGAGGCGGCCATGCCCTTGAGGACGTTTTCCTGGGCATCCTCGTCATTGCCCAGCCACGACTGCACCTGTTCGGTGGTGATGCCCCACAGCATGCGGGTGAATGGCTCGGTGATCGATTCCGGCGGGGTGTTCAGTGCCGGTGCCGGGCGTGCGGTCTTCAGCGCGTCGACGATCTGGCGGCGCTTGGCGATCTTCTTCGGCAGGGCTACCGCGGCGATAGGCTCGCCGGCGCCGATGCCGAAGGAGGTGACCAGATCGAAGATGACATCGCGCAACTCGTTGCGGCCCAGGTAGAGCAGGTCTTCGGGATCCTCGAAGACCCCGGCATCGGCCATCATCCGCGAAAGCTCGCGGATCTTGCGCCAGAAGACGCCCATGGTCCAGTGCTCGATGTAGAAGTTGTGGTTCTCCACATAGGGGTAGGCAGTAGCAGCCAGCGAGCGCTTGGCCTCGAAGACCTCGGCGGTCTCGGAATCCAGCAGGTCGCTGTATTCCTCGACGATGCGTTCCTTCTCGGCAATCAGCTTTTCGGTGGGACGCAGGATCTGCGCGCCTTCCTCAACGCGGCGGATGTAGTCGGCGATGAAGCTCAGCGGGATCTGCGGGTGCTCGTTCCAGTACTTGTCATGGCCGTAGAAGCCGTTGCCGATGGTGAAGTTGAACCATGGCTCGTGGGCTGCTTCCCACTGGGCGATCCAGCGCTCGCCACCCGGGGCCGCGGCGATGGCCGCCAGGGTGGCCTGCGGGTCATCGGTGTTGGAGAAGAGACCCGAGAGCTTGAGCTCGACGGCCAGCAGGGCCAGCGACTTGAGCTCGTCATCGGGCTTGAACAGCTCCATGTCCACGCCCTGCACCATGGTGGCGATGGACTGGTCGGGGATGTTCGGGAAGACTTCCTTGCAGAAGTTGAAGAAGTCCAGGTAGGCGATGTAGCCCAGGTTCAGGAACTCGAAGTGGTACTGCCAATTCTGGTAGGTGAGCGAGATCAGCCGGTCGTAGTTATCCAGCAGGATCTGCGAGCCGTCCTTGCCCACGCCGTTCTCGATGTCCTGGAACGGAACAATTTCAGGCAGCGGGTCGAAGCGCAGTTCTTCCATGTCCGCGATGGTGCCCTTGACCTTCTCGTGCCAGGCCGCCAGCTTGTTTTCCCAGTCGCCGAAGTAGTGGCCGATGCGCGCCTCGAATTCCGGGACGCGGGCCGCGATCTGGTCCTCGGGCACCGGTATCGGGGACATGTACAGGTAGCCTAAGTGCACGCGGAAGTCGATGCCGTTGGCATTCGGGATCATCAGGTGGCGGGCGTTGTACTGGCCCAGGCACTTGACCGCGAATTCGCCGCCAATGGTCTCGAAGGGCTTGAAGACCGTTGGCCAGTGCGAGGAGTCGCAGAACCAGAACTTGGCATCTTCTTGTTCCTTAAGCTCGTCTTGGAACACCAGGTAGTACGGGTAGATCTCTTCCCATCCTTCGGCACCTGCTGGTACCGGCAAATCGGATGGCTTGGGGAACGACTTCATTGTCATGGTCATGCACCCTTTCAAGGGGTAAGGGAAAGCGCGGGTGGAAAACTTCAGTGCGTGCTAGCCGCTGATCCTGGTCAGCGATGCGGTGATGGAGCCGAATCCCGGGGAGGATGAGTAGCCGGTGCTCTTGGGCTTGGCTTCGGTGGCCTTGGCCGAGTGGACCGTTTCCGGCCGGGACTGCAAAAGCAGCAGGTTTTCGCCGTCGGGCAGATCCGCGTCGATCGCCCATTCGATATCCTGCGGCGCCTTGTAGTGCTTCTCGGCGCGCTTGGCCAGCTGGGCCACGGCGGCCAGCTCGTTGTCGGAGAGGCAACGCACGTTGCGTCGTGCTTCCTCGACTTCGCGTTCCACCAGGGTGTTGGTGGCCGCATCGGGGACCATCTCGGCATGCTTGTCGCCGACATGCTCATGGATCACGGCCAAGGTGACCTTGTCCAGCTGGATGTTATCCGGGGTGACGGTGCCCGAGACGACCATTTCGCCAACTCCCCAGGATGCGTCCACGGTGATCTTGGAGCGGTCGCCGTTGGTCGGATCCAGGGTCATGGCCACGCCTGCGGTCTTGGCATTGACCATCTTCTGCACGACCACCGCCATGCACAATCCTTCATCGGGGATCTCGTTCTTGATGCGGTAGATGATCGCACGGGTGGTGTACAGCGACGCGAAGCATGCGCGGATGTGCTCTGCGACCTGGGGGTAGCCGTTCAGCCAGAGGTAGGTGTCCTGCTGTCCGGCGAAAGAAGCATCGGGCAGGTCCTCCGCGGTGGCCGAGGAACGCACCGCCAGCGGCACTTCGCTTTCAAAGCGGGACTGCAGCTGCGCGTAGGCCTCCTTGGTTGCGTTGCCCAGCTCGGCGGGAACCGGACGGGAGAGGATGATTTCGCGGATGGCCGCGCTGGCGGCGTCCGCCGCCTGGACATCCTCCGGGTCCAGGCCCTTGAGCTGCTGAGCAATCGCCTCGGAGAGCCCGGAGTGCATGAAGGTGCGGAAGGCCTGGGTGTTGACCACGAATCCCGGGGGCACCGGCATGCCCGCGGCGGTCATGGTGACCAGGGAAGCCCCCTTGCCGCCCAGGGAGTCGAGGGTCGGCGCCTTGCCGCCGTCGAAGAACTCAATGAATTCGTTGCTGCTCATCTCTAGGCCTCTTTCAGCGAATCGGGATCCGCGTTCAGCGTGACATTCACGAAGTCCGGGACGCGGAAGGAAATGTTCTTGCGGAAGGTGATGGAATCCCCGTCCACCAGTTCGAGCTGCGGCAGTGCGCTGGTCAGTTCTTCCAGCGCGATCTTCGCCTGCAGCTTCGCGAGCATATTGCCCAGGCAGTAGTGGATGCCGAAACCGAAGGACAGGTGGTCGCGGGCGTTGGCACGGGTGATATCGAAGTCCTCGCCGTTCTCGAAGCGGGCCTCGTCGCGGTTGGCCGAGCCCATCAGCAGCAGGATCTCTGCGCCCTGCGGGATCTGCACGCCGGCGATTTCGGTGTCCGCCAGGGCCTTGCGGCGCCAGCCGACAATGGAGCCGGAGTAGCGCAGCACCTCGTCGATGGCCTTGGGGATCTGCTTCGGTTCGGCGACGAGCGCTTCCCACGCGTCGTGGTGCTCAAGCAGCACGCGCACGCAGTTGGAGATCAGCGTCGTGGTGGTCTCATGGCCGGCGAAAAGCAGCGAGTAGAGCAGCGAGGCGATTTCGTGGTCGGAAATCTCTGCGCCTTCGCGCTGCGCCTTGACCAGATCGGTGGTGAGGCTGTCGCGCCCGGTTCCATGGGCTTCGGCGACCAGCTTCTGGCATTCGTCCCAGTATTCGACGAGGTTGTGGGCGTGCGGGATCTGCTCCTCGTCGCTCAAGTCCCCCCAGGTCATGGCCGCGCGGGAGTCGCTCCAGCGCTTGTAGGTGTCGACCTTGGAGATATCTGCGCCGATCAGGGTCACGATGGTGATGGTCGGCAGCGAGTAGGCCAGGTCGGTAACGATTTCCGCGTGGCCCTCGCCGCGGGCGAGCATTTGCTCGATGGCGCTGCGCACGTTCTGGCGGATCATTGGCTCCAGGGCCTTGAAGCGCCTGGGGGTGAACGCCTTTTGCGCAATCGCGCGGATGCGGGTGTGCTCCGGCGGGCGGCGGGCGGAGAGTCCGGAGTAGGTGGTGAATCCGCCCTCGTCCATGATCCTGGCAGCCTGCGGGCCGCGCTTGCGGACCGGGGCCTGCGCATTCTCCGAGGAGAAGGTCTCCCAGTCCTCGAAGACGGCCTTCACATCGTCATAGCGGGTCAGAACGTACAGGCCGGTTCGCTCGTCGAACATGACCGGCTGTTCGCTGCGCATCTTCGCGTAGGACGGGAAGGGATTCTCCATCGCAAACGGCTCGTACCCGTGATGGCCTGCCGGCGCTTCGGCGCCGAAGCCCATGGGGCATCCGCCCGAGATGGCTGGGGTGCTCGTCATGGAACTGCTCCTTGGGAAATCGATGATGCACGGTGTTTCCCGTGCCGCATTCACTAACCCAAGTGTTACCCACGCCACACCCCAAGCAAAGACTGGTCTTCCATCCAGTGGAAGCTGTCTTTCTCCGGGCCCTTATCCTTCTTCCGAGAGGTCTTCCTCGGGAACATTCATGTCGGGGCCGGATATGATGCCCAGCAATGTTTCCAGCGGAATATGCACGGTCGCGGCTTCCAGGCGCTGGGAGGTTCCATGGAGCACCGGCAGGAAGCGGTCCATGTTCGCGGCGTGGGAGGTCGGAATGACCAGCCCGATGGAGCAGCCCAACCGGCCGGTATGGAATACCGGCACCGCTATCGACGAGGTACCCAGCCGGACTTCCTCATTGGTGGTGGCATAGCCGTTCTCACGGACCCGGCCCAGCTCCTCGCGCAGCTGCTTTGCGGAGCTGCGGGTATGCGCGGTCATCTTCTGCAGCGGCAGTTCCAGGTACGCGTCGGCAACCCAGGGTTCGGAGAATGCCAGGATGACCTTGCCCACGGCGGTCGCGTGCAGCGGCAGGCGTCCGCCAACGCGCGAGGCCCGTGCAATGCGCTTGGTGCCATAGACGCGGTCGATATACAGCGTCATGTTCCCATCCCGGATGGCCAGCTGGCTGGTCTCACCGGTCAACGAGAACAGGTCCTGCACATAGGGCCGGGCCGTATCGCGAAGTTGCCGGCCGGTGTTCTGGGCTATCGCCCACAGCCGCAGGCCCAGCTGGATGCCGCCGTTGGCCGAGCGGCTGAGCATCCCGGACTCGACAAGCTCGCCAACCAGGCGGTGGGTGGTGGATAGCGGCAGGTCCGCCGCCACGGAGATCTCGGTCAGGCTCAGCGATCTCCTGGTCGTTTCGAATGCGGCCAGGATCGCCAGGATCTTCGATGTGACGCTGCGCCCTGGCTGCGAACTGCCACCGGCCATTGATGCCTCCTGTAGGAAATCTGCTCATGCCCCTCGTTGCACGTGCCGCCAAGGCCCACACTAGTCCCCTTGGCCCGATGCGCCATGGCCCCGGCGGTCCAGGGCGCCTGGCCGCCGGGGGAAGTGGCAGCTACCGGCCGTCGAGCAAGAGCCGCTGCGGCAGCATGTTGGCACGCTCCACCGCGATGAATCCGCTGGCCATGCTTCGGGCCTGCTCGGTAGAGAGATGTCCGGCAACCCGCGATTCCACCAGCGTGAAAGCCTGGCTGCGGGTCAGGCCGAACCAGTCCATGATGGTATCCAGCCCATGGCCGGTCAGCCTCCATAGCTTGTCCGCGTCCTTGACCAAGGAATCCTCGATGCTGGTGGATTCCTTGCGGGAGTCGTGGCCGTCGATGATGAATACGATGCGCTCGATATCCGCCGATGCCACGCCCTGGCCCGCCAGCAGCCGCCTGGCCAGCTTGGCGCCTTCCTTTTCATGCTGCAGCACCAGCTCGGCATTGCCCGCACCCGGTGCGATCGCGCCCAGCACGAGGGCCGGATCCACGGCAGACCAGCCGATATCGTGCAGCAGCATGGCCGGCAGCACGATATTGGCATCGGCTTGCGGGTGATGGCCCAGCAGCTGCTGGGCCAAGGACACCGAATACAGGGTGTGCGCATCATTGCTCCGGACCGCGAGAAGCTGCTTGGCGTCCTCCCACAGCTTGTCCAGCAGCGGGTACTGCTCGAACAGGGCAGGTCCGGCGCTCCCGATCCTGTTCGAGACATCGCGCCCGTAGTGATTCGCAGCGGGTTCTAGTTTGGTCATGGGCACATGATCCCACCGCTTGCCCGCAGGCAGAAGGCTCCGCATCCACTCAGTGGAAGCCGCAGAACTTTCATCCGCAGATGCAGAACAGCCCTGCCCCCGTTGCGGAGGCAGGGCTGCGGCTGCGCTTTACTAGACGATCGCTTCCACGATCGGCATGTTGCCGTTGTAGAAGTTCACGGTGGAGCGGCGTGCTGCATTATTGGCCACCACATGGGTGATCACTTCGGCGACGTTCTCGCGCGAGGTCTGCGATGCCTCGCCTTCAACGTCCGCTCCGCTCACCTTGCCCGCCTTGTCAGCCAGCACCACGCGCTGGCTGGCCGGTTCCAGGGTCAGCGCCCCCGGGCCCAGGATCGTGTAGTCCAGCTCCGTGCCGCGCAAGTACGCGTCGGCGTCGTGCTTGGCCTTGGCATAGGTGTAGAACGAGTTGGCCGGATCCAGGCTGTTCACATCCACCAGGGCGCGGCTGTAGGAGACCATCACGAAGCGGTCCACGCCGGCCTGCTTGGCGGCCTGCATGGAACGCACCGCGGCGTCATAGTCCACAGCGCGGGTGCGATGCTCGTTGCCGCCACCGGCACCTGCGGAGAAGACGATGGCGCTGGCACCGGAAAAGGCCTGGGCCAACTGATCCACGCCAGCGCTTTCGATGTCGATGACTACTGGGGTGGCGCCCGTGGCGCTGATGTCGGCTGCATGCTCCGGGTTGCGGATCAGCGAGTTGACCGCGTAGCCGCGCCCAACCAGCTTGGGCGCTGCCAGCAGGGCAACCTTCCCATGTCCGCCAATGAGAACTACTCGATTTTCTTCAGCCATGAACTGCTCCTTCTGATCGATGCTCGTATTCGGCACAACAAGGCCTGCCACGAGCCTATTCCCGGCGAGCCCCGGCGACGACTTTCTGAGTGCCAGCTTGATAGCGGTCATTTCGGCTGGCAATGGGCGTACGCTCGGGTTCATAGAATTCGCACTCGACCCAGGATGAAGCTCATGAAGCAGAGAACCTTGAACTTGGAACTGAGCAATGACCAATTCGCGGACCTGGCCAATGCGCTGGAGGACCACCGGGACTATTTCAAGAAACGCGCCGATGAAGCAACGCTCGGCTTCGGGCTCGATACCGGCTACTGGCAGTCCCGTGCTGCCGAAGTCGAAGAGCTGCTCCAACTAGTCCTCAGCTCCGCCAAGCACGATCAGCATTAGCCCCGCCCCTTCCCCACCCAAGGAGCCAGCATTTTGCCCGCCGGAATTTTCACCATTGGACATTCGGCACGATCCATCGAAGATTTCCTCGCACTGCTAACGCAGTACGGAATCACGAATGTTGTGGATGTCCGCAAACTGGCCGGCTCCCGCAAATTCCCGCAGTTCAATGCGGATGCCTTGGAAGCCTCCTTGAGCACGGCGGGAATCAGCCTGCACCGCGAGGAAGCGCTGACCGGCAGGCGTCCTGTGAGCCGAAGCGTCGATTTCGCAGTCAACGCATGGTGGACGAACCGCAGCTTCCATAATTACGCCGACCATGCCCTCGGGGACGATTTCCTGCAGGCGCTCCAGCGGTTGCAGGCGCGGGCCGCCGGCCAGAAGACCGCGATCATGTGCGCCGAAGCCGTATGGTGGCGTTGCCATCGCAGGATCATTGCTGATCATCTGCTGGCCCGCGGTGCCGAGGTATTCCACATCATCGATGGGCATCCGGCCAAACCTGCCGAGCTGAGCCCGGGCGCGGTGATCGACCAGCAGTCGCGGATGACCTACCCGGCAGCCTGATACCGGCGCGCAAAACGGGCATCAATGGCAGCATCTGCGCCATGGCTCGGCTCATGCAATGAGCTGGAGGTGCAATTCATTACGCTGCCTGACGCAGCTTCCTCCATGCCTTCGGACACTAATTAAACAAGGCCGATGATCGTTATTTCTCCCTGAAATAGCCCAGTCAGCTGGGGCAAGCCTCATCAAGAGCCGCATTTGCGGACGGTTCCGGCCTTCAATTCGCGCATTTGGGTGACCTAGCTAACATAAGAGCCGTTTGGCTTAATTCGCTCAGATAAGGCTAAGCTAATTATCAGATCACTCAATAGCGCAACCAACGCCGGTTGCTGTCCGAAGAAGGAATACATGTCCTCCATGAAGCTTCGCGCTGCCGCACTGCTGAGCATCGCCGCACTGTCCCTGACCGCTTGCGGTTCCGCTACCGATACGGCAGCTGAGGCCAAGGCTGGCGACACCAAGACCGTCACCATCACCGACAATGAAGGTGAGAAGAAGATCGAGGTTCCCGCGAAGTCTGTCGTTGCCACCGACAACCGCACCTTCGAGACCTTGGATTCCTGGGGCATCAAGCTCACCGCAGGCGCTGTCTCGCTGATGCCGGATACCATCTCCTACACCAAGGACGAGAACATCCTGGACTTGGGCAGCCATAAGGAACCGAACCTGGAATCGGTGGTCACCGTCGACCCTGACCTGATCATCAACGGCCAGCGCTACACCCAGCACGCCGCGAAGTTCAAGGAACTGGCTCCGGAAGCCGCCATCATTTCGCTGGACCCACGCGAAGGCGAGCCATTTGACACCGAACTGGAACGCCAGGTCACCACCCTGGGCGAGATCTTCGGCAAGCAGGCCGAGGCCAAAAAGCTCGTTGAGGACTTCGAAGCCGCCGAGAAGCGCGTCACCGATGCCTACGACAAGGACCAGACCGTCATGGGCCTGATCGCCTCGGGCGGCGAGCTGGGCTACTCGGCTCCTACCACCGGCCGCACCGTCGGCCCGATGTTCGACTTCCTGGGCCTGACCCCGGCGCTGAAGCTCGACGAATCCTCCACCGACCACGAGGGCGACGACGTTTCGGTCGAAGCCATCGCCAAGTCCAACCCGGACTGGATCATCGTCATGGACCGCGATGCAGCGGTTGAAGCCGACGGTGCGGACTACCAGCCGGCAAAGGACCTGCTGGAGAAGTCCGAGGCGCTGCAGAATGTCACCGCCTCGAAGGAATCCCAGGTTGTCGTCATGCCTGCTGACACCTACACCAACGAGAGCATCCAGACCTACACCGAGTTCCTGAATACTTTCGCTGACGCGCTGGAAGCTGCCAAGTAGCATTCCGGACACCCCAGCCAGCTAGTGGCGAAGCCGTATTCCGGCTTCGCCACTAGAGCTGTTTTCCCACCACTTATTTCCACGGCGGCATAATGACAAGCACGACCTCCCCGGCCCGGACCAAGAGCAAGGTCCTTTCCGGAAAACTCGCATTGGGCATCCTCGGGGTGCTGGTGCTGCTGGCGTTCTCCCTGTTCACCGGCGTCTACGACATCTTCGGCAAGGACGACGGCGCGATGATGTTCGCCGTCACCCGCATTCCGCGCACCATTGCACTGGTACTGGCCGGAGCGGCCATGGCCATGAGCGGATTGGTGATGCAGCTGCTGACCCAGAACCGCTTCGTGGAGCCGACCACCACCGGCACCACCGAATGGGCGGGCCTGGGCCTGCTGACCATGCTGGTGCTCTTCCCCAGCGCGTCGCTGCTGGCCAAGATGAGCGTCGCGATTGTCTTCGCCTTCATCGGCACCATGATCTTCTTCCTGTTCTTGCAGCGCATTTCGCTCAAGGCCTCGCTGACCGTGCCGATCGTGGGCATCATGCTCGGTTCCGTGGTCGGCGCCTTCTCCACCTTCTTCGCGCTGTCCACCGACAAGCTGCAGTCCATGGGCATCTGGCTGGCTGGTTCCTTCACCTCGGTGATCCGCGGGCAGTACGAGGTGCTGTGGATCGTGGCCATCGTCGCCATTGCCATCTACATCGTGGCCGACCGCTTCACCGTAGCAGGGCTCGGCGAGGAAATCGCCACCAACGTCGGGCTGAACTACCGCCAGGTGATGCTGCTGGGCACCGCGCTGATCGCGGTCGCTACCGGCGTGGTCACCGTGGTCATCGGCAACCTGCCATTCCTCGGCCTGATCGTGCCGAATATCGTCTCGATGGTCCGCGGTGACGACCTGCGCAGCAACCTGCCCTGGGTCTGCCTGCTGGGCATCGCGATCACCACGGTGTGCGACCTGATCGGCCGCACCATCATCATGCCGTTCGAGGTCCCGGTCTCCCTGATCCTGGGCGTACTCGGCGCGGCCGTCTTCATCTTCCTGCTTCTGAGGCAGCGTAAAGTTGGCTAATCTCATGACTCATCCCGCTTTGGGCATCCACCACTCCGCCCGTTCTGCCGGGCCGCTGCCCACCAAGAAGGTCCGCAAGCGATACTGGATCACCCTGTCCATCATGATCGGGCTGGCCCTGTTCTTCGGGATCGGCCTGCTCGCCTGGGATAACCCCATGCCATTTGGCTCCGACGGATTCTGGATCATCGCCAAGCTGCGCGCCAGCAACATCCTGACCATGGTGATCGTGGCCGCCTGCCAGTCCATCGCCACGGTGGCTTTCCAAACGGTGACCAACAACCGCATCATCACCCCGTCGATCATGGGCTTCGAAGCCTTGTACCGGGTGGTGCAGACCGGTGCGATCTTCGTGCTGGGCGTTGCCGGGGTGACCTTCTTCACCGGTGTCAGCCAGTTCGTCCTGCAAGTGGCGATCATGGTGGGCCTCTCGGTGGCCCTGTACGGCTGGCTGCTTTCGGGCAAGCTGGGCAACATCCAGATCATGCTGCTGGTGGGCATCATCATCGGCACCGGGCTGGGCTCGATCTCGACCTTCATGCAGCGCCTGCTGACCCCGAGCGAATTCGATGTTCTCACCGCACGCCTGTTCGGCTCGATGGCCAACGCCGACATGAGCTACATGCCCGTGGCCATCCCGCTGGTGGCCATTGCCGGCGGCTACCTGGTGCTGTCCTCGAAGAAGATGAACATCCTGGCCCTGGGCAAGGAAACCACCATTAATCTGGGGATCAACCACCGCCGCGAAGTCATGAAGACCTTGTTCTTCGTATCGATTCTCATGGCGGTCACCACCGCACTGGTGGGCCCGCTGACCTTCCTCGGCTTCTTGGTGGCCACCTTGGCCTACCAGCTGGCGGACACCTACGACCATCGCTACATCTACCCGATGTCCTTCCTCATCGGCTTCGTGGTCCTGGCCGGCGCCTACTTCGTCATGAAGAACATCTTCTACGCAGAAGGCGTGGTCGGCATCATCATCGAAGCCGTCGGCGGCATTACATTCCTGATCTTCATCCTGCGAAAGGGCCGGCTGTGATTACCCTCAATTCCGTCAGCAAGAAGTACAGCTCCACGGTCTCCATCGGCCCGGTCAGCTTGGAAATCCCCACCGGCGGCATCACCGCCCTGGTAGGCCCGAACGGCGCCGGCAAGTCCACCATGCTCACCATGGTCGGGCGCCTGCTGGGCATCGACCAGGGTTCCATCGAGGTCTCCGGCTACGACGTATCCAAGACCAACTCGAAGGATCTGGCCAAGATCGTCTCGATCCTGCGCCAGGAAAACCACTTCGTGACCCGCCTGACCGTGCGCCAGCTGGTGGGCTTCGGCCGCTACCCGCACTCCAAGGGCCGGTTGACCCAGGCCGATGAAGAGATCATCTCGCGCTCCATCGACTTCCTGGACCTGGGCGAATTGGAAAGCCGCTACCTCGATGAGCTCTCCGGAGGCCAGCGCCAGCGCGCCTACGTGGCCATGGTCCTGGCCCAGGACACCGACACGGTGCTGCTCGATGAGCCGTTGAACAACCTGGACATGAAGCACTCGGTAGTGATGATGCAACACCTGCAGCGCGCTGCCCGCGAGCTGAACCGCACCATCGTGATCGTGCTGCACGACATCAATTTCGCCGGCCACTACGCCGACTACATCTGCGCAATGAAGCACGGCAAGGTCGTGCAATTCGGTTCCCCGGAGCAGATCATGCGCGACGACGTTCTCAGCGAAGTCTTCGAGACCCCGGTTACAGTGATCCCCGGCCCCAACGGGCCGTTGGCCGTGTACTACTGACCCCAGGGACTGCGGGAGATCCCGCATGGCCCCGGCTCCGGTCGCCGCGTTGCGGAAGCTGCCGTGCGCCTTGCCTCAGCAATCCGCCTGCTGCGCATCGGAGGCGAAGTCCCGATAGGCATGGGCCACTCGGGCTAGATAGCTGGAGATGGCCAGGCGCTCGGGGCCGGAAAACCCCGCAGAAGCGTCGTTAAGCGCCGCGACCAAAGGGGCAAGCTCGGTGCGGACGCGATTCGTTGCCCAGGCCGTGGGCATGAGCCTGAACCGGCGGCGGTCGCGCTCATCCCTGATCCGCTCGACATGCCCCGCGGCCACCAGGCGGTCAATCACCTCCGTTGTCGAGGAGCGGGTGATGGCCAAGCGTTCCCCGAGCTCCCCGGGGCTCAGCGCGGTGGCAGAGAGCGCAATATATTCAATGGCAAGGGCATCCGTGGCATTCATCGCCATCCTGCGGGCCAGCTCCGCGCTGGCGGCGCCAAATGCGTCCTGGAGTTCCCGCAGGGCAGCGGCGGACAGTTCATGGTTGTGGTTGGGATCAAGGCTCACCTAGTGATTCTAACCCAAATTATGCTACGGTTGCCGTACTACTTCCCTTCATGAAAGATGCCATGCCTTCGCCCGCCTCCAATACCCCTGACCGAGATGCCACGCCGCCGGGAACACCCAAAAAGCTCTCTCGGCGCAGGGTGTGGACCATCATCCTCATCTCCGTTTCAATCCTCATCCTCGGCGCCCTGGCAGCCTCGATCGCCTGGGTTTCGTCAAGCTTTCCTGCAGACGCGCAGCGGCTGGAAGGCGTGCAATCAGACGAGGATCTGACCTACGAGGACCTCGGCAACGCCATCAAGCTCCAGCCGGCCCAGGAGCCAACCGGGCAAGGCCTGATCTTCTTCCCCGGCGCCAAGGTCGAGCCCCCGGCCTACGCATCAGTGCTCTCCGAAGCGGCTGAAAACGGAGTGACTGTCCTCATTACCAAGCCGCCGCTGAATCTCGCGATGCTCCACCTTGGAAGTCTCGACGACATCATGGATTTGGCGCCTGAAGTCGATTCTTGGGCTGTCGGAGGCCACAGCATGGGAGGAGTCAAGGCCTGCGAATACGCAGACGACCAGCGGGTGGCAAAGCTGCTGCTCTTCGCCTCGTACTGCGCGTCCACTGAGGTGCAAGACCATCGAGGCCTCGATGTGCTGGCCCTCTACGGCGGCCGGGACGAAGTCATCAATAGGCAAAAAGTCGAAGGCTTCGAAAACCAGTTCTCGGAGAATGCCAACAGCGCCACCCTGAATGGCGTGACCCACGCGCAGTTCGGCGACTACGGCCTCCAGCCAGGTGATGGCACGGCGTTGGTTTCACTATCCGAAGCCCAGCAGCTGATCTCCGGACGTTTCCTCCCCTTCCTCCTAGACCGGTAGAAGATCCATGTCGAATCGGCCTTCCTCCGCCACCCCCGTGACGAATCACGCATCCCTGGCGCGCAGGTACCGCTTGCCCACCCGTCTGGACTGCAAAGTCACCGTGCTTGCCTGGTGCTCCTTCGTGGCCCAAGTCCTCGTTATCGCAACCGGAGGCGCCGTGCGCCTCACCTCCTCTGGCCTCGGCTGCCCCACCTGGCCCTTGTGCACCCCGGAATCACTCGTGAACACCCCTGAAATGGGCATCCACGGGTTGATCGAATTCGGGAACAGGACCCTGACCGGGCTGGTTGGCGGGCTCGCTCTTGCCGTGCTCCTATGCGTCTTCCAGCTCAGGGCACAACGCAAGGACCTGTACATCCTGGCCAGCTCGGTACTTGTCGGCATCATGGCCCAGGCGCTGGTCGGAGGAATCACCGTCCTCACCGGGCTAAATCCGTTCATCGTCGGATTCCATTATCTGGCGTCGCTCACCCTGGTCTGCCTCAGCGCGCTTTTCGTGGACCGGCTGGGATCGGGAGTGAGAAACCCCGCGAGTCTTGCCTCCCCGCGATGGCTGAAGAAAAGCCTGTGGGCCACTTCCACCCTCACCGCAGTGACGGTCATCCTCGGTGTGCTCACTACCGGAGCCGGGCCTCATTCAGGGGACGCGGCGGCAGGAAGGAATGGATTCAATGCGGTAATTCTCCAGCATGTCCATGCCTGGCCCAGCTACCTGCTCATCGTGATGACGTTGATACTGGCCCTGGTGCTGCACTCGAAGAAGCATGAATCATGGAAGCGGGCGGCTCTGCTGGTAGCCATCCAGGCACTGCAAGCAGCCTTGGGTATTTTCCAGGCCAGAAACGGCTTGCCCGAACTGGCGGTCGGGTTCCACATGGTTCTGGCATCTCTTCTGGCTGCCGCCACGGCTGTCATGTTCGTACGCACCCAGGGGTACCTGAGCTCGCCGCAGCAACGGGCCTAGCGGCACCCCGGCGGCCCGATGGCCCCGCGGAGCCACCAGAGCAGGGCGAGCCGGTCCCGCTGGCGTACGGGGCACGCAGCTGCCGTGGAGATCATTGCCCTGTGGGCGCGTTGCCAGCCCGGAATCCCGTGGCAGGCATCCTATTCTTCGGGCGGCATCTGCCCGTCCCAGTCCTGGGGCTGGCCGATGAGATCCTGCCGGCTTTCGGGCGCATCCAGGCGCTGCGCAGTCAAGTCCCGCGGCACCAGGTTGAACCCCTGCCAGTGCACTTCCATGGGAGACTGCTCCTCGTCGCGGGGCACGTGGTGGTATCCCACCGCGACACAGGACACCAGGTCATCGAGCTTCTCATCTTCCTGTTCCTGGACATAGTCCAGCACTCCCCGCCCGCAGCCGCCGCGGTTATAGGTGGCGAATACCTGGCATTCATCCGCACTGGTGAAGGCCACATCGTAGCCGACGCTGTCATCGCCATCGTCGGAGTGCTCGTAGTTGCGCTGGTCGTCGATGAAGGTGAAGCTGTCGGCATTCCCCATGCTGATTTCGTAGGACATTTCATGCCCGTCCTCGTTGAGCATCTGTGGCGCCGAGATCTTCCACCAGAGCTTGTCGGTCCACTGGGCAGTGGCCGGTGCGGAGATCGTCGAGTACTTGCCCTCCACGATGGGCGAGTGCTCGCCGTCCTTGCCGGTGGGCTTGGAATCGTACTGCTGGACCTTCTGCCCGGTGTCCCCGCCCAGCGCCAAGCTCAACCAGCGCCCTTTCCATGCATGGGCCAATTTGCCCGAAGGCTGGACGCTGATCACCGACGCACAGGCCAGCGCCGGCCAGCTCGCGCCATTCAAGGAAGCGAACGTGGAGATTATTCTCGCGGGCTAAACCCGGGAAAGCCGCTGCGCATGGCACTCAAATCTCCCTCTATCTAACCTGCCTCTGTATCGCACAGAGTGCGATACAACGGCATTTTTTGGTCATTCGTCTCGGCGCCAATGCCTCATCGCGCGCACGTAAAATCTTTGTCGCCTCGCTCCAAGCAGCGCCGCCAAAAATACTTTTCGCTCGTAATAGTGAAATCTGTAAGCAATGCTTCAAACAACTGCATACTTTGTTCAATCTCTAAAATTAGCGCGCCGAACTACTGATATTGAGCTTCCAGCGCAAGATAAAACTACAGAATTGCGAGCACATAGGCCTCTATTCCCAGTAAATTAAGCAACTCTACAATCCCATGCATTTTATGTACGTAGACTTCATATGTGATGCAAATTATGGTTTTTCGTAGCCGGCTGACGACGAAACCGGACCGAGTGACCGGGAGCGAAAACCGCGGCACCACGAGATGCAGGAATCACGATGAACATACAAGCCGAATGGATGCGCGGAGGAACGAGCAAGTGCTGGGTCTTCGAATCCGAGCACCTGGACAACATGGCCACCAGCCTCGATGAATTACTGCCGAAGGTCTTCGGCAGTCCGGATTCGCGACAGATCGACGGCGTCGGCGGAGCCACCTCAACCACCAGCAAGGCAGTCATCCTGCACCGTTCCGACGATGCCGAGGTAGATGTTGAATTCACCTTCGCCCAGGTAGGCATCGAAGAAGCCACCGTGGATTGGGGAAGTAATTGCGGCAACTGCTCGGCAGTGGTCGGCCTCTACGCCATCGAACAGGGATGGGTTGCTCCCAACTCTGACATAACCCGTGTCATCACCCGCAATACCAATACCGGGCAGATCATCATCCAACGCGTGGATACGCCAGGTGGCGCACTGCCTATCGTTCCCCAAGCGCAGATGCCCGGCGTTGCAACCGCCGGTTACAAGGTCGGCCTCGGGTTCCGCGACCCGGCAGGAAAAACCACCGGCAGCCTGCTGCCAACGTCGAATCCGACGGACATCCTCATCGCCGCTGACCGCGCGTGGACCGTATCATTGATCGATGCTGGAGCCCCGGTGGTGGTTTTGCGCGCAGAAGAGCTCGGCCTTGACCCCGCCAACTATGATTCATGGATGGCCGCCGTCGACTCGCAACTGAATATCTTAGACCAGGTGCGCCGCGAAGCCGCGGTGCGCATGGGCCTGGCCGCGACCCCCGAGCAGGCCGCCCGGGCTATCCCCAAACTTGCTATCGCCGCCGCACCCCAGGATGATCAGAGCGATGCCAGCGTCATGATGCTGTCCATGGGCAAGCCCCACCCTGCGCTGGCCATCACCGGCAGCGTCGCGCTGACCCTCGGCGCGCAAACCCCGGGCACGGTCCTGGGCGAGATCACCGGCGGCGAGCCACGAGCCACATTGCGCCTGCGCACCCCTGCCGGCGTCATCGAAACCTGGAGCGAAGAACGCGAAGGATCGACGTACGTCGGAGTGGATCGCACCGCCCGCTCCATCGCCAGCTCCACCATTCACCTCCCCGAGTCCCTCGGCAGCGTTGCCGGGACCGATCTAGCAAGCGCCAGTCACTAAGGAGTCAGACCATGTCTAAAACTGAGCTCGACGTTGCGCCAGTGACCGATCGCGAAGACGTTGAATTTAATACCGTTGATCCACGCCGCCAAAAGCATCGGAGCCTCCGAAACATCTTGATTGTTGCGGCTGTCGCCGCCATAGTTGCACTGATTGCCTTGCTGGTTGGACCGTCAATGACCGGCTCTTCAGCCCCCACCGATCCGGGTAGTGGCCTGACTTTTGAGCAGATCATCCCGCTAGTGGTCCTAGTCCTGATGTTCATCATCGCCACCAAGTGGCCGGTCAATATCGGCGTCATGGGCCTGGTTTCCTCCTTCGGCATCGGCTACTTCATGCTGGGCATGGATGACAAGGAAATCCTTGCGGACTTCCCGGCGAGTATTGTGCTGACCATCATCGGCGTCACGTATTTCTTCTCCATGGCCCAGCACAATGGCACCATCGATATCATCGTGCGCAACTGCGTGCGTATGGTTCGAGGCAAGACCATGTTGCTTCCTTGGGTGTTTTTCCTGGTCGCCGCGGCGCTGACTTCGCTGGGCACCTTCTCCCCTGCCGCCGTCGCCTTGCTGGCACCGGCAGCCATCGGTTTTGCCTACGAGTCGCGAATCCACCCGTTGCTCATGGGTGCCTTCATCATCAATGGCGCGCATGCCGGCGGCTTCTCGCCGCTGTCGGTCTCCGGTGTCCTGGTCCATGACATCGCCATGGAAAATGGCTTCCCGATCTCGGCCAATGCACTGTTTGTCGCCAGCTTCGCGATCAACCTGATCCTGTCGATCCTTACCGTGATCGTCTTCGCCTTAATGGGCAAGCTGCGCACCGCCAAAGGCGAGGCCTATGCAGAAGCCGAGGATACCCGCTCCACCCGTCCGCAAGGACAGCAGATCTACACGCTGGTGCTCATTGGCGTCATGCTCTTCTGCGCCTTGGTCCTGCGCCTGCCCATCGGCTTCGTCGCCTTGAGCGCAGGCCTGCTCCTGGCCCTGCTAAACATCAAGGACCAGCAGAAGTTCGTTGCCGGCATCTCCTGGTCCACCGTCCTGCTGGTGGCTGGCATGATCACCTATGTATCATTGCTGACCCATATCGGAGTCATCGACACCTTGGCCCACATGGCGCTGGCGCTGGGTGCGCCGATCTTGATCGCTTTGGTTCTGTGCTATGTGATCGGCATCGGCTCGGCTTTCGCCTCGTCGACGGCGCTGCTTGCGGCTTTCATTCCGCTAGCCGGCCCGTTGCTATCCGTCAGCTCGCTGAGCGTCTCCGGCACCGTGGCGGCGATCGCGATCTCGGCCACCGTGGTTGATGTTTCCCCATTCTCCACCGCTGGCGCCTTGGTCGTGGCCAATGTAAAGGAAAGCGACCGCACCCGCACCTACAAGCAGCTGATGATGTACGCAGGTGCCGTGGTGCTGATCGCACCGGCATTGTCCTGGCTGCTGCTGGTGCCAACCGGCATCATGTAAGCATTCCACCAAGTACAACTGTGGGCGGGATCCGAAAAGGATCCCGCCCACAGTTGTACGTTCTAGCGGCGCTTGCCGGTCACCAGTCCCCAGACGATCAAGACGATCAAGGAACCGCCGATAGCTAGCAACCAGGTGGACAGCGACCAGAATTTGTCAACGCCAACACTGAAAATGGCCGACCCGATCCAACCACCAAGCAGTGCACCCACAACGCCCAGCAACAGAGTTGCCAGCCAACCTCCGCCCTGCTTTCCGGGCTTGATGGCCTTGGCGATCGCACCGGCAATGAGCCCAAGGATGATCCAACCAAAAATTCCCATTTATTCTTACTCCCCAAGTGATGTGGCACGATCAGCGTGCCGCAAGTGATTATTTCTTGCTATTCAGTGCCGGCTCAGATGAGCACGGCCTTATTCGAATCCTGCTTTTCCGGCTTCTGGAAGCTGAACGAGATGTGCTTGCGGGAGAAAGGCACCCCCAGCACCATTTCAAGGTCAGGTACCACGCGGCCATTGACCAGCTCGATCCCTCGATTCGCCGGAGCGTCGGCGCGCAGGGTGAATCGCGCATAAAGCACGGGTTCAGCTGCATTGCCGCCAATTCGAACGTTCGCATCCACGATTTCCGGTTGCGTTCGAGCGGCCGTTTCCGCGGCTTTGGCTATTACCGAAGTCTCGATCTCGCTGACTCCTTCGCTGCTCGATTCGTATCTGAATTCATGCGCCGATGGGCGGCGCGGAATGGCAGTGATCAGCACCGCCAGCGAGAGCACGATGCCGGCAATTCCGAGCGCGAGTCCCAGTGGCAGCAGGTACTGCTGATCGATCGGCAGGCTGCTGGCAATCCGGGCTTGGCCGAGGCCAGCGCCTTGGCCAAGCCCCCACCAGACTGCTGCGAGGCCCGAGGCACCGGCCGCCAGCAGGACCAAACCGAAGATCGCCAGAATAAGTCGTTGGCGCACCACATGCGTTCTGAACATTTCTAGTTTCCCCCTCGGCGTTGCACTGAGACCTTGACCTTGGGAGCGCGTTGCAATGGCAACCCGTCGATCACGCGCTGCGCCCGCGCCTGCGCGTTTTCCCGCACGCGCTGAACCGAGTGGGCTGGAGTCTGCACGGTAACCTGGACCAGGGCCGGGCTGGTTTTCACGCTCGCGCGGGTCACCGAATCGGTTCGCTCGACCTCATGCCCCACCAAGGTTGATATTCCACGGCATGAGATTGCCTGTTCCGACCCCGCTGAAGGATCATCGGTATTCAGCAGGATGCTCTGCCGGGGCCCTGGAATGAGCGCGCTGAGCAACAGCAGCAGACCGAGCACCGCAAGAACCACCATGGCGATCACTGCCAGGTTGTCATTGAAGCGCAAGTTGCTGACCGCGTTAATGCCCTGCTGGGCAAAACCGGGCCATTGTCCGCTGGTCAAACGCAGCAGGCAGGATAGCGCCAGGAGAATGCTCGTGGCCAACACGAGGATGAAGCTGATCATCAAGGCCAGGGTGCGGGCACTGCGAACGTGCCAGAACCTGCTCATCGCAGCCTCCAGTTGCTAGTTCCTTCATCCGGCGTTGACATCCAGCTCACCCGTATATCGGTTTGCACCTGCTCAACGCCCAGATACTTGCGCAGATCAGCCGCAACCATGTTCCGCACGTCTTCGCAGGCTTGCTGGACATTGCTCGGATAGCTCAATCCAAGGTCCAAATCGACCACCACTGCACTTCCAAGCACCTCGGCCTTGGCCTTGGGCCGGCTGTCAAAATCCTTGTACTTCCCCAACCCCAGGATCCCACCCGCGGCAGAGCCAACAACTGGCACCTTATAGGCTGCTTGGGCAGCGATTTTTGAATAGACGGCCGTGTTCACCGTGGTGCTTCCACGGCTAGAGGACAGCTCTGCCATCTGCTTCACCGCCGACGTTTGCTGAACACTTGGCCGAGGTCAACCCTGTCCTGCAAAAGCCATCCGACTCCAGCGCCGATGATGGCGAAGAATGCCACCACCACGAACTGCGTGAATGATCCGAAGGCAATCAGCAATCCGGCTAGGCAGCCGATGGCCAAACCCCACTTGACGTGTAACATGTTCTGCTCCTTAGATGAGGACAGTTATTTCAGGCCATCGCGGGGCTCGGCGTCATCGTCATCGTCTTCTGGCAGGTGCACGTCGGTGACTTCAATGTTTACCTCGATGACTTCCAGACCGGTGGCGCGTTCAACCTGGGCGATGATATTCGAACGGATCTCGTTGGAGACCTCAACGATCGAGAACCCGTAGGAAACTACGATCGACACGTCGATGGCGGTCTGCTGCTCGCCCTTTTCGACGCTCACGCCTCCGGCCGCGTTGGCTTGGGCACCGGGGATGCGTTCGGCCAGCGAGTTGAAGGTCCGGCGGGCGGCGTTGCCCATGGCGTATACGCCGGAAACTTCGCGGGTGGCGATGCTGGCAATCTTCTGGACCACACGGTCTTCGATGGTCGTCTTGCCCAGTTCGGTGTGCAGCGGACCGCGCAGCTCTTCGTGGACCGGCGTGTCATTTGCGGCCTTTGCCTTGGCCTGGCGTTCCAGCTCTTCGCCGGTTGGCTTGATGATTGGCCCTTGTGAATCGCGTTGCACCATGATGGTCTCCTCATTCATTGAACGGATATTTTTGTGCCTTACACTCATACAGACGAGAGCTACAGATTAATCCTCACACATTATGAGTGTGATATAGATCACTTAAGGAGGGGTGCTTGGAACCGACCCGGTTGACCGTGCTTGTTGGTCGTTCAATGGAGGGGGACCCCGAGGCCTTCGGCGAACTCGTCACCGCGCTGACACCCGGCCTGCGCCAATACTGCAAGACTTTTTTCAGCAGCTGGCACGATGCGGAGGATGCCACCCAGGATGCCTGGATCCGCGCGTGGCAGTCATTGGGCTCGCTGCGCGAACGTGCCGCGTTCAAGACTTGGCTCTACCGCATGGCACGAAATATTTGCCTTGATCGCATCCGCCAGCGTGCCAATGACCAGCAAACCGTGGATGATGAAGTGCTAGAGCAAACCCCAGTCCCTGACCGTGAATTGCCAGAAAACGTCGCCGTGCAACGCGGCGAAATTGCCGATGCCTGGCAGATCATCAACGGATTGCCTTCGGCGCTTCGCCAGGCGTTCGTACTGGTCGCGCTCCAAGGCATGAGCTATAAGGAAGCGGCCCTGGTGACCAACGTTTCAGAATCAACTGTGCGAGGGCGACTCGCACGGGCACGCAATGCAATCAGCGAGGCGGTGTCATGAAAACCCTTCCCTGCGGACGTACTACCGAAGACGTTTTGCTGAACCTGGATGAACCTGCAGATCTGCACGAATTGCAGTGCCGGTGGTGCCACGCCGAACGGCAGCGGCTCAAGGACCAGAACGGATTCATCACCCAACTGCTGCACAGCTCGACCCCGGAGCACCAGCCTGAAGCATTCTCGCAGCGAATATTGGGCAAAATAGCCGAGCACTCGCCATTCCAGCGGATGTGGGATGTGCAAGATGCGGGCACGGGACTGGCCAAACGCGTATCGTCCCTGGAATTAATCAAGGCGATTCGAGCGGCATTTTCCGAGTCGCCGACATCGCAATTGAACTACACGGAGATCAAGGCGACCGACACGCAGATTCCCCACCTTAACTGGAGGGTGCAATGCCATGTCAGCATGGCTGGGGATAGTTCGGTTCAGGTTATCGAGCAGCAAGTCCTTGACTATGTTCGCTGTGCCATCAGCCCGTTGATCAGCTGGAGGGAACTGGTAGTTAATCTGGTCATTGAAGACCTGCACGGAGAAGCCATCGAGTCCATCACGCTTCGGGGCGAAAACTAGCTACGGCTTCCTTGCTCCCCTGTTCCATCGCTCCGCGGGCTTTCTCGACGCAGCACTGGCGAACAAGCAAGCACCACAAGTCCCGCAATCGGGAACACCATCAGTGCGCAACCCGAAGTTCTCGGCAAGGAAACCCACTAGCGGCGGGGAGAACAAGAAGCCCAATCGCATGAGCCAGGAGACGATGCTCAGCCCAGTTCCCGGAGGCAGGCCGGGCAGCTTGTCGGCCTGGTCCATCACCGCCGGGACCAGGGTGGCCGAGCCGAATCCAGCCGCCGCAAATCCCAGCAGCGTGCCCGGAACCGTGGGGAAGAACAACGCCAGACCCATACCGATTGCTATCAGCGCTCCCCCGAACTGGGCCATGCCGCGCTGGCCAAAGCGGTTGACCATGCCATCGCCGAGAATTCGGCCAATGAACTGGGCCCCGACCAGAGCGATGAACCCGCTGGCCGCCAGCGCCGCTGGCGCCCCCAGCTGGCCAAGATACAGCGTGGACCACGAATTCCCGGCGTCTTCAACCATCACGCCGGCTACGGAGATCAAGACCAGGGCGCTCATCATCAGCAGCAGCCGTCCGCGGGATCCTGCGGGGGCCGCGGCCTGGGCGGTTCCGGGTGCAGGTGGCGCAACAGGTTCTATGACCGCCAGTTCGGCGGATCGAGGCAGGCAGAATTTCAGGGCAGTCAGTGCCACCGCGGCGAAGAGCACCATCGATATGCCCAAATGCACTGGCAATGCCAAGTTCATCTGGATCGCTCCGGCGGCCATCAAACCGCCGATCACCGCTCCGACAGACCACAACGCGTGGAAGGAATTCAGTATCGAACGCCCATAGCGCCGTTGCACCACCAGCCCGTGCGCGTTCTGCCCGACATCCGTAATCGAATCCATGGCGCCGCCCAGGGCAAAAGCCAGCACGACCAAGACCACGCCCGGCGCGCTGCCGGCGGCCAGCAAGGCCGCACCGGTAACTATCGTGCCCACGACGGCAACCTGCGCGGAACCAAAACGGCGCACCAGCGCACCTGCAGCCAACCCTGCAAGGATTGCCCCAACAGGCCATGCGGTGACCAGCAAGCCGTAGCCGGCGGTGTCCAATTCCAGTTCCCGCTTCAGCTCGGGAAGGCGTGGGGCCATATTGGCAAAGAGTGCTCCGTTAGTGAGGAACAGGGCCGCGACTGCAGCGCGGGCGCGGGAGTTGACGCTGGATTCGCTGGCTGCCATGGGGCCTTTCACTGCACGTGCATGCGGGTTCTTCACGGGGAATGCTTCACTAGCATCCAGCGTCGAGAGTACCAGTGCACCTGCTGGCAAATCCCGAAACCGTGCCGAAAGGCCCGTCAATGGTTGTTTTGCGTCTGACCAGCTGCATCAGGATAGCGGCGAGCTGGCCATCCGCCGGTATTCGCGTTTCGGCTGCAACCTTGGAAGCCCAGCTGGTCCAGCAGCTGGATCGCCCCGTTCGCCAGATGCCCTGTTGCCGCGGAGCCTGCGCTCAGCGTGTCCATAGGCATTGTCAATATCGTAGTAACAACCTCAGTGAGGGTGCGAGTGATGATCGCAGAAGTTCCCGCCGGTTCCACCGGCGGGAACTTCTGGTTAATTCGCAACCGGAAAATCGGAGCTAGCCATCGAGCCAGCGCACTTCTCCGCTGTCCAGGTCGTAGACAGCTGCCACCACCCGGGTCCGCTTTTCTTGCACTGCCTCGCGAATGATGGCAGATCGCTCCAGTAGCTGCTCGGTGACGGCACGGGCATTGGCCTGCACCACCTGGTCCACCTCTTCGCTACCCGAACCTTCAACTTTTGCCTTGCGGGCAACAGGAGCAATCTGTTCAGCGAAGTCGGCCATCTCGCCGGGCAATTGCGGATTCTTGGCATCTTCTTCCATTGCCTTCAAGGTGCCCGCCACCGCGCCACAGGCCGTATGGCCGAGGATCACCAGCAACGGGACCGAATAGGGACTGGAAACAGCGAATTCCATGCTGCCAACCAAGGTGTCATCGAGCACTCCGCCGGCGGTCCGGGTGACGAACAAGTCTCCGATCCCCTGGTCGAACAGGAGCTCGGGGGTCACGCGGGAATCCACGCAGCCGTGGATCAGGGCGAAGGGGTTCTGGTGCTCGGCCTGCTCGCTGCGCCGTTCAGTTGCTTGATTGGGGCGTTCTGGCATGCCGTCGGCGTAGCGCTGGTTCCCGGCGCGCAGTACCTGCAGCACTTCATCGGGGGTCTGCGGGGGTCCGGCGAGGTTTGCCCTGTCCGCGTCCGGGGCCTGCGGTGATGCGCAGGCTGCCAGTCCGGCCAGAGCAATGAGCCCGGAGGCGCCGGCGAGCAGGCCGCGGCGCGACGGTCCGGCTGGGGTTGGGTTTTGGCGGTTGAGGAAACGTGGTTCAGGTTGCGGCATCATGCCTTCCAGTGGCGTCTGATCAGCTGCCCAGCAGAATTAACTAGAGCTTGACAGTAAATAACATCAAGCAGTCTAGTGTTTTGCATTTGATTCATAAATAGAAAACGTCATATTTCGGCCCCTTTCAACATGAGCGTCGCATGAGGTGCGGATGGCAGCGCCACTCGGTGTCCCCGCCTGCAGAAGATAGTGATTGACACCACACTTTTTCTTCGGTTGGATGGAAACTGTCAATCGATTGATTGGCTCTTGAGTCACAGGGTGGTGTCCATGGAACTGGGAAAGGTCCAGCAAGCAGCCGTAGCCTGCTTTGCCCAGCGCGGTTTCGCCGCCACCGGCATCCGCGAACTAGGCAGCGCCGTAGGACTGAACTCGGCGACCCTCTACCATTACGTCGGCGGCAAGGAAGACTTGCTGGTGGGCATCATGAACGACTGCCTGGCCGCCATGATCTCCGGCGCCGAGCAGGCGCTGGCCGGCAGCAAGGACCCGGTACGCCAGCTCGCGTTGCTCGTGGCCTTCCACGTGGGGTTCACCGCCACCAATCCCAGCACCGCACGTGTGACCGAATACGAGATGCGCGCGCTATCGGCCAAGGCCCGCGAGCAGATGCAGGAACTGCGCGACGCCTACGAGCAGCTCTTCGCCGACGCGCTTCAGGCCGGCGAGCGCCAAGGCAGCTTCAGCACCGTGGACCTGGGCATCGCCCGCTTGGCACTGATGGAAATGGGGACCGGTGTCTCGCACTGGTACCGCAAGGACGGCCGGCTCACGCTGGCCCAAGTGCAGTTGAACTTCATTTCCCTGGCCATGCGCATCCTCGCGGTGCCCGACGAATTCCCGCTGCCTGCGCAGCAGCTGCCCGTACCCCGGGTGATCGCCAGCGAACCGACCAGCAAGGACTGACTTCGTGAAGACCCTCTCCTCCCACTTGAACCCCGAGCAGTTCGAGCGCAACGCCGCCGACCAGGCACCGCTGCTGGCCGAACTGCACGAACGGCTCGAACGCGCTGCGCGCGGCGGCTCCGAGAAGTCCCGGCAGCGCCATGTGGATCGCGGCAAGCTGCTGCCCCGCGAACGCGTAGACGCGCTGCTGGACGACGGCTCGCCCTTCCTGGAGATCGCACCGCTGGCCGCCGAGGACATGTATGACGGCGCCAGCCCCGGCGCCGGAATGATCGCCGGCATCGGCCTGGTGCACGGCCGCCACGTGCTGGTCATCGCCAACGACGCCACCGTCAAGGGCGGCACCTACTTCCCGATGACGGTCAAGAAGCACCTGCGCGCCCAGGAAATCGCGCTGGAGAACGGCCTGCCCTGCATCTACCTGGTGGATTCGGGCGGGGCGTTCCTGCCCATGCAGGACGAGGTCTTCCCGGACCGCGAGCACTTCGGGCGCATCTTCTACAACCAGGCGCAGCTCTCCGCGAAGAAGATCCCGCAGCTGGCTGCGGTGCTCGGTTCCTGCACCGCCGGCGGCGCCTACGTTCCGGCAATGAGCGACGAGACGGTCATCGTGCGCAACCAGGGCACCATCTTCCTGGGCGGACCACCGCTGGTGAAGGCCGCCATCGGGGAGATCGTCACCGCCGAGGAGCTGGGCGGCGGCGACCTGCACGCCAAGACCTCGGGCGTGGTGGACCACCTGGCCGAGAACGACGATCACGCGCTGATGATCATCCGCGATATCGTCTCCACCCTGCCGGCCAACCCGGCCCCCGCGTGGACCATCGAGAGCCAGGTCGCCGAGCCACTCTACCCGGGCAGCGAACTGGCCGGGGTGGTGCCGGTGGATGTCAACGCGCCCTACGACGTGCACGAGGTCATCGCCCGCATCATCGATGCCAGCGAGTTCCACGAATTCAAGGCCGACTACGGCACCACCCTGGTCACCGGCTTCGCGCAGATCCACGGGCACCGGGTAGGCATCATCGCCAACAACGGCGTGCTGTTCTCCGAATCCGCGATGAAGGGCGCGCACTTCATCGAGCTGTGCGACCAGCGCGGCATCCCGCTGCTCTTCTTGCAGAACCTCGCCGGATTCATGGTGGGCCGCGACTACGAGGCGGACGGCATCGCCAAGCACGGGGCCAAGATGGTCACCGCCGTGGCCACCGCCCGGGTGCCCAAGCTGACGGTGGTCATCGGAGGCTCCTTCGGCGCCGGCAACTACTCGATGTGCGGCCGGGCCTACTCCCCGCGCTTCTTGTGGATGTGGCCGGCCGCGCGGATCTCGGTGATGGGCGGGGCCCAGGCCGCGTCGGTGCTCTCCACGGTCAAGCGCGACGGAATCGAGGCGGGCGGCGGCAACTGGAGCGCCGAGGAGGAGGAATCGTTCAAGGCCCCGATCCGCGAGCAGTACGAAACCCAGGGAAACCCCTACTATTCCACCGCCAGATTATGGGACGACGGCGTCATCGACCCGGCAGATACCCGCCGGGTGCTCGGCATGGCCCTGGATGTCTGCGCCCGCCAGCCGCTGCCGGAGACCAGCTTCGGCCTCTTCCGGATGTAGTACGAGGAAAACACCATGACTACGAAGCTCTTTGACACTGTCCTGATCGCCAACCGCGGAGAAATCGCGGTGCGCATCATCCGTACCCTGCGGGCGCTGGGCATCGAATCGGTCGCCGTCTACTCCGATGCCGATGCCGGGGCGCTGCATGTGTCCGAAGCCGATCGCGCGGTGCGCATCGGCGCGGCTGCGGCCAATGAAAGCTACCTGGATATCGACGCGGTGATCGCCGCTTGCCGGCACACCGGTGCCCAGGCGGTGCACCCGGGCTACGGGTTCCTCTCCGAGAACGTGGACTTCGCCCGGGCGCTGGAAGTTGCCGGCATCACCTTTATCGGCCCGCCGGTGAACTCCATCAATCTCATGGGCGACAAGATCCGCTCCAAGAACCATGTGCTCTCCCACCAGGTGCCGGTGGTTCCCGGCATCGCCGAACCTGGCCTGGGCGATCAGCAGCTGCTCGCCGCTGCCGCGGACGTCGGCTTCCCGCTGCTGATCAAGCCTTCGGCCGGCGGCGGCGGCAAGGGCATGTTCGCCGTGGAATCCGCCGCAGAACTGCCCGAAGCGCTGGCCAGCGCCCGGCGTACCGCACGCAATGCCTTCGGCGATGACACCCTGTTCCTCGAACGCCTGGTGCGCAATCCGCGCCATATCGAGGTGCAGATCCTGGCCGATGCGCACGGGAACACCGTGCACCTGGGCGAACGCGAATGCTCCTTGCAGCGCCGCCACCAGAAGGTCATCGAGGAAGCCCCGGCTCCGCTGTTCGAGAACCTGGAGCACGGCGCGGCGATCCGCGAGCGCATTGGCGCCGCCGCGGTGGCCGCTGCGCAATCGGTGGGCTACGTCGGCGCCGGAACCGTCGAGTTCCTGGTGAGCGACCAGAACCCCGACGAATTCTTCTTCATGGAAATGAACACCCGCTTGCAGGTGGAGCACCCGGTCACAGAGGAAGTCGTGCGGGTGAACGGGGACAAGCTGGATCTGGTGCAGTGGCAGGTGCGCATCGCGGCCGGACACGCACTGGACTTCACCCAGGACCAGGTGGTGCTGGAAGGCCATGCCATCGAGGCCCGGCTCTACGCCGAAGACCCGTCCTCCGGCTTCCTGCCCTCGGTGGGCACCGTGCTGCACGTGCGCGAGCCGGAGAATGTCCGGGTGGATTCCTCGCTGCGCGACGGCCTGGAGATCAGCGCCCACTACGATCCGATGCTTTCCAAGCTCATCGTCTGGGGCCCGGATCGCACCGAGGCGCTGGCCCGCTTGGATAAGGCACTGGCCGGCACCGTGGTGCTGGGCGTGCTGACCAACAGCGAATACCTGCGGCTGCTGCTGGCCGACGAGGATGTGGCCGCCGGGGCCCTGGACACCAACCTGATCGAGCGGAAGATGGGCCAGTTCGCCTTCCGCCAGGTCGGGGCCCGCGAACTGGCACTGGCAGCGCATCTGGAGGATCGGCGCATTCCAGCCGCGAATACTCCGTGGGGCCTGCGCGACGGCTGGCGGTCCCAGCATCGCCGGGCCAGCATCGGGCACTTCGACGCCGAGGCCGCCGAGGGCAGGACCGCATTGCTCAGGGATCCCGATTCGAGCCGGGTGCGCGTGGGCGCCGAAGAATTCACCGTGCGGCAGGAACCGGATGGAACCCTGTCCGTCAACGGCCAGCGCACAGCACTACAGCACGCCTTCGCCGCCGATGGCACGCTGTGGCTGTGCGAGGAAGGCTGGACCGCGGCGGTGCGCAAGCTGCCCCGCGAAGAAGTCCTCGAACGCCAGCTGGCCACCATCGCCAAGCAATCCGGGACCTTCTCCCCGCATGTCCTCTCGCCCATGCCCGGCACCGTGATCAACGTGCAGGCGGCCGATGGCGATGCGGTCGCCGAAGGCCAGCTGCTGCTGAGCATCGAAGCGATGAAGATGGAGCACCAGCTCTTCTCCCCCGCGGACGGCATCGTGCGCATGACCGGGTTGAAGACCGGGGATCTGGTCAAGGCCAAGCAGGTCGTGGCCACCGTGGAAGCAGCGCAGCCAACCGAAGCACAGCATCAGGAGCAGGACGCATGAGCGAGCAAACCCACAAACGTGTCGAGCAGCGCGGCCTCTACTTCGATGAGCTGCAGCTGGGGGCCACCTACGTGCACAAGCCCGGGCGCACCCTGACCGAAGCGGATAACGTCGCGTTCACGACGATGACCATGAACAACCAGGGACTGCACCTGGACGCGGCATGGGCATCCACCCAGCCCTTCGGCAAGCCGCTGGTCAACTCCCTGCTGACTCTGAGCACCATGATTGGGCAGTCGGTGGGCCAGCTGACCGAGGGCACCATCGTGGGGCAGCTGGGCATCAATGACGTGCGCTTCCCGCACCCGATGTTCCACGGCGATACCCTCTACACCGAAACCGAGATCACCGCACTGCGCGAATCGAAGTCCCGCCCCGGGCAGGGCCTGGCGTCCATGACGCACACCGGCCGCAACCAGCACGGCAACATCGTGGCCACCGCCACCCGCACCTGCCTGATGTGGACCCAGCAGGCGCACTTGGATTCGCTGGAACCCAAGGGGGAAAGCTCCAATGGCTAGCTTCCTGATGGGTCCTTCCCTGCTGTTCTGCCCGGCCGACCGGCCCGAGCGCTACGCCAAGGCGGCACAGCGTGCCGATGCGGTCATCATCGATCTGGAAGACGCTGTGGCTGCCGGGAACAAGGACGCGGCCCGCCGCGCCTTGCTGGATACGCCGCTGGATCCCGCGCGGGTCATCGTGCGCGTGAACCCGGTCGATAGCGAGCACTTCGCCAAGGACCTGGCAGCGCTGGGGCAAACGGCCTACCGCACCGTGATGCTGCCCAAGTGCGAATCGGCGGCGCAGCCGGCCGCGCTGGCAGGCTACGACCTGCTGGCACTGTGCGAAACCGCCAAGGGCATCACCAATGCCTCGGACATTGCCGGGGCGCAGAATGTCGTCGCGCTGATGTGGGGCGCGGAAGACCTGATCGCCTCGCTCGGCGGCACATCCTCGCGCGGCCACGATGGCAGCTACCGCGAGGTGGCACGGTTCGCGCGGTCGCAGGTGCTGCTGCATGCGGTGGCCAACGGCAAGGCCGCAATTGATTCCGTGTACCTCGATATTCCAGATCTCAAAGGCCTGGGCGAGGAGTCCCGCGATGCCAAGGCCTCGGGATTCGCCGCAAAGGCCTCGATCCACCCGAACCAGATGCCGGTCATTCGCGAGGCGTTCGCACCGACCGAAGCAGAACGGGAACGTGCCCGGCGGATCCTCGACGCCGCGGAGGCGAATCCCGGAGTTTTCGCTTTCGAAGGGCAGATGGTCGATGAGCCGCTGCTGCGCCAGGCCCGGGCCACCTTGGGCAGATAAGCTGTTTACCGCCATGGGCTACAGTGTGTAGCAATGACCGCCGACAGCTGGCCAACGGAGGTTCAAATGCCTGTCGTGAAGAAACCCGGAGCCGATACCCTGGTGTATTTCTGGTTTGCGGTGGGGTTGGCCGTGCTCGGCATGGTCATCCAGCAAATCGGCGCCGTCATGATGCTCAACGGCTCGCTGGAGCTGAACGTCCTTGAAGTGACCACGCTTCACCTGGTCGCCTGGGGCTGCTACACCGGAGCCCTCATCTTCACCATCGTGGTCATGCACAAGGCCATTGCCATGCTGATTTACCTCGTGCACCACCGTCGTCCGCTGCCGCCACGCAGGATGCCGGTCATCCGCGATGCCCCGGTGACGGCCCAAACCGCCGAGGCAGCCGCAACAGGCCAAGTCTCCGCTGCCCCATCGGCCATGGCCGATCCGCTGGACCAGGACGAACCGCCTTCCGGGGCCAAGCTAAAAACCTTTCCGCGGCAGGCGCTGGGTGCGCCGGCCCCGCAGGACCGGCACCCTCGCAGCCGGCGCCAGAACCCCAGCAACGGCAACGACCCCGCATAGCGAATAAGCAGAGCCGATCAGGCGCAAAAACTGAGTCTGCCGCGCTTCGCCATGCACAGCTAATCCCGGCGAGGCAAGGCGCTCCACCTGTTTCGGACATCAATATATGTTCTTCGCACGTCACGAACTCCAATGCCTGTTAGCGCCGGTGAAATGCTTAAAGCAACACCCAGAAGGAGCATGCGATTGAACTCCCCGAAGCCATTGCGGATCCATCGAGCCTGGCTGGTCGCCATCGTGACCACGCTGGCGCTAGTCGCCACGGCGGCGTTCCGCTCGACCACCGGCGCGTTCTTTGAACCACTTGAATCCGAATTCGGCTGGCTCCGCTCCCAGTTATCGACCGCGGTGACCATCAACCTGGTGGTCTACGGCCTGGCAGCTCCTTTCGCCGCGACTTTGCTGGAACGGTATTCCATGCGCAAGGTGGCTGCCATCGCTCTGGCATTGGTGGCCTCCGGAGCCGGATTGTCCGTGTTCATCAGCCAGATCTGGCAGTTGTGGGCGCTCTGGGGTGTGCTGGTTGGACTGGGCACCGGGGCGATGGCGTTGGTTTTCGGTTCTGTGGTTGCCAACCGCTGGTTCTGCGAACGGCGCGGCCTGGTGATGGGCATCTTCTCTGGCGCGAATGCCGCCGGCCAGCTGGTGTTCCTGCCAAGCATTGTGCTGATCATCGAGCAGTACTCATGGAGGGCCGCGGCTCTGGTTGTTGCGGTCTTCGCGGTGCTGATCATCCCGTTGCTGCGCTGGCCCTTCGCCAATTCCCCTGCCGAAGCCGGTGTACTGCCTTACGGCGGGGCCGGAGCTGCAGCCGCGCCGGCATCCGGAACGCAGCAGGGTTCGATGGCTGCCGCGACTCTCAAGGCCCTGTTCGCGGCCTCACGCTACCCGGCATTCTGGGTCTTGGCGATGACCTTCTGGATCTGCGGATGGTCTACCAACGGGCTGGTGCAGACGCACTTCATCCCTGCGGCGCACGACCATGGCATGCCGGCAACGACCGCTTCCGGGTTGCTGGCGCTGGTTGGCATTTTCGATATCCTCGGCACGGTGTTCTCCGGGTGGCTGACCGACCGTGTACGCCCGTGGCTGCTGCTTGCGGTGTACTACGCGTTGCGCGGACTGTCCCTGATGTTCCTGCACTCGCTGATGGGTCCAACCGTCGAGCCGCTGATGTGGATCTTCATTGTCTTCTACGGTTTGGACTGGGTGGCCACCGTGCCTCCTACCGTGGTGCTCTGCCGCCAGTACTTCGGTCCGGTTAGAGCCACCGTGGTCTTCGGCTGGGTCTTCGCCTTCCACATGATCGGCGCCGGCGCCGGCTCGCTGACCGCAGGGCTGTCGCGGGAAACCACCGGCAGCTACCTGGCCGCGTGGATTACCGCTGCGGTGCTGTGCCTTGCGGCAGCCGTCAGCCTGCTGTTCTTGCCGCGCATGCGCAAAGCCTACGAGCATCCTCAGCTCGAGAAAGTTGGGGTGTAGCCCGAATCAGCACCAGCAGCTCTCACGGCTTAACGGAAAACCTCGCAGAACAGATCATTGCTGATCGCTCTGCGAGGTTTTGCTTTTCGTGCTTAGACGAGCGCTACGTCCTTGGAAGGAACGTGGAGCTCCTTGTTGCCGTAGTGCACCGAGAAGAACCAGCCGATACCGGTCACGATATGGATCAGGGACAGGCCCACAGCGGTAGCGGCATCTGCTGCGTTCATGATCGGGAAAACGATCGAGACTACCGCGATGAGCAAGCCAGCCCACTGCGCGATCTTGCAAATGCCCTTGTTTGCCCGTCCGATCAGGAAGACCACCAGGCCGAAGAACAGAATCGGGATCAACGTGAACTGCAACAGGTGGTCAAAGGCGACAACATCAGTTGAATTAGGACCAATCCGGCGGGATGCCCCAGCGGCGCCAGACAGGAAGAAAATGATGACATTCAGGTAGCTGGTACCCAGCGCACCGATAATCACCTGAATGAAATTGAATGGGCTATTGGGTTGTCCCTGAGACGTCATGGCACTCCTAGAATTGTTGATAGTTCGCAACTATTCTATTCCCGAGTGCCTGTGCCACGGCTCTCAGGAGCCCGTGAGAACCGCGACACTTAGCAGGGCTATAGGTTTTCCAGGGCCGCGATCTCGTTGAACTTCCTATTCGAGTAGTTCACCGCGATATACCAAGACGCTGCAACAACCAGGTGCATAATCGCCAGGGTCAGCGCGGTCCCCCAGTCCTCGGCGAAGAACCACTGCACCACCGCTGAGGTCAAGACGGCGGCAACGCCGACCCACTGGGCGATGCGGCAGAAGCCCGGCTTGGCCCGGCCGATCAAGAAGGTCAGGAAGCCGAGAATGAGAATGGGCAGGGCAGTGAATCGCACGATGTGGATGAAATCCAGGTTCCGGAATAAGCCGCCGGAGTACTCCATGGATGCGCCGATAACCCTGGCAACAAAATAGGCCAAGGTGCTAAGCCCCATGGCTCCGAAAGCCGCAATAACCACCTGGGCGAAATTGAACGGCATCTTGAATCTAGCGTCAGCCTGCATCGCGAATCATCCCCTTTTACAGCGAATTCGAGCTGGACCGGTATTTTCACTGTACGCGCATTCCCGCCCGTTGGACCCCGAACTCCGGAACATTCAAGATCGGGCCCCGCATTAGCCGATGGCGGTTTCCGCTGGCCTCCCGCGCCATGGCCCGGACCGCGACAGGGTGACGCCCCTCGGCAACACAAGCCGTTGCAGCCGCGGGCACCCTTCGTCGCTTCACTTGGCCATTTTCCGGTCCACAACCGGAAAACCGGAGTAGACTGGAATTGGATCTAACTTCCGTAGAAATGCCGTCATCGGAAGCACTTCCTACCGGCGTAGAGCTTTTGTGCCCTCCTCATTGCCGAGGACGGCGTTCAGATTAACGCAGCAGTGTTGAACCGGGATCTTTATCGAGGCGGCTCGAATTAACTGCCCGCTTCCTTGCGCTTCTTCCATTTGCCCGATAAGGGTTGCCCGCCAGGAACGAATCACAGTTTTGCTCCAGCAGCCCACAGACCGGTTCGGTCCGCTAGTGGCGAATCATGCAACCAGCACAGCCGGACAACACCTTTGAAGCCGACAGTGCAAAACGGTAGTACGCGCACAACTGCCGCGGTCCCCGCGATGCCCAACTCAAGAAATGGTACGGCGTTTCCCGTGGAACCGGCCTTGAACTGCAGCACCGAGGGCAGAGCACGGCAATAAAAACGACTATGCAGCAACGGAGGGAATGTCATGAACAAGCCGAACAGCTGTCCGAGGTGCTACAGAAATACCTTGGTTGAAACAGAAACCCGTCGATTCGTCGATGATCAAAACCAGCTCAAGAGATGGGACAACGAAGGCGGCCACGAAGCTGGCCAGCGCCAGGACATGCTGGTAACGATGCGTGAAGTGCTCTGGACCTGCACCTCATGCGGATGGCGCAAGGTTGCCTACAGTTCGCAAGAACCACTACAGGGACCAGAGCGCCGCGTGGACATCTTGCCTGCTACGGGCCAAGCAACCCTACGGCAAGCCTAGCTGAGCTGGCGCCAGGCGCTGCTGCCCACGGCAGAGCACCCTGGTCGCCGGCATGGAACGGACATGGAAAGGAAAAGCCATGATGGACTTCTCCCGCACTCTTGGCAAGAAGCACCAGCCGCTGAAGATAGGCCCGGTGCTCATGAACTCTCTGCCGGGAACTTTGCTCAGCGACAAGGCGCCCGGCGCGTACCGGGTTGCCGCCGTTTTCAACCGCCAGCCCGCAGCCGAGGAAACAGAGTTCTTGACCAGCGATTTCATGCGCGGCCAACTCGATGCCGCCGGCTACCCTGATGCCGTTCTGAGCGCAGCTAACCGAAGATTGGAAATTTCCAACACCTCCCTGGAACAACTGCGTGACGGATTGGCAGCATTAATTGCCCGGGAGCTGGCTCTCGCCGGAAAGAAGTTCGAGGCTGATAGGGACGAAAGAAATTCCCAGTTCCACAAGGATATCGATGCGGAGTCACAGCGTTATGCAGCGGTGCAAAAGCTCGCGGAATCGGTAGCATTCAGCTCCGCGGAGATTCTCGAGCTCCATGGGCCCTGACCCTTCGGTAAATCCGGGTCCCAGCACCGGTACAGCTAGAGCGCCTGGACTGGCTGCACCGGCCCGGGCATTCGCAATAGGGCCGGAACAGCACTCGCGCCGCGCCTGCAACTCCTCTGGCCGCTACTGCCGCAGCCTCGATAAACCTGCGCCTGGCGAGCACCCGGAACTAGGCGCCGAGCACAAGGATGATCGCGCAAGCGCCTAGAGCCAGCAGCACCGCTGTTGTCAGCAGCACGGCGAGAACATCCGCGCTGACGCGTTCAGCCTTCACGCCTTGCGCCATTTTCCGGTACCGGGCACGCTGCGAGAGCAGAATCCCGAATGCCATCGAGGAAGATATCGCAATCAGCAGGATCACGGCCAGGCCATAGTGCGGAAGCCAGCGCAGGAAGACCGCGGAAACCACGAGAAATGAAACCATTGTCCGGTTCCACGCGAAGACGGTGCGCTCTGGCTGCAACCCCGGGTCGCTGATCTCGATGGGCTCTTTCATCACGAGCTGAGGGACCAGAAAATCATGGCGATCGCTGCCAGTGAGGCCACCACGGCACCGAATGCCAGCAGCGGGACAATGGCGGGAATCGGCAACGGCCTGCCGGTGCGCATGCTGCGTTCCACGCGGACCCAGCGCACGGCTGCACCGGCGGCAATCAGGATGCCGACGCCGATCACCAGCACCGCCAGCCAGGTGCGAACTGGCGACGGGAAGGCCTCTGCGGCGAAGGCCTCCAGCGCTGTGCCGCCCGCGAGGAAGGCTAGCGAAGTTCGAATCCAGGCCAAGAAGGTGCGCTCGTTGGCCAGCGTGAAGCGCGGGTCAGGCTCACTGCCCCGTGGCAATATCCAGCGTGAAAGCCGGCTGCGATCTTGCTCGGACATGACCCTCCTTGGTTTGCGTCGATGCTATGAGCATACCCAACCCATTATCGGCTAAACCTATTTAGTTGGTTGATAAAAACAGTTTTACGAATGTGATCCAGTGCATAAGAATTGAATGCAGTACCTGAACGAACGAAAGGGCGCATTCCATGGCCTCCACCAATCTCAATCCCCGCGTCGTTACGCTGGGCACCGCCGGCGGACCACGCTGGTGGACCGGCGAGAACGCCGGCAAGCGCGCGGGAATTTCCACCGCCGTAGTCGTAGGCGAAAGCGTCTACCTGGTGGATGCCGGAACCGGCGTGGGCAACCAGCTGATGAAGGCCGGGTTCACCCCTGCGAACCTTCGCGGCATCTTCCTCACGCACTTGCACTCCGATCACACCATCGACCTGGCTTCGCTGGCCATCTTCGGAATGTTCACCCTGCCGGCCGGCAAGGCTCCGATTTCCATCATCGGCCCCGGCGACCGCGGCGCCCTGCCACCTGCCTCCCCGCGCGCAGTGACCGCCCCGCAGCCGGTCTTCGCGCAAAATCCGACCCCGGGCACTGCCTCGATGTTCGAGCATCTGATGCAGGCCTACGCCACGGACCTGAATGACCGCGTGATCGACGCCCTGCGCCCCTCCCCGCTGGACCACTTCATCGCCTCGGACATCGAGATTCCGGTGGGCACCGGGTACCACCCCAACGAGAACCCGACGCCGAAGGGCTTCGCGCCGTTCGAGATCTACCAAGACGAGCTGGTCACGGTGACCGCAACCCTGGTCAAGCACCCGCCGATCGCCCCGGCCTTCGCCTTCCGCTTCGATACCGCAGAAGGCTCGGTGACCATTTCCGGAGACACCGCGCCCTGCCAGAACCTGGTGGCCCTGGCGAAGGATACCGACCTGCTGCTTCATGAGGCCATCGATTTCGACTGGGTGCAACGCGCCTACGGTTCGGTTGGCACCTTGGAAGCCCAGGCTTCGATGGACCACCACCGCGCCTCGCACACCTCGCCGGAGCAGGCGATCGAGATCGCGCACCAGGCCGGGGCGCGCAGCCTGGCCCTGCACCATCTGGTCCCCGGAACTACGCCTTTGCAGGTCTGGGAAGCCCACGCCGCGAAATTCTCCGGCAACTACCTAGTGCCCAACGATCTGGACACGATATCCTTTTCCCGCGTCAACAGTGAAATGGCGGCAGTACGATGAGCAGCACCCTGAATAATGGCAACGGCGTGGAGGCACAGGCGTTGGTTCCCTCGCTGAAATCCCCGCAGATGCGCCGGATCCTGGCTTCCAGCTTCATCGGCAGCGCAATCGAATTCTACGATTTCATCCTCTACGCCACGGCGGCCTCGCTGGTCTTCAACAAGGTCTTCTTCGTGGGCCTGACCCCGGGTGTAGCCATCTTCGCTTCCTTTGCCACCTTGGCCGTGGGCTATCTGGCCCGCCCGCTGGGCGGCATCGTGTTCGGCCACTTCGGCGACAAGATCGGCCGCAAGGGCGTGCTGATCACCTCGATGGCGATGATGGGCGGTGCCTCGACACTGATCGGACTGCTTCCTCCCACCGCGCAGATCGGCATGCTGGCCCCGATCGCGCTGATCATCTTGCGCATCGTCCAGGGCCTGGCCGTGGGCGGCGAATGGGGCGGGGCCATGCTGATGGCGCTGGAGCACGCGCCGAAGGAGCGCCGCGGCTTCGCGGCGAGCTTCGCGAACATGGGCGGCCCGGCCGGCGCCGTGATGGCCACGTTGGCAGTCTCGGCCGTCTCGCTCATGCCCAATGAGCAGTTCCTGGCCTGGGGCTGGCGCATTCCGTTCCTGATCAGCATCGCGCTGGTGGGCATCGGGCTGGTCATCCGGCTGAAGGTCACCGAGTCCCCGCTGTTCCTCGCGTTGGAAAACAAGGCAGAAGAGCGCAAGACCCCCTTCATGGAGGTCATCACCAAGTACCCGAAGTCCGTCATCCGCGGAACCCTGGTGGGCATGAGCTCCTACACGGTGCAGGGCCTGATGACCGTCTGGGCCATCTCCTACGTGGTCGAGGAAGTCGGCATGGACCGCACTGCGGTGCTGAACATCAAGGCCATTGGCGCCGCGTTGACCGTGGTGGGCATCTGGGTTTCATCGCGCTATTCAGACAAGCTGGGCCGCCGCCCGGTCATGATGGTCGGCATCCTCGCCGGCGCCGTGGCCGCCCTGCCGATCATGTGGATGCTGGAACTGGGCCAGCTGTGGCTCTTCGCCATCGCGCTGTTCGTGGCCAACGGCATCATCCAGGCCTTCATCTTCGGGCCGTTCGGCGCGTTCACCGCGGAGCTGTTCCCAACCCGCATCCGCTACACCGGCGCTTCGCTGGTCTACCAGCTCTCCTCCACCGTGGGCGCGGGTTTCACCCCGATGATCGTTGCAGGCCTGGTGCTGCTGGGCGGCGGATCGCTGTGGATCGCCGGAGCCGTTTGGGCCGCCGCGTTCATCGTCGCCGCCCTGGCCATGCGCGGCATCAAGGAAGGCCGCGACGCCGACCTCGAGGCCGAGGAAATGAGCCACTAGCCTCCCGACTGGCGAAAGCGCGGGGCCGGTTGGAACCTACGGGTTCTAACCGGCCTTGCGCTCTTTCTCGGCTCCGGCTTCCTCGCAGAAATCCAAGAACGCGCGCAGCCGCAAGCTAGGGCGGTCCGAAGCGGTGTAGGCCACGCAGATATCGCTCACGCCAACCTCGCCCTCGATCTCCAATACCGACAGCGGCAAGCCGTCGTAGCTCAGGTTGACCGGCGGGCGCTGCACCAGAACGGTATAGCCCAAACCCCGAGCCACCATCCCGCGCACCGCCTCGAAGCTCTGCGAACTCCACCGCACCTTGGGGTCCAAGCCCGACATGCGAAGATTCACCAGCTGGTTATCGCGCACCGTGGGGATGTCCAGGGAGACGAAGTCGTCGTCGGCCAGTTCGCTCAAGGCGACGGAGGTGCGATCGGCCAGCCGGTGATTGCCTCCCACCAGCACATAGGGCCGGCCCGACATCACCGTACGCGAAGAGACCTGCGGCAGCAGGTGGCGGGTATGGGTGAGCACCGCATCCAGGTGGCCCTTGAGCATGCGCTCCTGCAGGTCGGCCCCGTCCCCCTCCACGAGGGTGACCTGCAAATCCGGGTGCACATTGGTGAAGCGTTCGCAGATCACCGGGATCCAGAAAGCGGCCAGCGAGGAATAGCAGCCGATCACCAAAGGGCCGGAGAGCTTGGTCTGGCGTTCGACAATCTGGTCCTGCACTTCTTCGGCATGGCGCACCAGGGCCCGCGAGTCCAGCAGGAAGTCCGTGCCGACAGCCGTGAGCACCACGCCGCGGGCACGTCTGCGCACCAGCACCTGCGAGCCGACGGCGCGTTCCAGCTCGTCCATGGACTGGGACATGGCTGCCTGGGAAATATGGCACTGCTTCGCTGCGGCGGAGATGGAGCCGAGTTCAGCGACGGCGACGAAGTACTGCAGCTGGCGCAGGGTGTAGTTGATCACCCGCCCAGTCTAGCCAGCGGGCAGCGGACCGCTGCCAACTAGAAAATGTTATGAGACGAATAATCTATTATTCCTTGACTACTTCATTGCCTCCGCGGATGATGGCATCAGCTTGCCGATGAAATAACCCGTCTACAGGAGACAGATGAAGCCAGTAATGAAGACCGGAATGCATGCAGTGGCGCTTGGAACTGCTGGCGGCCCGCTATTGAGGCCGGATCCAGGAACCGGTCACCGTCGCGGAATTTCTACCGCGATCGTTGTGGACGGCCACGCTTACTTGGTGGATTGCGGCCATGGCGTCGGTTTGGGCCTGGCTGAGATCGGGATTCACCCCACTGCCCTGCGCGGAATTTTCATTACCCATCAGCATTCAGACCACGTCATTGACCTGAATTCTGTCATGGTCCTGGGCGGCCTTGCGTTCCGCGGCACCGAGGGTCGGCAGGTTCCTGTTTTCGGACCGAGTGATCGAGGAGTGCTGCCCTCGATGCAGACAGCGGCCGAGGAGCCGGAAGCCATATTTCCGCAGTCGCCCACACCCGGGACCAACGCCATGGTCAACTTGCTGCTGCGCGCCCATGCGACAGATCTCAACGATCGCCGACGGGATTCGGCGGCACCTGATATTTCGGATATTTTCCATGGCGTAGATATCGAGATTCCTGCCGGCACAGGCTTCCACCCCAACCACAATAATCACCCGGACATGGAGCCTTTTGAAATATACGCTGATCGGCATGTAAAAATTAGCGCTATCCTGGTCCAGCACCAACCTATCGCTCCGGCATTCGCATTCCGCTTTGATTCGAGATATGGATCGGTCGTGGTTTCCGGCGATACAGCGCCAAGCGCAAATCTTGCGCGCCTGTCCCAAGGCTGCGACTTGCTGTTCCATGAAGCTATTGATCTGGAGGCCATCGCTCGTAGCTACCCGCATGCTTCATCCTCCGAGCTGGAAGCGAGCATGGGACATCATCGGCGCGCGCACACCACCGCAGAAGATGCAGGACGAATCGCCCAGCGGGCTGGAGCACGGAACTTGGCGCTGCATCATTTGGTTCCCGCTGGATCTGGAATGGAAGTTTGGCAGCGGGCTTCGAAACAGTTCTCTGGCGGCCTCTTCGTACCCCGCGACTTGGATATCTTCCATATCGCAAGTGGCACGGTTACCCAGGTGCGCTAGGGCCAAGGCCGGCAGCTATCCGTCAGGCGGCTGGAACCATGGTCGATCAATTGCCCCGGGCCGACGACCACGGGCCCAGCATCGGCAAAGAATGCTGGACCCGCAAGACCATGGAATCTACTTTGATGCACCAATCGCCCACACGCGCGGAAGCTCGGTGCCATTAACCGCCAGGTCGCCAATCAACCGCGCCTTGAACACCCAGGGGTTGTGGTTGCCGGCGGTACGGGCATTGCGCCAGTGCCGGTCCAGGTTCTTGGTAACGCTCGTGGCGCTGGCGGCCAGCGCATCGAAAGCGTGGGTGATCGCGTTGAGGACCAATGGCGTGAGCACCACCTGCGCCTGGGCGCTGGCCAGCTCTGCCGCATCGTTGGCTGCTTCGTCCTCTTCCCCGGTCACCTCGCCGGTGTGCAGCGCCTGCGCAGTTTCATAGGCTCCCTGCAATGCCGTCGACACTCGTTCCACCGTTGCCGCGGCAGCGAAGGCCGCCGCGGAGACCTCGCCGATCACCTGCAGCAGCTGCGGGTCTTCGGCCGCCAGATTGGCCGCGGCATGGCTGAAGGTCCGCTTGCGCGCCTTCAGCTCGGCGGCGAAGTCGCGCTCGGCTGCTTTGGCGGAGCCGGCCAGAACAGCGAGCAGCACCTGCTGGTAGAAAGCTGTCTGGTACTTGAAACGCGTATCGAAGTCGATGAGGTCTTCTTCGGCGACAATCGCATCGGTGAAGGTGGAGGTGCCGGTACCCGTGGTGCGCTGGCCGAAGCCATCCCAGTCATCGGCCAGCTCGACGCCGGGCTGGTGGCGGTTGACTGCGGCGATCACGCGCTTTCCGGTGTCGGTGCGCTCTGCGTAGGTATCGAGCCAGTCGGCGAAGATCGAGCCGGTGGAGTAGTACTTGGTGCCGTTGAGCTTGAATCTTCCCTCGCCGTCCGGGGTGACCTTGGTGATCACGTCCCCGACCTTGACGGTGCCGACCTCGGTCCAGGAGTTGCCCACCAATTCTCCCGCCACGAAGCGGGCCAGCCACTTGTCGCGCCCCGGACCGGGGGCCGCAACCAGACGGTCCTCGACGAAGGCGAAGTGCGCGCGCAGCGCTTGGGCAATATTGGAATCCGCCGCCGCGAGATCCACGAAGAGCTCGAAGAGTTCGGGCAGCGTAGCGCCGGCACCCCCGTGCGATTCCGGGACCCGAACCGCGCCAAAGCCAGCAGCGGCCAGGTCCGCGACCTGCTGGTAGGGCAATTCGCCGGTGCGGTCGCGTTCAGCTGCACCCTGCGCAATGCGCGCGAAGAGCGGTGCGAAGCGGTTTTTGAGGCCTGCGAGTCGATTGCCAGTTGCAAGTACAGTCATCGTTCAGTCCAATCCGGGAGAAGTTTTCTTAGGTGTACAGCGAGAGCGGCTGGGACTCTCCGCGCAGGAAGTAGGCGCCGACCTCGATCTTCTTGTAGTCCACTGGGTCGTGCAGCGAATGGGTGCGCACATTGCGCCAGTACAGGTCCAGACCCACCGAGTTCGCAGTCGAAGATGAACCGGTCACCTCGAAGATCCGGTTCGCCACCTCCACTCCCACCTCAGTGGAGACCACCTTGGCTTCAGCAATTTCCACGGCCAACGCCGCTCGTTCGGGCTGGGTGACTTCCCCGGCCTTCGAGAGCAGGGCATCGAATTTCCGGCCCAGCTTCTCGGTCAGCGCCGCCACTGCTGCGGTGCGGGCTTTGAGCTCTCCGACGGTGCGCTGGAAGATCGGGTCCTGCGAGTAGGTCTCTGCCTGCGAGAACAGCCAGGCGTTCTTGCGGCCCAGCAAGATCTGCTTGCCGCGCTCCAGTGCTCCCTGGGCGATGCCCAGGTAGAAGTTGGCGAAGGCCAACTGGATACCGGGGGTAAGCAGGGTGGAGACCGGTTCATCGGTGACGAATCCCAGCAAGTCCCCTGCTTCGAGCCGCACGTTGTGGAACTTCAAGGAATTCGACGCGCTCAGCCGCTGTCCCAGGTAGTCCCAGTCGTCAACGATTTCCAAGCCATCGATATCGCGTGGCAGAACCAACGCGAGAATCTGCCCGTCGTATTCTCCGCCCTGGACCAGCGCGTTGATGACGATGACCTCGCCAACACCGGAACCCGTGGAGAATCGCTTGGCTCCATTCAGTCGGTAGCCGTCCCCTTCGGCGCTCAGCGTCAAATCCGGATCAACTGGATTCACCGAATCGCCCCAGAGCCAGCCACCTTCCACGGTGCGCTGCCACCATGCCCCTTGCGCTTCTGCTGGGGCGTAGAACGCAATGCCGGACTGGTTGATGTAGTGGTAAGCCAGCAACTGCGAGATGGAGCCATCAGCTGCGGCCAGTATGCGGACCGCTTCGAAAGCCGTTTCCCAATGGGCTCCGGCTCCGCCGAATTCTGCAGGCACCAAGAGATTGAGCAACCCGGCTTCGCGCAGCAGCTGCACTTCGGCGAAAGGCTGGGCGTTCTTTCGGTCGCGTTCGAGCGCGTCAGCCGCCAGCTTGTCAGCTACTTGCTGGGCGACGTCGCGCCAATGAGCCAGTTCAGCTTCATCAGCAGTGCCGGTGTAGGGCACGCGCGGCAATTGGGTATCCAGTACAGTCATCTTCGTTCTCCTCTTGGGCTATGGATTCCGAAGGATGCAGAAAATCTGCGGATCCATCGAACCTGGCGTTAGCACTACCTGCGGAGTGCAGGCTTGCTGCGGCGTCTCGGAGCCAGGTCTCTCAGCCGCTCTGGATGGGTTGTGCTCCGAGTCAAGCATTGCTGGCAGGTCCTCGGGAAGGGCGCTGTCATGCGGAGGAACAGCAGGACAAAATACGTCATCTTCGCGCCTTCGCCCTGCCGGAAAACGGGCGGATAAGACGTCATATGACCTTCGCATGACGCAATTGGCATGCCGGAACTGGATCTCAAGAGCGTTCCCGCAGGCATCGATTGGGAACACAGCGTGGATCAGGGCACTTCCATGCGACCGCATAGAATGGCCATTCAAGATCAATCGGCAGAAGAGGCGGCAAGTGGATCCAGCAGGCGTGATTGCCTTCATGTTCGGGTTGCTGAGCATAACGCTGGTCGCAGCGTTCCTCGCCCCGATGGCACGGGACCGGAAGCTCGCTCGCAATGCGGCGATCGGCATCAAGACGCGCCACACCTTGGCCAGCGATGACGCCTGGTTCGCCGGGCATCAGCAGGCTGCGCCCCTGCTTGCCGCGGCTTCCTGGGCCGGTTGGGCGGCATTGGCCAGCGCAGCAGTTCTCTGCCTGCTGGGCCAATTCGGTTTCGCCTTCGCCGCGACCGGAACCGGCTACCTGGCCGCCATCGCGTTGCTGGTGATCTCGACTGCCACAGCGAATAAGGCCGCGCGGAGCTTCCCGGCGGCAGGCCTAGGCTAATCCAGTACTGCTTAAAGCAACGGATCGCGCCATCTGCTGATGGCGCGATCCGTTGCTTTCTTGGAAGGCGTGCTGCTAAAGCAGTACGGCTCCCAGGACCAGTACAGTCAGGAACCCCGCGGTGCCCTGGATGGCGGTAGCCACGCTCAGGGTCTTGTAGGCGGTGATCACCGGAATCCGGCTGAGCTGCGAGACGACCCAGAAGTAGGAGTCGTTGGCGTGCGAGACAACCATCGCACCGGCGCCTACTGCCAATACGGATAGCACCATGCCCAGCTCCGAACCCAAGCCCAGGGAGCCGAGCATCGGAGCGACCAGCGCGGAAGTGGTCACCATTGAGACGGTGGACGAGCCCTGGGCGGACTTCAGTGCAGCGGCGATCAGGAATGGCACAGCCAGGCCCAAGCCCAGTCCGCTGAGTGAATCCGAAAGAATCGTGGTCAGATCCGACGCGGCCAGGACCGCGCCGAAGCCGGCGCCGGCACCGGTGATCAGCAAGATCGGAGCAGCGGTGCGTACAGCTTCGTTCATCTGCTCATTGAAGACCGCCAGCTTGCTGCCACCGCTCAAAAGAAAAGTCGCGGAGATCAAGCCGAAGATCAGCGCAATAACCGGCGTCCCCAGGAAGGAAAGGATTTCCAGGGCAGCGCCTTCGCCCATCGGGTGCGAGGGCAGCTTCGCAATGGATGCGGCACAGATCAGCACCAGCGGAACCAGGATCGGCATGAAGGCCAGCGCCGGGCTGGGCAATTTTCCGAAGCTTGCACGCAGCTGCTCATAGTCGAGTTCGGAGATGTCATTGTGGTCGTCGCTTGGCAACGGGGTCCATTGGGACTTGTTGAAGCGGCTGGCGTAGGCCAAGCCGGCAAGTGCCGAGATGGCCGCAACGGGCAATCCGACAGCGATGATCAAGCCCAGGTTATCGGCAATGCCGATGCTTTCGGCTGCGGCCAGCGGGCCCGGAGTTGGAGGCACCATGGTGTGGGTCGCGTACAGGCCGGTCATCAGGGCGATGGAAGTTGCCAGCCCAGAGACCCCGGTACGCAGGGTGATGGCTTTGCGCAGCGAGTTGAGCACCACGTATCCCGAGTCGCAGAAGACCGGAATGGAAACGATGTAGCCGATAATCGATAGCGTCAGGTTGGGGAACCGGGTACCGAGGACCTTGATCAGCGCATCTGCCATGGAGATCGCGGCGCCGGATTTCTCCAGGATGACACCGATCATTGTTCCGAACAGGATCACCAGTCCGATATTTCCCATGGTGCTGCCGAAAGCCGTGGTGACCGTCGAAGCCACGTCGGCCAGCGGAATCCGGTAGGCGAAGGCCGCCAGGATAGCGGCGCCAACGAGGGCGAGAAATGGGCTGATCTTCAGGCGTCCTGTGACCATCACGATGGCCACAACAAGGATCAGCAGAACAAGCAGTTCGTACACGGCGGGTTGGCTCCTTTGCCAATATCGGTAGTTCTCTGCGTCCAGCCCGCAATGGCTCAACGGGTGGACCAGCCCTGTCGGCAAAGCCGCTCAAGGCTTTGCCCGTTGGGCTAGATGCCACCGTGCCACCCCGGTTTCGGGCGCAAAGATCGATCATCCTGCCAATACTAGGAAAAGTGACCCCGAATACCTATGGGCACACGACCACATTTGCCTGGGTTCGAAAGAGCCAATGTGTGCAAACACCCCACCCTTCCCAGCCCCGGCGCCAGCTCCCCTCGTTTCCAGGGCCTAGAAAACATGCAGCTGGCCCAAGGCCACTCTCGCGTAGATGGCATGCTGGAGTTTCAGGGATTCGCTGGACCGCCGAATATCGACGCCGCTGACCTGGCTTATCCGCTCAAGTCTTTGCACCAAGGTATTGCGGTGAATATGCAGATCCGTGGCCGCTTGGCTCATCGAAGCAGCTGTCGCAACGACCAGCAGGGTTCTGGCTTGTTCCTCATTGAGCTGCATCGCTGGGGCAGCTGCATGTTCCAGGCTGCGGGCTGGGGTGCGGGCGATAGCCACAGCAATTTCCCGGCTCCACATGCGGCGCCGCGCGTGGGATGGCACGAGTGCCGGATAGCCCACCAATACGCGCAGCACTTCGGTTTCGGCCATGAGATCCTCGGCCTTTTCGACAGGCGCGGAGACCAGGAAACGTTCCTGGTCCATGCGCTCGGGAGCGAAAGCTGTCTCGCTGGCAGCGCAAAGCCTCCAGTACGCGCCGGAAAGGCTAATCCATGACGTGCGGTGATGATCCTTCGCCGGCTCTTCGAGCGACGGATCCCCTACGCTTCGGGGCAGCCAAGCTTCAATGCATTTCGGCCCGCGCAAACCATGCGCTGCGAGCGAGCGGTCGATCACTTCAGGTGCAACGCGACCGGCGATCAACGCAGAAATAATGTCGCGGGCTTCGGTCTCGCGCCGCGCGCTGCGAGAGTGCTCGCGTTCCTGGGCAAAGAGCAATTGAACGGTCAATGCAATCAGGCCGGCCAGCGGTTCCACCTCGTGGGGAGCTCCGGTCACGCCCACAACGCCGCAGAGCTGGTCGTTCAGCACCAGCGGCACATTGACCCCTGGCTGGGTTCCGGCCGAGCCGTCGGCCTGGCTGACACGGATGATGCCGTTGCGTCGGATCGCCTCTGCGCTGCCGTCGTGGTGGGTACCGATACGCGCAGCATCCGTAGAAGCAATGATGACTCCGTGAGCATTCATGATGTTCACATTGCGGTTGATGGTCGGCGCAATCGTGTCGACGACTTTCTGCGCCAACGCGCTAGCCAGCCGGGGTTGCTCCTTTTCGCTCATGAGCTCATCCTATCGGCCCGGGACTGCGCAAAGCAGTCCCGGATTAGAACATTGCCGCTAGTCGAGCTTGACGGTGACCGACTTCAGCGAGGTGTAGGCCTCGATGCCTTCACGGCCATTTTCGGCGCCCCACCCCGACTGCTTGAATCCGCCGAACGGCATGTTCGCATCCATGCCGGCACCGGTATTCACCCTGACGTTGCCGGCCTGGATTTTCTTGGCGAAGGTCAACGCGCGGGAAATGTCCTGGGTGAAGATCACCGAATTGAGACCGTAGTCGGTGTCGTTGGCCCGGCGCAGCACCTCGGCCAGCGAATCCTCGTCGCCGAAGGTGCTCACCGAGAGCACCGGCCCGAAGATCTCATCCTTGGCGATGGACATGTCCGGACTGACATTTTTCAGCACGGTGGGCTGCACGAAGAATCCTTCTTCGCCTTCGGCCAAGCCACCGGCAACGAGTTCCGCGCCATCAGCGATGCCCGCCTCGATGTACCCCAGCACGCGCTCGCGCTGCACCTGGGAGATCAGCGGGCCCAGCTGGGTTCCTTCTGCCAGGCCAGCGCCCAGCTTGAGGTTCTTCGCGAATCCGGCGATGCCTTCGATGACCTGGTCTGCGATGTCTTCGTGGACATACAGTCGCGACCCTGCCGCGCAGACCTGGCCGGAGTTGCCGAAGATGCTCATGGCGGCGGCCGGAATGGCCTTGTCCAGATCCGCGTCGGGATAGATCACCACCGGGGATTTGCCGCCCAGCTCAAGGCTCAGCCGCTTGAGATTGACCGCTGCCGACGCCAGCAGCTTCTTGCCTACCGCGGTGGATCCGGTGAAGGAGAGCTTGTCGACATCCGGATGGTCGGCGAGCGCTTGGCCGGCCACCGGCCCCAAGCCCTGGACCACGTTCAGCACACCGGCCGGGATGCCTGCTTCAAGCGCAATCTGCGCCATGCGCACGGCGGTCAGCGGGGTCAGCTCCGCGGGCTTGAGCACGACGGTGCAGCCGGACGCCAGCGCCGGAGCCACCTTGGACAGCGCAATGGTGAAGGGGACATTCCATGGCACGATCAGTGCGGCCACACCCAAGGCTTGGCGCTGGGTATAGGCGTGCCAGGTTCCTGGCAGGGAAATATCGCGGGTTTCGCCGTTGAGCTTGGTGGCCCAGCCGGCGAAGTAGCGCAAGGTCTCGATGCCCGCGGGCAGCTCGCCAAAGCGGGCGATGTTGAAGGGCTTCCCGCAGTTCAGGGACTCCAGGGTAGCCAATTCATCGAGGTTCGCTTCCAATGCGTCAGCGAAGCGGTGCAGCGCCCGCTGGCGTGCTGCCGGGGTCATTTCTACCCAGGGCCCGGACTCGAACGCTGCACGGGCGGCAGCTACTGCGCGGTCGATGTCCGCTGCGGTGGCAGCCGTCGTCTCGGTCAGCAGCTGGCCAGTGGAGGGATCGGTTACCGGCAGCTTTTCCCCCGAGCCAGCGACCTCCTGGCCATTGATCACCAGCGGAAGGGGCGTGGCCGCCAAAGCGGCGCGAAGCTGCTGAGCCAGCGGAACGGCGGAAAGATCTGTTGCTGTCATGGAATGTATCTCCTGGTCTGCCCGGCGCGCTTCGTCGTTGGCATCATTTTGAATGTGAGTCTTGCCACACAATCATACTAAAGATATATTGTGATTCAAGGAATACATTTTGATGCTCAATGTACTTCTTCTTCCGGGAGCCGACCCCGGTCGACAACTCGCAGCCTTCGCCTAGGCACCAAGCTTTCAAGGAGATCCCCATGGTCACGAAACGACGTTTTGCACGGAAGGCCTTCTCCGGCCTCGCAGTCTCTGCCCTCGCAATCGGCACCCTGGCCGCGTGCGGATCCAGCGAGGAGGCCAGCGCCGACGGCCCGGTGAAGCTGCGCGTCGCCATTGCTCCGATCCAGTTCGAAACCGCACGCATCGCTGAAGAGAAGGGCTACTTCGAGGACCAGGGCCTGGACGTTGAATTGGTCAATGGCGCCGACCCCGCCGCGCTGCTGGCCCAGGTGGTCTCCGGTGACGTGAACGTTGCCATCGGCTCGTGGATCAACGTCGCCACCTCCTTCTCCCAAGGTGTTCCGATCCAGGTCATTGGCGGCAACGGCATGGTTGATCCGGAGGCCGACAACTCCGGCGTCATGGTGGCCAAGGATTCCGGGGTCAAGGAACTGGCAGACCTGAAGGGCAAGACCATTGGCGTAGTTGGCGTGAAGTCCGGTGGCGACATCCCCGTGCTCCAGGCATTGGAAGCGGCCGGCGTGAAGGAAAAGGAAGTCACGGAAGTTGCTGTTCCCTACGCGGGCATGGAAGCGGCCCTGGAACAAGGCACCGTGGATGCAGTAGTGCCTGCCGACTCCTTCTACCACCAGATGTCGGAGAAGGGCTACCAGACCATCTCCAACCCGGTACAGGAATTCCAGTCCAGCATGCCGGTAACCGTTTGGACCGTGCAGAAGCAGTGGCTGGAGCAGAATGGCGAGACCGCCAAGAAGTTCGACGCAGCTATGCAGGATGCCGTGAAGTTCTACTCGGACCCGGCCAATCTGGAGGAAGTCCGCAAGGTCCACGCCGAAGCCAACCAGATCGATGTAGCCGATGCGCCCAAGACCTTCGTCCCGGCGGACGTCACCTTCAACGTGGCTGAAGCCCAATCCGGCATCGATGCCATGGTCCACTTCGGCCTGGTCGAGAACAAGGTCATCGTCGAAGATGTGCTCTGGGACGAAGCCCCTACCCGGGCTTCGGCAGACGCCAAGTAGCCCACGTCCTATTCGCCCCACCGGTGGCGCCATCCCCTGCGCTGGCGCCACCAGCACCCCTAGCTTGCAACTGCTTACTCAAGGATTCCCATGAAAGAGTCAACGATTTCACCGGGTCTGCTCTGGACCCTGCGCATCGTGGCCATCGCCGCCCTGCTGGGCATCTGGCAACTGGTGATCGCCTCAGGAACCATGCCCTCCATGCTCCCCGGCGTGGAAAAGATCTTCTCTGCCATCTCCGAAGCCCTGGGCCAAGCGGCCTTCTGGGGCGGGCTAGGCAAGACCCTGCTCGCAGCCCTCACCGGCTGGCTCATTGCTTCGGTCGTGGGTGTCGTCCTGGGCCTGGTCATTGGATCAGTTCGCTTCCTCGACAACTCCACCTCGATTCTGATCGATTTCGGCCGTTCGTTCCCGGTACTGGCCCTGATGCCGGTAGTGATCATGCTGCTCGGCTCGAACACCATGATGGAAATCGTCGTCGTCGCGCTGTCCTGCCTGTGGCCAGTGCTGATCCAGACCATCTACGGTGCACGCCGCCAGGAAGCCGCGGTTGCCGACACCGTCGCCGTCTTCCGCATCCCGCCGATGCTGCGCTTCACCAAGGTCCTGCTGCCTTCTGCCCTGCCGCTGATCGCGACCGGTGTGCGCATTTCCTCGGCCATCGCCATCCTGGTGGCGGTGGGCGTTGAAGTGATCTCCCAGGCGCCAGGCATTGGACGCCAGATCACGCTGATGCAGCAGGCGCAGCGTTGGGATCTGGCCTTCGCCTACCTGTTCTTCGCCGGCCTGACCGGATGGGCCATCGCCCTGCTCTTGCAACAGGCCGAAAACCGTTTGCTGAAGTGGAAGAGGCAGAACGATGACTAACGCAACTTTGAACGCCCCGGCAGTGCCATCACGCGCTTCGAAGGCCAAGGCTCCGAGCTCCTCGGCGGCCGCCGGACGCAAGATACTGGTTTCTTCATGGCTCATCGTTGCCGTGGTTGCGGCTTGGTGGTTCGGCTCGGCAAACTCCACGAACTTCTTCATCCCCTCGCTGGAGTCCATCCTCGAAGCCTTGGTCCGCGACCTGGGCAACGGCGTGATTATTTCCGGCGCCTGGTACTCGCTGTCCAACCTCTTTGTCGGCTTGGCCCTGGCTGCCTTTTTCGGCATCTGCGGCGGACTGCTGCTGGGCGAAGTCCCGTTGCTGCTGAAGATCGTTGACCCGATCATCCACTTCTTCCGCGCTGTCCCGCAGGCAGCACTGGTTCCGATGATCATCGGCGTCTTCGGCATGGGGCAGGGCCCGAAGATGGGCACCATCGCCTTCGCCTGCATGTGGCCGATCCTGCTGAACACCATCGACGGCATCCTGGGCATCGAGCCAACGGTGCGCAAGTTCTCCAAGGTCTACCGCATCCCGCGCGGCCTGCACTTCCGCCGCGTGATCCTGCCCGGTGCCACCCCGCAGATCGTGGCCGGCATCCGCGTCGCATTGCCGATCGGCATCACCGTGATGGTGGTTTCGGAAATGTTCGCCTCCATTGAAGGCCTGGGCTTCTACATCCTGAATTCCTCGGCCACCTTCAAGGTTCCGGAGACATGGGCCGGCGCACTGCTGGTCGGTGTCATCGGCTACATCATCTCGATCCTCTTCGTGCTCGTCGAGAAACGGATCCTGCGCTGGTACCACGCCTCCGGCGCCCAGTAGCCTCCGTTTCCGTCCGACCTTCCATCTTCTGACCAAGGAGAATCCCATGACCACCCAAGCACCCGTTGAAACGACCATGGAAACCAAACCATTGCTCATGAAGGTTCGCGGCATGTCCATGAGCTATGGCGCCGGCCCGGCCGAAAACAAGATCCTGGAGAATTTGGATCTGGACGTGGAGTATGGCCAATTCATCTCGATAGTCGGCCCTTCGGGCGTCGGCAAGACCACCTTGCTGCGATGCCTTTCCGGCTTGCTGAAGCCAAAAGCCGGAACCATCGAGGTTTCCGGCACGAAGATCAACGGCCCGCACCCCGATCTCGCCGTGGTCTTCCAGGACTACTCGCGTTCGCTGATGCCGTGGATGACCACCCGCGAAAACGTGGCCTTCCCGCTGCAGGGCAAGGGCATCGGCAAGGCCGAGCGCAACAAGCTGGCCGATGAGCATCTGGCTGCCGTGGGCCTTGAAGGCCAAGGCGGCAAGTTCCCCTGGGAAATGTCAGGAGGCATGCAGCAGCGCGTGGCCATTGCCCGCGCCTTGGCCTACAACGCGAAGGTGCTGCTCATGGATGAGCCCTTCGCCTCGGTTGATGCGCAGACCCGCTTCGACCTCGAAGACCTCGTGCTGGACTTGCAGCACAAGCTGGGTGTGACGATCCTGCTGGTCACCCACGACATCGACGAAGCGCTGTACCTGGCCGACAAGGTGGTCGTGATCGCGGAGAAGCCGGCCACCGTAGTCGACGAGATCGTCACCGGTTTCGGCGAGACCCGCGACCAACTGGCCACCAAGGCTGACCCGCGCTTCACCGAGGCCCGCGCACGGATCCTCGTGCGCCTGCGCCAGGACTGATCCCCATGGCACTCAGCGCACGGGCAGCACTGGCAAGGCACGGCGATGGCAGCTTCAGCATTGAGGACATCCACGTTGATGCGCCGCTGGGCGCGGAATTGCTGATCGAAGTCAAAGCAGTTGGAATGTGCCAGTCCGATGCCCACCTGGCGGGCATGGATCTGGGCCTTCCCGCCCCGCTGCTGCTGGGCCATGAAGTCGCCGGGGTGGTGCTCAGCACCGGCAACCAAGCCTGCGGTTTCACTGCGGGCGACCACGTGCTGGCCGCCTTGATCCAGTACTGCGCGCAGTGTGCGCTGTGCCTTTCGGGCCAGGAATACCGTTGCGCCAACCGCCCCAGCACGCTGCGCACGGCCGGCCAAGCACCGCGCGCCAGCTGCAAGGATCAGCCGGTGATGCAGATGTTCGGCACCGGCGGATTTTCCCAGTACACCTTGGTGCATGCCAACCAGGCAGTAAGGATTCCCGAGGAGTTGCCCTTCGCCCAAGCCGCGGTGATGGCCTGCTCCACGCTGACCGGTGCCGGGGCAGTGTTCAACTCCGCCCAGGTGGCCCAGGGGCAATCCGTCGCAGTCATTGGCGCTGGAGGCATCGGGTTGAACGCGATCAATGCCGCCCAGATCGCCGGCGCTTCGAAGATCATCGCAGTGGATCTGAGCGATGAGAAGCTGGAACTGGCCCGCGAATTCGGGGCAACGCACACGATCAATGGCGGCAGTGGAGACGCTGTCGCCAAGGTCCAGGAAATCACCGGCGGCGGGGTGGATCATTCCTTCGAGATGATCGGCCTGCAGGCCACCAGCTTGCAGGCGGTGCGCATGACCCGTGTAGGCGGGGATGCCTATCTGGTCGGGTTGCATAAGCCCGGCGCGCAACTGCCGCTGGATGCCATGTCCGACATCATTGGGCCGCAGCGCAGCCTGCACGGGATCTATATGGGCTCTTCCAGCCCGCAACGTGATGTCCCCAAATACACCGAGCACTATCTTGCCGGGCGCCTCAAGCTCGACGCGCTCGTTGCCCGGGAACTTCATATCTCGCAGATCAACGAGGGCTTCGCAGCGATGAAGGCCGGGCAGGGCGTTGCCCGTTCGGTCATCACAGATTTCAGCTGATTGCCTGCCACTTCATATCCCCTTCAAGCACGACGAGGCCATCTTGAGAACTCCATCTTCCGCGCGCCGGGCCCTGCCCCTGTCCGCGGTCCTGCTCGTTTCCACCATGGCCTTGGCCTCTTGCGGCAACGCTGGGCAAGGCGCCGAAACACCGGGCGGCTTGATCCCGCTGAAGGTCTCGGTGGCCGGCATCCAGTTCGAGCCGGCTTACCTCGCCGAATCCCAAGGCTTCTTCGAAGACCATGGCTTGGACGTTGAAATCATCAATGGCGCAGACCCCGCCGCCCAGATTGCTTCTGCTATCTCCGGCGAGGTGGACATCGCCACCGGTTCCTGGGTCAACGTCGCCACCTCCGTGTCAAAGGGCCTGCCGATCGAAGCGCTGGCTTCGAATGGCGTGGTCGACCCGAACGTCGATAACTCCGGAGTGCTCGTCGCCAAGGACTCTGGGATTGCGAGGCTTGCCGATCTCAAGGGCAAGACCATCGGTGTCATCGGCGTGAAGACCGGCAGCGATCTGCCGGTCTTCCAAGCCCTGGAAGACGCAGGGGTGGGCGCCGACGAATTCAGCGAAGTGGGCATGCCCTACGCCGGGATGCAGGCCGCGGTGGAGACCGGGACCGTTGACGCGGTCGTCCCCAGCGACGTCTTCTACCACCAGATGGTTGCGGCCGGCTTCCCCTCCTTGGGCAACCCGGTCCGCGAGTACCAGGGGAATCAGCCGGGCACTTTGTGGCTGAGCACTTCCCAGTGGTCCGGTGCGAATCCAGATACTGCCAAGGCCTTCGTATCGGCCATGAAAGAGGCAGTGGAGTTCTACTCCGATGCAGCAAACCTCGAGGAAGTGCAGAAGATACACGCCGAGGTCAACCAGATTCCGGTGGAAAAAGCTCCAACGCGGTTCGCCTTGGCGGGCACCGCGTTCGATGCAGAGGCTTCCCAGTCAGGCCTGGATGCAATGGCACGCTTCGAGCTCATTGACAAGCCCGTAACAGTGGATGAAGTGCTCTGGGAGCACGCGTCTCGCAAATAACCAGCACCGGCAAATCCTTGGACAGCGACTGGCGCGATGCTAGGCTCACGGGAGCACGTTCTGCCCACGGAAGGTTCACCATGAGTTCGGCAATCAGTTACCTCACCGGAGGATTTCTGGTGTCTCTGCTTGTCACCCTGAACATGACCTGGAACCAGCACCTGCCCGGCATCACCGGGTCCGTGGCGGTTGCGCTCAGCTTCATCGGGTTGCTGGGCTGCGTCTTGTACGCCACGCGCATACAGCGCCGCGCGCAGACCGGAGAGTAGCAGCACCCCCAGAACATGAAACAAGGCCAGCAGATCAGTGAACTGCTGGCCTTGCTTCGTTCAGCGACCGGCGTCGATAAATCTAGAAGGTAATCACGCTTCGGGCCACCGCACCGCCACGCAGCTGCTCGTATCCCTTGTCGATTTCATCCAAGCTGATATGCGCTGACACCAGTTCGTCGAGCTTGAAACGGCCCTGCAGATACAACTCGGCGTACATGGGGATATCCACCTGGATATTGCTCGACCCCATGGCCACGCCACGGATGCCCTTCTGGCGTCCCATCAGGTCTCCAAATGGGGTGATGCTGATCTGCGCGCCGGGCTTGTGAACGCCAATCAGGTACGCGGTGCCGCCAATTTCCAGCATGGCCACCGCCTGCTCGCTGGTGGCTTGCAGGCCGATGACCTCGAAGGCATGCGTCACTCCCCCGCCAGCAATCCGCTTGACGGTTTCCACCGCATCGCCCTCCCCGCCGTTGATGACGTCGGTGGCACCGAAGACCTTGGCCAGCTCCAGCTTGGCCGGCTGCAGGTCGATAGCGATGATGCGGGTCGCGCCAGCCAGTTTCGCGCCCTGGATGACGTTCAGCCCGACACCACCGGCGCCGATCACGGCAACGGTATCGCCTGGACGGATGCGCGCGGTATTAATAGCCGCGCCAGCACCCGTGACCACTCCACAGCCAAGCAGCGCCGCGCGGTCGAACGGGATAGCGTCCGGAACCCTTACGACGGTGTTCTCATGCACCAGCACCTGTTCCGCGAAGCCGCCAACACCGATGAACTGGGTGAGCCGCTGCCCACCCAGGGACAATCGCGGATTCTGCTGCGCGGTGCGGTCGGTGTGCGAGGGCACGCGGCACTGGTAGGGTTTGCCGGTGCGGCATCCCTTGCAGACCCCGCAGCTGTGCACTGGAGAAGTCACCACGCGGTCCCCCACCGAGAGCGAGGTGACGGCCGAACCGACGCCCACGACCAGACCCGAGACTTCGTGGCCGAGCACCGCTGGCATGGGGAAGCCGATGTCCGACGTCGCCACGTGCAAATCCGAGTGGCACAGGCCGCTGGCCTTCACGTCAATGAGGACTTCATGGGCTTCAGGGTTGTCAATGCTGATGTCCAGGACATCAAAAGAGCCGGCAACTTCAGAAACGACTGCTGCTTTCATGCTTCCTCCAGAAAATAGTCGCGCAAAGGGGGTGACGCAGAACACTAATGAAAATATACTATTAGAAATAATGCATTTTTAGAATAAGAATCTAACGAAGGATCTGCAATGCGCGCAGCGGTCATCAACTCCATCGGCGAAGGTTTCAGCATCGAGGAACTCGAAGTCGACGAGCCGCGGGGGCAAGAAGTTCTGGTGAAGGTCGAAGCCGCAGGCCTGTGCCACTCGGACCACATAGTTGCCACCGTAGACCGCGGGCGCCCCTTGCCGATGGTGGTCGGCCACGAAATGGCTGGCACCGTCGTCGCGCTAGGCCCCGAAGCCACCGACTTCGAAGTGGGAGACCATGTCATCGCCACGGAAATCAGCTTCTGCGGGAGCTGCGAAGAATGCGTCAACGGAGCGACCTACCGCTGCTTGAATCCCCAGCATGCGCTGCGCGGACCGGATACCCCGGCACGCTTGACGCGCAACGGCGAGCGCGTAGAAGGCTTCGGCGTGGCCGGTTTCGCCGAGTACACGGTCCTGCACCAGAACAAGCTGGTCAGGGTGCCCAAGGAAATCCCATTCGCGCAGGCTGCTGTGCTTGGCTGCGCGACAGCCACCGGCGTGGGCGCGGTGCTCAACGCCGCCAAGGTTTCTCCCGGGGAAACCGTCGCGGTCATCGGCTTGGGCGGCATCGGCCTGAATGTCATCCAGGGAGCCAAGCTGGCCGGCGCCAAGACCATCATCGGCATTGACCTGCAGCCAGAGAAGCTGGAGCTGGCCAAGAAATTCGGAGCCACCCATGTCATCAACGGCGGCACCGAAGACGTGGTCAGCGCCATCCGCGCCATCACCGGCCGCGGAGTCCACCATTCCTTCGAAGCCATCGGCATTGCCCCCACGCAGCGCCAGGCCCTGGAAGTCGCCAAAACCGGCGGACACGTGTATTTCATCGGCATTCCCCAGGGCAAGCCGCTGGAAATGAATATCATGCTGGACCTGCTGATCCCGCAGCGCAATCTCCACGGCATCTACATGGGCTCCTCCACGGTCCGCAATGACATTCCCTACTACGCCGAGCTCTATCTGCAGGGCCGGTTGAATCTCGATGACCTGGTGGCGCAGGAGATCCAGCTCGACGAGATCAACGAAGCCTATGCAAAGCAGGAAACCGGGTCCATCGCCCGCAGCGTGATCCGCTTCTGATCCACATGAGCAACAAGCTGCAGGCCGCGAACCAGTTTCCTGGTTCGCGGCCTGCAGCCCAGCTAGTGGCGGCCAGCCTCTATTTGCCTTCCTTGGCGGCCCGCTCCTTCTCGATGGCTTGGACCTGGGCAACCATGTCCGGAGCAAAGGCATAGAGCTTGCCCTCTGACTGATGGACCCAGAAGCGCCCGCACAGATCAGTCGTCTCGCTTTGGCCATCGGCTGGCCACCAGTCGGCATCCAAGGTGCGGGTAGCTGAGATCTCGTCAGGCTCGAGGTTCTTGGTGCGCGGGTCAGAAGCGTAGGCCTTGGCCAGTTCTGCTTCGGTCGGATTCCCAACGGTTTCCAGAGCCTTGCACTGTTCGCTGTCCAGCTTGCCGTCGTAGTTCAGCATGAAGATGCGTTCAGCGCCGGTATTGCGCTGGACCAGCTGAACGTCGGTGCCGCCGGACGGAACCCAGTCGGGCAGCACGCCATCGGCCACGGCCTTCTCTGAAGTTTTGGCAGTTCGAGTGGTGGATTCATCGTACTTGTCGACGAAGAGATCAGAACCGCTGCAGCCGGTGAGCAGGAGAGCGAAGGGAAGGGCGAGCGCGCCAGTGGCGAGGTACTTTTTCTTGAGCATGATTCCATCGTAGAAATTTCCGCGGCCCGGGGAATCAGCGATGCGAGGTAACTATCCCGTGCCCGGCTCATACCCTCGGCTGATAGTTTCCACTTCTGGGATCAACCCTGAAACTCCATCTCACCCAGTAAAAGCACTCGCTAATATCCGCACATCGCCACTGCTTATTGGTAGATTGCCTACGAACCAAACGCTACTTAGGAGCCATCACCGTTGACGACTATTGACCCTGCGGCACTTGAATCGGAACTGCGCATCGCAGAAGAACGGCGCCTTTCGGCCATGCTCGCCCGTGACCTCGAAACCTTGGGGAACCTGCTTGAGCCGGATTTGCAGTACACCCACTCCACCGGTCGTGTCGATGACCGCGACTCATTGCTGGAACTGCTCGGTTCCGGGGCCGTCGAATATTTGGCGCTCAGCCACGACTTCGAGTCCGTTACCCAGGAGGGCAACGTGGTGGTCGTCGAAGGCAGCATGAAAATGCATCTGATTTCCGGAGGCGTCGAAAAGCATCTGGCAACTGCCAACCGCACGGTGTGGGCCAATACCGGCGGCCAGTGGAAGCTGCGCCTCTTTGTCGGGGCCACAGCGCAATAGACCCGCACTTCGACGCTTTATAAAGCCACGGCGGCAGGCTGGATCTTCCAACCTGCCGCCTTTCCACAGTGGCTATCGCCTCAATGCCTAAACCTGGCCGCCATGGCGGGCCACTGCTTCACGAGCCAGCGCCTTGCCGAACTCGGTGTGCGCGGCAAGCGCTGCCTGGGCCGCTGGTGCGTCACCGGCAGCCAGCGCTTCAGTCAATTCGGCAACGTGGCGGTGGTCCAGCTGGCGCGACCACTGCTCTGCGGTCAGCGCTTGGCGCCAGACGGTGCCAATTCCCAAACGGCGGAAGGAATCCACCAGCTGGCTGGAGCCGGCAACGCCAACCAGAGCATCGTGGTAGGCGACATTCAGGGCCAAGAACTCTTCCAGGTCGGATTCCGAAGTCTCACGCAGGTCAGCCAGCTTCGCGGTGATCTCGCGCAGGCTGGAAATGGTCTCTTCGGAAATCTTGCCCAGGTGCGAGGCGATCACCCCGGACTCGATGGTGGCGCGCGAGTCGTAGGCCGAATCGGTCAATTCTGCGGTAATCGGCTTTGGCTGGTATTTTCCGGTTTCGGTGCGGAAGACCAGGTGCTCGCTTTCCAGCTTCACCAGCGCGTTGGCTACATGATCAGCGTCGGCCCGGGAAGCCGCGGCGATGGCATCCACGTCGAGGTCTTCGCCCAGTGGACTGGTGCGCAGCAGCACCCAGGTGCGGGTGGCCTGGTAGGCAGCCAACTCCTTGGTGGGCTCGAGGCGGCCCATGGTTCCGCGGTAGTAGGCCAGCGGTTCGCGGTCATGGGCTTCAGCGTGGCTGACCAGTCCCAGGAAAACGGTGTGGGTACCGCCGGTCGGGGTTTCGGCCACATGGCATACGATCGTGGCCAATGCGCCGTCAATCAGCGGGATGCCCTCCGCGGAGAGGGTATGCGGCACGGTAGCGAACTTGTCCTCGCCCTTGCGGCCGAAGTGGAAGGCCAGCGCGCCCTGGTCCTCGGCCAGGATGTTGATGCCGAAGACGCCTGCTTCAACTACCCGGTCATGGGTGGAGCTGGAGCGGTTCAGGCAAGCGAGCATCATTGGCGGTTCCATCGACAGGGAGGACACTGCCGAAGCGGTGGTGCCGTAGAGCTGGCCGTCCACGGCCGTGGTGATCACCGTGACACCGGAGGCGAAGTGGCCGACGACGTTGCGGAAGGTGTTCATGTCTACTGGGGTGACCGATTCAAGGTTGGTGATGCTCATGGGAGTTGCTCCTGGTAATTCGGGGTGAAGTTTCTAGCGGGGTCCAGCGCCGCCATCAGATCAGTCAGATCCGGTGCGCTGGCGAGGTGTTCGAGCTGGTGCTGCAACGCGTCCTTGCGTGCTGCCAGTTCTGGATGCGAGAACTCGAGATTCTTCGAGAACTTCTCAACTACCTGGTCATGCTCCAGGGGTGTGCGCAAGATGTTTCCGTCCGGGTGCTCCACGCGCACGTGGCGCACCTCGCCGCTGCGCAGCCGTGCAGTGATCTCCGCCGTCAGCCGCTGGCTGTTAGGCAGGGTGCCGGCTAGCTCGATGCGCCCGAGCATCTGCGCCAGCTCCGGGTCCGCCAGCGCGCTGGCGGTCAGGTGCTCGGGGCGAACCGTTCCGTGGATCAAGGCGATCGCCGCGGTGGCGTGCACCGAGAACAGGGCTGCCACGGTGCGGGTGTCCCCCGCCTCGAAGCGCGCCCCGACGAATCCGTTCAGGGTCCGCTCGCTCAGGTGGACGGTGAGGCATTCGATGTCCTTGTAGCCCACCGTGCCGTCGGCCACCAGTTCCGCGCAGGCCTGCAGCGAAGGCTGCGCGGCCCGGCAACTGGCAAAGGGCTTGATCGTGCAGTCCCCATGGAAGCTCACGCCAAGATCCGCCACCGCCAGTTCCGGCTGCGCGTCGATGCCGAACAGCTGGAAGTAGCCGTGCTTGCCGGTCAGCGGATCATCCGCCGCCTTCATGCCGGCTTTGGCCAGCTGCGCGGCGGAAATTCCGGCGCGGGCGGCGAAGGCCATGGGCAGCTTGAAGCCGTTGGCCCCATCGAAGATCGCCGCCACATTGCCCGAAGCCTGGTTGACCGCAATGCCGATGGCATGGCGTGCCTGCGCCTTGTCCAGGCCCAGCATCCGGCTGGCGATTCCAGCGGCGGCCAGGGCATTCAAGGTGCCGGTATTATCCTGCCCCGAGTACACGTCGAAGCCGCCGGCGATGGCCAGGCGGGCTGCCAGGTCATCGCCCAGCGCCAGCGCGGCCAGTGCTTCTTCTCCGGTGGCGCCGGTGGCTTCGGCCAGGGCCAGCACGACGGCCACGGTGGTTCCGGAGATGTGGGCGGCGACCTGCTTGCCGGCCGGGCCTTCGGCTTCCACCGGCTCGAAGTCGAAGGAGCGGATCAGCGCCGCGTTGACGAAGGCCGCGGAGGTGGCCGGAAGCTTGATTCCGGTACCCAGCACGGTTGCTTCATCGCCGTGGCCCCAGGCCTGCGCCGCTTCGATGAGTCCGGCAATGTCGTCGGCGCGGTGCCCTGCCAGCCCAACGCCCACCGAATCCAGCAGGCGCTGGTTCACGCGCTGGATCGTGGCCGTCGGCAGCTGGCCGTACTGGGTTTCCAGCAGGTGCTCGAGCAGCGCATCGAGCACATCGGGCGTCGGGTTAGCCATGATTTTCCTGCTTCCCTAGGCGCGCGTTGCCGCGGCGTCCAGGTCCAGCGCGGCCTGCTCGGCGATGACCGGGCTGATGCCCACCTCGGCGAACATCGCCTCGAAGGCACCGGTCTCGCCCTTCATCTGCGCCTTGCGGTGATCCAGCCCGCGGGCACGGCTGACCGACCCCAGGTAGAAGCGCTCGTACAGTTCGATGCGGCTGCCCAGGGCGGATCCGGCGAAGTCCCAAGCGGTGCGGAAGATCTTGGCGCGTTCCTCCGGCGCGATGCCGTTGGCTCCCGGCAGGTACTTCTTGAGCAGTGGGCCCAGGCGCGGGTCCTCGAAGGAGGCCGCGGTCGGGGTGGCCAGCAGGTTGTGGCTGCCCATGGACTTGATGATGTCGTTCACGCGGGCCATCCAGATGGGCATCATGGTGCGCAGCGCGGAGATGTCGTCGTGGCAGAAGAACGCCCCGCCGCCCCATTCCGACGCGTTAACCTCGGCCGAGTGGATCACGGCGCGGGCGATGCGCAGGTAGGAATAGATCTCGCCGAGCATCGATGCGGTGTCCGGCTTGTTGTCGGTGGCGGTGACCTTGGCCATCTGCACGCACAGGTCGTAGGCGAACTCCAGCTTCACCGAGGCGCGGATGGCGGTCTGCTGCTGGGTGTTGCCGGTGGCGGTGCCGGCGTTCAGGGAATTGTAGACATCGAGCTGGCCGTCGATGAACACGCGATCCCAAGGGACCAGCACGTCGTCGAAGATGATGACCGCATCCTGCTCGTCGAAGCGCGAGGAGAACGGCTTGTCCACTACCGGCTGGTCCACGCCGTAGTGGTCGCGGCAGACCGAGACCACGCCGCTGGTGGCGACCGGGATCGCGAAGGACAGCGCGTATTCCTCGTAGCCCTTCTGGATGGGCACCGCCGGGTAGACATAGAGCTCGTCGGCGATCGGGCCCAGGGTGGCGAGCATCTTCGCGCCGCGCACGATCAGGCCTTCAGCGGTGCGGTCCACCACGCGCAAGGTCAGCTCTTCATTGATGCCCTGCAGTTCGCCGACCGACTTGTCGATGGCCGCATGCACGATGGTGTGGGTCAGCGCCAGGTCGTTTTCCTGCACATGGCGCCAGTAGTTCTCCAGGCGCTCGTAGTAGACCGGGTCGCCGGATTTGGCGAAGATGTCCGGGCGCGAGGCGTGGCCGGCGAGCACCACGTTGACGTAGTCGGGGGTGCGTCCGAGCATGCCATTGGAGTAGCGGGCCAGGCGGTCGAACGCGCGGTGGCGGCGGGCGATGTCTTCTGCGTTCTTGGGACGCAGCAGGGAGACGTTGTGCTGTTCGCCAGTCTGCTCGTCGTTCATCAGGCAGTCATCGGCGTACTTGTGCTGGTAGTCGAAGTAGGCGGCCATGCCGTTGATCGAGCCGGCAAATGCCGGGTGCTCGGTGACGTCAATGCGCTGATCGCCCAGCCAGACCTCGCGGGAATCCTTGAGCCCTGCCAGGTACTGCTCTCCAGTGCGTGCACTCATCTTCGCTGCTCCTTATCGGGCGTCCCGCTGAGCGGGTTCAAAAATATATTCTGTGCATCAGTTTATATAACTTGTGTGACCCAGATCAAGCTCTGAGTCGAAGAATTTTTTCAAACCCGCAGGATCACGCGGTTTTCAAGGGCTGAAGAAAATATTATCTGTCTTAAAATGCGTAAAAAGTGGACAAGGTTAGTGAAATGGGCCACTATGGCTTAAGTCACATCAGCGATCAGGAAGGGTTCTCGTCGTGTCCGACTCGCAACAGAACCAGCCAGTGCCGGCAATGGAGCCAAGCGACTCCCTCAACACCAAGGATTTGCGCCGCATTCTCGGATCCAGCTTCTTGGGCAGCGTCATCGAGTATTACGACTTCATCTTGTACGCCACTGCGGCGTCGCTGATTTTCGACAAGGTCTTCTTCGGCAACCTGAGCCCGGGCTTGGCACTCTTCGCCTCCTTCGGCACCTTGGCCGTCGGGTACATTGCCCGCCCGCTGGGCGGCATCGTCTTCGGCCACTTCGGCGACCGCCTTGGCCGCAAGAAGATGCTGGTGCTTTCCATGATGATGATGGGCGTAGCCACCGTTGCCATTGGCCTATTGCCGACTACCGCAACCATTGGCGCAGCTGCCCCGGTCATCCTGGTCTTGCTCCGCGTGGTCCAGGGAGTCGCAGTTGGCGGCGAATGGGGCGGCGCCACCCTGATGGCCCTGGAACATGCACCCGCTTCCAAGCGCGGTTTCGCAGCATCCTTCGCTAACGCCGGCGCACCGGCCGGTGGCCTGCTGGCCACCTTCCTGGTTTCCTTCATCTCCTTCTCCACCGGTGATGCGTTCTTGGAATGGGGCTGGCGCATTCCGTTCATCTTCTCGGCAGTCCTGATCATCATCGGCATGGTGATCCGCCTGAAGGTCGCAGAAACTCCGGTCTTCCAGGAGCTGGATGCCAAGGCCTCCGAGCGCAAGCAGGAGCGCAAGACTCCTATCTCGCTGGTGCTGAAGAACCATTCGCGCACCGTGATCATCACCCTGATCGCTTCCCTTGGCTTCTACACCTGCCAGGGCGTGCTGACTTCGTGGGGCGTTTCCGAAGCCGCGGCCCAGGGCGTGGACCGCTCCTTTGTGCTGAACACCAAGGGCTACGCGGCAATGGTCACCATCGTGGTCTGCCTGTTGGCCGCCAAGCTCTCGGACAAGTACGGCCGGAAGATGATCCTGACCATCGGCGGCACCGCCGGCATCCTCTGGGCTTTCCCGGCAGTCTTCCTGATGAGCAACGGCACCGGCTGGGGCTTCGCAGTTGCAGTCATCGTCGGCAACGGCGTCATCCAGGGCATCCTGGCCGGACCGATCGGCGCCTACATCTCCGAGCTGTTCCCAGCTGATGTCCGCTACACCGGCGCCTCGCTGGCCTACCAGGGCTCCTCGACCCTTGGGGCCGGCTTCACCCCGATGATCTGCACCGCGCTGGCCGTCAGCTTCGGCATCACCGCCGTAGGCATCTTCTGGGTGGCAATCCTTATCGTCGGGCTGGTCGCCATCCGCATCAGCCCGGAAGGCGCCGCCCTGCCTCCCAAGGCAGCCGCGTCAGCGCCGTCCAACGCAAAGCTGAACGCCTGAACGCCGGCACTGGTCCGCGTATCAGTTGATACGCGGACCAGCTTTTAACACCTAACATCAATTTTTCTGAACCCTATGGCGCAAAAGTTCTCCATTTACGACTTTAGAGACTCTTGAAACCATGGACTCAGTGCTTCCCGTCACATCCGCAGGAAAGGATGAGTTTCAATGACTCCCAAGAACCCCCAGCACATGGTGCTCACGACCTTCATGCTCCCCGCTGGCTACCACAAGGACTCGTGGCGCATGGACGGCTCGCGCTCCGAGGAGCTGGCCAACCTGGAATTCGTCTACGACCTGACCAAGATGGCTGAAGACGCCAAGCTGGACGCCATCTTCTTCGGCGACATCGTCCATGCCAACACCGTGATGCGCGGCGATATCAAGATGAACGGCTTCTACGAGCCGATCTCGGTACTTTCCGCACTGGCAGCACGCACCAAGAACATTGGCCTGATCGGAACCGTTTCCACTTCCTTCTCGGAGCCTTACAACCTGGCCCGCCAGATGGCCGGACTGGACCACATGTCAGGTGGCCGCGCCGGGTGGAACATCGTGACCAGCTCCGATGGTTTCCAGAACTTCGGCATGGACTGCGCGCCGGATCCGGCCACCCGCTACCGCCGCGCCACCGAGTTCGTCGAGGTAGCCAACCAGTTGTGGGATTCGTGGGAAGACGACGCCGTCACCAACGACAAGGAGTCGGCATGGTACGTGGACACTGACAAGATCCACCCGATCAACCATGAGGGCGAATTCTTCAAGGTGCAGGGCCCGATCAACATGCCGCGCAGCCCGCAAGGCCGCCCGGTGCTGGTGCAGGCCGGCTCCTCGGGACCAGGCATGGAACTGGGCTCCTCGGTGGCCGATGGCATCTACACCGCGCAGCCGCTGAAGGAACCATCGGTGGAGTTTTACGCCAAGTTCAAGGCGATGGCGGCTGCCAAGGGCCGCAACCCCAACGACATCAAGATCATCCCGGGCATCCTGCCGATCCTCGGCGACACCCAGGCCGAAGCAGATGAGCTGGCCGAGGAACTGGCCAACCACATCCACCTGGAAAACGGCCGCGTGCAGGTGGGTGCCGATCTGAAGATGGATCTGTCCTCGCTGGACTTCAACGAGAAGATTCCCGCCGAGTGGTTCTCCGATGACCCGGCCCTGGGTTCGCGCTACCAGATCTACCGCCGCAAGTCGGTGGACCAGGGCATGACCCTGCGCGAGCTGATCGTTGACCTGGCCCGCTCCACCGGACACCAGTGGATGGCCGGCACCGCCTCGGCAGTGGCAGACCGCATGATCGACTGGTTCGATTCCAAGGCCTGCGACGGCTTCAACCTGAACGCCCCGTTCAACCCAGGCGGCTTCAAGCTCATCTGCGACAAGCTGATCCCTGAATTGCAGAATCGTGGCTACTTCCGCACCGAATACGAGGGCACCACCCTGCGGGATAACTTCGGATTGTCCTACCCGTCCTCGATCCGCACGCGCGTCTAGCCGCTAGCTGCGCCGGCCCGCAGTCTCGAAGAGTTCCGCGGCGACTTCCACCCAGGCTTGGGCACGGGAGTTCAGCCGCGAACTGCGGGGCCAAGCCACCGAAACCGGAACCACGGCGATATTTTCGTCATCGAGTTTCAGCGGCTTGAGCACCACGTTCAGCTCTTCATAGGGTGCTTCCAGGGCCGGCTGCTGGAACAGCACAGCCACCCCGCGGCCGGTACTGACCAGCGAGCGCACGGTCGCATAGGAACGCGAGCGGTGCCGGATCATCGGTTCCAGCCCGCTGCCCTGGTACAGGCCGAGGATGCGCTGGGTGATCGGCTCGGATTCGAAGAGGACCAACGGCTCGTTCGCGATTTCACGCAATGACACCGACGGGCTGGCGGCCAGCGGATGCCCGGAAGGCAGCAGTATCTGGGCCTCGGCCATCGCCACGGTGGCCGAACGCAAGGCTGGTGAGATCTCCGATCCGTAGAGGAAGGCGACATCGATGGAACCATCGAGCAGCGCATGCTGCATTTCCTGGTGGAACCCCTCCAGGAAATCGACCTCCACCTTCGGGCATTGCTGGGCAAAGGCACTGAGCATGGGCGGAATGATGATCGGGCCCAGGGGCATGAAGCAGCCAACGGTTAACGGGCCGGCAAGCTCTTCGCGAGTTCCCTGGCCCATGGTTTCCAGATCATGGGCCCGCTCCAGCAGTTCCCGGGCCTGGAGCAGCACGGTCTTGCCGGTCGCGGTCAACGTCAGCCCCTTGGCCCGGCGCTTGATCGCCAGCTCGGCACCGACGATGCGTTCGAGTTCCGCAATGGACATGGAAATTGCCGAAGGCGCCAGATGCAGCCGGCGGGCAGCTTCGGCCATGGTTCCAGCCTCGGCCGCGACAACGAAGTGCCAAAGCTGGCGCAAGGTCAGTTGCGGGTGGGACACAAGATTCATGTCATCAAGCATATTGATGACGGCACGAAACAAAGCAAGTTTTTTAGATTAAGACAGTGGGGCCGCGGCGTTCGCCGATGGCCAGCGGAAGGGTGAATCATGGATCGTCGTGAAGAATTTCTTGAGGCAGCCAAGGAAATCGTTGGCGCAGAAAACGTTGTTTCCTTGGGAGATTCCGAGGGCTACTTGGATCCCTACCCGCTGAACCCGGGCCGTACCCCTTGGCCCGGCATCCGCCCGGCCAGCACCGAGGAAGTGCAGGCCATCGTCAAGCTGGCCACCGAGCACGAGGTACCGTTGTGGACCTTCTCCTGCGGCAAGAACCTGGGCTATGGCGGCCCCGAACCACGCGATACCGGGATGGTGGCGCTGGATTTGAGCCGCATGAACCGCATCATCGCGGTCGATGAACGGCTGTGCTACGCCTTGGTGGAGCCCGGCGTCACCTTCTTCGATCTCTTCGAATACATCAAGGAACGCGGCCTGAAGGTCTGGATGTCGGTTCCGGCCTTGGGCTGGGGCTCGGTCATGGGCAATATGCTCGACCGCGGCTACGGCATGACCCCGCTGGGCGACCACGTGAAGTCCTTGTGCGGCATGGAAGTGGTCATGCCCGACGGCGATCTGGTCCGCACCGGCATGGGCGCGATGGACGGCACCGAGCTGGGCCCGATCTTCCAGGGCGGCTTCGGCCCGACCTTGGACGGACTGTTCACCCAGTCCAACTACGGCGTGGTTACCCAGGTCGGACTGTGGCTGATGCCGGCACCGCACACCTACGTCAATGGCGATGTTTTCGTCGACGACGAGGCGCACCTGCCGCAACTGATCGACATCCTCACCACCTTGCGCCGCGAGGAAATCATCCAGAACAATGCCCTCTGCGGCAATGTGGTGCGCGCGGCAACCATGCGCGGATCGCGCTCCGACTTCTGGGATGGCGAAGGTTCCATTCCCGACTGGCGCCTGGAAGAAATGCGCCAGGAATTCGGCATTGGCCAGTGGAACTGCAAGTTCGCCTTCTACGGCGACCGCGAACTGTGCGAACGCCGCCTGCAAATCGTCAAGGACAGGATCAGCGTGATCCCCGGTGCCCGCGTTGACGCCCGGTTCTACTCGGGAGAAGAAGGCTTGGCCTTGCAGCATGAGGACATCGCCGCCCAGGACCGCACCCAGATGGCCGGCGTCCCGACCTTGAAGCCGCTGTCCACCGTGGGCTGGGCCGCTGAAAACGGCGGACACATCGACGCGGCGCCGATCATCCCGGCCCGCGGCGAACTCGTGGCCGAGTTCTACCAGGAAGCCAAGAAGCTCTACGCGAAGCACGGCTTCGACCTGTACATCGGGTACCACCTGTACCCGCGGCATATGGTTCACGTGACCATGATCTTCTTCGAGCGCGGCAACCAGGAGATGCTCGCCCGTGCGCGCGCCCTGTACTCCGAGCTGCTCGATGCGGCCCGCGCCCGCGGCTACGCACCGTACCGCAGCCACGTGGACTACATGGACCGCATTGCCGACGGCTTCGACTTCAACGACAACGCAGCACGCCGCCTGCAGGAGAAGATCAAGGATGCACTGGATCCGGCGGGGATCCTGGCCCCTGGCAAACAGGGCGTCTGGCCTGCGCGCTTCCGCGATCAGCGCTCCAGCGTCTAGCCCCTAGCCCGTGCCTTGAGCCACGCATGATCCCCTCACCGCAATAGGCAGTGGGGGGATTTTCATATGGCTCTTCCCCGGAATTAGCGTCGACAGAGAATTGGGCATACGCCCCCGCCAGCTCGGAAGATGCTAGGAAAGTACAGCACACTCCATTTTTACATGCGTTGATTTAATGAACCATTGATATAAAGTGGAGAAGATCGGGCACAACGCGCAATCGTGATCGCACTGGTATTGAGCATATGCAAACCGACGAATCCCGCATGAGCGCCAGAGGAGCAGTTAAGTGAAAGACTTCTTCCAGTCCCTGTCCAAGCGTGCATTTGCGATCCTCATCGCTATCGTGGTTCTGATTCTGATCGCAGTGCCAACAGCTCTGATGTCAGGACTTCTGAGCAGTATCTTTGATTCACCGGCAGAAGGCATCCGAGTATTTTTCATCATGGTCGGCGCTGGCGCAGTTCTCCTTGTATGCGAGCTATTCATCGAAGATGCACGCGAACGCCGCCAACTGAAAAAGCGGGCTCTGGCATCGGGCAAAAAGAAATAATCTCCTGCTGGCACTAGTTTCGTTCCCGCCAGCATCCGCATCCACGCCGCTACTAGAGACCGCGCGCAAAGCCACCGTCAACGCGAACGTTCTGTCCGGTCATGTAGCTTGACTCGTCGCTGGCCAAGAAGCGCACGGCCTTGGCAATCTCGGTGGCGCTGGCAGCACGGCGCAATGGAATCTTCTGGACCCATGCTTCAGGGACCGCGCTCGGGTCTTCCTTGGTGAAGCCGGGAAGCACGTTATTCATGCGTATGCCCTTGGGCCCGTATTCATCGGTGTACACCGGCGAGGGCCAGGCACTCCAGGCTATCAATTCCTTGCGCAATCAGTTCCTTGAACGAAAGCATTCACGCTACTGAACTCCCATTCTGGCTTCTTAAGCTGGGTCGCTGCGAAAAGCGGCGACCCAGCTCTTGCCTTGATAGCGCCGCAAAACAGGCTTGCCGGCCATCCGCGTTGCCAAAACACTGCCGGGATAGAGCCCGGATGCGTGCAGCATCATGATGGAAACTGCGCTTGCGCCGGCTCCGGAACCAGTCGGAAATGTTCCCGCTGCAGCAATCCGGGTCAGGGTCTGGGCGTGGGAATGCCCACGAAGGTTCTGGCTACTTGAGCAGCTTCACGTGCGGCAAGCAGGCTAGCCCGACCTCGCCACCGTTTTTCACCGCACTGAGCGTGGTTTCGTAGTGCGCGCGCAATAGCTGGCCAGCCAGTTCCGCATTGCGGTCCAGGGCGGCGTTGAGGATATCGCGATGCTCCTTGTCCAGGTCCCGCTTGGCGTCACGGGTGGCCGGGCCGGCCCAGCGTCCATAGAGCTGGATCAGGTCAGACAGGGTGCGAGTCACCTCGGTCAGCAGCGGAACACCACAGGCCTCAACGAGCTTGTCATGGAAGTTCTGATGCGCGTGATTCCATGCCGGGGTGTGGTTATCCGGGTCTTCGTCCGAACGGCGCGGCGTGCGCTCCAGGGTGTGGTGCGCTGCCATCAGCTCGCTCTCCCACTCCAATGGCGCACGTTCGAAGCCCAGCGAAATTGCCAGCTGCTCGTTGACGCAGCGCATCTCCACGATGTCGCTCAAGTCGGCCAACGACAGTTCCGGGACAAAGAAGCCCTTGTTGGGGCGAAGGGTGACGAGCTTGTCCCCCACCAGCCGGGTCAACGCTTCGCGAATGACCGTACTGGAGGTTTCGTAATGCTCAGAAAGATGCGTGAGCTGCAGCCGGGCACCTGGTTCCCAGCGCCCATCCAGGATATCGGTGCGCAGGGTGTCGCGGATGTGCTTTGACATCGTCTCTGAATCGGTGCGTTTCGCCATGACATAAATCATACCAAAGTCGGCAAAGAATACATTTTTAGTTGACTTATGCATAACCAAGAGGTGACACTGGTTACATCACGCGCCTGCCGGCCCTGTCGCGCACGGCCCGAAAAGACTTGCTAGGAGTAACCAATGAGCGAATCACTGATCGAGACCGTCGCCACCAAACAGGTAGATGACCTGTACTGGCGCGCAAACTACTCTGCTATCACCGAAAGCGACGAGCAGCTGCGCAAGATCGTTGCAAGCACCGACCTGCCGCCACTGATGGTGGCCCTGGCCGCGGCAACCGGCGATTACTCGATCCTTCGTGATGAGCTGCGTCCACCGCAGCCGCCGGTTGATACCGTGGGCCAGCCGCACGGCGGCATGGACGCCGCAGCTCAGGAAGCGGCCCGCGAATTGGCCTTCGAAGCACTGCGCCGGATCCGCGATGAAAAAATCACCTCAGTGGAGACCCTGGACGACGAGCAGGCCACCACGATCCTGGACTGGATCACCAACCAGGCCACCACCGATTACCACCAGATGCTCAAGCACGACATGGCATTGGTTCCCGAAGTGAGCGGCGCACCGGCCTTCACCAAGGAACAGGTTGCTCCCACCCGCGACTTCACCGTGGCCGTCATCGGCTCGGGCGTGGCCGGCATGGCTGCCGCCTACCGCCTGAAGCAGGCCGGTTTGGACTACACCGTCTTCGAGAAGGGCCACGAAGTGGGCGGTACCTGGTGGAAGAACACCTATCCGGGCGTGCGCCTCGATACCCCCAACTACGCCTATTCATTCTCCTTCGCGCAGCGCGATGACTGGCCCCAGCAGTTCTCCGAAGGCCCCGAGATCCACAAGTACACCCGCGACGTCGCAGAACGCGGCGGCATCACGCAGAACATCCAGATGGGCACCGAGGTGCTTTCGGCTACCTGGGATGAAGAAGACGGACGCTGGGTACTGTCCATGATCGTGGACGGCGGCGAAGTCCAGGAACGCCGCTTCAATATCGTCCTGACCGCCGTCGGCCAGCTGGACCGCCCGAAGTTCCCCGATACCCCGGGCCACGACACGTTCGCCGGCATCCACGTGCATTCGGCCGAATGGAAGCCGGGCATCGATTTGAAGGGCAAGAAAGTTGCCGTCATCGGCACCGGCGCCAGCGCCTACCAGATCGTCCCAGCCATCGTGGACGAGGTCGAAGAGCTCAAGATCTTCCAGCGCTCCTCCCCTTGGATGCTGCCTACCCCGTTCTACTACGAGGACATGCCCGAATCGGTGACCTGGCTAGTCGAGCACCTGCCGCAGTACGGCCAGTGGCTGCGCTTCTGGCAGCACTGGCTGGGCGTCGAGGGCCGCCAGCACACCACCGCCGCGGATCCTAACTGGACCAAGGAAGGTTCAGTGTCCGCGGTCAACGAGCGCGTGCGCCAGCAGCTGACCGAGATGCTCAAGGAGCAGTACGCCGATCGCCCGGACCTGCTGGCCAAGGTCACCCCGGACTACATCGTGGGCGGCAAGCGCATGCTGCGCGATAACGGCGTGTGGGCCAAGAGCCTGAAGAAGCCGCAGACCACCCTGGTCACCTCGGGCATGAGCGAAATGACCGAGGCCGGGATCATCGATGGCGACGGCACCCTGCACGAGCTGGACGTCATCATCTACGCCACCGGCTTCCAGGCTTCCGAATTCCTCGAGCCGCTGCGCATCACCGGCCGCGAGGGCAAGGACATCCACGAATACTGGGGCGGCAACGCCACCGCCTTTGCCGGGGCCACCGTGCCGGGTTTCCCGAACCTGTTCATCGTTTCCGGACCGAATACCGGGCATGTGGTCAACGGCTCGCTGTTCTCGATGATCGAGTACGGCCTGACCTACATCCTGGATGCACTGAACATTGTGCTGGAGAAGGATCTGAAGGCACTGGACCTGAAGCAGGAGGTGCTCGATGCGTTCGTGGCGGATCTCGATGCCGCCAACGCGCAGAAGGCCTGGGGCCACCCCGAGGTGCACACCTGGTACAAGAACAAGTTCGGCCGCGTCTCGCAGATCTGGCCTTACCCGATCGTCGAGTACTGGAACATCACCCGCGCGGTCGACCAGTCGCAGTACACGGAAATCCGCTAGGCATGGGGGTTTACAGCTACGCGCAGCGCAGCGCCGGGCGCTTCGGCAAGCTCAGTGAAGCCACCGGACTCACCGCAGCGCAGCCGGCAATTTTCCCGCAGGCCCCAGGTTCGCTCGACTGGCTGCTGGGCCCTGCCTTGCAGGAACTGCCGCAGTCCGAGGATGCTTTCCAGGTTGCGGTGTTCGCGCCCGAGAGCGCCCAGGACCTTCCGGTGATGGTTTTCCTTCCCGGCGGCGGCTTCGTTTCCGGCGCCGGCACCGTGCGCTGGTACGACGCGCAGGACTTTGCCGAGAAGCAGAACTGCGTGGTGGCCGTGGTCAACTACCGCATCGGATTGCTGGCCCACAATCAGCAGGTGGGCGGCGGGAATACGCCGCCCGAAGAACTGCTCTTGGCCCTCGCATGGGTACAGCGCAATATTGCTGAACTCGGTGGCAACCCGCAGGAAGTCACCCTGGCAGGCCAGTCCGCAGGTGCCTTCTGGGCCTTCGCATTGGCCCAGCTTGAGGCAGCCCGTGGACTGTTCGACAGGCTCTACGTTGGTTCGCTGTCCTTCCAGCCTCCGATGGGTGAAACCCAGGCGCAGGAACGCAATGCGGTGATGGCCCAAGCGCTTAATGGCACCGCCTTGGCCGAGGCCAGCTCCGAGCAGCTCTTGGCTGCCGGCACAGCACTGGCCCAGGCTTGGGCCGGGCGCGGCTTGGGCCTCTACCCGAGTGCCGATGAGTCCGTTCCGGCGGATCTTTTTGATACCGCGCGGGCAGTCGAACGCCTGCATGTGAAGCAGCTATTGCTGTCCTACACCGCCGATGAGGCAAGTGCCTTCATTGGCACGGCCCCCGAGCAGGCATTCACCCTCGATAGTGTGCGCGGGTTTATTGCAGGGAACTTCAATGAACCGCAAGAAGTCTTCGACGCACTGATTGCCGCAGAACCGCAAGCAACGGCCAAGTCACTCATGGTTAGGGCGATGAGCCTGCACCAGATTCAACTCTATGCCGTGGAATTGGCCGATGCGGCAGCCGCTGCCGGCATCCAGGTGCAGCTCCTGGGCTTCGAAGTTCGCTCCCCCTTGCCTCACGCTGGTTCGGCCCACTGCTTAGAGCTGCCGTTCCTCTTTGGCAACCGTGAGCGCTGGCAGGATGCCCCGATGCTCGATGGCGTGGCCGATGAGCTCTTCGAGCAAACGGCGAAGGTTCTGGGTGATGCCCTAGGGTCATTTATCCGCCTGGGAACCGCAGCTACCAGCGATAATAACGCTCTTGCTGTGCATCAGAAGGGTGCTCAATCGCTGACAGCACTGGGGGAAACAGGCCTGATCAAGCGCGAAATTCAGCGTCAGTTCAGCACCAGACGCCCGGTCTTGGCCTAGTCTTTGCGCGCCTATTCTTGCGGACCAGCAGGTCCGCTCGGGCAGGCGCGCGAGTCTTTTTCCGAAAACACTAGACAATCTAACTTAATGTGAATAATCTAATTATCTAGATCATAATATTTTTATCGTCTACAGAAGGGATCCACCATGGCTTGGGGATTAATCAGGGAAATGGGCCACGTGTCCATCCAGACCAATGACATCGAAGGATCCATCTTCGACGCCACGCAGCTGCTCGGCCTGCGCGTCACCGAACGCACCGGCAACGAGGCCTACCTCGCAGCGAACTCAGTGCACCACGAGCTGACCTACGTCGAGTCCGAAGTCAACGGCATCCACTCCCTGGGCCTGATCGCGCAGAACGGCGACGCGCTGCGCGAGATCCGCAAGCGCGTAGCCAACGAGAACTTCAGAATCGTCTCCGAAACCCCGGTCTCCGCCGGCGTTCAGGACGGCTTCTCGTTCATCGGCCCCGAAGGCTGGATCTTCGAGGTCTACACCGGCATGCAGCACAACGACCGCGGCCTGCTTTCCTTCGGCCCGGACCGCTACGGCCACATCAACTTCCACCCGCGCGACGTGCGCGGCATGATGGAATTTTTGCGCCGGATCTTCGACTTCCGCCTCTCGGATGTCATCGGGGATGACTTCGCCTACTTCATGCGCTGCAACCCGGATCACCACGGCATCGCGCTGATCAAGGGCCAGGGCACCTTCCACCACCACGCCTGGCAGGTCCAGTCGATCGGCGACCTCGCCAAGCTCGGCGACCGCCTGGGCGCGGCCGGCCGCGAACTGATCTGGGGCCCGGTCCGCCACGGCGCCGGCCACAATATCGCCGCCTACTACGTGGAAACCTCCGGCGCGGTCGTGGAGCTCTACACCGATTTGGAGCAGATCTACGACGATGAGCGCGATCCCATTGTCTGGGGCGAAGACGAGAACTGGTGGAACATGTGGTCCAACCGCCGCACCGAGGACTTCCGCACCTTCGGCATTCCCACTGTCACCGAACTGAAAACCTTCATCTAGAACACCCGAAAGGCACCACCATGCAGTACGTATCCTTCAAGGCAGCTGACGGCACCGAAACCTGGGGCGTGTCCATCGACGGCACCGTCTACGATCTGGGCCCCACCGGCAAGAACCTGGCCGCCAATACCCGCGACGCGATCGAAAAGGGCATCTTCGGCACCCAGCTGGACCTGTCCGGCGCGCCAACCATTGCCGAGGCCGAGATCGACTTCCTGCCCTCGGTGACCAACCCGGGCAAGATCATCTGCATCGGCGTGAACTATCTGGCCCACCAGGAAGAGTCGGGCAAGACCGGGCAGACCGCACCGACCGTCTTCACCCGCTTCGCCGACTCGCAGATGGGCCACCTGGCTCCTGCGGTCAAGCCGACTTCCACCACCAAGTTCGACTACGAGGGCGAAATGGCCCTGGTCATCTCCAAGGAAGCCTTCCACGTGGAGAAGGAAGACGCCTGGGACCACATCGCCGGCTACGCCTGCTACAACGACTTCTCGGTGCGCGACTGGCAGAAGGCCGCCAGCCAGTGGATCCCGGGCAAGAACTTCCCGGGCACCGGCGGCTTCGGACCGTACCTGGTTCCCGCAGCCGATCTGGGCGACATCACCACCGCCGTACTGGAAACCCGCGTAAACGGCGAAGTGCGCCAGAACGCCCCGGTATCCAACCTGGTCTTCGACATCCCCACCCTGATCAACTACGTCACCGGCTTCACCCAGCTGAACCCGGGCGACGTGATCGTCACCGGCACCCCGGGCGGAGTGGGCCTGTTCTACGGTCCAGAGGGCCTGATCAACCACGGCGACGTCGTCGAGGTCGAGATCACCGGCCTGGGCATCCTGCGCAACACCGTGGCCGACGAGGCTACGCTGCTGGCCGGCGCACAGGCCACCGCCGGCGCCACCGCCTGACGCGCAGCCGCGCACTGTTAATACACGAAGCACAAAGGAAGTAGCGGGCAGTGGCACAGTCTCATGAAATCGACGTCCTGGTCATCGGCTCGGGTCCCACCGGCCTGACCGCCGCCAACCTGCTGGCAGATACCGGCCTGCAGGTTGCATTGATCGAGAAGAACCCGGGCAGTGGCGATGAGCCACGTGCCATCAGCGCCACCGATGAAACCCTGCGCGTCATGGCGCACCTGGGAATCATGGATGAGCTGGGACCGCAGATGCTCATGGACACCGGTGCCCGCTACTTCGGCCTGGGCGGCAAGGTCATTGCCGACGTTCGCCCCGGCACACCCCGCCTAGGTCAGCCCGGCAAGAGCCAGTTCGACCAGCCAATCATGGAAGGCCTGCTCTACGAGGCCGCCACACTGCGCCAGAACCTGGGCCTGCACTACGCCACCGCGGCCACCAGGATCGAACAGCATGCCGACCACGTGATCGTGCACGCCACCCGCACCGGCGAAGCCACCACCGGATTCAACGGCTCCAAGGCAGCAGACACCGGGCAGAACCCCTACGCAGTAGCAGAAGGTGAAGAAACCGCCCTCGAGTTCAAAGCCAAATGGGTACTTGCCTGCGACGGCGGTCGCTCCTTCACCCGCCGCGAACTGGGCATCGGCCTGCAGGGTTCCACCCAAACCGAACGCTGGATCGTGGTGGATCTGCTGGATGTGCCCGGCAACCCCGAACCTTTCGCGTCCTTCCACTGCAACGGGCAGCGCCCGGCCGTAGTGGTCCCCGGGGTCGGTGGCCGCCGCCGCTATGAATTCATGCTCTTCGATCACGAAGATGGCGACGCGATGATCACCCCCGAATCCATCACCGCCCTGGTCGCACCATTCCAGGACACCAACGTGGTCTCCGTACGCCGCGCCGCGGTCTACACCGCACACCAGCGCATCGCCGACACCTACCGCAAGGGACGCATCCTGTTGGCCGGCGACGCCGCGCACCTGATGCCGCCCTTCGCCGGGCAGGGGCTGAACGCCGGCATCCGCGACGCCGTGGGTGCTGCCTGGCGCCTGGCCGCGGTCATCAAGGGTGAAGCAAGCGAAGTGCTCATCAATGACTACGAAACCGAGCGTCGCCCGCATGCCGAGGAAATGGTCAAGCTTTCCAAGCGCATCGGCTGGGTAGTGATGAACACCAACCCCGTGATCACCCGCGTGCGCGATGCCGTGGTCACCAGCACCCGCATCATCCCACCGCTGAACCGCTGGCTAACCGGCATGCGCTTCCTCAAGCAGCCTCACTACACCACCGGCACCGTCGCCGCACCGGTTTCCGGGGTTCCGCACCTGGCCCAGAACTTTGCCGGTCGCATGCTTCCGCAGCCAAACCTTGAGGTCAATGGCGCCACTGTGATGCTCGACGAGCTGCTGTCGGCCGGCTGGAACACCATTGAGGTGGCTGCCGGATCCCAGCTGGTCTTCACCAATCAGGACGGCGATAGCGTGAGGGCCAAGGACATCAACCGGGTCTTCGATACCGCCACCGGTACCGTACTGCTGGTGCGTCCAGACTACTATGTAGCAGGCATTGCACCAGCACGCGAGGTCGACCAACTTCTGGAAGCGCTCAGCGCCAAGGCCACCGTGCTGCGCACCTTCGGTGCCGCCAAACAAGGAACTCGTGGCTAGGCCAGCAGAAGCTGCCCTGTCCGGCATCCGCGAAGCCATCCTTGATGGCGCGTGGATGCCCGGCGAGCGCCTTGCTCCCCCGCATCTGGCCCAGCGTTTTTCCACCAGCACCACCGTTATCCGCGAATCCCTCACCCGGCTTTCCGGTGAGGGTTTGGTGGCGGCGATCCCCAACCGCGGATTTTTCGTACCGGAGCTGAACCTGCAGCAGTTGCAGGATCAGACTGAGCTGCGCTGTGTCACCGAGGAATTGGCGGTCAATCTGGCCATCACCCGCGGGGATCTGGAGTGGGAGTCCGCGCTGATTGCCACGCATTACAGGCTGTCCAAGGCACCGCGCCGGCAACAAGATAACCCGGAGCAGTTCACCCCTGAATGGGGTAAGGCGCACCGCGATTTCCATCAGCTGCTGCTGGCTCCATGCGCCTGCCCGCCGATCCTTGAGCTGTCGGCCAACCTGGCCAATTCCACCTTGCTCTACCGGCGTTGGGCGGCCGCTTCGCAGGGTGCCACGCACCGAAATGTTGAGGCCGAGCATGAGGCCATGCTGCAGGCGGCACTTGATCGGGATGCACCTGCCTTGGCTGCGCGCTTGCGAACCCACTATGAGGCTTCGGCCAAGATTATTCTGGATGCCGGCCTGCTCAAGCTGGATATTTTCTAGCGCCTAGCGCAGGAAGGTTCGGGCCACGCTGAAAGCTGTGCGCTCGGCTAGCTCCATGGTGTCTGCTGAAAGTTCTGCCAGCGTGGCCGGACCTGGCGCAATCGAGTACGCGGCCAGGATTCCCGAGGCCTCCAGCTGCTCATCGGACAGCTGCACCGAACCGGCCACCACGATCACCTCGGCCTGTTCACCGGCAGCCTGCAACACCCCGGAAACTACCTTGCCGTCCAAGGATTGCGCATCCAGCCGGCCTTCACCGGTGATCACCAGGTCAGCGTCGGCCAGAATTTCATGGGCACCAAGTACCTTGGCCACCAAATCCCAGCCCGGCACCAGCTCCACCTCGAAGTAGGACCCTAGGCTCACCGCAATCCCGCCGGCAGCCCCCATGCCCGGCTGCTCACGCAGTGCCCGGCCGGTATTGGCTTCCAAAACATCGGCCAGTTGCGCCAACCCCTGATCCAGAATCTGGACATCATTTTCACTGGCGCCCTTTTGCGGACCGAAGATCGCAGCCGCACCCTTGGCGCCCAGTAGCGGGTTGGTGACATCGCAGGCGATTTGCCAGTTAACCTGCCCGGCCCGGGCATCCAGCTGCGAAACGTCGATCCGCGACAGCTGGTTCAGTGCCCCGCCCCCTGCGGGAAGCTGCTCCCCGTTGGCGTCCAAGAATTTTGCGCCCAGTGCGCTGAGCAAACCCGTTCCGCCATCGGTGGTTGCTGAACCGCCTAGGCACAGGATGATCCGGGCGACCCCTAGGTCCAGCGCATGAGATACCAGTGTGCCCAACCCATAGGTAGTGGCATCCAGTGGTTGCCGTGGCACGTCGCTCACCTGCGGCAACCCGGCTGCTTCGGCCGCTTCCACCACCGCGATTTTCCCGTCGGCCGAAAGCCCCAGCCGGGAGGTGACCGGGCGCCCCAAGGCGTCGGTGGTCTCCAGTGCGATCGCCTCGGTCCCCCAGGTGTCGATCAACGCTTCAAGGGTTCCCTCGCCGCCGTCGGCGAAGGGCACCGCGGTAATCTCGACCGCCCGCGACCGGCTAGCCGCACCCTTGCTGAAGCCTCGTGCCAAGGCCGCGGCTACCCCGCTGGCGCGGGCACTTCCCTTGAAGGAGTCGGGCACAATGGCCACCTTGCAGGGCATCGAATGCTGGGTTGAAGTCATACCCATCAGCCTAGGCACTCTTGAGACCTGCACCTATGGTCTTTTGACTGTAGTTCGAGCGAAGTTCGGGGCCTGCTTATGTGCATTTGTCTGGCTCGCAGATGCTTTTCAAGTGCATCGCTAATAGCTAGCTCTGCCAAAGGAATGGCACAGAAAGCGGCATTAGAGTTTAAAACACCTCTTGAAGGTGCGAGTGATGATCGTAAGGATTCCCGTCGGATATTGCCCGGCGGGAATCTTTCTTTAACCAAGTTCGTGATTAGTCCCGCTGGGAGTCGCGGTACTCCTCGATGGAAGCGTTGAAGCGCTGCAGGTAGCCGGCGAACTGCTCAACATCCTCAGCCTCCCACTCATTCAGGATTCGATCCAGGGCATGGAGGGTTACTTCGCGGGCATGCTCCAGCTTCGCCAACCCCAGGTCGGTCAGCGTGATCTTACGCGCAATATGGCCATCGGGATCTGCGATGCGTTCTAGGTAGCCATCGTCGATTCCATGGGTTACCTGGCGTTGCAGGGTGGAGTTGTCCAGCCTCAGCCCGTGGCTTAGTTCCGCGATACTCAGCGGACCCTGGGCCTGAATGCGACTCATCAGCAGGTACACGCTGCGATCGACACCACCGAACTGGCGCTGCTGCGCGATGGTGTAGCGACTGAGCATGAGCTGCTCGTATTCGATCTGTTCCAGATGGCGCTTCATTCCGAACTTCTCCAATGTGTAAAATACATACAGTATGTAGCTTACACATTTATCCCGGAAGGCTCTTGTGCCCAACCCCACCCCCACCGGACATCCGAAATCCGGACTCGCCGTCGGCATCCTCGCCACGGCAGGCATCGCCTCATCGCTCACCCAGACGATGGTTGCCCCACTGATCCCCCAGCTGCCTGGAATCTTCAGCACCTCACCGGATAACACCGCATGGATCATCACCGCGACCCTGCTGGCAGCTGCCGTAGTGATGCCGATTTCCGGTCGTCTCGGTGATATGTTCGGCAAACGCCGAATGATCCTGATCCTGGCCATCCCGCTGATCCTCGGTGGAATCATCTGTGCCCTGGCACCAAATGTCACCGTCATGATCATCGGCCGGGCCTTGCAAGGCTTTGGTTCAGGCATGATCCCTCTGGGTATCGCAATGTTGCGCGACCTCGTGGATAAGGCGCATCTGCCGGCAGCCATCGCCACGGTTTCAGCCACCCTTGGTGTGGGCGGTGCGATCGGCCTGCCGCTCTCCGCAGCGCTGATCGAGTTCTCTTCCTGGCGCGTGCTGTTCTTCTTCGGTTCGGCGATTACCGTTGTGGTGGCCGCACTGATCTTGAAGTTCATTCCGGCAATTCCAACCATCGGCGCGAAAACCCGCTTCGATTGGCTTGGTGCCATCGGCCTGGCCATCGGCTTGATCGCCCTGATGCTCGGCGTTTCCAAGGGCTCCACCTGGGGCTGGGCTTCCCCGCTGGTACTGAGCCTGCTGATCGGCGCGGTCATCGTCTTCCTGCTGTGGGGAGTATGGGAACTACGCACCAGTGCACCGCTGGTGGACCTGCGCACCGCCGCAATACCCCGGGTGCTGTTGACCAATATCGCCTCGATCTTCGTGGGCTTCGGCATGTATTCCAGCTCGCTGGTGATGCCGCAGATCCTGCAGATGCCTACCGAGGCAGGCTACGGACTGGGGCAGGGCGTACTGGCCGCCGGCCTCTGGATGGCTCCAGCCGGCCTGATGATGCTCTTCCTCTCCCCTGTGGGCGGTCGACTGACCAGCGCCAAGGGCCCAAAGTTCACCCTGGTGCTGGGTATTTTCATCATGTCCGCTGGCTACGCGGTAGGCCAGATTGGCATGGGCAGCCTCTGGGGCCTGCTGATCACCAGCCTGGTCATCAACTCTGGCGTGGCCCTGGCCTACGGCGCAATGCCAGCCATCATCATGGGCGCAGTGCCACGCAGCGAAACCGGTGCCGCCAACGGCTTCAACACCCTGATGCGTTCGCTGGGTACCACCTCGGGTGCGGCAGTGATTGGCCTGGTTTTGGCCCAGATGACCACCGACTTCCACGGCACGGTGCTGCCCTCCGAAGCCGGGTTCCACATGACCCTGTGGCTCGGTGCGGGAATCTCCTTGCTGGCGGGGTTGATCGCCCTGTGCATCCCGGCACTGGCCAAGCCCGCCCCGGAGAAGATCTAGTTCACCTCCAGGGATCCATGGCCTACGCGCAGTGCATGCTTACCGCATCCACAGAATGCCAACTTAGAGTATTAAGTACCTCATGAAGGTGCGAGTGATGACGTAGAAACTGGCACTGTCGGTCTTGCGACAGTGCCAGTTTCTGTATCCAAAACCTTTTTGCTCGTGTCCAGCAGTCCGCCGGCCCTGCGGCCCGCCCTCATGGAGTTGAAGCAATTCCCCAAACCTGCAGTTGGCGCTCAGCGCCGGCATAGCTTTGCACCCTACAGTGGTAAATACCTCATGAAGGTGCGAGTGATGATCGAGTAACCCCGGCAAAGCAATTCGCCGGGGTTACGATTTTAACCGGCCGGCGGATAGTCGGGTAGTTGGGTGCCCACTTTAAGTGAGCTGCCCTACAGAGCTACTCGCCCTTTATTGAACAGATTGGATCAACGACCCGCCCTCTGGCCTCAATAGCGCCTTGCCCTTGTTCCACCTCGGAGGCACTACTTACCATGACGATACCCCACGTTCGGCAAACACTTGTTCCGGTCGATCGCAGCTCGCTCACCTGCAACTTTTGGCTCCGCTCACACACGCTTTCATGGATGGACATATCGAAAAGGGTATACATTTTGGCATTGAAAGTCGTTCGTGAATCTAACCCCGATTCGCCCCCCGGGGCTATCATGTCCTGAATTTCTCAATACTTTTATCCGCGGTCCTCGGCAACAGCCTGGTCCGTCCACAAGTCTTACGATCTAGGTGCCATCTGCGACCTGATTTAGTGACCCCGATGTGAATCGGTCGGCTGAGGGGCTAAGTCGTGCCTGTCCTATATGCATTAACGTCGGGCTTAAAAACATCCGGAGTGACTGAATTGTGACTATTAATTTCGCTTGACTCCTATATCGCAGCTCCGGCTGACGGTTATGGGCTCCTTGTAAGCAGAACCTTATGTCTAACCATCGAGAAATACGAAGGCGCGGCCCAAGATCTCGTAACCAACGGCATCGACCGTGCGAAGGAGAATTTGGGCATCATGATTACGGCATGGAAGGAGAGCTGCGATCAGGGCTATCAGGGGTATCAGAATGGCCAAAGTTCCTAATAACCGCACCCCGCGGCCGTGGAACCTAAATTCCATGTGCGGACTTGCACCAATGGTAGATTCTCGAAAATCGGTTACATTACTATCGATAATAAAAACGTCCCATTCATATCTAAATGTTTAATATTCGGCTTAGGCCATAATGATGAAATTTTCCTTTGTCGCATTACCCCTTGCATTGTCTTTGGTGACTGTATCGCCGGGGACGGCGCAAGCTGTTGAAACTCCGGTTGGCGAAACCTACACGTTGAAGCAGTCCTCGTAATACGCCCTTTCAACGAAAGATTTTTTCTCCGAAAAGACCTCTGCAGAATCCAACTACATTGAAGCGGCATCACCTGCCGAAGCAGCAGCCAAAATGAACATGATGGATGAACTGCGTCAAGCGGGATTCAACGTGGGGACCATGGCAAAGGTTAACTATGGGCCTTGCAAGATCGTGGCCGAAGGTTTTCACACCAGAAAATCCGGGAAGTACGAGACGGGTGGCTTCAAATCCACTATCTATTGCACCAAGAAAGTCACTGCGATCCACCATTCTTCCCAGGCACGTTTTAAGCGGCTTGCGTGGTGGGTCAAGGGTGGTCGCGCGATTGGCCAGCCAGCCCAAAAGATAAAAGCTGGTAAACATAATGGCACCTACTACCCGACTGTCTTCCAGCAGACAAATCACGCGCTGACATGTAAATCTGCAAAAACGACCACTTGGTCAGGTCGCACCCTCGGAACAATTGTCTACAATGGCAAGACTTACTATGCTGATGCTTATGCTCCTGTGCAGAAGGGGGTTCGATGCCGCCTCTAAGCAATATCCTGACAAAAATCAAGAATCGTCTTAGATCGAAATATTCAGAGGAACTGATGGTTTTCGTTGTCTACGGTAAACAACCCAGCCCGTTTCCAGATCTAGAACACATAGAGCCAATAATTGCGATCGTGGCCAGTGAGCGTGAATGCTATGAGATTCAGGAAAAGTACCCAGAAACTCAAGTCAGCTGGGAAGCTCGAAAGGTCCAGAATACTGAAGGCATGGAACTGACATGGGGCGGCATTCTGTATCTCACGCATACTACTTTATTGCCGTACGACGAGGATGGCGATGGGAATCCAATCTTCGGAATCATGGAGTCCCCACAGCCTACAGGCCTATATTGCAGTCGGGACACCGCTGAGCAAGAAGCACCGGGTCAATATCTGCACAGAGTCAGCCTCGGAGAAATAAACCTTCGCGGTGTCGGCGAGCTTTTGTGATAAGCATCCAGTTCCTTACGCCAGTATGTGACGTTGCCAAACGTGAAAAGGGGGCAAACCAGGCGTGGCTTCTCAGCGTGATGATGGCCGCACCCAAGGGAGACAGGTTGACCCGTACCGAACATCGCTGAAATTTTCAGCATTGCTCATGCAACCGACTGTCAGACCAGCAGACGAGCCATCGAGCCTACAATTCAATATTGTGATTCAGACACTGCATTTGGCCTCCGGTCATGTGGCATGCCGATGGAGGCCATACGATCTGGTTCAGCAGTTAAATAAGTCGGCTGTGCCTACCGTGCGCTTCAATTTCTCCGACTTAGACCCACAGCAGGGTTGTGACGGCAATTTTGATATTCACCCCTCACCGGCACCAAAGTAACGATTCGCAGGACCGCGCAGCACTGATGAAATCCGTGCGAACAAAGTACCGACCTTCCTCCATGTGGATTCGAGCATGCACCGCTCGTCACCACGAAACTTCGACAGCGGAATGGAAATCTCGTCGATAGGAACATTCAGTAGTCGTAACCACAACCCACCGTGGATTGATTGGCTCCGCAGCGTAATTTGGCAGGAAACGGTGCTTTCTCAGTAAAGACCTCGTGGAGAGTACCAGGCCTGGGCTCTGACTGTTGAGCAATCTGTTCATTCTCCCAACCGGCGAGCGCGTACCTCCCGAATGACGGTCAGCGCCTGCGTCCGATCTGCAGCCCTGAGCCCAATCGGGCATAGGTGCGATAACGTAGACGGGTTCCCAATTTCCCTTCCCTGGGACATCTGACGAAACGGAGCCCCGGTGAGTACCGCGACCGCTGAACTGACGCCCCTGCAACGACAGTCGGTGCTGCGCACCCTGAAGTCCCCGCGATTGCTCAAGACAGAGCTGCTCGCCGGACTGGTAGTCTCCCTGGCACTGATCCCCGAGGTCATCGCCTTCACCGTGATCGCCGGAGTCGACCCGCGCGTGGGCATCTTCGCGTCCTTCACGATGTCGGTGGTCATCGCGATCACCGGCGGGCGCCCGGCGATGATTTCGGCAGCTGCCGGCGCGGTGGCTCTGGTGGTCGCACCGCTGGTGCGCACCCACGGGGTGGAGTATCTCTTCGCCACGGTGGTCCTGGCCGGCATCATCCAGGTATCACTGGCGCTGCTGGGCGTGGCCAAGCTGCTGCGCTTCATCCCGCGCCAAGTGATGATCGGCTTCGTCAACGGCCTGGCCATCTCGATTTTCTGGGCGCAGATGCCCGAGCTGCGCAATGTCCCGTGGATGGTCTACCCGCTGGTGATCCTGGGCGTGGCCATCGTGTGCTTCTTCCCGAAGATCACCAAGGCGGTTCCGGCTCCGCTGATCGCCATCGTGGTGCTCACCGCGATCACCATCTTTGCCAAGGTCGCCGTTCCGACCGTGGGAGACAAGGGCGAACTGCCTGATTCGCTGCCGATCTTCCACCTGCCCGGGGTGCCGCTGGACCTGGAGACCCTGCAGATCATCGCGCCCTACGCGATCGCGGTGGCCTTCGTGGGGCTGCTCGAATCGCTGCTGACCGCCAAGCTGGTCGATGACATCACCGATACCCCGTCAAGCAAGACCCGCGAGTCCTGGGCACAGGGCACCGCAAATATCGTCACCGGCTTCTTCGGCGGCATCTGCGGCTGCGCGATGATCGGCCAGACCATGGTGGGCGTGAAGGTCTCCGGCGGGCGCACCCGCATTTCCACCGCCTTCGCCGGCATCTTCATGCTGCTGCTGGCGGTGCTGCTCGGCGACATTGTCGCGCAGATTCCGATGGCGGCCCTGGTGGCGGTGATGATCGTGGTTTCGGCGACCACCTTCGACTGGCATTCCATCCGACCGAGCACGCTGAAGATGATGCCCAAGAGCGAAACCTTCGTCATGGCCATCACCGTGGCGCTCACCGTGATCACCAGCAACCTGGCCATCGGCGTAGGGGCGGGCATCCTCTCGGCGATGGTGCTTTTCGCCAATCGCGTGGCGCATATGGTCACCGTGGATCGCAGCGCAACCCCGGATGCCGCCGTGTACAAGGTCAACGGCGAACTGTTCTTCGCCTCCTCGAACGACCTGTACACCCAGTTCGACTACGCGCAGGACCCCGAGAAGGTCATCATCGACATGTCTGATTCGCACCTGTGGGACGCCTCGACCATCGCCGCCCTGGATTCGATCCGCACCAAGTACCAGAACTACGGGAAAACCGTGGAAATCCGCGGCCTGAACGAGGCCAGCCAGAAGATGCAGGACCGCCTGGGCGGAAAGCTGAACTAGGGCACGGAGCTCAGCTTCCCTCCGCGCTCTTCCCGCGTTCGGCCGTCCGCAGGCGCTTGGAGGAGTACATGTCCCGGTCGGCCCGGAGAATCATCGTGCTCAAGTTGTCATCCGTGCGGGCTTCTGCCGTTCCGAAACTCCACGCCAGCGGCGATGAACACTCGATGCGCTCCATCAGCACCTGAGCCTGGCCACGGGTCGTATTAGGGAAAACCAGCACGAATTCATCGCCGCCCAAGCGGCAGACCAGGTCCCCGGCCCGCGTCACGCTGCGCAGATGCCGTACCAGTTGCTTCAAGGCAAGATCCCCGGCTTCGTGGCCGCCTTGGTCGTTGATCTCCTTGAATCCGTCCAGGTCCAGCAGCGCCACAGCCAGGGGCCTGCGGTATTTCCGGGAGGAGAGCACGGCGGCATCGCCGCGCACGGCCAGCCCGACGCGGTTCAAGGCCCCGGTCAATGCGTCGATCTGGGTTTGCTGGCGGAACCGGCGCTTGACGTAGAGGCCGACGAACATCCCGGCGACGGTGAAGAAGACCAAGCTCAGCACGTTCAACAGCCCGCTTTGGTGCTCGGTGCCCACAGCAGGGCCGGAGAACACCGAGTAGGGAATCGTGAAAGCCATGATCGGGTAGATGGTCCACCGGGTGATAGCCGGTGGAAAGAGCCACGACATGTACAGTGCGATGAGCGGAAATTCCTGGAGCCTGAAGACGATCTGCTCATGGTTTAGCGAAAAACCCACGAAGACCACGAAGGCCGACAGTTCGGCCAGGGCCCCGAGATAGGCGATCCACAACGGAAAACGATCCAGCATCCACCACACGGCGATCACCAGCCCCAGCGCCCCGGCAACCCTGGCTACCGCCAGCTTCTGGAAGAGCGGAGAGCTGAAATCATTGCCCAGGTTGACCACATAGAAAAGCAGCAGGAAAACTGCCACCATCCCTGTGACAGCCACTTCCAATCGCTTGATGCGGCGGAGCCTGGCTGGCAGGAACCGGCTCCACCAAATTCCGTCGTCGTTTGACCGCCGATCCATTGTCCTCGGCATGCCATCACCCGCTTTCTCTTTAATTCATCTTAACCGCGTGATCCCGGCCAGTGGCGCGGTAAGATCTCATTCGTAGCAACAGCCTAATCAGCAATCAAGTTGCCAGCCCATACCGCCAGGTTAGGTAGTCCATGAAGTTCGTATTCCAGCCATTGATCAACCTGCGTTCCACAACGCTGCTGGGTTTCGAGGCACTGGCGCGCTTCAGCGACGGGCGCAGCCCTGACGAGCATTTCTCCGCGGCCCGGACCGAAGGCAACCTGGTAGAACTTGAGCTTCGCGCTCTGGAGCGCATTGTCGAATCCAGCCAAGGCCTGCCCGAGGGGCTGCTGCTCACCATGAATGCTTCGGGTCCAGCGATCAGGGCGTTCGCGCACTCAGAGCCGGCACTCGATCCCCGGCTGCTCTGGGGCCTGGAACTGCACGAGCAGTCCGCGCCGGAAGTTTGCGATGCCGCCCGCATCCATGCAGATGAGCTCGGCTGCCTGCTGCTGGTTGACGATGCCGGCATCGGCTATGCAACGCGGGGGCGCATCCTCCGGCTGAAGCCGCACATTGTGAAGCTGGACCGTTCGCTTTTCATCCGCTACCTGGCATCGACGCAGGCTCGCGAACACGTTGGCATCCTGCTGGCCGCTGCCCGCGAGATCGGTGCCAGAACTCTGGTCGAGGGGATCGAAACCGGTGAACATCTGGATCTGGCCCGGAAGCTGGACTTCGACTATGCGCAGGGCTTCTATTTCAGCCCGGGCATAGAGCTTGCGGGGTTGCCAGCTGCGATGCATGAGCTACACGGACGCCTCGGGATCGATATTCCGGGTTTCTGAGCGCCGTTCCCGTCCCCGCGAGCTGCGGATCCGGATCACCGGCAGCAGCTTGGCCAGTCCCAGGACCAGATAGAGCACGGTGTTGATCGCGACGAACGAAGCGAGCACCGCGAACCAATCACTGAGCAGAACGCTCTCGGGAAGAATGATTCCATGTGGAATCTGGACGAGGTGATTCATCATGAGGTGCTTTCCTTACGTGCGGCGCCCGCGTGGTCGACGTGCTTCCAATCCGCGCTCCGGGCAAACGCGATATCCCCTACGCCCTTGAGGAACGCAAGGTCCAGGAAGGCGTCATAGACCAATTCCGGAATCACCAGCGCGGCGATGATCCTGGCTTTCCAGCCGCCGTGCCAGACCGTGACCACGCGCTCGACAGCGAAGAGCGCTCCAAGCAGCATCCAGAAGGGGAACCACACCCAGTTGTCCATGGAGACCAGCATGATGATCATCAGCGCGAAATAGCTGAACAGCGCGATCACGCCGTAGCCGATGCCGATCTGCTGGGCCCAGTACCGCGTGGTCTGCGGGGTGACTCCGTACGCGCCCAGGTTCTCCAAGGCGCCGCGCTGCCAGCGCAGCCGCTGCGCCCACAGCATCTTCCAGTTGGGCATCAGCTCGGTGACCACCGTGCAGTCCTGCGGCGATGTGGTCAGCGCGCCGAGGGTTTTCAGCGCGATGGTCAGTTCGTTGTCTTCGGTCAGAGCCTCCGTGTCGTAGACCTCGCCGCAGGTGCCCGGCAGCATGCTCCCGCGTGCCGCAGCCACTTCGCGCAGGGCCGTCGCGCGGAATACCGAGGCCGTTCCGGTCAGCACGAAGACCCGGCCGTCGCGACGGCCGATTTCGCGTTGGTAGCGGGTGTACTCATTGCGCTGGAACTGGCCGATCAGCCCATGGCCCTCTTCTCCGTGGAACAGCCCGCCCACGGACATCAGCGCGCGGTCCCAGGTGAAGCGGTCCCGGGCGGTTGCCAGGAAGTCCGCGCCGATCTGGCTGTCGGCATCCATCACCATGACGCAGTCGTTATCGCCCATCCCGGGCAGGATGGAGTGCAGCGCCTGGTTCAGCGCGCCGCCCTTCTTGTGCTTGTTCTCCACCGATTCGAACACCTCGACCCCGTGCTCGCGGGCAACTTGCACGGTCCGGTCGGTGCAGTTGTCGGCAACCACGATGATGCTCGAGGGGGCAAAGCTCTGCTCTTCCAGTGCTTTCAGGGTGTACGGCAGGGAGGCTTCTTCATTGTGCGCCGGGATCAGCACGGTCACGGTCACCGGCCCGGCGTAGATGCCCCGCGTCCGGGCCATCACCGCTTTGGGCGCCAGCGGCCGGCTCGATTTCTGGATCGGCGTCCGGCGATAGCGCCAGGTGACAAAGCGTTCGCCCAGGACCACCAGCAGCACCAGGAAGACTGCTGCGGCGACGGCGAAAGCGAGGATGGACAGATCCGGCAGCTCGGTGCTGTAGAAAGTAGTCCAGAGTTTTCCGATATGGACCTCGATCGGGTTCCACATCAGCGCAGGCTTCCCGCCCATGCTCAACGCCCAGGCCAAGAGCGAGGCCGCGAGAACGACGATCAAAATGACAGCGATGCCCACTAAGCGGCTGAAATGTTTCTGCAAGTACGCGCCCCATTCACGTTCGGATTCCTTGGCAACCCCTGGCCTGGACCTGATCTGGATCAGCGAATCATGCCAGGCTTGCCCAAGGCAAGCTACTTGGAAAACTAGCAGTCGGAAAAATCATCGACGCAGTATTTATGTCCAAGGTCACCTCCACCCAAAGCAACGCTGTGCCTTGCGCCCCTGCCTGGTGGCATTTGGCTACAGTTCGAGCACTTTCGCCGCATCCTCGCGCAGCTGGTTCTTGCGGATCTTCCCGGTGACGGTGGTCGGGAACTCCTGCAGGATCTGCACGTAGGCGGGGATCTTGTAATGCGCCAGATGCCCGGTGCAGTATTCGCCGATGGCCGCGACGTCCAGGGGTTCGCGGCCGTCCCTCATGCGGATGCAGGCGCAGACCGCCTCGCCGTACTTCTCATCGGGCACCCCGATCACCTGCACGTCCTCGATATCCGGATGCTTGTAGAGGAATTCCTCGATTTCCGCCGGGTAGATGTTCTCCCCGCCGCGGATCACCATGTCCTTGATGCGGCCCACGATGGTGCAGTACCCGTCCTCGCGCATCACCGCCAAGTCGCCGGTGTGCATCCAGCCCTCGTCGTCGATGGCCGCCCGGGTCTTGTCTTCGTCGTTCCAGTAGCCGAGCATCACCGAGTAGCCGCGGGTGCAGTATTCGCCGGTTTCCCCGCGCTGCAGGGTTTCGCCGCTCACCGGGTCCACCACCTTGATTTCCACATGCGGGTGCACCCGGCCGATGGTGGAGGTGCGGCGCTCGATATCGTCGTCGCTGCGGGTCTGGCAGGAGACCGGCGAGGTCTCGGTCATGCCGTAGGCAATGGACACCCCGTCCATGCCCATCTCGTCGATGCAGCGGCGCATCACCTCGACCGGGCAGATGGATCCGGCCATGATGCCGGTGCGCAGCGACGAGAGGTCGAAGTCCTTGAAATTGGGCAGGTTCTGCATGGCGATGAACATCGTGGGCACCCCGTACAGGCCCGTGCACTTCTCCTCCGCCACTACCCTCAGCGTGGTGTCGGCATCGAAGCCCGGGGCCGGGATGACGATGGTCGCGCCCCGGGAGGTGCAGCCCAGGTTGCCCATCACCATGCCGAAGCAGTGGTAGAACGGCACCGGGATGCACAGCCGGTCGTGCTCGTCCAGGTCGATCATGCCGGTGACCTGGTAGCCGTTATTCAGGATATTGCGGTGGCTGAGCACCGCGCCCTTGGGGTAGCCGGTGGTGCCCGAGGTGTACTGGATGTTGATCGGGTCCCCGGGCTTGGTGGCCGCCAGATGCCCGGCCAGCTCCTCGTCGCTGACCTGCTCGCCCTCGGCCAGCAATTGCGCGAAGTCCCCGGTGTCCACGTAGACCACGCGTTCGAGGCTCGGGGTGTCGGCGCGGGTCGCCTCCACCATCGAACGGTAGTTGCTGGTCTTGAATTCGGAGACCGCCAGCAGCAGGCGCACCCCGGAGTGGTTGACCGCGTAGGCGTATTCGTGGGTGCGGTAGGCAGGGTTGACGTTGACCAGGATGACGCCGATCTTCGCGGTGGCGTATTGCGCGAATACCCATTCCGCGCAGTTAGGCGCCCAGATGCCCACCCGGTCTCCCGCCTCCAGGCCGGCGGCCAGCAGGCCCTTGGCCAGGGCGTTGATCTGCGCATCCAGGTCATTCCATGACCAACGCCGTCCGCTGGCCGCTTCGACCAGTGCTTCTGCCGGGCCGAAGCGGGCTGCGGTGCGTTCGAAGCTGGCTCCGATCGTCTCTTCGATCAGCTGCGGTCCGCTCTCGCCCTGGGCATAAGCCTTCATCTGCGTACCCCTTCATGGATCGCCTCGTCGGAATCTGCGCGGACACGAAACATGTGCCCAGCGTCACATTCACACCCTAGCCGCGAGCTGTCCCGCTACCAAGCACCAGGAAGGAGCCGTGCTGGTGGCCAAGTGGCGACATGGGGCCGTGGCGGTCCATGGCAGTCCAGTGCCTCCCGGCGTGATTCCGGTCTGGAAATCAATCGTTGAATACAGTGCGACCCAAGAATTCATACTTGTAGACTCTCAATCGACCCAGAATAAGTATTTCACCCTCTTGGATCGCCGCGTTAGAGTTGCCAGCAAGCGTCTTCTGCGCATTCGACGCGCGGTCCGACGATCGGAGCACCATGGACACGAGACTACTTCGCTACTTTGTCGCCGTCGCCGAAGAACGCCATTTCGGCCGCGCAGCGGCGCGCCTGCATATCGCGCAGCCACCGCTCTCCCAGCAGATCAAGCAGCTCGAAGAGACCCTGGATACCCAGCTGCTGATCCGCACCACGCGCAAGGTGGAACTGACCAACGCCGGCGAGCTGCTGCTGCGCCGCGGACGCATCCTGCTCGCAGAGCTCGACCAGCTCTCCCGCGATGTGCGCACCGTGGGCCAAGGCGCGCTGGGCGTGCTGCGACTGGGTTCCACCGGCAGCGCCACCTCGCGCATCATGCCCAAGCTCATCGAAGCCAGCTCCCAGCAGATGCCGGGCCTGCAGCTGAATGTGCAGGGCGAAATGCTCACCCCGCAGATGGTCGAGGGACTGGTCGAGGGACGCCTGGACCTGGCTATCCTGCGCCCGCCGGTGCGCGGCACCGAGGTGGACTACATGCTGCTGGACCGCGACCACCTGGCCGTGGCGCTGCCGCTGGGCCACCCGCTCGCCGCCCACGATGAGCTGGACCTGGAACAGCTGGCTGGCGAGAAGTTCATCTGCTACCCGCCATCCTCCGCGGTGAACAACATCATCATGGACTCCTGCCGCCGCGTGGGCTTCGCCCCGCAGATCGCGCAGGTGGCCAGCGAAACTTCCACCCTGCTCACCTTCGTCGCTGCGGGCCTGGGCATCGGGTTGCTGCCCACCACGCACTACCTGCCGCACAGCACCCGGATCACCTTCCGGCCGCTGCGCAACGCACCGGCCGTCGACCTGGCGATCGCCTGGAAGGCCGGCAACGAGTCTGCGCTGGTGCGCAACTTCCTGGAACTTTGCACATTGCTCAACCCCCTAGAAAGGCTGGACCCCGATGCGAATCCAGCGGATTGAAACAATCCCCTACGCCATCCCCTACAACCACCCGCTGCGCTTTGCCAGCGGCGAGGTGCACACCGCCGAGCACGTGCTCATCCGCGTGCACACCGACGAAGGCGTGATCGGCACCGCCGACGCCCCGCCGCGCCCGTACACCTACGGCGAGACGCAGAAGTCCATCGTCGCGATCGTGCAGGATGTCTTCGCCCCGCAGCTGATCGGCCTGGAGATCATGGACCGCGCCAAGATCCGCCAGGTGCTGGATAGGACCATCCACAACCAGGTGGCCAAGGGCGCGATCGACATCGCCGTCTGGGACGCCATCGGCCAGGCGCTGGGCACGCCGGTGCACAAGCTGCTCGGCGGCTTCACCGACTCGATGCGCGTGAGCCACATGCTCGGCTTCAAGCCCGCCCAGGCGCTGCTCGACGAGGCCCTGCGCTTCGGCGAACAGTACGGCATCACCACCTTCAAGCTCAAGGTCGGCCGCCGCCCGCTCGCCCTGGACATCGAGGCCTGCCGCGTGCTGCGCGAAGGGCTGGGCGAGGACGTGGAGCTCTACCTGGACGCCAACCGCGGCTGGAGCGCGAACGAGTCCATGGAGGTGCTGCGCCAGACCGAGGGCCTGGGTCTGACCATGCTCGAAGAGCCGTGCGATGCCAAGGAAGCGATGAGCCGACGCCGCCTGGTCGAACGCTCCCCGATCCCGATCGTCGCCGACGAGTCCGCGCCCACCGCGGGCGATGCCTCGCGCGAGCTGCTCTCCGGCGGAGCGAACGCGATCTGCATCAAGACCGCCCGCTCGGGCTTCACCGAAGCCACCGAAATCCTGGGCCTGTGCACCGGACTGGGCGTGGACGTCACCATGGGCAACCAGATCGATACCCAGGTCGGTTCGCTGGCCACGGTGACCTTCGGCGCGGCCTTCGAAGCCACCAGCCGCCGCGCCGGCGAACTGTCCAATTTCCTGGACATGGCCGATGACCTGCTCGCCGAGCCGCTGCAGATCGTCAACGGCCGCATTCCGGTGCGCACCGTGCCCGGCGTGGGCGCCGCCATCGACGAATCCAAGCTGGCGCGCTACCGCCAGGACCACGTGCTTTCCACCTCGAACTAAAGGAGACCCCCATGTTGTTCCTCGCCCGTATGGACGTTGTTTTCCCGGACCACCTGACCAATGAGCAAGTCGCTGACTTCCAGGCCCGGGAAAAGGAGTACTCCGCAAGCCTGCAGCGCAGCGGCAAGATGCAGGGCATCTGGCGCGTGGTCGGCGAGTACGCGAACCACTCGCTGTACAACGTCGAATCCAACGACGAACTGCACGAAATCCTCAGCGGCTTCCCGATGTACCCGCACATGAAGATCAAGGTCACCGCGCTGGCCAAGCATCCGAATTCGCTGGCCTAGGACTTTTCCGGACCGGCGGATTCCCTCCGTGTCCCAGCCCACAAGCATTGATATTCAAAACGTTCCAATGACCGACAAATGAGTATTTCACTTGGCATAGACGCTGCACTACATTGAATATCAATCACCCGGGATGATGGGGGTCACAGTATGGATCCGCATCCGCCACACCACATAATTTAGGGGAGTCACCATGACCACTGAAACTCCAGCAGACGCAACTGCAGCCAAGTCCGGCAACGCCGCCACCGACAGCTTCCGCAACTCCGGCAAGCTCGGCAGCATCGCGACCTCCACCGAGCGCGTGAACATGCTTGCTTCCAAGCTCGTCAAGGCCGCCAACGACATCATCCTCGAAGAGCGCGTGAGCTACGACGAGTTCAATGCCCTGAAGGCATGGTTGATCAAGGTTGGCGACGACGGCGAATGGCCATTGTTCCTGGACGTGTGGCTGGAGCACTCGGTGGAAGAGGTCGCCACCGACCACCGCGAAGGCAACAAGGGCTCGATCGAAGGCCCTTACTACGTGCCCGAAGCGCCTTCGCAGAACACCCCTGCCACCATCTCGATGCGCGAGGACGAGAAGGGCACCAACCTGCTCTTCCAGGGCCAGGTCCGCTCCACCGACGGCTCGGCGCTGAAGAACGCCAAGATCGAGCTGTGGCACGCAGACGAAGAGGGCTTCTACTCGCAGTTCGCCCCCGGCATCCCCGAGTGGAACCTGCGCGGCACCTTCATTGCTGACGAGGAAGGCAACTTCCAGATCAACACCATGCAGCCAGCCCCGTACCAGATCCCGACCGACGGCGCCTGCGGCCAGCTGATCGCCGCCGCCGGCTGGCACGCGTGGCGCCCAGCGCACCTGCACCTGAAGGTCTCCGCCGAGGGCCACGAGCTGCTCACCGCCCAGCTGTACTTCCCGGGCGATGCGCACAACGACGACGACATCGCCACCGCGGTGAAGCCGGAACTGATGCTCGACGTGCAGCCAGCAGCATCGGGCAACGGCAAGCAGGTCACCTACGACTTCGTGCTCGACCCTGTGAAGTAAGCCCCAGCGCGCCTCAACACGGCGGGGGTCCCGGCAGCATTGGCCGGACCCCCGCCGTTGCCGTACCCGGAACCTCGACGAACGGGCGAACACCCGCCAATCCAATGGGAGTGCAGCATGAATACTTCAACACTGGACGATCCAGCCGGGAAGTTCCAGCCCCAATCCATCGCGCACCGAGCTGCCGATACCAGCGAACCCCAGAACCACTGGGCCTGGACCGGATGGATGCCAGAAGAGGAGCACGGCATCTCGATGCTTGCCGCCTAGGCTTTTGCCCTCAGTACTACCGACGCGAAGCGGAAGGTCCCGACAGCAATGACGCTGCCGGGACCTTCGGCGCACCTGAGGACGGACTCCAGGCAATGCGGCTGCCTGCAGCGGGCGCACTGTTCATCTTGCGGCCAGCTAGCTTGCTCGGGATCAGCCCGCGGCCTTCTTCACCAGGTCCCGGATCCTGTCTTCCGTTGCAGAATCCAGCGAGGTGATAGTCCATGCAACTGGATGCATGTGGGAGCCTTCCTCGTAGGCTGGATTCACGACTTCTCCAAAACCGAAAGCTACGAAGTCCTTGTCAGGCTTGATGTAGCAGACGTCTTTGCCATCCCGGACGTAGAACGGAAGTCCCCAGCGGACGATCGGCTCCAGCGATGGTGCGCTCTGCATGATTATGGCGTGAAGCCGTTCGGCAATCTCGCGATAGGGTGCTGGAGCTGTGCTGAGCTTGGCCAGAACTGCGGCGTCGCCTTTTTTGGTGAAGATCATCCCTAGTCTCCTTCTAACGGCTGGCGCTGCATTGCGGCGCTGGGTGATGTCGCTCGCGCGATCGCTTTTGGCGCCCGATCGGCCCATAATCCACCTTACCGACTAAGGGCATCTGATTCACGGATTCTTGCACTGGAATACAGGCAGCTGGCCTCAGGACAGCTTGATCGTGCAAGGAAGCAGCATGGACGCCCAACTCATACGCGTATTGGTTATCCCACCGAGTTGACTAGTGCACTGTTAGGCTACTGACATGCGTAAACTTCTAGCCATCTCCGGGTTCGCCATGATCGTGGCTTACGCGGCTTACGGCTCACTGCTCATGAACAATTGGGCCGTGACCGCAGCAAGTGGACTCTCCCTCGATGAAACCATTTCCGAGATGGCCTCAATGGACCAGAATTACGACTCGCTTGGAGGGTGGGTCTTCGCAGCCACTGGAACCGCCCTCGCCATTTCTTGGCTCGTTCCGGTAGTTTCCGCCGGACGCAAGCTGCCCGCCTGGGCGGCTATCGGAGCTTGGAGCCTGATCATTGCCTTAGGCGCACCGGCTTATTTCTTCGCTTCCTTCGCCAATATGAACTCGGTGGGCGACACCTTTGCCGATTGGAACGCCGATGCCGCCGCGGATCTAGCCGCACCCCTGTACATGGCCAGCGTCCTCGCCTTTGCCATACTCGCAGCCATGGCAGCCCTTGGCATCCGAACTGCCTTCACCCGCCCGCCGCGCCCCCTGCATCCAACTAGCAACTAGCAACTAGCACGGCACCCATTACTGCCTTCCCTGATCTAGCGATTTTCGCGCCGGAATCACGCTTAATCGCATTCGTATAAACTTTCTAGAACTTATCCACAATTGGTTTCGAACCAGAAGATACTGTCGATAATCTGCGCGAACGTTAACTATGACTATTCCCGCATATCTAGACGATCACGACGATGAACATCGCCTTCCACTGCGCCCGCCGGGCACCCGCATGGAGTCGCACAGAGCGTCAGCGCTCGACGCCCATCGCGAGCACCAGTTGTTCTTCGGACCCATCAAGCAGGTTGCCGACGAACTATTCAATGCGGGCCCCGTGGATGGGCCCGGAGACGCATTGGAACGCCTGAAGAAACTCCAACGCCTGATGAGCAGCGCTGAAGCCGCTATCTGCGTTTTACTGGCAGACGGAGTCGAGCAGGTCAGCGCGTCCTTCAATGACCTGATTGCCACCGAGCATGCCCACACCCCAGACGAGGAAGCCGAAGCCCGCAAGAGTGCCGAATACTATGGCATAGACCGTGGCAGCGAACAGGTCATCAACTCCAATTTCGTAGCTGAGTCAGCTGTCGCATTGCGCGAATCCGTCCGTAAAGCCAGCAAGCGGATGTTCCATGCCAAGGGCTTGCGCCACGCCTGCAAAGCCACCCTTGCCGCGCTCGCTGCAGGTGAGATTACCGTTAAGGCCGCCCACGACATCGTCAAATACTCGCAAGACCTTTCCCCGGAGCAGGTCGGCCGCATGGAGGAAAATTTGCTGCCTCTGGCAAGAACAGCCTGCGACGAGACCGTCTACCAGCGGGCCCGTCGCTTTCACGACCGGATGAATCCCAATTCGGCAGAGAACCGGCAGAAGAACGCATTCGCAGCCCGTAATCTCAAGGTGTGGAATGAGGAGAATGGCATGGCTACCTTGCAGCTGCATCACCGCGCTGATGTCATCCATTCGATTCGCAACTCGATAAAGCAGGCAGCCGCCCAGATCACTGATTCCAAGGATCTGCGCACGCAAACGCAGGTTGAAGCCGATGTGCTTGCGGACGTGTATCTGCATGGCTGGCCCGGAATGGAAGGCATGCCGCTGAAGCCACGGGTTGCCATCACGATCCCAGCCATTGAAATGCTCGCGAATCCCGCTCGCGCCCTCGCTGATTTGGAAGGTTACGGGCCGATCCCAATCGGCGTAGCGGTGGAAATCGCCGCGGATGCTCCGTCGTTCCAGCGCGTTCTGACCGACCCGTGGACGGGAGCCGCAATTGATGTGGAGCCCAAGAAATATCGACCTTCCCAGGGGTTGCGCGATTTGCTGCGTTACCGCGACCAGCATTGCTGTTTCCCTGGTTGCCGCCGCCTGCCCGATCGTTCGGAAATTGATCACATCGAAGCGTATGGACAGGGCGGCCACACTACCCGGCAGAACACCCATCTCTTGTGCAAGCAGCATCAGATGTACAAGCACGCGCTTGGCTGGAAGGTCTTCGCTTGCCCGGATGGCTCCAAGACGTGGGTATCTCCGCACGGGCTGCGGTCAATCACGGTTCCCGAGAGCGTGGACAACGTGGAGAAATTTGATCATGTCAACGATCATTGTCCTCAACGTCCCCAGGAGGCTGCGGCCTGCGAGGTGCAATTGACCCCCGAAGTGCGGCGAGTACTGGGGCTCGGCCAAGATGAGGGCCTGCCCGGAACCGGAACCAGCTAGAGCCAGTACCTGATTTGGATTTCGAGTGACAAATTTTTTCAGTCACTAGCACCACCACACCACCCATACTTCGCAGGAGCAACGGCTTTGAGTCTGGTTGCAATGCTGGCCGCGGCCTGAATCAAGAATCCCGGCCGCGTTCGATTCAAGCGATTCGTGCTGAATGAAAAAAATCTACAGTCACAGCGCGCGGGTCAACTCGAACTCCGCATGGTTTTGCTGCCCTCGGGAATGAAAATTTTTCTCAGTCGGAAGGCACTATCCCTCAAGGTCGAAACGCGCCAGCGCAGCAAGCTCAGTACGGTTTGAGACCGCCAGCTTCGTGTAGATCTTGGTCAGATGGTACTGCACTGTCTTGGTGCCTATATACAGCTCTTCAGCGACACGTCGATTGCTTGCACCTTCGCAAACCAGCTTGGCCACGGCTTGTTCCTGCGCCGTCAGCGTCGACCAGTCAGCACTCTCCCTGCGCAGCATCCCGGTTCCGCTTGCCTGGAGCTCACGAGTGCAGCGGTCGATGTACACGGATGCATCGAAGTGCGTGAAAATCGCCAGCGCGCGGGTCAACGGCGCAACGCATTCGGCTCGCTTGCCGGCTCGGCGCAGGCATTGCCCGTAGTAGAAATCAATTTTTGCCCGGTGGTAGACCGACCCGATGCCTTCCAAACGGCGGATGGCATCTTCAAAGGCCAAACGGGCTGCGTCGATATCACCGCGGGCTGCCAGCAAGGTGCCTTGCACGCTCAGGAATCGAGCGGCTCCGCTCTGGTGGCCTGAAGCGAGAGCACTCTCCAGCAACGGCTGTACGAATTTTTCTGCTTCATCCAGGCGTTCGCAACGGATTAGCGCCATGGCGTATGTATCCTGCCAGGTCCAGAAACCTGCTTGGTCGATGCCCTGCGTACGGTCCAGCCGAAGCAATGGTTCCAGCGTCCGCACAACCTCTTCATGGTTTGCCTGCGCCCGGGCAATCTCGGCCCGCGCCATCCGGTAAGGCATCTCCATAATGGCATAGCTGCCGGTGCGTGCCCACGACTTGCGTAGGTGCAGATCCGCCTGCTCCCAATTGCCGCGCAATGCGTGAATCTGCACCGCGGTCAGCTGGATCAGCGGACGCAGGATCTGGATTTCAGAACGCTCCTGCAGGGACTGCGCGGATCGAACCGTCTCCAGCGCTTGGTCCCAGTCGCCCATGAGGAATTCAGCGCGCGCCGACCAGGCTTTGGCCCACAGCGAGATGCGCAGGGAACCATCGCTGAAGTCCGTGGAGCTGGCTGCGGAGAGCTCGTGCCGGGCCAGCTCCACGCGATCGGTCGCGAGGTAGACCCAGCCCAGTGACATTTCCGCGCGCTGGCGCTGTGCTCCCGCCGGAAGGGTGGCCAGCAGGTCCATCAAGACCTGTTCCCCCTCATCAGCCCGGCCCATCATTGCCAGGCCGAGCCCTTGGATGGCTGCGTTCTCAATGGCCAGCGGGCTGCCCACCTGGGCAAGGCGCAGCGATTGCTCAGCCCAGTCAATGATCTTCTGCCCCTTCAAACGGCACAGCGAGTCGAGGACTTGGCGTTGGGCGATCGCGGCCATCACATCGTTGTCCTGATGCTGGACCGCGTTCTGCCAGGCACTGGACAGCCAGCGCTGCGCGGTGTTGGCGCGGCCTTGCAGGATCGAGATGTATCCGGAAAGCACGTCCCGTTCCGGACTGCTTTCCAAGCTCGAAAGCTGATGCGCGAAGGTTTGCGCCCGCGGCAGCTCGCCGGCGGCGACAATCGCATCCACTGCGTTGAGCAGCAGGGAGTCGCGGCGCATCGGTTCCGGGGACAAGTGCATGGCCCTGAAGTACGCGGTAGCGGCCGAAGACCACTCGCCCCGCTTGCCTTGGGACCGCGCGTAGTCTTGCAGTTCCATCGACAAGCGGCCATCGGGCAGGATGCTCGCATCGGCCCGATGGCCCAGCTTGGCCCCCTGGTCCTCGACGATGTCCGCGGCGCAAGCATGCAACCGGATGCGGGTGCTCAGCGGGATCTGATGGTAGACAGCCATTTGGGTCAATGCGTTCTCGAACCCGAGCCGCACCTTCCCGCTATGGCCGTGGGTTTGCGCCAGCGAGGAGTCGAGAATCTGCTGGATCGGCAGCAGCGGATCATCCTCGCCCACCAGCTTGGCGATATTGTCGATCCGGGCCTGCGCGCCGAGCACCGCAGCCGCTTCCAGCAGCGCCCGCGCCCGCGGTTCCAACCCCTCCAATAGCTCGATGACGTGCAACGACAGGGCGTGAGGGGCAGGCGGCCAGCGGTCGAACTGCTCCCAGCTGTGCTCCGGATTCTCGTGGGCCAGCTCGATGACCACCTGCAGGTTGCCCTCGGTGTAGTCCACCAGCTGCTCGACGGCCATGGGCGGCAGGTCGATCCCCGTCCTGGCGCAGATAATCTCGCGCGCATGCGTTGGATCGGGCACTTGAAGCTGCAGGATCTTCAATTGGCTGTCGGCCAGGAATTCCCGGGTTTCCGGTGAAAGCCTGGCCAGGTTCTGGTCGCGCATCACCAGCACGATGAGTACCGGTTCATTGCGCAAGCGGCGCCAGGCGTAGTGCAGCGCCTGGAAGCTCAGGTCATCGACCCATTGCGCATTTTCCAGCACCAGCACACGGGGTTGCGGCGCCTCCCTGCGCAGGTATTCCAGCAAGGCCTCGCCCAGCGCCCCGGCCGAGCCTGCGTGGCTGCGTTGCAGCAACGGGCCCAAGGCGGCTCCGGGCTGCGCGGTTTCCCAGCGCGAAGCGGTCACCAGCTGCACCGATTGGCTGGCCAACCGGGTTAGCAGCGCCTTGATGATCGTGCTCTTGCCGCTGCCGCGCGGACCCTTCAGCACGGCCAGGGTACTGCCAGTTTGCTGGACTTCGCGGGAAAGGCCGATGAGCGCATCCTGGCCCTGCTGGGCACTGAGCATGGCGTTCACCAGCCTTCCTGCGTCGCCGCGTTGCGTTTCGATGTGCTGCTACTTCCCTGCTCCCGCGGCAGCCAGCTCTTCTTGCGCGCTGCGCTGCGCGTCCGAACGGGTCATCGGGACGCAGGTGGTGACCAGCGTTCCAACGATAGCAACTGCGGCGAAGACATAGAATGCGGTTCCCGGGGAAACTCCCGCCGAAAGCAGCAGTCCGCCCAGCAGCGGGCCGAAGATCCCGCCCAGCCTGCCGAATCCGGCGCACCAGGCCACCCCGGCCCCGCGGGCGGCACTGTGGTAGTAGTTCGACACAAATCCGTAGATCAGCACCTGCGTGCCGATGGTTCCCACACCTGCCACTGTCACCAGGGACAGCAGCAAGCCCAGCGGGAGCTTGAGGGTCAGCAGCACCATTGCCAGCGCGGCCAGGAAGAAGGTCAGCGCCACGACCTGCTTGGGGCCGACCCGGTCGGCGGCCACCGAAGCCAGCAGCCCGCCGAAGACCGCGGCGAGGTTCAGCACCAGCAAGAAGAGCAGCGAATGGGACTTGCCGTAGCCTGCCTGCTGCATGATTTCCGGCATCCAGGTGTTCAGCCCATAGGTCAGCAGCAGTCCGGCGAAGCTCATCATGCCCAGCAGTGCGGTAGGCAGCGCGTAGCGCCTGGTGGCCAGCGCGGCGAAGCCGACACGTTCGGCCTTCAGCTGCCCGGCATCGGCGTCGCTGGGAAGTTCCAGCAGCATTCCGGTGCGCGCAGCCACCTCGCGGGCTGCGGCCACGCGGCCGCGGGAGAGCAGCCACTGCGGGGATTCGGGCAGCTTGAACCAGGCCATCGGCAGCAGGAACAGCAGCGGCAGCGCGCCGATGAGGAACAGCCCGCGCCAGCCGATCACGTCGCTGAGCACCATGGCCAGCAGCGAGGCGAGCACGCCTCCGGCCGGCACGCCCGAGTAGACGATCGCGTTGTAGTAGTTGCGGCGGTTCTTCGGGGCGAACTCGGCCACCACCGCGCCAGCGGTGGCCACGATCGCGCCCACGCCCATGCCGGTGAGGAAGCGCAGGATGCCGAACCACAGGGTGTCGGGCGCCAGCGCGGTCAGGCCCATGCCGACGGAGAACCAGATGATGCCGGTGATCATCGCCTTGCGCCGGCCGATGTAGTCGCCGATCGCGCCGGTGGACAGCGCACCGACCATCACGCCGAGCAGCGCGTAGCTGCCCAGCAATCCGGCGGCGGCTTCATCGAGCTGGCCGAGCTGGCTGGGGTCCGCCAGCAGCGTGGAGACGATGGTTCCGAAAACCACCAGGTCGTAGCCGTCGAAGATCAGGGCGATGGCGGCGATCACCACCACCCAGCGCACGGCGCCATTGGCGGCAGTGCTGGATGTCATTGGGCTGGTATTCACGTGTTTTTCCGTTCGTTTGCGGTGACCGGGGAACCTCGTTGTTCCCCGGAAAATACGTGCCCGGCGCTGGAAGCACGGCCGGGATGGTGCTGGATGGAACAAACGGCCCGTGATCACGAGCCGTTTGTTCCATGGTGGTGCGTTTGTGGTGCCGGGACTGCCGCTAGCCGAGGTCTCCTCCGGCCACCGCGAGGGTGGAACCGGTGATGTAGGAGGCCTCATCCGAGGCCAGGAACACGATGGGCGCCGACTGCTCGTCCAAGGTGCCGTAGCGCTTGAGCAAGGTGGAGTCCACGGTCTGGTCCACGATGGCCTGGTACCAGGCCTTTTCCTGCTCGCCGGTGGGCGCCGGCCCGCGCTTGACTACCCGCTCAGGGGCTTCGGTGCCGCCCGGCGCGGTGGCGACCACGCGGATGCCCAACTCGGCGCCCTCCATGGCCAGCGCCGAGGTGATGGCCTTGACCCCGCCCTTGGCCGCCGCGTACGGGACGCGGTTCATGCCGCGGGTGGCGACCGAGGAGACGTTCACGATGGTTCCGGATCGGGCCTGGACCATTTCCTCGAAGACCGCACGGCACATCCACAAGGTCGGGAACAGCGATCGCCGGATTTCCTTTTCGATCTCCTCGGGCGCGTAGTGCTCGTAGGGCTTGGCCCAAATGGTTCCGCCCACGTTGTTGACCAGCACATCGATGCGTCCGAACTGGTCCTTCGCGGCGGTGACCGCAGCCAGCGCGCCCTCGTAGGTTTCCAGGTCGGCGGTCACGCTCAGCGCGGTGGCGCCGTCGGCGCCGTCGGCGCGCAGGGCCCCGGCCACCTCGTGGATCAGCGCCGCGCGGTCCACGAGCACCATTTCCCCGCCCTCGGCGGCGATGCGCCGGGCCACGGACCAGCCGATGCCCTGGGCGGCGCCGGTGACCATGACGACCTTGCCGGCAAAGCGTCCCGGATGGAAGGACTCGGGCAGCCCGGCGCTCACTGGGCCACTGCCTTGGAAGCGGCGGCCATGGTGGCCTTGGCGTGCTGGTTGTGCGCGGTGATCGCTGCGCGGGCAGCGGCGATGTCCTGCTTCTCGAAAGCGGCGACGATGCCCAGGTGGTCGGCGTCCACGGCCCCGTCGATCCAGTGCTCCTGGCGCAGCACGGCGGCCATCAGCGCCGGCACGTCCAGGCGGCGGTAGGCCTGCAGCAGGTGCTCGTTGCCCACGGCCTTGAACAGGAATTCGTGGAAGGCGTCATTGGTGACGGTGAATTCCTCGGCGTTGATGAACTTCTCGCCGTCCAGGGTCTTGCCGGCCAGTTCGGCCAGGACCTTGAATTCGCCCAGCTGGCCCTCGGCCAGCTTGCCCATGGTCAGCTCGACGACGGCCAGTTCCAAGGCCATGCGCGCATCGAACTGGGCCTCGAAGCTGGCGTGCTCCTCGCCGATTTCGTAGCCCTGGTCGGCGGCGGCTTGCGCGGCGGGCGCCTCGGCAGCCGGGGCGGCAGGCTCGGCGTCCGGAACGACGGCCAGCGCGAACTTCTCGTAGTAGAAATTCTGCGGCTTGAGGCCTTCGGCTTCCAGATGGCGGCGCACGCCCTCCACCATCGGAGGCGGGCCGCACAGGTAGATGTCCACGTCGCCCTCGGCCAGGTGCTGCGGCTCGAAGTGGTTGGTGACGTAGCCCTTCTTCTGTGAAGCGCTGTCCGGGTCACCCACCACGGTGTCGAAGCTGAAGCCCGCGATGCGCTGGGTGTAGTCCTGCAGCACATCGAGTTCGACCAGGTCGATGTCGGTGTTCACGCCGTAGATCAGGTGCACCGGGTGCGGGTTGTCCATGCCGGCCAGCTTCTCCAGGATGGCCAGCAGCGGGGCCAGGCCGGTACCGCCGGCGAGCAGCAGCGATTGGCGCTTGGGTTCGCGCAGGAAGAAGCTGCCCATCGGGCCGGTGAAGGTGATGCGGTCGCCCACCTGCGCGGTATCGCGCATGTAGGTGGACATCAGACCGCCATCGGTGATGCGGATCAGGAAGGAGACGATGTCCACTTCCGGGCCCGAGCTGAAGGAGTAGGAACGGGTTTGCCCGCCGGAGCCGGGGACCTCGATGTTCACGTACTGGCCCGGCAGGAAGGAGAGGTCTTCGCGCTTGTCCACCTCGAGGCTGAAGGCGTAGGTGGTTTCGGAGATGCGGCGGATCTCGTTCAGCGTGGATTCGAAGGAGGCGGCCGAGGTCTTGGCGACATCCGAGGTGGTCGGGATCTGCAGCACGAGGTCGGATTCGGGGACCATCTGGCAGGGCAGGCAGTATCCGGCCTCTGCCTCGTCGTCGGTCAAGGCTTCTTCGATGTAGTCGCCGCCGTCGTACTTGCCCGACTCGCAGAAGGCCTTGCAGGTGCCGCAGGCGCCGTCGCGGCAGTCCAGCGGGATGTTGATGCGGGCTTTGTAGGAGGCATCGGCGACGGTTTCGTTCGCGCCGACCTTGATGAAGCGGGTGATTCCGTCTTCAAAGGCGAGGGCTACCTGGTGGGACATGGCATGCTCATTTCACAGGATTCGGGGATGGGCGATTCGGCGGGGCCTGCACTGGCCCCGCCGCCCAATGGGTGTCGCTTAAATGTGGTAGATGTCCACGACGTGGTGGATGTAGTCGTTCTTCAGGACGACCTTCTTCGCGGTGATCACCGGCGCAGTGCCGGAGTAGTCGATCGTGTAGAACGAGGTGCCGAAGTAGGTGTCCACGTTCTGGTAGCGGTAGTACAGGGTGAACCAGTTGAAGCGGATGTCCACCTTGTCGCCGTCCACTGCAACGATCTCCACGTTGGTGATGTTGTGCCCGGTGCGCGGCTCGGGCAGCGAGGTGGCCGAGGAGCGGTCGGTCTTGATGCGGAAGACGCGGTCTTCCAGGCCGCCGCGGTTAGCGTAGTAGATCAGCGAGATCTCGCGCTGCGGATCTTCGGTCAGCTGCTCGTCATCGGCCCAGGCCGGCATCCAGAAGGTGGCTTCCGGGTGGTAGCAGTCCAGCCAACGGTCGAAGTCGCGGTCATCGAGGAAGCGGGCTTCCTGGTAGAGGAACTGCGCGATATCCGCGGTGGTGACTGCGCCGTTGGAAGTCGGCGCCTCGGTCAGTGCGATGGTGCTCATCTGTCTTGTCCCTTCGACCTTAGTTCTGTGCTTCGCGTTCGTTATCCACGGCTTGGCGCATGGTCTGCAGCCAGTAGCCGTGCTGGATCGGGTACAAGCCCTCGTCCTCGGTGCGCGCTCCGGAGGAGATGGGCTTCAGGCCCACCTTGTCCGCGTTCTCATCCGGGCCGGTGATCTGGTGGGCCTGGCCGCGCGAGAGGTCATTCCACTGCGCCGAGGTGGCCAGGTAGGTCTTCTGGCAGGAGCGGAATTCTTCCAGGTCATCCGGGGTGGCCATGCCCGAGGCGTTGAAGAAGTCCTCGTACTGGCGGATGCGGGCCGCGCGCGCGGTGTCCGACTCGCCCACCGGGGCGAAGCAGTAGATGGTCACCTCGGTCTTGTCCACGGAGATCGGCCGGAAGACGCGGATCTGCGAGCCGAACTGGTCCATCAGGTACACGTTCGGGTACAGGCACAGGTTGCGCGAAATGCCGATCATCCAGTCGGCCTTGGCTTCGCCGAACTTGGCAACCAGCTCGTCGCGCTTCTCGGCCAGCGGGCGGTTGGCCGAGTCCAGCCATTCGGTCCACAGCAGCAGGTGGCCGTGCTCGAAGGAGTAGTAGCCGCCCTTCTGCTTGTCCCAGCCGCCGGCGTCCATGGTCTTGGTGTCGTTGGAGGATTCGCCGTTGGCGCGGCGGGCCTGGGTGGCGGCGTAGTTCCAGTGGGTGGCCGATACGTGGTAGCCGTCAGCGCCGTTCTCCGCCTGCAGCTTCCAGTTGCCGTCATAGGTGTAGGTCGAGGCGCCGCGCAGCACTTCCAGGCCTTCTTCGGACTGGTCAACCATCATGTCGATGATCTTCGTGGCCTCGCCCAGGTGCTCTTCCAGCGGCAGGACATCGGCGTTCAGCGAGCCGAAGAGGAAACCGCGGTAGTTCTCGAAACGGGCGACCTTGGTCAAATCGTGGGAGCCGTCCTTGTTGAACTGCTCCGGGTAGCCAGCTCCCCGCGAATCCTTGACCTTGAGCAGCTTGCCGGAGTTGTTGAAGGTCCAGCCATGGAACGGGCAGGTGAAGGTGGTGCGGTTATCGGTCTTGCGCCGGCAGAGCATGGCTCCGCGGTGGCTGCAGGCGTTGATCAGCGCGTTGAGTTCGCCCTGCTTGTTGCGCGAGATGATGATGGGCTGGCGGCCGATGTTGGTGGTGTAGTAGTCGCCGATGTTCGGGATCTGGGACTCGTGGGCCAAGTACACCCAGTTGCCTTCCCAGATGTGCTTCATTTCCATCTCGAAAATCTCTTCGTCGGTGAAGATATTTCGGTTGGCGCGGAACTCTCCGGTTTCCGGGCTGTCAACCAGCGCGTTATCCAGCAGGCTGGATACCTCGTTCAGGGTCTCGGTCATGGCGTGGTGTGCTCCGTCCATTCAATGCTCGTTTAAAGGGGAAACCGCTGCAGCCGGTTTGCATGGATTCAACCTTGGCAGAAAGTGCGGGCGGTCACACTAGGGTTATGCCTAGGCTTGGGCTAGGCATCTGACTACTATGTTTTCGATCGTCTGAATTCACACCTGTTGCCTATCAATGCATCGGCGTATTCTTTTGCTACGACCACCAGCCACTTTTTCGAAGCAGGCTTGCCCATGCGCGATGAAGGACCCCCTGATCTCCCGCCGGCCCACGGCCAGAACCCCGAAGTTCCGCCGCAGGGCCAGCGCTCTTTCATGCACATCCTGGTCAACACCGCCGTCGCGAACCTCACCACCAGCTACCTGTGGTTCGCGCTGACCTTCTGGGTGTACCTGGAGACCGAGAACGTCATGGCCACCGGCATCATCGGCGGCGCATTCATGCTGCTGATCTCCGTGTTCTCCATGGTTTTCGGGACGATCGTGGACAACCACCGCAAGAAATCGGTCTTCGTCTTCTCCGCGATGATCACCGCTGTGGCCTTTTCCCTGGCTGGGCTGATCTACCTCTGGCTGCCCACGAAGGACATCCTGGATATCGGCGGATGGCAGTTCTGGATCTTCTGCCTGGTCATCCTGTTCGGCGCGATCGTGGAGCAGATGCGAGGCATCGCGCTGTCCACGACGGTCACCTTGCTGATCCCGGTCGAGCGCCATGCCAACGCCAACGGGCTGGTGGGCACGGTGCAGGGCATCGCCTTCATCATCACCAGCGTGTTCTCCGGGCTGTCCATCGGACTGCTGGGGATGGGATGGACGCTGGCCATTGCCATCGTGATGGTCGTGGTCACGATGCTGCACCTTTTGGGCATCTCCATCCCGGAGGAGGAACCGGAAAAGGAGGAGGGGCGGACCAAGACCAGCGACCTGCGCCTGGGCTTCACTACAGTGATGGCCATCCCTGGCCTATTCGCGCTGATCATCTTCTCGATGTTCAACAACTTCATCGGCGGCACCTACATGGCGCTGATGGATCCCTACGGGCTGACCATCATGCCGGTCGAAGCCTGGGGCATCACCTTCGGGCTGGCATCCACCGGCTTCATCATCGGCGGCTTGGCCATCGCCAAGTTCGGTCTGGGGGCCAACCCGATCCGCACCATGCTCCTGCTGGTTGCCGTCATGGGATTCCTCGGCGCGATCTTCACCATCCGCGAATGGACGTGGCTCTATGTGCTGGGCATCTGGCTCTACATGATGCTGATCCCGGCGGTGGAAGCCTCGGAGCAAACGGTGATCCAGAAGGTGGTCACCTTCCGCCGCCAGGGCCGGGTGTTCGGCTTCGCCCAGATGATGGAAGCCGCCGCGGCGCCGATTACCGCTTTCCTGATCGCGCCGATTGCCCAGTACCTGGTCATCCCCTTCATGCGCTCGCCAGCGGGCGACGACCGATTCGGCTGGCTGGTGGGGCAAGGCGAGGCGCGCGGCATCGCCTTGATATTCCTGGCCGGCGGGCTGATCATGATTGTGGTGGCGCTGCTGGCCATGGGCACCAGCCAGTACCGCAAGCTGTCGACAATTTTCCAGGCCGAATCACCTGGAGCACCCGAGGAGGCATCACTTGCCAACAAGTCAGAAGACCCTTCCAACTGAGGCCAGCGTGGAGGAATTCATTGAGGCGGCAACCCCGGCCAAGCGCCGGGTTGACGGCCACGAACTGGACCGCATCTTCCGCGAAGCCACCGGCGAGCAGCCGGTGATGTGGGGACCGAGCATGGTGGGCTACGGAAGCTACACCTACATCTCCCCTGCCAATGCGCGCACCACGGGCATCTGGCCCAAGACCGGTTTCTCGCCGCGCAAGGCCCAGCTCTCGCTCTACGGGCTGAAGGACCTTCCCGAGGGCGCCCAGCTCTTGCCGCAGCTGGGCAAATACACCGAGGGAGCCGGTTGCGTGTACGTGAAAAAGCTGGAGGACATCGACCTGGAGGTGCTGCGGAAACTGATCTCCATCGCTGCCTCGCGGCAGGACGACCAGGCTCGATAGCCTCCAGGGGCTTAGCTCCGCCGCCTAGTTCGCCACGGCGGCCAGCCGGGCCTTCCTGAAACGCCTGAAAATTGCCCGCCCGCCTGCAACTGCACCCAGCACAATTGCCACCGCACCCGAGAATAGCGAGACGGCCATGGGAAGCTGCGGGCTGGCGGAATCCGGGAAAGCGTCAAAGAGCAGTAGCGTCCAGAAAAGGCCGGGAATCACCCCGGCGGCCAGGGCGCTGAAGCTGAACACCAGAGCGTGCAGCCAGCGCTCGGTTGCGCTTCCCAGCCATGCCATCACGCCGGCAACTGCCAGCCATGGAAGCAGCGGGAACGCCAAGGGCACCCACAGGTCGGGTTCGGACCACCATGGGGCATCCGCGATCAGCGGATCCACGATCAGCAGCAGCACCGCAAAGAGGATCCCGCTGGCTGCAGCCAGCCAGCTCATTGGCCAACTGATTTTCTTGCCCATTAGCGATTGCCTGCTTGCTACTAGCGAATATCTTCCTAGGTTGGATGATACCCGCAGACTGGTGCCTCTGCGGGTATCATCCCCTGCCTTATTCGGCTTCTTCGAAGAAGGCCTCGACCTCTGAGATGCCGGCGGAGATGACCGGAACCAGGCGCTCGTCGATGCTGTAGCGCTCGCCGTCCTTGGAAATCAGACCGTAGCCGACCAAGGAATCCATGGCGATGCGGGCTTCTGGAAGCACGGCATCGTAGATCTTCGGACCGCAGTTGCGGCGCAGGCCCTCCAAGTCCCCTTCGCGGCCGGTGGATGCGGTGACCAGCAGGTTACGCAGCACCAGGTAATGGGCTTCATCCCGCAAGGTGACATCGAAGGTCGGGTTCAGGTGCGCCTGGACGCAGCCGACAGCCATCTCGAAGAGCAGCTGCGCGCTGCCCGCTTCCTCGCCGGCAACCAGCAATTCGTAGGCGTCCGGATCCGTGCGCAACACCGATCCTTCCGACTCCACGACGGACATCCGGCCGGCGCTCCAGATGTAGTTGAAGGCTAGTGGCGCCGGGCCTTCCGGGTCGAAGGTTTCGGCATCCAGGCCAACGGCAGTCAATACCTTGGCGCGCGGCGCTTCGGCTGCTGCACTGAAGTCCTCCATGTCCACGCCTTCGGCCACCGCCTGGGCATAGGCCTTGACCTGGCTGAACAACCTGGTTTCGCGCAGCAATCCGCATAGCTCCGCGTCGCCCTCGGCAAAACCATTGAGCGTATCTTCCAGCATCTCGCGCAGGGCTTCGAGGTTCTCCGCAGGGCCCTGCCAGAGCATGCGCTGCTCGATGAAGCTGAAGTATTCCAGCCATGTGGTGAAGATCGGCTCCGGAGCCAAGGATTCCGGCAGGTTGCCCAGGTGCTCGGCCAGAGTCTCGCCGAAGACATCGATGTCCAGGTCGAACAGGTTCGAGCTGCGGGCGTTCTCGGCGTACTGGCCGGCGATCTGCCCGATGACGTCCAGCTGCATGCCCGCTGCCTGCGCCGCCTGTTCAGGCGAAAAGGCAGGAACCTGCTGCGCTACCCAAGTTGTGTAGTCCTGGCGAAGCGCATTGATCTGCTGTTCAGCCTGGATCAGGAACACGCTGCGGCCGCGCGCTGCCGCCTTGGCAGGATTCCCTGCGCCCGAGTTCTTCTTGCCTTGACGCTTTTTGCTGGCCATGAGCCGTCCTTTGGTTCCGAAATTGGTCTCTGGTTAAAGCCTACGGTGCCCGCCCGAAGCCGGGCGAATAGCGCGATGCGGCTCACCTGCGTGGAAGCATGCCCGGATGACCCCGCAGGACCGTAGACCTTTGGTGTTCAAGGTGCTCACTTGCTGTTTTCTTGTCCACTTTCATTGACCAATGGCGCTGAATCCGACAAGATGAACAGCAAAGACAGATGTAGCCTGCGACACAATGCTTTCAGCTCTACAGAAAATCTGCGCCGTGGCCTATTAATGAACTTGGATTTCCTAGTAGTTTCGGCGGGGGCCGCTTCAGTGGTCCGCGAAGCCCCGGATCATTGGTGATTTCCGGCCATCGGCTGTCCTGGCAGATGCTACTGCGATAAGAGGGAGAAAATAATGAAGATCGCGGTTTTGATCAAAGAAGTCCCAGATACCGGAGAGGACCGCCTGCTGGATCTGGAGACCGGCCTGGCCGACCGTGCCGCTTCAGAAGTGGTGCTCGATGAAATCGGCGAGCGGACCCTGGAAGTTGCGCTGAAGCATGCTGATGCGAACCCTGGAACTGAAATCACCGTGCTGACCATGGGCCCGGATTCAGCTCAGGCCACCCTGCGCAAGGGTTTGGCCATGGGTGCTGCCAGCGCCGTGCATATCAGCGACGAGGAGCTTCTCGGCGCCGATCTGGTCCTCACCGCGCAGGTCCTGGCGGCGGCTTTGCGCCGAGGCAGCTACGATCTGGTCCTCACCGGCAACATGTCCACCGACGGCTCCGCGGGCATGCTCCCGGTCATGCTGGCCGAGCTGCTTGATCTTCCGGCGGCGACCTCGTTGTCCTCGGTAGAAATTGCCGACGGCGCTATCAGCGGATTGCGCGAGCTGGATGGCGCTGCCGCCCAGATCAGCGCTCCATTGCCAGCGGTCGCTTCGATCACCGAGGCATTGCCAGATGCCCGCTTCCCGAATTTCAAGGGCATCATGGCCGCGAAGAAGAAACCGGTCGAGTCCCTGTCCCTGGCCGATTTGGGCGTCGAGTCCCTGCCTGCGGATACTGCGCGTTCCATCATGGTTTCGGTGGCCCAGCGCCCGCCCCGCACCGCCGGAACTGTCATTGCCGATGACGGCGATGCCGGTAACGCAGTGGCCGAATTCCTCGTCAAGAACAACCTGGTGTGAGCGGAAAGAAAACCATGACTTCCTTTGCTTCTGATTCAATTCTTGTTTTCCTCGAGACCACGGCCACTGGAACGCTGGCCAAGAACCACGCGGAACTGCTCGGCGCCGCCTCTGCCGTGGGCACCCCGGTAGCGCTTCTCGCCGCTCCGGCCGGATCCCTTGATACCCTGGCGGCGCAAGCCAGCGAGTCTGGCGCCGCGCAGGTACTCACCGCCGCCGTCGATTCTCCGGTGCTGACCGCGCCGATGGCTGACGCGCTGCAGCAGGCCTTCGCGCAAATCCAGCCACAAGCCGTACTGCTGGGGCATACCCTGGCTTCGCGCGAAGTGGCCGCACGCTTCGCGGTGCGCCACCGCTTGGCGCTGAGCGTCGATGCGCTCGGTGTTTCGCGTGATGACCAGGGAATCATCGCAGCCCACTCGATCTACGGCGGCGCGTATTCGACCCACAGCGCCCCGACCTTCGGCGCGCCGGTGATCACCGTGCGCGTGGGCAGCATCGAAGAGCGTGCCCAGGCCCAACCGGCGAGCGCGATCCCGCTGGAGGTAGCCGCCAGCGCCAAGCCGGAGGTCGAGGTCAAGGAACTGAGAACGGCCGAAACGGCATCCACCCGTCCCGAGCTGCGTTCCGCGGCACGCGTGGTCTCCGGTGGCCGCGGGTTGGGCAGCGCGGAGCAGTTCGACCTGGTGCACCAGCTGGCCGATGCCTTGGGTGCTGCCGTGGGCGCGTCGCGTGCGGCGGTGGATGCCGGATACGTCGAGCATGCCGCCCAGGTGGGCCAGACCGGCGTGGCAGTTTCTCCCCAGCTGTACGTGGCACTGGGCATTTCCGGAGCCATCCAGCACAAGGCGGGCATGCAGACCGCCAAGACCATCATCGCCATCAACAAGGATGCCGATGCACCGATCTTCGAGATCGCCGACTTCGGCGTGGTGGGGGATGTCTTCAAGGTCGTGCCCCAACTGATTTCCGCCTTGGAAGCACGCAAGGCCTGATCGCCATGAACGCACCAAACCAATCCATCCGCCAGGGGCTGCCGCGCGTGGCCGGCGGCGATCCCTGGCCGCCAGCCGAGCTGTTCGCTCCCGCTGCAGGCGCCGCGGTCCCGGCAGGGCCTAGCGCGGTCGAGGATGCTGCAGAACCAGTTCTCGACCAGCCCGTTGGCCCGTCGGTGCCTGCGGAACCAACGCCTGGCCAAGCATCTGCTAGTTCCGCAGCCAGCGCACCGGCCGCGGAACCTGTTGCAGATCAGGGCGCGGTTGCCGGGCTTCTTCGCCAGGGCCTGCCACGGGTTGCCGGCGGCGGACCGTGGCCGCCTGCGGGAACGCCGGTCGCCGCGAACGCTCCAGCCGCATCGCAGAACGCTTCCGCTGCACCAGCACCTGAGCCGGTTGCCGAGCTAGTTGGCGAACCGGTTGCCGAACCGGTAGCTGAATCAGCGCCGGCGGCCCCCGAACCAGTTGCCACCGCGGGTACCGCCCCGGCCACAGCGGTTTCCAGTGCCGGGGCACCAGCAGTTCGCCGTGGCCTGCCGCGCACCGCCGGTGCAGAACCGTGGCCGCCAAGTTCATTCGTGGCAGCTCCCGTTGTTGCCGCAGCTCCAGCGGCTCCAGCGCCTGCGCTCCCGCCGGCACCGGTTGCGGAAGCTGCCCAGGCCCAGGCCGCACCGGCCATCCCGCCGAGGGCAGAGGCAGCACCCGCGGATCCGGTGGGCCAGGCATCCGGCGCCGCGCTGGTCTCGGAGCCTGCGGCCGCCGAGGTGCAGGCTGCTTCTGCCCGTACCCGCATGGGTGCGCAGGAACCTGCCGCGCCAGCAGCCGCGGCAAGTAACGCGCTGACCCCCGGGCGCGCGAGCAAGCCGGCACCCCAGGCAGCGGCGAAGAGCAAGAAAGAAGCGGCCAAGCATGGCCCGCTGACGACCAAGCAGTGGGTGCTGGCTGGAATCCTTGGCGCATTCTGCGCCTTGGGCATCGCCACTGCCGTGGTGCTCGTTGCCCGCGGCATTGCCGGCATCGATGCCGTGGAGTCATTCATGGAACGCTACCCGGGTGAGTACCACCTGCCGGACTCGGCACCTCTCGGGTTCCCTGGCTGGCTGGCATGGAACCACTTCTTCAACTTCTTCCTGATGGTCCTGATCATCCGTTCTGGCATGCTGGTCAGGCACCAGAAGAAGCCGCCTGCCTATTGGTCGTCGAAGCGCAGCCCGAAGGTGAGCATCAACCTCTGGCTGCATCAGGGTCTTGACCTGCTGTGGATCATCAATGGCCTGGTGTTCCTCGTGCTGCTGTTCGCCACAGGCCACTGGATGCGCATCGTCCCGACGTCTTGGGAGGTCTTCCCCAACGCGATTTCGGCGGCCTTGCAGTACCTGACGCTGGATTGGCCCACCGAAAACGGCTGGGTGAATTACAACTCGCTGCAGCAGCTGGCCTACTTCACCACCGTGTTCATCGCGGCCCCGGTCGCGGCGATCACCGGCTTCCGGCTCAGCGCCTTCTGGCCGAAGAACATGCCAGCACTGACCGCGAAGTACCCGATCGAGGTTGCCCGCGCGCTGCACTTCCCAACCATGCTGTACTTCGCTGTGTTCATCCTCGTGCACGTGATCCTGGTGTTCTCCACCGGGGCGCTGCGCAACCTGAACCACATGTACGCGGCCCAGGGTTCCACGGATCCAGCCGCGTACGCGGATAACTGGACCGGACTGCTCTTCTTCGCGCTCTCGCTGCTCGTAATCGCCGGCGCCTGGCTGGCCTGCCGGCCAATGATCCTCGCATCCATTGCCCGGCTCTTCGGCAAGGTCAGTGCAAGGTAGGAGCAGCGATTCTTGCCTCTGGCGCAAAACTGATCGCGCATGGGGTCGATCGTCAGTAGGGTCGATAACAACGGCCTTACTGACGAATGGGGAACAACGAAAATGAGCCAACACCACGAACACCACACCAAAGAACATGATGATGTCGCCTTCTGGGAGAACCACTACGGCCAGTCCGAGCGGGTCTGGTCAGGCAAGGTCAACCAGGTCATCGAGAACCTTGTCGCCCCGCTGGCCCCCGGCACGTCGCTGGATATCGGCTGCGGGGAGGGAGGCGATGCGCTGTGGCTGGCCTCCCATGGCTGGAAGGCTACCGGGGTCGACATCTCGCCCACCGCGGTGAAGCGCGCGCAGGAAGAAGCGGCCAAGCACGGTCTGGACGCGGGGCAGACCCGCTTCATCGCCTCGGATCTGGCTGCGTGGAATACCGGGGAAACCTTCGACCTGGTGACCTTGAGCTTCTTCCAGGCACCCTTTGAATTCCCTCGCGCCAGCTTCCTGCGCAAGGCAGCGACCCTGGTCGCACCCGGCGGCCACCTGCTGGCCCTGTCCCATGCATCGATGCCGTCCTTCGCCAGCAAGCCCGATCACCAGATGCCCGTGTTCCCCAGCCCCGAAAAGGAACTGGAAGCTTTGGCTCTGGATCCGGCGCAGTGGGAGGTGCTGTGCGCCGAGGTCCGCGAACGCACCATCATCGGTCCCGATGGCAATCCGGCGACCCTGGAGGATGCCGTGGTATTCGTGCAGCGCAAGGTGTAAAAAGTTCGACCCTCCAGCCCCATCGGGCTGGAGGGTCAACGACGGCCTAGATATCCCACACGGATCTAGGCCAGCTTCAGGGCCTGCGACGGGGCGTAGGCGCCTAGCGGCACCGAGTCGCGCACCACGTCGCGCAGGTTCAATGCATCACCGCCCGCAGGCATAGCCGCTTGCAACTGCACGAGCACGTTGCCCAGGGCGGTGCATTCCACGGGTCCGGAAATGACCGGCACGCGCGCATGGTCTGCAGTGCGCTGGCACAGCAGCTGGCCTTGCGAGCCGCCTCCGACAATATGGATGTTCTCCAGCTCGAATCCACCCAACCGCGCGGCTTCTGCAGCTTGGCGGGCGAAACTCTGAGCCAGCGACTCGACGACCACCCTGATCACTTCGGCAGGTGAGCACGGGCGCTGCCCGCCGGCGGCTTCCACCGCATCGCAGATGCGCTGGGCCATCTGGCCAGGAGCCAGGAACCGCTCGCTTTGAGGATCGATCAGCACCTGCGGAACAGGCAATTCCGCGGCCTCGGCAAGGAGCTGCTCCAAGCTGGTTTCTTCCCTTCCGGCGGCTTCCGCGTCGTCGTTCCATTGGCGGATCGACTCGCTGAGCAGAAAGGTTCCGGCGACGTTCTTCAGGAACCGGACACTGGAATCCAGCCCCAGCTCGTTGGTGAATCCCGCTTGATGCGCTTGCTCGGTGAGTACCGGGCGGTCCAGCTCCACACCAACCAATCCCCACGTTCCGCAAGAGATATAGGCGGATTGCCCGCTGGAGAGCGGGGTCGCGACCACTGCGCTGGCCGTGTCATGGGAAGCGACCGCCACTACCTGGACTTCGTGGCTGGCTCCGAATTCCGCAGCCAGCTCGGGCAGCAGTGCGCCCACCGGCTGGCCAGGGTGCACTAGCTGCGCGAGCTTTCCCGAAAGCCCCAGTTCAGCAACCAGATCCTCGTCCCATGTACCGGTGCTGTGGTTCAGCAACCCGGTAGTGGAAGCGTTCGTCCACTCGCTGCGCCGATGCCCTGTGAGCATCCAGTTGAAATAGTCGGGAACCAGCAGCAGCGCCTCGGCGTTCGCCAACCGGTTTTCCAACTTCTCGGCTTGCAACTGGTACACGGTGTTGAACGGAAGGAATTGCAGCCCATTGCGTGCAAACAACTCGCGCCGGCTGAATTTCTGTTCCAGCGCAGCAACCGCGCGCTCATTGCGCGGATCCCGGTAATGCCGCACTTCTCCCAGGCGCTTGCCGTCCTTGAGCAACGCATAGTCCACCGCCCAGGAGTCCACCCCGATGCTGGCGATATCCCCGCGCTGCGCGAAAGCCAGCGAGAGGCCGTGGCGAATTTGCGCCCAGAGCTCATCGATATCCCAGGCCAGCGCTTCTTGCCGCGCCCCTGGTTCCAGGCTCGACAGCGGAACCGGTCCGTTGGCGAAACGGTGGACGGCAGTGAGCTGGAGCTTCCCGTCCACCATCTGGCCGATCATGACACGTCCGCTGGTGGCGCCGAGGTCGATAGCTGCGACCGGCGCGCTCTCTGCTTGCTTGCTCATCGCAGGAAGGCTGCCGCCACTCCGGAATCCACCGGAATGTGCAATCCGGTGGTCCGGGTCAGTTCCGGCCCGGTCAGCACGAACACGGCATCGGCAATGTTCTCCGGGATGACCTCGCGCTTCAGGATCGTGCGGTTTGCGTAGAACTGCCCCAGATCCTCCTCTGCCACGCCATAGGTCGCCGCACGCTGGGCACCCCAGCCGGAGGCGAAGATCCCGGAGCCGCGCACTACGCCATCGGGGTTGATGCCGTTCACGCGCACGCCATGCTCGCCCAATTCCACGGCCAGCAAGCGCACCTGATGCGCCTGGTCGGCCTTCGTGGCCGAGTAGGCAATATTGTTCGGACCTGCGAAGACCGAGTTCTTGGAGGAAATGTAGATGATATCGCCGCCGAGCTTCTGCTCGATCAGCACCTTGGCCGCGGCCTTGGAAACCAGGAACGATCCCTTGGCCATCACATCATGCTGCAGGTCCCAGTCGGCCTCGGTGGTTTCCAGCAAGGGCTTTGAAAGCGAGAGGCCCGCGTTGTTCACCACCAGGTCCAATCCGCCAAATGCCAGCACCGCCTCATCGATGGCACGTTGCACGGCGTGCGCATCGGCCACGTTGGCGGCGACGCCAACGGCCACATCTGCTGTACCCAGCTCCGCCGCGGCGGCCTGCGCCTTGTCCAGGTCCAGGTCTGCGATGACCACGCAGGCTCCCTCGGCTGCCAGCCGCTGCGCCACGGCCTTGCCGATGCCCGACGCGGCACCGGTGACCAGGGCGATGCGCCCGGCATGGGATTTGGGCTTGGGCATGCGCTGCAGCTTGGCTTCCTCCAGCGCCCAGTATTCAATGCGGAACTTCTCGGCATCGGAAATCGGCGTATAGCTGGAGACCGCTTCGGCGCCGCGCATGACGTTGATGGCATTGAGGTAGAACTCGCCAGCGACCCGTGCGGTCTGCTTATTCGCCCCATAGGAGAACATGCCGACGCCCGGGACCAGCACGATCAGCGGGTCGGCCCCGCGCATCGCCGGAGAGTCCAGGTCCTTGTGGGCCTCGTAGTAGGCCTGGTAGTCAGCACGGTACTGCGCATGCAGTTCTTCCAGGCGAGCGATCTGCTCCGATACGCCTGCGGTAGCGGGAAGATCCAGCACCATCGGCTTGATCTTGGTGCGCAGGAAGTGGTCCGGGCAGCTGGTGCCCAGGGCCGCCAGCTGCGCCAGCTTCTGGCGCGAGAGGAAATCCAGGACTCGCTGATCATCGCTGAAGTGCCCCACCATGGGCTTGTCGGTGCTGGCCAGGCCGCGGATGCTCGGGGCCAATGCGGCGGCGCGGGTCCGGCGCTCCTCCTCGTCCAGCGGCTCGAATCCGGGAACCACAGGACCGAAGGGCTCCGGTGCGCCGTGCTCGTCAAGGTAGGCAGCGGCGGTGTCGATGATCCACAGCGAGTTGGACTCGGATTCCTGGGAGGTATCTCCCCAGGCGGTGATGCCATGGCCGCCGAGGATGCAGCCCACGGCCTGCGGATTGGCGTCCTTGATCGCGGCAATATCCAGTCCCAGCTGGAATCCGGGGCGGCGCCAGTCAACCCAAGCCACCTTGTCGCCGAAGATCCTTGCGGTCAGCTCCCGGCCGTCCTTGGCAGTGGCAATGGCAATGCCGGAGTCCGGGTGCAAGTGGTCGACGTGGTTTGCGTTGACCAGCCCATGCATTGCGGTATCAATGGATGGCGCGGCGCCTCCCTTGCCGTGCAGGCAGTAATCGAAGGCCGCGACCATCTCGTCTTCGCGCTCCACGCCCGGGTAGGCGTCCACCAGCGAGCGCATGCGGTCCAGGCGCAGGGTCGACAGCCCCTTTTCGGTCAACGTGCCGAGGTCCCCGCCCGATCCCTTGACCCAGAGCAGCTCAATTTGCTCACCGGTGACCGGGTCTTTCGCGGTGCCCTTGGCCGAGGTGTTTCCACCGGCGTAGTTGGTGTTCTTCTTGTCTGCACCCAACCGGTTGGATCGTTGAATCAGTTCCTGTGCGGTGGTGCGTGTCGCGATGGTGTTGCTCATGGTGTTCTTGTCTTCCGACTCGTTAGTGTGCATGGGGGCAGTGGTTCTCAGGCGTCGACTTTGGTGGCCCTGGTTTCATATCCATAGCGCTCCAGTTCGATCTCTTCCAGCGACTTGCCGCGCGTTTCCGGCGCCCAAATGGTGCCGATCAGCAACGCGACGACCAGCAGGCCGATGATCAGCAGGCCAAGCTTTTCCAAGCCCAGGTTGGTGAGCAGTACCGGGAACACCAACGAGAGCAGGCCGACAAGCACCCGGGCAAGCATGAACAGCACGCCCTGTGCACTGGCGCGGTAGCGCGTGGCGAAGAGCTCCGCGGTCCATAGCCCGTAGAAAGCCTGCGCGCCGATACCCGCCGAGATGCCCCAGGCCACTGCGTAGAACAGCAGGGAGAAGGCACCTGGAGGAGCGAAGATCAGCACGGTCCAGGCCGCAACACCCAGCAGGGCGCCACCGAAGTAGAGCCAACGCCGCGAGACCTGGTCTCCGTATTTCATGAATCCGAAATAGGTTGCGGCGGCGGTCAGCACCCAGACCAGCACCTGGAGCAGGTTCTGCTGGGTAGCGGATTCAACGCCAGCGGCAGCATAGACGCGAGGCTGGAAAATGCCAGCCTGCCCTGCCACGGTATTCCATAGCCCATAGACGCCGAGCAGGAAGAAGAGCGCGCTCCAGTTGCGGCGGTCGGCCAGCAGCCCGCGCATGCCGGAGAAGAACGAGGCTTTCACGCCAGCAGCCGTTTCCGCGGCACGTTGCTCCTTCCACCTCCTGGACTCGGGCAATCCGCGGCGGACCCACCAAGTGACAGCGGCGATCAGGAAAAGATGGAAGAAGATTGCCCGGGAGCCGTTCACGCCCCAAGGCTCAACCAGGATCGCCAGCGCGAAACCGATGGCTGGGCCAATCGACCACGCCAGCTGAGCGGTGCCCACGTGCGCAGCACGCGATTCCTGCGGAGCCTCCTCGGCAATGTAGGTCCAGGAGGCTGGAACGCCTGCGCCCACGGCAATGCCCATGAGGACCACGCCGATGATCAGCAGGCTCGTACCGGAGGAGAAGGTGATCATCAGGGCGCCGACCATGAACACGATCAGGTCGTAGGTATAGATGAACTTGCGGCCCAGACGGTCGCAGAGCGGTCCGCCGATCAGTGCACCCAGGGCCGCGCCGAACGCGTTGGCCGACACGGCAGCGATGACACCGACCAGCGCGTCGTCGAATCCGAACGCGCCCTGCCACAGGCTGAGGCTGGTGGCCAGCGCAATGATGGCTCCGGCTTCTATGTAATTGCTCATGGCTACGGCAATGGTGGCTTTCCACCCGGAGATGCCGCGCTTCTTTGCTGCGGTGCTCATGATCAGGCTCCCCATCCTGCTTGCACGCCACCAGCGCGCGATGCTTCGATTCGGCTCTGGTAATCGGAGGTGCGGAAGGCCTGCATCGGATCGGCTGGCAGGCCGCGCGTTGCGCGCCATGCTTCCAGGTCGGCCCGCACGTCGGTGTAGAAGGCATCCATGAAGATCTCGTTGGCGGCCAGGACATCACCGGAAATCTGTGCTTCAGTCAGCGCTACGCGGTCGATCAGCAACGCCCGGGCCGTCATTTCCTGCACGTTCTGGACGCTTCTGATCTGGCCCAGGATCTTGTTCTCCACGTTGTGGCACTGATCGAGCATGAAGGCCACAGGCGTGTCCTGGTCCAGTCCGCCACCGCGGATCACCTCGGCCATGATGCGGAACAGCTGATACGGGTCTGCCGAGCCAACGATCAAGTCGTCATCCGCGTAGAAGCGGGAATTGAAGTCGAAGGATCCGAGCTTGCCAAGCCGCAGCAGCTGCATCACGATGAACTCGATATTGGTGCCTGGCGCATGGTGCCCGGTGTCCAGGCAAACCATGGCCCGATCCCCCAAGGCCGCAACCTGGGCATAGGACGTTCCCCAGTCGGGCACGTCGGTGTGGTAGAAGGACGGTTCGAAGAACTTGTACTCCAGCACCAGGCGCTGGTCTCCGGAAAGCCGCGCATATATTTCGGCCAGCGAATCGCCTAGCCGGTCCTGGCGCCCTCGCATATCCGCTTGGCCTGGATAGTTCGAGCCCTCTGCCAGCCAGATTTTCAGATCCTGGCTTCCGGTGGCATCCATTACGTCGATGCATTCGAGGTGGTGGTCGATTGCCTTGCGGCGGATCTTCGGATCCTCATGGGTCAAGGCGCCGAACTTGTAATCGTCATCCTGGAAGGTATTCGAATTGATGGTTCCGAGGCTGACGCCCAGGCCTTCCGCATGCTCGCGCAGCACGGTGAAGTCCTCGACCTTGTCCCACGGAATGTGCAGGGCCACCGAGGGAGCCAGTCCGGTCAATCGGTTGACTTCAGCCGCATCGGCGATTTTTTCGAAGGGATCGCGCGGGGTCCCGGGGGTCGAATAGACCTTGAAGCGGGTGCCCGAATTTCCATAGGCCCAGGAAGGGACTTCGATGGCAAGGCGGTCAAGGATTTGCAGGTGCTCAGGGCTCAGCTTCGAGCTCATGGAACTCTCCATTTCTAGTAATTCTGCGGGCTTCTACTGCTGGGATGCGGCAAGTGCGGCCAGCTGGTTTTCGAGATTGAAGACCTCGCGCAGACGCGGCGCTTGCTGATCTGGCCGGCCGCCCAGGCTGAGGAAGAATCGGCTCATTTCCGCTTCCCACGCTGCGGTGCGCGGGTCGGAGTCCAAGGCGGCCTGGGCAGCGCTGTCGTCATCGGTTTCGTAATAGCCGATCAGCAACCCGTCCTCGCGCAGAAAGAGTGAGTAGTTGCGACGCCCGGCTTCTTCGATGGCTTGGAGCATCTGCGGCCACACTTCCCGGTGGCGCGACACATACTCGTCGATCAGGTCGGGATTGACCTGCAATTGAAAGCAAACTCGCATCGTACTACTCTTCCGGACCGCTGGAACTGGGTGGGCAAAACTGTGCGATCCGATTCGCTTTGCACAAAAATGAATCGTTTCAATCGCTTCGAAATTCGAGTGTAGAGCAGGTCACACTTGAATTGCAAGCGGTCGGTCGAGCGAATGCCGCATTCTTTTGAATCCTTTCAAAAAGCTGTCGGGATTCCAGTTCCCATCCGTGCGCCAGTTATACTCGCAGAAGAACAACTCACCGAAGAACAGGAAAGCTCTGTGGCCGTCAGCGTCAAGGAAGTTGCCGCCGAGGCGGGCGTTTCCGTAGGCACCGTCTCCAACGTGCTCAACCGGCCCCAGGTTGTTTCCGAACACACCGTTTCCAAGGTCACCGCAGCCATCGAGAAGCTCGGCTTTGTCCGCAACGATGCGGCCAGGCAACTGCGTGCCGGCCGCAGCCGGAGCTTCGGGCTCGTCGTCCTCGATGCACGCAACCCGTTCTTCATGGACGTCACCCAGGGCGCCCAGCATCGTGCCCTGGACAACGGCTACACCGTGCTGATGGGAGCCAGCGACAATTCCCTGAGCACCGAACAGCAACTGCTGGATCTCTTCGAAGAGCAACGCGTCGCCGGAGTACTCATCTCCCCCTTGCACAGCGACTTGAGCCGGCTCTGGCGGATCCGCGAAGCGGGCACGCCAGTGGTGCTGGTGGACCGCGGAAGTGGCGACCGCAGCTTTTCATCGGTCTCCGTGGACGATGTGGAAGGCGGAAGAATTGCCGTACGGCACCTGCTGGACATTGGCAGAAAGCGGATCACCTTCGTCGGCGGACCGCAGAGCATCGAACAGGTCCAGCACCGATTAACGGGAGCCCAATCGGTATTGGCCCAAGCCCCGGATGCCGTGCTGGAGCACATGCCTACCAAGAACCTGACTGTGCTGGAAGGACGGGCAGCCGGAGAGCGTATTCTTGCCATGGATCCTGCACAGCGCCCCGACGGGATCTTTGCGGCCAACGACCTGCTCGCGTTGGGCATCCTGCAGGCTCTGGTGATGTCCGGCGAACTCAGTGTTCCCGAGGATATTGCTCTGGTGGGATACGACAATATCGACTTCGCCGAGTCGGCCGTCATCCCGATTACCACCGTGCGCCAGCCAGCAGAAGAAATCGGGCGAACCGCTGTCGACGTCTTGCTGCGCGAAGCAGAAGCGGGCGATCAAGCGGTCCGCGAGCAATTCGTTTTCACTCCCAAGCTCGTTATCCGTGCATCGACTGTGGCCCCGAGCCAAGCGCGCTGACGTTTACCTTAGGGGTTCCTGAAAAGCGGGTTCTGCAGCTTCTGATGCCCAGCGGTTCTTGCTAGGTTGGCATTCCAAGCAACGAGAGGGATGGATTTATGAGCGAGAACAACCCTGAAGCCCGACTGCACAAGGCAGAGGCCGAAGAGCCCGATACCATTTCCGACCCTGCTTTGAATAATGAAGTTGGCCAGGACTGGACCGATGAAGGCGGAGCGACGCCGCATGGAGCCGCGCTAGACGACGACTAGGCCAGAGGGCCAACCAGCCGAAAACCAAAAATGCCCGTGGGTTGCCAAGTTTGAAAGTTTGGCAACCCACGGGCATGTTCACTGGCTTGAATCAGCCGCCTAGAACTCGAACTCCAGGTGGGCATTGACTTCGTCCTTGTTGAAATACGCCGGATCGATCTCGTATTCCTCTTCGTAACCGAAGTTCGAAAGCCAGTCTTGCACTTCCTCGTACTCCGGGTCCGTCGGATCATCGAGAATATCCAGCTTGGCTTCCCAGCCACCGATCCCGCCGCTGTCCTCCATCGGAGCCATGCGCCGGCCGCCGGTGCATCGCGGCAGCTGGCCGCCATCGGCATCCAGGATCTTCTCGACGTCGATGCGCACTTCCCAGTTGTCCCCGAAGTCGTACAGGTAATCCAGGCGGTCTTTTTCCTTCTGCAGCAACGAGGAAACCAGGGTTTCCGCTTCGTTCTTCTGGTAGTCCATGTCGTCAATCTCTGGACCATATGAAGTGCCGCCGAAGCCACCCTCGTAGAAGCTGTGCAGGTGCCCGTCGTACCAGTCGAAGCTCGCTTGGATGATGTCGTGCAGGTCGCCAAGGTTCAGGTCCATGGGCACCAGCACGCGACGCCAGATCGGCGGCTTGGCGTCCTTGAGGGTCAGCTTCAGCTGCAGCACCTTGCCGGTATACGGTGTTTCGCGCTTCAGGCGTTTCGGCTCGTCATCGTCCGGCCCGAACATCGCGTCGAGATCGGTGTCGTCGAATTCATCCTCATCGAGCAGGTCCTGTTCAACGTCGGTAATCGCCAGGCGGACGATAGTGGGCACCGAGTACGCTTCGCCATCTTCGATAAGGCCAAGTACGCGCAGTTCATGCATGCGCACATGCGCGGTTTCCCATACCTTTGGCGACCATTGATCATCTCGCGGGTCAGCCACGCGATGCGGGTTGCCTTCGATCCCCTCGACGATCCAGAAAGCTGCCAGCCCCCAGGCTTCAAGGCTGGCGTCATCGCCGCCTTCCGGCTTTTCCAGCAACGAGTCCAGGCAGGCCTGGATGAAGTAGAAGTTCGGCTCGAAGGAGTCGGCGTCTTCATGCTGCATGATGTCTTCGTACGTCACGCCGCGCTCCGGCTTGCCCTGTTCGGGCAGCTTGATGGCGCTGACCGATTCCAGTGCCGAGAGCACGACCGCAACCATCAGGCCCCTGCGCGATTCGTGGACTTCCGGAGGCAGCTGGTCGGCGAGCGCTATTGCGGCCGTTTCCAAGAATTCAGGCGCCGGCAAGCTGGCCCACAGATTCTTGCCCTCGGTGAGGGTCCAAGCCAAGAAGGCACGGCCCAGCTTGCTGATCGGCATGGCGGCGATTTCAGCCAGGGCCGCTTGAGAGGCCTCGTCAGATGCCATGATCTCGTCAATTTCATCGTTTTCATCGATGCCGTCATCACCGGCGAATGGATCCTGGGCTTCCAGCGACTTCCGGAACCACTCCAGGCTTTCGGCCTCGCGCTCCCACAGACCGGCATCGCGCAAGAACTCGACGTAATCCGCCCAGGCCATATAGATCATGGTTCCCAGCCCATTATCGGCGGCATCGGGATTCTCGGCCTCTTCGAATTCAATCATCGAGCTGAGCACTGCCAGCAGTTTGGGCGGATCAAAATCGGTAACCTTGTCCAGGCCGACGACTTCGGCGTAGATGCCCAGGGTTTCGCGCACTGCGGCAAGGACCATCAGGGCCAGTTCTGGGTCATCGCGGTTCTCGGAGAACCAGCGTACGAACTGCGGCGTGAGCGCGTCCAGGCCGCGCCCCACCTTCACCCGGTCCAGGGAGACGACGCCCTCTTGCAGGCGTGCCGGATGCCCCTGCTTGGGCTTCTGCTTCTTCTTTTTCTTCGCCATCGGACTGCTTTCCTGGTCGTTTGCTTCTCCCCCTAGGCTACGTGGCTGCTGGTTCCTGAAGAAGCATGCCTGGCACGTGTTCTGCTGGACAGCTTCCTGCCGTCGCAGCCAGGCACCGCCAGGGCCCGCACGGCGCGGATATGAATCGAGTCGCTTTCGATATCTATGGCGTAACCCGTACTGCTGGAGCGCCCGCGTTGGTAGGGTGACTTCATGATCAATACTGCTCGTTTGCACTCGGACCTGTCACGACTCAACCGCGAAACCGCGATGATGTCGGCCACGATCGAAACCCTGTCCAGCGAAGAAATGGCCGCCGCCTCGCTGTGCGAAGGCTGGAGCCGGGCGCAGGTCATTGCGCACTTGGCCTCCAACGGCCGGAGCCTGGTCAAGCTCATCGACTGGGCCACCAGCGGAGAACCGCAGGAGCTCTACGCCTCGCGCGAGGCCCGCGACGCGGAGATCGACGAGCTGGCGGCCCTGCCGCGCGAGGAACTGGTCAAGAAGTTCCAGGACGCCGCCGCATACTTCGCCGAGCAGTGCGAACGGCTCAGCGGCGAACTGGCCGTGGAAGAGGTGGACCTTCACGGCAAGATCATTCCGGCGACCTCCATCGTGGCCCTGCGCATCTCAGAGGTGGTCATCCACCACCATGATCTGGATACCGCGTGGACCATCGAGGAAGCCGATCCGGATTCCCAGGAGAACGCCGTCGAGGCCGCCGTGCGGACTATGCGCGTGAAGAACGCTCCGGGCATGACGCTGGTGACCGAAGAGGGCGACGAATGGGTCATCGGCGATGGCGCGCTGAAGGTGCGCTCGGACCGCGAAGGCTTGATCGAATGGCTGGCCCGCGGCCAGGCCCGGCATATCGAGGCCGATGGCCCGATTCCGGTTTTGCCTTCCTGGTAACCATCTTCTGGCAGGCGTGTCAGCACGCGGCAACGGTTGGCCCTGCAAGGAGAATGGATTCGGCCCGCTTGTCGAAGTGAAAAGGAGCCGGCATTGATCCCTGTCATCGTGCTCACCGGATATCTGGGTGCAGGCAAGACCAGCCTGCTCAACCGCTTGCTGACCCGCCCGGGTACCCGCGTCGGGGTCATCATCAACGACATCGGCAAGGTCAACGTGGATACCGGGCTGATCACCGGCCAGATCGATGCGGCCGAATCCATTGCCGGCGGCTGCGTTTGCTGCCTGTCCGATAGCAGCGACCTGGACGAGCTGCTGGAGAAGCTGGGCCAGCCGAAGCTGCGCCTGGATGCCATCATCGTGGAGGCCAGCGGCGCGGCCGACCCGCTGAACGTGGATCGGCTGCTGCGTTTCGGCAAGGCCCACGGGGTACGCTTCGGCGGCATCATCGACGTGATCGACGCGGTGGAGCATGAGCACACCGTGGATACCGCGGCGATGGCCCCGGCCCGCTTCAGCGCCACCAGCATGGCGGTGGTCAACAAGCTGGACCGCATTGCCCCGGAACACCGCGACGCGGTCCTGGCCAGGATCAGCGGACGGATCCGCGAAATCAACCCGCACGTGGCCATCATCCCGGCGTCGCACGCCGCCATAGACCCCGAGCTGGTCTTCGACATCGCCCTGAACGAAGACCCGATCGACGAGTTGCCGTTGGCGGCTGCCTCCCGCCCGCACCACGACCACGAGCATGCTCCGCACGCCAACGCGGTGACGGTGCGCTGCCCCGAAGCGGCGGATCCGGGTGCCCTCTTGGACCTGCTGGAGCACCCGCCTGCTGCGGCCTACCGGCTCAAGGGGCATGTAAAACTGCGCACCGATCGCGGCACGCAGCGCTTCCTGGTCAATATGGTGGGCCGGCAGATCCATTTCGCGAAAGCAGCGGCCCACAGCGATCCGGCCGATGACGCGCTGGTCGCCGTGGGAATGAACTTGGACGAGGAAGCGGTTGGCGCGGCATTAGCGGCCGCCTTGGAACCAGCACGACTTGATCCTTCGCCGGGAAATCTCACCCGTTTGGAACGGCGGTTGATTTTGAGCAGCGATGTCGCAGATGCTCCGGCCAAGGTTGACGCTGAAGAGTTCTAGCTGCTGCGGCACTGATGCCTGCGAGTTGGCAACGAGGGCATCCGCTGCCCCGTCTCGACCTGCAACATCGAGCCGCGTTCGCATCCAGTTCGCGCCCGGTGCATAGGGGCACGTCCCAAACAGGCCAAGCCTTCGGAAATAACTCAAGTGCTGCCCGCGACTCCAGTGATGAGTCCCAATTCCAACCCGTCCAACGTTGGACGATTCCGTGCTCCCCGCGATTGCCGGGATGACGCCCGGTATTGCCGATGGTTTCGATGAGCGGTTCCAAGTGATCCTTGGATCTTCACGAAACAGCCCCGGGTCGCCAAAACCGAAGGCCGCATCCCGCGCGACCCTGCCGTCAGCCCACCATGTCCGAGCAAAAGAAACATCACTGGAACATGAAATGGACACGGTGCGCCGATGGCCGGCGGGTCAGCGCGGGGTGCGGCCCCGGCAGTCTCTGGAAATGAACGCTTACAACGCGATCTGGCGGTTCTGGTCCTTGTAGAGCAGGTAGCGGAAGTTCTCCGGGCCGCCGGCGTAGCAAGCCTGGGGGCAGAAGGCGCGCAGTGACATGTAGTCCCCGGCTTCGACCTCGACCCAGTCGCCATTCATCCGGTACACGCCCTTGCCTTCGAGCACGTACAGACCATGCTCCATGACGTGGGTTTCGGCGAACGGGATGGATGCGCCCGGTTCGAAGGTCACGATATTCACGCCGAAGTCGAAGGCCACATCGTCGGGATCGAGCATGCGGGTGGTGCGCCACTTGCCATCGGTGCCCGGCATCGGGCCAGGCTCGATGTCGCGTTCGTTGCCCACGACCGGGCCCGGAGCGGCGACGCCGGCTAGGACTTCGTAGCGCTTGCGCAGCCAGTGGAAGCTGGTGGTCTCGGTGCCGTCATTGCGGGCGGACCAGTTGGCGCCGGCTGGCAGGTAGGCGAAGCCGCCGTCCACCAGCACATGCTCGGTGCCCTCGATGAGAAGGGTCAGCTGCCCGGTGAGCACGAAGATGAATCCCTGCACCTGGGCCTGCGGCTCCGGCTTGGTGGCGCCGCCGCCCGGGGCAACTTCCACGATGGCTTGGGAGAAGGTGGTGGCCCCGCCGGCGACCGGGCGGTTGAGCACCCAGGCACGGGTGTTGGTCCACTCGGGGAAGACGCTGGTGACGATGTCGCGCAGCACGCCCTTGGGGATCACGGTATAGGCCTCGGTGACGATGGCCCGGTCGGTGAGCAGATCGCTCTGCGGCGGGTGGCCGCCGAAGTCCGAGTAGTACGACGAGGAGTTCTGGATGGCTGGAACAGTCATGGTGTTGTCCTTAGGCGTGGGAGCGGTTCAAGGCGATCGCCTCGAGTTCGGGCAGGGTGATCTGGGCTAGTTCGGTGACCTCGTCGGCGCTGACCGCACCGCAGGCCACCCCGCGGTGGATGTAGCGGGCCAGGGCCCGTGCGGTGGCCGGCTCGTCCATGATGGCCGAGTTGATCTGGTGGACGTAGTTGCGCAACCGGGTTCCGGCTGCCTGCAGGCCTTCGCGGAAGAAGGCGAAGGTGGCCAGGTAGCGGGTGACCAGCTGATTCTCGTGCATGTCCCAGCCCTGGTAGATGCCGCGGGACAGGTGGCGGGAGACCAGGCGGGCGTGCAGTTCCCAGGCGGCCGCAATGTTCTCCGGGTCGCCGGCCGGGATGATGTTGGTGGAGCCGTCGGACAGTTCCACCCCGGTGCCGGCTACGGCCACCTGCATGACGTCCTTGGCGAAGTCCGCTACCGGGTGCTCCATGGACTGGTATCCGGCGGCCACGCCCAGCGACGCGGAGTAGTCGTAGGTTCCGTAGTGCAGCGAGGATACCCGGCCCTTGCCCGAGGCGATCAGCTGGGCCACCGGATGGGTTCCGTTGGCGGCCAGGATGACCTGCGGGGTTTCCACCTGCACTTCGAAGCGGATGCGTCCGGCTTCCAGCCCGTGGGCTTCTTCCAGCTTCTCGGCCAGGTAGACCATGGACTCGACCTGGGCCACGGTGGTCACCTTGGGCAGGGTCAGGCGCAGGCCCTCGGGCAGCGGACCGTTGGCCAGAAGCCGGGTGATGAACAGGTCCAGGGTGCGGATCCCGCGGGCCCGGGTGGGTGCTTCGAAGCATTTGAAGCGGATGCCGATGCAGGCCGGGGCTTTGCCGGCGGCCACCGCGGCGGATACCGAGTCGGCCGCGGCAAGCACTGCGGCGTCCTCCTCGGCATCCGTGCGGTTGCCGTAGCCGTCCTCGAAATCGAGGCGCAGATCTTCGATGGGTTCGCTTGCCAGCTTCGCGCCAACCAGTTCCGCCAAGCGCTCTGGTTCGGCCAGCTTGAGCTTGGCCGCCAAGGCGGATAGGCCAATCAGTCCTCCGGCAGTGGCTACTGCGTTGTGGCCCCAACGTTCTGGGAGGTCCACGGTGTACTTGTCCCCGGGGACGTACACGGTATGGATCGGCTGGCGGGCTCCGGTATCCCCCGGGTAGGAGGTTTCCAGCAGCCGGTCGGTGGCGGCCAGCTTTGCTTCTACGCTGGCAAGCGTGGACTCATCGAAGGTGTTGCTCATGGCTTGGTCACGTATTCCTTTTCCAAGAGTTCGTAGGCTGGGGTGGTGAGGAAGTCCGCGAAATCCTCGTCCTTGCCGCTGGTCAGTTTCGCGATCAGTTCCGCTGCCGGCTGGTAGTAGGCGTTGAAGTGCTCTTCATTGTCGACCTCCGCGCGCAGGCGTTCAACCTCTTCGGCGAGAATGCCAGCAACCAGTTCGGCGGTGATGGTGTTGCCGGTGTCGGCGGCGACCACCTGGTTGCGGATCTGCTGCCAGATCTGCGAGCGCGAGATCTCCGCGGTGGCGGCGTCTTCCATCAGGTTGTGGATGGCGACCGCGCCGTTGCCCGAGAGCCACACGGCCACGTAGTTCACGGCCACGTAGAGGTTGGCGCGCACGCCGGCCTCGGTGACATCGCCAGGAGCGCTGGCCACGTCCAGCAGCTGGGCCGCGGTGACCTCGACCTCCGGGCGCTGGCGGCCGATCTGGTTCGGCTTCTCGCCGAGCTTCGCGTCGAAAATCTCCTTGCACAGCTCAACCAGGTCAGGGTGGGCGACCCAGGAGCCGTCGAATCCGTCGTTGGCCTCACGGGACTTGTCCTCGCGGACCTTGTCGAAGGCGGCGGCGGTAACTTCTGGTTCGCGGCGGTTCGGGATGAACGCCGCCATGCCGCCCATGGCGAAAGCCCCGCGCTTGTGGCAGGTCTTGACCAGCAGCTCGGTGTAGGCGCGCATCATCGGCGCGGTCATCGATACGGCCGAGCGGTCGGGCATGATGAACGCTTCGCCGGCTTCGCGGAAGGTCTTGATGATGGAGAACAGGTAGTCCCAGCGGCCCGCGTTCAGGCCAGAGGCGTGCTCGCGCAGCTCGTAGAGGAATTCCTCCATCTGGAAGGCGGCCGGGATGGTCTCGATGAGCATGGTGGCGCGCACGGTTCCGTGGGCGATGCCCAGCTCGGCCTGGGCGAAGGTGAAGACCTCGTTCCACAGGCGCGATTCCAGGTAGTGCTCCATCTTCGGCAGGTAGTAGAACGGGCCCTGTCCCGATTCGGCGAGCACCTTGGCATTGTGGAAGAAGTGCAGGCCGAAGTCGACCAGTGCACCGACCGCCGGATTGCCGTCGATGAGCACATTGTTCTCCGGCAGGTGCCAGCCGCGGGGGCGGACCACCACGACCGCGCGCGGGGCGTCGGTGCGCAGCGCGTAGGACTTGCCGGTTTTCGCATCGGTGAAGGCCAAGGTGCCCCGGGCGGCGGCCGAGAGATTGGAGATCGCATCGATGACATTGAACCAGCTCGGAGTGGAAGCATCTTCCAGGTCGGCCAGCCAGACCTTGGCGCCGGAGTTCAGCGCGTTGATGGCCATCTTGGCCGGGGAGGCCGGGCCGGTGATCTCCACGCGGCGGTCGCGCAGCGCCTCTGGGGCTTCGGCGACCTTCCAGTCGCCGGTGCGCACGGATTCGGTCTGCGGATCGAAGTCGATGGACTTGGCATCGGAGAACTGCTGGCGGCGCACGCCGCGTGCGGCCAGCAGCTGATCGCGGGTGCCAGCGAACTTCTGGTGCAGCTTCTCGATGAAGGCCAGCGCTTCGCCCGAGAGGATCTGCTGGGCATCGGCGACGTCGGGGATGCTGGTGGTTTCAATACTCATGGGTTGTTCCTTAACTTCTTGTGCTCTGTTCCAATGAAGGGTGCGTTGACATGCACCCTAGGGTCTTGCTGCGCAGCGCCTACTTGGCGGCGGCTGCGTCCTGCACTGCCATGGCCACATCGGAGGCGACCTGTGGGTCGAATACCGACGGGATGATGAATCCGGGGTTCAGCTCTGATTCGCTGACCCGCGCGGCAATGGCGTCCGCGGCGGCCAGGAGCATGGCGTCGGTGATCTCGGTGACGCCTGCATCCAGCAGCCCGCGGAAGAAACCTGGGAATGCCAGGACGTTGTTGATCTGGTTGGGGAAGTCGCTGCGCCCGGTGGCGACCACCGCCGCGTGGCGGCCGGCCAGTTCCGGGTCCACCTCGGGATCCGGGTTGGCCATGGCGAAGACGATGGCGCGCTCGTTCATGGCGGCGATATCGGCTTCGTCCAGCACGTTCGGGGCCGAGACGCCGATGAAGACATCCGCGCCGGCGATGGCTTCCTTCAGGGTACCGGTGAAGTTCTGCGGATTGGTGTTTTCCGCCAGCCAGGTGCGGTGCGCATCGGCGTAGGCTTCGTTGCGGGTGATCGCGCCACTGCGTCCGCAGGCGATGATGTTCTGCGCGCCGCGGGCCATGAGCAGCTGGATGATCGCGTTGCCGGCCGCGCCGACCCCGGAGACCACGATGCGCAGGTCCTCGATCTTCTTGTCCACGACCTTCACCGCGTTGAGCAGCGCGGCCAGGGTGACAATTGCGGTGCCGTGCTGGTCGTCGTGGAAGACCGGGATGTCCAGTTCTTCGCGCAGCCGGGCCTCGATTTCGAAGCAGCGCGGGGCGGCGATGTCTTCGAGGTTCACCCCGCCGTAGACCGGTGCCAGCGCCTTGACGATCATGATGATCTCCTCGGTGTCCTGGGTGTCCAGGCAGACCGGCCAGGCATCGACATCGGCGAACTGCTTGAACAGCGCCGCCTTGCCTTCCATGACCGGCAGGGCTGCGGCCGGGCCGATATTGCCCAGCCCCAGCACGGCCGAGCCGTCGGTGACCACGGCGATGGTGTTGCGCTTGACCGTCAGGTTGCGCGCATCGGCAGGGTTCTCGGCGATGGCCATGCAGACGCGGGCGACACCCGGGGTGTAGGCGCGGGAGAGGTCATCGCGGTTGCGCAGGGCGACCTTGGGGGTCACCGAGAGCTTGCCGCCAAGGTGCATCAGGAAGGTGCGGTCCGAGACGTTGCGCACGCTCACGCCATCGAGGCTATCCAGCGCCGCGCGCACGGTCTCGCCGTGGGCCACGTCGGTGGTGTTGCAGGAAACGTCCACCACCATGTGGGTGTGGTTGGACTCGGTGACATCCAGGGCGGTGATGTGCGCGCCGGCCGAACCGACCGCGCCGGCCAGCTCGCTGGTCGCGGTAATCGACGCAGGTGTCTGGACGCGAAGCGTGAGTGAATATCCCGGGCTTGGTGCTGCCATCTGATCCTCCTGTAAAAGTTTCCGTATAGTGGATACTATTATCCTCAAAATGAAAATGCAAGAGTGTTTTGTGGCGCCCAGCACGATTTTTTGCCGAGTTAATATCGGATCGTGGAAGAAAAGCCTGATTCTGCGCTATTCTTGGGACTAGGATTTCGCATCGTAGAAGTAATGCGCAGCCCTCTTCCGAAAACCAGTGCCTTTATTAGGAGCAAAGATGACGCAGACTTCCAGCAAGTCCACCACCGGCGGAGTCCAGTCCGTCGAACGTGCTTTCGAGCTCCTGGAAGTCATCGCCCGTGCCGGCGGCGAAGCCGCGCTCAGCGAGCTTGCCGCCGATACTCCCCTGCCATTGCCGACCATCCACCGCCTGCTGCGCACCCTGGTCGGCGTGGGCTACGTGCGCCAGCTGCCCAACCGCCGCTATTCACTGGGCCCGCGGCTGATCCGGCTGGGCGAAGTAGCCAACCGCCAGCTGGGCGCCTTGGCCTCCCCTGCGCTGAAGGATCTGGTCGCGAAGCTGGGCGAATCGGCGAATATCGCGGTGCTCGACGGAGACATGGTCACCTACATCGCCCAGGTGCAGTCAGCCCACTCGATGCGCATGATCACCGAAGTCGGACGCCGCGCCATGCTGCACAATTCCGGGGTCGGCAAGGCCGTGCTCTCGGTGCTGGATGACGAGCGCGTGCAGCGTTTGGTCTCGCAGGCGGGCATGCCCCCGAAGACCGCGAACACCATCACCACCCTGGGCAAGCTGTTCACCGATGTCGAGGCCACCCGCGAACGCGGCTACGCCATCGACGAGGAAGAGCAGGAACTAGGGGTTCGCTGCATCGCCGTGCCAGTACCGGGCGCGCCAACGCCGATGGCCATCTCGGTTTCCGGGCCGGTGACCCGCGTTGACGAGGCCTTCATCGACAGCGCGGTGCCGGTATTGCAGGAGGCGGCCCGCGAGCTGGGACGCCAGCTGGTGGCCGCGGCGGACTAGCCGCGCTTGGCGATTCCGGCACGCAAGCAAAGATGCCCGCCTGGGCAGTCGATGGCATCGACCGCCCAGGCGGGCATCTCAGTTCGCGCTGGTGCCGGAACACCTATGGAGCCGGCGAACAGGCGTGCTACTGCGCGAACTGGGTTTCGTGCAGCTCGCTATAGCGTCCGCCGAAGGCCAGCAGCTCGCTGTGGGTTCCGCGCTCGACGATGCGCCCGCCCTCCACGACCAGGATCTGGTCCGCCGAGCGGATGGTCGACAGGCGGTGGGCAATGATCAGCGCCGTGCGGTCTGCCAGCGCCTCGCCCAGCGCCGCCTGCACCGCCGCTTCATTCGACGAGTCCAGGGCCGCCGTCGCCTCATCCAGGATGACTACCTGGGGTGCTGCCAGCAGCAGACGGGCAATGGTCATGCGCTGGCGTTCGCCACCGGAAAGCCGGTAGCCCCGCTCGCCCACCACGGTATCCAGGCCATCGGGCAAGGAAGCGATCACCGGCTTCAGCCGGGCACGCTCCAGCGCCTCCCAGATCTGCTCTTCGGTCGCTTCGGGCCGGGCCAGCGTCAGGTTGGAGCGGATGCTCTCGTGGAAGAGGTGCCCGTCCTGGGTCACCATGGACACCGTCGAACGCAGCGAATCGAGCTCAAGCTGGCGGATATCCTCGCCGGCCAGTTCAACACTGCCCGAATCCACGTCGTACAGGCGCGCCAGCAGCGAGGCGATGGTGGACTTGCCCGCACCCGAGGAGCCCACCAGCGCGTAGGTTTGGCCCGCGGGGATCTCGAAGTCGATATCGTGCAGGACCTCTTCGCCGCCGCGGGTGTCCAGGATGGCTACTTCTTCCAGCGAAGCCAGCGAGACCTTGTCGGCGCTCGGGTAGGAGAAGCTCACGTGGTTGAATCTCACCGGCACCGCCCCGGCCTCGAGGCGGCGGGCGTTCGGGGCATCGGCAATCAGCGGCTCCAAGTCCAGCACCTCGAAGACCCGGTCGAAGCTGACCAGCGCGCTGGTGATTTCCACGCGCGCGTTGGCCAGTGCGGTCAGCGGCGTGTAGAGGCGGGTGAGCAGCATGCCCAGGACCACCACGTCGCCGGCGGCCAGATCGCCACGTACCGCGTACATGCCGCCCAGACCGTAGACCAGGGCGAGTGCCAGGGCCGCAACCAGGGTCAGTGCGGCGACGAAGTAGAACTGGCGCATGGCCATCTTGACGCCGATATCCCGCACCTTGCCGGCACGCAGCGCGAACTGCTCGGACTCGTCCTTGGGACGGCCGAAAAGCTTGATCAAGGTGGCGCCGGGGGCGGAGAAGCGCTCGGTCATCTGGTTGCCCATGGTCGCGTTCAGGTCCGCGGATTCACGACGCAACAGGGCCACGGACCTGCCGAAATGGCGGGCGGGCAAGAGGAAAATCGGCAGCAGCACCAGAGCGATCAGCGTGACCTGCCACGAGGTGGTGAACATGACCGCAGCGGTGAGCACCAGCGCCACGGTATTGGAGACCAGCCCGGAAAGGGTTCCGGCGAAGGCGGATTGCGCGCCGATGACATCGTTGTTCAAGCGGCTGACCAGCGCACCGGTCCTGGTGCGCGAGAAGAATGCCACCGGCATCTTCTGCACATGGTCGAAGACTGCGGTGCGCAGGTCATAGATGATGCCCTCGCCCAAGCGCGAGGAGAACCAGCGGACCACGACGGACACCACCGCATCCAGGATCGCGATCACCGCCATGACCAGAGCCAAGTTGATGATCGTCCGCACCCCGGATTGCGCGACGACTTCGTCGACCACCCGTCCGGCGAGCACCGGGGTGATCACGGCCAGGACGGCGGCGAAGATGGAGAAGACGACGAAGACCAGCAGCCGGGACTTGTAGCTGGCTGCGAACTTCAGCACTCGCTTAGGCGTGGTTGGAGCGTAGGCCTTGCCCTTGTCTCCTGACAGCTTCCATAGCGAATGCCAGGCGGCGCTTTCCATGCTCATAAGTGAGTGCTCTCAATCCTGCTGGGAGTAATCGGTGGGTTCCACCTGTGTCCATGATCCCAGTAAGCCATCCGCGACTTCCAGGTAGGGTCAGCTTACGGCGGTCAGCCCGGGCGACACAGCCCGATTGCCCGACGCGCAATAACCGGGATCCCTGCATCAAGAACAGCGGTACCCCCGGGTTCATTCCTCGCCGGCCCCGCGCGGCACAGCACGAGCCCCCGATGGCGCGTGACACGCCCAACGCTGCCGCCATCGGCACAGCGGTACTCGGAGCCAGATAAATGCCTATCAAACACGGATTAATTCCATAATCCAGAAGGAATTCATTCCGCATAACGAAATTATCTTTTTTCATTGCGGAATATTGTGACGTGCCCTACAGTTGACACCATCCAAGCCACGGGCACATACCTCGGAGCGAGTCCATCCTCAGGAGCAGCCATGAAAATCAAATCCGCAGACGACTTCCGGGTCGCTGAGCCAACCACCAAGAAACCTTTCTACACTTCCCTGTTCTTCCAGCTTGGCGTCGCAATCGTCGCCGGCGTCTTGATCGGCCACTTCCTGCCGAAGGTCGGATCCGAGTTGCGCCCGCTGGGCGACGGATTCATCATGCTGATCAAGATGATCATCGCCCCGCTGATCTTCCTGGTGATTGTCACCGGCATTGCGGCGGTGGGCGATGTCAAGGCAGTGGGACGCGTTGGCGTCAAGGCATTGGTCTACTTCACCTGCGCCACACTCTTCGCCCTGGTCTTCGGCCTGATCATTGCCAACCTCTTCCAGCCAGGCGCCGGGTTGAACATCGACCCGTCATCCCTCGACGCCGGGGCCATCGAAGAGAAATCCGGAGAGGCCAAGGGGGCCGCCGACTTCATCCTGGGAATCATCCCGGTCAGCGTCATCGGCGCCTTCGCGGATAATAACTTGCTGCAGGTGCTGTTCTTCTCGGTCTTCTTCGGCGCAGCCATCGTGGTGGTCGGCCAGGAACGCTGCGCACCGCTGCTCGCGGTGTTCGAGAACGTCCTGGAGCTGATCTTCAAGGTCATGAGCTGGGTCATGCGGGTCGCACCCCTGGGTGCCTTCGGCGCCATGGGCTTCATCATCGGCCAATACGGCATCGAGACACTGGGCACCTATGCGAAATTGATTCTCGCCTGCTACGCCGCGGCCCTGCTGTTCATCGGCATCCTCTTCCTGATCGCCTGGGGATTTGCCCGGGTTCCGCTGTGGCAATTCATCAAGTACACCCGCGAGGAATTCCTGCTGGCCCTGGGCACCGCATCAACCGAGTCGGTGATGCCTCGCATCATGACCAAGCTGACCAACGCCGGATGCTCCCGCGCCACCACCGGCTTGGTGGTCCCGACCGGATATTCCTTCAACCTCGACGGTGCGGCCATCTACTTGTCCATCTCACTGCTGTTCCTGGCCCAGGCGTTCGGCCACAATCTCAGCTTTGGGCAGCAGCTTGCCGCCCTGGGTATCCTGCTGCTGACTTCCAAGGGCATGGCCGGCGTCCCTGGATCCTCGTTCTTGGCCCTATCGGCGACGGCAGCCGCCCTGGGCATTTTCCCGGTGGCCGGCGTGGCCCTGTTGCTGGGCGCGGACCGCATCATGGATTCGATGCGCGTTGCCGTGAACCTGCTGGGCAACTGCGTGGCCACCTTCGTGGTCGCCAAATGGGAAGGGCAGTTCGACCGCGAGGCAATGAAGCGCGCCTTCGCCGGGGAAATCACCAATGAGGACTCGGCCCGCATGCTCGGACGCGATGAGGAATGGGAAGCCATGGAGGCCGAACGCGTAGCCAACGGCGGCCAGCCTTCACCGAAGTTCGGCGGTGGCCCCACCCCGGAGGCCCTGCTCAAGTTCGATATGAGCCCGGCAACCGAAGCCGAAGCAGCTGCGGCCACGCAAAAAAGCTACCCCGATGAGGAACGCGCAGAAGCGCGCAGCTGAGTCAGGCGGTTGCCGCACGGACAACTGCGGGGACCTTGAGAGCTAATCGGCCGGGGTGCACTGGAGCTTTCCAGTGCACCCCGGCCGATGGCCGTTCCACCTGCTGGCAGGGAAACTCGTCTCCAGGCAGGCCTTGCTAGATGGCGCTCCAGCCGGTATCCGAAGCCAGGACCACGCCGTTGATGTTGGTGCTGTCCTCGCTGAGCAGGAAGGTGATCGAGGCGGCGAGCTGGCTTGCGGTAGCCATGCCCGGAATGATGCCCATCAGCGGAGGGATCACCTGCTGGGCGAATTCGGAGGCCATTGGAGCCTCGATATTGGTCTGCACCGCACCCGGTGCCACTGCGTTGAAACGCAGCCCCTTCTTGCCATACATGACAGCCGAGTTCTTGGTCATGCCGATGACCGCGTGCTTCGAGGCGGTGTATGCGATGCCGGCGGCCGAGCCGCGCAGGCCAGCTTCCGAAGCGACATTGACCACGTTGCCCTGGCCGGCCTCGAGCATCAGCGGGACCACCGAACGGGTCAGCTTCAGAACGGAATTGACGTTCACATTCATGACCCGTTCCCAGGTCGAGTCCTCGATCTCGTGGATCGGCTCGAACTTGTCCATAATGCCGGCGACGTTGGCCAGCGCATCGATCCGCCCTTCGCCAGCTGCCACTACCTGGTCCACTACCGCTTGGTCGGTGATGTCGCCGGCCACGACGGCAAAGTCCAGATCCGGGTTCTCGGCAACAAGCTCATCGAGCCGTTCGCGGCTGATGTCCGCGGCGATCACCTTGCCGCCTTCCTTGGCCACGCGCAGCGCGGTGGCCTTGCCGATGCCCGAACCGGCGCCAGTGACCACCACTGTCTTGCCGGCAAAACGTTCTGCGGTGACCTTTTCCTGCCATGCGTTTTCCATGCCCATAACCGTTCCTTCTGGTTGCCGATGAATTGGTAGTTTCATATTATGACACACTGTGTCTTAACTCAATGGGCCATAATTGGGATATGCCTGACACCCAAGATTCCGTTGCCACGCACCTGCCTGGGCGCCCGCAGTCCATTGATCCCGACTCCGTGGCCCGCACCGCCCTGGCGCTCTTTGCCAAGCATGGCTATGGCGAAGTTTCGATGGCGCAAATTGCCGAAGAAGCGAGAATCGGACGCAAGAGCCTCTATCGCTATTTCGCTTCCAAGGCTGATTTGGTGTGGGGCGGCCTGCTGGAAGCTTCGGCCATTTCAGACGGCGCCTTCGCCTCGGCGAAGCAGGAGGGCCACGACCTGGTGGGTGCCATGCACGCTGCTGCGGTGGCAGCTTTCGATTCGCTGCCGGACCCGGAGGTCACGCGAGGACGCTTGCGGCTTATCGCGGACCAGCCCGAGCTCCTGGCCCAGGCGTCGATGCGGATGGGCAAGGACAACGAGCGGGTGCTGCGGCATTTCTCGGAAGGCGGGGTCAGCGCGCAGGCGGCGCCCTATCTGGCGCTGGCATTCGGCACGGTGACTTTTGCAGCATGGATCAGCTGGGCGCAATCTGCTGACCCCAGCCCGGAACCGTACTTGGCCGAGGCGATCAAGGTGCTTCGCTTGCCGTAGCCTGTAGCGGTTGCTAGCGCTTCTCCGCCCAGTTGTCATCGATCATGGCGGCGAAGTCGAAGGCTTCGTCGAGGATCTCGCGAAGTGTACTGCCCGCCGTCCCAACCCAACGGGTCAGTGCATGGTCGTAAAGGGCCAGACCCAGCAACGCGGCGGTTTCAGCCAGCCGCTGGTTCGCGCAGAACGGCGACAGCGCCTGGGCCAGCGCTACCTGCTGCTCTCGCCGGGATTCCTGCCAGCTGGCCCGGAGCGCAGGGGTGCTCCTGACCAGCTCAATGCGGCCCTGCATCGCCACCGGATCCTGCTCAGCGAATACTACTGCCGATTCAAAGCTGCGGCGCAAAAGCTCCAGCAAGCTCTCGCCCGGATGCGAAGACATGGAGCTAGCCATGTCGGAGAAGTGCGCGGTCATGGAACGCAACGCAGTAACTACCGCGTCCTCTTTTGACGAGAAGTACCGGAAGAACGTGGCACGGGATATTCCGATTGCCTGGGCTGCCTGCTGGGCGGTGACGTTCTCCATGCCGCGTTCGGCGAACACGGCATAAACCTGTTCCGCCAACTCGACTTTCATCTTTTCGCGCACTCGATCGCGAACCACGCTTCCCATGGCAAGAATTTTACTCTGAGATTCAAGGGCAGAAGTGAGACACAGTCTCTTTATGCTGGTCATTGCCACTTTAGCTACGGTGTGTCGTTTCGGTCGCAGTTCACGGAACTCAATAAATCACGGAACATGATGACCGCTGAATCCTGCTTCGCTAGGCTCAAGAAGAGAGAAACTGACTACTCGAAGGACCACCATGGCACAGCAGATCGCAAACAGCATCGACCTCGGCCAGGGGTTGGAAGCCACCTCGCAGGGTTTTGGTTGCATGTCCCTGAGCGGGCCCTACGGATCGGCCGACGATGCCGAATCCCTGCGCGCCTTGAACCATGTTCTTGATCGCGGCGTCACGTTTCTGGATACCGCCAACATCTACGGCGAAGGGCACAACGAAACCCTGCTCTCGCAGGTGCTCAAAACCCGTCGCGGCGAAGTCACCCTGGCAACCAAGGCGGGCATCGTGCGTCCGAAGAATCCGGGAGACCCACGCGCTAATGGCGACCCGGACTTCATCAAGAAATGCATGGATGCGAGCCTGCAGCGGCTGGGCGTAGACCACGTTGACCTGTACTACTACCACCGGGTGGATTCCCGGGTGCCAATCGAGGAGACTGTCGGAGCCTACAAGGAGCTAGTCGAAGCAGGGAAGGCCCGGCACATCGGCTTGTCCGAAGTGACTTCCGAGGAGCTGCGCCGAGCCCACAAGGTGCATCCAATTTCCGCGATCCAGATGGAGTACTCGATTTTCAGCCGGGACATCGAAAGATGGCTCTTGCCAGCCGCCAGTGAACTCGGCGTGGGCCTGGTGACCTACGCGTCGCTGGGTCGCGGGTACTTCACCGGGGAAGTTGATTCCCTGCAGCAGCTTGAAGCCAACGACATCCGCCATAACTTCCCGCGCTTCGAAGCGGCCCGCATGCAGCACAACCATCCATTGCGGCAAGTCATCGCGGAGGTGGCCCAGCGCGAAGGTGTTTCAACCGCCCAGGTGTCACTGGCGTGGGTTTATGAAAAAGCACGCGCATTCAATGTGGCCGTCTCCCCGATTCCGGGGACCCGCTTCAGCGCGCACTTCGAGGATAATCTGGTGGCGCTGGATGTCCGCTTGTCCCTGGAATCAATGTCGCAGCTGGATGCCTTGGCTGCCCGGGTGGACGGTGAGCGCCAAAAGGACGTGATGTCGGTGTCCAAGGGCCGTGAAGAGGTGCAGATGGCCCGGATGTAGCTTCGCTGATCGCTACTGCGTAGAGTCGTGAAGGTAGCGCATAGCCAGCAGCTGGCAGCAGGAAAGGACTATCCCATGAGAATCGCTTTGGCGCAGGTTCTGAGCACCGCTGATCCGCAGCGCAATCTGGTAACAGTGCGCGATCATGCGCGCCGGGCAAAGGAAGCCGGCGCCACGCTGGTGGTCTTCCCCGAGGCCATGCAGGTTTCCTTCGGCCACGATCTCGCCAAGTACGCGCAACCCCTGGATGGGCCCTGGGCTACACTGATCCGCCAGCAGGCGCGGGATATAGGCATCACCATTGCCGTGGGCATGTTCACCCCTGGGGAAGGCGGCCGGGTACGCAACACCTTGCTGGTCGCCGGTGAAGGCCTAGATACCCACTATGACAAGATCCACCTCTACGATGCCTTCGGCTATGCCGAGTCGGACTCGGTGACGCCCGGAACTTCTCCGGTGCAGTTCGAGCACGAGGGAACGACGATCGGCTTGGCCACCTGCTACGACTTGCGGTTCCCGCGCTTGTTCACCCGCCATGCGAAGGCTGGTGCAGCGGTCAACATCGTCAGCGCTTCGTGGGGCCAGGGCGAGGGCAAGGCCGAGCAGTGGACCACCCTTGCGCAGGCCCGCGCCTTGGACGCGACGACGTTCGTGGTGGCAGTGGACCAGGCTGATCCTGAAAGCATTGGACGCAAGATCACCGGTACCGCGCCTTTGGGCGTCGGGCACTCGGTGGTGGTTGATCCGCTAGGACGCATTATTGCCCGGGCCGGTGCGGAACCCGAGCTGCTGGTAGTCGATCTGGATCTCAGCCAGGTCGAGGCCGCTCGCAAGCAGCTGCCGGTGCTGGCCAACGCGGTCGACCTGTAGCCAAGCGGTTGGCTCAGCCGTTGAGGCTTGCCAGCCAGCTCATCGCTGGCGCCGGCGGCGAGGATGGGATCCCGGATAGCACTGCGCGCTTCCAGCAGGACCCTTGAGGGGATGTGCTCGCCCAATCCGAGTTTCCGCCCGTGCGCTTTTCGATGCCAGGGATATCCCGCTGGATCTAGTCGCGAATTCAGCGAAAGCGCGGCAGAAGCGTAGCGGTGTTGCGGTCGCCGGATGAATCGCCAGCACTACTCGCAGCCCGCCTGCCGGCCTGCCCATCGTGGCCCGAACGCCGCCCTTGGCGGTGACGAGGATGCACACTGATTCACCGAGGATGCCCTGGGGCCGCATACCGCTATCCCCCGGATGCTAATGAACGGTGAACGGGTTTTTCACAGCAGCGGTACTATTCGGCAAGATCCAGCATCGGTGCTTTGCGCTTGAATCCGCCAGTCACGTAGGCGAGATACACCAGGCCCAGCCCGATCCAGGCCAAACCGATCACCAGCGAGAGACCGCTGAGGCTTGTCCATAGCCAAATTGTCAGGGCCAGGCCAATCAACGGCAGCACCAAGTAGTTGATCGTAGCCCCCATTCCGCGCTGGCGGTGGGCCAAGAAGAAGTACTTGATTACGGCGAGGTTCACTGCAGAGAAGGCGACAAGGGCGCCGAAGCTGATCATCGCGGAGACGATTTCCAGGCTCGCGAACAGGGCGGTCAGCGAAATCAGTGAAACGATGATGATTACGAACGTCGGGGTCTTGAAACGGGGGTGCAGGTACCCGAAGACCCGTCGGGGAAGCACGCCGTCGCGTCCCATGCTGTAGAGGATTCGCGACACCGATGCCTGCGAGACAAGCGCCGATCCCATTGCGCCGCAGATGAATCCAGCGGTGAAGAAGATAGAGAGGAATTGGCCGCCCGCTGTGAAGACCACATCAATGGAGGCCGAATCCGCGTTCGCGAATTCATGGCTCGGGTAAACCAGATGCGAGACGTAGGCCAGGGCCACGAATAGGAAGCCGCAGATCAAAGTCGTCAGCAAGATGGCGCGCGGCAAATCGCGCTTCGGATTGCGGGCTTCCTCGGCGAATGTCGTGATCGAGTCGAAGCCGAGGAAGGAGAGGCAGAGGATCGCAGCGCCCGCGGCCAGTGGAGCGAATCCGCCCGCCTCCCCGGAACCGCGCAATGGGGCAAAGAGGTCAACGGTGGCCTGCCCGCGGAGGTAGGCAATGGAGAAGCCGACGAACAGGATGATGAACAGGAACTGGAAGCCGATAATCACGATGTTCGTTCTGGCCACAGAGACAATGCCGATGACATTAAGGACTGTCACCAGCACCATCCCAGCCAACATGAAGGCCCAGGGCGGAATCACCGGGAAGAACTCGTTGAGGTAGATCCCCAAGAGCAGATAGTTGATCATGGGCAGGAAGAGGTAATCAAGCAGGAGCGCCCAGCCGGCCATGAAACCGATATTCGACCCGAAGGAGCGCTGGGTGTAAACGTAGGCAGATCCGCCTACCGGGAAAGCCTGCGACATCAAGCCGTACGATCGTGCCGTGAAAAGCATCGCGACCAAGGTGATCGCGTAGGCTACCGGAAGCCGGCCACCGGTAATTTCGGTGACAATGCCGTAGGTGCTGAAGATGGTCAGCGGCACCATGTACACCATGCCGAAAAGCACCAGGTTAGGCAGTCCGAGCACCCTGTTCATCTGCGCGGGCGCTTCCACTGCGCTTCGCACGCCTTGCTGTACCTGCTTCATCGCGGCTCCTTCTGTGCAATTGCCCCGTCGCCACTCCATGACGAGTCAGACGTTCCAGGGCGTCCGTACTCACTGCCCCAAATAATGAATATCGTTCACTTAATGTAGTGACATGGCTCACTGATAACAAGGGGGACCTACCCTCAAGGCGCTGTTTCCGGCAGGTAAACCGGGTCGAATATTGGCCGCGGAACCCACACGGGCAAGGCGGATCACCTGCATGACTTGGAGCTTGTTGATGAAGGCAAGCGGTGGGGGCCTCCCGCTTCAGGAGGGCCGGCGGATCAAAATAAATTTATATTATTAATTTCGGGGAAACATCCGTCTGCAGAAATCAGCACGTCGCTAGGACTGGGAGACTTCCCGCTCGACCGCGGAAATGATCGCCCGGAGCCCGAACTCAAATGATTGGTAGCTGACGCTGGTGCGAGCCTGCCGCGCATAGGCCTCTCCCAATTCCATCACTTCGCCGTGGCTGCTGCGCACAGTTCCCAGGTCGTCTGCAGGCACGGTGGCAACATGAGCCCCCGGGGCGACGATATCCAAGGCAGCCCCGACAATCAGCGACTCGATCGCCACCATGACCATGAGAATGCGAGGCACGGCCACACCGGCCCGGCGCAGGATACGCCCCATTTCCTCATAGATGACACCGGATTCCGATTCCTCGGAAATGGGCGTGGCGACAATCAGTTCCACTGCCGCGGGAACGCGGAGCAGCGCTTCGCGAAAGAGCACTGCGAAATGGAACAGCGCTTCGGTCCACGGCAAATCGGCCAGCATGTTCCGCTCAATGGATCTCACCATGTCGCGGCGCATCAGGTTCACCAGGTGCTGGCGGTTGTCCACGTGGTTGTAGAGCGCAGGCGTGCGCACGCCCAGGGAGCGCGCCAGGCGCCCCATGGAGAACTCCTCCGGACCGATTTCTTCGAGCAGGGCAAAGGCCGCATCGACAATGCCCTGCTGGGTCAGGATCGGCGTGGCCGGCCGGCCGGCGACTCTTTGCGACATGCGAACCATCCTCGTTGTGGGTTAATCCGCTTCCATCCAACCATGGACAGCTGACTCAGCTCCGTTTAGACTCAAAAATAATTAATGCCATTAATTTGAGGAGTCGAACGATGACCGGTCCGCAGACGGTGCTTTATGCAAGGACCATCTACACGCTGGCCCAAGAACACCCTGCCAGCGCTTTGGGGATCACCGATGGCCGCATCTCGCATGTGGGCACCAAGGAGCAGGCCCAAGGGTGGATCGCAGACGGAACCGCGGTCATCGACTACGGCGAAGCCGCGATTACCCCGGGGCTCGTCGATGCGCACATTCATCCGGTCTTCGGGCAGTCAGTGGCCCGAGGCGTCTTCCTCGGCGACGCCAGGACACTCGATGAGGCCAAACGGCTCATCGCAGGGCATGCGCAGGCCGGTGCGCCCGGCGATGTGGTACTCGGCCATGGCCTGAACGTGGCGATCTTCGGCACCGCGGAGCCCAGCGGGCAGTTCCTCGACGAAGCCGCCCCGGGGCGGCCCAGCTACGCCACCTGCTTCGATGCGCATTCAGCCGTGGCCTCTTCGGCCATGCTCCAGCTAGCAGACATCGACGGCAGTGAGAGTTTCGCCGACGGCTCCAGCGTCGTAGTGGACTCCGATGGCCGACCCACCGGCTTCCTCCGGGAATTCGAGGCCATGGCACTAGCCGAAAAGGTCCTGCCGGTGCTGGGCATCGACGACAAGGTGGAAGCAGTCTACCGGCTGCTGCGGGACATGGCGGCCAGCGGGCTGACCGGCGGGGAAATGCTGGATCTGGCCGATCCTGATTCATTGGAGATTTTCCGGCGCCTGGAGCTGCGCGGCGAATTGCCGATCAAGCTGCGCATCGCCCCGTGGATCATGGCCAGCGATCCGGCAGAAACCCTCGACCAGGTCATCACGCTGCAGGGAGAACGCGGACGCCGCTGGCAGGTGCGCGGCGCCAAGCTGATGATCGACGGGACGGTGGACAACGGCACCGCCTGGCTCTACGAGCCGGACATCGAAGGCGAATCCACAGAATCCCTCTACCGGGATCCAAGCCGCTATGTGGCCAATCTGCGCGCCCTTGCGCAGGCCGGCGTGACAACCACGACCCATGCCATCGGCGACCAGGGCATCGGCTTCGTCATTTCCGCCATTGCATCGCTGCCCGACAATGGGCTGCGCCACCGGATCGAGCATCTGGAAGAACTCAACGACGAGGATTTCTCCCGGCTTAAGGCTTCCGGGGCCACCATCAGCATGCAGCCCACGCATTGCACACATTTCGTCCGCGCCGACGGATCGGATGCCTGGTCCCGGCGGCTGGGCCAGCATCGCGCCAGCTTCGCCTACCGCCTGCGTGATGTCAAGGATGCCGGCATGGTGCTGGCGCTGGGCTCCGACTGGCCCATCGCTCCTTTCGACCCGCGGCTGATCATGGCAGACGCGCAGACCCGCAGGCGCACCGAAGTGCCCGGCAGCGACAGCGTGCAGCCACGCCATCGCCTGTCGGCTCGCGAAGCTCTGGAAGGCTACACCGTGAACGTCTACGAAAGCACCGGGGCCACTGGCGGCCGCTTGGAAGCCGGGATGCCTGCGGACCTGACGATCTTCGCTGCAGATCCGCTGGCCGCAGCCCCCGAGGAGCTTTGCACCATGGAGGTGCTGGGCACCTATGTCGATGGCAAGCTGGTGGATTTGGGAGCCGGTCTTGGGGCGGCCGACGCGGAGCCGGCGAGCGCGCGACGGTAGTGGGCAAGCGCCTGCTGCCACGCTGCTGGGATAGCTCTTCCACTCGGACAAATGTCCACATAGGGTAGAAGTAGCCATCTGACTTTACCTGCCATCGGAGCCTTCAGTGCCAATAGCCTTACCCGAATCCACGCTGCCCCATCCCTCCTCGGCTCCTGCGCTGAATTGGGGCATCCTCGGGCCGGGGTGGATCGCCTCGCAGTTTGCCGCATCACTGAACGACTTGACCGCCAGCCGGCTCGCAGCAGTCGGCTCGCGCACCTTGGCCCGCTCCGAGCAGTTCGCACGCACCTACGGAGACGCCGGAACCCGGGCCTTCGGCTCCTATGCCGAGGTGCTCGGGGACCCTGGGGTGGATGTCGTCTACATCGCCGTCCCGCACAGCGGCCACGCGGAACTTGCGCTCGAGGCGATCGCCGCGGGCAAGCATGTCCTGGTGGAGAAGCCAATGAGCCTGGACGCCGGGCAAACATCCCGGATCATCGAGGCGGCCAAGGCCGCCGGAGTTTTCGCCATGGAAGCCATGTGGTCACGATTCCTGCCCATCGGCAATGTGGTTTCACAGGTCGTCAAGTCCGGAATCCTGGGGCAGATCATCACCGTCCAGGCTGATTTCGGCGCCAAGTTCGAGGTCGACTACGACTCGCGCATCTACGACCCGGCGCTCGGCGGCGGGGCCCTGCTGGATGTCGGCGTCTACCCTATTGCCTTCAGCGCCATGGTCTCCCCTGCCAAGCAGCTCCTGCACGCTTCGGGACGCATGGCCAAAACCGGGGTTGACGCTACCTTCACCGCGGTGCTTTCCAATGAAGACGGTTCCACGGCAATGGTCTTCAGCAGCATCGAAACCGATTCGCCGCAGGGCGCATGGATTGCCGGCACGCAGGGCACCTTGGAACTCCAGCGCCCGATTTGCTGCGGTTCCGGGCTGGTGCTGCGCAGTGCCGACGGCAAGATCGCCGACAGCCGCGAGTTCACGGAAACCTCGCCTACTGCCGGTTTGGGCTGGGAAGCGGCCCACGTGGCCCAGTGCATTGCCCTGGGCCTGGCCGAATCCCCGGTCATGCCGCTGGCTGAATCGCTGGCGATTGCGCAGACCATGGACCAGATCGCGGCCACGCTGCGCACCAGCTAGTTTCCCAGGCCGCTGCGCTTCAGCTTGGCGCAATCAGCCGCGCTGGGCCGAAGCCTTCCAGGCGCTGTGGACCATCTGCTGCAGGCTATGGCGCATCTGCCAATCAAGGTCGCGGGCGGCCAGCTTCCCGTCGGCGACAATGCGCGCCGGGTCGCCCGGGCGGCGCGCTTCTTCCACCGCGGTGAAACCGATGCCGGTGGCCTTCGCTACCGCATCCATGATCTGGCGCACCGAGACGCCATCGCCGGAGCCCAAATTGTAGACCGGCTCCAATACCTCGCCGGCTTCCAGTTTCCTGGCCGCCTCCACGTGCGCCAGCGCCAGGTCGGCGACGTGCACGTAGTCGCGCACGCAGGTGCCGTCCTCGGTGTCGTAGTCGGTGCCGAAGATCTTCGGCGTCTTTCCGGCATTCAGCGCCTGGAACACCAGCGGGAACAGGTTGTGCGGGCTGGCATCGTAGAGTTCTTCGCTGCCCGAGCCGACCACGTTGAAGTAGCGCAGCGAGGTGTGCTTCAGCCCGGTAGCCACCGCCTGGTCGCGGATCAGCCATTCCCCCACGAGCTTGCTCTGTCCGTACGGGGATTCGGGGAAGGTGCCGGTGGATTCGGTCACCACATCTTCGTCCGGGGTGCCGTAGACGGCTGCCGAGGAGGAGAAGACCATGTTGTGCACGCGGGAGGACGCCATGGCTTCGAGCAGGTGCGCGGTGCCGGTGACATTCTGCTCGAAGGCCAGCAGCGGGTGCTTCACCGATTCGCCGGCATACTTGTAGCCGGCCAAGTGGATGACCCCGGTGACCTCGTGGCGCTTCATGATTTCCACGAGCTTTTCGGTCTGCAGGATGTTCAGCTGGTAGAACGGCACCTGTTCGGGAACGAAGCCGTGCACCCCGCTGGACATCGAGTCCACGACGACCGGCTCAAGGCCTGCCGCGGACAGCGAACGCACCACGTGGGATCCGATATATCCGGCTCCGCCGGTCACTAGCCAACTCATGCCCGGCCTGCTCCTTCGTCTGCAATTACGGTGAAAATGGCCGGCTCGACATAGCCGGCCTGGTCAAAGGCTTCGCGGACGGCCTGGCTGACCGGTTCGATCTGCTCGCGCTTGACCAAGGCAATGGCGCTGCCGCCAAAACCGCCACCGGTCATCCGGGCTCCGATCGCCCCGGCCGCCATGGCCGCTTCCACGGCGGCGTCCAGTTCCTCGCTGGAAATCTCGTAGTCGTCGCGCATGGATTCGTGCGACTGGCAAAGCAGCTTGCCCACCGCGGGCAGGTCGCCTTCGCGCAGCGCGAGGACAGTATCCAGGACGCGGCGGTTCTCGGTCACGATGTGCTTGGCGCGGCGCTTGGCTACCGGGTCCCCAATGGCCTCCAGCTCTTCGATGCTGTGCACCTCGCGCAGCGATGCTACCTCCAGCACCGCGGCGGCCTGCTCGCAGCTGGTGCGACGGGCGGCGTAGCCGCCATCCACGTGCGAATGCTCTACGCGGGTGTCCATGACCAGGACCACCGCGTCATGCTGCGCCAGTGGCAGCGGCACGGATTGGGATTCCATGGATCGGCAATCCAGGAACAGCGCATGCTGGGCATGGGACATCAGCGAGGCGCTCTGGTCCATGATCCCGGTCGGAGCACCCACGAATTCGTTCTCGGCACGCTGCGTCAGCTGGGCCATCTGCACCTTGGACAGGCCCAGGCCGTAGAGATCGTCCAGCGCCACGATGGTCGCCACTTCCAGGGCATGCGAAGAGGACAAGCCCGAGCCCACCGGGACATCGGAGTCCACCATCAGCTCCAGCCCGCCAATGTGCACGCCATCGAGCTGGCTCAGCGCCCACAGCACGGCGGCCGGGTAGGCGGCCCAGCCGGGCACCGCGCGGGGCACCAGCTCATCGAGGGTAATGGAGGTGACCGGCGGTTCGTCGCCCGCCCCGTAGGTGGAGGCGAAATCCAGCACCTGGCTGCCCGGCTCCAGCTGCGACTTGCGGCGCACGGCCACCAGCGCGTTCTTGTCGATGGCGAAGGGCAGCACATAGCCCATGTTGTAGTCGGTGTGCTCGCCGATCAGGTTCACCCGTCCCGGGGCCCGCCAGATGCCTTCCGGGTGGTGGCCGTAGGCCTTGGTGAACTTCTCGCGCAGGGCGTTGACGCGCGCCGCGGTTTCCTTCGTTCCGCTGCGGCTCATGGCATGACCTCGCGCAGCCGTGCAGCAGTCTGCTCGGCCGGGACGTCGTTGATGAAAGCGCCCATGGCAGCTTCCGATCCGGCCAGGAACTTCAATTTGTCAGCGGCCCGGCGCGGGCTGGTCAGCTGCAGGTGCAGCCGTGAGGCCTTGCGGGCCACGGGCTCCAGCGGAGCCTGGTGCCAGGCGGCGATGTACGGGGTGGGCGTCGGGTACAGCGCGTCGAATCCGCGCAGCAGGTCCCGGTACATCACGGCCAGCTCGGCTTTTTCGTCCGCATTGAGCGCGGCGAAGTCCGGCACGTGGCGGTGCGGCACCAGGTGCGCTTCCAGCGGCCAGCGGGCCGCGTAGGGCACGAACACGGAGAAGTGCTCGCCCTCGGCGACCATGCGCGTGCCCTCCTTGCGCTCGAAGTCCAGGATGTCGCCCATCAGGGTGCGCCCGGTCTTCTCCAGGTGCGCGATGCCCTGGCCGGCCATCTTGGCGGCGGTTGGCGCCAGGTACGGGTAGGCGTAGATCTGCCCATGCGGGTGGTGCAGGGTCACGCCGATATCCTGGCCGCGGTTCTCGAAGACGAACACCTGCGCAATGCCCTCCATGGCGGACAGGGCGGCGGTGCGCTGCGCCCAGGCCTCGATGACGGTGCGCGCCCGGGCATCATCCAGCGATGCGAAGGAACCGGTGTGCTCGGGGGTGAACACCACGACCTCGCAGCGCCCGTAGGCCGGGGCCGGCTGCTGCACCGGTGCGGCCGCTGGAATCCGGCCCAGTGCCGGGCCCAGGGACGGGAAGCGGTTCTCGAAAACCACCACGTTGAAGTCCTCGGCAGGGATTTCGCTCTGCCGCCCGTGGACGCTGGGGCACAGCGGGCATTCTTCCTTGGGCGGGAGGTAGGTGCGCGACTGGCGGTGGGCCGCTACGGCCACCCAGTCCCCGGTCAGCCGGTCGTAGCGCAGTTCGCCAGGCTCCCCGCGCGGATCCAGCGGCCGGGTGTCGGCCACCGGTTCGGGCACGGCGGCATTGGCGTCGGCGAAGAAGATCGCCTCGCGGCCATCGGCCAGGTGATGGACCCGGTGGGTCGGTTCATGTGCTGCGGAGCCCTGCGGCATTGCAATCTCTCCAGTTGACTCGTGGTGGTTCCAAAGGTGGGTGGCGCCTGGGGTGCTAGCGCGGCTGGACCGGGCCGATCAGCCAGCTGGCTTCGTGGCTGGCGCCCGGTGCCAGGGCGATGACGTCCTGGCCGGAGTTGTAGCCGCCCGGCGGGCAGGTCATCGGCTCGATGGCCAGGCCGGTGCGGTCCAGGGCCGGATCATCGCGGTCGGCGGTGTGTATCTGGACCCACGGGCAGGCTTCGTCCCAGGTGATGTGCGATCCGACGCCCCCGGCGTCGGTGATCTCCGCGCGGAAAGAACCGTCCGCGCGGGCAGCCAGGCCAGTGTAGGCATGGTCGATGAAGAGATCCCCGATGGGCTTCGGGGTGCGGAAATCCAGCTCGGTGCCGGCGGCCTGAACCGTGTCGCGCGGCAGCAGGCGCGGGCCTTCGGTCAGCTGCACCTTGCCAGCTGGCAGGGTGAAGGTCCATTCATCCGCCTTCTTGCCCGGGGCGACCAGGTAGGCGTGCGAACCCCAGCCGAAGGGCGCGGTGCCCGTCCCGAGGTTGGTGGCGGCAGCGACGGTGCGCAGCCCGCCGGCCTCCAGCCGGTAGCCGATCACCAGCTGCACCTCGTACGGATAGCCGGCGCTCGGGGCGATGACGGTGCGCAGCTGGGCGAAGTCGGCACGGTGCTCGATGATCTCGAAGCCGGTATCGATCACCAGGCCGTGCAGGGCATGGCCGCGCTCCGGCTCGGTGACCGGCAGCTGCAGCTCTTGGCCTTCCCAGCTGTAGGCCCCGTCGATCACCCGGTTGGGCCACGGGGCCAGGATGGCGCCGGCGAAAACCGGGCGCGGCCCGTGCGGGTCGAAAGCGCGCACCAGCGGGCGGGAGCCGTACTGGAGGGAAACCAGGGTGGCGCCCACCGTGGCCACTTGCGCGGTGAAGCCATGGGCTTGCAGCGTCAGCACCGTTCCATTGGCGGTGTCCTTCAGGGGCAGTGCGAGGCGGTCCATGTCTTCATCCTTCTTGCTGGGCCATCGAAAACGTCGGGCACGCATGGGCCCTCCCGCAATCGCGTGCGGGAGGGCCCATGGCACCAGCGGCAGGCTAGTTGCCGGCGCCCGCGCGGCGCTTGTTGTAGATGTCGAAGGCGACTGCCAGAAGCAGCACAACGCCCTTGACGATCTGCTGGGTGGAGGCGCCCACGCCCATCAGCTGCATGCCGTTGGAGAGCACCGCCATCACCAGGCCGCCGACGATCGCGCCGGTCACCCGGCCCACGCCGCCGGTGGTCGAAGCGCCGCCGATGAAGCAGGCCGCAATGGCGTCCAGCTCGAACATGTTGCCGGCACCCGGCTGGGCGCCGTTGGAACGCGAGGAGAAGACCACGCCGGCCACGCCCGAAAGCAGGCCCATGTTGATGAAGATCCACATGTTGATCTTCTTCACGTTCACGCCCGAAAGCTTCGCGGCGGACAGGTTGCCGCCGATGGCGTAGACGTGGCGGCCGAAAACGGTCTTGGTGGTCAGCACGTGGTAGCCCAGGATCAGGGCAGCCAGGATGATCAGCACGATCGGCATGCCGCGGCTGGTGGCGATCTGCCAGAAGAACCAGAGGATGATGATGCCCGAGATGATGTTCTTGGCCAGGAACATGGCCATGGATTCAACGCTCTGGCCGTACTTGGCGCGTCCAGCGCGGTTGCGCCACTGCGAAACGAACAGTCCGGCCACGGCGATCACGCCGATGATCACGGTGAACAGGTCGAATCCGTTGCCGCCCAGCAGCCCGTTGAGGAAGCCGCCGGCGATCTGGCCGTATTCGCCGGGGAACGGCGAGAGCGACACATTGCTCAGCACTTCGTAGGTCAGGCCGCGGAAGAGCAGCATGCCGGCCAGGGTCACGATGAACGCGGGAATGCCCACGTACGCCACCCAGAAGCCCTGCCACAGGCCGCACAGGGCGCCCACGGCGATGCCGGCGAGCATGCCGACCCACCAGGGCAGATCCCCCTTGATGACGATGACCGCGGAGACCGCACCGGTCAGCGCCACGAGGGAGCCGACCGACAGGTCGATGTGCCCGGCGACGATCACCAGGATCATGCCCAGGGCGAGGATCAGCACGTAGGAGTACTGCAAGATGATGTTGGTGATGTTGATCGGGCTGAGCAGCAGCCCGTTGGTCAGGATGGTGAACAGCACCACGATGAGCACGAAGGCAATGTAAATGCCCGAGGTGCGCAGGTTCTTGGTGAAGATATCCTTCAGCTCGCTTGTGATGGTCATCGGGTGCTTTCCTTCTCGATGGTCATGAGTTCCATGAGGCGTTCCTGGGTGGCTTCGCTGCTGGGCAGCTGGCCGGTCATTCGGCCGTAGGCCAGGGTGTAGATGCGGTCGCAGATGCCCAAGAGCTCTGGCAGTTCGGAGGAGATCACCAGCACGGCCTTGCCGGCAGCCGCCAGCTCGTTGATGATGGTGTAGATCTCGTATTTGGCGCCGACGTCGATGCCGCGGGTGGGCTCGTCGAGGATCAGCAGCTCGGGTGCGGTGTGCAGCCATTTGCCCAGCACGACCTTCTGCTGGTTGCCGCCCGAGAGGTTCCCGACCTTCGCCATCACGTTCGGGGTCTTGATGCGCATGGACTTGCGGTAGTGCTCGGCAATCTGGATCTCCTTGTTGCCGTCCACGAAGCCCTTGGAGGAGATCTTGTCCAGGCCGGCCGCGGTGGTGTTCACGCGGATGTCCTCGATCAGGTTCAGCCCGAACTTCTTGCGGTCCTCGGAAACGTAGGCGATGCCGGCCTTGATGGCCTTGCCCACGGTGGAGGTGTCCACCGGCTTGCCGTCCATCTTGACCGTGCCGGTGATGTTCCGGCCATAGCTGTGGCCGAAGATGCTCATCGCCAATTCGGTGCGCCCGGCGCCCATCAGTCCTGCAATGCCGACGATTTCGCCGGCGCGGACCTCCAGGTTGGCGCCTTCCACCACGGTGCGGTCCTGCTGGACCGGGTGCTGGACCGACCAGTCCTGGACCTCGAAGACCACGTCGCCGATCTGCGGTACGCGTTCCGGGTAGCGGGAGGACAGTTCGCGGCCCACCATGCCGCGGATGATGCGGTTCTGGTTGGACTCGGGATCGGCCATGTCCAGCGCCTCGATGGACTGGCCATCGCGGATGATCGTGGTGGTGTTGGCAATGTCCTCGATCTCGCCGAGCTTGTGCGAAATGATGATCGAGGTGATGCCCTGTTCGCGCAGTCCGCGCAGCAGGTTCAGCAGGTGCTCGGAGTCGTCGTCATTCAGCGCGGCGGTCGGTTCGTCAAGGATCAGCAGCTTGACGTTCTTGCTCAGCGCCTTGGCGATTTCCACCAGCTGCTGCTTGCCCACGCCCAGCTGGCCTACCGGGGTGACCGGCAGTTCGTCCAGGCCCACGCGGGCCAGCAGGTCTGCGGCGCGGTGGTTGGTCTCGTTCCAGTCGATGAAGCCGCCGCGCGCGGTTTCGTTGCCGAGGAAGATGTTCTCGGCCACCGACAGGTACGGCACCAGCGCCAGCTCCTGGTGGATGATCACGATGCCCTGGGCTTCGGAGTCCTTGATGTTCGAGGCCTTGAGCTCTTCGCCTTCGAAAATGATCTGGCCCTCGTAGCTGCCGTGCGGGTAGACCCCGGAGAGCACCTTCATGAGGGTGGATTTTCCGGCGCCGTTCTCTCCGCAGATAGCGTGGATCTCGCCCTTGCTAACCGAAAGGTTGACGCCGTCCAGCGCCTTGACTCCGGGAAAAGTCTTGGTGATGTCCTGCATGTGCAGGATCGTGGTGTCCATAGTGCAGACGTCCTTGGTGTGTGCTGTGAGCGGTGCATCCGGTGGGCGGGAGGGCGGCTTGCCCTCCCGCCCACCGGATTGCGGCCTGGGAGACTACTTGGTCTGGCCGGCCTTGACTTCCTCGGCCGTGTAGTACTCGGAGTCGACCAGCAGGGAGGTGATGTTGTCCTTGACGACGATGTCCGAATCCAGCAGGTAGGAAGGAACAACCTTCTTGCCGTTGTCGTAGGTTTCGGTGTCATTGGCTTCCGGCTCGCCGCCGCCTGCGTAGGACTTCACTGCCTCGACAGCCTGGGTAGCCAGCTTGCGGGTGTCCTTGAAGATGGTTGCGTACTGCACGCCATCGTCGATCAGCTTCACCGAAGCGATTTCTGCATCCTGGCCCGAGATGATCGGCAGGCCGGCCTCGATGGTCTTGCCGTAGCCGGCGTTGGACAGTGCGGTGATGATGCCGCGGGAGATGCCGTCGAATGGCGAGAGGATGCCGTCGATCTTGGTCTTGCCGCCCTGGTAGTGGGCGGTGATCAGGTCTTCCATGCGCGACTGGGCTTCTTCCTGGCTCCAGCGCAGGGTAGCTGCCTGCTCGATCTTGGTCTGCCCGGACTTGACCGTCAGGGTGCCGTCATCCAGGTAGGGCTTGAGGGTATCCATGGCGCCCTTCCAGAAGAAGTGCGCGTTGTTGTCGTCGATCGAACCGGCGAAGAGCTCGACGTTGAACTTGCCCTCCTTGCTGGTGCGCTTGCCTTCCTCATCGGCCAGGCCCATGCCGGTCAGCAGCGAGGTTGCCTGCTGGACGCCGACGTTGTAGTTGTCGAAGGTGACGTAGAAGTCGACGTTCTCGGTGCCGTTGATCAAGCGGTCGTAGGAGATGATCGGGATGTCCTGGTCCGCTGCGGCCTGCAGCTGGGTGGACAGCGCGGTGCCGTCGATGGAGGCGACTACCAGGATGTCGCTGCCCTTGGTGATCATCTGGTCGATCTGCTGCTGCTGGGTGGGGATGTCGTCATTCGCGAACTGCAGGTCGACTTCGAAGCCAGCGGCTTCCAGCTGGGACTTGACGGCTTCGCCGTCGGCAATCCAGCGCTCGGAAGTCTCGGTTGGCATTGCCACGCCCACCTGGATGTCCTCAGGTGCAGTCGACTCGCCTTCACCGGCTCCTGCTCCGCCGCCAGCGCCACCGCCGCTGCACGCTGCCAATGCGCCGACCAGTGCCAGCGATCCCATGGTCGCCGCGGCCTTGCGGGTCCAATTATTCCATGCCATCTTTTCCTCCTTGAAAGGTTGCCATATCTGCGAGTGAGACTGGACTCACACTATGTTAGCGCTAACACAGTGATTTCAGCCACCCTTTATGTAAATAAATTAAGATTCCTTACTCATTGGTAATGCACGCCCCGCCACGGGGCGCGCATTACCTGGGCAGGTGTCCTTCGAACCGCTAGAAACCCTGCGCCAAGCGGTAGTAGCTCTGGTTCACGCGAATCTGCTGCGCGAAGTTCCGGCGGGTGGTTTCCTCATCGATAACCAGCAGCTCGGTGCCTGCGATTTCGGCGAAGATCTCGAAAGCCTCGATCCCCGCGGCCGTGGACATCACCGTGTGGTGCGCACCGCCGGCAGCCAGCCAGGACTCGGCAGAAACATTGAAGTCCGGCCGCGGGCTCCACACCGCGCGCGCCACCGGCAGGTTCGGCAGGTCCGCCGGCGGGGTGACTACATCCACCACATTGGCAGTCAGGCGGAAGCGCTCGCGCATATCGGCCATGGACACGACCACCGCACCTTCGGCAACGTCCGCGTTGAAGACCATGCGCACCGGATCCTCGCGGCCGCCGATGCCCAGCGGGTGGATTTCAACCCGCGGCTTGGAGGTGGTCAGCGACGGGCAGACCTCGAGCATGTGGGCGCCGAGGATCAGCTCCTTGCCGGGAGTCAGGTCGTAGGTGTAGTCCTCCATCAGCGAGGCGCCGCCCGGCAGGCCCTCGCCCATGACCTTGGCGGCACGCACCAGTACCGCGGTCTTCCAGTCGCCTTCGGCGCCGAAGCCGTAGCCCTTGCCCATCAGGCGCTGCACAGCCAGGCCCGGCAGCTGCTTGAGCCCGCCCAGGTCCTCGAAGTTGGTCGTGAACGCCATGGCGCCGGCCTTGGCCAGGAACGCTTCCAGCGCAATTTCCTGGGATGCGGCATAGCGCAGCGACTCGTGGCGGGCACCGCCGGCGCGCAGTTCGGGCACGACGTCGTATTCGCGCTCGTACTGGGCGACCAGCGCGTCGATGTCGGCCTCGGCCACGGCCTGGACCGCTTCGACCAGGTCGTTGACGGCCCAGGTGTTCACCGAGACGCCGAAGCGGATCTCCGCCTCGGTCTTGTCCCCCTCGGTCACCGCGACGTTGCGCATGTTGTCGCCGAAGCGGACCAGGTTCAGGTTTTGCACGGCGTTGAAGCCGGCAGCGCCGCGGATCCAGGTGCCCACGCGGCGGGATACGGCAGGGTTGGAGACATGGCCGACCACGGTGGTGCGGGCCGCGCCCAGGCGGGTGGCCAGGTAGGCGTACTCGCGGTCGCCGTGGGCGGCCTGGTTCAGGTTCATGAAGTCGAAGTCGATCGAATCCCAGGGCAGTTCGACATTGGCCTGGGTGTGAAGGTGCAGCAGCGGCTTCTGCAGGGCCTTCAGGCCGTTGATCCACATCTTGGCCGGGCTGAAGGTGTGCATCCAGGTGATGACGCCCAGCACTTTGTCATCCGAGTTTGCTTCCAGCATTGCGCGGCGGATCGATTCGGAGTCCTTCAGGACCGGCTTCCACACGATCCTTGCCGGAACGTCGGCGGACGCATCCAGGGCCTGCGCGACCTCGGTGGACTGCTGCGCCACCTGGCGCAGCGTCTCTTCGCCGTACAGGTCCTGGCTGCCGGTGAAGAACCAGATTTCTTGGGTGTTATATGCCTTGGCCATGATGTCCTTACTGTCCGTAGACGTTCTGGTAGCGCTCGTAGAGCGAGTCGATATGCTTCTGGTCGATCGCGACCGGGTTGCCTAGCTGGCGCGAGATGTGCACGGTTCGCGCCACTTCCTCGCACATCACTGCGGCTTTGACTGCGGCCTTGGCGTCCTTTCCGATAGTGAAAGGACCGTGGTTGCGCATCAGCACGGCCGGGCTGCGGGACTCGCTCAGCGTGGACACGATGCCGCGGCCAATCGAATCATCGCCAATGATGGCGAAGGGGCCTACCGGGATCGGGCCGCCGAATTCGTCGGCCATCATGGTCAGCACGCAGGGAATTTCCTCGCCGCGCGCCGCCCATGCGGTGGCGTAGGTGGAGTGGGTATGCACCACGCCGCCCACCTGCGGCATGTGCTCGTAGGTGTAGGCATGGGCCGCGGTGTCCGAGGACGGGGCGCGGGTGCCATCGAGCAGCTTGCCGTCCAAGGTGCAGACCACCATGGACTGCGCGGTCAGCTCGTCGTAGGCGACGCCCGATGGCTTGATCACGAACAGGTCCGCGGAGCCGTCGGCGATTTCCGGGTGGCGCACGCGCTGCGACACGTTGCCGGCAGTCCAGACCACCAGCTCATAGCGCGGCAATTCGGCGTGCAGGTCGGCAACAATCTGGCGGACCGTGGCCACCTCGTCCTGCATTGACTGCGGGTAATCCGCCAGGATTCGTGGTTGATTCATCGGTTTCTCTTTTCGTCCGAAACTGTGTGCGATGCCTAGATGGCGGTAATGGCGGTGCGCTGAATGGCCAGGCCGGCTTCATAGGTTTCCAGGTAGGCCTCGAAGCCGGCACGGTCATCGGCCTGCGGCTCCGCGAGGCTCAAAGCGGCACCGGCGAAGACTTCGGAATCCAGGAATTCAGGCAGGGACTGCTGCAGGCCATCGAGGACTCGGCGCCGGTACGCTGCCAGGACGGCGATGCCCCATGCACCTCCGTGTCCGGCGCTGTCCCCGACAAGGACGGGAGTGTTGATCGCAGCGGCCAGCAGCCGTTGGGCCACCCCGGCGGTGCGGAAGATGCCGCCATGGGCAAACATCTGCTTGACCTCGACGCCTTCGGCGGCCAGCACGCGCAGTCCGAGGCTCAGCGTGGCGAACATGGCGTACACCTGAACACGCACGAAGTTGGGCAGGTTCAGCGTGGAGTCCGGGGTGCGCAGGATGGCCGGACGGCCTTCGGCAAGACCCGCTACCGGTTCGCCGGAAAGATTGTTGTAGGCCAGGAGCCCCGCACCATCGGCAGCACCCTGAAGGGCCGAACGCAGCAGGGTTTCGAAGACCGCGTTGTCGTCGGCGTCGCTGCCCAGCGCCCGGGCGAACTGCCCGAAGACCTGGGCCCAGGCGGCAAATTCGCTGGCGCCGTTATTGCAGTGGACCATGGCTACCGGATGCCCATCGGGCGTGGTGACCACGTCGATTTCGTGGTGCACTTCCTTGAACGGCGCGTCGAGGACCACCGTCGCGAAAATGGAGGTTCCGGCGGAGATGTTGCCGGTGCGCTGGGCTACCGAATTGGTGGCCACCATGCCGGTTCCGGCGTCTCCTTCCGGTGGGCACAGCGGGCTGCCAGGCTGGAGCTGGCCGGTGGGGTCCAGGAGCAAGACCCCGGCTTCGCTAAGCGTGCCAGCATCTGCACCGGCGGGCAGTGCCGCGGGCAGCATTGAGGAAAGCCCTGCGGTCGCGCCATGCCGGGCAGCCACCGCGTCAAAGGCGGAAAGCATCCGTGCATCGTAGCTGCCGGTGGCTGAATCGATGGGGAACATTCCCGCGGCATCGCCCACGCCAAGCACAAAATTTCCGGTGAGAAGCTCATGCACGAATCCGGCCAGCGTGTTCAGGCGGGAAACTTTCGACACGTGCTCTTCGCCGTTGAGCAGCGCTTGGAAGTAGTGCGCTACGGACCAGCGCTGCGGGATATTGAAGTCCAGTTCCTCGCTGAGCATCGCCGCCGCTTTTGCCGTGGAGGTGTTGCGCCAGGTGCGGAAGGGAACCAGCAGTTCCCGGTCGACGTCGAAGGCGAGGTAGCCATGCATCATCGCGGAGATTCCAACGGCTCCTAGCTGCGTTGGGCGTACTCCGTGGCGCTCTTGGGCATCTTCCAGCACCTGGGCCATAGAGTCCTGCAGGCCGGCGACGATGGCTTCGCGGGAGTAGGTCCAATTCCTGTTTTCGTACTGGTTCTCCCAGGCGTGGCTGCCGCTGGCAAGCTGCTGGTGGCCGGGGCCGATCAGGCTGGCTTTGATATTCGTTGAACCGAACTCGATGCCCAGCACGGCTTCGCCGTTGCTGATGATCTCGCGGGCGGTTGGCCCGTTGAGCTGTGTTGCCATGAAATCTCCGTTCGCACAGCTCGGTGAGCAGCGCCATAGCCATCGTTTCCTGCTCCACTCGCGAAAAATGCGCTGGCAGAACAAAACCTCGATCCAATGTTAGCGCTAACAATTTGTGATCCGCAATACCGGATCCCGGACTCGGGGAATGAAGCGCTTGGCTAGCGGGCGTTGGGCGGTGCGGTACTCGCCCGGATTACCAGCGTTGGCGCAATCACTTTCGGGACCCTGTCAGCCGTGGCGCCTTCCAGCAATTCCATCAGCGCAGCATGGCCGACATCGCGGAAAGGCTGGCGAACCGTGGTCAGCGAAGGGATCAGGAAATTGGAGATTTGCAGGTCGTCGAAACCGATAACCGAAACGTCATTGGGCACTTCCAGCCCGGCTTCCCAGAAAGCACGCAGAACACCGGTGGCAAGGTAATCATTCGCTGCGAATACTGCCGTAACTTCGCCGGCGCGTATCGGGTCAACCAGACGCTGGCCTGCCTCATAGCCGCTCTGGGCCTGCCAGGATTCAGCTGGCACCTCAACAATCGGGGCCTTGGCTTCCAGCATTTTTTCCCGCCAGCCGATCTGCCGTTCGGTGGCGTCGAACCAGCCGGTCGGCCCGGACACGTGGACGATCTTGCGGTGCCCCAGGGCCAGAAGATGACCAGTGGCCAAGCGCGCGCCTTCACGCTGGTCGATGTACACGTAATGCGCCGGATCCGCGTCGGGAACCTCCGTGCGAGCGGCCACGACCACCACTGGAATCGTCAGGGCAGCATCATCCAGGGCATCGATCACCTTTTCGAAGGGCGCAACCATCACCACGCCATCAACGCCCTGGTCCACCAGGTGGCTGAGGGCTTCGCTCGCGCTGTGCGCGTCATAGCGATCCAGTGCGGTAACGGTCACGAAATATCCCTGCGCACGGGCAGCGGCCTCGATGGCCAGCACGGTGGATTGCGGTCCGAAGAATTCGCTGCCGATGGTCAGAATGCCGATAGTGCTCGAGTGCGATGTGGCCAGTGCCCGCGCGGCTCGGTTGCGGCGATAACCCAGCTGCCGGATGGCATCCAGCACCTGGTCGCGGGTTCCCGCCCTGACGTTTGGATGGTCGTTGAGCACGCGGGAAACCGTCTGATGGGACACCCCAGCCAAGGCCGCCACATCCGCCATCGACGGGGGCCGGTTTCCTGGGCGCCCTTCACCGGGCTGAGCAATGTTCACAACGGTCATTATTGCAAACACCTTCGAAACAGCCACTGTCGCGGGCGAATATCCAGTCAATCAGCGAGCCGGATTACTGCATTCCCTTGAAGGTATATAACGCACTTTCGCCTTGAACCATTGAAAAACCGGTGATGAACAGACGTATCCTGCACTCGCAGACCAGCCTGGCGGCGGCTCGGAAAAAACTCATGGAGAATTTGCCCGAGCGTATTACTTTCCGGGGAGCAGTGGGCATATGATCTTGGAAGCACCTTTGTACTGACAACTGTACATTTCGTTTCCACGCATGCATTCCACACGCCAAGGAGGACCAATGGCAAAACTGTCCATGAATGTCACAACAAGTTTCTACGGGAATGTTGCCACCGACATTGCAACGGCACGGTCGGCCGGATTCGGCGGCATCGAGCTGCAAAGCCCGAAACTCTATCGCTATCTTGATGCCGGCTTTTCTGTGCACACGCTTCCAGAAATGCTCACGGGCCTTGAAGTGACAGGAATCGGCGCAGTCCTTGACCTTGAACGCCAAGGCACCGCACGGGATGACATGCTCCGGGAAGTCAGGCGGATGGCCGAAATCGCCACAGTGGTCGGCGCACCGATCCTGCAAATGTGCACCGGGCCAGTGGACTGGAATGTGGTCAAGGATTTCAAGTCCGGAAAACTCGCAGCATCTGATGATCGCTACCGCGGGACACTCGGCCTCTCGGAACCGGAAGCCATGGCCATTGCCGCCGATAATGTATCTGCTGCCGCCGGGATCGCCGCAGAGCACGGGCTGGAGATCTACTTGGAACCGCTGGCTTGGTCCAATATCAATCGGTGTCGGCAAGCCCTGGAAATTATTGAGCGCTGCGGCCGCGAGAACGTTGGCATCGCCTTGGACACCTGGCATTTCTGGACCGTCGGGGACACCTTGGAAGAAGTGGCCGCGTTGCCCAAGGAACTGATCAAGGCGGCCCATATTTCCGACGGGTTGGATCTGGATCGGCGCCATGAGGTTCCGGCCCAGGACGTGCACCGCAATGTCGTCATCGGCGGTGGCGCCATCCCATTGCAGCAGTGGGTGGACGCGATCAAGTCCACCGGCTATGACGGCTGGTGGGTTTCCGAGATGTTCTCTGACCGCGCCAATGAGCACGACTTCCACAAGGTTGCCAGCACCATGCGCAATCTTCTGGACATCATGATCTCCTGACTTCAACCAACTTCACGAGGTGCCTTCAATGCAAAGATTCGCCCTGATCGGCGCCGGCTTCATCGGCTCGGTGCATGCACACAACTTGGCCGCACACCCGGAGATCGACTTTAAACTGGTCTACGACATTGACCCTCAGCGAGCTGCTGCTCTGGCCTCGCGACATGGCGCCAAGGCAGCAGCAACGCTCGACCAGATTTTCGGCAATGACGGCCTGGACGCAGTGTTCATCGCGTCATCAACGGATTCCCACGCCCAGAACCTCCGCCTTGCAGCCGATGCGCGCCTGGCGGCTCTCGTCGAAAAGCCAATCGACCTCGACTTGGAAACGGCAAAGGCGACGGTAGCCTACGTTGAACGTTCAGGAATCAAGGCCATGGTCAATTTCAACCGGCGCTTCGATCGCGCTCACGCAGAGCTCAAGGAGCTCGTGCACTCCGGGCGAATCGGCGATCTGGCTTTGCTCCAGTTGACTTCGCGTGGCCCGGGATTGCCACCACTGGCTTACCTGAAAAATTCTGGCGGCCAGTTCCGCGATCAAGCCGTGCACTTCTATGATTTGGCACGCTGGATATCAGGCCAGGATCCCCTGCAGGTGCACGCCTTCGGCTCGGCCCTGTCCGCCCCGGAGATTGCGGAATTTGGCGATGTGGACACTTCGATCAGTTCGCTGCAGTTCCCTAGTGGAGCGATGGCCCAAATAGATTGTGTGCGCCATACGAATTACGGCTATGACGAACGCATCGAAGCGCTGGGGTCTGAAGCCATGGCCGCATCTGAACGGCAACCCTCGGGGCACGTCAGCCTGTTCCAGGGGCAGCACGCGCAATCCCACGGGCTGCACGGCAACTGGTTCGACAGGGTCCAGCCAACCTATGCCGCCAGCTTGGGAGCCTTCGTTCAGGCACTGGACGAAGACCGGGAAGTACCTGTCACGTTGCGTGAGGGGCTCAAATCCCAGGCCATCGCCCAGGCCGCGGTGCGTTCCATCGCTACTGGCCATAGTGAAATGATTGACTACTCGCTCTAAGCACTGGGACAGCTAAGGCCTGGGCTTCTTCACCATCGCGAAGAAGCCCAGGCCTTAGCTGCGGTTGGGTCAGGCTGTTGCTTGAGAGTTCGCGCCCGCCTCTGCCTCTGCCAGCTCTTCATCATGTCCACCAAGCTGTTCAAGCTCATGAGCCAGTTCAGCGAGTTCAGCGCCACCGGCCATCTGGGCGGTCAGCTCTTCGACGGTGATTTCCGACTTCGAGTAGTACCCGATGGAGCGGCCGCGTTTCAGCAACAGGAACGAGTCCCCTACCGGATACGCGTGATGCGGGTTGTGCGTAATGAAGATGACACCCAACCCGCGGTCGCGCGCCTGGAGGATGTAGCGCAGCACCACGCCGGACTGCTTGACGCCCAAGGCGGCGGTAGGCTCATCGAGGATCAGGACCTTGGCTCCGAAATATACCGCGCGAGCGATGGCTACGCACTGGCGTTCACCGCCGGACAGCTGGCCGATCGGCTGCTCGACGTCACGCAGATCAATGCCCATGTCGGAGAGCTCCTGCTTGGTGATGTCCTTCATTTTCTGCACATCAAGCTTCTTGAACAGCCCAACCCCGGTGGTCAGTTCCGAGCCGAGGAAGAAGTTGCGCCAGATCGGCATCAAAGGAACGACCGCCAGGTCCTGGTACACCGCGGCGATGCCGGCATCCAGTGCGACGCGGGGACTCTTGAGCTTGATGGCCGAGCCATGCAAACTGAACTCTCCTTCATCGTGCTGGTGCAAGCCGGCGATGATCTTGATCAGCGTGGACTTGCCGGCGCCGTTATCCCCGAGAACGCAGGTGACCTTGCCCGGATCCACCACCATGTCGACACCGCGCAGGGCGATGATGCTTCCGTAGTGCTTGCCAACTCCCTTGAGGGTCAGCAGGTTGTCGCTGATCTTGGGCTCGAGCTTCTCGAGCAGGTCTTCGGTCTTCTTATTCTTGCGAGTCTTCATGATTTTTGTCCTTGGCTTCCTACTTGCTGGATTCCGCACGCTTTTTCACCACGATGTTGACCACCGTAGCCAAGAGCAGCATCAGGCCAAGGAAGAACTTGAACCAGTCCGGATTCCATTCCGCGTACACGATGCCCTTGTTCGCCATGCCGAAAATGAACGCCCCGATAGCGCCGCCAATGGCTGAACCGTAACCGCCGGTGAGCAGGCAGCCGCCGATGACCGCGGCAATGATGTAGAGGAATTCATTGCCGATGCCTTCGCCGGACTGCACCGAGTCAAAGGCGAAGAGGTTGTGCATGCCCAGCACCCAGCCGCAGAATCCAACGGCCATGAAGAGTCCGATCTTGGTGCGGACCACTGGAACGCCGACGGCGCGAGCGGCCTTCTCATCCCCGCCTACGGCGAAGATCCAGTTCCCGATCTTGGTTCGGAGCAAGATCCAGGAAGCGATGATCACCATGGCGATCCAGATGAACACGGTGATCTTGACGTCGATCCCGGCGATATTGACTGAAGAGGCAAAGACCGCCTTTGCGCTCTGGAATCCTTCAATATCCGCAATAGATGGAGAGGACACCGAGCCGCCAATGGCTCGCGTCAGGCCCAGATTCAGGCCGGTGAGCATCAAGAAACTGGCCAGCGTCACGATGAAGGATGGCAGCTTGGTCTTGATCAGGATGATTCCGTTGATGAAACCGATCAGCAGCGAGACGACCAGGGCCAAGGCAATGCCGACCCAGACGTTGAGACCGAAGTACCAGGAGATCATCGATGCACTGAGCGCCGAAGAAATGACGGCCACACCGGTGGATAGGTCGAACTCGCCACCGATCATCAGCAGTGACACGCCAACGGCCATGATGCCGATGGTCGAAGCCCCATAGAGGACGGTGGCCAAGGATGCGGGAGCCAGGAAGACCGGAGCGACGACGGCGAAGAATACGAAGAGGGCGATGGCGCCCACGAGAGCACCGATCTCCGGACGGCCCAGAAGGATAGACAATGCGCTTTTCTTGCCGACGCGCTCGTCCAGAGCCGGAGATTTTCTCTTTTGAGAGGGTGAAGCTGTTATAGATGACATGGGATTTCCTCCGTGTCCAGGCTGCGCGCCGGATCGCCGCTACCGGCAGATCAGGCGCGCGCCGAGGGGATGTGGCTAGCGGACGCCTTCTTGGGCGAAACTGGTAATTTGCTCAGCGACGGCTTTGTCTACAACAGCCGGGCCGGTCAACGTCGCCTGTCCACCGCCGATGGTGAAGCCGCCACGGTTGTTCTGCCACAGCGCATCAACTGCCATGTAGCCCTGCAACCAAGGCTGCTGGTCAACGGTGAACATCACATTGCCCTTGGTGATTTCTTCAACCAACTGCGAGTTCATGTCGAAGGAAGCTACCTCGACCTCGGACTTCGCCGTGGCTTTAGCCTTGAGCAGTGTCATCGTGATGGGTGCGCCCAGGCCGATGATCGCGTCGGCTTGCTTATCGGCTTGGAGCTTTGCGGTTGCCGTTGATTCAACCTGGGTCATGTCAGTGCCCTGCACGTAGAGTATTTCGGTGTCTGGGACGATTTTCTTCACGCCGGCGCAACGTGCTTCAAGCCCAACGTGCCCCTGTTCCTGGATGACGCATATCGGCTTCTTGATTCCCGCCTCCTTCAGCTTTTCGCCAGCGGCCTGGCCTGCAAGCTGCTCATTGGAACCGAAGTGGGCAAATGCTCCGAGATCCTTGAATCGGGCTTCACCGGCATTCAAGCTGACAATGGGGATCCCGGCATCGGCAGCCTTGCCTAGCGCTCCAGCCATGGCGTCGGGCTTGGCCAGGGTCACGGCGATGCCGTCGACGCCCTGGTCAATAGCCTGCTCGATCAGCTGGGACTGGCGTCCGCCATCAGGATCACTCAGATACTGGAGTTCTACGTTGTCCTTGGCCGAAGCTTCTTCAGCGCCCTTTCTAAGAATGTCCCAGAAGGTATCTCCTGGAGCCGCGTGGGTGATGACCGCGATTTTGATGCGGTCAGTAGCCGCCACCGCACCGCCACCGGCATTGCTTTCCGGTTCCGGTGCACGCCCGCCAGTGGACGAGCAAGCCGCCAGCCCCAATGCTGGAATGATGGCGAGCGTGATTGCGAGTTTGCGCCAAATTGGCTTTCCCATATTCGTTTCCCCTTCAGGAATCCCCGGCGCACCCCGATTGTCCCCTGGGGCGGGCCGCCTTAACAAGATGTTCCGTGACTTGAATCACAAGATGCCTAAAGTGTGCGTGACGAAAAGCGATCCGTCAAGACTTTGTTAAGACATAAGGATGTGAAGACGAGTAATTTGCCGACCTCGACAAGCACGGCGAAACGCCGCTTTCACAGGGTTCAACGGTGCAGCTGCGACGAGGAGCGCACGATAAGCCGCGGTGGAATCATCAACTGACGTGCAAATTTTCCTTCCGGATTCCGCATCAATTGGAGCAGCAGCCGCACGCTGCTGCGACCGAGATCTTCCGAATCCGAGCCGATGCTGGTCAGCGAAATTCTTCCCAGCGACGATAGGGAAATATTGTCGTAGCCAGTCACCGCCGCAGACACGCCAGCCTCATCCAGAGCCTGCAGCGCCCCAATGGCGGAAAGATCATTGAAACAAGCCAGCGATTCAGGCCGTGCCCCCGAGGCCAGCAGTCGCGCTACGGCTTCATGCCCGGCCTGAATCGTTGGCCCGGCTTCCACCACCTGTACGTGCTGGCGCAAGCCATGGCGCAGCATCGCCCGATGATAGGCGGCTTCGCGCATCGCAGAAACCGGACCAGCGCCACCGGCTATATGGGTAATCCACGCATTTCCGCAATCGACCAAGTGGTCAATCACCATGCCGAAGCCCTGCTCATCATCAACCGAAACCGCGCCAGCGCTTGATTGGGCCTGGCGCCCGCCGCCAACAAATACCGCGGGAGTCTCACCCAAGGCGGCTTCGAAACTGACGGCGTCATCGGCTGATCCAACGACGAGAATTCCACTGACCCGCAAATCGCGCAAGGTCTGCAATTCCGCGGGCCCAACGCCCTGCCCGTCATGAATCGCGGCCGCACTGAACAGCACGTCAAGCCCTGCTGCTTGCAACTGTTCGCGAACCACTTCCGCGACGCTCAGAACCCAGGGATTATGCAGTTCCCCCAAGACAACGCCAATGGCATGCCGGTTCTCGGCCGAAAGCGAGCGCGCTGCCAGGTTGGGCTGATAGCCCAACTCGCGGATGGAGTCCTCGACCAGCGAACGCCGCATCGAACTGACCTTGCTAGGATCCGAGAGCACCAGGGAGACCAAGGATTTTGAGACCCCGGCATGCTTGGCGACGTCCCGGATCGTGGGGCGGCGGCGCGACGAGTCAGGCATGGCGGTCAGTATTGCACACTCGCAGCGCGCACCGGCTCATCCAGCGCCTGCCACGTGCCGCTTGCGGCAGATGCTTCGGCCGCTTCGACCACTGCGGCTGCCGCCACCGCATCGGCGATGGTGGAGTTCGTTTTCTCGCCACCGGCGACAGCCAGCAGGAACTTCTTGGCCTCGATGGTCTTGAGGTCGTCAAAGCCCATCGCGTTCCCTGGGCCTGGCTGGAACCGGGAGTATTCGCCATGCTTTGGCGAGCCGATCACCGTCGTGAATCCCTGTTCTTCGTTGTCTCGACCGAGCACGACTTCCAGTTCATTCATGCGTTCAAAATCCCACTTGACCGAACCTTCCGTGCCGTAGATTTCCAGCCGGTAACCGCACTGCGGTCCCACAGCCACCCGGGATGCCTCGATAGTTCCGATCGCGCGGTCCGCCACGCCTTCTGGGCTGAAACGCACCAACGCTGCGGCGTAATCCTCATTCTCGACTTCACCTTGCTCACCGCCTTCGATCAGGTCGAAGTGCGTGCCCTGGCCCATGGATAGTTTCGGCCGGGACGGGATCATGACATTGGTGGATGCGGAAATGCCCTGGATGGGGCCGACAACATGGCTGCATAGATCAGCTGCATGGCTGAACAGGTCAGCAAGCACCCCGCTGCCGGCCAGCTCCCGGTTGAAGCGCCACGACAGAGCGGCCCGGGGGTCTGCCGCATATCCGGCAAGGAAGCTGGCGCGGACATTCGTGATGGATCCCAGCCGGCCTTCTTGCACCAGCTGGCGGGCGCGTGCGATAGCTGGCGCATGCCGGTAGTTGAACCCGACCGAGGTGACCACGCCATTGCGGATGGCGGCTTGCTCGATAGCCTGCGTTTCGGCCAGGCTTCGGCCGGCGGGCTTTTCGATCCAGAAGTGCTTGCCGGCCTCCGCTGCGGCGATCGCCATGTCGGCGTGCAGGAAGTTCGGAGCGCAAATCGAGACGACATCCACCTCGGGATCGGCTAGCACCTGGTGGTAGTCCAGTGTTCCGCGCTCGAAGCCCAGTGTTGAGATCGCGAAGTCGACTCGCGACTGCTCGGTGTCCGCGGCTATGACCAGTCTTGGCTTGATGCCCAGCTCTGGATAAGCATAGGGCACCGAACTGTAGGCGCGAGCGTGCAGCTTGCCCATCCATCCCACCGAGATCAGCCCCACGCCGATGCTGCGCTGTTCATTCATGATGTTCTCCTGTCTGCGGCGTTTAACGCCGTGATTCCCTGTGGCCGCCGCGGCTCGCCTCAAGTCTTGGACCGTTCCAAAAAACCATATGTGCCACTGGAATCCTCGGGCAATGGAATCTGCCGAATTTCTTATCTGGACGATTGGACAATCCAACCTGTTGTCCAATTCCCCTTGTCGGACCTCATGTCTGACTCGAACCCCGCGGCTGGCAACGCCGCTGGGGATCACCAACTTGCGTGGAGAATGCTTTGGAATGATTGGATTTCCAGCCAAAGGATGCCCAAATCGTGAACTTTCATATATAGTTTGTCCTGTCAAAGCGACATATCATGACAAAGTCGCCGGCAAGGAGCAACTGTGAGCACACCACTGAGCATCAAGATCGACCGATCTTCGCCCATTCCCCTTTACCACCAGGTAGCGCAAGGCATCGAAGGCGCGATCCGCGACGGTTCGCTGGCCTCGGGCACTCGACTGGAAAATGAAATCGAGCTGGCCCAGCGGCTGCGGCTTTCACGGCCCACCATTCGCAAGGCCATGGATGACCTAGTCCAGTCCGGCCTGCTGGTGCGCAAGCGCGGTGTGGGAACGCAGGTTGTTTCCAGCCAGATCCGCCGGCATCTTGAGCTGTCCAGCCTGAATGACGACCTTGAGCGCGCCGGGAAGAAGCCTTCTACCACCCTGCTCAGCTTCGAGCACATTCCCGCTCCGCCGGAGATCCAGGATCTTCTTTCGTTGCCCAAGGACGTCTCTGTCTACCACTTCACCCGGCTGCGTTCTGCCGGAGGCAGCCCGCTGGCCCTCATGGAGAACTGGGTTCGCGACGACATTGTCGAGCTGGACGAAAAGTCCTTGCAGGCCCATGGCCTCTACGAGCTCCTGCGCGAAGCAGGGGTGAACTTCCGGCTGGCCCAGCAGCGCATCGGGGCCACGACCGCAGATGAAGCCCAGGCCAAGACCTTGGACGCAGCGGCCGGTTCGGCCCTGGTGACCATGCAGCGCACCGCGGTGGATGACACTGGGCGCAACGTGGAAACCGGCTCCCATGTTTATCGAGCAGACGCCTACAGTTTTGAAATGACCTTGGTGCAACGCTAGGCACCTGTCCCCCGCCGTCGAAAGGATCGACTGATGACCGATTGGATTTACCCTGCAGGTTCGGCCGCTAACGGAGAATGGAGCATCTCGCTCGGTGCCCATGACTCAGCCGTTTCCATAGACGGCTGGGCACACACCGGACTCAAGGTAGCTGAGCTGGCCCCTGGCCAAACAGTTGAACTGGAGGCCTGCGGCGAAGAACGGATCGTGGTCCCGCTCAGCGGCGAATCATTCACTGTCGCCATGGCAGGAACCGAACATGTTCTCAAGGGTCGCGAATCAGTCTTTGCTGGACCTGCTGATGTCCTCTACACCGGCATCAACACGGCGCTGTCCATCAGCTCCGCCAAAGGGGGCCGGGTCGCCGTCGCACTGGCCCCGGCCAAGCAGTCCTACCCGACCCGGCTGATCAGGGCAGAAGAGACCCCTGTGGAGCTGCGCGGCGCAGGAAACTGCTCCCGCCAGGTCCACAACTTCGGCACCCCGGCCGCCCTGGAAGCGGACCGATTCATCGTCTGCGAAGTCATCACTCCGGCGGGCAACTGGTCTTCCTACCCTCCGCATAAGCATGATCAGGAGAAGGAAGGCGAAACCAGCCTCGAGGAAATCTACTACTTCGAGACGCAGCTAGCCCAGGGCATGCCCGCCGAGGCGGCAAGCGATCCCATCGGCTACGCGCGCGTTTATGCTTCGGATGAACGCCCCATCGATGTAAATGCCGAGGTCCGCACCGGGGACGTTGTCCTGGTCCCCTACGGCTGGCATGGTCCGGCCATGGCCGGGCCGGGATACGACCTCTACTACCTGAACGTCATGGCCGGCCCGGGGCGGGTGCGCGATTGGCTGATCAGCGATGATCCCCACCACGGCTGGATCCGCCAGACTTGGGATTCGCAGAGCATGGATTCGCGCTTGCCTTTCGGCGCTGGCGCGTAGCTTCTCGGAACGCACGCCAAGTGGCGGCAGCAGGTTTTCCTGCTGCCGCCACTGGGCTTTAGACTCTCATTCCGATGCTCGGTGCATGATGCTAGCGCGCCACGGGCTTGGACAGCGGTGAAAACGCCTGGGCAAAGGCCGCGATGGCTCCTTCGGAATCTGCGCTGGCGTAGGCCTCCATGCCGATCGGGCCAGAATAACCCAGCTCGGCCAGCACACGGGCGACGGCCAGATAGTTGATCTCCCCGGTGCCCGGCTCGCACCGTCCGGGTACGTCTGCGACCTGGATTTCCCCAATGTGCGGAAGCGCCGAGCGCACCAGTTCGATGAGGTTCCCCTCGCCAATTTGGGCGTGGTACAGGTCCAGCATCATCTTCACGTTCGGGTGCCCGACGGCCTTGACCAGGGACATCGTGTCCTTGGCGCGTCCCAGCGGGATTCCAGGGTGATCCAGGATCGTGTTCAGGTTCTCCAGCATGAAGGTGACCTGGTGCTCTTCGCCGATGCGGCCCAGTGCTTCCAGCGTTCGCGCTGCGGTGAGCCACATCTCTCCGGTAGCCCGGAATTGCGGGCTGGCCGCCTGCCCGTCAACGAGCTGGGCCGGATGCACAACTAGCCGGTGGATGCCCAGCTGCTGGGCTGCCGGGATCAATTCCTTGGCGGTGCGAACAACTTCGCCCGCGCTGTCCGGATCGCAGAGGCTGCCTGCGCTGTAGCCTGTCATGGAGCCGAAACGGGCGCCGGTGGCCGCCAATGCCGGCAGGTCCTTGCCCCGGATATCCCAGAATTCTATTTCAAAGCCGGCCTCGTCCAGGCGCTTCACCCGGTCGATCAGCGGAAGGTCCAGGAAGACCATTTCGGCACAGACCGCCAGTTGCCCGTTCATGGGTTCACCGCAAGGCGGGTGGCGGATTCCAACTTGACCGGCAGCCCGGATTCTGCGGATTCCAAGGCCGCCAGTGCGATGCGCAGGGCTGCGCGGGCGTCGGCGCCGGTGGGGACCGCCAGGGCCGCATCAGCCGTATCCTCGCGCAAGCCCCGGATCTTGCGGGCGAAGACCGAGAGCTGCTCGCGGTAGGCCTGGGCGAATAGCTCGATGTTCAACCGTTCGGTTGGCGCATGCGCTCCCTGGCTGTCGAAGCTGGCCGCGGCCAGCTGCACCGGATTGCCTGCCTGCACCATGCCCTTTGAACCGAAGACTTCTCCGCGCACGTCATAGCCGTAGCTGGCCGAGAAGTTCGCCTCGGCCACGGCGATTGCCCCATTGGAGTAGCGCAGGCTCACCACGGCGGTATCCAGCAAACCGGAGCCCCGGTGCTCAGGGGCCACCAGCGCATCGGACATGACGTGGACTTCCACTGCTTCGGCTCCCGGGTTCAACCAGTTCAGGGTGTCAAAATCGTGGATCAGGGTTTCAGTGAAAATGACGTGGGAACGGATCTTTGCCGCGTTGGGCAGCCCGCCGGCCACTTCTGGATCCCGGGTCAGCGAGCGCAGCAGTTGCGGGGTGCCAATAACTCCGGAATGCACCTGTTCCGCCACAACGGCGAAGTCCCGGGAGAAGCGCCGGTTGAAACCGATCTGCAGCAGCACCCCGGAAGCCTCCACGGCGTCAAGCGCGGCGTCCAAGTCCGACAACGCGTGCGCTGCCGGCTTTTCGCAGAAGATGTGCTTTCCGGCTGCGGCGGCTTGGGCGATCAAGCCGGCATGGAAGCTCGAAGGCGCCCCGATAACCACGGCGTCCACGCTGTCGTCGGCCAGCACGTCGGCGATGTCTTCGGTGTAGTTCGGGCAACCAAGCTCAGCGGCCAGTTCAGCGGCCCGGCCCGGCGCCGGGTCCGCTATGACATGCAATAGCGCATCCGGCAGATGCTGCGCCACGGTGCGGGCGTGGAATGCTCCGATCCACCCGGTACCGATAACGGCCAGGCGCAGCGGCTTTACTGAAGTTTCTGGCAGGGTCTGGTAAGCCATGAAGTCTCTCCTAGAACGTTCTAGATTTAGTGTTCAGGAAAATCATGGCACACTGGATAGCAACTGTCTATAACGTTCTAGAAGAAAGTTCCGCCCATGCCGACACCCCCTGCAAAACGCCCCACACTGGCCGACGTCGCCCGCGCCTCTGGGGTCTCGGTAGCGCTGGCCTCGATTGTCATGCGCGGTGCCGAGGGTGCCAGCGAGGAGTCCCGGTCCCGAGTCAAGCAGGCGGCCGCGGAGTTGGGTTACCGCCCGGATTCGCGCGCGCGGTCTCTGCGCAGCAACCGCAGCCGGACCATCGGGCTGGCCCTGGCGCTGGGAGAACCGTTGCATGCGGAGTTGGCCGATGCCCTGTACGAGCAGGCAGACCAGAACGGCTTCGAGATCATCCTGGGCGCTACCGGCAGGCACCGCGATGAACGCCGAGTGCTCAATACGCTGATCGATGCGGGAGTCGAAGCGGTGATTGGCCTGTTCCCGGAACTTCCGCCGGCTCAACTGGTCCACGCCTCCAAGCAGCTTCCCATAATCAGCCTGCTGCGCACGATTGACGGCATCCCATCCGTCATTACCAACGAAGCTGCCGGCGTTGAACAAGCCGTCCGCCATGTGGCCCAGCTCGGCCACACCCGGCTGCTGCATCTGGATGGCGGATCTGCCATCGCGGCGCAACAGCGGCGCGATGCCTTTGCCGAATCCGCCGCCCGCGCCAACGCGCACGGCCAAGTGCTCCCAGCTGGCCCCGATGACGCCACCGCTTTCACGGTCCTGCGCGAATACCTGGCAGCAACTCCCCCAGCCGAACGCGCCACAGCGGTACTGGCCTTCAATGACCGTGCGGCACTCGGCGCCCGCCAAGCAATCGACCTTGCCGGCCTGCATGTTCCCGAGCAGATCTGCCTGGTCGGCTATGACGACAGTGAATTCGCCAGGCTGGCGCACGCCGATCTGACCAGCGTTCGGCAAGATGTCGCGGCACTGGCCCAAACCGCCATGCACGCGGCCCTGAACGCCCCGGGCGCTTCCAGCACCCATGCCCCGCAGCTGGTAGTGCGAGGCAGCACGGCAAGGCCCCGGGCATAGCAGCGAGCCCAGCCCCCTGCCACGTGGGGGGGCTGGGCTTGCCAGCTCAGCGATGCGCCGGGATTCAGGCGTTGACCGCAGGCTTGACGTGGTAGATCGCTCCGGTGGAAACATCCTCTTCCAGCGCTTCCAGCGAGCGTCCACGGGTTTCAGGCACCTGCGTGGCTACGAAGAACAGTGCCAGCACACCGATGCCAGCGAAGATGAAGAAGGACCCGGTAATCCCGGTCCCGGAGACCAGCGATGGGAAGAACAGCGCCAGCACGCCGTTGGTCGTCCAGCCGAAGAACACCGAGATGCCAATGCCCAGTCCGCGCATATGCAGCGGGAAGATTTCAGCCAGCCATACCCAGACGGCCACGTTCAGGAATGTCTGCATGGACATCACGAAGGCAACCACCAGGATCAGGATCACCACTGGCCGGATCGGGCTGCCAACTGGCAGCAGCATGCCCGCGATAGCCACCAGCAGGTGGCAGGTGGTGGTCAGCGACAGGCCAATCAGGAACGTCTTGCGGCGGTCCATGCGGTCCATGTTGCGCAGGGCGATAATTCCGCCAATGACAGCAACCACGCCAAAGGCGATATTCGCCAGTACTGCCTGCTGCTCTGACATCCCGGATTCTTCCAGCACGCGCGTGCCGTAGTACATGATCGAGTTGATGCCCGTGAGCTGCTGAGTCATGGAAACGCCGATGCCGATGGCGATGATGCGCATCAGCCATTTGTTCTTCAGCACCGCTTTGATGCCCACCGGCTTGTTAGCCAGCTTTTCCTCGTCGGCGACAATCTCGATCTCGTGGACTTCGGCCATTGCGCGTTCAGGCGAGCGCACGGTCTTGAGCACCCGCAACGCCTCGGCATAGCGGCGCTTTTCCACGAGCCAGCGAGGGGATTCAGGCATGCGCAGCATGCCGAAGAACAACGCCAATGCCGGCAAGGCGCAAATCGCGAACATGATACGCCAGATGCCATCCACGGTCCCGCCCAGAACGGTTCCAATGATCGCGTTCATGACGAAGGCGGCCAGCTGGCCCGAGACGATGGCCAACTCATTGCGGCCGGTGATCGAGCCGCGAATTTCATACGGTGCCAGTTCAGCCAGGTATACCGGTACGACCGTAGATGCGCCGCCGACGGCCAATCCGAGCATGATGCGTCCGGCAATCAGCACGCTGTAGCCAAAGGGCGAGAACGTTCCCAGTTCCGGTCCAGCAGGCGAAAAGACAACCAGCAGGCTTCCCGCGAAGAAGAGGACTGCCAGCATGATGATGGTTTTCCGCCGGCCCCACACGTCAGCGATCTGCCCACCGACCAGTGCGCCAATTGCGGCGGCGAAGACCAGCGAGCTGATCACCACGCCAATCTGCAGGAGATTCAGGCCCAGCTCGGCGGCCATCGGGCCTTCAGCACCGTTGGCAACACCTGTGTCATAGCCGAAAAGCAGGCCGCCGAAACAGGCAACGATGGAGATTAAACCGAGACGTTTTGCATGGGGGCCCGGACTAAGGGGCGGCAGACTCGACTCTGCAGAAGCACTCTGCGCACTGGACATGGGGACTCCTTTGGATTGCCCGGGTGGAAGCGTGGCTGGCCTGCGGCCATCCATCGGATCAACTGCGATCCGGCTTCCTCCACTCGGTGCGGCGGGGGCCATTGAGCATTATTCCGGCCCCGTCGATAATTGAAAGTGATGGGCTTCACAGCCCTTATGTAAGGACAATACGTCATCAGTGTTTTCTGGGCAAGCATTCTTGGACATTTTGTCCTGGCGGATACTGCTTTTTGGACTGCCGCAGCCTCCCGGTCCGCCACTTCCCGGGACCATGCCCACAGATCATCACGGCATTTTGCGGCTCTTGCTGGATCCGCCTTCTGCGCAGGATGGCCCCCGGGCAGGACGACGAAAGCCGAACCCTTGCGGATTCGGCTTTCGTCATGTTGCAATTCGGCTCGGGAAGCCGGTTTGGCTAGGCGCGCACGGCACGGGCAGCGTCAACGCGGCTGCGCATCTGCTCCAACTGGTACTTGGCGACTGCTACGGCGTTCTCGTTCTCGGCAAAAACGCAGGAGACCATCACGCTGTCCTGGCGGTCGGCAAATCCGTTGGCCACGAGGCCGGAGAAGAATTCGTCCCAGTTCACGTCGCCATCGCCAAGCTTCAGATGCTGGTGCACGCGCACCGCATTGCCCGGCGGGTTGGTGATGTAGCGCAACCCGTGCGAGGCATGATGGTTCATGGTGTCCGCCACGTGCACCACGCGCAGCCGCTCTCCCACTGCCTGCATGATATCCAGCGGCTTGTCCTTCATGTGGAAGGAATGCGAAGCAACGTAGACGAAGGACAGATTCGGCGAGTTCACCCCGCGGATCACCCGCCAAGCGGCCAGGCCTTCTTCGACAAAATCATCCGGATGCGGGTCAATGGCCACATTGATGCCCTCGCGCTCAATGATTGGCACGAGCTCTTCCATGGAGCGGTAGAACGCCGCCTCGGACTCCTCGGCGCGTTCCGGCCGCCCGGAGAATTCAGTGTTCATCTGGTTCACGCCGAGATCCACGGCAATCTGGATGGCGCGCTTCCAGTAGCGCACCGCGGCCTGGCGCAAATTCTCATCGGGCGAGGCCCAGCGCAGTACCGGCAGCACCGAAGCGATCTCCACCCCGGAAGCCCGGCAACGGGCCGCGAGCTGCGCGACCAGGTCATCGTCGGCCTTGGGGTGGGTGAAGAACGGAATCATGTCCGCATGCGGTGTCAGCTGGATGCTGTCATAGCCCAGCTCCGCTGCCAGTTCCGGGAACTGGAGCAGCGAATGGGTGGAATGGAACGGGGTCGGGTCCAGTGCGTATTTCATGATGCCCTTAGCTGTAGAGATCCGGCTTGCTGTTCAGCTTGACTGCCACCTTTTCGCCGGTGCGCTGGGCTTCGACTCCCGCCTCGCAGCAGGCCGCGGTGGCGTAGCCGTCCCAGGCGCTGGGCCCGCCCAATTCGCCTCGCAGCGCGGCGTCCACCCATGACTGGATTTCGGTATCGTAGGCGGCGCCGAAACGCTCCTCGAAGCCCGGGGTGACCTTGCCGCCCCACTGCCCGGCGGTACGCACATACGGTCCAGCGTCATTGCCGATGGACACGATGCCCTCCTCGAAGGAAGCCTGGGTCGCCACCTCGTAGCCGAACTTCGCGTTGACGTAGATCTCCACGTCGGCGAGCACTCCGGTCGAGGTTTCCAGCAGCACGTGCTGGGGGTCGTGCTGGCCGTTGGGAGCATTGCGGGTGGCCTTGCCCAAGCGCACCTGCACCGAGGTGATCTCGTCACCGGTGAAGTAGCGGATGGCGTCGAATTCGTGGACCACCGAGTCGTTGATCAGCATCTCATTGGTGAAGCCCTCCGGGGTGGAGGGATTGCGGTGCTGGTGGTGCAGCACCAGCAATTCGCCCAGGCTCTCGTCCTCGATCAGCTGGCGCAGCTGCCGGTACTCGGCGTCGAAACGCCGCATGAAGCCCACTTGGATGCGCTTGCGGCCCAGCTTGGCCTCGGCCTCGACGATCTCCCAGGAGGAAGCGGCATCGGGGGTCAGCGGCTTTTCGCACAGCACCGGAATATCTGCCTCGAGCACCGCCAGCAATGCATCGTGGTGAAGGAAGCCGGGGGTCGCCAGCAGTACCGCGTTGACCTCTCCGCCGGCGAGCGCCGCGGACAGGTCGGCGTAGCCCTTGGCACCCGGGATCCCGTCGATGGCCGCAGCGACCCGGTCGGTGTCGATATCAACGACGGCCGCGACTTCGGCTCCGGAAATACGGTGGTGGATCCGCTGTATGTGGTCGGCGCCCATGCGCCCGGCTCCAACGACGGCGACGCGCAGGTTATCTGGCACGATATGTCCTTTCAAGAATTCTTGGCTAGGTGGGGATTGCTTAGACGCGGCTGCGCGAGCCGCAGCTGAGCAGGTAGTCGCGGGTGCGGGTGGCGATGGGCAGCGGCACCGAGAAGTCGGCCACCGGGTACATGTCCTGTTCGACAATTCCGAAAATCGGACGGCCCAGCTTCTCCACTTCCTTCAAGACCTCGTTGAGGTCAGGCAACCCGGAAGGCGGTTCGCACATCACCCCGGCCAAGTTGGCCGCGGCCCAGGTCATGTCCTGTTCGCGGACCGTGGCCAGGATGTCCGGGTTGATCTGCTTCAGGTGCAGGTACCCGATGCGCTCCGGGAAGCGGCGGATCAAATCCACGCTGGAAGCTCCACCGTATTCGGCATGTCCGGTATCCAGGCACAGGGTGGTGAATTGCGGGTCGGTGAGCTCAAGGAACTTCTCGATGTCGCCCTGGCCGCAGACATGGGAGTCGGCATGGGAATGGAACTGCTGCTTGAGGCCGAATTCCTCCTGCAGGATCCTTCCCAGCCGGTCATGGCCCTTGGCCAGCGAATCCCAGGCCGAACCGTCCAGGGTGCCCGATTCGATGGCCTGGCCGGTGACGTCGTCGCGCCACATGGCAGGGATCACCACAATATGCTCGCCTCCCATGGCGGCGGTCAGCTCGGCCACCTTGCGGGCTGGCTCCCAGGCTTCTTCCCAGGCGCTGGCGCTGCCGTCGATGCCGCGGTGGAAGGCGGTGAAGACGGTGCCGGCGCAGACGTTCAGGTCGCGGGCGGCCAGCTCGTCGGCCAGCTGCGCGGGGTCGGTGGGCAGGTACCCGTAGGGACCCAGTTCGATGGTCTTGTAGCCGGCTTCAGCCACTTCGTCGAGGAAGCGCTGCCAGGGTGTCTGCTGGGGATCATCGGCAAACCAGACTCCCCAGGAGTCGGGGGCAGTCCCGATGGTGATGTTCTGTGCCATGGTGCGTACCTTATCTTCTGTTCAAGGTGCCTAGTTGGAGGGGAAGTTGAAGGTGGCGGCCGTGCCCTGGGCCGGCTCCGGCCAGCGCTGCGTGATGGCCTTGCCCCGGGTGTAGAAGCGCACGCCGTCCGGGCCGTAGATGTGGTGCTCGCCGAACAGCGAGTCCTTCCAGCCTCCGAAGGAGTGCCAGGCAACCGGCACCGGCAGCGGCACGTTGACCCCGACCATGCCTACCTGGATGCGGCGGGTGTAGGTGCGGGCGTGGGCGCCAGAGGAGGTGAAGATGGCCGTGCCGTTGCCGTAGGGGTTCGCGTTGACCACTTCGATGGCTTCTTCCAGGCTGTCTACGCGCAGCACCACCAGTACCGGGCCGAAGATCTCCTCGGTGTAGGCGCTCATCTCGCGGCTGACCTTGTCGATGATGGTCGGGCCGACAAAGAACCCGTTCTCGTGGTCCTTGACCACCAGGTCGCGTCCGTCGATGACCAGCGCGGCGCCAGCTTCCTGCGCCTCGCCAACGATCTTCTGCAGGCGGGACTTCGAGGCCGGGGTGATCACCGGTCCCATATCCGCCGTCTCATCGAAGCCGTTCGAGACGTTGACGTTGCGGGCATGCTCGGCGAGCTTGTCCACCAGGCCATCGGCGGCATCGCCCACGGCGACGGCCACGGAGATGGCCATGCAGCGCTGGCCCGCGGAGCCGAAAGCGGCGGCGTTGATGTGGTCGGCGGCCAAGTCCATATCGGCATCGGGCATGATCACCGCGTGGTTCTTCGCTCCGCCCAGGGCCTGCACGCGCTTGCCGTGCTTGGTGGCGGTTTCGTGCACGTACTTGGCGATCGGAGTGGAACCGACAAAGGAGATGCCATCCACATCCGGGTGGGTGAGCAGCCCGTCCACGGTTTCCTTGCCGCCGTGCAGCACCTGGAAAACGCCGTCGGGCAGGCCGGCTTCCTTGAACAGCTCGGCGATCAGCAAGGCGGCCGAAGGGTCGCGCTCGGAAGGCTTGAGGATGAAGGCGTTGCCGGTGGCAATGGCCACCGGTGCCATCCACAGCGGCACCATCACCGGGAAGTTGAACGGGGTGATGCCGGCGACCACGCCCAGCGGCTGACGGAAGGAGAACACGTCGATGCCGGTGGAGACCTGGTCGGAGTATTCGCCCTTCAGCGACTGGGAGATGCCGCAGGCATACTCCACCACTTCGATGCCGCGGCTGATCTCGCCGGCGGCGTCGGAGAGGACCTTGCCGTGCTCGGAGGTGACGATGCGGGCCAGCTCGCCGGTGTGCTCGGTGAGCAGCTGCTGGAAGCGGAAGAGGATCTTGCTGCGCTTGGCGATCGATACTTCGCCCCAGGTTTCGGAGGCGGCCTTGGCCACGGCCACAGCCTGCTGCAGGTCCTCGCCGCTGGCCAGGTGCAGCTGGCCGGTGATTTCTCCGGTTGCCGGGTTGTAGACCGGCTGGGTGGCGGTGCCGGTGCCGGCGCTGGGCTTGCCGTTGATGTAGTGCAGGATTTCGGTGACTTCGGTAGCGGTAGCAGTCATGGGTTCACGTCTTTCGGTATTCGAGTTGGTCTGGTGCGGTGCGCCTAGCCCAGCAGGGGCTTCTGGCGGGATTTGTGCTCGGCGTAGGTCTTGCGGGCCTGGGTGGTGGAGTCCAGCTCGGCGACCTCGCTGACCGGCACATCCCACCAGGACTCGCTGGAGGGAGCATCGGCGTAGAGGTCGGATTCGATGTGGATCAGGATCGGTCCCGAACCCTCGGGCGCGGCCTTGGCCTGGGCGATGGCCGCCGAGAGCTCATCGATGGCTTGGGGCCCGGGCTCGATCCGGATGACCTTCACGCCCAGCGACTCGGCGTTGGCAGCCAGGTCCACTGGCAAGGTCGCACCATCATCGAAGCTGTGGCGCTGGGCATCGAGCGTGCGGTACTTGGTGCCAAAACGCTGGGAGCCCAGTGATTCGGACAGGGCTCCGATGGAGGCGTAGCCATGGTTCTGTATCAGCACGGTGATCAGCTTCAGGCCTTCGGCCACGGCGGTGACCAGCTCAGTGTGCATCATCAGGTAGGAGCCGTCACCCACCATCACCACGACGTCGCGGGACTCTTCGGAACCTCGCGCGGTTTCAGCAAGGGCGGCGCGCTTGATGCCCAGCCCGCCGGCGATCTCGTATCCCATGCAGGAGAAGCCGTATTCCACGTGGTAGCCGAACGGGTCGGAGACCCGCCACATCTTGTGCAGGTCCCCGGGCAGCGAGCCGGCGGCGCAGACCACCACATCGCGCGGATCCATGGCCTGGTTCACCGCTCCGATGATGGCGTTCTGGCTGACCAGCGGGCTCAGCCGCTCGGCGAAGGCCTCATCAACGGTCGCGTCCCAGCGCTGCTTCTCGGTGGCGGCCTGGACTTCCAGGGCCCCCTCGACCCGGTACCCGGTCAGCGCCTCGCGCAGCGCGATCAGCGCTTTGCGGGCATCGGCGACCACCGGCAGCACGGTGCCGTGCTTGTAGGCGTCCAGCGCGGCGACGTTGATGTTCACGAACTTCACGTCCGGGTTCTGGAATGCGGTGCGGCTGGCGGTGGTGAAGTCCTCATAGCGGGTGCCGATGCCGATGACCAGATCCGCCTGCTCGGCCAGCGCATTGGCCGCGGTGGTGCCGGTGGAGCCAATGGCGCCCAGGGAGTACTTGGAATCCCACGGCAGCACGCCCACCCCGGCCTGGGTATTGCCCACGGGGATGCCGGTGGCTTCGCAGAAGGCGGCCAGCTCCTCGGTGGCGTAGGCATACAGCACGCCGCCGCCTGCGACGATCAATGGGCGCTTGGCTTCGCGGATCATGGCCGCGGCCGCCGCGATGTCCTCGGATTCCGGTGCCGGGCGGCGGATCTTCCACTCGCGCTCGGCAAAGAGCTCTTCCGGGAAGTCGAAGGCCTCGGCCTGCACGTCCTGCGGCAAGGAGATGGTCACCGCTCCGGTTTCGGCGGGGTCGGTGAGCACCCGCAACCCGTGGTGCAAGGCACTGGCCAGCTGCTCGGGTCGCGTGACCCGGTCGAAGTACTTGGACAGCGGGCGGAAGGCGTCGTTGACGGTGATGTCGTAGCCGTGCGGCATTTCCAGCTGCTGGAGCACCGGGTCCGCGGCGCGGGTGGCGAAGGTGTCCGAAGGCAGCAGCAGCACCGGCAGGCGGTTGGCGGTGGCCAGCGCCGCACCGGTGAGCAAGTTGGAGGACCCGGGGCCGATGGAGGTGGAGACCGCGTAGGTGGCGCGCCGGCGGGTGTGCCGCGCGTAGGCAACGGCCTGGTGCGACTGCGCCTGCTCATTGCGGCCCTGGTAGTACGGCATGAGGCTCGGGTCCTTGGCCTGCCACTGCTTCAGCGCCTGGCCCACCCCGGCAACATTTCCGTGGCCGAAAATCCCGAACATGCCCGGAATCAGCCGTTCGCGGTAGTGCGTGCCGCCGATGGAATCCACCGTGTACTGGCGGCCCAGGAATTCCACGACCGCCTGGGCAACGGTCATTGTGCGTGTAGTCATCGAGCTTCGTCCTTCTCAGCTGCGTACGGTTGCGGTGGTGTCCAGTAGCGATGCGGCGGTTGCCACGGCGGCGGCCACATCCCCGTCCTCGGGATACAGCAGGGTCCGGCCTACGGTCAGCCCCTGCACCGAAGGCAGGGCCAGCGCCGCCTGCCACGAGGCGAAGACCTCGTCGGGACTGCCCGATGGATCCCCGCCGAGCAGGACCGTGGGCAGGGTGGTCGCGGCCATGACCCGTTCCATCTCTTGGACCACGGGAATCTTCAGCCAGGTGTAGGCGCTGGTTTCGCCCAGTCCCGAGGCGATGCCCATGGACTTGATCACTGCCTCCGGGCGCAGGTCGTTGACTACCTTGCCCTCGGCCCGCTTGGAGATGAACGGCTCGACCATGGCCACCAGCTGGTGCCGGGCCAGATCCGACACGGCGTCGGCGGTAGCGGCCAGGGTTTTCACGGTGTCCGGATCCTCGTAGCTGATCCGGGTGAGCATCTTGCCGCCGTCGGCGCCCAGGGCAGCCAGGGCGGCCGCGCTGTGCCCGGTAAAGCGGTCGTCGATCTCGTTGACCAAGCCGGTGAGCCCGCCGCGGTTCATCGATCCGAAGACCAGCTTGCCTTCCAGCGCGCCCAGCAGCAGCAGGTCATCGAGGATATCGGGCGAGGCCAGCACCCCGTCGCAGGCGGGGTTCTGCAAGGCGATCTGCAGCCGGTCCAGCAGCTGGCGGCGGTCGGCCATGGCCGTGGCGCGCTTGCCCACGGACAGGGCGCCGCGGGCCGGGTGGTCGGCGGCGATGATGAAGTTCTGCCGTCCCAGCACCGGGCCGGCGTGCTTCCGGCGCAGCGAAGCGGCGCGCTGCACCGAGGCCGGGTCTTCCAGCCGCTGGCGGGTGATGGATTCGTAGCGGCGCGGGTCTTCCCGGTCCACTGGCAGCTCTGATGCCTGTTTCATATCTAGACCAGGTCTTTCTGGGAGTCGGGTACGGTGCGGCCGCGCTCGGCCAGCAGGGCATTGACTTCTTCCGGGTCCGGCATGGCGTCGGAGCAGGCAACCTTCGAGGCCACAATGGCTCCGGCGGCATTGGCGTAGTCAAGCACCTGTTCCAGCGGCCAGCCGGAGAGCAGTCCGTGGCAGAAGGCGCCGCCGAAGGAATCTCCGGCACCCAGTCCGTTAGCGGTCTGCACCGGGACCGGCGCGGAAACCACGCGCTCGGTGCGGGTTTTGGCCATGACCCCTTCGGGGCCGAGCTTGACCACGGCAATCTGCACTCCGGCCTCCAGCAGGCGGTCGGCCTGCTCATCCGGGGTGCCTTCGCCGACGGCTACCGAGCATTCGGTGTCGTTGCCGATGGCCACGGTGGCCGATGGCAGGGCACGCGCTACCTGTTCGCGGGCCTGTTCCACGGAGTCCCAGAACATCGGGCGGTAGTCCAAATCCAGAATGGTGAACTGACCCTGGGCCAGGGAATCTGCTGGGCGGGCGGCATAGGCCGCCAATTGCGCGGTGCGCGAAGGTTCGCGGCTCAAGCCGGTGACGGTGCTCCAGAAGATCCTGGAGTCCTTGACGGCTTGGAGGTCGATGTCGCTGCTGTCGATGTTCCAGTCCGGCGCCATCGGGAAGCGTCCGTAGAAGTACAGCGGGAAGTCGTCCGGCGGCATGATGGCGCAGAAGGTGACTGGCGTCTGCAACGTGGCGTCGCGGGCTACCTGGGTGCGGTCCACGCCGAAGCGGTCCAATTCGCGTTCCAGGAATGTGCCGAAGTCGTCGTCGCCGATTTTGGTGATCACACCGGCTGCTCGGCCGTGCCGGGCGGCCGCCACGGCGACGTTGGTGGCGGAGCCGCCGAGGTACTTGCTGAATGTGTTCACATCCGCGAGGGAAACGCCGATGTCATTCGGATACACGTCGACGCTGATGCGTCCGAGGGTGAGTACGTCGTAAGTCACGCAGATCGACGTCCTTTCGAGTCAGAAGTTCAGGGATCGGCCAACTGCCGAAGATGTGAACGGTGCCACAAGAAATACTTTGCACCATGAATTCGGCACTGTCAAAGGTTTGTACTGACATATTTACAACATGAGTAACATGGTGTGGACAAATCCGCGGAATTCCGGGGTATTCCATCTGTTTCGGACGTTGAAAATAAAAAAATTTCCACATGCCATGTCTTGGCTTCATGGCGTGGCCCGCGAAGTTCGACGAGCAGAATCCACCCCCTAACGGCCGTGCACTCGAGCAAAACGCTAGGCTCTTAACGAGAACAACCGACACCCCCAGGAGGAACTGTGGCCGCAGCACGCCGTCGAGCGACCATCTACGACGTTGCCCAGGCCGCAGGTGTTTCCAAGTCGCTGGTGTCCCTGGTGCTGCGCGGCTCCCCCAGCGTCTCGGAAGCACGTCGCGCGGCAGTACTGGCCGCCATCAAGGAACTGGATTACCGCCCCAGCCAGGCCGCCACGGCACTTGCCGGCGGCACGAGCCAGACAGTCGGCGTAGTCATCGACGACTACACCAACGTCTGGTTCGTGGAACTTCTTCGCGGGCTCCAAGAAGGACTGGCAAGCGCAGGATTGCGCATCGCAGTTTCCGACCGGGCACTCAACACCCACGTCGAGTCGGACCCGCTCGATGGATTCCTCAGCACCCGGGTAGAGGCTTTGGTACTGGCCACCGAACCGACTCCTGCCATGCGCTTTTCAGCGCAGGTTCCGGTCATTGTGGCCGGCAATCGCGCCACCCAGGTTCGCGGCGCGGACATTTCTTCCAGTGACGACAGGCTCGGGGCACGCCAAGCCATCGAGTACCTGGTTTCGCTGGGCCACCGGAATATTGGCCACATCGCCGGTGGCGGCGGAGCCTCGATGCTGCGCCTGGCCGGGTACCAGGAGGCAATGAAGGCCGCGGGACTCGAAGAGCGCATAGTTTCGGTCAGCGAATTGACCACCGAAGACACCGGCTACCAGTGCGCACGGCAGCTTTTGGGCGAAGCCCCGGAAACAACGGCCATCTTGGCCGGCAACGACTCAATGGCCATGGGAGCCATGGCAGCCGCCCGGGAAGCCGGCCTGTCGACACCTGGGGATTTGTCAATCATCGGCTACGACAACTCGCCGCTCTCCGGCACCCACCTGCTGCGCCTGACAACCGTGGATAGCCGCAACCACGAGCTTGGATTGCACGTGGCCCAGCAGGTGCTCTCCCGGCTCGCCAATCCCGAACGCGAAGCCCAGCGCGTGCTGATGGAGCCGCTGCTCATCGAGCGCGGCACCTGCGCGGCACCACGCCGGCCCTGATTCCTTCCAGTTCCAAACCTTCTCCTGCAGACCCCTTGACCGCGATCTGAAATAGGTTCTAGACTCTTTTGGAGCGCTCCAAAATATTCCATGAACAGCTTTCACCCAGGAGAATTCCATGACAAAAACCATCGGCATTGCCGTCATTGGCGCCGGCATGGCCGGGCTGTCCCACATCGCTGGGTACCGCACAGCACCCACCCTCTACAGCTCCGACTTGCCACCGCTTCGCTACGTTGCCGTGGCTGACGTGAACACCGAGCTCGCAGCCAAGGTCGCCAAGCGCTACGGCTACGAAAAGGCGCTCGGTTCCTGGCAAGAGGTGGCCGCAGATCCAGATATCGACGTGGTCTCGGTAGTTATTGCCAACCGTTTCCACCGTGAAGCAGTCGAGGGCCTGCTGGCTGCCGGCAAGCACGTTTTGTGCGAAAAGCCGCTGGCTGACACCCTTCAAGAAGCTGAAGCGATGGCCACCGCGGCCCGCAACGCCGACTCCGTGGCCCGCGTTGGCTTCACCTTCCGCCGCACCCCGGGCATCGCCACGATCCAGAACCTGATCGCCGATGGCACCCTGGGCAAGGTGCTGCATTTCTCCGGACGCTACTGGACCGACTACGGCCACAACCCGCAGGCCCCGATGAGCTGGCGCTTCAAGGGCCAGCCAGGCTCGGGCGCACTGGCCGATGTGGGAAGCCACCTGGCCTACGTTGCCGAATTCCTGGCCGGCGAGATTCTTTCGGTCAGCGGCGGCCAGCTGAGCACCAGCATCACCGAACGCTTCCTGCCAGCCGGCGCCGTCACCGGCCACGATCTCGTGGAACTGAGCGACACGTCCGAGCCGGTAGAAAACGACGACTACGCGGCGTTCAACGTACAGTTCGCCGGGGCCGCAGGCAGCCTGGAAGTTTCCCGCGTGGCAGCCGGCCACCCCAATACGCTGACCTTCGAGGTCTTTTGCGAGAAGGGCGCCGCACGCTTCAGCCAGCTGCGTCCAGCGGAAATCGAAATCATGCTCACCGAGGGCCCTTCGGCAACCAACGGCTACCGCACGGTAAATCTCGGCTCGGAACACGCCTACCTCAGTGGCGGACTGCCCATGGATGCGCCAGGTGTCGGCTTCGGCCAGAATGATGCCTTCGGCTACCAGGCGCGCGCCTTCCTCGACGAGGTCTGCGGCCTGGGCAATGCACTTCCCAGCAACGCAACATTCGACGAGGGCGTGCACAATATGCAGGTCCTCCAGGCGGTCGTGCAGTCCGCTGCCAATGACGGAAAGAAGGTTTCACTGTGAAACTCGGAGTCTACAACGCAATCCTCCACAACCGCCCGCTGGCCGAAGCCCTGGAGGTCATTGCCGCCCAGGGACTGACCGGCATCGAATTGAACACCGGCGGCTTCTTGCCCCCAGTGCACGTGCCGAACATCGACGAGATCCTGGAATCCGACATCGCTCGCGATGCTTTCCTCGCCCAATTCGAAGGCACCGGCGTGGAAATCTATGGGCTGAACTGCAACGGCAACCCGTTGCACCCCAATCGCGAAATCGGCCAGAAGCACGCCGAGGACATTCGCCGCTCCATCAAGCTGGCCGCGCGCCTAGGCCAGACCCGCGTGGTCACCATGTCCGGCCTGCCCGCTGGAGACCCCAATGCTTCGACCCCGAACTGGGTAGTCAATGCCTGGAATTCGGCAGCCCTGGACCAGCTGGACTATCAATTCGGGATCGCCGCGGAATTCTGGAAAGAAATCGATGAGCTGGCTGTCGAACACGGAGTCAAGGTTGCTCTGGAGCTGCACCCGCAGAACCTGGTCTTCAACCCTGCAAGCTTTCGCGAGCTGTTGAAGCGGGCGGGTACCAGCAACATCGGAGTTGAACTGGATGCCTCGCACCTCTTCTGGCAGCAGATGGATCCAGTAGCCGTTGTCCGCGACCTGGGCCCATGGGTCTTCCACGCAGCAGCCAAGGATGTGCGCGTCAATCCGAATGCGGCCATCCAGGGCGTATTGGATAACAGCTTCCGCAAGCTGGGCGAAGACGAACCACGCACCAACCTCGGCGGGGATGAATGGGCGAACGAGTGGCCGAAGAATTCAGCCTGGGACTTCGTGGCTTTGGGCAAGGGACATGACACCGCATTCTGGACCGAATTCTTGCGCGCATTGCACGAGGTGAATCCGGAAATGATGGTGAACATCGAACACGAGGACACCGAGCTAGGTGCCGTTGAGGGCCTGGAAGTCGCCGCCAAGGTACTCATTGAGGCCGACGCGGCCCTGCAAGCTTCATTGGCCGCAACCTCCTAGGATCCTCCCGCTGGCGTGCAGAAGCCCGGAATTCACCGTGTGAATTCCGGGCTTCTGGCGCATGCCGTTTTCGAAGTACTCGATGCACCTAGACGGTGCGGACAACTGCTTCGTAGTCGAAGCGTGCTTTTGGCGAGCCGATCTCGCTTTCGGCTGGCTGGCCGATATTCACGACCAGGAAACTCTTCTGATCGCCTTCCGGGAAGAACGATGCGTCGATGGCGGAGAAGTCTGCGCCGGTCATTGGACCTACCGCGAAGCCCAAGCTGCGCGCGGCCAGCATGAAGTAGCCCGCCTGCAGGTGTGCGTTGTTGTTGCCGGTGGATGCGGTGAAGTCCGCATCAGCATCGTACATGGCCTTGGGTGCGTTGTAGCCGGGCAGGAAGTTGTCCCACTGTTCGTGCCATGCGGTGTCATAGCTGAGGATCGCTACCAGCGGAGCTGCGGCGGTCTTGGCTTTGTTGCCGTTGGAGAGCGCGTCGACCAGGGTGGCGCGGGCTTCGTCCGACCGCACGTAGGTGACGCGCAGCGGCTGGGAATTGAACGCGGTTGGACCGAACTTGGCCAGTTCGTAGATTTCCTGGGCCTGCTCCTCGGTAACCTCTCCGGTGAACGCGTTAGCGGTGCGCGCCTCGCCAAAAATGGCGTTGAGCGTTGCTGTGTCGGCCTGGATTTCCTGGGATGCAACTGTCATTGATTGCCTTTCAGATCTGTCCGAGGCCACTGGTTCGGGCCATTGCCGGATATGGTTTTCTTCTATCAATGCCCAACGAGGATCGGCTGCACCTCATTCCGGCAAGCCACGTGTTCTCTGCCACACGCAGGCCGGGGCTCGTCTGGAGCTCGGCTGTCCTGCCAGCAATGCCCGCCGCACGCAGACCTAGGGTCCGGCAGGGATTCGCGAGTTTGCAGAATCGTCCCAGCGGCGATGAAGCCTGGCGCACCCGATTGCGCACAGTGCGATGATTGCGCCGAAGCAGGTCACTGCCATCGATTCGCCGCTGATCTGCCCTACCCAGCCCAGCCCCAGCGCCCCAAGTGCGGTCAGGGCGTAGCCCAGTACCCAGAAGGCGGAGCTGGCGCTGCCTCGATGCCGCAGCTCGATGCGCCGCAGTACGATGCCCAGTCCCACCGGGAACAGCGCACCATGGCTCAGTCCAGCAACCACTAGGCCAACCAGGTACACCGTGACCGCCAAGCCCCCGCCCAACCTCGGGGCAATAGCTATCAGCACTGCTCCCACCGCCAGCCCGGCATAGCCCAGCTGCACTTTTTCGCTGACCAGCTTCCCGCCCGCTTTCTGGCCCACGGTAGTGGCGGCGAAAATCAGCGAACCGATGAGCCCCAGCAGGCGCAGGTCGGTAATCCCAAAGGCGCGGACCACCAGGATGGACGTCATGGCTGTACAGCCGCCCATGACCGCAAAGCCCAGGGTCATCAGTCCACCCACGCAGAAGTCCCGTCGTGCCAAACGCGGCACCAGCGGAAGGCTGAGTTTCCACCCGCCCCGGCGGTGCGCAACACTGTCGGGGATCATGGCCAGCAGCACGATGCACAGACCCGAAAGCACCGCGTGCACGCTGAAAGCGATCATGGGGGTAGCCGGGAAGAAGAAAGTCAGAAATGCCGCCAAGGCCGGCCCGCTGCCTAGTCCCGCCATATTCGCCAGGCTGGAAATGGCGGCACCGCGTCCGGAGCTGGAGACCAGATCCGCCAAATAGGCTGTGGCCGTTCCGGTGACCAGCCCGGCGCACACCCCGGACAGGGCCCGGGCAATGAACAGCATGGGAACGTCGGTGGCCACGGCATAAAGCATCCCGCTGGCGGCCGAGGAGAGCAACCCGAGAATCATGACGGGCTTGCGGCCAATGGCGTCGGAGAGGGAACCGAAGATGCACAGCACCGTGAGCACCACCAGGGCGTATATCGCAAAAAGCTGGGTCGAGGCGGCGGTGCTCAGGCCGTATTCATCCTGGAGCATTGGATACAGCGCGGTCGGCATGGTGGTACCGCACATGGCGACCGCGTAGGTTCCCAAAACGACTGCTAGCGGCCAGCCACGGGTCTGCGGCGGCTTCTCTGGCAGGACCATGCCGGAACCTCGCTCTCGTGTTGAATAACAAACTGAGCCTAGATAAGACCTAATGTCCTGTCAATGTTTATTGCTGTTGATTGAACCTCGCCAAATCAGCAGCCCCGATCAGGCCTGCCACCGGACCCAATTCGGCTTGGCTGATCTTCGCAAAGGGACGGTAGCCCCTGCCGGAGAGGGTGCGGCGGTAGGTCTCCTCCGCGGTGGCCACCAGTTGCTTCGACGCCGCGCCCAAGCCGCCGCCGATAACGATGGTCCCCGGATCCAGAACCGAGACCAGATTCGAAATGCCCAACCCGAGCCATTCGCCCATATCCGCAATGAGGTCGGCGCACGCCGGGTCGCCCTCTGCGGCAAGTCGAGTTACCTCCGCCCCGGTAACGGCGTCCGGATCATCGCCCACGGCCTCGCGCAGGCGGAAGGCCACCGGTGATTTGCTGCGCACAAGTTCGGCTCCTTCCCGGCCCAGGGCATTGCCAGAGGCGTACTGCTCCCAGCAACCGCGGTTTCCGCAGGCGCACCGATGGCCGCCGGGAACGATCACCTGGTGCCCGAATTCGCCAGCAATCCCGGACTTGCCACGGTGGATTTGCCCTCCGAGGATGACCGCCCCGCCGATCCCCGTTCCGAGGGTCAGGCACACCATGTCGCTTTCGCCCCGGCCCGCGCCAAAACGATGCTCGGCCCAGCCGGCCGCATCAGCGTCGTTGACCAGAGTCACTTCATGTCCTACCAGCTGCATCAGACGGTCGCGCACCGGTTCATTGCGCCAAGACAGGTGGGGGCTGAACAGCACGTTCTGCCCCTTGCGGTCCATCCATCCCGCGGCGCCAATGCCCACCGGAAGACCTTCGTTGCCCTTCGAGAGCTCGCGGATCATCTCAGCCAGGGCACGTTCGGTCCCCGCCACGTCATGGTCAGGTGTCTCGCGGCGGATTTGCCCGAAGGCGTTCCCCTCTTGATCCACAAGGGCTGCAAGGATTTTGGTGCCACCGATGTCAACGCCGATGGAAAGATTTGCTGAACTCACAGTCATCTAGCTTAGACCCTCGCAAAACGCCGATGCTCCCGCTGCCGCACAGGAGCCCCTGACTGGTCCGGTGCCTGCACGGAACTTCCAACGCAGTCCAGCACTTGGGCCAGCCCTGCGCAAGGTGCCCGGAAAACTCGTCCGGCGGTGCTCCCTGGCTGTCCGCGCTGTGAAGTGCAACTGCTCGAGCTCGCGCAAAATGCCCGCAAACCGGAGTTTGCGAGCATTTCGCGCTAGCTGCTACTTCTCGTCATCGTGCAATTCCTCGGCCTCGGGTTCGGATGGGGCCGATTCCTCAGTGCCCTGATGTCTCGGCAGGCCTGGGTACAGGCATCTGGATGGCTCCGGTCTGGATCTGCTCGAATTCATCGGGTGTGACCACCGGAATTTCGTAGCCTTCCTTGTCGATGAGCTTGCCGCCCACGTAGTGGTCGCCATCGAGCAATCCGCAGATCTCCTCGGTCTTGACCATGCGCGGCGGAGCCGCCGAGAAGACCGATGCATCCTTTGTATTCCCGAACTTGAGTTCGTTGAACAGCAGGTTCAGCAGCACGGCCATCACGGCCGCCGAGGAAATCCCGGAGTGGAAGATCGTCTCGAACCACGTGGGGAATCCAGCGTAGAAGTCCGGCTTCACAATCGGGATGCAGCCAAAGGCAATCGATGCCGCGACGATCACCAGGTTCATGCCGTCGTACTTCACCTTGGACAGGGTCCGGATCCCGGAAGCGGCGACGGTGCCGAAGAGCACGATGCCTGCGCCGCCGAGCACCGGAGTCGGGATGGCAGCGACCACTCGTCCGAGGATCGGCAGCAAGCCGAGCACGACGAGGATGCCGCCACCGGCCGCGACAACGAAGCGGCTGGTGATGCCCGTGATGGCCACCAGGCCGACATTCTGCGCAAAGGCCGACTGGGTGAAGGTATTGAAAATCGGCGCCACTGCGGAAGAGGCCATGTCGGCACGCAGGCCGTCGGCAATGCGCTTGGAATCCACCTTCGATCCGGCGATCTCGCCCACAGCGAGGATGTCTGCGGTGGTTTCGGTGAGGATCACCAGCACCACGATGGTCATCGAGATGATGCCGCCGATTTCGAAGACCGGCATGCCGAAGGCCAGTGGCTGCGGGAAGGCGAAGATCGCGCCGTGCCCGACCTGCGAGAAATCGGCCATGCCCAGCAGCGCTGCGGCGACGGTGCCCAGCACGATGGCCAGCAGGATCGACATGCGGGAAATCGCTGCATTGCCGACCTTGGACAGCAGCAGGACCACCAGCAGTGTTCCGGCGGCCAGGCCGATGTTGGCCAGCGACCCGTAGTCATCGGCCTTCGCGTCCCCGCCCATGGCCCAGTTGGCCGCGACCGGGGTCAGCGAGATGCCGATCATGGTGATGACCACGCCGGTGACCACCGGCGGGAAGTACCTGACAATGCGGGCGAAGAACGGCGCAATGAGGAAGCCGATCAGCGCTGCGACGAGCACGGCCCCGAAGACCGCCTGGATTCCGCCTCCCCCGTTGACGATGGCCACCATGGTAGCCACGGATGCGAAGGACGTGCCCTGGACCAGCGGCAGCTGCGCCCCGAAGAACGGGATGCCCACGGTTTGCAGGATGGTGGCCAGCCCGCCGACAAACAGGCAGCAGGCGACCAGCAGGCCCACCTCGTCCGGGGCCAAGCCGGCAGCGTTTCCGATGATCAGCGGCGGGGCGATAATGCCGCCGTACATCGTCAGGACATGCTGCAGGCCATAGGCAAAGGACTTCCCCAGAGGGAGCTTCGCGTCCTCGGGACGATTGCCTTTGATAGATTCATCTTGTGTAGCGCTCAAGGCTGACCTCCTACGTCAGTCGCTGCCAAAGGTGTGCCGGCGTGCCAGCGCCGGCCCACCTTCAACGCCGTTCAGTTAGATAAATGCCGGAATATTGGCCCAGATGGGGTGATTCGCCTCGGTGCCTTCGCGGGTGATCGTCGCTTCGATCAGGCCGTATGGGCGATCCGCGGCGAAGAAGACCTCATTGGGGTTGTCTTGGCCGAAGACTTCCAGGTCAACCAGGAAGTGGTGCTTGTTCGGCAGGGACATCTTGATTTCGGCGATTTCCGGATGCGCTTCGAGCACTGCCTGCCCCATCTGGAACATGGTCTGCTGCAACGCGTACGAGTGGGTGTCGGCGAAGCGGGTCAGCAGCAGGTGGCGCACCGAGGTGTAGACCGCGTCGAAGTCGATGCCCTGGGCGATGGCCTGGCCGGTGTAGCGCCAGCGCGCAGTCACGTCGGTGGCCAGGATGCGGTCGGTGGTTTCCTTCAGGGTCGTGTACTTGTCCACCGGGAAACCGTGGAACTCGCTGCCCGTGGACTTCAGGACGGTGAGGTCCTCCAGGCCGGCAACGATGGACTTCTTGCCTTCGGCGTCGATTTCCAGCACGGCGGTGCGCACTTCGGACTTGTTCTGCGAGAAGGCGTGGTCATGGTCGTTGATGCGGTCCCAGAAGAACTGCTGGGCTGCCCAGCGGCCGCCGGTGATCCACTCGAATTCGCCAGTGAAGTGGTTTCCCAGCTGCACCAGGAACTCCTCGATGGCGCCCACGCCGTTGCGGGCCAGGCCATAGACGGTGTTCTTCTGGGTGTCAGTGGCGACGACGCGGCCGTTGTCGCCGTCCTGGTGCGCGGCGGTGAAGTCGCCGTGCAGCTGGCTGGTGACGTTCAGGTCCTGGATCTGGTGGCGCACGGTGTCGCGGGTGATCTTGACCAGGCGGACTTCGGCCTTGCCGTACTGGTTGGAGCCCAGCACGATCTTGGTATCTGCTGGGGCTGTGATTTCGGTAGTCATTGTTCTAACTCCCTCGGTACGTGGAATATGCAAACGGGCTGATAAGAAGAGGTACGTGGTAGTGCTCGTCGACGTCGTTGACGAAGAAATCGATGCTTACCGCGGGGAAGAAGCTTTCCGTTCCCTGCTTCCCGAAGTAGCCGCCGGTTTCAAAGGAAATCCGGTAGCGGCCGGCTTCAACCTGTATCGGTCCGAGGTTCTTGATGCGGCCATCGGCATCCGTGGAACCCGAGCCGATTTCTTGCCAGCCGGATGCCGTCTTGGCTTCCAGCGTGGCCTTGACACCGGAGGCAGGCCTCCCGGTCCCGGTGTCGAGTATGTGGGTGGTGATGTGGCTGCGTTCGCCATTTCCATCTGCCATGTTCATCTCCTGGCTGTCGGAAGGATTGGTATCGATAAATGCGCAGGGGTTCACCCCGGGCATGGGCTTAGTTGTCCACCGAGTTCTCCAGCCGCAGCAGCGCAATCTGGCGCAGCTGCTCGGCTACTTCAAGCAGTTCAGCCTGTTCTGCGTTGGCCAGCCGGCGTTCGCATTCGGCAAGGATTTCTTCGGTGCTGCGGCCGGCGGCGCGGATGAGGAATACCCTGTTGAAGCGCTGCTCATAGGCCCGGTTGGCTGCTGCCAGGCGGCCGGCGACATCGTCATCAAGGTCCAGGCCTGCCTGTTCGCCGCGGGAGAGGTCCGCTTCCTTGCTGCTTCCCTGCGCTTGTTCGCCGATGCGCGGATGGTGGGCCAGGGCGGCGGCAATTTCCTCGCGGCTGAAGGGAGCGACGTCCTGCAGCGCAAAGCTGGAAAGCGCATCGAAGCTGCTGAAAGGACGGGCGGAAACAAGGGCATCGATCCAGCGGTCGACATCGACGCAGGGGCGCAGGAAATCAGCGGCCTCGGCTGCGGGCAATTGGTTGAATACGTCTAAACGCATCGGGTGATCAGCTCTTTTCAAACGGTCGTTCTTTCCACGGACCTTGGCTGAACACCCTTACCACCGAAGGAGACTTCGGCTTCGACTCGATGCTGGTTTCGTGGAACCTTGTGTGACCACTGTAATCCACCTCACAGCGTCGCAGTCAAGCGAAAGCTGGAAAAACTTTAACAAGTGTGACTTTTTGCCGGTTTCCATATTGTGGATAGATAATTTTGCGCCCAGCTATTGCAAACGCTCCGACCTAGCCCACATAATGGTTTCACAACACAGAAGATAATTTCCATATTATGGAAATGTGAAATCGCGAAGGAGGGTCGCAATGACCGCTATCAACCCAAGCAAGATCAACTGCACACCGGAGGACCAGCGCCTCATTGCCACCACCGACGCCTTGCGCACCGGACTGTTCCAGCCCATCGAGAACCTGGATCCGGATATTGCCCGCCAGCCGCGGATCACCCGTGAGGCCCCCTCGCTGTGGAGCCGCCTGTTCGGCCAGCACCCGGGACGCTAGGCGTCCCCTGAAGACCACGCAGAGGCCAACCCCTGAGGCGTCGGGACCTGGCCTCTGCGTTTTTTAATTCCGGCTGCAGCGCCTCGCGCCAGCCCGGCTAGTCCTCGCCGAATCCCATGAAGTCGGCCGCAGCGGTGCTTGGCGCCGCCAGCATGCCGACCATGGAATCGACCAGGAAGTAGCCCAGCGATTCCCAGTTGCCCTGCTGCTTGCCTTCATTGACCGTGCGCTCGTACTGCGCGCACAGCCCCAGGAACATCGGACCGAGAATCAGCGCACGCGACCTGACCACGACCTCCGGAATGCCCTCGAATTCCTTGCGAGCACGTCCTGGGCCCGCCACGCTCAGCACCTCGTCGCGCAGGCTGTCGCCCACAATCGCCGGCAGTCCTGGATGCAGCCGTGCCTGGTAGAGGAATTGCGCCCGCCAGGAGGGCGGCGGCAGCGCGTCAAAGGAATAGATCCAGGGAAGGGTCCGCACGGTGACCACCTCGCGCAGGCTCGCCTCCGGTCCGCCAGAAAGGGATGGCAGGCGGTTGCGGCAGCTGCGCATGTCGCCTAGTGCCCGCTGGAGCATGGCCTGCAACAGGTCCTCGCGGCTCCCGAAATGGTATTTGATCGCCGAATGGTTGGCAGTACCGGCATGCTCGGTAATTTTCCTATTCGATACGGCGTCTATGCCGTGGCTCGCGAAGAGCTCTTCTGCCGCATCGAGCAAGACCTCCCGCGCCTTATCGCCGTGTCGGCTCACCGTTCCCGCCTTTCCTCGCATCATCTCGTCCCGGCACCCAGGAAGTGAACCTCGGCACAGTTGCAGACAATTTTACGCCATGTGGCGTAAATTAGTTGTTAGTATTCAACTAAAGACCTTGGCGGGTTGCCTCGCACCCCGCTGCAGACCGAGAATCCAAGGAGCATGCGCAGTTGAGCAACGACGCCGCAGTCACTGAAAACCCGCCGCCCTCCCGCAGGGCCAAGCACGAGAAGCAGCCTCTTTCCGAGCAGGAAGCGGCCGCCAAACGCGCCAAGGCCGAAAAGATCGGCAGGACTGTCGCAGTCTTCATCATGCCATTGATGATCGTGGGCATGATGATCTGGGGCTACCTGGGGGCCATGCACCACCAGTCGGCCGCGAACATGCCGGTGGCCATTTCGGCCACCAGCAGCGCAGCGGCCGGTGACTTTCCCCGGGCGCTGGAGGACAGCAATGCTGAGGCCGTGGACCTGCGCATCGTGGACTCGGCCCGCGAAGCCCGCGAGCTGGTCTACGACCGCGAAGTCACCGCTGCGGTGGACCTCGATGGCGATACGGCCACGCTGTACACCGCCAGCGGCGCCGGCATGTCAGCCACCTCGGCCATCACGGCCGTGCTCACGCCGGTCATCATGGAGCAGTCGCTGGAACTGGCTTCCCAGGATCTGGTGCCGCTTCCGGAGAACGACTCCATGGGCATGGGCGCCATGCTGCTGGCCACCGCGATGATCACTGCCGGCTACATGCCCTGGTCGATGGCCTTCTCGAACTCCCCGGAACTGCTCAAGCGCCGCCGCGCGCTGCCGCTGCTGGGCGGATGGTCGATCCTGCTCTCCGGGCTGGGCATCCTCGTCGGCGGCCCGATCCTGGGCGTCATTCCTGCCGCGAGCATCCTGCCCGCGTGGTCGACCCTGGCCTTGGGCGTCTTCGCCGTGGGCGCCGGGCAGCTGCTGCTGACCCGCATATTCGGCGCCATGGCCGTCATCCCCGGAATGTTCCTGTTCATGGTGCTGGGCCAGCCGGCCTCCAATATGGGCATGTCGGTCTACACCCTGCCGAAGATCTTCCCGTTCCTGCACCAGTTCCTGCCGATGCCGGCCCTGGGCGAAGCCATGCGCTCGGTGCTGTACTTCAACGGCGACGGAGCGGCCCGGCATATCCTGATTCTCGCCGGCGGTGCCGTCGCGGCGCTGCTGCTGGTCGCCCTGCTCGATGCCCTGCGCATCGCCAAGGGCAAGAGCGATCTCCCCACCCAGATCAATGTCGCTTCCCTGCATGGCGGCCCGCGCCCCAAGAACAAGGCGTGGCGCTACATCACCTTGGCCGCGCTGCCCTTCGGCATGATCGCCATCATGCTCAGCTCGATGCTCGGCGCCATGCAGACCCCGGTGCCACGCGACATGCCGGTAGCCGTCGTGGGCTCCTCCGTGGAGCAGGCCCAGCAGACCGTTGATTCGCTGAACGAATCCATGGAGGGCATGTTCGAGTTAACCGCCATGGACAATGCCGCTGACGCCCGGTACCTGGTCGAGTCCCAGGAGCTGACAGGGGCCTTCGTGCTGCCTTCGGAGCAGAGCCCGGAAGCTGCCGTCTATACCGCCCAGGCTTCCGGCAACGCCGCATCGCAGCTGGTGGTCCAGGTGTTCACGCAGATCGGCCAAGCGCAGCAGATGGACGTGGACCACCAGGAGCTGGCCCCGCTTCCGGAGCACGACAATATGGGCACCGTGGCCATGTACCTGGGCATGGGCTGGGTGATGGCAGGCTTCATGGTCATCATGGTCGGCGCCACCGCGGCACCGCACATGGCCCCGCTGCAGAAACTGGTCCCGCTGGTGGCCGTGTACTCGGCCTTCATGTCCGCCGTGCTCTGCCTGATCGCCGGCCCGTTCACCGGGGCAGTGGAGGGCCACTTCGGGCAGCTGTTCAGCGTCGGCATGCTCGCGATTTTCGCGGTGGCCATGCTCACCACGGTATTCAACCGCCTGCTGGGCATGGTCTGCCTGGTCCCGACCATGCTGATCGTGATGTTCCTGGGCGTCCCCGCCTCCAATGGCGGGCTGTCCATCTACATGGAACCGCGCATCTTCACCATCCTGCACGACATCCTGCCGATGCCGGCTGCCGTCGAAGCCATCCGCGCGATCGTCTACTTCGACGGGGTCGGGCTCGGCTCCCACCTGGTGGTCCTGGCCATTTGGGCCTTGGCCTGCCTGGCCGTGACCATGGTCATCGACCAGCTCAAGCCGGTGCAGACCTCCAGCCACCCGGTTTCCGCCGAGGAGCTCGCCGCGCTGCAAGGCCGGGCGCTTGAAGCCAAGGCGAGCGAAGCCGCGGCATCCGCCGACGCCATCGACGCTGAAGCCGGGGACTTGGCAGACGCCGAAGCCGCGGCCGGCGAAAGCGGCACTGGAGACCGGGAGAAGGACGCGGTCAGCGTCTAATCAGTCCTTCTCCCCTGCAGATGCGGGCCGGTTCATGGATGTGAACTGGCCCGCATTTTGGTGTCCCCTAGCGATCGATCTTGGCTACGGTGAGCAGCACGCTGGAATCCTGCGTGGCGCTGATTTTCAGCCTCCCCTCGGGAAGCACAATGAGATCCTGGCTGCGCCCCTCCCACTGGTTGCCCATGGATGAAACGGTGACCCTGCCCTGGAGGACCAGCAGTGTCGCTTCGCCGGGATTCACATGTTCTTGCAGCTCGGTGCCGGCCGTGAGCCCAATGACGGTTTGGCGCAGGGTGTGCTCATGTCCGCCGAAAACCGTGCTGGCAGCTCGGCCATTGGTTGCATCCGCGGCTTCCCTCAGCTGGGTTCGGGCGATGGCGGCCAGCGAAAACTTCTTCATCAAATCCCTGCATCTCATCTCTCGGGCTGGATACTCCGGGCTGATTAGCCTGTGCTGCTACAAGACTGTCCCCGCACCGGGGCAAAGGTCAAGGAAAGCGCGGGGACTACTTCAGTACCAATTGAGCCAGCACCGGCAAGGCAATGACCGACAGGACGCAGGTGATCACGATGGCCACCGCGGTCGGCTCGCCATCCCCGGTGTCGTTCTGGGCCATGATGTAGGCGGTTGCGCTGACCGGCATGGCCGCCATGAGCACCGCGGCATTGAACCAGATGCGATCCAGATCCGGGGCGAAAACAAGCAGCATGGCCACCGTCAGCAATGGCATCGCCACGAGTTTGCCCAGCACCATGGCCGCGATGGAGGTTCTCGCCCAGCTGCCGCCAGCCCCAGAGCCATCCGGAGCAACCGGTGCATGCTTCCTGGCACGCGAACGGTCAATGGTCCGCTTCAGCGACATGCCGATGACGAAGAGCGCCCCCGGGGCGGCCGCGGCGGATATCAGGTCAACGGTGTCGTCCACCGGCCGTGGTACGGGCACACCGAGGATTGCTACCGTGCCGCCAAGGACCATGGCCCAGGTGACCGGGCTGCAAGCCAGGGCATTGCGGATGGTCCGGGCGATGCGCGCGGCGCTTGCCGGATGCTGGCCTCCTTTGCCGTTGGGCAAGAGAATTTGGGCGAGGATGGGGAATCCGACCATGAAGATGATGTTGTGGACCAGTTGCCCCATGCCCGCGGCGAACCCGGCTTCTGTGCCCATGACGCCGAGGATAATCGGGATTCCCAAGTACGACACGTTGCCGAAGCTGGTGGTCAGCATGCCGGCGAGCGCCCGCGCCCGGTTTGCGCGTAGCAGATAGCGGAAAGCCAGCCAGCTGAGCAGGGCGAAAAGCAGCGCGGAGACGATACTGATCCACAGGAATGCGAGCGGCACGCCTTCGCTGATATCCGCCCGGGCTACCACCTTGTAGAGCAGCGCCGGCAAGGCGACATAGAAGACGAACACATTCAGTGCCGGTTCCACGCTGGCCGGGAATTTGGGTGCATGGCTGGCGCCGTAGCCGATGAGCATGACGAAGAACAGCGGCAGCACGCCATAGAGCACGTCGAGGAACACAAGCCTCCTTAGGGAATGTTCGGCCGGGGTCGCGGGGACCGAGCACTTCAAGGTTAGTTGCTTGCCAGGCTGATCCGGGAAATGCGCCGGGGGCGCTTCGCAACATGCAGGCGAAAACTGGGGTTTGGCGGCGCAAATTCCTAGGATGAGACCACGCGCCTCGTCCGATCACTGTTGAGCTTTCCGCAAGGAGAATTAATGTCCCACGCATCTGGAGTCCCGCAGGCCCCGCGCACGATTGCCATCACCGGCGCAGGATCAGGCATTGGCCGCGCCACCGCACGCCTGCTGCTGGCGCAGGGATGGAATGTGGTACTCGCCGGGCGCACCGCGGCTAACCTGCATGAGACGGCGCAAGGCCACGGTTCCGCCTTGGTGGTTCCCACGGATGTTAGTGATCCGCAGGCTGTGGAACACCTGTTTGCCGAAGCGGCGCAACGTTTCGGCACGGTCAATGCGCTGTTCAATAATGCCGGGATTTTCGGTCCCTCGGCAGCCATCGATGAGCTGAGTCCGGCCCAGTGGGATGAGGTTTGCCGGATCAACCTCACCGGGGCCATCAACGCGGCCCGCACGGCCTTTGCCCATTTCAAGGCCAACGACGGCGGACGCATCATCAACAATGGATCGATTTCAGCGCAGGTTCCGCGGGTGAACTCCGTTGCCTATACCGTCACCAAGCACGGCATCGCCGGCTTGACCAAATGCCTTGAACTTGATGGACGGGAGCACCGGATCAGGGCCACGCAGCTCGATATCGGCAACACCGCCAGTGACCTGCTCGATGATTTCGGTGCCACCCAGGGTGCCCTGCAACCGGGCGGCCAGCGGCTCGTCGAGCCGACATTCCCGCTGGCCCAAGCCGCTGAGGCCGTTGCGCACATCGCCGGGGTTCCGCTCGGTACCTCCATCAACCAATTCACCATCACTGCTGGCGGAATGCCCTACATCGGGCGAGGCTAGGGCGCAGGCAACCGGAGGAAGGAATTGGCGTGCAAGTCGATGCTCCGGTTGCGTGCGGCAATGCTCCGCGCCATCAGATCATCATGGGATTCTGGTTGCGCTACACGGCATGAACCTGCCAGAACTGCGCCAGTGGCCGCAGCGAAACGCCTTTCAGCCACGTGCTGCGCTTTGACTCCGCCGGCAAGAGCGCGAAACTGGCAGGCGTTCGCAGCTGCTGTGTTGGTTCTTCCCCTGCCGTACTAAAGGCCTAGAAGAATTCCGCCAGCAGCGCTTCGAGCTTCGCAAAAGCGGAATTCCATGCCTTGGTGCTGGATTCGAGAACCTCATAAGGCAATGGGGTTTGGGTCAGCGTCAGCATCGTCTGCCCGGCGAATTCCTTGAATTCGATACGGGTTTCGATCACGAGGTCCAAGGTCATTTCGTGCGGGCCGTCGGCACTGACCAGGCATTCGTACTCGTCGAAAGACGTCAGGACCGCCTTGAGCGGCACCTTGGCATCCGGGTTATCAGCCTGCACCATATTCAGCTCATGCCGGCCGCCGACCTTGGCTTCGAATACGACGGAATCTTCCTCGACAAGCCAGCCATCGGGACCCCACCACTGGGCGATGATTTCCGGCTCGACGAAGGCAGCCCAAACGGCGTTCTTCGGTGCGGAAAATTGCCGGGCGACTACGAGTTCAGTCATCGATTCCATAAGGTCAATATTATCGCGGCCCGCCATCAGGTTCACCCGCAGGGGCAACTACCCCTGCGGACGGCGAGGCTCCATGCGGCTCGCGGTGTACAGCGTTTGCTCATCCGGCGAGGTTCCGGCAGCTTCATGGGCGCGCATGACCTTCATTGCGCGGTCCCATTTGATGCGTTCGCGAGGGCTGGCGAGGACACGGCGCTCGGCCGGACCGAAGATGGACAATCCCAAGTACTTCAGACGCCAGAATATGCGGTAGCCGACGCTTAGTCCGGTGGTATCGGAAATGATCGGCAGGGGTGATTCATCCATGATCGTCGTCCTCTTCGGTCATTGGGTTTGCGAGTACTGGCACTTCAATCATACGTCATTAGTTGGTGCACCAACTAAATGGGGTTCTAGCTTTTCGGAGCGTTCGAACCTGCAGCAATAATGCGGTCCAGGATGCCGCGCAGCTCCAGCACATCCTTGTCGGTCAGGGCAAGCCGGGCCATCATTTCGCGCGGCACCTCCACCGCTTCAGCACGCAGCGCGGCACCCTTCTCGGTGGGCTGAATGATGACGGCCCGCTCATCGTCCGGGTTCTTCGTCTTTGCCACCAAACCGGCAGTTTCGAGGCGCTTGACCAACGGGGAAAGCGTTCCCGGATCCAGGTGCAGATGCCCGCTGAGGGCACGGGCGCTGATCGGCCCCAAGTCCCAAAGGGCCAGCATCACCAGGTACTGGGGATGCGTCAGCCCCAGCGGATCCAGCACGGGCTTGTATGCCGAGATCACCGAGCGCGAGGCTACGGCCAGGCCGAAGCACACCTGCTTTTCCAGCTTGAGAAGATCTTCGTCGCGAAGAATAGCACTGTCCACGTTGTCGCAAGCTCCTTGAAAGATGCCTAATACCACTGCATTGATCGTACCGCGGTCGAGAATACCGTGCCCGGGCCGAAAGCTGCCCCGTGTCGCAGCGCCAATTCCAGTTGCGTTCGAATCGGTGGCGCAAGTAGTCAAAGCGGGCCACAGTGAATAGCCTTGGCATATGAGCAATCTTGAGCACCGGCCTGAGGAGATCGGCTGCAGTGCAGTGCGTTCCCAGGCAGAGGTTGAAATCCTGGAACCACGCGAAGTGCCCTTGGGCGGTCCGCGGGCAATGACGGTCTTCCGGACACTGCCGCAAAAGCAGCGCAGCCTGATCGGCGCTTGGTGCTTCCTGGACCATTACGGTCCTGACGATGTCGCAGTCACCGGCGGGATGAACGTGCCCCGTCACCCGCACACCGGACTGCAGACTGTCTCTTGGCTCTTCACCGGAGAGATCAACCATATGGATTCGGCCGGGTTCAAGGCGACCGTGCGACCCGGCGAGGTCAATCTGATGACCGCCGGGCACGGAATCAGCCATTCGGAGATCCTCACCGAAGACACCACCATCCTTCACGGCGCCCAGCTATGGACCGCGCTGCCGGATCATGCACGGGATATGGAACATACTTTTGAGAACTACCGCCCGGAAGCGCTCACCGCTCCCGGCTGGTCGCTGTCGGTCTTCCTTGGCACCTACGGGGTGTCGGGCAAGTCGTCCACCTCCCCGGTAAAGACGCACACCGAGCTCGGTGGCGCCGAACTGCGCCTTGAACCGAACACCGAGATCGAAGTGGTTGTCCCCGGGCACCATGAGCACGGGATCCTCCTGGACTCCGGCAATCTTGAAGTCAACGGCCATGAACTCGCTCCACGCGATCTCGGGTTCGTGCGTGCGGGATGCACGACCCTGCGCCTGAAGTCCGGGGACCAGCCGGTTCTAGCGCTGCTCATCGGCGGAGAGCCGCTGAAGGAAGACATCCTGATGTGGTGGAACTTCGTAGGCCGCACCCATGAGGAAGTCCTCGCGTTCCGCGCGCAATGGCAGGCCGAGATCGGGGCCGAGCCCGGGGATGCCTCCGAGGATCGCTTCGGGCCTTTCCCGCCTAATACTCCGGCAGCCTTGCCGGCTCCAGCACTTCCCACCGTTCGCCTGCGCCCGCGCGTGAACCCCGCCTAACCAATAAGGAACTCCCAATGAGCGACATCAAACCAGTATTCCTGCCCGAGCGCCAGCGCTTCGCCCTCGACGATGACGGCAAGATCATCGGAGCGGCGCACTACCGCGATTTTGATGGGGCCCAAGGCGTCGAGCGGATCTTCTTCCACACCACCGTGGATGAGGAATACGGCGGACAGGGCCTAGCCAGCGTCATGGTGAAATTCGCGCTGGAGAACACCATCGCCAGCGGTGCCAGGATCGTTCCGGTCTGCCCGTACGTGAAGGCCTACGTTGCCAAGCACACCGAGTATGCGCAGCATATCGTGGAACCGGACAAGGACCACCTGGGCATCCTGCCGCGCGGCTAAACCGGAGATCTCAGGGGTTCATCTTGAGGCCGCGTGCGGCCAGCTCGTCGCGGAGGATGCGGATGGCTTTCGGGCCGACGCCGTGCAGCGCGAGCAGCGCCGCGGTGCCGGCTTGCCCCGCCTGCTCGAGACTGGTGATGCCGGCCTGCTCGAAAGCCCTGGCGGCGGGGTTGCTCGTCTTGGGAAGCTCTGTGTCCATGATCCCAGCGTAGTCAGGCTGCTGGCTGCGCAACAGGTTTGGTGCGCGGCGAGATCGCGATCAGGACCAGAATCAGCAAGAGGCTGAAGCTGAAGACCGAGATGAACTCCATCCCGGTGGCGGCCATCGCGAAGATGACGCCACCGATGGCGGTGGTTCCGGCGTTGCCCAGGGAGTCGGCCACGGTCATTGCCGATGAGTTGAATCCCTGTTCATCCTTGGCAGACAGGGCCAGCATGTTCACGTTTTGCCGCGGGAAGATCATCCCCATGCCGAAGCCGCCCACGGCCCATCCGCAGACCAGCACGAGGACCGGCGGATGGAAGATCGCGGTGGCCAATGCGGTTGAAATCGCTACGCTGCCGGCGATCGCACCCACGGTGATGCAGGTGGAGGATTCCACCTTATCCCCCAGCTTTCCTTGCAGCCATGAACCCACCGACCAGCACAATGCCGAGGCCGTCAGGATCAGGCCCGCCCGGTCGGGACCCAGCTGGTAATCCTCGCGCAGCAGGTACGGCAGATAGACTTCCACGCCGAAGAAGGCCCCGGCCACGAAGATGCGGGTCATGATGGTGGACGGCAGCCCCTTGGCCAAGCTGAACGTGCCCTTGGGCAGCAGCGGGCGAATCGCCGCAAGGGCTACCGCCAATGCCAAGACCAGTCCCAGAAGGGACCAGCTGCCCTGCGCATTGCCGAGCAAGTTCATGCAGATGACAGCCAGTCCAGCCAGGCCGGCCAGCATCAGCCGCTTCTTGGAAATCGGCCCCAGGTCCGGATTGCGCTGGGAGCTCAGCGACTTCAACGCCGGCACGATCCCGCAGAACGCGAGAACCACCAGCACCGCCACGCCGGAGAACACCCAGCGCCAACCGAGGTGCACGGCCATCAAGCCGGCCAGCCAGGGGCCGATCATCGCCGGGACCACCCAGGCGGTAGCGAACAGGGCGAAGATCTTGGAATGCAGATGCGCAGGATACGCGCGGGCAATGAGCACGTAGATGGCGACGGTGATCGCGCCACCGCCAATTCCCTGCAAGATGCGCCCGGCAATCAGGACCTGCATGTTCTCGGCTGAACCGCAGATCAGCAGCCCAATGCAGAAAACGGCCACGGCGATGGACAGCGGGTGCTTGGGCCCCCACCGGTCGGTGACTTCTCCGGCGGCAACCATCCCCAGCATCCCGCTGGCGATTGGCGCGGCAAAGGCCAGGGCGAAGTAGCGTTCGCCCTCCAGCAGCTCGCTGACCAGTGGCATTACCGTGGTCACGGCCATGGATTCGAAAGCGACCAGGAAGACGAGCACGAACATGCCAAGGGTGGTGGCAAGATACTGCGGAGCATAGATCGTTGACTCGGCGCGCTCGGCTGATTGGCTGCTGCGGTTCAGGGGCATGCATCCATGATCTCAGGTTTCCCCTAGCCGCCGATCACGTGCAGGCTGAAGGCCGCCAGGAAGCCCGAGGTCACCAGCAACCCTGTGTAGTCGAGCTCCACCTTGTAGGCTTCCGGAATCATGGTGTCGGCGATCATCGTCAAGATGCCTCCGGCAGCGACCGCGGTGGCGAAGGCCAGCACTTCACCGGGCATGGATTCCAGCAGCAGCGCTCCGAGGAAGGCAGCGATGCCGCAGGAAATGGCTATCGATCCCCAGAGCAAAACGATCGAGGACCCCTTGCGCCCGGACGCTTTCATCTGTGCGGTACTCGCCAGCCCCTCGGGGACATTGGAGATGAATATGGCGATGAGCATCGCCGGATTAATGCTCGCGGTGGCGACCACGGAAAGTCCAAGGGCCACGGACTCGGGAATGCCGTCGATGAGTGCACCGACCGCGAGCGCGGTTCCCGATGACTCCTGCTCTCCTGCGCGCTGCGCCTGCCGCTTTGAGGTTCTCCAGGCCAGCAGCCGGTTCGCGCCGAAATACAAGGCAGCGCCCACGATCACGCCGCCCAGCGTCGCAACGAGGCCGCCGGTTTCATAGGCTTCGAGCACCAGCTCGAAGGCCAGTGCGCTGACCAGGACCCCGGCACCGAAGGCCATGATGGCGCTGACCCAGACCTTGGGGATCTTCAGCCACCAGGCCGCGCCAGATCCCAGCAGCAGGGCCGAGCCGGCCACAGTGCCCCACAGCAAAGCCTGCATCGAAGCGAACATGGCACCCACTATAGCCAGCAATTCGCTGGCTTAGTAGGTGCCATATGAGTTCTGACTGGGACTAACCCTCGGTGGACATGTTGTTGAAGCGCGAGTAGTGGCCCTGGAAGGCCACGGTGATGGTCTTGGTCGGACCGGCACGGTGCTTCGCGATAATCACGTCAGCTTCGCCCGGACGGTTTTCCTTGTCGTAGACGTCATCACGGTGCAGCAAAATCACCATGTCGGCGTCCTGCTCAATCGAGCCCGATTCGCGCAGGTCCGAAACCATTGGCTTCTTGTCGGTACGCTGCTCGGAACCACGGTTCAGCTGCGACAGCGCAATCAACGGAACGTCGAGTTCCTTGGCGAGCAGCTTGAGGTTACGCGAGAACTCGGAAACTTCCTGCTGGCGCGATTCCACACGCTTGCCCGAGCTCATCAGCTGCAGGTAGTCCAGGATGATCATGCGCAGCTCGTTGCGCTGCTTGAGGCGACGGCACTTGGCACGGATTTCCATCATGGACATGTTCGGCGAATCATCAATGAACAACGGGGCTTCGTTCAGCCGGCCCATGGTCGTGGCGATCTTGGTCCACTGCGCGTCTTCCACCGAGCCCTTGCGCAGATCCTGGAGCTGGATGGATGCTTCGGCCGAGAGCAGGCGCATCGCAATTTCATTGCGGCCCATTTCCAAGGAGAAGAACACGGTGGCCATATTGTGCTTGATGGCAGCAGAACGGGCGAAGTCCAGCGCGAAGGTTGACTTGCCCACCGCAGGACGGGCGGCGATGATGATCATCTGGCCGCCCTTCAGGCCCTGGGTCAGCTCGTCGAATTCATAGAATCCGGTGGGCACACCGGTAATGCCATCGCCCGCGTTGGCCGCGTTCTCGATTTCATCAACGGTGTCTTCGATGATGTCCGAAAGGCGCACGTAGTCTTCACTGCTGCGGTTCTCGGCCACCTTGTAGACCTCTGCCTGGGCTTCGTTGACGATCGCATCAACTTCACCATCTGGAGAGTAGCCCATCTGGACAATACGCGTTCCGGCGTCAACCAATCGGCGCAGCACGGCGCGTTCGCGCACGATTTCTGCGTAGTACCCGGCGTTGGCTGCAGTTGGAACCTGCTGGATGAGATTGTGAAGGTAGGCGGCGCCACCAATGCGCGAGATCTCGCCGCGCTTGGTCAGCAAGTCGGCTACGGTGACCGCATCGGCTGGTTCGCCACGACCGTAGAGGTCGACAATCGCCTCGTAAATTGATTCGTGGGAGGGACGGTAGAAGTCGGTGCCGCGAATGGATTCAACGACGTCAGCAATGGCGTCCTTGGAGAGCATCATGCCACCGAGGACCGACATCTCGGCCTCGATATCCTGTGGCGGCTTGCGCCCTGCGTCGGAATCTCGTCCTTCGTAAACCGGCTCAGCACTCATTGCAGACACTTCCATCCCCTATTGACCCGCTGGGAAAAATTATCCTTGCCTCATGGCAACGCTTCATCGTGTCAGTCGATACGGACATTTGGATGTCAGGCGCCTGTGGATATTTCTCTCCCGAACCCAACACTAGGGCTGTTATTAACAGGCGTAAACCTCATTATCCACAGAATATGTGGATAACACTCCTCTACCTGTGGAGTTCCCTGTTCACAGTCTGGGGAGAACTCTGTGGATTACCCCACTCTACGTATCATTAATATCTGTTGACTTGGTTGTTTGTATTCGCACACCTGTGGACAGAAACTTAATTCATTGAAGCTCACGCCAACCGGCCCAAGGTTATCAACACCCTTAATCGCCCAGTTCCCGGGGTTTTTCACCCTTTGCACACATTTGCCCATGTCTTGTCCACAGTTTTGTGGATAACCTTGTGGATACTGGTGAATTTACAAAACCCTAAGTCACCGTGGATTAAATTCGCCAGCAAGGCCGGATCTTTCAGTAGTCCACAATCGGCGAGGGTTTCTGCGTTCGGGGGCGGTGGATAACTTAATGTGTGCAACGACTCGGCGGGCGAACCTGGATCAGCGACTGGGCTGCCGGCGCACTCTCGCCACTTCGCGTCCGCGACGCGCGCCAGTGAAGACCCCATAAAGCGCCGGTTTCATTTGTGATGCGCAGCCTTTGCATGGCTCGGAAACCCCATCCGAGGGTTGCCGGCAATTCGCTGCCACTCTGCGTTTATCAAAAGATGGTCGATGCCTACCTGCAGGTTCACGGACTTAACTTTAAGATATGTTGGTAAACCTTTGCCGAACGATCCCCGCTATCAACAGCGCCAAAGTCCAGGCAGCCATCACGGTACCGCCTAGTACGGGGGACAGCGCAACGCCTTCCCGAGCGATTAACATTTGTGATCCCGCGACGTCAGGAAAATACGGCACGAGAATGGAAGTTTCAGGCCAACGCGAAAAAATTGGGGCACCAAAAAGGGAGAAACCAAAGATTACCGCCATGGACAGTATGTTTCCCTGGAACAGTGCAGAAACGCTCATGGCTATGATTGACACCATCGCAAAATAGAGGGCTGCTCCAAACACTGGATAAGACAAGCCATCTTGTATCGGCGATATATCAGGTGAGACCAGAGCCATTGAGAATGCGCTGATGATGGTAGCGAGCAAACCGGAACAGAAAGCTATCGCGCCCACGGTAACAGCTTTGTGCAGTACAAACACCGCGCGTCGCGAAATGATACAGAATGAAGCAGTAGCATGTGGCCCGGTGCAATCCGTGCAGTAGGCCTGTACGCCGAGCACCACGGCTGCTACTTGACCGATACTTACACCGGCGGTTTGGAAATCGTGGGTTTGCAGGTCGTTTCCTACCTCGTTGCTACCCATCATGAGAAGGGAAGCAGCCCAGGCTGATCCGCAAGAGATGACGGCGGTCAGGACGACGATGAACAGTGCAGCACCCATTGTCGATCTACAGGTAAGTATCTTGAAGAGCTCGGAGTACAAAAGGTTTCTTGAATCAGCTATCGACCAGTCGGTCCGCGGCCGATTCTTCTTGGCCGCTTGCCTGGTAGTAGGCTTTGGATAAGTCGGCTCGGCCCCGATGTTTAGCTTAGACGGATGCATTGTGCATGCCCGTGGTTAAAGAGAAATAGGCCTGCTCAAGAGAGGGCTCGGTCCAGCAGATTTCATACATTGGGATGGATGCCTCCGCAGCTAACCGCGCGACCTGTTTTATGTCCACCATCTGTATCAGAGTAGTCTCACTTTCCAGCTCCTTCCATCCAATGTTTAGGCCGTCCAACATTGTCCTCAACCTCTTTGATTCCTCGGAACGTAATATGAAACCTGGCTCGCCGGCGACTCTGTTCAAAGACTTGACGGAGCCCTGGAAAACAATTGCACCGTCTTTGATGACAGCGACCTTATCTACTATGGGCGAAAGTTCACTCATCAAATGGCTCGAAATGAGTACCGTCCGCCCCTCGCTCCTCCATTGATTCACGAGATCCCTAAACCATCTGATGCCCTCAGGATCCAGCCCATTAAGCGGCTCATCGAGGATCAAAATACGCGGGGACGCCACGAAAGCCACACCCAAGGACAGCCTTTGCCGCATTCCCAAGGAAAGATGTTTAATTTTAGTATTTCTGGCTGCCAGCAGGCCGACTTCTTCAAGCACAGCCAAGACCCTAGAGCGTCGAAGCCCAGATGCCAAGGCAGACGCATATAGATGCTCGAACGCGGTCCTGCCCGGGAAAGGTGCAGCGGCATCGATGAGGACACCTACACTTTTAAGGGGCGAAGTCATCCGTGGCACCGGCACACCGTTGAGTAGAGCAGAGCCGGCATCCGGCCGGCAAAGTCCTACCAACATGCGAAGAGTTGTTGTCTTTCCGGAACCGTTGGGTCCAATGAATCCTAGTACCTGACCCGAATCTACATTTAGGTCAACTTCCCGAACGACATTTTTCCCACCGAAACTTTTTGTCAAACCTGATGCGGTGATCATTTTGCCTGGAATTCTGCAGTAGACAGCGGCCCATTGAAAGGTCTCGGAACGTCATCCAGTACCCGCCCGGATTCCAAGACAATTTGCCGATCCAGCAAGTCGAGGATCGGACTTGGGTCATGGGCGGTCATCACGACAGTTCTTCCCCGTTCCTTAGCCAGACGCAGATCGCGGGCAACCAGCTTAACGGTTTCTGCATCCAAACCGTTAAAGGGTTCATCGAGTATGAAAAGAGGACCTTTTTTTAAAGTCGATAGCACGTAACCCATCTTTTTTCTGGTGCCCAAAGAAAGGTTTTTTACCAACGTTTCAAAATCGCTCTGCACACCGAATAAGAGAAGTCTATTTAGTGTTTCTGATACATCCTCACCCCAAATTGAACAAGCAAACCCTACGTTCTCCCTGATGCTTAGATAATCGTATAGGGCGGGGCTGTCTTGAATAAAGACGGCATGGCTTTTCAGAATATTTTGAGACATTTCCTGTTGATTCACAAGAATGCTTCCAGAGGTGGACCTCTCAAGTCCGGAGATAACTTTGAGTAAGGTGCTTTTCCCAGATCCATTATGCCCAAAAATACCGATAAAATCACCCGGTTCGAACGCTGCCGTCACGTCATCTATGGCAAGATTTTCACCGTAACGGACGCTGATGTTTTTTAGGCTAAACATACACTTTGACATCTTCCCTATTGTTTTTGAAAAATAGTGTTACTACAAAGACCACAGTCAAAGCCAGAGGAACCAAGCCAACGAGTCCCTGTAGTGCTGGTGACGGCATAAGTGCGACACACGAAATTACTACGGCAGCACCAGAAGAAATAAGTATTGGTTGTACTAGATCCGCCACGGGTGATCGTTCAATAACGCGCATGGAGTTGGCTTCGGTGAGGGGGGACAGAACCTGCGTCAAAACCGAACTGAGCCCTGCTAAAAGACTGATGGAAGTAGAGATTGCCAAAAGAATCCACATCTGACTTGTCTGGCCTGATGTGAGTAAGACAATTCCGACCACTCCCGGCATTGAAATAATGATTGTAACCATTGCAAAGGAGCAGATTTTCGTAGCCCGCAGATGGCGTGTTGTCAGTGGCATCAAACACAGCATCTGCCAATTGTTTCGTTCAGCCTCGATACTTGAAATCTGCACGGATCCATCGGCCGCGAGGACCATGAATGCCGTTATAAGAGTGCCACTCAGAATCAATGGAGCATCCAGAACAGCCCTGCCATCAAGGGACAGATAAGCCCCGATGCCGGACCCCAAGAGTGCCAGGCCTCCGAGAAAGGTCAGATAGGCCTTTCTGAGCGCGAGCCGATCTTGGCGGAAACAAGCTAATACGTCCTTGGTAATGACGCTGGCAAGCACTCGGAATGCCATGGACCGACGCAGAGCAATGTTTTTGAACATTTTGGACATCGCAAGGGAAACGTGAGATGAGGCTCGTTGGTCATCATCTACTTTAAATCCAGCTTGAGACTCAGGGCCTTTGAGCAGCGACAGCGCCACACCGCCAAGAAGAAGGATCGAAAGGCCGGTTAGAACAATGCAGTATGTTGTTACAGCAACTGGCGAAGTCTGGAAAAGATCTTCCCACCAGTCTGGTCGGGATGACGCGATGATTTCAGCCAATACGGTGTAGCCTGATTCGACTATGTTTCTGGTCTCCGAGAATTGTCTGACGCTGGGTCCAAGCCAAGTACCAAGAAGCATTGCCAGAATGGGCGTCATTATTATGTGTCTGACCGAAATGGTTGACGCCTTGCCCCATCGAGTCAACAACAAAGTTGCTGCCATTCCAATACAATTTCCGCCTACTATGGTGCTCAATAGCACTGCAAAAACAATAGGGAGCATTTCAACCCCTGCGTTGGAAGATGCCAACCACGGGCCAAAGGCTAAGCAGGAGAATAAGCTCATCCCCAGCACTCTGGCCATCATGGGGATCAAGAGGCGGGACCATATCAAATGTCGGCGTAGAACTTCGAAGGAACTCAGCACTGCCGCATCAGTTGGTTCATTAACTGCTCTTGCTGATTCTGGATCTATACTCCCAGCAAGCGCGACAAGAAGAATCACCCACACGAACCACGATATGAGAAGAAACGTGGGCTGTGTGGTGCTGTTTAAAGGGGCAAATCTACCAACTTGAGTGGAAACAGTGAAAACGACTGCTCCGGCAAGAACGATACAGAGGATGATGAGCACAACGCCCGCGATCTGAACCCGGAATGGAAGTGAACGTCCATTCAACATATTAAGTTGCCGTCGCCGATCAGAGACCAGCACTGCGGCAATTATTGGGAATTTTCTGATGCGACGCATAGTCGGTTCTCGTTGTTTCCTACTCGGAACTTCGCTGGGCATTTCCCGAGCTAATGATTTTATCCGCTTTGGCTACCACGAGATAAACGACGGTTATCAGTGCAACCAGGAATAGTGCAGCCAGAATTTTCGACGAGATCGTTGTTGGAAAGAAAACTCCGATAGCGAAGAGGACGGCGCCAATAACTCCGTTAATTCCAATGAGCACTAGATGCCCAATTCCAAGGAACAGCGGCACCAGGGCCAATACTGTAACAATGACTGGAGCTGCGATCCAAGCAATGTTGGCAGGGTCCTGAATAGAGATAACGAAGTCGCGGTTATTATTTGCAACAACTGGACTCAATCGCGACATTTCTTGGATAGCTTCACGGTTTGTATAATATATTGCGGCTCGTCCCCATGCAGTTAGGAAAAGTGCTATCAGCGCTCCGTAAAAAATATTACGAGTTCTATTTTTTTTGATTACGTTATTCATATTTAAAACCCTAATGGTTTTTGTTCAGATGATTTATTATTTTTATAGTACGGAAAAAGCGATCGCAAACAAGGCGGTTGGAACCAGGGGTACGATGAACACTGATTTTCTCGATCCGCCTTCGCGCGCCAGTAGCAGAACTCCACCAAAATAGACCACCAGCACCGAGATATCAGCCTCAAAGAATGAATCCATTATCGTCGGCACGACGACTCCGAAGACTGAGGCTAGGTACCATCCGAGACTTCTGAAAGCTACATACAGACCAACCATTACCGAAATGGAGCGGCGGGTTGTGCGGGTTGTTTCAGCGCCGTCAAGACGCGCATTGAGTCGAGCTGTGAGGAAACCGGCAAATGCAGTTAGTAAAACAAGGATTACGGAGTTTAGCAGGGCGCTGGTGATAAGTGCGGTGACGGCCCCAAGTCGAATTTCAGCAGGCTGTGCTTCAGGTAGCTTCAGCGACACTTCATGTTCGTAGACCCCGACGAACCTGCCCATCAGCATGAAAACACTGACCCCGATCAGAAGCATAGTCAAAGGCCAAGCAAACCTGCTGTTGAGAAGTGAGGTTTTGCTGGAAAGGTCGTTCTGTGTCATAGGAGAGTAACCCAAGTTTCTATAGTTGCGGCTATAACGATCATGAGGAGGGAGATGCAAAGTAGGGAGACCGCATCAAGGATTACGCCCTGTGCGGCCTGAAACAGGTTTTCTCTAGGTTCTTTTCTGCCTCCGAGAGCAGTCCGTAGAAAATAAGCCAGAGGCGAGATCCCTGCTGAAATCGCGATAATAATGGCCGGAAATTCAACTATCCCGTGTGGTCCAACCCCTCGAATAACGCCGAGCAAGCCAGCGAGGTTGACTGCCTGTGCCAGAAAATGGCCAAAAAGCAAGCCCGACGCAAGGGCATACAACACCGTGATGATGCCGAAGGTCAAAATTCCTGCAAAGGCCAGCAGAGCAATGATTGCATTGTTCGATAATATGCTCCACCATAGGGCCCATGAAGGTGATGCCGGAACCAAACCTGAATGACTCTCTTGTTCAAGAGGTACCGTTGCAATACCGGCTGCTACGGCGCCCAGCCACAGCAACGCTCCAATGCATAATGCTAAGCGCTGCCTTGCAAAAAGACCCTTTAAATAATGTGTCATAGGTTCGAAGGCGGACCGACAGCTTGTCGGTCCGCCCATCGTTTCTACTTAACCAGAGCCTTCTTGCCAATAGCGCGGCGGAGCATAGCCAAGGCAGCACCACCGATAACAGTGGCACCACCGAAGAGCGAGACCGCGGTCGCAACATCCATGCCAGCGAGAATTGCTGTTGCCGCTGCCGTTGCATTGGCCGTGGTAAAGCCAAAGAAGGCAACTAGTGCCTCTGGCATTACAGCGGATGCTACCAGAAGGATGGTGAGTGACGCCGTGACTGCCGCAAGTACGATGATCCCTTTTCCTGCCGAGATCGCTTGGACCGTGCTCTTTTCTGAGGTAACGCTTGACATATTTTTCCTTTTGATTGAGGCCCTGTGGAAACACGAAGAATCGCATTTTCACATGCCCTGAGTTATTGCTCCTAACTTCCAAGTTCCATTCGCCAAATGAGATTTGGCGCTGAAAATTGATGCGCAGGAGCTTTGCACGACCGAAGTCAAGATCGACTACAAGATCCGTCTCTGATCAGTCGTAGTTACTATATCAAAGAAACTTACCCACTAGAATAAATATTTTTTTGGAGGTTCAACAACTGGAAGGTGGATTTGACGTTGGTCAGGGAACAAGCCCTCCGGCGGCGCTGCATAAGGCAACGGCTGCCCTTTTTTGGACTTGTTTTCGTCGGTGTCCGCTGCCGAGGAAAACGGCCCATCCGGGTCCAGCAAGACCGCCATATGGTGGTCCGCGTGGTCACGCCACCACACGCTCATGCCGGTGCTGGGGTCCATGCGCAGATGTTCCCAGGAACGCCACAGCGCTTCCAGACGGATCACTGCCTCGTCATATTCCCACCACCGGGCAGCCCAGACCCGCGACCGGCCGTTGATCGCCCGGCGATAGACATTGCGCAGGTACTCACGGACAAACTCATCAACGGAACCGTAGTAAAGGGTTTCCTCCGGTTCAGCCTCGCCCTCGTCGTCTTGGGCTTCTTCGGCTGCCTCGTTGGCCTCCACCTGTTCGGTCACGGCGGCCACGGCCGCCTGGACAGCTCGCTGCCTGAGGGATTCCAAGAGCTCCTCAGTTAGGGCTTCATCAACCGCGGCCGTGGCCACGTTATTGATTTGCTTACGAACCGAGGCCGGTCCAGCGTGCAGCGAGGATCCATGAGCTACCTGCGCGGTTCTGTTCGACAGCCCAGGCGGGTGGCGGATATGGCGAGTTCAAGGTTTCTCGCGACAGATACTTTGATGACGAGGTTATCGCCAAATGCCTGGGGCAGCTGGCCCAAGATGGCAGGCCATGAGATTGCCAGCCATCTTGCCACGTCTTCAGGGTGGCGAGAGAGAACGGGCATTGCCGGTGTCGAGGGCTGCGGGGAACGGCTCAACCCGCCTAACCGGAATTCAAAAAGCTCCGGCCAGATCGATGATTTGATCTGGCCGGAGCTTTGGAAGATGCGAAGCGCTTATACGAGCTCAGGAATCGGCAGCGAATGGAACCGCGAATCATGGAAGATCTGTGGCGAGTGCTCGGAGGTGCGGTGCCCGTGGACTTCCATCAGGACTACCCAGTGATCCCCCGCTTCGACCTCGTTGTAGATCGAAGTCTCCAGCCACAACGTGGAGTCGTTGACGAAGAGCGCGCCCTGATCCGAGGAATAGGTATCGATTCCGCGGAACCGGTCGCCATTTTTCGACGCAATCTGAGCGCAGACACCATCATTGCGTTCGCTCAGCACTGAGACGCCAATGCGGCCAGCTTCGCGCAGCTTTGGCCAAGTGTTCGAGGACTTCTGCACGGCGAACATCACCAGTGCAGGTTCAAGGGAAACTCCCACGGTAAACGATGAAGCGACAATTCCGGTCTTCACGCCATCCAGTTCTGCACAGAGGGCGGCTACCCCTGATGGATGCTGAGCGAAAACCTTGCGCAGGGTCAACGGGTCAAGTTCAAGATTCAATGACATGGCTCGATTCCTTTGGGTCTTGCCCACCGCGCAGTAGCCTGCAAGCATTGGCTTCTCGTTACTCGAAGCCGCTTGGGCTGAAGTTCCGCGCCGTGTGCGGTACTTGTTCCAGCACATTTTGTGTGGAACCGAATCCTCACCTGGAGCACCCCACTACCGTTGAGAGGGTTGCCGATCAGCAAGCCAGGGCTTATAGCTGATGCTCTTGATTCTGTTTAAAACGATATGGCTCATGACGAACAGCCGTCAAACATTTCACTTCGCAAATCGCAATATTCGACGCAATATTCGATCCAAGGCCCCGCCAGAAGTCCTTGGGCAGTCTTTTATTCGCCATACGCCGCGCTTCTTGAACGCTTCGGCCCCATGATCGCAGCAGGCTTCCGCCGCTCTTGATTCGGCAGAACACTAACTCCTCCCCTGGGCTCGGGGCCCTGGCGCGAATTCCCTACCGCCCACCGTAATGAAACTTGGTTTCCCGGCATGACGCTGAGGTTCATGCCACTATTGGTCATGGAGTGCATTGAGTCACACTCCTGCTTATTGTTCTCCGTAACCATCGATGACGATTGAGGAATAGCCACACCATGGTAGAGATTCAGGCAAACCATTCAGAATTGACCCCACTGCGTTTCTTGGAACGCACAGCCGAGGCCTATCCGAAGAAGACCGCCGTCATCCATGGAACTCGCAGCTTCTCCTATGAAGAATTCGAAGCACGGGTGCACCGCTTTGCCCAGGCGCTGAAGGCTCGCATTGAGCCGGGCGACCGCGTGGCCGTGCTGGCACCGAATACTCCCGAAATGCTCATGGCGCATTACGCCGTACCGCTGGCAGGCGCAGTCCTCGTTGCCCTGAACACCCGACTCTCGGCCCACGAGCTGCAATACATCATTGATCATTCTGCTGCCAAGCTGATGCTTGCCGACACAGAGCTGTTGGAGAACACGAAGACCCTGCGCCGCGAGAACCCAACGCTGGAGGCGCTCATCGAGATCGCCGATGACCAGTACGCCGGAGAACGTCCGGACGTGCCCGTGGACGCCACCTTGGACGAGCTAATCGCACAAGCCTCGGATGAAAGACTTCCCTACGCCATCGCCGATGAGCGGGCTCCGATCACTCTCAATTACACGTCGGGCACCACCGGCAAGCCGAAGGGCGTGCTCTACTCGCACCGCGGCAGCTACCTGAACTCGTTGGGCGAAGCGCACCACCAGGGCTTCACCGCCAAGACCCGCTACTTGTGGACCCTGCCGATGTTCCACTGCAACGGCTGGTGCACTCCATGGGCCGTCACCGCAGCGGGAGGAACGCACCTGTGCCTGCGCGGCGTGCGCGAAGATTCCGTTTGGGATGCCATCGAGGATCTTGGAACCACCCACTTGTGCGGCGCTCCGACCGTCTGCTCCATCATCGCCGACTCCACCCGCGCCCACCAGCTCGATGCGCCACTGCGCATCACCACCGCAGGAGCTCCCCCGTCCCCGGCAATCATCTCCAAGCTGCAGAAGCTGGGCATCGAGGTAGTCCATGTATATGGCCTCACCGAGGTATACGGACCGTACACGGTGTGCGAGTACCAGGATGAGTGGGATGCCCTCGATGGCCCGGACCGGGCCGCGAAGCTCGCCCGCCAAGGCGTTGGCATGATTACCGCCGAGTCCGCACGCATTGTTGACGAGAACATGAACGATGTCCCGGCGGATGGACAGACCATGGGCGAAATCGTGCTGCGCGGCAATAACGTCATGATCGGCTACTACCGCGATGAAGCGGCCACTACCCAAGCTTTCCATGGCGGCTGGTTCCACACCGGCGATCTGGGTGTCATGCACCCGGATGGCTACATCCAGGTGCGCGACCGGGCCAAGGACATCATCATTTCCGGCGGCGAGAACATCTCCACCATCGAGGTGGAGCAAGCCCTCGCCTCGCACCCAGAGGTGCTGGACCTGGCCGTCATCGGCATCGCGGACGAGAAATGGGGCGAGCGTCCGGTGGCATATGTCATCCGCGCCAGCGGATCCTCCCTGGACGCGCAAACGCTGATTGAATTCGCCCGCGAAAAGCTTGCCGGTTTCAAGGTGCCGCGCACCATCGTCTTCCCGCAGGATCTGCCGCGCACCTCCACTGGTAAGGTGCAGAAGAATGTCCTGCGCGCCCAGGCGCTCGAAGCCAGCACACCGAACTAGCCTGAGGATCACCAATTGGAAAACACTGCACCGCGGATTCCCAACAAGACCAGCCGCTTCACCGAAAGCATCGGACTGGAATTCGACGAAATCACGGCCACGGAAGTACGCGGCCACGCGCAGCTGGACGAGAACCACCACACCCCTTGGGGCGTGGTGCATGGCGGCGTTTACACCTCGATCATCGAGAGCGCAGGATCAGTGGGCGCCAGCTACGCGGTGGCCGAACGCGGGCAATTCGCCGTGGGCGTGCACAACGCCACCGACTTCCTGCGCCCTTCCACCGGAGCACGGGTCCAGGTGATCGCCACCGCGCTATTCCAAGGGCGCACCCAGCAGCTCTGGGAGGTCATCATCACCGATGAATCCACCGGCAAGCAGCTATCCCGCGGCCAGTTGCGCACCCAGAATGTGGATTTGCCTGAGAATCCGGCCTAGCTGGTTTTCACACCGCGAGCACGGGCGTACGGTAGGTGGCATCTAACGCTCAAGCTCCAGGAGATTCGCCATGAGTGCGACCTATACCTTCGATGTGTTCAGCAGCCTCGATGGCTTCGGCAGCGCCGCCGGCGATTGGGGCGGCTACTGGGGAAAACAGGGGCCAGAGCTGTTAGCCCACCGCCTCGCGCTCTACACTCCGGCTTGCCGCATGGTTTTCGGGGCCAACACCTTCCGTCTCTTCAGCCGCTTCTGGGCAGAAATCGAGGCGAATCCCGAGGTTGAAGACGCGTGGGGTGTGGCCCTGCACGACAAGCCCGCCACCGTCATCTCCACCACCCTGGAAGAGCCGCTGTCCTGGCCAAACCCCACGCTGGAGCGCGCTGATGCACTGGAAGTCGTCGCACAGCTCAAGGAAGCTTCAGATGTGCCGCTGCGCTCCCACGGCTGCTTAGCGATGAACCATTCCCTGCTGGCGGCAGGTCTTGTGGACTTCATCCAGGTGACCATCTTCCCGGTACTGACCGGGCATAGCGGTTCTGCCCCGGTACTTGGCGGGGTCGATGACTACGATCTGGAACTTGTCGAGTCCAAGCTGCTGGACGGACGGATCCAGGAACTGACTTATCGCCCGACGCGCCATCAACCAGCCCATGCATAGCAGCTCGATGAAGCGCATTCTGGGTACCTGCCTAGTGCTCGGCGCAGTGTTCCTCGCCGGATGCTCCGCGCCAACCCCGCCTTCAGCTCCAGCTACCGAATCGCAAGCTGTTCCAGCACCACTGGCCACCGGCTTGGACGCCCCATGGTCCATGGTTTACGCCCAAGACAGCCTGCTGGTCAGCGAACGCGATTCTGGGCGGATCGTGGAGATCTCAGGATCCGGACCAGGCCGCGAAGTGGCTCGGCTCGATGATCTGGTGGCGACCGGAGAAGGCGGACTGCTGGGCTTGGCCTTCCTCTCCCCAGACCAGCTTTTTGCGTATTCCACCGCTGAATCCGGCAACCGCATCCAGCGGTTCACGGTGCAAGGCAGCGCCAGGAATCTTTCACTGTCGGCCCCGCGCACCTTGATTGACGGGTTGCCCTCGGCCAGCATCCACAACGGCGGGCGGTTGGCCATCGGTCAGGACGGGATGCTCTATGCCACCGTGGGCGATGCGGGCAATCCCCAGCAAGCCCAGGACCTGCAGCAGCTGGGCGGAAAGATCCTGCGCATGGCACCTGACGGCAGCGTCCCGGACGACAACCCGTTCGAGAATTCCCTCGTCTACAGCTACGGGCACCGCAATGTGCAGGGCTTGGCGTGGGGTGCTGATGGCACCATGTTCGCCAGCGAGTTCGGGCAGAACACCTTCGACGAGCTGAACATCATCGAAGCCGGGGGAAACTACGGCTGGCCCGAAGCCGAGGGAAAAAGCGGCGGAAATCCGTCGTACACCGATCCGATTGCGCAGTGGTCCCCGTCCGAAGCCAGCCCCAGCGGCATCGCGATCCTCGATGGCACCCTCTACCTGGCGAATCTGCGCGGAGAAGTGCTGCGCGCGGTGGAACTGGACGAGCCGGCCACCGAGCATGAACTGCTCGATGGCCGGCTCGGCCGGCTACGCGACGTGCTAGTGGATCCTGACGGCGCACTGATGGTGCTGACCAACAATACCGACGGGCGCGGCCAGCCAGGGGCGGGCGATGACCGCATCCTGCGCATCGCGCCCCGCCTGGCCGGCGACTAGCTGGCCGGGCGCATGTCTCCGGTCTCCTGGAAGCGCTGGTGCCAGGACAGGGCCTCGCCCAGCAGATGCGGGGTGTGCTTGCCATAGCTTTCCTTGCACGCACGGTCGAAGTAGTCCTGCAGCATCGGGCGGTACTCCGGGTGGGCGCAGTTATCGATGACCAGCTGCGCACGCTGCTTTGGCGAGTGGCCGCGCAGGTCGGCCAGGCCCTGTTCGGTAATCAGGATCATGGTGTCGTGCTCGGTGTGGTCCACATGCGAAGCAAAAGGAACGATGCCCGAGATCTTGCCGCCCTTGGCGGTCGACGGGGACATGAACACCGACAGGTAGCCGTTGCGGGCGAAGTCGCCCGAGCCGCCGATGCCGTTCATCACGTGCGATCCCAGCACGTTGGTGGAATTCACGTTGCCGTAGATGTCGGCTTCGATCATGCCGTTCAGCGCAATGCAGCCCAGCCGGCGGATGATCTCCGGATGGTTCGAGATCTCCTGGGCGCGCAGCAGGATGCGCTCGCGGTAGTGGTCGACGTTGCGGTTGAATTCCTCGATGCCCTCCGAAGACAGCGAGAAGCTGGTGGCAGAGGCGAACTCGATGGTCCCGTCCTTGATCAGCTCCAGCATTCCGTCCTGGATGACCTCGGTATAGGCGGTCAGGCCCTTGTAGCCGCCACGGGCTAGGCCAGCGAGCACTGCGTTGGCGATATTGCCCACGCCCGACTGCAGCGGGAGCAGCTTCTCGGACAGGCGTCCGGCACGGATCTCGGAATCCAGGAAGGTCAGCAAATGATCGGCGATCTTCTCGCTGGTCTCGTCCACCGGGGCGAAGGGGCTCAGGCGGTCTGGCGCGTCGGTTTCCACGACGGCGACGATCTTGTTGACGTCGACGTCCATGTACTGCTGGCCGATGCGGTCACGCACGGTTCTCAGGTCGATTGGCTTGCGGTGCGGAGGCAGTGCGGTGCCGTAGTAGACATCGTGCATGCCCTCCATGGCCGCAGACTGCTGGGAATTGACCTCGATGATGATCTTGTCGGCCATCTCCAGCCAGGTCTTGTTGTTGCCCACCGAGCTGGAAGGGATCAAGTCGCCCTCGGCGGTGACGCCGACAACTTCGACGATGGCCAGGTCGATCTTGCCGTAGAAGCCGAACCAGGCGTGCTGGGCGACATGGGACAGGTGGATGTCCATGTATTCCATGTTGCCCTCGTTGATGCGGCGGCGCAGCTCGGGGTCGGACATGTACGGCAGGCGCAGGTTCATGCCTTCGGCCTTGGCCAGCACGCCATCAAGCTCAGGGGCGGTGGAAGCGCCGGTAAGCACGTTGATCTTGAAGTCCTTGCCCGCAGCGTGCTGGCGCTCCATCTGCGCTGCCAGTGCCCCGGGCACGGCCTTCGGGTATCCTGCACCGGTAAAGCCGCTCATGGCGACAGTCATGCCTGGCTTAATGAACTCTGCAGCTTGCTCGGCGCTCATCAAGCGATCAGCAAAGGCCCGGTGGTGAATACGTTCGTGCAAAATAACCCCTTCAGAACTTCCTTGTGACACAGGTCTATAACCCGCGTCTCACCGGAATACTTTAGCTGGTCGGCACAGTGATTCAGGCCTCGCTGTGCGCTCCTGAGCGATGGGTGGCATATTTATCGATGAGGTGCGCTCTATTTGCGCTGACCGGTCGGTCAGGAATGGCAGCTTGGCAGCGACCGCCGGGAGCTCGATCACTAGCCAAGTTCGGCGTGCGTGCCCTCGCGGATCGCTTTCACTTGCAGGCTGGCGCCCATGGCTTCTGCGTAGCGGCGCAGGGTGGCCAGCTGGACTCGGTCAAGGTCCCCGGTCTCCATGCGGGCGATGCGGTCCACGCTCAGCTTCAGCACGGTGGCAAGTTCTACTTGGCTCAGTTCTGCTTCTTCGCGCAGCGCACGCAACGACAGGCGCCGGGACTCGCTTTGCACACGGCGCTGATGCTCTGCCACAGCTTCGCGTTGCGCCTCGGTCAATACTTCAGGATCCGCACACGCAAAACCCATTTGTTCCACCGCTTCTCTCGATCGTGCTGGCTTTGGACGTACTCATCTTCGAGGCTATTGCTGCAAATTGGCCAAGCCAATGATTATGACGCATTGGACGCAAGACGATCTGGTGAAATGTTAGCCACTTCTAAGTGACCATGACCAGTTCCGGCTCGGAATTGAATCGCCGGATGCTGCTAAGCCAAGATCATCCGAACGAAGGATAGAAATGCACCTATGTAGGATTCATACTTAAGTCATGTCACAGAGCAGAGTACTTCCACAGGTGAAGCGTTCCATGCTTCCGGTCGTTCTTCTAAGCTTCCTGGCAGAAAAACCCGAACACGGATACTCCATGCTGGCTAAGCTCGAAGAGCTCGGAGTGCCTGGCATCAAGAGCGGGACTTTATACCCACTGCTTCGAACCATGGAAGAGTCCGGGGACATCGTCTCCGACTGGCAAATCACCGCTCGCGGACCCGCACGCAAAATCTTCGAAATCACCAAGCAGGGTCATCAGACCCTGAAATCAGTCAAAAACTGGTTAGAACAGTTCAATTAGGAGCCTTCCATGGAAAGTAACCTCAAAACCTACATCGACGAACTGCGCTACAGCCTTTCACTACGAAACGTGGATACGGCCACCATCCGCGATATAGCCAGAGAGGTCGAGTCCGAAGCCACCAGCTACGAAGACGCGACAGCCAACTTTGGATCTCCTGCAGAATATGCGGAGTCCTTTCCCGCAACAGCATCTCCAAAGAGCCACTCTGCCTTCATTCTCGTAGGCGTGGCCTTAGGTTTTCTTTGGCCTTTGCTGGCGATATTCCTACGGGATCGCGAAACAATGGTTTTCTCCGGATGGGCGATCACCTGGTTACCTGCATTCGGATTTATCGTGGCAGGAATCATCACAGATTTCTCTCGTTCGCTGATTCGGTCTCGCGCCAGCCGGTAAGCGCCGAAAGCCTGAACGAACTCAAGATTCTGAATTGGCTTTGAGCCTATTCGAAGGTGGAACTTGCTATTCGTTGACCCGGAGGCCCAAAAGAAATCCGGTTAACGCCAAGAGGTGGCGTGCTCTCCTTGCGGAGTGCACGCCACCTCTTGAACAGAAGCTGAGTCTAGAAGACTTACTTCTTGGCAGCAGCTACAACCTGCAGGCGCAGGTTTGCAAGAACGTCAGCGTGAACGCGAACGGTTGCGGTGTAGTTGCCAGTCGACTTGATCTGGTCGTTGACCTCGATGTTGCGCTTGTCGATCTTACCCAGACCGGCAGCCTCTACGGCAGCAGCAATTTCGGTGGTCTTGACGGTGCCGAACAGGCGACCGTTCGAGCCAGCCTTCATGGTGATCTTCACCGGCTGGGACTTCAGCTTAGCTGCAAGTGCCTGAGCATCCTCAAGGTTTGCAACGGCGCGAGCAGCACGTGCAGCCTTGATCGACTCCACCTGCTTCTCACCGCCCTGGGTCCAGACGATTGCGAAGCCGCGTGGCAGCAGGTAGTTACGGGCGTAGCCGTTCTTTACCTCGACAATATCGCCAGCAGCACCGAGACCGGATACTTCGTGAGTCAGAATGATCTTTGCCATTTTGCTATCCCTCTTCCTTAGCCGCGGCCAGCGCCGGAGTAAGGCAACAGGGCTACTTCACGTGCGTTCTTGATTGCCTGTGCGATCTTGCGCTGTTCCTGAACGGAAACGCCAGTTACACGACGAGCGCGGATCTTACCGCGGTCGGAGATGAACTTGCGCAGCAGTGCGGTGTCCTTGTAGTCGATGACAGTGATGTCAGCGGCCTTCAATGGGTTGGACTTTGGTTTGGGCTTACGGATTTCAGCCTTAGCCATCGTGGAGCTCCTTAGCTTTGGAGCCCGCAGAGTGATCTGCGGGATGGTGAATAAATATTGTTTAGAAAGGCGGTTCGTCTGCGCCCGGGTTGCCCCAGCCGCCACCGTTGTTTCCGCCGGTGCTCCATGGGTCTGCGGCTGGAGCATTCCATCCGCCACCCTGCTGAGGCTGCTGCTGACGCGGCGCCTGAGCTGGTGCACTTTGCTGCGGTGCGTTGGAGAAGCCTCCACCACCGTTGCCGAAGCCACCGTTGCCACCGCCGGAGCGCTGGGTACGGGTGACCTTGGCGGACGCGAAACGGAGCGATGGGCCGATTTCATCGACTTCAAGCTCCATGACGGTGCGACGTTCGCCTTCCTTGGTGTCGTAAGAACGTGAACGCAACCGGCCCTGGGCGATGACACGCATGCCCTTGGTCAGCGTTTCAGCAACGTTCTCTGCAGCTTCGCGCCACACCGATGCGCGCAAGAACAGGGCTTCCCCGTCCTTCCACTCATTGGACTGGCGGTCAAAGGTGCGAGGAGTCGAAGCGATCGTAAAGTTCGCTACGGCTGAACCGGACGGCGTGAAACGCAGCTCCGGATCGGCAGTCAGGTTTCCGATAACGGTAATAACAGTCTCGCCTGCCATTGACTCTCCTTAAAAAGATTGAACGTTAATTCCTACGACGGAAGGTTTCGCGTAATTAAACGCGTGCCTCTTCCGGACGGGTGACCTTGTGGCGCAGGATCAGTTCGTTGATCTTGAGCTGGCGCTCAAGCTCAGCGGAAGCTGCTGGCTCTGCGGTGTAGTTCACCACTACGTAAGTGGCTTCTGCCTTCTTCTTGATCTCGTAGGACATCTTGCGACGACCCCAGACATCAACCTTTTCGATAGTGCCACCGTTGGAGCGGACAACCTCGAGGTACTTCTCGATGGTTGGCTCTACGGTGCGGTCATCGACCTCTGGATCAATGAGGACCATAAGTTCATAAGCACGCATGTGAACCCACCTCCTTTGGGCTAAACGGTCGCGGTATTTCCGCAACAGGAGGTTCTTGCGTTATCTGTGCACCAGACGCCCAACTTTCGGGCATGCAGTGGCACAGACCTTCCAATCCTACCCGAGAGACCCGAACTTGCATAAGCCTTGGTGTCCTAAATCATGCTGGGCTACTCGGAATCCAAGGCAGCCTCGATCCTATCGCCAAAGATCGGGGCCAAGGTGCGCATGTAGGTATCGCTGATGTGGTGCTTGTCCCGGTAGACCAAGACATTTCCCACCACTGCCGGGCAGGTTCCATCCATGCAGAAGTAATCGCTGAAGTCGAGCACTTCGACGCGCGGCTCCAGTTCGGCGGCCTGCTTGGTGGCATCGCCCACTTCATAGGCTCCCTTTTCCGGGAAGGCGCACTTATCCGGGTTCTGCACGTTTTCTTCCACGCAGTCGCGCGCATAGGAATCCTGCGGCGGCCGCGGGGTGTCCACAATGGCGTAGACCGGCAGGCCCGCGTCTTCAAGGGTGGACCACGTCGAAGCCAGCCCCTGTGCCGCGTCAGTGGTAAAGGTGGCTCCTCCCCAACTCGAGGTGATCACCGCGTTGATGTCATCGCGCGCAGCCAGAGCTTCCATGGTCTGGTCGATGGCTTCTTCGCAGTTGATGCTGCCATCCCGATCCGCCTTGCGCTGGGCCTCGGAGAACGGGCAGGAATTCTTCAGATAGGTCACCACTTTCCAGCCCTTGCTTTGGGCGTATCGGCTGACGGCCTCGAACCAGTGGGCTGCATGGGAATCACCCACCAGGGCCACGGTGTAGCTGGCGTCCTCGCTGCCGAATTCGCATTCCTTGATCTGCGTGGATTTCGGTTCCTGGACGCAATCTCCCAGTTCGGGCTGGTCCTCGGCGGCCGTCGCAGGAAGCGGGACGACCTGGCGATGGCCGGAAAGGTACGCAGGTGCGCCCTGGCCCACGGAGGCCGCGCCAAAACCAGCTGGCGGGTTTTGCATCATCGCGCCCAGCTCACGCTGCTCCTGGCCCACAAGATGCTGCTGCATGGCACCTGGCAATAGCGCGATGGACGCGGCCAGCCCGACCATCGCCGCCCCTGCAATCAAGGAGCGGGCAGGAGAACCGGCTATGGGGCGGAAGTGGCGCATGGGAGTTTCGACCCACTTCAAGCTGGCCCAAGCCAAGAGCAGGGACCCGGCCAGCAAGGCCAGCGACTGCAATGGGTCCGGGTTGCCCCCGGCCAGTTCGATGAAGAATACGATCAGCGGCCAGTGCCACAGATATAGCGAATACGAGGCGAGGCCGACCCATTGAACGGGAGCCCAGTTCACCAGCGGGTGCAGGGAACCAGGTCCTCGCGTACTGCCTGCGGCAATCACCACGGCGCAGCCAAGAACCGGGAGGGCCGCCGCAATCCCCGGGAAGACTGTTGTGGCGTTGTAGCTGAATGCCGCGAAGCAGATCGCCGCCAAAGCCACGAGTACGGCAAGATTTTTGAACTGCCAGCTGGTTGCCCACGGTGGAAGCTTCAAGGCGCCGTTGGCGTGCGCCTGGACTGCCAAGGCCAGCAGTCCGCCGACGGCCAGTTCCCAAATGCGGGTGGTGGTGATGAAGTATCCGGCGCTATTGCCTGAGTAACCGGCATAGGCCGAGTATCCCAGCGACAAAAGTGCGGTGGCTGAGAAAATGATCCAGAGCATGCGGCGCCGCGGGGCAAATCCATCGCCACTGCTAGCGTCCGCATTCGGTTTGGCCAACAGGCACACGGCCAAAACCAGCAACGGCCAGAAAAGGTAGAACTGCTCCTCCACGCCCAGGGACCAGAAGTGCTGCAACGGCCCGGGTGCTTGATCCGAAGCGAGGTAGTCGACGGAGTCGGCGGCGAGAACCCAGTTCTGCACCGAGAAGGCAGAGGCGATGGCCTGGGTGCCCAAGGCACCCCACTGGGTTTTGGGAAAGATCAGCAGGCTTGCCACGACAACTACCAGGATCACCAGCATGGCAGCCGGGAGGATTCTTCGCGCTCGGCCGGCAAAGAAGGCTGCGAGGCTGACCCGGCCGGTGCGTTCGGCTTCACGCAGCAGGTGCGAGGTAATCAGGAAGCCCGAGATGACGAAGAAGATGTCAACCCCGATATAACCGCCTGGAACTGCGGATGGCTCAAGATGATAGGCGACGACCAGCAGAACCGCCAAGGCGCGGAGCGCTTGGATCTCCGGGCGGAAATTCTTGACCTGCAGGGAATTCGAACTCATAGTCATTGATCAGACCAGCAGGGGGTAAACAGCAGGTTATCAATGGGCAACAGTCGGTCTAACGACCCGTGGGAACCTCATGGGCGGTGCCTGGGTTTGCGCTTCGCAGCATGGACCTAGCCCAGCAGTTTCCGATTTGCCGTGGACAGCGGGTATTTGGCGTCGAGTTTGGCATCCAGGCTCAGACGGAAAGCAGCCTCAAGCAGCAGCTGCCCGACGCCCCAGTACACCGGGATCAGCAACCAGATGTACCACCCAAAGTTGCCGGTGGTAGCCAAGATGACCGTGCCGAAAGTGACCAGGATGCCCAGCCCGCGGAACACGGCCAGGATCCCCTTGGTTGCCGAATCCCGACGATCTTGATCTGCTTGGGCCCGCGCTTCAAGCCCATCCACGGCCTCGGAGAACTTCGGAGTCTGGACGCTTTTGAACAGGTCTCCAACCGGCACCTCCAAGGCCTTGGCGACCAGTGAGATAGTCTCCAAGCTCGCATCATTTCCGGCTTCGAGCCGTTGGACCGTTCTGACAGTGATGCCGCTTTCGGCGGCTAGACGTTCTTGCGTCCAGCCCTTGGCACGGCGAAGCTCTGCAATCCGTGATTCATTCATGCCACTTACGCTAGCCAATGGCGCCCCGAAAGCACCACGACATCGACGTGACAGTTACCCGACTGCAACACGACAGCGGCCAAGAACCAAGGCTGGCCTGCGACGAAGAAGTATTCCTGGCGGCGACTACCTCAGCTCCGTTAAGAATTGCGCTGTTGCTTTTCACGGATCAAATCCAGTGCCAGCACCGAGCCGATCACTGCCTGGCGTTGCTGTGCGTTGAGGTTTTCCGCCAAGCGCAGGGCATAGGTTGACTTGCCGAGCAATGCGTTGCCCATCCCGGACCATTCTCGGGTCACGGTTCCCAGAACCCCGCCGGGACCGGTGATCTGGAAGTCGAAGTCCCAGATGCTGCCCAGTAATTCGAGCTCTTCGCCCAGCATCGAGATGGAGACCCTTGTTTTGAAGAAGGTGATCCTCTTGACCAGGCTGGCCAGCGGGGCAGCGTTGCCATCAAGGATTTCAAAACGATCGCGGCCCATGGTCATCGTGTCCTTGACGATGACAACCGGATTGCCTGGTCCATCGAAGACCGTGAGTTCGCGAGCCCCAACGAACATGCGGCCCAGCGCGCTTCCGCCGGTATCCACGTGGGCAATCTGCATCCCGGAAGAATCAAGAATCGCGAAGTCGTTCTTCGAGATGTTCTTCGTCTGCTGGAAGATCAACGTGTTCTGGTTGAGGATCGTCATGGTGCCGATTATGCCATCGATTAGGCACATCGGGCGAAGATCCCCCGGGGAGGCGAAAAGCCAGCCCGCAGGCCGGCTTTTCAGGTTGGACTTGCTAGGCTCCGAAGAACTCGCGAGAGACCTTGGACAGATACCAAGGGTCGTCAACGCCGCACATCTCGCGGGCCGAGTGCATGGACAGCAGCGCGACTCCCACATCCAGGGTGCGAATGCCCAGTCGGGTCGCGGTCAATGGTCCAATGGTGGATCCGCACGGTACGCGGTTATTGGACACGAACTCCTGGTAGGGAACTCCCGCCGACTCGCACCAGTTGGCGAATGCGGCAGCACCCACCGCATCGGTGGCATAACGCTGGTTCGCATTGATCTTCAGCAGCGGGCCGGCATTCAGCTGCGGACGGTTGGCTGGGTCGTGGCGCTCTGGGTAGTTCGGGTGAACCGCGTGGCCAGCATCGGCAGACAGGCATACAGAATTCGACAGGGCGCGAGCGGTGTCTTCAACTGAAGCATCCATGGATGCCTGGATGCGGTTGATCAGCTCTTCCAGGAATGGGCCGCAAGCGCCCGAGCGCGAGGAGGAACCCAGTTCTTCGTGGTCGAAGGCAGCAAGCATGGCAATGCGGTTGCCTGCTGGCTTGCGGGAATGGCCCGTCAGCGCAATCAGGCCTGCGTGCACCGAGGTGAGGTTATCCAGCCGGGCGCTGGCGAAGAAGTTCTTGCCCTCGCCAAAGACCTCGCCGCGCTGCGCGGGCGCGGTCAGGATGTCGTAGCCGGCTACCTGGGCCGGGTCGACACCTGCAGACTTCGCCAGGATCGCCAGGATGTCGGCATCCGCCAGATCGCCGGCGCCAAAGATTGGATTGGTGTGGGTCTGCTTGTCCAGGGTCAGGCCCTCATTGACCTGGCGGTCCAGATGGATCGCTAGTTGCGGGATGCGCAGGATTGGTTCGGTCTTCGCCAGGTGCTCGGAACCGTCCTTGAGTACCAATCGGCCGGCGAGCACCAGTTCGCGGTCCAGCCAGGAGTTCAGCAGCGGTCCGCCGTAGACTTCGACCCCTGCCTGCCACCAGCCGTTGGAACCGGTGGTTGGCTTCGGCTTGAGCTTGAAGCCCGGCGAGTCGGTGTGGGCGCCGAGGATATGGAATCCGCTGGTCGCAGTGGCAGCTTCTGGCTGCACCCAAGCGATGATCGCACCGTCGCGGACCACGTAGTAGGAACCCGGGACCAGGTTCCAAGCCTGCTTTTCGTCCAGACCGGTGAATCCAACAGCGTCCAAGCGCTGCGCGGCCGAGGCCGCGGCGTGGTAGCTCGATGGCGAGGTTGCGACGTATTCGGCCAGATCTGCAATGTGGGCCATTGCTGCGGCTTGTGCCATGGCTGGTTACTCACTTCTTTCTGTCAAGAGATGTTTGTCAGACGGTTCTTCAGGTTTTGGTTCCCGCCTGAAAAGTCGAGTTGCCTCCCAGCTTAGTAGCCTGAACCACATTTGCTGATGTCCTGCTGAGCCTGCCTCCGCCCTGGCAACCTGGCAGACACCCCTATCCGGGTCTTGACTTGGCACCTCGCTCTCGACGAAGCTGAAAGCAGTCCCGGAGACAAGGAAAGCGAGTTCATCATGGCTACGGCTGATCGAACACCAGAGCAAGAGAACATTCCAGCAGAATCACGCGAGGTCGAAGTGGAGACCACCGTACCGATGGATTCCAAGGTCCAACGGGCCAAACCTGCCGGTGCAGATAAGCTCCCAGCGACCAAGTTGGGTCGTATCTGGACCGCTACGATCTTCGGCTTGCTCGTGCTGATCCTGCTGATCATCTTCATTGCCCAGAACCAGGAGCAGGTGACCCTGAACTACTTCGCGTATCAGGGACAGGTCAACCTCGGGCTGGCATTGTTCTTTGCCGCTATTGGTGGCGCCCTAGTGGTCGCGATCGCCGGGGTGGCCCGCGTGATACAGCTGCGCTCTACGGCGAAGAAGCAGCGCAAGGCCAATAAGCGCTAGAAAGCTCCATGGCCGCCGGGCGGAACCCCATGGGGTTTCACCCGGCGGCCATTTTGCTGCCTCAGCGATGCCTAGTAGTCCAGGCCTTGGGATGGAATGACCAGCCCGGTCTCGTAGGCGTACACCACCGCTTGAACACGGTCGCGCAGATGCAATTTGGTCAGGATGCGCCGCACGTGGGTTTTCACCGTTGCTTCGGAAAGGAAGAAACGGTGTGCAATCTCGGCGTTGGATAGTCCCTCGGAAAGCGCACGCAGCACTTCCTGCTCACGCGGGGTGAGATCATCGAGCAGCGGGTCATGCGGAGTTTCGGCCGGCTGGTTCCGGTTCCCGGCGCCAGCGTTGCGCACATAGGTTTCCAGCAGGCGGGCAGTCACCCGGGGTGCCACCACAGCGTCGCCGGAAGCTACCAGGCGCACCGCTTGGACCAGTTCTTCCGGGGCCACGTCCTTGAGCAGGAACGCACTGGCTCCTGCCTGCAGCCCTGAGAAGGCGTACTCGTCCAGGTCAAAGGTCGTCAGGATAATGATCTTGGTTTCCGGATGGTCCTTGGCGATGCGTTCGGTCGCTTCCAAGCCGTCCATCTTGGGCATGCGCACATCCATCAGGACCACATCGGGTTTCAGTGCGGCCGTCTGGGCAAGGGCATCGAGTCCATCGACAGCTTCGCCGGCGATGACGATGTCGTCTTCACCTTCGAGGATGAGGCGGAATCCCATGCGTAAGAGGGGCTGGTCATCGACCAGCAGTACCTTGATTTTGTCTTCCACGCTTATTCCTTCACTGCCTTCTGGTTTTCGTTCTGCAAGCTGCATTCGGGTAGCTTGAGGACCGCTTTCACAATCCATCCGCCACTGGCTACCGGTCCGGCATCAACCGTTCCGCCAAAGAGCGCGGCTCGTTCGCGCATGCCGCGCAGACCGCGTCCGCTGCCGATACTCGGAACTCTCGTTGCATCTCCGTTGTCCATGATTTCCATGCGCAGTTCTTCGCGGCGCCGTTCCAGGCGAACCTGCACATCACTTACGTTACGGGCATAGCGCAAGGAATTAGTCAGGGACTCTTGAATGATACGGAAGACGGTCAGCTGGAAGGTGGTGTCCTCCGGCAGAGGATCGCCCGTATGGGTAAATGAGACCGGCAGACCTGCGGTACGGAATCCTTCGAGCAATTGCTCCACGTTCCCGCCGGTAGGCTGCGGGGCCAGCTCTCCGGATTCTTCTTGGCGAAGCACGCCCAGCATGCGGCGCATATCCGCCAGGGCGGCGCGACCGGTTCCAGAGAGCTCATTGAGCACTTCGTCGGCACGGACCTGATCGCGCTTGGCCACCACTCGTGCCCCCTCTGACAGGGCAATCATCACCGAAAGCGAATGGGCGACAACGTCGTGCATTTCGCGGGCGATGCGGTTGCGCTCTTGCACCTGGGCCAGTCCGGAGACCTGCGAGGCCCAGTGGTTCAGTTCAGCTTCGTGGATGCGCGCGTTGCGCACATTCATGCCCACCGCGGCTGCGGCAATGTAGAAACCGATGACGAAGCTGCCCGAGACGGCGATGATGACGCGCGTGAAGATGGTTTCGTCGATTCCATCTTGCGGGTCGAATTCCATTCCGGCCATGTCGGGGAAGCCCATCAGCACCATCAGGACCGTCTGGAAGCTGCCGGCCAGGATGGCCAGCGGGATGGTGCGTTTGGCCGAATAGCTGGTGGCGACCGTGTACAGGGCGATAATCATGCCTACCCCGCCCAGTCCACCTTGCGGACCAGCAATCACCAGGGCCAGGCATTCGAAAATGAACACCAGGATGATCACCGTCATCGGTGCCCGGCGCCGGTACAACAAGGCAGCGCTGACGGCGAGGGTGACGACCAGCAGGCCGGTGGCGTTTGCTTCTGGCATCGCTGCCATGACCAGGACACCGGGCAGTGTGAGCAGCAGATAGATGACTACCGCACCGATGACCACCAAACGCGGGTGGGTACGCAAATAACGGCGTATCCGGCCCATGCGCTTGGCGGCCAGTTCATCGAAGGAAACCACAGTTTCCTGCAGCGTCGGTTGGCTCATGTTTCCAGTCTAGTTTTCTCGATCAATCCCTGCGCTACTTGATGTCCCGCTTGGTCAGCAGGATTGCACCCAACACCAGTGGAAGCACGATCCAACCCGCCACGCCCAGCAGTTGCTGCCAGGTCTCCAAGTCGGTGACAACACTTGCGGGCGTTGCCAACCCCATGCCCAGCTGGTCAGGGGTGAACTTCGCGATGTTCTGCGCCCAGTCGGTCAAGGCGGTCAGGATGGAAAGGATGATCGGCAGCACGAAGAACAGGGCAGCGAGGCTGGTGATGCCGCCGGCCGAGTTGCGCAGCAGCATCCCCAACGCCAAACCGATCAACGCCGCCATGGTCACCGCCAGCGTCCCGTACCAGAGCACCCGTTGGAAGGCGTCGCTGCTGAATTCCAGATTCATCTGGTAGTTCTCGGCAATCGGCTTGCTGATCGCGAAGGCCAAGAGCGAGCTGATGATCTGGACGACGGCAGTAAGCAGGATGATCAAGATGCCCTTGGCGGCCAGGACACGCAGTCGCCGCGGGCTGGCCAGGAACGTGCTTACCGCTGAACCGGTGGTGAATTCACCGCTGAAGAGCAGGACACCAAGCACGCCAAGGATCAGCTGGCTGAAGACCAGGCCCGAGCCGATGAGCTCAGCGGCGAATCCCGGGGCCGATAGGCCTTCCATGCCCGGCATCTGATCCGTGTCGCCCATGCTGGCACTGAGCGAACCAATGCCCCAAGTGGCCACGGCTGCAATGCCCACATAGAACACGATGGCCAAGAGAACCAGGATGCGGGTGGAGTTCAGGGAGAAGAAACGGATGGACTCACTGCGCAGCACGCCGAAGAGGGTGACCTTGCCATGTGGTGCGGTTGCTAGATGGTTAGACATGTCCTTACTTCCCGCCGCCAGTCTCGGCAACTGTGTTCGAGTGGTATTCGACGGCATCGCGGGTCAATTCCATGTAGGCGTCTTCCAAGGTGCGTTGCAGCGGACGCAATTCGCTGAGCACCACCCCGTATTCCAAGGCACGGCGGCCAATGGTTTCTGAATCGGGGCCGGTAACTTCCAGGCCATGCTCATCAATCCGGCGTAGCTGAATACCTTCACCATTCAACGCATTCATCAAGATCTCAATGTCGGCTGAACGCACAATGGTCTGGTCAAGACCGTTGTCGATGAATTCAGTGATCGGCGCATCGGCCATGATGCGGCCACGGCCAATCACGATCAGGTGATCCGCCGTCTGGGCCATTTCACTCATCAGGTGGGAGGAGATGAAAACGGTTTTGCCATCGGCCGCCTGCTGGCGGGCCAGGTTGCGGACCCAAGCCACGCCTTCGGGATCCAGGCCGTTGACCGGCTCATCGAGGATCAGCACCTGCGGATCTCCAAGCAGGGCCGTGGCAATGCCCAGCCGCTGCCCCATGCCCAGCGAAAAGCCGCCGACCTTCTTGCGCTGCACGCTAGACAAGCCAGTCAGATCGAGCACTTCGTGCACTCGGGACTTCGGGATCCCCGCGGTAGCCGCCATGGCACGCAAATGCGCCAGCGGAGTCAGGGATTTGTGCACCGACTTAGCTTCCAGCAGGGTGCCGACTTCGGTCAACGGGTGACGTGATTTTTTGAAATCGTGCCCGTTGACCAGCACTTCACCGCTGGTAGGTTTGGCCAATCCCACGATCATGCGCATGGTGGTGGACTTGCCGGCACCATTGGGGCCGAGGAACCCAGTCACCATGCCTTCTTGGACCGTGAACGACGCATTATCGACCACGGTTTTTCCACCGTATTTCTTCGTCAACTGCTCTGCCTGGATCATATTTCCAGCCTAAGGAATTCGAGCCCAGCTCTCACCGCCCCCAGTGCTGATTTATGGCTCAACCAAAAGGGTGATGGCAGGGAACCGAAAACTGGGCCCATGCACCAGATGGTGCATGGTCCCAGGGTGCCAAGGAAGTTAGAAGGTCGTCGTGAGCACGAACATCATCCCTGCGACGGCTAATGCGAAGGGCAGGGCCAGCAAAACCATCAGCTTCTTTTGATCCCGCACGATCGCAACGCATTCCCTGAGGAAGGCACTCGGACGGTAGTAGGCCGCCGTTTTCCCGCCGAAGGCACGGGCATCCAAGCCGAGCTTGCGTGACGCCATCGCTGCACGCAGCGCATGATAGTCGCTGGTGACCAACCACAGCTGGCCATCCGGACGCTGGGCACGGACCAAGGCGTCGGAGAACTCCAGGTTCTCAAGGGTGTCCCTGGCCCGGTCTTCAACCAGAATCTGTTCATCGGCAATGCCCTGCTCACGCAGGTAGCGGGCCATGCTTACGCCCTCTGGTTCTTCCTCATCATGGCCCTGTCCCCCGGTCGGAACCATGAAGGGGCGAGCAGATGCCTGCAGTTGATGCAGGTCTATGCCCTTGTCCAAGCGGCCACGCAGCAACGGGGTGACCTTGCCGTTGATTGTGCGGGCACCAAGGACCACCACGGCGGCGGCTTCGCCCTTGGATGGGTATCTGGCGTGCACCCATGCGTACAGCAACAGCATGGCGAACAAGCTCGCCGTGAAGACGGAGGCCATGAACAGGACGAAAGCCAGCGAATAGGTCCACCAGGATTCGATGCGAATCAGCAGCACCGCAATGACTGGCAGGACAAAGACGGATAGCCCGGCTGCCAATGACAGCAGATTCGCAGGTTTGGCTCCTTCGCGCCGGCACATCAGGATCCCGTTGTAGATCAGCGCGGCACCGAAGACAACGACCATCAGCGGGGTCAGCACCAGCACTATGGAGAAGAGGAACCCAAACCCGGGGATCACACTGGTCAACAGGTCGACGACCGCCGAAATGGTGAAGAACACCAGCGGCAAGAGAAGTGCAGCCAGACCCAAGCGGCGTGGGTCCTTGCGGTATTGCCGGATAAACAGCCACCAGAGTGCTGCCAGGAAGACCCAGCCAACGAGCTGCGCGAGCACTGATTCCATTGCCTCTCAGTTCACCGATTTCCAGTTTGCGATTCCGTATTCCCGTTTGAGCATCGATTGCGCTCCGAGGAATCCGCCCATGCCATGCACCGACGGCCCCGGAGGCGCAGCCGAGGATACCAAGTACAGTCCTTTGGACTGCAGGTACCACGGGTCGGCCGAGATCCGAGGCCGCTTGATGCTGCCCAGCAGGTCCATGGTTCCCCCGGAAAGATCGCCACCGACCAGTGCCGAGTTCTGCACTTCCAAGTCCTGGGCGGTGACAACATGGGATTCAATGATTGTCTCGCTGAAACCAGGGGCTGCCTGTTCAATCATTTCCTTCAGTTCCCGGCTCATGTCTACCGGAGAATCCAGTGGCACGTGGCAGTAGGCCCAGATGACGTGCTGGCCCTGCGGTGCCCGCGAATCATCAAATTGCGAGGGCTGGGCAACAATCATGAACGGCTTCGCCGCTCCCCCGCGCACTGCGGCGCGTTCGGCCTTCCCGACCTGCGCCGCGGTGCCGCCCAGGTGCACGGTGCCGGCCTTGCCCAGAGTCTCGTCGCGCCATGGAACCGGTGCCGAAAGGACGTAGTGCACCAGGCAGCTTCCCGGCGAGCGCCGGATGCTGCTCAACGCGTGCGAGAGCCGTTCAGGCAGGTGTCCTGTTGAAAGCTTGGCAGCGTTTTCGGCGGAGGTATCGAAGAGGATGCTCTGCGCAGAAAGCTCATCAACATGGTTGACGCGGGTGCCGGTAAGGATTTTTGCTCCATGAGCCATCGCTTCTTCGGCCAAGGCGTCGCTGATGGCTTGGGAACCTCCACGCGGGATGGCCCATCCCTTGCCGTGCGCTGTTGCTGCAAGGAACAGTCCTGCCCCGGCATTGGCCGGTCCGCGAGAGCCTCCCGCAACGTGGGCGGAACAGCCTGCGTAGAGCGCGGCGGCGCGTTCAAACTTTCCAGAAAAGAGTTCCTTGACGGCCATGCCCGCCACCGTGCTCACGGCAAAGGTCGCCAACGCTGCGGGGTTCGAGGGAACCCTCAGCAGAGGATTGAGCAGTGTCTGGCTGACCCCGTCAATCTGCTTGACCAGCGGGCCCAGGAGCCGGGTGTACATCTCGCCGTCCGCGCCTCCAAGTTCCTGCCCGGTGCGTTCCAGATCCTTGTACGCGTAGGCAGTCCGGCGATCCAGCACATGGGCGAAGGACAGCTCGGGGACGATGAACTCCACCTTGTCGTGGACGCCCAGTTCATGCATGGCTTGGGATTGCATGGCCATCGGATGCACTGCGCTGCCCAAATCGAATTTCGCTGCAGAACCATTCAGCGGCTGCGTTCTGGCGGCCCCGCCGATGGTGTCGTTGGCTTCATATACCGTGACGCTTAATCCAGCACGGGCAGCAACTGCTGCGGCTGCTAGCCCATTGGGTCCCGCACCGACAACGGCAACATCGCTCATGATTTATTTCCCGCCACTTCATTCGTTTTCTTGGATTGAGGCAGCAGTCCGCGCAGGGTCCAGCGGTCCTCCAGTCCGGCGAATGGGCCGGCCAAAGGATCATCCTGGCCCACGGCACGAATCGGGTCGTGGCGTGGATCAAGAATTGAACGTGCCACCAAGAACATCAGGTATCCCAGCATCACCATATGCGCCAGCACCAGCACCGCATAACCGGTCTCAGGGAAGGCCTTCTGCGCTTCTTCCGCAGAGAGGGAATCAAGGTAGAACCAAACAGCGTAGAAGTGCGCGATTTCCACGAGCATCCAGACAACGAATTCGCGCCAGCGCGGCAAGGCGAGGGCGAACAGCGGAATCAGCCAGACGATGAACTGTGGTGAATACACCTTATTGACCATGACAAAGGAAGCAATGATCAAGAAGGCCATGGAGGCCAGGCGCGGGGTGCGTTTAGCAGTCAAGCCCAGCACTGCGACGCCCACGCAGCACAGGAAGAAGAGGACCAGGCCGTAACGGGAAATCTGTTCGGCTTCAAAGAGCGGGACCCCTCCCCTGTTATCGGCGATGACATTCCATGCGTGCCAGAAGCTGGAGAAGCCTGCCCCGCGTTCAGAAGAGAAGTTGAAGAAGTGCATGAACGAGTCGGGGAACGCCAGCGCATAGGGAAGGTTCACCAGTGCCCATGTCGCCGCGGCGGTTCCGCCAGTCACCCAGAAGGTCTTGAGCCTGCCGGTGCGAATGGCCAATATCAGCACCGCGCCGAGGATGAAGAACGGATAGATCTTCATCGCGGCACCTAAGCCGATCAGCACCCCGGCAAGGACGGTGTGCTTTCGTGCGAATGCCAGCATGCCCAGGGCCAGCAAGGCCACAGCCCACATGTCCCAGTTGATGCTGCCGGCCAGGATGATGCCCGGGGCAATAGCCACCATTGCGGCATCCCACGGGCGGCGCCCGGTCATCCGCAGGGTGGCGATCACGGTGACCATCCACAGGATCGCAACGAGCAGCAGGTTGATGTCGAAGTACAGCAGCGAACGGTTTTCGATCCCCGTGGGGATGATCGAGGCAACGGCCGAGGCCACCGTGCTCATCAGTACCGGGTACTCGAACTGGGCGGTCGCGCTGAATGGCGCCCAGGGGTTCTCGGCGAAGCCGCGGGCGGAGAACAGCGGAACCCAGTCGCTGTAGCACGCATAGGCGTACGGGTTGTTGCCAGTCCACCCGTTGACCCGGCAGGGGTTCTTGGCAAGGAGCATCAGCAAGGCGCCCACGGTGGTCATCAGGATAATGACTCGTTCCACGCTGAAGAATCCTGGATCGACTCGGCCTGGATCGCTGTGTCGTCCCAGGCGGCCACCGATCATTGCGGTGAACTGTCGAAGGAACCCGTCAGCGCGTGATGGCACGGTAATCCGCAGGGGGCCACGCGTGGGCTGTGACTGGTTTGGCTCGTGCATACCCTCCAGCCTAAATGTTCTGTGCCTAAGCTCCGCCTTGCACACTCATGTTTCATTAGTCGCTTTGATCTTTTATGCGGTTCTGAGGGCTCGAAATCCCTCTTCCGGATTCACCGAATCGTACGTAAAACGCTTGCTGACCTCGCATTCAGCAAACAAACAGGTGATTACACCGGCACTTCACCGTGCGTTAACCCAGATGCCCCCTCTTAGTTAACTTGTGCCCATAGCGTCTTACTCGTGAGCAAAACCAACCAGCCAAATGCCATGGCGATCATCCCCGCCCGGGGAGGATCCAAGGGCATCCGGCTTAAGAACCTGCGTGAGATCGGCGGCAAATCGCTACTGGGCCGCGCAATCGAATCAGCCAGATCCGCGGCGGCAGTCAGCGACGTCGTGGTCAGTACCGACCATGAGCAGATCAAGGCCGAAGCGCTTCGCTACGGGGCGCGAGTCATCGATCGACCGGCAGATATCGCCGGCGACACGGCCAGCAGCGAGTCAGTTCTGCTCCATGCGCTAGCGAATGCGGAATCTCAGCCAGAGATCACCGTGTTCATCCAGTGCACCAGCCCGTTCATCGATCCGGAGGATCTGGACGCAGCCATTGCGGCGGTTTCTTCGAAACGCGCCGACGTCAGCTTCGCAGCTGTTGCGGACCACGGTTTCCATTGGGGCCTGGATCCGCAGGGCGAAGCGGTCGCCGTAGGCCACGACAAGCTGCACCGTCCGCGTCGCCAGGATCGCGAACCGCGCTTCCGCGAAACCGGGGCCTTCTACGTGATGGATACCCGCGGATTCCGCGAGGCAGGGCACCGTTTCTTCGGAAAGGTCCGGGTTCACGAAGTTCCAGCAGAGCACGGCATCGACATCGATACCGAGGCAGACCTGCTGCTCGCTGGGCTGGCCGTTCCGGCCACCCGGGAACCGATCGAAGTCGACGCGGTCATCACGGATTTCGACGGGGTGCATACCCCGGACACCGCGTATGTCGATGAGCACGGAACCGAAACCGTGCGCGTCTCCCGCTCCGATGGAATGGGAGTGGCCCGGTTGCGGGCTGCCGGAGTGAAGTTCCTTATTCTCTCCAAGGAAATCAACCCTGTTGTCGCCGCCCGCGCCGCCAAGCTGAACGTCGAAGTGGCCCACGGAATCGACAACAAGGCCGAATACCTGGCCCGCTGGCTGGCTGACGAATCCATCAATCCGGCTCGTGTTGCCTACGTGGGCAACGACATCAACGATCTGGGCGCGATGGCGTTGGTCGGCTGGCCGATCACCGTGGCCGATGCCCAGGAAGATGTGCACCGGGCAGCACGGTACAAACTGACCCGCAAGGGCGGGCACGGAGCGGTACGGGAACTAGCCGAACTGGTTCTCGCCGCACGCACCGCCACCAAGAGTTCTCCAAGTTTCACCCACTGAAAGGCAATACCCATGACTTCCATGACTACTGACATCAAGCCTGTTGCTATCGGCGACGTCCAGGTTGGCGCAGGCCAGCAGGTCTACGTCATCGGCGAGATCGGCATCAACCACAACGGCGACATCGAGATCGCCAAGCAGCTGATCGATATCTCTGCTGAAGCCGGTGCCAACGCAGTGAAGTTCCAGAAGCGCACCCCGGACATTTCCACCCCGATGGACATGCGCGACAAGATCCGCTCCACCCCATGGGGCGACATGACCTACCTGGACTACCGCTACCGCGTCGAGTTCGACCAGGCGCAGTACAAGGAACTCATCTCCTACGCAGCCTCCAAGGGCCTGCACGCCTTCGCCTCGCCATGGGATGTTCCATCGGTCGAATTCATGGAAGAGCAGGGTGCAGTCACCCACAAGGTCGCCTCCGCATCGGTCACCGACATCGAGCTGCTCAAGGCCCTGGCGCAGACCGGCAAGCCGATCATCCTGTCCACCGGCATGTCCACCATCGAGCAGATCGACAAGGCCGTCGAGACCCTGGGTACCTCGAACCTGGTCATGATGCACGCTACCTCCACCTACCCGCTGCCTCCTGAAGAGGCCAACCTGCGCATGATCGAGACCCTGCGCGACCGCTACCAGGTCCCAGTGGGCTACTCGGGCCACGAGCGCGGCCTGCAGATCTCGCTGGCTGCTGTTGCCCTGGGCGCAGTGACCGTCGAGCGCCACATCACCCTGGACCGCACCATGTGGGGTTCGGACCAGGCCTCGTCGCTGGAGCCAAAGGGCTTCGAGTCGCTGATCCGCGACATCCGCATCCTGGAGCAGGCCATGGGTGACGGCGTGAAGAAGGTCTTCCCAGGCGAGCTGGCACCGCTCTCGCGCCTGCGCCGCGTCGACGCCTAAGCACGCCAACGTATCCGGCGGTTGGACTCACCGACGGGTCCAACCGCCGTTTATTTTTGTCTGCATGAGGAAGGCCTTGAAGCACAGATGAGTTTGATCCCCGGGCGCATTTCCGTGGTTATCCCCGCCTATAACCAAGAAGCATATATTTGCGATGCCTTGTCATCGCTGGTCCGGCAGAAGCTGGGACGCTGGGAGCTGGAAGTGCTCGTGGTTGATGACGCTTCCGATGACCAGACTGCTGCCCTGGTTCGCAGCTACCAAGACCAATTGCCTGGCCTGAACCTGATCTCGCTGCCTGAGAATGCCGGAGTTTCTGCCGCCCGCAATGCCGGGTTGGAACAGGTCACCGGCGAATACTTCACCTTCCTCGACCCCGACGACTGGTACTCCCCCGAGCATTTGGAAGCCCTGGCGGAATCCTTGACCGAACTGCACGTGGACTTCGTGCGTTGCGATCATGTGCGTGTCACCGGCACCAATCGCGTCATCCACCGCGCCCCGCAGGCGTTGCGCGGCATGCCGCTGAACCCGGCCGATGACATTGAACCTATCGATTCGCCGTCCATGGTGGACTACGCCTTCGTGTGGGCGGGCATGTACCGCACCGACCTGATGCGCGCCCGCGAACTGATGTACTTCGACGCGCAGTTGCACAGCGCCGAAGACCGCCTCTGGCTATGGAAGCTGCATCTGAACACCGAGCGCTATTCCGTCGTTTCCTCCCCCGGGGTGTTCTACCGCCGCGGCCTGCCCGGCTCGCTGACCCAGGTCTTCGACCACCGTCAGCTCGGCTTCATTCCGGCCTACTCGCAGATCCTCACCGAGGTGCGCTTGCACCCGGACGCGGATCGCCACCTGCCCAAGGCGATGCGGCAGTTCTTCGCCATCGTGTGCCACCACGAGAAGCGCGCGAAGAACTACCCGCCGGAAGTCCGCTTGGAGATGAAGCAGAAACTGCGCCAGGTATTCACCACTATTGATGCGCCGATGGCCCGCCAGGTTGCCCTCGAGATGGACGTTGCCCGTCGCCGCCATATTCTCTCCTTCCTCCAGCCAGGTCAGATCGGGGCCGCCAAGTGATCGCACTGATTGAAGCCAGCAGCTATTTCCAGCTTGCTTCTCTGGCCGCGATGGCCGATGCAGGACTGCTCCCCGAGGCAGATGAACGAATTCTCGTCTTGGCTAACGGCTCGCAGGTTCCGGAACTGACTACTGCGTTGGATGAAGTCCCGGGCTTCGAGAAGCTTGCCGCCCGCTTTGACCGCGTGGTGGATTTCGCTGCGCTGACCTCCCCGCGTCGCCCGGCACAGTTCAACCCGCGTGAGGACGAGCTGCATATTTTCGAACGCCTCCTGCGCAGCGCTTGGGATCTGGGCAATGAACCCTTGACCTTGGTTCTGGAATCCATCCAGGTCAATCCGGCGCGTGCGCTGGCGCGTATTTTCTTTGATGCCCAGCTGTGGATCCACTCCGACGGCTTGATGTCCTATGGCCCAACCCGTAATCGATTGCCAATGCCGCTTCGCCAGCGCGTCATGGGCACCATCCATGTGGACTTGGTTCCAGGACTGCAGCCTCACCTGCTCGCAGAGCTCGAGCCGCGGCGCGAGGTCTTGGCCACCGGCGGCCTGGCTGCAATCTTCGGCGAACTGGCCCAGGGGGCAGAATTCGATCTGCCAACCGGCAGTGCGCTGATCCTCGGCCAGTACCTGGGTTCCTTGGGCCTGATGGATGCCGAGGAAGAATTCGAGCTGCATCTGGAAATGCTCAACGAGGTGGCCCGCCGGGAAATTTCCACCGTCCTGTTCAAGGCGCACCCATCGGCCAGCGCCACCTCAGCGGCACGCTTGTCTGCAGCCGCCAGGGACATGGGGCTGGATTTCCGGTTGGTCGGCACCGATCATCTGGCGGAAACCGTCATCGCGGCGGTACGTCCAGCCGTGGTGATCTCCTGCTTCTCCACAGGCTTGGCCACCGCCAAGTACATCCTGGATACCGAGGTCTACGCAGTGGGCACCGGCAGACTGCTCCAGGCGCTGGCTCCCTACGAGAATTCCAACCGCATCCCGTTGTCCATCATCCATGCCTTGTTCGTCCAGGACGTGCCGGTTCCGGCGCACGGTGGCGGCAGCGACCGCCTCACCGAACTGCTGGCTGCCGTGGCCTACTGCATGCAGGCCGCGCAACTGCCTCACCTGCGCGAGCAGGCCGAGTCCTTCTTGTCCGCGCACTACCCGGAGTTCTCGGCTCATTTCAAGCGCCGGCGCATCACCAGGCTCGAGCTGCCTCCACGCTGGGCGCACATCAGCTCGCGCCGCTCGCTGCCTTCCAAAGTCCGCGGGGCCTCGCGCCGTGTGCTGCGCAATGGTTCCAAGCAGCTGGACACGCTTTCCAAATCCCTGAGCCGACTGGCAAAATGACCCTCACCATGATGAAACTGACTCAACATGACACCCACGAGGTGCCACGCCCGCGTTTCGGCACCGCGCACGTTTGGGTGGAGTCGCCACTGCAGCTGCTTTCGGCGGTAGAAACGCATGCCGCAGGGCTGCTGGGCACGGACATCCGGATCATCCCCCGTCAGGGAATGCCCCTGGAAGCCACGACGCAGGCAATGCTGAATCATGCCCCTGCAGGGGTTCATTTTGAACCGGCCGCTCGTAAGCCTCCGCAGCCCAAGGGCGCTGCCGATCGGTATGTCACCGGCGACGCCTACTCAGGCAAGATCCAGCGCACGCTGCTGGCAGGCGTACGGGCCAAGGAAATCGTGATCATCGATGACGGCATGGCTACGCTGGCCCTGATCAAGCAGCTCATTTCCGATGAGCCCACCCCGTTGGTGCGCGCCCGGACCAGGAATTCCGCAGCACGCGTGGCAATGGGATTGGCGACCTGGCATCGTTTGCGCCAGCTGGCCCGTGAAGATCGCCTGTTGATTGTTTCAGCGTTGTATGTCGACCCGGCATCCCGTCAGAAGATGGCTGATCTGGGGATCAAATTCGCGCAGCACAAGTTTGAATGGCTCGCTACCCAGCCGGTAGCCGAGCAGTTCACCGAACCAACCTTGCTGATCGGTTCGGCGATGGTGGCTGATGAGCTGATTTTTGAGCAGCCGTATCTGCGCTGGATTGAGCAGATCGCTTCCGAAGGCCCGGTTGCGTACTTCCCGCATCGCCGTGAAACTCCCGAATTGCTGGAGAAGATCTCGAGGATTGATCAGGTGGTGCTCAAGGAGCACACCGTTCCCATTGAAATGCGTTTGCGTGTCCTGCGACCAGGCCAGGAGATCCGCGCCTTGCCTTCCACGGTGATTCCATCCCTGCGCCTGCTGCTGGGTCCTGATGCCCGCTGCCTCTATCCGCAAGCCGTGATTGACAGCTGGTGGACCCCTGGTACCCCATCCGAGTTGCGCGAGCACCTATCCAGTTCATTGAAGGTGTGAATCAGCCGATGAAGCCATCAATACTTGCCATCGCCGACTCGGATTCCTATCTGAAGCTGGCAACGAGCTTCCTGAACCGCCTAGGTCCCGCATGGGATCGCAAGGTGTATTTGGCGCGGACCCCGGTGATGCCGACCGCCGACCAGATCGCAGCCGCCTTTGAAGGCACGGATCTGGATCCGGATATCCTGCAGGTGATTTCCGTATCCCAATTAGAAGCCGACACCGTAGATGAAGACATTGTTTTCGCTTCGGCTACCGGGCCGGTAGTTGCCGAGATCTACTCTCGCATGCTTCGCACCGAGCCGACTGATGGCCGGTGCACCGCACTGATTTCCGCCCTGCCTGGCGTGGCATTCCCCGCCACGCAGAAGGGGTGGAACTATCGTCGAGCCGGCGATGCGTTCATTTGCCATTCGCATGCCGAAGCCCGTGATTTCTCATTCATGATCGAAGGCCAGGTAGGGCACCAGCCGACCATCATGGTCAGCAAGCTCCCGTTCTTGCACTCGGCAGGATTCCCGCCAGCGCAAAAGCAGGTGGTCGAACGCTTGGTGTTCGCGCCGCAAGCGAAGGTACCTGCCCAAGAGAGCGAACGCGAGTCGATCCTGCTGGCTCTCGAGCAGGCTAGCAAGATGAATCCCGAACTTGAGGTGATCGTCAAGCTCCGCGCCAAGGCCGGTGAGCCCCAAACGCATCTCGAGGCGTTCCCGTACGATTCGCTGTTCGAGAAGTTGCAGTCCGAACGGCGGATCGGGCCCGAGTCGCGGCTTCGCTTCGATACCGGATCGATGAGTGAAGCATTGGCCGATGGCAGCGCCTTGGTGACAGTGTCTTCGACTGCTGCCTTGGAATCCATTGATCGCGGGTTGCCAACGCTGGTCCTTTCCGACTTCGGCGTCAGCGCGCAGATGATCAATACGGTCTTTGTTGCCTCCGGCGTCATCGGCACCTTGGATGACGTCGCCGGCTTGAGCTTCGGTGAACCTACCAAAGCCTGGTTGCGGGAAAACTACTTCCACAGGGTGGACCACAGTTTCGTTCAGTCCCTCGAGATTCTCGCGCAGCGAGCTCGAGCTGGAAAGCTGCACACTGATCCGGAAATGCTGGCGCATATTCGCCGCCAGCCTTTGCGCCACCGCCTCAGAACCACGTTGCCTGCACCGCTAGTCAGGGTTTTGGTGAAGTTGCGGCACCAGTTCGGGCTAGCACGCAAAAATGGCGCCAACTCATGGTCATGACCAACTAGGTCTTAGCCCATGAAGTCACTTTAATGCCTGAATTGATCGTCACTGTCAGTAGTATCCAATCCTTAGGTGCTTTACCTGCTATTGGTGCAGCTGCGCTGAGACAGTGCAGTAATAACCTCGGTTTCGCTAGCCCAGAGCGGCCGCCCCGATAGTTATTCGGTGATACCGGGCACGATTGGGAATGTTTGCACTCCATTAAGACTTAAGATCATTATGGGTCAATTTGCGCAATGCGCTTTTGCGCGCCCTATTGCCCAAAGGTTTTATACATTTCAATAAGGAGTTCATGTGTCGGCGAACCCGATTCGCGTTGCCATCGTAGGCGTAGGCAACTGCGCCACTTCCCTTATCCAAGGTGTTGAGTACTACCGAAACGCCGATGCTGATTCCACGGTTCCAGGTCTCATGCATGTGCAGTTCGGTCAGTACCACGTGGGCGACGTTCAGTTCGTTGCCGCCTTCGATGTCGACGCCAAGAAAGTCGGGCTCGACCTCTCGGAAGCCATCTTGGCCAGCGAGAACAACACCATCAAGATTGCCGACGTTCCAACCACCGGAGTGACCGTTCAGCGCGGCCACACCTTGGATGGCCTGGGCAAGTACTACCGCGAGACCATCGAAGAGTCTGCAGCCGAGCCAGTTGACATCGTCCAGTCCCTGAAGGACAACGAAGTCGATGTCCTGGTTTGCTACCTGCCAGTTGGTTCCGAGCAGGCCGCCAAGTTCTACGCGCAGTGCGCCATCGACGCAGGCGTTGCATTCGTCAATGCCCTGCCAGTATTCATCGCCGGCACCCCAGAGTGGGCGCAGAAGTTCACTGACGCCGGTGTGCCAATCGTTGGCGACGACATCAAGAGCCAGATCGGCGCAACCATAACCCACCGCGTGATGGCCAAGTTGTTCGAAGACCGCGGCGTTGTCCTGGACCGCACCTACCAGCTGAACGTTGGCGGCAACATGGACTTCAAGAACATGCTCGAGCGCGATCGCCTGGAGTCCAAGAAGATCTCCAAGACCCAGGCAGTCACCTCGAACACCTCCGCCGCCTTGGGCGAAGACGACGTGCACATCGGCCCAAGCGACTACGTTGCATGGCTTGATGACCGCAAGTGGGCTTTCGTCCGCCTCGAGGGCCGCAACTTCGGCGATGCTCCGGTCAACCTGGAATACAAGCTGGAAGTTTGGGACTCGCCAAACTCGGCCGGCGTGATCATCGATGCCGTACGCGCAGCGAAGATCGCCCTGGACCGCGGCATCGGCGGTCCGATCCTGTCGGCTTCGAGCTACTTCATGAAGTCGCCACCAGAGCAGTACGACGATGAGACCGCGCGCAACAAGGTGGAAGCCTTCATTCGCGGCGACATCGAGCGCTAGCCCTCCGCGTTAGCGGAAAGGCAATGGCCAGGACCGTTCGGTCCTGGCCATTGCTGTATTCGACAGTGCTCTGGATGCGGAGAAGCCCGCCGGCTTGCAGGCCGGCGGGCCTCTTGGCGATGCCTTGCGAGTTCATCATGGGTACCTCGGATTCTTGTTAGCGGGCAACGGTAATGGCGTTGCCGGCCTTAGCGAATTCGAAGGTACATTTCTGGTGGCACGTGGTTCTTCAGCTCACGCTGACGCATGCGGCGGTTGAACTCGGTGCTATCAAGGTTGGTGAACTTGCGCTTGTCTTGACGCTTTTTCATTTGCTGTCCCTCCCTTCGGTCAAAGTAGAAGGGGAGGGAAGATCTTGGCGCGTAGTTGAAATGGCGCGAGCTTTCAGGCTTTCTGGTCCTGCGAAGATTAATTCCGAGGTGCGAACTGCCCGTTGAGCGGATGAGGAGAACAGTGGACTAGGCATGAAAAAAGTTCCTAAGGGTGAGAGTCGATTACTGACCTGCAACCTCAGGAACTTATGCGGGATTTACCGTGAGTTAGGAATCCGCTTGTCCGGAGGTTGGGGAAATGAGCTTGCACAGACGAGACATGGGAGAGCCGCCAATAAATCGCGCTCCGCGATGAGTCTCTGTGTACCAATTGGTATTAATCATTTCGCCACCTCCTAAAATCTGCTCTCGGCCGGCCATGGATGCCATGGGGCCTCTTTGAAAAGTTTTCTCGATCCGCAAGTCTCATTGAGACTTCCCAATCACAGTATTCAGCATACATGGATTATCCCCGATGCGCTACAAATTTGCGCAGAAACTTTAAGCACTTTCCCGGGGACGGCAAAAGCACCCGAATCCATGCGGATTTCAGGTGCTTTTCCCTTGGTGTTCAGGTCAGAGGTTACCCCTCGGTAGCCGATTCCTGGGCTTCAGGCTGTTCTTTCCACCAGGCGCGCAAGCGCTCAGTGGCGATTTCCGCGCCCAGCGGGCCTTCGTCCAAACGCAGTTCCAAGAGGAACTTGTATGCGCGGCCAACGACCTTGCTCGGCTTGATTCCCAACAGGTGCATGATCTGCTCGCCGTCAAGATCCGGGCGGATTGACTGGAGCTCTTCTTGCTCGGCGATCTGCGCGATGCGCGCCTCGAGGTCGTCGTAGGCAAAAGCTAGGCGGTCGGCCTTCTTGCGATTGCGGGTGGTGACATCCGAACGGGTCAGGCGGTGCAGGTGCTCGAGCAGGTCTCCAGCATCGGTGACGTAACGGCGCACCGCCGAGTCGGTCCAGCCGGCCTCGCCGTAGCCATAGAAGCGCATGTGCAACTCGACCAGTCGGGCTACGGACTTGGTGGTGTCCTTGTCGAAACGCAGGGCGCGCATACGCGCCTTGACGAGCTTCGAACCCACCATGTCATGGTGGCGGAAGGATACCGCGCCGCTTGGTTCAAATTTGCGGGTCGCCGGCTTTCCGATATCGTGCATCAGCGCCGCGAAGCGCAACACGAAGTTCGGGCCGGGAACAGGTCCCTCTTCGTCGGTTTCCAACGCCATGGCTTGTTCCAGCACGGTCAGCGAATGCTGGTAGACATCCTTGTGCCGGTGGTGCTCGTCAATTTCCAGACGCAGTGCCGAGACTTCGGGCAGCACCTTATCGGCCAGGCCAGTTTCCACCAGAAGGTCGATTCCCGCGCGCGGGTCTGCACCGTTGATCAGCTTGACCAGTTCATCGCGAACCCGCTCGGAGGAAATGATGTCGATCCGATCGGTCATTCCGCTCATGGCTTCGCGCACCTCTGGACTGACTTCGATCTTCAGCTGCGAAGCAAAACGGGCAGCACGCATCATGCGCAGCGGATCGTCAGAGAAGGAGATATCAGGTGCACCAGGGGTGCGGATGGACCCGTCTTCCAGCGAGCTTACGCCGTCGAAAGGATCCACCAGCTCGAGCTGCGGCAAGCGCAGAGCCATCGAGTTCATGGTGAAGTCCCGACGGAAGAGATCGTCGTGCAGGTTATCACCGAAGGCAACGATCGGCTTGCGCGACTCCTTGTCATAGGCATCAGCGCGGTAGGTCGTGACCTCTAGCGTGTGTTCGCCCTTCTTGAAGGCAATAGTTCCAAACTCGCGTCCCACATCCCAAACGTTATCGGCCCAGCCGGAAATCACCTTGATGGTTTCTTCCGGGCGAGCGCTGGTGGTGAAATCGAGGTCCGGGGATACGCGTCCCAAGTACAGATCCCGAACCGGCCCACCTACCAGCGACAATTCATGGCCCGCCCGAACAAAACGGTCGGCCAAGTCGAAAATAACCGAGGGCAGGATTTGACGCAGTGCGTCAGGCGAGGGAAGTGCATGCATAGTTACTTAAGCGTGCCAGAAATCCCGGAAGAATGCTTGAAATTCCGACGGATTTGCCTGCGAGATAACTTACTTGTCCACGTCGATCAGGCGGCGAACGGTACTTTCTCGATAGAGTGGTTCCATGAACCGACCGATCCCGTCTGCCCCAAAGCGCACCCCATTGACTGCGTCAATGGCTCGCGCGCAGGCAACTGGCGGTCACACGAGCCTGCCGACCGTGGAAGAAGTCTCTTCCGGCGGCATCGTGATCGACTTCAACGACCCCACCTTCCCAGTGGCCATCATTGCCCGGTACAACCGTGGCGGACGGCTGGAATGGTGCCTGCCCAAGGGCCACCCGGAGGGCGTGGAAACCAATGAGGAAGCGGCTATCCGCGAAATCGAGGAAGAGACCGGCATTGCCGGACGCATCCTCGCCCCGCTGGGTTCGGTCGACTACTGGTTCACCGTGACGAATTACCGTGTGCACAAGACCGTGCACCATTTCCTGCTGGAAGCTACCGGCGGGCATCTGACGATCGAGAATGATCCCGATCATGAAGCCGTCGATGTTGCCTGGGTCCCCATCGGTTCCCTGGGCAAGCGCCTGTCCTTCCCTAATGAGCGCCGGATCGCTGATCTGGCACGCGAGGTCCTTACAAAGCATGTCTCAGGTTCCTAATCCATCTGCGGGCTCCGATCAGCTACACACCGGAGCCATGGACGTAGTCGCCGGACCTCCCCCGCAGCAGGCAGCTCAGCCTGTTGGCTCGCGCTCCAGGATCTATGCCCTGATGGCCTCCGGCACGATGGTCTCCCGCTTGCTGGGCTTCGTGCGCACGGCCTTGCTGGCGATGGCCATTGGTTCGGTCACCTCGGTGGCTGACATCTTTGAAAAAGCCAATATCATCCCGACTATCATCTACATGCTGCTGGCCGGCGGCATTTTCAACGTCGTGCTGATCCCGCAGCTGATCAAGGCCTCCAAGGCGAAGGACCGCGGCGCCGCGTACACGTCGAAATTGGTGACGCTGACCGTCGTGGGCATGGGTATCCTGACTCTGATCCTCACGCTCTGCGCCAGGCCATTGATCACAGTGCTCACCAATAACTGGACCGAGCCCATGATCGCGTTGGGAACGGCCTTTGCCTACTGGTCGCTGCCGCAGATCTTCTTCTATGGGCTCTACGCAGTGCTGGGCCAGGTGCTGAACGCGAATGGCCGCTTTGCCGCATTCATGTGGGCTCCTGCGGTCAACAACATCATCCAGCTGATCGTCATTGGCGCTTTCATCCTGACTTTCGGCGCCTACTCTTCGGGCGACCCGATGCAGGATTGGAGCGGCGTCAAGACCATGTGGCTGGCTGGCGGTGCCACCTTGGGTATCGTATTGCAGTCGGTGGCGCTGTTCTGGCCACTGAAGAAGACCGGGCTGAAACTGACACTGGACTTCCAATGGCGCGGCATGGGACTGCGCCACGTGGGCAAGCTGGCGATCTGGACCCTGGCGGCCATGGTGATCGGCAATCTCTCCTCGCTGGTGTACTCCAAGATCGTGTCCGGAGCTACCGCGGCTCGAGCGCAGCTGCCTCCCGAACAGGCCGCCTCGGTAGCCGGCGAGTACGCGTTGAACACCTCGCAGTTGATCACCGTGCTGCCGCACTCCCTGTTCGCGCTGACCGTCGCCACCGTGCTGTTCAACGACTTCGCCCGGGCTTTCACCGAGAACCGCCGCAAGGATGTTGGCAAGCTGCTCAATCAGGGCATGCGCTCCACCGCAATCCCTATCGTGTTCTGCACGCTGGTCTTCATCGTGCTGGCCGGACCGCTAGGCAGGCTCTTTGCCGGCAACTCCGAGAATGCTGCGCAGGCCGCGGGCGCTCTCGGGCAGCTGCTGGTGCTCACCGCGCTTGGGCTGCCGTTCAAGTCCTTGCAGTTCTTCATGCTGCGTGTCTTCTACGCAGAGGAGGATACCCGCACCCCGATGCTGATCCAGTCGGCCACCGCCGGGCTCGGATTGATCTTGGCGTTCGCCGCTGCAGCCGTGGTCGATCCGCTGCATATCGCCGCCGCCATTGCCTTCATCTACGGCTTGACCAACGTGCTGACCTGCATCGGCACCCACTATCTGATCAAGCGCCGCTACGGCAACTACGGTGTTTCCTCTGTCATCGACACCTACATTCGAGTCGGTTGGATGGCTACGCTCTCCTCCATCATTGGATGCATCGCGCTCTGGTTGCTGGGTGGATTCAACTTCGGATTCGCCTACGACTCCGTATTCAGCGCCCTGGTTTCGGTGGCTATTGTCGCGCTGGTGATGGGCATCGTCTTCATTGGCTTGCTGTACAAAACCAAGGTCCCGGAGCTCCAGTCGTTCCTGGGTCCGATCCTTCGCAGAATCCCGGGACTCAATCGCTGATGGTCCGCTGAAACTTGCTAGTGATTCTGGGCAAATAGGCACCAAATAGCTTGATCTGACCGGTAACATGGCAGGTGGTGGTCCGTGGACCGCCACCGAACCAAAATCAACCCCTTGGAGATGCACGTGTCGCAGCCAATCGATGTCGGCTCTGTCCTCAGCGGTCGCTACCAAGTAACCGAGAGTGTCCTTTCATCAGCTGAAGGAGACTTGGTACTCGGTGGCGTAGACCAGGTACTGAACCGCTCGGTCAGCATCATGGTGGCTTCCGTGGAGAATTCATCGCAGCTGGCAACGAGCGCACGCGAAATCGCCATGGGCGAGCGCGCTTCGAACGTTCAGGTGCTGGATCTGGGCATCACCGATGCCAACCAGACCTACCTCGTCGCCAACACCGCGCGTTCCTCGGACCTGCTGGACCTGGTATTGGAAACCGACGACGCTCCATATGTTGAGCCGTTCTTCACCGACACCCTGGGCACCGAGATCTTCGGCGAGTCCCGCCAGGCCGTCCCTGAGACCTACGAAGACGACAACGAGTACTACGACCAGCTGCAGTACGAAGACGAACCAGAGCAGCAGGGCAAGATCGGTTCCGCCTTGGCTGGTGGCTTCGCAGGACTGAAGAACCGGTTCGGCAAGAAGAACCAGGAACAGCCTGAAGAAGAACAGTTCGACCAGACTGCGCCTAATGAGCAGGTTCCCGCCACCATGGCTACCCCGGTTGCGCCAGCTGAAAAGCCAGCGGCCGAAGACAAGCCGAAGGTGTCCCGCCTGGAAGACGAAGACGAGCCTAATGTCACCGCAACTGCGGCCCTGGCTGCCGCTGCGCAGTCCAAGGGCAAGACGCCGGCCAAGCCTACCCAGAAGCCTGCCGAGGAAGATGAGAAGCCGGCAAAGAAGAAGGCTGCAGCAGCTGGAGCCGTAGCCGGCGCAGGCGCCGCTGCGGGTGCCGTAGCCGGCGCAGGCGCCGCTGCGGGTGCCGCCGCTGCCGCTGCCCCGAAAGCCTCGACCTTCCCCGCAGCTGCCAAGAATGCTCCTGCCCAGGACCCCCAGGTCGGCGAAGAGGAAGAGGAAGAAGGCGGTTCCAAGGGAACTCGCCTGCTGGTTGGCGCCGTCTTGCTCATCGTGCTGATTGTTGCAGTCGTGTTCGCTTTCAACTTCCTTGGTGGGGACAAGAACACCACCGCCGATGGCGAGCAGCCAACTGCCGTGGAGTCCCCGGAAAAGCCATCCGAGACCGAGAAAGAAAAGGACTCAACCGAGGACGCCTTGCCTGCTCCGAAGATCGACGACGTATCCCGCCTGGTTCCCGGCAATCAGCAGCTGAACTCCGAAACCGATGGCAAGCTGGGCCAGATGATCGACGGCAACGCCTCGAGCACCTACTCAACGTACTCGTACACCACCGCTGATTTCGGCGGCTTCGCTTCCAACATGGTCTTCATCCTGGAACTGGACGAGAAGTCCAAGATCTCCGAGGTCAATCTCGAGGGCCTGAACGGCACCGGCGGCAACTACGAAATCCTCGTCGGCGAATCCGAAGACCTGGGCGATGCCAAGTCGGTAGCCAAGGGTTCATTCTCCGGTCCTTCGGTATCGGTAACTGCCAAGGACGACGACAAGGACTACATGGAAGGAACCCACGTGTTCCTGGACATCACCGACCTGCCTCGCAAGGCATCCGGCGGCAATGATTCACGTCCATTCGGTCTCCAGATCGGTGAATTCTCCGCCAAGTAATAGAAGCGGAATTTTTTACGAAAGCAATGCGTTGAGGTGGATAGTGAGGTTAGACCTTGCTATCCACCTCGCATTATTAGAACGAAAGGGTTCTACCCCCGTGACTTCAGCACAGAACGACGAAATCCGCGACGTCATCATTGTCGGCTCCGGTCCGGCCGGTTACACCGCCGCGGTTTACACCGCCCGTGCGAATCTGAACCCACTAGTCATCGCCGGCTCAGTCACTGCCGGCGGCGAACTGATGAACACCACCGACGTGGAGAACTTCCCAGGCTTCCCCGAGGGCATCATGGGCCCAGACCTGATGGACAACATGCAGAAGCAAGCCGAACGCTTCGGCGCCGAGATCCTCTTCGACGACGTCACCGAAATGAACCTCGAAGGCGAAATCAAGACACTGTCCCTGGCTGACGGCACCATCTACCGTGCTCGTGCTGTCATCGTCTCCACCGGCTCCGCCTACCGCGAGCTGGGCCTCCAGGACGAAAAGCGCCTCTCTGGCCATGGCGTCTCCTGGTGCGCCACTTGCGACGGGTTCTTCTTCCGCGACCAGAGAATCGCCGTGATCGGCGGTGGCGACTCCGCCATGGAAGAAGCACTGTTCCTGACCAAGTTCGCCTCCAAGGTCATCGTCGTGCACCGCCGCAACGAGCTGCGCGCTTCGAAGATCATGGCCGACCGCGCCCTGGCCCACGAGAAGATCGAATTCATCTGGGACTCCGAAGTCATCGGCATCAACGGTGCCGATAAGGTCGAAGGCTTGGTCGTGAAGAACCGCACCAGCGGCGAAGAATCCACCGTGGATGTCACCGGTATCTTCGTGGCCATCGGCAACGACCCACGCGTGGATCTGGTCAAGGACCAGCTGCAGCTGACTTCCGAAGGCACCATCGCCGTTGAAGGCCGCACATCCAAGACCTCGCTGCCAGGTGTCTTCGCCGCCGGCGACGTCATCGATTCCACCTACCGCCAGGCCATTACCGCGGCCGGCTCGGGCTGCGCCGCGGCCCAGGACGTGGAGCACTACCTGGCCAACGTTTCCGAAACCCTCGCTACCGCCTAATAGTTTTCTCAGAAAGGGGTTGTCTCTCATGAGCAACGCAAAAGCAGTAACTGAAGCAACCTTCCAGGCCGATGTCCTGGATGCCGACAAGCCAGTGATCGTCGATTTCTGGGCTGAATGGTGCGGCCCTTGCCGCCAGCTCGGTCCAATCCTGGATCAGATCGCAGAAGAGCACGCTGCGAAGGTCGACGTCGTGAAGGTCAACGTCGATGAGAACCAGGCAATTGCCGCGAAGTACGGCATCACCAGCATCCCAGCCGTATACGTCTTCAAGGGCGGCGAGCATGTCGCTACTTCCATCGGTGCCAAGCCGAAGGCTGTCATCGAAAAGGACTTCGCAGAATACCTGTAAGCCAAGAACATGATTGAAGTGGGGATCAACCGCAAGGTTGGTCCCCACTTCTTATTTAACCGTGGCGCCGCGAGAAGTTCACTTGCTTTCGTTTTCTGGCGGTTTCCGAGCCTTACCCCAGCTCAGGTTGAGCCGGTTCTTCATCTGAAGGCCCTTTTGACATGCTGTTGCGAATATCCAAGGTAAAATATTTGTTTTTATTATTCTGGCTCTGTTCTATGACGCTTTGCACAGTTCTTTGGCACCCGTCAGCCAAGATGCGCATTTCATGCTCAGCAATGGACCCGGCAAGTTCGGGTTCGCATTTGATCGTTTCTCTGGCCACCTAGACAGGTTCCCGAATTCTGAATCTTGATGTCCTATGCAAAATTCAGCGATCCGCAATCGCCGTATTTCTAGCCCTTCAACTTCGGCCCACAATTCCAGACTGCACTGTGAAGGGCCGCGGAAACGCATCCGGATACGCCGCACATGCTAGCTGATTGGATGTGCTTTCTGACAGGCAGCCAAAACCAATTCCTCATGGGACTATCCGCTTCCGGTCGAAATTGCGTCAAATTCTGTCCATGGATAATCCAGGCCATGCCGACTGCCGCATCCCCGTGTCGCCGCGACACTCAGTTTTCATGGGCGTCTTTAGCTGGAACAGCATCTCTTGGTCTTGATTATTGGGGAGGGTTCAACGCGCAGTGAGAACTGCCAGGGCTAACGGAGTTCCAGGGAATTAGCGGAGCACTCCCCTTCCGCGTATCCACTGGTTGCTCACTGAGCCTACTGTTTCGCCGTCAATCGTCAGAATCCATGATGCTATCTCCTCCAAAGTCCGAACGGTTCAGCAACGAGTTCCTGAGGACGTTCTCTGGCTAAACTGGCACGCAGTAAGCAGAACAGAATCTTTCGGCTTGTGAGTTGTTGTCGTAAGTCAGTTGCTGCGGCCCAAACCATGTTTCGTGCCGATACGTCATCACCCACTGCGCAACTGTCACATGGGCCGCTGGGTAATGATGAGGTGCGACCTGTCGAAGATTGAATGAATCTGAGGTCGATTGCCGTGGAGCGAACGAGCCACATCATCGCTGAATAGCTGTTCATACCCATCGGGGCGAAGCTTGCCGGTAGAACCTGCATCAGGGACAAAGGCCTTAGACTCATGCTCGTTGCCCTACTGTCGACTCGCGAAGAGAAGGCCTGAATCTCCAATCTGCTAGTGATCGGAGGGGTTTCTCTCTGATCAGGTCATTGCAATTCTGCACTAGGTCCTAGTGCAATCAACTAACTCTGAACAGCGCGCTACCTATCTTTCGGGAAGTCGGTTTCCCCGAGGGCCAGTACTAACCCCACATATAAGTTCTTTCATTCACACGCTTCCCTCCTTCAGGTTCTCTTGCCTTTCAATTAATGGAGGTCTTCGCCCAGTTCTCCAACCCTGAGAAATTTAGGTTGATCACTACTACGGGCTTCGGCACCTGGGGCTTCGCACTCCACGGCATCATGCCTACCTATTGCGCGGCTGGTGCATGGACAGCTTGGTCCGAATTCCCGCGCTATTTACCTTGGGGCTTTTTTCTAGTGAATAGTTCCTTCGAACCGGGACAAAAGCAGGAGCGGGTTGAGCCGGGTTTGCGGAGACTCTAGTGAACCTATTTCACCGCTAATCCTCCTACTCTCTTGGATTGAAGGTTGTGATCCTTCTGGATTTCCCTTCGCTCACCTTGCTCATGAGCGGGATCTGGAGCGCTGCCGGGCCGCTCATGCCCGAGAGGGCTCCCGGAGACCCATACATCCGCCTAGGACGCGCTTCTGCAGCCTCATAAGTCACTCCTAAGGCTTTCTGGCCATCTGTTGCTCGACCCCTCCCTAGGGCCTTGGCGTCATTTCCTCCTGTCAGCTGCTGGCGTTGAAGTGGTTGGACGATCGTATCCAGGCTTCACCTTCCGCGCGTATGGGACCAAGGGTCAAGTTATCCCTCGGCATCTCGCGACGCTCTTACTTTCCTGCACGCCGTGCGTGCTCGCCGGGTTTTTGGCGCTGGAACGAACTTCCTCATGTCCGCGCCGCAAGCCGCAGGCTGATCGCTGTCCTCTCACGTAGGCACCGGCCAGACAGGTCCTCTCCGGCGCTCGTACAGGCCTACGCATGTATTCAGCAAGCTTCTTATGCCTCATCTCAGCAAAGGCTGTCAGCCTGCGGGTAGTGGGTATAGCATCATTAGCTATTCATCTCGGGGGCGGGGTGCCCAGGTCGTGCGTGGCCGCTCCATTCTGTGCAACGTCAACCCTGCATGTGCTTTCAGGTCGTTCTGGTTGTTTCACGTGAAACACCAAGCGCATCGTTGAGTTCAGGACAATCAAAGGGCGGTCAGGTTAATGTTTCACGTGAAACACGTTTCGCTTCGCAGACGTCAGCAGGTTCGAAGGGTGGTCTGGATCATGTTTCACGTGAAACGTTGCTTCAAGGCAGCTGCTCTCAGTGTTCATGTTGCGGTTCCGCCCCCCCACCAGTCGCAGTCGCCGATTCAAGAAATTCGAGAGACGGTGACACGATTTCATGACAGCTCGAACTCGGATTTCTAGAGATCTGGATGTCGGTTCGGCAAGGGTGCGCACCAATGTTAATCCCACACCTGCGTCAGGAATCTTAATGGAGTCGTTGTTTCTCATCAGCGTGCCCTGGCTCAGGGGGCGCGTAATGGCTTCGGGAAGGGCTAGTACCACTCCCCCATCGCACGGCATGGCGCATTCGACATAAGAAGTTCCGGTCATGCCCGCAACACCAACTGAAAATCGCCTTCTTATCGTCAAACGGAATCGGACCTGTACCGTCCAATTCTCCCTACGCCAGCTCGGCATTGGTCAGCAAACCGGACGGTTCTTCGCCCGATATGGATGGTTAGGCGAAGACAGCCTCTCCTCAGGGTGAACCAAGCAATCAGTATTCGCCGAGGCATCAACCTCGTCACCATTGGCCTCACCCCAGCGGACAATCGGCGGATTGGACCTGGTTAGCACCGACTTCTGTTAATAACGATCAGCTGCATCAACGGCCGCAGTACCGAATGGAATGTAATCCACCTTGACGATGATCAACAGTTTGTATTGCATAAGACGCAGCAACTCATGAGTCGATTTCCCTCCGTGATGCGCCGCCACCAACCTTTACGCGCAGCCAGAGCTGTTCATCGAAGAGCATTGGATACCACTGCCGGCAGGCTTTGACACCCAGCGCAATACGCGAGTTAGTATTCACCGCCCATGGCGGTCCTCTACAGGTCACGAGCATAGCTGTCGGGATGATCGCCGTCCTGGCCCGGCAGGTTCACGAGTCCATCCCTCATCATGTGCTGGATCAACATGCTACTTGCACGTCCGACAGATTGATGGCATTTTCATGGCTCTCGCCAACTGCTCAATCGTTTCTTCCGAAGTACGCATTACTGGTCATCATGAAAGTCGTGGATGTCCAGGCAAGGGATTCTATTGCCGGCCGATACCTGGCGTGACGCGACCACGCAGCCGTGGTCGTGGCCAAATAACGGTTGTGCGTCGAATCTTGCTCAACGCACAACGCAGTAATCTGCACATGTGCCGGATCGGTAATCATCTGGTGCTTGTGAATATTCGGTGGTTTGAGAGCCACCCAATATTGCGCTTCTGGGCCAGTCGTTATTGTGGTTCAGATCCACCCAATAGTCTCCCTTAGAACCACCTGCCGGATCATCAGTCCGGCAGGCAGTCCTGAACGAGGATTCCATCGAATCAACGCCCCGTGGCTGATGCTCCGGCCGAGAGTACACCTCACACATGTTGCGCCCACCGGTCTCAACCCAAATCGTATCGTGCACGACATGATCCATGATCGCGTCGGCCAACGCACCAGCGTCCAGCCGGGCACGCCAATCCGATTGCTTGTACTGCGTACAGAAAATGGTGGATGCAGCGTCATACCGCCGCCCTATGAGCTCGAAGATGATTCTCAGCAACCCGCCGGCTGGAGGATCCAAAAGCCACTCATCCATCAGCAAGACGCAACCACCGGCGCGCGCGGACAGAATACTGGGTGGCTCAGAACCGCAATATTGGCGGCTCTCGAAAAGTCCAATATTCAGCTTGTCCAGCACCGCGGAGGATCAGCCACCACCGGCTGGCCGCAGACCCTCTATCCATGGTCACCGTGGAATCAACAATCCGGCCAATGTCTGAAGGATGCACCAATTAATTATTGCGGCCCAGACTCATGCTATAGGTCCTTCTCCATCGTGCCCGATGGCTGAGCCCGGTACTGATGGCATCGAAGGCGAGATGATCATTGTGCCTAGAGCCTACGGCGACCGGTCGATGCTCCGGACCTGGATCGGGCTGAACGGTGTACATTGGCTTTCGGTAGACACCCGTCGAGCTGTTTGCTGAGATTCTGAAGGAAAGAGGATTCAAGCAACTGGTTGCATTCGGTTTGCTCTTTGAACTCAGAATCTCTCGGTGGAGCCAGAATGCTCCTGCTAGCCAGCGGCTCGGCAAGCACTGAATTGACTTCCGTGTCTTTCCTTTTGCTTCCGAATCGCGGATTCACGGTCCCAGATTCTGCTCTTGAGGACCGCGTCATCATCGTCGTTCTAGCTCCACATCCCAACGCTCAGATCCGGGCATTGCCAACTAGGAATCATCAGCGCTTTGAACACCCTCAAATGCGACAGCCTCATCATCAGCTCCGGCAGGATCAGAGCCTGGTCGGATCCGACAGATGTCCGTGGCTTGGGGAACCACAGATCCACTTGCGCGGCTTGCCCTGATTCGTGGAACATCCGGTCCGCAGGGCCCACGTTCGTGTATTCCGGACATATCAGTGCGACCCGGTTCTTCAACGTGGAGATGGAATTCGTTCATTCGATTCGTTCGTCGATGGCCGTCGCCGGCATGCGCGGATACTCGCAGACCAGCCTGCGGGTTTCTGGTTCGAAAGCGTCAGCGATGGAACCATGCTTCGTCTGCAGGTCATTTGCAGACTCGGTGACTGCCAATGCTGAACATACGGTGTTACGTGCGATGCCAAGTCGCCGCGAGATCGCCGTTATTGGCACGCCTTCTGCTCAATGCAGTCGACGGATCTCTGCGTACTGTTCCACATTGATCCTTCCCTCAGAATGTCTGTTGAATGGATCAGGTGGGGTGAATATTCAAAAGTCGTTCAATGGTTAGCATTCAGTTAGCGTTGGCACCCCTCCGAACTTGCCCCCGGTTGGTCCTGCCATAAGTCCATAGCGGCCTTCCTTGGCCCTTCACGGCCTTCGTGCGAGCCTTCCTCTCCCCTACCCGACTCCCGGCTCTCGTGGCATCGCTATACGCCCACCTTGCTGCTCAGAGAGTCATCACGGTATGCCTGACTATCTGATCTTGCTGTTCCAGAACATGCTGTATGCAGTCCTTACTCAACGCCGTTGCATATCTGCCCTAAGCAAGAACGATGAAACGTACCCTTGGAATCGCCCGATACGGCTTCTCGGTCCAAGGTTTTCGGAGTTGTGCTCAGTTGCGGACAGCATCCTGGCTCCCTTGCACATCAGTCCTCGAACAAACTAAGAAGCATGGCTGACACATGCCACTGCGCATTAGATGGAGTAGAGCCAGGCAGGGATAGACCGCGAAAACCATCAGTGTCTCTACTGATCGCACCTTGTGTTCTCCTTCGCACTGGAAGGTAGCCGGAATACTGTGCCCCAAATGCGGCACCTATCGCCCCGGATGTCCTACCAAGCAGAATACTGGCGGCCCAAATCCGTATCCGCTGGGGTAGTTCCCGCAGCCAGGCGGGTCGAATCATGCGTTCTATCCTCGTCCCGTTCTCCGTAGAATTCATTAAGTGGAGGCATTTCGGTGACCTAAACTGAATGGCTCGCTGATCCTCAGGAGCAGGCATCGGAGAATGGTTACGAAGCGAGGTGAAGGGCTCGGCTCAGCGATGCGGTGCCAATCCCGAACCTGGTACGGTGTGTCCTGCTTTCTCTACATTTCTGGACAGCGTCGTGGCTACTTCGTGCTCATGCCATCGGCATGTACGTTCCCTCTTTGATAAGCCAACGGCGGATGCCAACAATCAGTTTTATGCTTGCTGAATAATTGACTGTTTGGGGGCCAGCAATATTGCACGTGGGGACTACCCCGGGAAAATCTGATTATTTTCCGTGGGAGCCACCAGTGGCATTGCGGGGAGCCGTTTTGCCGGTGGTCTGGCGGGTGCAACTATGTGAGCAGGTCCGGTTCCGATCGATCGCCCCTGCAGTCTGCCGGACACTGCCAACAATGGGACGTGCACGGCGGCCAACATCCTGCCGGTGATAGCGGAGCCATTGTCCGGGGACCCTGACGGGAAGCATCTCCGTAGGCGGCCCGTGCCCAGGGAACGCTACCGCGGCCCGGTCCTGTGTGTCCTGCACGCGGTGTCTGCAGAAGGGGCGACTCCAGTCGCCATGCAGAGGATGGTCATGGACCGGAACGTCCACCGTACTAGCCGGCACTGGGCAGGAAGACACACGTGACGCGAGGAGATCGGCGCCGTACAGAATCAGGTGGCACCCGCTGGAGGCCGGTGGCTTTCACGCGGGAGGTACTGGTCCCCAACTGCAATATCAGTGGCCCCCAATGGCAATATTGGGTGGTCCCCAAGGCGTCGAATACTCACTTGCTGTGGTTCATGATCCATTTGATGCGAAAGCTATGCGGGCACACCTAAGTATCCGTTTATGGACAGCAGCGGTTTCCTACCCACCAACGATTCGTCTCCATGTGCCGCCCTCATACTTGGTTGGCAGTAACCTCGCATGGAGTATTTGTTTCACGTGAAACACAGGCTCTAGATACAAGAAAGGCGCATGTTTCACGTGAAACATGCGCCAGTTCATGAAATTACGAGTTCATAGTCGGATCAATAACCTGCATGATGCGGTTCAGATCATCCACCGAAGCGAACTCGATGCTGACTTTGCCCTTGCGGCTGCCAAGCTGAATCTTGACGTTAGTGTCCAAGCGGTCCGCGAGCGAAGTTGCCAGGAAGTCCAGGCGTTCATTGCGCTGGGTCTCTCGCGCCTTCTTTGCTGGCTTTCGTGGCTTGTCGTCACTCAGTGCCACTGCTTCTTCGGTCGCGCGCACGGACAAGCCCTCATTGATGATTCGCTGAGCCAGCTGCTCGATGACTTCGTTGTTCGACAGTCCTAGCAACGCGCGCGCATGACCGGCAGAAAGAACGCCAGCCGCAACACGACGCTGAACGAGTGGAGGTAGTTTCATCAAGCGAATCGTATTGGAAATCTGCGAACGGGATCGTCCGATTCGTTCTGAAAGCACTTCCTGGGTGCAATTGAACTCTTCTAGAAGCTGCTGATAAGCAGCGGCCTCTTCCAGTGGATTCAGTTGTGAGCGATGCAGGTTCTCGAGCAAGGCGTCGCGCAACAGATCGGTGTCATGCGTGTCGCGGATAATGGCCGGGATAGTCGCTAGGCCAGCCGCCTGTGTCGCGCGCCAACGGCGTTCACCCATGACCAGCTCATACGGAGCGTCATCTTTCTCGCGGGAAGGGCGGACCACGATAGGTTGAAGCAATCCAATTTCGCGGATCGAATGGATGAGTTCATCCATATGCTCCTGATCGAAGTTGGTACGCGGCTGCTTGCGATTTGGGTGAATCAGCTGGACGTCGAGTTCAGCGAACTGTGCGCCAGGAACTTCGACAAGATCGGGAGAGTCTGATTTTACAGGTTGCGGCTCGGTCTTCTTAGGTGCTGGTTTCTCAGCTGATGCGTCTTCCTGAGGTGCAGAGGTATTCTTTCCCCCAAGAGTTGTATTCAAGCCAGGCATAGTTGCGCGAGCGCGCTTTGCCGGCTTTGCGGGAGTGGTTGGCGCCTTAGGTGCCGAGGACTTGCGTCCCGGTTCGAAGAACATATCGACAGGACGTGTAGCGCGCGACTTCGACGCTTCCGCGGCCGGATCTACAGGAGCTGTTTCACGTGAAACATTCTGGTTTTCCTCAGGAGCCGCCGTCGCCGGTGAGCTGGAAATAAGGGCACCCAGTCCCCTGCCCAATCCCCGCTTCTTATCTGCCATGTTCTTCGCACGCCCTTTCATCCGAAATTTCAGCCCGAGACTAGTCTACTGTTTTTTGGCTTTGAACCGGGGATGCGCACAGTGCGTCAGCCGTGGCTCTCACCGTACGAATCTCGCATCCGCATCAGATAGATCTGGAAAAACAAACGAAAATCTAAGGGGATGATCTTTTCCAGCGTGAAACGTATTTATAAGGTCTTACGCGCCTCGTTCAGCCATCTCTACGGCTGCTTCGGAGTACGACAATGCACCAGTCGAATTTGGATCATAAGTAATGACGGTCTGCTGGTAGCTCGGCGCTTCAGAGATTCGTACCGAACGAGGGATGACGGCCTTGAGCACCTGCTCTGGGAAGTGCTCACGGACTTCGTTGGCGACCTGCGCGGCCAAATTCGTGCGACCGTCGTACATGGTCAGCAGTATCGTCGAAACCGTCAGCTTGGAGTTCAAATGCTTCTGGATCATTTCAATGTTCTTCAGTAGCTGGCTCAGGCCCTCGAGCGCATAGTACTCGCACTGGATTGGGATGAGAACTTCACGAGCGGCAACGAAGGCGTTAACGGTCAGCAGGCCTAGGCTTGGCGGGCAGTCGATGAAGACGTAGTCCAAGCGAGGCAGCCCCTTGCGCTGGCGGGTACGCGCGTAGTCATCCAGGGCGCGCTGCAGGCGCTGTTCGCGGGCTACTAATGAAACCAACTCGATTTCAGCGCCTGCCAGGTGAATGGTTGCAGGAGCGACCTGCAGGGTTGGCAAGTCTGGGCATGTAGCTACTACGTCAGCCAATGGAAGATCATTGATTAACACGTCATAAATGCTGTCTACTTCAGCGTGGTGTTCAATGCCCAGCGCGGTAGAAGCGTTGCCCTGCGGGTCGATATCAATGACCAGGACGTTTAGCCCGCCCTTGGCTAGGGCGGCGGCAAGGTTCACCGTGGTCGTCGTCTTGCCTACGCCACCCTTCTGGTTGGAAATGGTGAAATAGCGGGTCTTCTCAGGCATTGGCACCTTGCGGGCCTCCAAAGCTTCGCGACGACGATGTTCACTAGCTATCTGAGTAGCCAAAGGCGAGGACGAGTCGTTGAAATCAAACGCGCTATCCGATGAATCCTTAGTCTTAGACAAAGGTAAAACTCCTCCTCGTGAATTGATGCACCTAATGCTCATGGCGTGCACCGATAATGTTTCACGTGAAACATTCAAAACAAGTCATGCAGATTGCGAAATGGCTTCATCCTCGAAAACTATGAGGATGAAAGCCATTTCGCTTCTATAACTATTTAACAGACTATCGCGTCAACCTTAGCCAACCTTGATGCGAACCACCGTGGTTGGCTCTGCAAGGATGCTTTCGCCCACAGTGAGCACTTCGGTTTCCCTGCCGCCAAGCTTGCGGATCGCCTTGGTAGCCTTAGCGATCTCTTCGACAGCGGAGCGGCCCTTGATGGCGATGAGCTCGCCCTGTCCGTGTAGCAATGGAATAGTCAGTCCAGCCAAGTTGGTCAGAGCAGATACGGCACGGGCCGTGACATAGCGTGCGTTGACGACGTCGACCATCTGCTCTGCACGGCCACGCATCACGGTGACGTTGTCCAGACCCAGATCATCGATAACCTCGGAGAGCCAGATGCAGCGGCGCTCCAGAGGCTCAATAAGCGTCAATTTGAGGTCCGCGCGGGCAATTGCCAAGCAGAGCCCTGGAAGGCCAGCACCGGAGCCTACGTCGGCTACCTCGGCGTCCTTCTCCATGATCTCTTCGATCACGGCGCAGTTGAGCACGTGACGGGACCACAGACGGGGTACTTCCCGTGGGCCAAGAAGCCCGCGCTCAATGCCCGAGGTCGCCAGATGCTCCACATAGCGCTTGGCAAGATCCAGGCGGTCACCGAAGATCTTCTCGGCAGCCAGGGTCTCTTCTGCAGTAAGGCTGAGGTCCTCAGTCATGGTCGTTGGTCCTTAGGTCGATCAGCACGCTCTCGCGTGATGGTTCTTAGCTGTCCAGTACCGAAATAACGATATGGCGTCGGGTCGATTCACCCTCGGATTCCGAGTGCAGTCCTGCATCGGCGATCACGTCGTGCACGAGCTTGCGCTCGTAGGCGCTCATTGGATCCAAGTGGGTCTTCTCGCCGGTTTCGCGTACCGACGCAATAGCATCTTCAGCGATCTTGCGGAGCAGTTCTGCGCGCTCTGCGCGGTAGCCGGCAATATCCAGGATCAAGCGCGAACGTTCACCGGTAGCAGTGAGCACTGCCAGCCGGGTGAGTTCCTGGAGGGCATCGAGGACTTCTCCATCCTTGCCTACGAGGCTCTCCAACGAGGCGTCTGCGTCCTCGGCAAGGATCGAGATGTAGGTGCGGCCACCGCGGATCTCGATGTCGATATCGCCGTCCAGATCTGCAATGTCCAGAAGCTCTTCGAGGTAGTCGGCGGCGACGTCGCCCTCGTCCAGAACTTCCTGGTCGTCTTCGATCTGGTTTTCCAGTTCTGGTGCGTCGATGTTCTCAGTTGCAGTCATGGCTACTTCTTCTTTCGACGGTTCTTGCGCTGCGGCTGTTCACGCTGGCCCTTGGCCTGCTGCTCTGCCGCGGCGGCGGCAGCGGCATCAGCGTCTTCCTTCTTCACGCCTACTGGAGGCAGGCCCTTGGCGGCGCGGCGAGCGTTAAGTTCGCGCTCTGCTTCCGAACCAGGGGTCGGGTTGTTGCGGATAACCCAGAACTGCTGGCCCAGGGTCCACAGGTTCGAAGCGGTCCAGTAAATCAGCACACCGATTGGGAAGTTGATACCACCGATACCGAAGACCAGGGGCAGGATGTACAGCATCATCTTCTGCTGCTGCATGAACGGGCCCTCGAGGGCCTCCTTGCTCATGTTCTTGGTCATCAGCTGTCGCTGGGTGAAGAACTGCGATGCGGTCATTGCAAGGATCATGACCACCGCAACGATGATCACTGCCCAGTTGATGGCACCGGAATTGATGGTGCCCAAGAAGGTCTCGGACAGCGGAGCGCCCAGGATCGAGGAATTGTCGAAGCTGCGGATGTGCTCAGCGGACAGAGCGCCGATCGAACGTCCATCATCGCTGGCGCGGGAGGCTTCGTTCAGAACGCGGAACAGCGCGAAGAAGAACGGCATCTGCACGAGCAGGGGCAAGCAGGAAGACAGCGGGTTGGTCTTATGCTTCTTGAACAGCGCCTGCTGCTCCTGAACCATAGCCTGGCGCGACATCTGGTCGGTCTTGCCCTTGTACTTGGCCTGCAGCTTGCGCAGATCAGGCTGCAGTGCCTGCATCGCGCGCTGGGACTTGATCTGCTTGACGAACACTGGGATCAGCAAAGTACGGATCAGCAGCACGAGGAAGATGATCGACAAGGTCCAGGTAACACCCGAATCCCCGTTCATTCCAATCGCGGTGAACAGTTCGTGGAATGCCCACAGAACCCACGAGACTACGTACGTAAACGGAGTCAGTATCGTGTCTAGGAAGTTGTTCATCAGTGGTCGAGCTCCTTGCGGCCGCTTTCCGCGGCGTCTTCATCGTCGGGAATCACAGGATGATTCAGAACTATGATCCTCGGCAGTTTGCCTTCTGGCCAAATCCTCGGTCCCTCAGGAACGTGGTCGACGCCTCCGTGGGACCACGGATTGCATCGGAGAATCCGCCAAGTGGTCAATCCGGCGCCTTTGACAACGCCGTGCTGAGTCACTGCTTCGAGCCCATAGGCAGAACAGCTAGGAAAGTATCGGCATACATCGCCATATAGTGGCGAGATGAGTTTTCGGTAAGTCTTGAGCAGCCCGATAACGATGTTGCGTGGGATATCGATGATGAACCACAGCAAACCGGTACGCGGAGCTAAGTCCTTACGCATCAGCGCGCCTCAATCTTGCGCAAAACAGCGGAGAAGGCTGAATTGACCTGGGAGTTGAGTTCTTCCCAAGAGAGTTCGGCGGCGCCAGGAAGTGCACGGAAGACGAAATCGACGTCGCCGTCCACGCGCCGCAGCTCGTGGGCGATTTCCCGCATTCGTCGTTTGGTGAGATTCCTTTTAACGGCAATACCTACAGCCTTGGAAACAATGAATCCAAACCTGTCACCAAGGAACTCTTCGGTTTCTCGGTGCCGTGCATATAGCACGACGTTCCGGCGTCCGCTTCGGACGCCGGAACGTACAGTGGCTGTAAGGTCTTGCGCTAGGCGCAGTCGCTGATTCTTAGGCAACATCGGCTTCGGGTTGCTCTTTAGCTGAGCTCGTTGAAGTCATGCTGCCAAGAGCTGTTTCGCAAATTTATGCGGACAGCTCGGTGCGACCCTTGCCGCGACGTGCCGAAAGGATGGCACGACCTGCACGGGTACGCATACGAAGGCGGAAGCCATGCTTCTTCGAACGACGACGGTTGTTAGGCTGAAAAGTCCGCTTGCTCACGGTGACACTCCAAAACGTTTTAGATGATGCGTACTACCCGTTACTAGCTAGCTGGATAACAACAGGATGACGCTCGTGCTTTTTATAAAATGCGCTTTTTTCGCGGGCTCTTCCAAAAATGAGCAAGTCGCAAAAAGATGCGCATAGGACTGAATAACAATAGAAAACTATGCGCGCAAGGTCAAATTGGCGCACGAGTTCTGCCCATGCTCCCTACTTCGAGAGTCGGCCTGTGAATAATCTACCCCAGACTTGTGGATTAAGGCTGTGCATAACGAAAGAAAATTCACAGTTTTCCGCAAAACAGCTAGTCATCTCGCAGCGAAAAACGCTTGATTTCAAGGGAAAACCCGTTTTCCACAGTAATAACATCCGCTTTTTCCACGGAGCTGTGCATAACTGTGTGGATGATGGATAGAATCAATGCAGACGTGGTCCAGAAAACGACGTTTCAGAAGCCTGGAAACAGGATTCTTGTGACCAAGATTGCATTTATACGGAAGCGGGGCGCCCTTAGTGAGCAGCGACGAAACCAATAGCATTGGTAGCTCTTGGCGCCAAGTCATCCGGAAGATCGAGGATGATGATCGCGTCAAGGCGCGTTACCGTGCCTTCGTATCGCTGGCTAAACCTCAGGGACTAATCGGTACGACGCTCTTAGTTGCGGTACCCAATGACCTCACCCGCGATATTTTGCAGACTCAGCTGCGCGAGCCGCTGGATGAAGCACTGCGAGAAGTCTTCCAGGACGAGATCCGTTGCGCCGTCAGCGTTGATCTCTCGCTCTCGGATGAGCTCGAAGAAGATGAGCCTGAAGCCAAAGCCGCCGCGCCGTCAGCTCCAGCAGTCGTTGAGACTCCTGGTCCGCGCCCCCAGCCAGCACCGCAGCCAACTCCCCCATCGAATTCGCAGGAGTTCGGCCGGCTGAACCCGAAGTACATTTTCGACACCTTCGTGATCGGCTCATCGAACCGCTTTGCCCACGCCGCAGCCGTTGCTGTTGCCGAAGCGCCGGCCAAGGCCTACAACCCGCTGTTCATCTATGGTGATTCAGGTCTGGGCAAGACTCACTTGCTGCATGCCATTGGCCACTACGCACGCCATCTCTACAAGGGCATCCGCGTGCGCTACGTGAACTCCGAAGAGTTCACCAATGATTTCATCAACTCGATCCGCGACGACGAGGGCGCAAGTTTCAAGCAGACTTACCGCAATGTCGACATTCTGCTCATTGACGACATTCAGTTCTTGGCCAACAAGGACGCTACCCAGGAAGAGTTCTTCCATACCTTCAATGCGCTGCACAACCACAACAAGCAGGTTGTCATCACCTCTGATCTGCCTCCCAAGCAGCTGCAGGGATTCGAAGACCGCATGCGTTCGCGCTTCGAGTGGGGCCTGCTGACCGATATTCAGCCACCAGAGCTGGAGACGCGTATTGCGATTTTGCGTAAGAAGGCCGACGCTGAAAATCTTTCAGCTCCAAGTGATGTCATGGAGTACATTGCTTCGCGTATTTCCACGAATATCCGGGAACTCGAAGGTGCTTTGATCCGTGTCACCGCTTTCGCGTCGCTGAATAACCAGCCCGTGGACCTTGCATTGGCCGAAACCGTGCTCAAGGACTTGATCAGCGAAGACGGGGCCCAGGAAATCACGCCGTCGACCATCATCAAGCAGACCGCAGAGTACTTCGGACTGAGTATTGATGAGCTGAACAGCAAGTCGCGAACTCGTACTTTGGTCACCGCGCGCCAGATCGCCATGTACTTGCTGCGTGAGCTTACCGACATGTCGCTGCCGAAGATTGGTGCAGAACTTGGCGGCCGCGACCACACCACCGTGATTCACGCGGATCGTAAGATCCGTGAGCTCATGGCCGAGCGCCGAGCGATCTTTAATCAGGTCACCGAGCTAACCAACCGGATTAAGCAGAGCCAGCGGGAGCACTAGCGGCGAGAAATCACAGGTGTGGATAAGACTGTGGATGATTTGGTGACGACCTGCGGATAAGTGCGCAAACCATGTGGACGTTAAAAATCATGGAACTGAGTATCAACAGGATGATGGAACTGAGTCTCATGTTCAACCACAGATTGTTCACATGCACAATCGTGGGCGGGTCTGGGGTTACAGGCCTTATCCACAGTATCCACAAGGGTTATTAACACTTCTCCTTTAAACCCTTAATCATCCAAATAACGAGTCCACTCCACACCCTCGAGCCAAATCCTGTGCAGAACAATTTTTTGTTGCATCGTCCACACTTCGTTCATTGAGCAGACGTTGCGCTATCAGGGCGTGGCAAGATTAGATGGATAAAACGTGCAATTACCTGCTCTATGCTTAAGAACTTGGCGAGGGAACAACCTTCTTGGCCTGACTTAAGACTTATGGGTTCCGAAAGGCGGATTTTTCGTGAAGTTCAGCGTTGAAAAGGATGTATTGGCAGACGCCGTATCCTGGACTGCCCGGTCCCTGGCACAGCGACCACCATCACCTGTTTTGGCTGGCATTCTTATCACCACCCATGAAGGCCTGGTTCGGCTCGAGGGATTCGACTATGAGATTTCCTCGCATATTGAGATTCCCGCGGACATTTCTGAGCAGGGTTCGATCTTGGTTTCCGGCAAGCTCTTGGCTGAGATCACCCGATCGCTGCCTAACTCGACGGTCACCTTGGAGACCGAAGGCTCGAAGATCTCGCTGACCTGTGGCCGTTCACGATTCCACCTGGCCACCATGCCAGTTGATGAATACCCAACCCTGCCTGAACTTCCAGCTATCGCCGGCACTATCGATGGCCTAGCATTCTCCGAAGCTGTATCGCAGGTTATCGTTGCGGCGTCCAAGGACGACACCTTGCCAGTTCTCACCGGCATCAAGGTTGAAATTGAAAATGACCTGATCACATTCTTGGCCACGGACCGCTACCGTCTGGCTCTGCGTGAACTCAATTGGACTCCGAACCAGGCAGAAATCTCGACCTCCTTCCTGATCAAAGCCAAGACCCTCAACGAAGTTGCCAAGACTCTCTCGAGCTCTGGCGAGCTGAAGCTTGCAATGAGCGAGAACGGAGAAATGGTTGGCTTCGAAAGCTCCAACCGCCGGACCACTTCGCTGCTGATCAATGGCGAATACCCGAAGATCCGCTCGCTGTTCCCAAGCGACACCCCAATCCATGCCACCGTTCGCACCAGCGAGCTGATGGAAGCTGTTCGTCGTGTATCGGTGGTTGCCGAACGCAATACCCCAGTTCGCATGGCTTTTACCGATGGCCAGCTGACCTTGGATGCTGGCACCGGCGAAGACGCGCAGGCTGAAGAAGCTATTGTTGCGTCTCTTCGCGGCGAAGACATCGTCGTTGCCTTCAACCCGACCTTCTTGTCCGAAGGCCTGAACTCCTTCAATACCGATTTCGTGCGCTTCTCCTTCACCAGTGCGCCCAAGCCGGCTATGCTGACCGGCCAGAAGAAGCTGGATGAGGATGACCAGGACCAGTATCGCTACCTCGTGATGCCGGTTCGGTTGCCCAACTCGAACTAAGCCAATTTCGTGGTGGATGGCTAAAGCCATCCACCACCTTCTTTCTGTCAGGACCTCGGTGTATATCTCGCAGCTTTCACTCACGGGCTTCCGCTCGTATGCGCAGGCCGACGTGCACCTGGCCCCTGGGATCAACGTTCTGATCGGCCCCAACGGCGTCGGCAAAACCAATATCGTTGAGTCCGTTGGCTATTTGGCCAATCTCTCTTCGCATCGCGTGAGCAATGACGCCCCTTTGCTGCATTTCGGTTCTGAGCGCGCGCTGATCCGCGGCACCGTGCATCGCGGCCCGCAAACCACAGTGATCGAGGTCGAAATCACCAGTGGCAAGATCAATCGTGCCCGCATCAACCGGGCCAACCCGGTTCGCGCTCGGGAGATCCTGGGCATGGTGCGCACCGTGCTCTTCGCCCCGGAGGACATGGCGCTGATCAAGGGCGACCCGTCCAACCGCCGCAAGTTCTTGGACGAGCTCCTGGTAGCCCTGCGCCCGGTAGAAGCCGGCACCAAGAACGACTACGACCGCATCGTGAAGCAACGCAATGCCCTGCTCAAATCCATCCGCGGCAAGTCCAAGCTGAGCACCTCGCAGGAAAACACCCTCAAGGCCTGGGATCTGCAGTTGGCCTTGACGGGCGCTCGATTGATCCGCGGACGCCTTGACGTCCTGGTCTTGATTCGCCCGTACATGCAGGCCGCCTACGCGGATTTGGCCGATGGCGCGAAGGAAGCGCGCGCCGTCTACCGGTCCTCGCTCGAGGGCGAACTCGATGAAAACAGCCTGCCGGCAGAGGATCTTGAGTCCTTGGACCAAGAAGAAATCCAGGAACTGCTGCTGAACGCCATTGAAGTTAATCGCGGTCGGGAAGTCGACCGCGGAATTTCGCTCTTTGGACCGCACCGGGACGATCTGACCCTGATCCTGGGACCGACCCCTGCCAAGGGCTATGCCTCGCACGGGGAAACCTGGTCCTTTGCCCTGGCCCTGCGCCTTGCCGCCTACCGTGTTTTCGGCGATGACGATCCGCGCCCAGGTTCCGGACCCATCCTGATCCTTGATGATGTCTTTGCCGAACTGGACACCACCCGTCGTGATCGTTTGGCGCATATCGTTGCCGGAGCCGAGCAGGTTCTGGTGACCGCCGCCGTTGTCGAAGATGTTCCAGAAGCACTGAAGGGACATTTCTTCCAGGTCTCCCCTGGCCAGGTTGTCGATGCATGAGCCATCAGAACGGGATGAACACCGCTTCGATCCAGAGATCGATGCGGCCAAAGCACTGCTCAACCGCATGCGGAAGCTCGCCGAAGAACGTGGCGAGAAGCGCATAGATGCGGCGCGCATGGACAAAGTGCGCAAGCGAAAAGCCGCCCGCCGCGGATTCGCCGCTGAAAAGCCGGAATCCGCCGAGGGGGCGATCCGCGATCCGCGCGCCATCGGCGAAGTAGTCTCCCGCTTGTCCAAGTCCCGCGGCTGGAACACCCAGGTCGCGGTCGGATCGGTACTCGGCCGCTGGCCCGACATCATTGGCGTGGAGAACGCGAAGCACTGCAAGCCGGAATCCTTTGAAGACACGGTGGTGGTGATGCGCTGCGATACAACAGCGAGAGCTGCGCAAATGCGCCTGCTCAGCCACGATATTCTGAAGAAATTCGATGCCGAGTTGGGTCCCGGGATCGTCACCGTGATCAAGGTGCTCGGGCCTAATGCTCCCTCCTGGCGCCATGGCATGCGTTCGGTGGCCGGCCGGGGTCCACGCGACACCTACGGGTAGAAATTGCTGGCACGGCATATGGCGCACTCACGGACCCGGAGGGTGGATCCCCCCACACTTGATCGCCCCAACTGCCTCAGAACGTCAATTAGCAGCTTTTGGTGGGCGATTTAGGCCTCAAAGTCACCGTTTATTTTGGTCTACGCGGTAGAATTAGAGGTAGTGAAATGACTCCGCTGCGGGCTTGCCCGGCGGCGGTGTCCCTCCAGACCATGATTGCCTGACGCGCTGAATCCATCGCAGCGGGCAATCGCGCGCCAAATCCGAGGAGTTCGTAGCACCCGTGTCTACCGAAAATGCTTCACCGCAGGAACCGGCTGAAAGCCAAGCCCCCGCGGAATCGATGACTTCCAAAGTCGAACACACTTACGGCGCCCAGGATATTACCGTCCTCGAAGGACTCGAAGCGGTACGCAAACGCCCGGGCATGTACATCGGTTCCACCGGCCCTCGAGGCCTGCACCACTTGGTCTACGAAGTCGTCGACAACTCCGTCGATGAGGCGCTGGCTGGCTACTGCGACACCATCAACGTCACTCTGCAGGCCGATGGCGGCGTGCGCTGTGAAGATAACGGCCGCGGCATCCCAGTAGACATCCACCCAACCGAGGGCAAGCCAACCGTAGAGGTTGTCATGACCATCCTGCACGCAGGCGGCAAGTTCGGCGGCGGCGGCTACGCGGTCTCCGGCGGCCTGCACGGTGTGGGCATCTCCGTGGTGAACGCCCTGTCCGAGAAGGTCGACACCATCGTGCGTCGCCAGGGCCATGCGTGGCGCATCGGCTTCGGCAACGGCGGCCACACCGTCCAGGAGCTGACCAAGGGCGAAGAAACCGAGCTGACCGGCACCAGCCAGACCTTCTACCCGGATCCGGAAATCTTCGAGACCACCGAATTCGATTTCGAGACGCTTCGCGCCCGTTTCCAGCAGATGGCCTTCCTGAACAAGGGCCTGCGCATCACCCTCACCGATGAGCGAGTGCAGGACAACGAAGAGCCCGAGGCCGAGGTCGAGGAGGAAATCGAGAACCAGGTAGTCAAGCCGCGCACGGTGGACTACCTGTACAAGGACGGCCTGCTGGACTACGTCAAGCACCTGAACGCCGCCAAGAAGATCGAACTGGTCCACGACGAGGTCATTGCCTTCGAATCCGAAGATGCTGCCCGCGGCATCAGCCTGGAAATCGCGATGCAGTGGACCAGCGCCTACGCCGAATCCGTGCACACCTACGCGAACACCATCAACACCCATGAAGGCGGCACCCACGAAGAGGGCTTCCGCGCGGCCCTGACCGGCCTGCTCAACCGCTACGCACGCGATAACAAGATCCTGCGCGAAAAGGACGACAACCTCACCGGCGAGGACGCCCGCGAAGGGTTGACCGCCGTGATTTCGGTCAAGCTCTCCGAGCCCCAGTTCGAGGGCCAGACCAAGACCAAGCTGGGCAACTCGATGGCCCGAGGCTTCGTCCAGGGCGTGGTCAACGAGGAACTGGGCGACTGGTTCGAGCGCAACCCGAACGTGGCCCGCGACATCATCCGCAAGGCCCAACTGGCTTCGCAGGCCCGCATGGCCGCCCGCAAGGCCCGCGACAACGCCCGCCGCAAGTCGCCGATGGAATCCTTCGGCATGCCGGGCAAGCTCTCGGACTGCTCCTCGAAGAACCCTGCCGAGTGCGAAGTGTTCATCGTGGAGGGCGACTCCGCAGGCGGCTCCGCCAAGCGCGGACGCGACCCGCACACCCAGGCCATCCTGCCGCTGCGCGGCAAGATCCTGAACGTGGAACGTGCCCGCCTGGACCGCGCGCTGGGCAATGCCGAAGTGCAGGCGATGATCACCGCCTTCGGCACCGGCATCGGCGAAGAGTTCGACATGGCCAAGCTGCGCTACCACAAGATCGTGCTGATGGCCGATGCCGACGTGGACGGCCAGCACATCACCACGCTGCTGCTGACCTTGATCTTCCGCTTCATGCGCCCGCTGATCGAGCACGGCTACGTCTACCTGGCAGCCCCGCCGCTGTACCGCATCAAGTGGTCCAATGCGCCGCATGACTACGTGTTCACCGACAAGGAACGCGACCAGGAGCTGCTTGCCGGCCAGGCCGCCAACAAGCGCCTGCCCAAGGACAACGGCATCCAGCGCTACAAGGGCCTGGGCGAGATGGACTACTCGGAACTGTGGGACACCACCATGGATCCGGAGCACCGTACGCTGCGCCAGGTCACCATGGATGACGCGGCCGCCGCGGACGAGGTGTTCTCCGTGCTGATGGGCGAGGACGTCGAGTCCCGCCGTAACTTCATCCAGCAGAACGCCAAGGACGTGCGCTTCCTGGATATCTAGCCGGCCGCCGCCACCACAGATATCCACCGAAGACTTTTTTGACTTGTAAGGGAAGAAATTGAGCGACGAGCAAACCCCTGAGAACGCACCAATGGACGGCGAGATCATCGAGCCGGTCCCAGAAGGCGGTCGCATCGACCAGATCGACCTGCAGACCGAAATGCAGCGTTCGTACCTCGACTACGCCATGGCCGTTATTGTCGGCCGCGCGCTGCCGGATGTGCGCGATGGCCTGAAGCCGGTGCACCGCCGCGTGCTGTACGCAATGTACGACGGCGGCTACCGCCCTGAGCGCTCGTACAACAAGTGCGCCCGCGTGGTCGGCGAAGTCATGGGCCAGTACCACCCGCACGGCGACACCGCGATCTACGATGCGCTGGTCCGCCTGATCCAGGACTGGGTCATGCGCTACCCGCTGGCCCTGGGCCAGGGCAACTTCGGCTCCCCGGGCAACGACGGCGCCGCCGCCCAGCGTTACACCGAAACCAAGATGGCCCCGCTGGCCATGGAAATGGTCCGCGACATCAACGAGAACACCGTTGATTTCCAGGACAACTACGACGGCAAGAACCAGGAACCAACGGTTCTTCCGGCGCGTTTCCCCAACCTTTTGGTCAACGGCTCCTCCGGCATCGCCGTGGGCATGGCCACCAACATCCCGCCGCACAACCTGCGCGAAGTCGCCGAGGGCGTGCAGTGGTACTTGAAGAACCCGGAAGTTTCGCGCGAGGAGCTGCTCGCCGAGCTGATGCTGCGCGTGAAGGGCCCGGACTTCCCATCCGGCGCCATGATCCTGGGCACCAAGGGCATCGCCGATGCCTACCGCACCGGCCGCGGCTCGATCACCATGCGCGCAGTGGTCAACGTGGAGGAAATCCAGGGACGCACCTGCCTGGTGGTCACCGAACTGCCGTACATGGCCAACCCGGATAACCTCGCGGTGAAGATCGCCGAACTGGTCCGCGACGGCAAGATCGCCGGCATCGCCGACATGCGCGACGAGACCTCGGGCCGCACCGGCCAGCGCCTGGTCATCGTGCTCAAGCGCGATGCCGTGGCCAAGGTAGTGCTGAACAACCTGTACAAGCACACCGAGCTGCAGTCCAACTTCTCGGCCAACATGCTCGCGATCGTCGACGGGGTGCCGCGCACCCTGCCGCTGGATGGATTCATCCGCCACTGGGTCACCCACCAGATCGAAGTGATCGTCCGCCGTACTGAATACCGCCTGAAGAAGGCCGAGGAAGAAGCCCACATCCTGCGCGGCCTGCTCAAGGCCCTGGATGCCCTGGACGAGGTCATCGCCCTGATTCGCCGCTCGGCTACCACCGAGGCGGCGCGCGACGGGCTGATGGAGCTGCTGGACATCGACGAGGCGCAGTCCCGCGCCATCCTCGACATGCAGCTGCGCCGCCTGGCCGCCCTCGAGCGCCAGAAGATCCAGGATCGCCATGCCGAGCTCGAGCGCATGATCGCCGAATTCCAGGCGATCATCGCCGATCCGGCACGCCAGCGCCAGATCGTCTCCGAAGAACTGCAGGAAATCGTCGACAAGCACGGGGACGAGCGCCGTACCAAGGTGCTGATGGGCTACGACGGCGACATGAGCGTCGAAGACCTGATTCCCGAAGAGGAAATGGTCGTCACCATCACCCGCGGCGGCTACGTCAAGCGCACCCGCATCGACAACTACCGTTCGCAGGCACGTGGCGGCAAGGGCATCAAGGGCGCGAACCTGCGCGGGGACGACGTGGTGGAGCACTTCTTCGTCACCTCGACCCACAACTGGCTGCTGTTCTTCACCAACCACGGCCGGGTTTACCGCACCAAGTGCTACGAGCTGGCCGAGGCCGGCCGCGATGCCAAGGGCCAGCACGTAGCCAACGTGATGGCCTTCCAGCCGGACGAGCACATTGCCCAGGTGCTGGACCTGCGCACCTACCAGGATGCGGCCTACCTGATGCTGGCTACCCGCAACGGCTTGGTCAAGAAGACCCGCCTGGAGGATTACGACACCAACCGCACCGCCGGCGTGATCGCGATCAACCTGCGCGAGGACGATGAACTGGTCTCCGCGCAGCTGGTCAGCGAATCCGATGACGTGATGCTCGTCTCACGCAAGGGCCAGTCGGTCCGCTTCACCGCCACCGATACCGCGCTGCGCCCCATGGGCCGTGCAACCTCGGGCGTGACCGGTATGAAGTTCCGCGAAGACGATGAACTGCTGGCAGCCGACGTGGTCCGCGAAGGCTCCTACGTCTTCACCGTGACCAACGAGGGCTACGCCAAGCGCACCACCGTCGAGGAATACCGTGTGCAATCCCGCGGTGGTTTGGGCATTAAGGTGGCCAAGCTCAACGAGGAACGCGGTGAGCTGGTTGGCGCGCTGATCGTCGACGAGACCGATGAGGTCTTGGTGGTGATGGGCTCGGGCAAGGTGGTCCGCTCGGCCGTTTCGCAGGTTCCTTCCAAGGGCCGCGACACGATGGGCGTCATCTTCGCCAAGCCGGACAAGAAGGACCGGATCCTTGCGGTTGCCAAGAACTCTGAGACTGAGCTCGAAGAGAACTTGGAGGAAGATGCCGTAACGTTGGACGCAGAAAACACGATCGATGAGTCATCGGCTGTGCCAGAAAACGAATCCGGCGCGGAAAATGATGACAACACTAACGGAGGTAACGCATGAGCACGCCCTCGACGCCACGCCCCAGCGGCGGTGCCCCGAAGAGCGCAGCGCCGCGACCTACCCAGGTAAAGCGTCCAGCTCCGACCGGTACTGGCGCCCGTCCGGCTAGCGCCGGCGCACGACCAGCAGCAGGCCAGGCACGTCCAGCGGGCCAGCGCCCGACAGGAGCGCCGCAGCGCCCAACCAGCCAGCAGCGTCCGGCCAATGGCCAGGATCGCCTGGTTCGTCCAGCGCCCAAGGCGAAGGTCCGCAAGGCCCGCCTGCTGGTTTCCAAGGTGGAGCCCTTCTCGGTTCTGAAGCTGGCCTTCCTGCTCTCGGTAGCTTTCGGTGTGATCACCGTGGTTGCCGCCGTGGGCATCTGGGCTGTCTTGGATCTGACCGGAACCTTTGATGCGTTCAACCAGCTGATGCGCGAGGCCATTGGCGCCGACGGCAACTTCGACCTGCGCGACACCATGTCGCTGGGCCAGGTGGCTTCCTACGCGACGATCATCGCAGTGGTGAACGTAGTGGTAATTTCCGTGGTCTCCATGCTTGGCGCGGTGCTGTACAACATTGCTGCTTCACTGGTCGGCGGAGCCGGAGTGACCCTCACCGACGACTAGGAACACCCCAAGTCGAGCCCGGGATTCATGCTGTGATGCATGACACCCGGGCTCGATTTGTATCTTTGGGAGAACACCGGTAAAGTTTTATTTCGTTCCGAAGGGAACAAAAACAAAAGCAAGGGCGTATAGCTCAGGCGGTTAGAGCGCTTCGCTGATAACGAAGAGGTCCCAAGTTCAAGTCTTGGTACGCCCACGGAAACCTTGCTGGAGAGAAAGAGGGAGTAATGAAAAAGTTCCTGGTTCTCGCATCGATCGCGGCTGCTGCAGTAGTCTTGGTCAAGAAAGCGAAGGCTTCGTCGGAAACGAAGGAAACCTGGCATCAGGTAGCCGATAAAGTTTCCTAAAGCTTTTGGGGCCTTAGCTCAGTTGGTAGAGCGTCTGCTTTGCAAGCAGAATGTCAGGAGTTCGATTCTCCTAGGCTCCACAAAAGAAAGTGGCGGAAAGTGAAAACTTTCCGCTAATTCTTTTTGATTGATCCGGTTGGATTGGTCTTGGAGTGGAAACTTCAAAATTGAATACGGGGCCTTAGCTCAGTTGGTAGAGCGTCTGCTTTGCAAGCAGAATGTCAGGAGTTCGATTCTCCTAGGCTCCACATTTGCCAAAAGGCGGAAAGTGAAAACTTTCCGCCTTTTGCGTATCCAGAAGAAAATTCTATTTCGCTAGTGCCGGATCCGGGCCATCCGGACATGCTCATAGTGTCCAATAAGCTGCTCGCCAATGCTGTGCCAGGACCGATCCTGGACACTGCTAAGCGCAGCGCTGGCAAAAGCCAGCCGTTTCGCATCGTCATAGGCCAAGTCGCTGACCCGACTGCGCAGCTCACTAAGGTTTCCTGGCTGATAGAGCCAGCCCGTGCGCGAGGAATCCACCAGATCCAGCGGTCCCCCACGGCCTACGGCCACGACAGGCACACCACAGGCCATGGCTTCCTGAATGGTCTGGCAAAAGGTCTCTGAGGCGCCAGGATGCACAAAGATGTCCATCGAAGCCATGACCTCGGCCAAGCGTTCCCCGGAAAGGAAACCGGTGAAGTGGGCGTTGGGCAAAAGGCTGCGCAGTTCGTCCTCGAGTGGGCCGGAACCGACGATCACCAGCCGAGTATTCTCAAGACTCGCCAGGGCCTGCAGGTCCGCGACCTGCTTCTCTGCTGCCAGCCGGCCGACGTAGCCAATGACTACCTCGTCATTCGGGGCAACCGCCTGCCTGAACTGCTCGCTTCGCCGTCTTGGCGTGAACTGCGCTGTATCTACTCCCCTGCCTGAAATGGCAAGCCGCGGAACGCCCAGAGATTCGAGCTGGTGGTAGGAAAACGTGCTTGGAACCAGAGTGAGGTCCGCACCCGTGTGGATCGCTCTGACGTGCTCCCAGAGCCTCTGCGTCAGCCACGGCATTTTGTAGCGTGCCGCGTAGCTGGGAACCTCGGTCTGATACAGCGCCACGGTGGGCAATTCGAGTTCCTGTGCAGCGCGCAGAGCCTGCCATCCAAGGATGAACGGGCTAGCCAGATGAACTACGTCGACGCGCTCTCGAGCCAGCATCTTGCGCAGGCGCGCCACACTGGTGGTAGCGACCCGAACCTCGGGATAGCTTGCCAAAGGCATCGACGGAACTGTGAGGATCTTGAAGCCCTGATAGAGCTTTGGCACGCCATGGCCCGACAGCTCCCCTGCCAGCGAGCCTGCAGGGGTAATGACCACGGCCTCCTGGCCAGTCTGCCTGAGGTGATCCAGCGTCTTGAGGATTGAGTTGGTGACCCCATTGAAATGGGGAAGGAACGATTCAGCGACGATTGCTACCTTCACATCTTCAGCATGCTTTTCGTCAATTACACGCAAGTGAATATGACAAGGGTAGTGGATTAACTTCAGTTGTCTCGTTGTGGCCGCAACTCTTTAGTGGCAAAATACCTAGGTGCCCTATGAACAGTCCAGCCCTTCCGCTGCGGCGGCAAATGCCAACAAGAACGAAAAAGACTCCCGCATCGCGGTACTGCTCTTCCCTGTGCTGATTTTGCTGGGCGGACTGTGCGGAATGCTCGTTCCCCAAGCGTTCGTGGGGTTTTCCGGATGGATAAATCCCCTGCTGATGGTGATCATGTTCTGCATGGGGCTGACGCTGACCTTGCCAGACTTCGCCCTGGTGTTCAAGAACCCGTTGCCGGTGCTCGGCGGTGTCGCAGCGCAGTTCATCCTGATGCCATCCATGGGCTGGCTGGTCGCCACGCTGCTGCAGCTTGAACCTGCCTTGGCCGCCGGCCTGATCCTGGTTGGCTGCGCACCAGGAGGCACGGCATCGAATGTGGTTTCCTACCTGGCTCGAGGCAACGTCGCCCTGTCCGTTGCCATGACTTCCGTGTCGACCTTGCTCGCACCGCTGCTGACCCCGGCGCTGGCCTTGTGGCTGGCTGGCCAGTACATGCCAGTCGATGCTGGATCCATGGCCGTCAGCGTCATCAAGATCGTACTGATCCCTGTGGTCCTAGGCATCGTCCTGCGCATGCTGTTCAACCAGTTCGTGGCGAAGATCGGTGGTGTGCTGCCATGGCTGTCGGTACTAGCCATCACCTTCGTGGTGACGGTCATCGTCGCGGGCAGTGCACAGACGATTTTGACTGCTGGCCTGCTGGTCCTGGTTGCGGTCATTTTGCATAATGCCCTGGGCCTGGCTTTGGGGTATGCAATGGGTGTCCTGTTGCGCGTTCCCGAAGCTTCCCGGCGAACAATCGCCATCGAAGTCGGGATGCAGAATTCAGGCCTCGCCGGTGGGCTAGCGAAGCAATACTTCTCGCCTGAAGCCGCTCTGCCAGGTGCCGTATTCTCTGTTTGGCATAACTTGTCCGGCGCATTGATCGCAGCTTATTGGCGGAGAAAAGACGCTAAATAGCTCGAGAGGGCGGGCGCGGATAAAAGTATTCCGTCATAAGAATATCTTGATCTGTCCAAGTATTCGCCGGATCCGGCACGTTCCAAGTTCGAATGAAGCCCATGCGCTGGGAAACTGTAATCTTGGTTGGTGACCATCTTGCTTGCCTTGGTCGGAATTCTCGGGATTTCGGCATCTGGCCCCATTATTGCCGCCTTCCCTGGTGTCCCGGTTCTCTCCATGGCCTTTTGGCGCAATGGAGCTGCGGCGGCCGCGCTCAGCGCACCGGCACTGCGAAAGAACTCCAAAGCTTATCTGCAGATGACCGGGCGAGAATGGTTCTTCACCGGGGTAGCAGGTGTAGCTCTCGCACTGCATTTCGTGTGCTTCATGTATTCGATGCGACTAACCAGCGTGGCTGCTGGAACGGCACTGGTGTGCATCCAAGGTGTCTGGATCGCGATTTACCAGGTTCTTCGCGGAACCAAATATCGAACGCAGGTTTTCCTTGGCATGGGCATTGCGCTGCTTGGTGCAATCATCATCACGGGATTCGACATGGGGCTGGGACGTGATGCCATCATTGGCGACCTCTTGGCACTAGCCGGTGGCGTCTTGGCCGCTGTGTACACGCTGGCCGGATCCGTGGCTCGCAGGACCTTGGGAACTACAACGTATGCCTCGAGCTGCTATGCCATTACCGCCGCAGTGCTGCTAATCCTGTGTTTCCTGACTGGAACGCCGATTTGGGGTTTCGACGCCCGAGGATGGATGGCGATCATTCTGCTGACGCTTTGCGCGCAGATCTTTGGCCATACCGCCATGAATCATTTGCTCAGCGTGCTCGGTCCGCTCACGGTCTCGACGCTGATTCTGCTCGAGATTCCTGGCGCGGCAATCCTAGCGGCAATGTTCTTGGGGCAGGTAGTTCCTATCGCTACCTATGCCGGGTTGGCCGTGATACTTGTTGGGCTTGCCCTCGTGATTCGAGGGCAAGCCCAACCAAAAGCAGCCTAGACGGCTTTATTTGTCATCTTCGAGGATTTCGCGGATTTCTTCCACGCTGGCTTCACGCGATTCAACAGGCTCGTGCGGTTGTGCAGGAAGTGGTTCGTTTTCCCATGGATCCTCAATTGGTTTCGAGGCCTTCCACACGGCTACCAGCACTGCGACAAGTCCCGCAATCAAGCCAACGGCTAGTACTTTTCCTGCTTTGCTCTTCTTGCTCATGCATTGCTCCCGATCCGAAAAAATTCACGCTAACCGACAGTTCAAGACTAGGCAGTTCTATGCCCAGTGGCCAGCAGTATCGGACAAGCAACCTAAGAATGGTCCAAATTTTCTCTCAACGCGTACGTCAGTATTTAGCGGGTCGAGCATAGATCATGGAAGAATGAAGGCATGACCGCAAACGCAACTCATAAAGCCACGATTCACACTACTTTGGGCGATATCGTTGTCGATCTCTTCGGCAACCACGCACCAAAGACCGTAAAGAACTTCGTTGGCCTCTCGACCGGTGAGCAGGAGTGGGTACACCCAGAATCCGGTGACAAGAAGACCAACACCCCGCTGTACAGCGGAACCATCTTCCACCGCATCATTTCTGATTTCATGATTCAGGGTGGCGACCCACTGGGCCAGGGCTTCGGCGGCCCAGGCTACCAGTTCGATGATGAGATCCACCCAGAACTGAACTTCAACGAGCCTTACAAGCTGGCCATGGCCAACGCGGGCATCCGCATGGGCCGTGGAACCAACGGTTCGCAGTTCTTCATCACCACCGTTCCTACCACCTGGCTGCAGGGCAAGCACACCATCTTCGGTGAAGTCCTTGACGCTGACTCGCGCAAGATCGTTGACGCGCTGAACGCCGTTGCTACCGATGGCCGTGACAAGCCACTGGAAGACGTCGTTATCAACTCGGTCGACATCGAGACCCTGTAACAACACAGGCGCACCAACCCGAGGCTCCGACGATTCCCTAGCGGCATTGTCGGGGCCTCGAGTATTTAATCCTTCTCCCCCAACTCAAGGCAGGTACTGATGTCCTTTGGACAGGTTTTCCCAGAGGGCCAAGCAACTCCGACGTGCTATCGACACCCGCAGACGGTGTCCTATGTTTCATGCCACCGGTGCGGACGTCCGGTCTGCCCGCAGTGCCAGGTCTCTGCGCCTGTAGGTGTGCAATGCGTAGACTGCGTCGCGCAAGCCAATAAGAACCTGCCGCGGCAGAAGACCCAATTCGGTGGCCGGGCTCGATCCGGTGCTCCTGTTATCACCTACACTTTCATCGGCCTGAACGTGCTGGTGTATCTGCTGCAGTGGATCATCCCTGGATTCACCAATCAGCTTGTACTTGCGCCGGCTCTGGCCGCCTATGAGCCATGGCGCCTGATCACCAGCGCCTTTGCCCACTCCACGAGCTCCTTCTTGCACCTTGCCATGAACATGTACGGCGTCTACATCTTCGGCACCATGCTCGAACCAAGGATGGGACGGCTGCGCTTCACCTGGCTATACCTGCTCAGCGCTTTTGGCGGTTCACTGGGCGTTCTCCTGCTGAGCAACCCGATCAGCGCCACGCTCGGCGCTTCGGGCGCACTGGCAGGCTTGTTCCTCGCAACTTTCGTAGTGTTCCGTTCCAACAAGCAGGCACTTCGCTCCATGGGAATTATCCTGGCGCTGAATGTCGTTCTCGGCTTCGTTATTCCCAGTATTTCGTGGCAGGGGCATCTGGGCGGAGCGATATTGGGTATCCTCGCAGCCTGCTGCATTGTGCTGATCCCGCGAAGTAATCCACAGCGTGCGCGTACCCAGATACTTTTACTCACGGCCTTGTCGATTGCGTTGCTGGCAGCCCTTTACCTCTCCACGGAAGCAGTGAAGTGGCCCTTGGGATAGTTCGAAAAGAAGCAATGCAGTTATCCACACTGCTTATCCACACTGTTAATAACTTACAAGCGTGTAACTCTCGAGGCCTAGTGGTTATTAACAGCCCCAAGACCCCGTGATATCAGGGATATTCGCCTTGGAGTACCCAATACTCACAACCTTGTCCCCAGTTGTGGATAACTTTTTAACAACCCCTGTAGATAGTGCATATACGAATCCACCGACTGTTAATAACTTCGGGTTCGAAAGTTTAAACGAATCATGAGAATCACGGTTCAATAAGCGGAATCACGCCTTATCCACAGCCGGAATCCACAGTGTTAATAACTTACAAGCATGTCATTTCAGTTTCCAATATCCCCGTTGACCTGTACTTTATCCGAAAAATTGTGAACTCTACCCAAGTTCTCCCCAGCTGTGGATAACTTTGTGAACAACTGTTTATAAAAGTTGTTCACAGTCACTGTGGATAAGAGTGTTTGCCTGTGGATTACTTGGTGAGAACTGGCAGGATCAACATGATGGCAAAGATGAGCATGACGATTCCGATAAGTACATCAAGTACCTGCCACGCCTTGGGGTTGGCAAAGAGCGGGGCAAGGAAACGTGCGGCGTAGGCAAGTGCGAAGAACCAAGTGAAGCTGGCAATGATCGCACCAGTGGCGAAATAGGGTGCGCCTGCGGCTTGGGAAGTAGCAATTGAACCAAGAAGCAGTACCGTGTCGATATAGACATGTGGATTCAGCCAGGTGAGGGCCAACGTCGTTCCGATGATCGAGACGGCTGTTGTTGCACCGGGGAGCCCTGAGACTTTCAGCGCCTCGGGCTTCAGTGCTCGGCGGAAAGCGAAAATCGCGTAGCTTGCCAGGAAGATGAAACCGCCTATTCGCGCAATCACCAATATCCAGGGCGCTCGGTCGACAAGCGCTCCCATGCCGCTGGCTCCGGCGGCAATCAGGATCGCATCTGATAATGAGCACACCAAAGCGGTGATGAAAACATGCTCTTTCCTGATTCCCTGGCGCAGCACAAACGCATTTTGCGCACCGATGGCGACGATGAGGGACAGGCCAGTGGTAAAGCCGAAGAACAAGGATCCAGAGAGCATGTAGAAACTGTAAGAGATTAGCTGATCTGCGTCGAACTTAAGCTTCTGATTCTAGATTAGAGTTCCTAATGTGAACATGGATGTGGAACACCTCGAAACCCTGCTTGCGGTAGTTGATGCGGGAAGCTTCGACGATGCCTCGATTGATCTGGGAGTGACCGCTTCGGCCGTCAGCCAGCGCATCAAGGCCTTGGAGAACCGCCTGGGCGCAGTCCTGCTCGTCCGCAGTCGCCCGGTTAGGCCTACCGAGCATGGACTGAAAGTTCTGCGCTATGCGCGACAGATGACATTGCTCAGTGCAGAGTTCTCCAAAGAGATAGCCTCCGAAAAACTGGTCCCGATCGCCATTGGAGTCAACGCGGATTCGCTCTCCACTTGGTTCGGTCCGGTATTCTACGAGCTCGCGAAGTTCGAAGACCTCTCCTGTGAAATAGTGCGTACCGATGAAAACAGGGGACTGGAGCTACTTCGAACCGGTCGCGTCAGCGCTGTGGTCACCAATGCGGAGGAGAATATCCAGGGATGCATCAGTGACAAACTGGGTGCACTGCGCTATCGCGCAGCAGCGCCAGCTTCGGTGGTCGAACGCCATGTACCTACTGGGGCCGTGGAAGAGCTCATTCGCACTCCGATGGTGGTCTTCGATCGTGAGGATCCCCTGCAGCATGAGATGCTCCAGCGGGTTGCCGGGGCTAAAGCGCGACCGGAAGGCCAAGTCCACCATGTTCCAGATTCCATGCAGTTCGTTGCGGCCATAGAAGCGGGGATGGGGTGGGGGATGGTTCCAGAAACGCAGCTGCAGAAAGCCAGCGGGCTGCAGGTACTCAACGAGCAATGGTTTATCGATGTGCCACTGTATTTTCAGCGCTGGGCTGTGGACTCGCAGATCCTCGCGAGGATAGGTGGCATTTTGGTCACAGCCGCGAGACAGCAAGGCCTGCATTTGCTAGCCTGAGGTGGTCACCAGCAATCATTGCTTGGACCCGGACGAGGGAGCCGTACCCGGAGCGCGACAAGACGGCCAGAAAGTATCTGGCATGCATTGGGTAATTTTGATCGTTTCCGGACTATTCGAAGCGGTATGGGCCATCGCTCTTGGCATGAGCGAGGGGTTCTCCAAACTCGTTCCGACCATCGTCTTCTTCGCGGCGCTGGTTGTGTCCATGGGTGGACTGGCCTACGCCATGAAGGAAATCCCCGTCGGCACTGCATATGCCATCTGGGTAGGCATCGGAGCCTCGCTTGCCGTCATTTACTCGATGGCCACCGGACAGGAAGCCTTCAGCGTACTGAAGATGGTCTTCATTCTCGGATTGGTTGGTTGCATCATCGGCTTGAAAGCCGTCAGCCACTAATATCAAAAGCCGCCATTAAACAACTTCGCCGGCCCCCTCAGCAGGGGGCCGGCGATACGGCTATTTCCAGCCCGTTGTCATGAAAAAGCCGACCATCGCAATACCGAAGCCGACAACGATGTTCCAACCGCCGATATTCGGAATCGGGTACAGGGTCTGCGAAACGTAATAAACGATGATCCACAGCAGGCCCAGAAGCATCAGTCCGAACATGACTGGCTTGTACCAGCCCGGCATCGGCTTATCGATGGCATGGGCGCTCTGGCGCGTCTCCTGCGGCTGTGAATTCTTCTTGCGTCGTGGCTTTGACTCCGGCACTCGAATGCTCCCTCGGCTTCATCTGCTTAATGTAGTAAATGTGGGTGACCTTCAGGTCTTCCCGGTAGGCTTGGGTGCAAGAATGCTGAGAACTGCTTAGTGCATTCCTACGTAGCTTCCATACTAGCCGTTACCCGCTGGAACTCTGGGTTTTGGCCAGTATCGACCCATCTTAGTTGACCTATTTCGCGCATTTCTTTCCCCTAAGGAGCCAGACCGCCGTGAACCGATCAGCCACTGCGCAGGGACGTCGCATGCAGCACCGACGACCGTCGGCAGGAAACCGTATTGCCGGATTCTTTGGCGAACTGCTGATCACCCTTGGCATCTTGCTGATGCTCTACGTGGTGTGGGAACTGTGGTGGACGAATATCGACTCGGCCCAGGCCCAGAAGGAAGTCACCGCAAACCTCGTGCAAGAACTTGGCGAGGTCGTGGTGCCGGAAGGCAACGAGGAGGAAGAGGAGAAGGACTACGGTCCGGCTCCGGTCACGGAAGTGGCTCCCGGAGAAACTTTCGGGATCATGTATTTCCCGCGCTTTGGCGCTAGCGGATCGCACCACCCGGTGACCTACGGAGTGGAAGACCACGTGATCGATAACCTCGGCATTGGCTATTACCCGACCACGCAGCAACCGGGGGAGCTGGGCAACTTCGCCGTAGCGGCCCACCGCCAGACCCATGGCCAGGTCTTCTGGGATATTGACAAGCTGCAAGACGGCGACAAGATCTATCTGCAGACTGCACAGGGGTATTACACCTACACCTGGTACGCCACCGAGATTGTGGCTCCATCCAATGGCGATGTCCTGTTGCCTACCCCGCACCAGTGGGGAGTGGAACCAACGAAGTCCATCTTGACCATGACCACCTGCCATCCGAAGTACTCGACCCAGCAACGCATGATCGCGTATTCGGAACTCACCGATTGGCGTCCTCTGGATGCAGGTCCGCCGAAGGAAATCCGTGACATGGTCATCGACGCAACGAGCTAGGAGAAGAGATGTACGCCTGGATATTTAGAAATCTGCCCGGCCCTTTGTGGCTTCGTATTTTTGAAGCATTGATTCTCATTGCCGCGATCGTGCTATTACTGATGATGTACGTTTTCCCATGGCTGAACCAGTACATCAGCCCATTCACCGATTCAACGATTGGCCAGAGCACCCCGTGAGCAGCACCAGGATCCTCGTGATCGATAATTACGACAGCTTTGTGTACACCCTCGTGGGTTACCTGCAGGAGCTGGGCGCGGAAACCACCGTATACCGCAACGACGATTTGAGCGTTGGGGAAGCAACCAAGTTGGCTGCGGAATACGACGGTGTGCTGATCTCCCCGGGCCCGGGCGAGCCTGCAGGAGCGGGTGTCAGCATCGATCTGATCAAGTGGTGCGGGCAGCAGCGCAAGCCAATGCTCGGTGTCTGCCTTGGGCATCAGGCGCTCGCTGAAGCCTATGGCGGCACGGTCACGCACGCCGAAGAACTAATGCACGGCAAGACCTCGCTGGTGAGCCACGAAAACCACCCGGTCTTCAACCAGGTAGCCAACCCCTTCACCGCAACGCGCTACCACTCCCTGGCAGCCGTACGCGAGAGCATCCCTGCTGAGCTTGAAATCATCGCTGCTACCGCCGGGGGAGTCATCATGGGGCTGGCGCACCGGGAAGCACCACTATGGGGCCTGCAGTACCACCCAGAGTCGGTGCTGACCGAGCAGGGATACCAGATGCTGGGCAATTGGCTGGAATTCGTAGGACTTCAGGGGGCAGCCAAGAAGGCCACGACCCTGAGCCCGCTCTTCAGCGGAGAGTAGCCTAGCAGCCTATCGGTCGCGCCCGTTTTCCCGTGGCGGGTTAGTCCGATCTGGCGGGCCGTTCCCATTGGAAGGAGCCGGAGCGTCACTGGTAGGCGAAGCACTGTCGGACGGATCATCGGATTCTTCTGAATCTGGAGATTCGGTCTCGCTGGGCGATGGTTCTTCACTTGGTTCTGGTGCCGGCGGAGCCTTGGCCACAGAAATCTTCACCAGGCTTCCCTGAGCCACGTCCTCGGAGGCCTCGGGGGACTGCTTGAACAGGGTTCCCTCAGGGTAGTCGTCGGTTGCCACCTCATCGAACTGAACTTCCAACCCGATGTCGTCCGCAGAGAGCTTCTCTTCAGCTTCCTCACGGCTCATCTCGGTAACGACCGGAACGGTCACCATGCCGGTAGAAAGGATCAGGTCGACTTCGCTGCCGGCCTTCACCTTGGAGCCCAGCTCCGGGCTGGTGCCAATAACCCAGTCGGTTGGAATGGTTGCAGAGTTCTCCCGGCTGACTTCACCCACTTCGAGGCCAGCTTCACGCAGGGCATCGCGGGCAGCCGTCTCGGACTGGTTCGCCAGATCCTTGGGAATCGTGCGCTGTTCCGAACCATCGGAAATGAACAGCGCAACCGTGGATTCCTTGGAAACCATGGACCCTTCTGCCGGGTCGGTTCGGGTCGCCTTGCCCTGCTCTACTTCATCACTGAATTCCCGCTCTACACGCACCTGGAAGGTGGAATCGCGCAGCAATTCACGTGCGTCGTCTTCGGACATCTCCAGGACCTTGGGCACAGCAACTGGGGCACGCTTTTCAGCCTCGGCCTGGATCGAGCGGATCACCAGGAAACTGGCGATACCCACAGCGATCAGGGCAATGATGGTCAGCAGGATGATCAGGCCGCGGTTGGACTTGTGCCGTGCAGGGGCCTCGGGAGCCTCATCTTCGACGAAGACCGGGTGCTGGCTGGTGCCTGGCGCTGACTGCGCGATGAACCCGGTTTCAGTCTCGCCGTGCATGCCGTATATCGGCAAGGTGTAGGTTGATGGTGCCGGTTCGTCATCATGGAATTCAATGCCGTTCAGTGCATCTTCCAACGCAGCCGCGAAAGCGCCTGCGCTCTGGAAACGGTCATCGCGTTCCTTGGACAGAACCTTGGAAACGATCGGGTCGAAGATCGGGTCAACGTCGTGCTTGACCTCGCTGGGCGCTGACGGAATCTCGCCAACGTGCTGGTACGCGACCGAAACCGGCGAATCACCGGTGAACGGGGGGCGCTGGGTCATCAGCTCGTAGAACAGGCAGCCAACAGAGTAGATATCCGAACGGAAATCGACCTGTTCGCCGCGTGCCTGCTCAGGAGAGAAGTACTGGGCGGTTCCCACCACAGCGGCGGTCTGCGTCATTGTCGCCGATGTGTCCAAGGCACGGGCTATGCCGAAGTCCATCAGCTTCACGTGGCCGGCATCGGTCACCATCACGTTGGCTGGCTTGATGTCGCGGTGGACGACATTGTTATTGTGCGAATGATCCAGGGCATTGCATACGCCGCGGGTGACGTGCACAGCGAAGGAAGCGTCGACATCGCCCGAAGCGATCACCTGCTTCAGAGTCCGGCCGGTCACGTATTCCATGACCATGAAGGGCAAGCGCTCACGGCTATGATCGGTAGCAGGCAGCTCGCCGGTGTCGTAGACGGCAACGATATTCGGATGGCTCAGGCCCGCGACGGCCTTGGCTTCACGGCGGAATCGATTGACCACCATGGGGTTGCTTGCGGTATCCGGGCGCAGCACCTTGACCGCGACCTTGCGCGAAAGCACATGGTCGGTGGCAAGATAGACATCCGCCATGCCGCCGCGGCCTACCAGCGATTCGATCTCGTAGCGATCGTTTATCAATCGTGGCAAGCCGGGGGGCAAGGCTTCGACTTCACTCATGGCGCTTCGCTTTGGTCCGGCTCTGCAGCTTCTGGGGATTCAGATGCCGACGGGGTAGCGGACTCGGATGCTTCGGGTTCTTCTGGGCCCATGGAAATATCCAGGGTCACCGTGGTGCCCGGCTCTACTTCGCTGCCGGCTGGAACGTCCTGCGCAAGCACCGTGCCAGCGACCGAAGAGTCATGGCGTTCCTCGCCCTTGGCCACGGCCAGCCCAGCGTCCTGGATGCGCTTCTGCGCGGCTTCGTAGCCCATGCCGGTCACCGAAGGAACGCCAACGGTTTCAGGCGCCATGGCGTAGGTAATCGAAATGGTTTCGCCCTTTTCGACGCTGCCGGTCGGGTTCAGCGAAATGACTTCGCGTGGGTCGTACTCATTGGTTTCCTGCGGGGTCGCGTCAACGACCAGGCCCTTGCCCTCAAGCTCTGCCGTCACGGTGTCGATATCCTGGCCCACCAGCGAGGCCGGAACCTCTACGTAGGTCACGGTTTCACTCGGGGTCGGGGAAGAAGACTCGGAGGTCTCCGATGCTTCGGTGGTTTCCTCCGAAGGATCGGTGGATTCCTCGGTCGGAGAAGGGGATTGGGAAACATCGGTGCTCTGCGTGACCGAAGCCGTCGGCTGATTGTCCTTGTCGCTGCTCATGGCAGGGATCAGCCACGCCAGCAAGGCAATCACGGCGGCCAGCGCGATGATCACGATCAGCGGGATCAGCCAAGGGCTGCGTTTGGCCCCGGCCTCGCCAGCCGGATCCTGGGTATCCACGTCCTCGTCATCGAATCCGCCGGCTGCGGCACTGGACCCGGATAAACCGCTGGTAGCGCCGGCAGGTTCCACCACGGTTGGCATCGCATTGGTCATTGTCGGCGCGGAATCAGCACGCGGCACCACCTGGGTGGCGTCGTTACCCATGTTGACCACTTGGGTTGCGTCGGTGGCGATACCGGTGGCCAGCATGCCGGGAACGGCCAAGGTCGCGGTATTGGTATCACCGGAGCGCAGTGCATCGGCGGCCTTCGCCAGCGCCGTTGCGTCCTTCGGGCGATCCGACGGGTTCTTGGCCAGCATCGACATGATCAGCTGGCGTACCGGTGCCGGGATGGTGTCCGGCAGCGCCGGGGGAGCATCGTTGACCTGTGCCAGGGCGATGGCGATCTGCGATTCGCCGGTGAACGGGCGGCGTCCTGCCAGGCACTCGTAGCCGATCACGCCCAAGGCGTAGATGTCAGAGCTGCCGGTGGCGATCTGCCCGGTGGCCTGTTCCGGGGCCAAGTACTGGGCGGTTCCCATTACCTGCCCGGTGGCGGTCAGCGGAACCTGGTCAGCAAGCCGGGCAATGCCGAAGTCGGTGATCTTCACGACGCCCGAAGGCATCACCAGGATGTTACCCGGCTTCACATCGCGGTGCACCAGGCCGTGCTCGTGGGCTGCTGCCAGCGCGCGGGCGGTCTGCGCGATCAGCGAGAGCGTACGGTCCACGTCGAGCTTGCGCTCGCGCTCGATAATGGTGGACAGCGGCGGGCCGGGAACCAGTTCCATCACCAGATAGGCGGAGCCCTGTTCCTCGCCGTAGTCGAAGACGCCAGCGATGCCAGGGTGGTTCAGCAGCGCGGTGTGGCGTGCTTCCACGCGGAAACGCGTCAGGAAGCTCTCATTATCGGTGTATTCCTCTTTGAGGATCTTGATCGCTACCAGACGTCCTAGGACCTGGTCTCGTGCCTTCCAAACTTCGCCCATGCCACCGATCGCAATGCGGTCGGTCAGCTTGTAACGACCGCCCAAGGTGGTGCCGGTTACTGGCCTCACTTGTTGAACACCGCCTCTAACATCGTCTTCATAAGTGCACCTGCCGTGTTGTGGCCGGTGTTGTAATCTACGTCTTGAATATTGACCGTGATGGCAACCTGCGGATCATCGGCCGGTGCGAAACCGGTCATCCAGGAGTTCACCATGCGGACTCCGTTCTCTGACGGTCGCTGCGAGGTGCCGGTCTTGGCTCGGAAATCCACGCCTGGAACGCGGGCATTCATGGCCGTACCGCTCACAACCGGGCCTTCCATCAGCTCGGTGAGCTGTTCGGCAACTTCCGGGGTGGTGGCCGTGGAGAACTTCTCCGGCTTCGGGTCCTCGATAACTCGAAGATCCGGCGCGATGACCTTGCCGATCAAATTCGGCTTCATGATCACGCCGTCATTGGCGATGGCCATGGCGGCCATGTTCATCTGCAGCGGAGTAGCCTTGTTTTCCCATTCGCCGATTGCCATCTGCGCCATCTGCGCTTCATTGGCCTCAGCAGAAGGGAACTCGCTTGGAACAACATTCTGCGGGATGCTCAGCTGCTGCCCGTAGCCGAAGCGTTCGGCAACCTCGGTGAAGGCATCCTTCCCGACGGTTTGGCTGATTTCCATGAACGGGGTGTTGCAGCTCTGGGCAAAGATGAACTCGAGCTTTGCCCGGGTATCGCGCGCGCAGATGCCCTCACTGAAGTTGTTCATCTGCCTAGTCGAATGCGGATAATTCACCGACACCGGATTGTCGATGGGGGTTTCCATATCGAACTTGCCCGATTCCAGGGCCGCAACGGTGCTGAGGATCTTGAACGAGGAACCTGGGGTCACCGGGTTGCTGATGGCCGGGTTCCGGTAGGGGCTCAAGCCGTCGGTGTTGCTGATGTCCTTCAGGTTCTGGGCCGCCTGGGAGGTCGAGTGCACCGCCAGCAGGTTGGTGTTGTAGCTTGGCTTGGAAGCCATCGCCAGGATGTCACCGGTCTTCGGATTGGTCACGATGATCGTGGCCTTCAAGTCGTCAGGAATCGCTTCGAAGGCAGTCTTCTGCAACTGCCCGTCAATGGTCAGCTCAACCGAGGCGCCTTCGGAACGGGTACCGGTGAACATGGCCGACAAGCGGTCGAAGAGCAGATCCGAGCTCGTGCCGGTCAGCCAGTCGTTCAGCTGCGATTCGAGCTGGGTGGTGCCATTCGCGAGCGAATAGTAGCCAGTCAGGTGGGCGTAGGTTTTCGCGTCGTGGTAAACACGCTGGAATTCGAACTGGCCATCATCGGTCGGAACGGATTCGGCAATCGGCTTGCCGTCGACCAGGATCGCGCCGCGGGGCAGGTCGAACTCGCGGTAGAGTTCGCGCTTGTTCAGCGCATTCTCCGAGAGCGGCTTGGCGTCGAAGAACTGGATGTAGCTCAGTCCACCCAGGCAGATGACGAACAGGACGGTTAGCGCAACCCAAACGCGTTTGATTGCATGATTCACTTTTTCGTCACCGCCTTGGTGCTGGAGGTAAGGGCCGTGCTGGCACTTGCAAATTCATCGGTTGGTCCTACGCCGCCAGTCTTCGGGCGGCGCGAGTTGTGGGAGATCAGGAGCAGCAACGCGATGATGATCCAGTTCGCCAGCAGCGATGAGCCGCCGGCGGCCATAAATGGCGTTGCCAGGCCGGTCAGCGGGATCAGCCGGGTGACGCCTCCGATGATCACGATGCATTGCAGGCCCAGGGTGAAGGACAGGCCTGCAGCCAGTAGCTTGCCGAAGGTATCGGCCGAGCCCAAGGCGGCCCGCAAGCCACGGGAGACCAGCAGCATGTAGAGCAGGATGATCGCGGCCACGCCGATCAGGCCAATTTCTTCGCCGAAGGAGGCAATGATCATGTCGGAGTTGGCCAGCGGAACACGGTAGGGGGAACCCGCGCCCAGGCCGGTGCCGAACAAGCCGCCGTCAGCCATGCCGAATAAGCCTTCTACGATCTGCATGCTGCCACCCTTGGCCTGGTAGATCGCAGGGTCAAAGGCGTTGAGCCAGACGTCCAGGCGGCGGGTCACGTGGCCCATGGTCAGGCCCGCGACGATGCCGCCGGCGACAACCATCAAGGCACCGATGAGCACCCAGGAAATACGCGCGGTTGCCACGTAGATCATCACGATGAACAGGCCGAAGAAGAGGATCGCGGAACCGAGGTCTCGCTGCACCACGAGCACGCCGATGGAGAGCAGCCAAGCGATAACCATCGGAGCCATATCCCGCAGGCGGGGCAGCTGCAGCGGTCCGAACTTGCGGCCAGCCATCAGGATCAAGTCGCGGTTCGACGAGAGATAACCGGCGAAGAAGATCGACAAGGTGATCTTCGCGAGTTCGCCTGGCTGCAGCGAGAACATGCCCATGCGGATCCAAATGCGGGCACCGTTGATCGTGACACCCAATTTGGGAATCAACGGAAGCAGGAGCAATACGACCGATAGCAGCAGGGCGATATAGGTAAACCGACGCAGCAGGCGGTGGTCCTTGATTGCCCAGAGAACGACCGAAGCAATGACGATGGCAATGGCAGTCCAGAGCAGCTGGCGCGCCGACTGGGACGTTCCCTTAGCCAGGTCAATGCGGTGAATCATGGCTAAGCCAAGGGAGTTCAACGCAATCGTAATCGGAAGTATTACTGGATCGGCATATTTGGCGAAGATGCGCAGCAGCACATGAACCGTCAGGGATAGTGCCGCCAGGATGCCCATCTGCACGTAGAAGTCGGTGTTGTCGACATCCTCGGTGGAGCTGCCCACCAGATAGAACGCGGCACCGCCCACGCAGAGGGCCAGCAGCACCAGCAGCAGCTCGAGATTGCGCCGAGGCACCGGTGCGGTTTGCACTTCGGTCATTGCATTACCTCCTGGCAGTAGGCGGGCAGTTCGAGCTGGTTGGCGGAATCCGAGGATCCGGGAACGGTGACCGGGCAGTTCTGCTTCGCGGTGACCAGGAGTTCCTGGATGATCATCTGGGCATGCTGCTGGTTCTCTGCCGAGATGGTCGATTCAACGCGGTGGCGTGAATACTCCGGCAGGGCTTCGAGCGGCACCTTGCTGACTGTGTCGACCTCGGAGAGCGAAATCGGTCCGAGCTCCTGGGGAACGCCCTTGTAGATTGCGACCTTTCCATCGACAGTGCCAACAAAGTACTGGGTCTGGGTCCACATGTAGCCCCAGACGCCCAGGGCAATGACGAAGAAAGCCGTCAAGGTCAGCAGGATCGGCATCATCCATCGGCGCTGCTGCACCGGAGCATCCAGTGGATCCAGCACCTCGCCGGCCGCCGGGGAACGGTGGGTCAGCAAGGCAGCTGCACGGCGTTCGCCGGTGTGCTGGGTCACCACCGGGATCTGGCCGGTTTGCGTCGCAAGCTGGGCGGCGCCCACCAGCAGGTGGGGGCGCTGGGAAATCTCATGGCGGAGCAGCGAAGCGCTGGCTTCGACATCGCCTTCGGCGGCAATGGTGAGCTGGCCGGTATCCGGTGCGGGTTCTGGTTCGGCGGGCGCTTCGCCTTCGACGACAGCGTTTTCGACAACCTCGAACATCACCACGGTGACGTTATCCGGCGCACCATTCTTCAAGGTTATGGCAACCAGGTCGTTGACCGCTTCATCCATATCGGCGGTAGTGCGGATGATCTGCTCGATTACCGGAACCGGCACCGCGTCGGTGAGTCCGTCAGAGCACAGCATCCAGCGTTCGCCGGGTTCTGCCTCGAATTGGTCGACATCGAGTTCCGGGGAGGCATCCGAGTCGCCCAGCACGCGCAAGAGCACGTTCTTATGCGGGTGGACCTCGGCCTCGGCCGGCTTGATGCGGCCTTCGTCGACCAGCCGCTGCACGAAGGTATGGTCCTTGCTGATCTGCTCGAAGACCCCGTGCTTCAAGCGGTAGGCGCGGGAGTCGCCGATGTGCGCCATGTGCAGGGTACTTCCCGAGAGCAGCAGGGAAGTGACGGTGGTACCCATCCCCGAAAGCTTCGGGTTGGCGCCGACGAGTTCATTCAGCACCAAATTGGCGGCCTGGATCTCATCCGGCAGGGCATTTTGCGGATCTGCGGTGCCATCGTGGTCCAGATGCACCAAATCAAGCACGGTGGAGGCTGACGCCACGTCACCGCCGACGTGTCCGCCCATGCCATCGGCAAGCACCGCGAGGTACGCGCCGGCGTAGGCGGAGTCGTCATTCTTCTTGCGAACCCGCCCCACGTCGGATTTCGCAGCAAATTTTAGTTTGAGGGCCATAGGCTAGGGCTTCAATTCCAGGACAGTCTTTCCGATGCGGATTCGCTGGCCGGGCTCCACTGCCTGGGCGCGTGAGAGCTGGTTGTCACCCACGAAGGTGCCGTTAGTTGAGCCGAGATCTTCAATGAACCAGCGCGATCCCTGCGGGAACAGGCGGGCATGGCGTCCCGAAGCGTAGTCATCATCGAGAACGACGGTGGCATCCTGAGCTCGCCCGAACATGATCGGTTGGCCGCGGAGGGGAATGCTGCTGCCGGCCAGTGGGCCCTCAACAACTTCCAATGACGTGGCGGCCTTGCGCGCAGGCACTTCTGGTTCCGCCAGCTCTGGATTCTTCTTCAGTTCCCGAGCGCTGGGCTTGCCGGTGCGTGCCCGCGATCCGATGGCCAAGTCGCGGCGCATCGATCCGACAACGCTTAATACGAGCAGCCAGATGAGGACCAAAAAGCCCAATCGGAACAAGCTTAGAACCAGGTCGTTCACGCGCGGCCTCCGTTGTTCGAGGTAATCAGCCGAAAGACGATTTTTGTCTGTCCGATAGTAATGATCGAACCGTCAAATATACGGGTTTCTTCCGAAATCTTCTTGCCGTCCACGTAGGTTCCATTGGTTGAACCCAGATCGGTGACGACGAAACTGGTTTTGCCACGGGTTTCGACGCGCACATGCTGGCGGGAAACGCCGGAATCATCCACGGGAATATCGGTGCTGGCCGAACGGCCCAGCACGATGGAGTGGTGATGCAGGGCGTAGCGCTGTCCAGCGACCTCAAGAATTGCCTGCTTCTGCATGGGTTTCTTGGGGATCTCTGCAATCGGACGGACCGATGGACGTGGCTGTGCGGTTGTCGGCGGGGTGGCGGATGGTGCTGCGGGCGCTGCTGCTCGCTCTTTTACCGGAGCCGAGGCTGCTGGGCGCGAGCTGGACTCCTTGACCGAGCTGGCAATCTCCATTTCTCCGGGCTTGAAATCGTCCTTGGAAACAAAATGGATCGTGATATCGCCGTGGACCGAGTAGTCCTGGGCTGCCGCATGCTCGGCGGTGACCTTCGCCATTTCGTTGACGACGCCCCGTCCCCAACCCTGCGCGGTGTTGTAGTCCTTGGTGCTCAGCGAGACAACGAAGTCATTGGCTGCAAGGCTGCGGCCCTCGCTGATTGGCATGATTCCGCGGTCCATGTCATTGCGTAGCGCGGTAGTCAGTTCGACTGGCTTGAGATCTGCGGTGCTGGTGCCACGAAAGAAGCTAGTGACGACCTTCTCTAAGCCGCGTTCGACATTGTCGAGAAAGCCCATTATTCGTGCTCCTTCCTTAGGGTCCATGGCTGGTTATTGGGAGCCTGCATTCACGCCGTCCAAGCTGTGAACACAGAACTTCATATTCGATCTTACTGTTTTCAGCTGTGCAAATGCCGAAAAATCCTTGAGCGGCTCAAGTGCGTCAATATCAACGATAAATGCCCCAAAAAGGTTTCCCATGTGTCCCTAACCACAAATCAGGGTTTCGATTAGGTGAACGGAAAATGAGTGTGTAAGCTATTTCTTGTTGCAAAGAACGATGGCAACGAAAACAGAATATGCGCGAGTGGCGGAATTGGTAGACGCGCTGGCTTCAGGTGCCAGTGATCGCAAGGTCGTGGGGGTTCAAGTCCCCCCTCGCGCACAAATGGAAAATAACCCTTGATCTTCGGATCGAGGGTTATTTTTTTGTTTAAAAGAGCAACTGAATCGTTATCTTGCAGGGTGTGTCAGTTTGCCGGTGGCGCGCTGACATTGACGCCCCGGCGCTTGAGCAGGGCGGCCAGTACGCCATCGCCTGCAACGAGTTTTCCGGTGTGCGAGCCATCGTAGATGGTGCCGCAGCCGCACGAGGGGCTGCGATCCTGCAGGATCGCCTCGGTGATTCCCTGGTGCTGGACTAGATCCGAAACCTTCTGGGCACCAGCTATGAACTGCCCGCTGATGTCCTCGCCGTTGATGTCGATCACGCAGGCCCGGCCTTCCAGCACGTCGTGGCCATCGCCACCGACAATCTCCGCTGGCGGACGCGGAGTAGGGAGCTCACCCAATTCCTCAGCGCAGGCCGCAACGGCTTCTCCTCGTGCCACGGCCTCGACGATGGCAGGGTTTGCCTTCGCCTTGCCGTTGTAGCGGCAAGGGATGCCGGCCAGGCAGGAACTAACGAGCAGCGGAGGTTGGGTCATAACAGCAGTCTAGCCACGTGGAAGCGCAATGCCGCCGTGCCATAGACTGCCCTTGGACAACGGAGAAGGGGAATTCCCATGGCGGTATCCAATGAGATATTCGAACTGAATGGAACTGCAGATCTGGTCAACGATCGGAAGATAATCAGGCTCGACCAGGAATCCAGCGACAAGTTGCCAAGCCGCGGACAGGTTGCGGTGGAACTTCTCCAGGCGCATGAAGGCCACGTGGTCGTAATAGATCCCGACGGGCGCCGAGGCCACTGGTTGGCCCTCGATGGACAGGGCGCGCCCCAGCTGTTGGCCGCGACGGGGGATCAAGTGGAATTGACCGCCCGGGTCGCTAGAACCTGGCCGGAAACAGGGATTCCGCAAGACCTGGCCAGTGCCCTGGGCGAGGCTGGGGATCTGGATGAGATGTGGGCAGGGCTCACTGCCATGGCCCGCTGGGAATGGGTACGCTGGATCGGTGCGACCAAGAACCCTTCCACGCGCGAACGCCGAGTGGAGGCCAGTATTTCCAAGCTGCGTGATGGCAAGCGCCGGCCGTGCTGCTTTGATTTGTCCTCATGCACCGATCCCGAAGTTTCGAAGAGCGGAAAGCTAATCCAGTAGCACCCAGCTGCGCGCGGCGGATTCGATGCCGGTGCCCGGTGGGGTTGCCGGGCCGGTAATGAGGCCCAGCACTCCGCTGGACATGACGATCAGGCCCAAAGCAATCAGCAGGGCGATGGCGGCAGTGACCTTGGCAGGCCATTTATGCATGTTCACCGGCTAGTCTCCTTTGTTGCCCAGCGTCGATCCGCGGACAACCAACGAACTGGGCAGCATTGTCTGCAGTGGGTCAGGGGTTTTTCCATCGAGCAGCGCGCGCAGCTTCAATGCGGCCTGGCGTCCGCCTTCCTGGGCGTTGAGCTGCACGGAAGTGATGGAAGGGTTGGACGTTGCCGAGTAGGGAAGGTCGTCGAATCCGGCCACCGCAAGCTGCTGCGGAATGCGGATACCAAGCAGGCGCGAAGCATGCAGCACGCCGAAAGCGTGGTTATCGGTTGCGCAGCCCAGTGCGGTCACGCCCGATTCATGCCACTTGGGCCAATGCTGGCCAAAGGCCGCTGAAGCCTCAGTGACGTCGATCATCGAGCTGGCAACAGAAGATGGCAGCACTTCGATGCCGTACTCCCTTGCCGCCGCCAGGAATGCCTCGCGGCGCACTGCCAGGGTCTCGGTGCCGGTGCTGGCATCCATGTAGGCGGCCCTGGTGTGTCCCTGCGCAGCGAAATGGGCTACGACTTCCCGCGCTCCCTGGGCGACATCCATATTCACGGCAGGAATCGATGGATCGATGCCCGGGGCATCCAGGGCCACCAGCGGGAGGTTGCTCGAAATTTCCTCGAGGAAATCCTGGCTTGGGGCATGGACCAGCAGCCCGGCCGGACGGAGGCCCATGATCTTCCTCGTTTCGCTGGCGCTGGGGGAGACGCCGGCATCCGTGACCGAGAGCAGGAGCTGGTAGTCGCTAGCCAATACCGAGCGCACGCCAGCGATCACCTTGGCAAAGAAGGGGTTGGAGATATCCGGGGCCACCAGGACCACCAGCGAACTGACGCCCTTGGCCAGCGAGCTGCCGATGCTGTCGACGAAGTAGCCCAGTTCGCGAATTGATTCACGCACGCGCTGCTCATTCGCGGCCGAGACCCGGCCCGCCGACTTCCCGTTGGCAACAAGAGAGACCGTTGCGGTGGAAACGCCGGCGTGTTCGGCTACCATCGCTGCGGTCACGCGGCGTGGAGCGCGCGAGTTGCCGGACTTCTCACCATTCTTCATGGCTCCATCGTAGTCGGAGTTGTGACACGCGACAGCTTTGCGTTAAGCGCTTGACGATAGCATGGGGACGCGAAAGAATTATCAAAGGATGCCTATCCGCCCCCACGACTTAGCTACCGGCCGCCAGCTGGCAGAGCGAAGGAAGAAGCCATGACCCAGGACAGCAATGCCCCGCGCAAGATCATTTTGGACTGCGACCCGGGTCATGATGACGCCGTGGCAATGATTCTTGCCCATGGCAATCCCAAGATCGACCTGCTGGCCGTGACCACCGTGGCCGGCAACCAGACCCTGGATAAGGTCACTGCCAACGCGCTGGCCGTGGGTACCATCGCCGGCATTACCGGCATTCCCTTCGCGGCCGGCTGCGCCCGTCCGCTGGTGCGCGAAGTGGAAACCGCGGGAGACGTCCACGGGGATTCCGGGATGGACGGGCCGGCCCAGCCGGAGCCGGGCATCGAACTCGATGGGCGCCACGCCGTGGACGTCCTCATCGACCTGGTGATGAGCCATGAACCCGGCGAAATCACCTTGGTGCCCACCGGCGCATTGACCAATATCGCCTTGGCGGCCCGGAAGGAACCGCGCATCGTTGAACGCGTGCGCGAAGTGGTGCTGATGGGCGGCGGCTACCACACCGGCAACTGGTCGGCGGTGGCGGAATTCAATATCAAGATCGATCCTGAAGCTGCGCACATCGTCTTCAACGAGGCCTGGCCGGTGGTGATGGTCGGATTGGACCTGACCCACCAGGCGTTGGCCACCTCCGAGGTGGTTGAACGCATCGAGAAGATCGGCACCGGCCCATCGACCTTCGTGCGCGAGCTGATGGACTTCTTCGCCCGGGCCTACCGAGACCACCAGGGCTTCGATGCACCGCCGGTGCATGACCCATGCGCCGTGGCCTACGTGATCGACCCGGATATCGTTCGCACTGTCAAGGCCCCGGTCAGCGTTGAGCTGCGTGGCGAGCTGACCTTGGGGATGACCGTCACGGACTTCCGCGCGCCGGCTTCCGCCGACTGCAATACTTCCGTGGCGGTGGACCTGGATCACGAAGGCTTCTGGAATCTGGTGGTCGATGCGCTGGAACGTATCGGCGAGGTCACGCTCGGAAAATAGAACAACTTTGGCGCAATGTGGGGCAGGTCAATGCCAATGGCGTCCAGACCTGCATAAACTGGAGGCACACGCAGAGCAGGAGGCACCATGGCGGACAAAACCCCGCACCAGAACGTGACTTTCCCTTCTTCAGGCGCGCAAGCGCATGGCTATCTCGCCTTGCCGGAGTCCGGCAAGGGCCCTGGGGTCATCGTGATCCAGGAATGGTGGGGTCTGACCGACCATATCCGCGACGTTGCCGACCGGCTGGCCGCGCAGGGCTTCGTGGCTCTGGCTCCGGACCTCTATGGAGGCTGGATCACCCACGACGGTGAAGAAGCCGGGCAGATGATGTCCCAGCTCCCGGAAGCCGCCGGGGCCCAGCTATTGAGCGGTGCCGTGGACTACCTGCTGGCCAATGAGCACGTCACCAGCGAGAAGCTGGGCGTCATCGGCTTCTGCATGGGTGGCGGTTTCGTGCTGCAGATGGCTGCCCAGCAAGGCGGGAAAATTGCCGCGGCCGTGCCTTTCTATGGCGTCGGCCAGGGTGTGCCCAACGATTTTTCCGGAGTCCGCGCGGCCATCCAGGGCCACTACGCGAACCTGGACCAGATGTACTCGCCGGCTCAGGCGAAGGCTCAGGAAGAGCAGATTCGCCAGGAATCAGGCGCGGAAGTCCAGTACTTCTACTACGACGCCGATCACGCATTCCACAACGACGAGAACCCTGCCGGCAACTACGATCCCGAACAGGCTGCCATCGCATGGCAGCGCGCCGTGGACTTTTTGCAGGCTAAAGTGGCCTAAAGGCCATAAAGTGTTACCCATCACTTAATGCATCACTCATATAAGGAGAACAATATGTCTGAAACCATCATCGTAGGCGTAGACGGTTCCGAAACCGCACAGCGCGCAGCCCGCCGCGCTGCAGAACTCGCCGTCAAGCTCGACGCTGACCTGGTGGTCATCACCGCTCACGCATCGGATAACACCGAGGTCGTTTCCATCGGTTCCGATACCTGGATCCTGGACGACGCAGAGCAGGCCCGCAAGCTGGCCCAGCGCGTAGCCAACGACGTGAAGAACGCTGTGCCAGGCGTCAAGATCACCGCTGCTGCCGGCCACGGCAAGCCAGGTGACGTGCTGATCTCCGACGCCGAGGACCGCAAGGCTTCGATGATCGTTGTCGGCAACGTGGGCATGAAGGGCCTGGGCCGCGTGCTCGGTTCGGTAGCTTCCTCGGTGGCCCACTCGGCACCATGCGACGTTCTGGTCGTCAAGACCGACAAGTAGGCCTCCCCGGCTTGCGCGGACGCAGGCGGGCACCGGTTCACCGGTGCCCGCCTGCGCCATTTAACCCGGCAGAGCGTAGGCTTAACCCGTGCAGAAACTTCGAATCGCCTACGCAACCGGCGTCACCCCCGGCAAATGGATGGACCGCTTCCAGGAACGCTATCCTGCCATCGAGCTGAAAGCCTGGCGCCTGGATGAGGGGGAAATCCTGGATCTGCTGGCCAATGGCGAGGCTGACGCAGTATTCGTGCGCTATCGCGGCGACTCGCCCAAGGACGCAACGCGCCACGTCATCCCGCTTTACGAGGAACTCGAAGTGGTCTGCGCGGGCAAAGACCACGACGTGGAGTACTTCGAAGAATCCGTTCCGCTGGAGACCGTAGAGTCCTTCCCGCAACTCGACTTGGCCGACTACCCGGAATCCGTGGGCGGCATTCCGGTAGCGATGGAAGTTGTCGCTTCCGGCGCCCAGGTGCTGCGCACCACGCAGTCCATTGCCCGGCTCTTCGCCCGCAAGGACGTGGTGGTGCGCTTCATTGACGACGGTTCGCCAACCCAGGTGGGCATCGCCTGGCCTACCGCCACCGAAGACACCGCCTTGCTCGAAGAATTCATCGGCATTGTGCGCGGACGTACCGCCAGCTCCTCGCGCCAGACTTCGGTGCGCAACCAGGAGCAGAAGGCCAAGCGCGTCAATGAGCAGAAGAAGGCCAAGGCGAAAGCCCAAGCCAAGGCAAAACAGCAGGCCAAGAGCTCATCCAAGAAGCCACAGGGTGCCAAGGCAAAGCCACGCAAGCACCGCTGACAATCCAATACGTGACGCGCGTTACGTGAGAGAGTTAGGGGTATGAAGCAATTCGATACCCTCAGCCTGAGCACCCAGGGCTCGGCCCTCATCCTGACCGTCAACCAGCCGAAGTCGCTGAACGCGTTGGCAAAAGAGGTCGTCAACGACCTTGAAGCCTTCCTGGACTGGTTCGAGGCCACCGGCTATGAATACCGCGGCGTGATCCTCACCGGTGCCGGCGAGAAGTCCTTTGTCGCCGGCGCCAATATCGTGCAGCTGCGCGAAATGGACCCGGCGGCGGCGCTGGCCTACGGGCGCCAGATGCACGCGGTCACCGAACGCCTGGAGAAGCTGCAGGTTCCAGTGATCGCCGCAGTCAACGGCTTCGCCCTGGGCGGCGGCTGCGAACTCGCCCTGGCTTGCGATTTCATCTACGCTTCCGAGACGGCCAGCTTTGGGCAGCCGGAGGTCAACCTCGGGCTGGTGCCCGGCTTTGGCGGCATGGTGCGCCTGCCGCGACGTGTCGGCAACGCGATGGCCCGTGAATTGGTTTTCACCGGCCGCCGCATCAAGTCCGAGGAAGCATTGCGCATTGGCCTGGCCAACCGCGTTGTCCCGGCCGGGGAACTGATTGACCAGGCCGTGGCCACCATCGAGGAGATCGCGAAGGTGGCACCGACGGCCGTTGGCAATGCCAAGGCCGCGATGGTGGACATGGACGCGCTGAACACCCATGACGCCCTGCTGGTTGAAGCACAGTCCTTCCAGCAGGCCTTCGGAACCGCCGACTCGGTGGAAGGCCGTGCCGCCTTCGTCGAAAAGCGCGCCGCGGTCTTCCCGGGCAACTAGCCGGGGCGCCGACCATGCACTACGGGGCGCACCCGGACCAGCAGGTCCAGTTCTACGAGCCGGAACGCACCACCGCTCGCGGAGCGGTGATGATCATCCACGGCGGATACTGGCGTGAAAAGTACACCGCTAGCCTCGGCGTGCCCCTGGCAGAGGATCTCGCCGCCCGCGGGATCCCTGCCTACAACCTCGAATACCGGCGTGGGCCGGGCAGCGCGGCGAAAATGCTGGCCGATGCCCGGCTCGCGCTGGGCCTGGTCAAGGAAGAAGGGCCGATCACGCTGATCGGCCATTCAGCCGGAGCGCAATTGGCCTGCGTGTTGGCCGCCCATGATGCACGGGTCTCCCAGGTGATCAGCCAGGCCGGGGTCCTGGACCTTGAAACGGCGCAGCGCCTGAAGCTCAGCGGCAGCGCGGTGGACGAGATGCTCGCAGGCGCGCCATTGGGCGCCTGCAATCCGGTGGAATTATGGCCAATGCATGCCCGTGTCGTAATCTTTCATGGACGGGACGATGGCGATGTTCCGGTAAGAATTGCCCGTATCGCAGCCCAGAAAGCCGCTGCGCTCGGACAGGAGCACAGCTTCTCGCTGTTCGCGGGCGACCACTACACCTGGATCGATCCGCACAGCAGCCAATGGGCTGCCTGCGTGCGTGCCCTGTCCCCACTGCACTACTGAAGGAGCAGCATGAACCCGACCGTGATCGGCGAGGCCCTCGTTGACGTCCTGGCCTCCGGCATTGCCCCAGCCCAGGAGTTCGTTGGCGGCAGCCCGTTGAACGTCGCGGTTGCGCTCTCCCGCCTGGGGTACCCGGGAACCTTGATTTCCCGCTGGGGCGCCGATGACAAAGGCCGCAAGATCGAGGATTACCTCAAGGACAACAACGTGGCATACCTGGGCGGAGCCGATGACCAGGCCACCGTCATTGCCCATGGCATCCTCGACCCGGCCGGCGGCGCGGCCTTCGCGTTCAACGCCTACTGGCAGATGCCGACCATCGGGCCGGAGCTGGCCCAGGATGCCGAGCTGGTGCACACCGGCTCCATCGCCACCCTGTTCAGCCCCGGAGAACTGCTGCCGCTGCTTTCGGCCGCGCGCACCCATGCCACCATCAGCTACGACCCGAACCTGCGCCCGTCGCTGGTCACCAACCATTCGCAGACCGTGGCCGAAGTCGAGCGATTCGTCGGCCAGGCCGACGTGGTGCGGGTCTCCGGCATCGACCTGAAGTGGCTGTACCCGATGCGCTCGGTCCAGGACTCGGCCCGTGCCTGGCTGGACATGGGTCCGGCGATCGTTGTGTCCACCGCAGGCTCGCGCGGGTCCTGGGGCGTCGTTCGCGCCGGCGACGCCGAATTCACTGCGCCGTCGGTGGAAGTCACCGATACCGTGGGTGCCGGCGATACCTTCACCGCCGCGCTGCTGTGCTGGCTGGCCGAACATGGACTGATTGGCGCAGCCAACCGCGAAAAGCTGAACCAGCTGCAGATTGCGGAGCTTTCGCGAGCCCTGGAATTCGCGGCCCTGGCCGCCGCGGTGACCGTGCAGCGTGCCGGGGCGAACCCGCCACGCCGCGAGGAGCTGTAGATGATCAAGCTGATCGCCTCGGACCTCGACGGCACCATTGTCGCCAAGGACGGCACCATCTCCGAACGCACCCAACGTGCCTTCATCCAAGCCCGCGACGCTGGCATCCAGATCGTCTTTGTCACCGGACGCCCCTTCCGCTGGCTGAGCCCGATCATTGAAGCCTTCGGCGGGATGGGCACGGTCATCTGCTCCAATGGCGCGGTGCTCTACGACCTGGAACAAGACGAAGTGATCTGGTCGCGCACGCTCAGCGCGGCTACCGCGCGGCGGGCGAGCGAAATCATCCTGGAGCTGGAACCGCGCGCGTCCTTCGCTGCCGAGACCACCAAGGGGCTGCACCTGGGTGAAGGCTTTGCCGACCGCCACCACAACTTCGGGGTGCAGGCAGTCCTGGATCTGGCTAGCGAGTCAATTGATTCCGAGGGCATCGTGAAATTCCTTGCCCGCTCCCAGCACCTGCCGATAGACAAGTTCTATTCCTCGGTTGAGCCGCAGCTGGCAGAACTGGTATCGGTGACCCACTCCGCCTTCGACGTTTCCCTATTGGAAATGGCGCATGTGGATATCCACAAGGCCACCACGCTGCATGAATACTGCCAGCGCCTGGGAATTGCCGCAGCTGAAGTGATGGCCTTCGGCGACATGCCCAACGACATCGAAATGCTCGAATACGCCGGCCACGGCTACGCGATGTCCTCCGGACACCCCATGGCGCTGGCTTCCGCCCGCTTCCGTGCACCCTCGCTGGCCGATGACGGGGTAGCCCAGGTCATTGAAGGCCTGCTGAAATGACCTACGCCTTTTCGCACCGCGGCGTACGCACGGGCAACGAGGAAAACACGCTGGCAGCCTTCCAGCGCGCCGCAGACCTGGGCATCACCCATCTGGAGTCGGATGTGCACGCCTCCGCCGACGGCACGGTCTACCTGTTCCATGACCAGAGCCTGGACCGGGTAACCGACGCGAGCGGGAATTTCAACGACTTCACCGACGAGCAGCTGGCAACGGTGCGGGCCGGCGGGGAACCGCTGTGCACGCTTGATGCACTGCTCGACGCGTTCCCGCACGCCACACTGAACCTGGACGTCAAGGACGAGCACGTGATCGGCCCGCTGGCCGAGCTCATCGAGCGCAGGAAAGCCCATCGGCAAATTGCCCTCGCGTCCTTCTCCACGGCATGCAGCGCCGCGGTCGGCCACCTGCTTTCCGCTCCGATACGGCGCTCGCCGGGTCAACGGGAAATTGTCGCCATCTGGCTGTGCGCCCACCTGCTGGGCTGGGTTCCCAAGCGGCTGCTGGCAGGCTTCTGGGCGGTCCAGGTGCCGCTGAACCAGGGCATGCTGCCGGTAGCGACCCGTCGATTCATCAAGGCGGTCCACCGAGCCGGCGCCCAGGTGCATGTCTGGGTCATCAACGACGAGCCGACCATGCGGCTGCTGATGGAGCGCAAGGCCGACGCCATCATGAGCGATGACGCGGCCTTGCTGGCCAGGGTTCTGGGCTCTTGAACTGCGGCCCTAGGAGATATCCAGGGTTCCCAAAACGGTCTCGGCGTGCTCCTGCAGTTGCTCGTCGCTGGCATCCAGGAGCAGGCGCAACCAGGTCTCGTGCTGCGACAGCGGCGCAACCAGGCAGGCTGGATTAATCAGGTCGTACAGCTCATCTGCTGAGCCGTAGGCAGAGAACTGGTCCAGGTACGCGAAAAGCACCTTCATCACGCGCTCATCACCGGTATCGCAATCCCACGCTTCGCACATGGCGGCCAGCGGCGTGTTCAGGGATGAGAAGGGGTGAGCCCAGTGCGCGGAGGACAGATTCAGGATGCGGCCGTGGTCTCCGGCCTCGGCAGGAACCACCACCTGCGACAGATCGAAGTTGCCGTGCTCGATGCTCAACGGCACCGCACCGGCATGAAGGGCAGCGGTGGCCCTCCTCAACTCATCGAGATGCGAAACCATCTTGTCCGCCATGGATCCCTCCAGGTACAGCGGGTGTGCCGGGTCCAGGGACACATGCATCATCAGCGCCTGCTCGTACTGCTCGGGCAGGAACTGCGGGTCCACCACGGTGACCCCGGAATCAAAGAATTCTTCCTCGTGGCCCATCAGCGCGACCTGGAAGGAACCGAGCGAGGCCATGGCCAGCTCCCAGTTCTCCACCGAATCGCCCAGATCCGCCAGGGTGTGCCCGAAATCCGGGCTGAGCATGTAGCCGGCGATCCGGTCGATAGCCAGTGGCATCACCACGCGATCGGGCAGCAGCTGGCCGGCAGCGACCGTGGTCGCTGGTTCCGAAGCCAGCCCCGGAGCGTTGGCGCTGAAGATCAGATCTGCGGCACCGGTCTGAACCGCCGCCTGAATCTGGTGCAAATCTGCGGGCCAAAAATCCGGTCCTGCGGTGCGCTGAATGCCATATGCCTCGCACGCAGCATCGATCCACTCGGCGGTTGCCTCACGCCAGTCTTCGCTATTCCATACATCTATCCACTGAGCCACATTCTTATCGTAGTATGTCGAAGCAAGCGCGTTCAGTTGCTACGGTAAGGACTACGGCCAGTAATTCGCTCCTCTTTCGAAGGATTTCGATTGTGAACGCTTTTCGTCCTGAGTACCGACATCGTGATTACAAGGCCGTCCTCTTTGATCTGGATGGCGTGATCACTCCTACCGCGTTGCTGCATCGCAAGGCATGGGAAGAACTTTTCACCACCTTTTTCGACAAGCACCCGGGCGTGGCCCCATACACTTCCGAGGACTATTTCAACCTGCTTGACGGCCGTCCGCGTTATGACGCGGTGGCGGCCACCCTCGAATCCCGCGGCATCCGCTTGCCCCGCGGGGATGAAAGCGATCTGCCGGGGGAAGGCAGCATCTGCGCGCTGGGCAATATGAAGAACGAAAAGTTCACCCAAGTGCTGCAGCGCGACGGGATCGACCCCTATGCCGGCTCCGTGGCCTACCTGCAACAGGTGCTGGATGCCGGGCTGGACGTCGCGGTGGTGTCCTCCTCGCGCAATGCCAGCGTGGTACTGGCTGCCGCAGGACTGGCCGAGCACTTCCCATTGGTGATGAGCGGCCAGGAAGCTGCTGCGCGCCGGCTGGCGGGCAAACCGGCCCCGGACACGTTCCTGGCTGCCGCCGCCGATCTGGGTTGGCGTCCGGAAGAATGCGCCGTCATCGAGGATGCCACCAGCGGGGTGAGGGCAGCGCGTGCCGGAGGCTTCGGAGTCATCGGCGTGGCCCGCGAAGGCAATGAGGCCGCCTTGCTGGATGCAGGGGCCCATTTTGTGGTTCATGACCTTTCCGAACTGGTCTCCGAGCAAGCAGCCAAGGCCTGGGAAGAGGACTCCTGGTCGCTGTGGCGCGGGAACCAGCGTGACAGCGATGGCGCCGAAGACACCGTTTTCTCCTTGGGCAACGGTTTTCTGGGTGCACGGGCTGCGCAACTGGGTCTGGGGGACCAAGGAGGCGGCACATTCATCAACGGGCTGCATGAGACCTGGGAAATCCGCCATGCCGAGAGCGCCTTCGGGCTGGCCGAAACCGGGCAGACCATGATCAGCGCCCCGGATTTCCGGACCATGCGCGTGTTCATCAATGACGAAGCCCTGGAAGTCGGCCGCACGGAGATGCTGCGTGATGAGCTGCGCCTGGATTTCCTTGACGGGACGCTGACCGCGCACACCCTGTGGCGAACTGCCGAGGGGCACCGGGTAGCCGTCACTGCCCGCTCAATGATTTCCTTCACGGATCGCCACGTGGCGCTGCAGGACGTGCATGTGCGCCTGCTCGATGCTCCGGCGCAGGTGCTGGTCCAGTCTTCGGTCATCGGGTACCGCTCCAGCCGGAAGGTGGCTTCCCCGGAGGAAACCGATGCCGGGGTTCCTGCCGATCCGCGCAAGAGCGAGGAAGCCAGGGCCAACCCGCTGCATCCGGCGGGCACCCACCGCGATGGCGCCCGGCTGGGCATCTCGTACCAGGTCTTCGGATCCGGGATGTCGGTAGCAGCAATGGTGGAGCACGAGGTGGCCACCACTGGCGGAGCGCAGGCGGAGCTGTCCGTGGTCCGCAAGGTGGACGATGACCGCGCGGATGAAGTGATCAGCACCAGGCTGGAAGCCGGGCAAGGCGTGCGCGTCTCCAAGTACGCGGTCTACCACTCCTCGCGGCGCCATCCTGCCCAGGAGATGCTCTTGCGTTCTGAGCGGGCCTTGGAGCACCTGGTGCTGTTGGGGATTGACGAGCACTTCCGCACCCAGCGCCGTTTCATGGCCGACTACTGGGACCGCAGCGATGTGGTGGTGGAGAGCGATGAGCCCGAGCTGCAGCGCAAGATCCGCTGGAACCTGTTCCAGCTCGCCCAAGCTGCCGGACGTGCCGACGGCCTGGGCATCAGCGCCAAGGGCGTGAGCGGCAACGGCTATTCCGGGCACTATTTCTGGGATACCGAAATCTATGTGATGCCGTTCTTGACCTATACGAACCAGCAGTGGGCGCGCAACACGCTCCGCGCCCGGGTCTCGATGATTCCTGCAGCGACCCGGCGGGCGCTGATCATGAACGAGGAAGGCCTGCTCTTCCCATGGCGCACGATTAACGGCGAGGAAGCCAGCGCCTATTATCCGGCTGGCACTGCGCAGTACCATATCAATGCCGACGTGGTGTATTCGCTCAACCGGTACCTCGGGGTCATGGAGGATGACGAGTTCCTGCTGGCCGGCGGCGCCGAAATCCTCGTGGGAACTGCGCGCATGTGGGCCTCGCTGGGGTTCTGGCGTGGCGAGCAGGGCAATGAGCGCTTCCATATCCATGGGGTCACCGGGCCCGATGAGTACACCGCGGTAGTCAACGACAACCTCTACACCAATGTCATGGCGCGCTTCAATTTGCGCCGCAGCGCCCAGCTGCTGGCCGAAATGGCCCAAGAGCATCCGCGCGAGTTCGCGCAACTGGCCAGCAGGCACTCATTGGAAAACGAGGAGATCGCCCTGTGGCTCAAGGCCGCTGATTGCATGCACATCCCGTATTCCGAAACGGTCGGGATCCACCCCCAGGACGAGCACTTCTTGAACCGCGAAGTCTGGGACCTGGTCAATACCGGTGCGGATAAGCGGCCGTTGCTGCTGCACTACCATCCGCTGGTGATCTACCGCTTCCAGGTCATCAAGCAAGCCGACGCGGTGCTGGCTTTGTGGCTGCGTTCCAGCGACTTCACCGCCGAGCAGAAACTTGCGGATTTCAACTACTATGACCCGCTGACTACGGGCGACTCGACACTGTCGGCGACAGTGCAATCGATTCTCGCCGCCGAGGTGGGCTACCGCGATCTTGCCTGGGAGTATTTCGAGCACGCGCTGAACGTGGATCTGGAAAACCTGCATGGCAATACCGCTGACGGCGTGCATGTGGCATCGACCGGTGGCGTCTGGTCGGCGCTGATCTACGGCTTCGCGGGACTGCGCGACGATGACGACCAGCTGCGCTTTGATCCGCGGCTCCCGGAGAAATGGCGGGCCCTGCGCTTCAACCTCGGGTGGCGGGGCATGAGGATTTCCGTGGGCTTGCGGGCTGAAGCCATTGATTTCACCCTGCACGGAGCCTTCTCCCGTCCGATCTGGGTGCGCGGCCAGCAGGTGGATCTGCAGCCGGAGCAGACAGTCAGCGTGGCGCTCGCCGGCCAGGGCCCGACGCTGGAAGGGCGGCCAAGCTTGGAGCATGTGCTCTCGCTGCAAAGCGACGTAGGAGTGGATGTGCCCAACAAGGCCTGGTAAGCATCCGGGCACGCAAAAGGAGGCAGGAACCATCTTGGTGCCTGCCTCCTTTTGCGCAATCCGCAATGCCCTGCGGGTGGTGCCTAGAGGGTCATCTCCTCGAGTTGGCGCCCCTTGGTTTCCTTGACCAGGAAGATCACGAAGATCAGGGAAAGCAGCGCGAAGAATGCGTAGATGCCGTAGGCCAATGCCAAGCCTGCCTCGGCGAGGGCCGGGAAGGTGGTGGAAACGGCGAAGTTGGCGATCCACTGCGCCGAGGCTGCCACTCCGAGTGCCATGGCGCGGATCGAGTTCGGGAAGATCTCGCCGAGCAATACCCATACGGCCGGACCCCAGGTGGCGCCGAAGCCGACCACGAACAGGTTGGCCGAGACCAGGGCGACGATGCCCCAGCTGCCCGGCAGCGACACGGCGCCGTCGATGGTGACCGACTGCGCGAACGCTACCGCCATCATGCCCAGCGACACGGTCATGATGGCCGAGCCGATGGTGAGCAGCAGCTTGCGTCCCAGCACGTCGATCAGCAGCACCGCCACGATCGTTGCCAGCACGTTGGTCGCCGAGGTGATCAGCGAAATCGTGAAGGAATCCGATTCGGCAAAGCCGACGGACTTCCACAGCGTCGTGGAGTAGTAGAAGATCACGTTGATGCCGACGAACTGCTGGAAGACCGAGAGCAGGATGCCGACCCACACCAGCGGGTGGAAGCCGAAGCGGCCCAGCAGGTCCTTGAAGACCTGGCGGCGCTCGATGTGCACGGTGGAGCGGATCTCTTCGATCTTCTTTTCGGTATCCGTGCCGGCGTTCATGCCCATATCGCGGGTCAGCACGGTAGCTGCTTCAACGAAGCGGCCGCGCTCGACCAGGTAGCGGGGAGATTCGGGCAGGCGCAGCGAGAGCAGGCCGTAGAGCACTGCTGGAACCAGCAGCGACAGGTACATCCAGCGCCAGGCCGTCAGGCCGAACAAGCCGACGGCATCCGCCGAGCCCATGACGAAGACCAGCAGCGCGCTGACCAGGAAGGCCACGAAGATGCCCAGCACGATGGCCATCTGCTGCATGGTGCCCAGGCGTCCGCGATGCGCGGCCGGGGAGACCTCGGCAATGTAGGCAGGGGCGATCACCGAGGCGAAGCCCACGCCGATGCCGCCGACAATGCGCCAGATGATCAGGTCGGTTACGCCGAAGCACAGGCCGCAGCCGATGGCTGATGCTGCCAGGAGGATGGAGGCGAAGAGCATGGTGCGCACGCGTCCCACGCGTTCGGAGACCACACCCGCTATCCAAGCTCCCAGTGCTGCGCCGAGCAGGGCGCAGGAAACGGAGAATCCGATGGTTACCGCGTTGAGCCCGAATTCGTGCTCGACAGCGTCCACGGTGCCGTTAACGATTGATGAGTCATATCCGAAAACGAACCCACCCAATGCCGCCCCGAGGGCGATGAAGATGAGTCGCGCGGAGAGTTTTCCGTCTGATGTAGTCGCAGTCACAATGAGCCATGCTATCGGATTCGAGAGCCGCAGAATCCCGATTTCCCGATTTTTTATGGGAGATCGATCACAAATTGGAAGGAGTCCTTACTTCAAGACCGGGGGAGGCCCAGTGCGCGTCGCCGGTTCATGACTGGCCAGCTCCCGAATTCTTGGCAAAAAAGCAGGCCGGCATTGCGAGTTATCGCGATGCCGGCCTGCGGGGAATTTATTTGCTAGCTATCCGCAGGCTTCTGCGAGTCCGCCAAATCGTTGCCGCGCATCTTGGCGACGATACTCATCAGGTGGAAGACCACCAAGGTGGCGATCGAGCCCAGGGCGATGCCGCCCAGCTGGAGCTGGCCGAAAGCGATTTCCTTGGTCACCGCAATGGCGATAATCAGGCCGGTGCCGGCGGTCATCAAGTTGATCGGGTTGCCGAAATCCACCTTCGCCTCGATCCACAGGCGCGCGCCGACGATGCCGATCATGCCGTAGAGCACGATGCCCAAGCCGCCGATCACGCCTTCTGGAATGGTGCCGATCAATGCGCCGAACTTCGGCAGGAAGGCCAGGGCCACGGCCACAATCGCAGCGATCCAATAGGCCGCGGTCGAGTACACGCGCGAAGCGGCCATCACGCCGATGTTCTCGGCATAGGTGGTCGTGGCCGAACCGCCGCCGAAACCGGCGAGCACGCTGGCAGCGCCATCGGCCATCAGCGCACGGCCGTTGAACTTCGACAGGTCGCGATTGGTCATCACGCCCACGGTGCGCACATGGCCGATGTTCTCGGCGATCAGCACGAACACCGCAGGCAGGAACATCAGCGCAGTGTCGAAGTGGAAGGTCGGGGTGTGGAATTCTGGCAGTCCGATCCACTCTGCGGCAGCAACCGCCTTGAAGCTCACCTGCCCCTGGGCCAGTGCAACAAGGTAGCCGCAAAGAAGTCCCATGAGGATCGACAGCCGGCCCAGCAGGCCCTTGAACGCAACGGTCGCGACCACGGTAAAGATCACCGTGAGGAAAGTGGTCAGCGGGAACTCGGTCATGGGAACCAGCGTTGCGCTGGCCAAATTCAGGCCGATGAGCGCCACGATGGTGCCCATGACCACCGGCGGCATCAGGGCGTGGATCCAGCCGGTGCCGGTCTTCTGCACGATCAGCCCGACAACGAACAGCAAGGCCCCGGTCATCACGATGCCGCCCAGCGCGCCGGACATGTTGTGCGACTGGGTGGTCGAGAGGACCGGGGCAATCATCGCAAAGGACGAGCCGAGGTAGCTGGGCACCTTGTTCCTGGTCATCAGCAAGAAGATGACGGTGGCCAGGCCGGTGAACAGCAAGGTCGTGGTGACCGGGAAGCCGGTGATGGTTGGCACCAGGATGCTGGCGCCGAACATCGCCAGGATGTGCTGGGCTCCGATGGAAACGGTCTGCGGCCAATGCAGCCGCTCATCCGGGGCAACTACCTCACCTGGGGTGATGGTCCTGCCGTTGCCGTGAATGCTCCAACTCATGATTCCTCTTCCCGGGCCCTGCGGGTTTTAGGCCGTAGAGAAGTCTACTCGGTTCTCGTGCGCCTGCGCGAAGAAAGAGCGCTCATGTTCCGCGGAGCGGATGAAAGCGGCCTCCATGCGGGCCCGCAGCTGCGGATCTGCCTGCTCGAACGCCTGGCGGACCATTTCGATGGCCTGCTCGGTGGCGGAATCGAATTCCTCGGATGCATAGGTTTCCAGCCATTGCCGATAAGGATGCTCGGCATGGTTGGCTGCCGCCAGCCGCTTGCCGATGTCCTGGTACAGCCAGTAGCAAGGCAGGATCGCGGCAATCAGCTCCCCGTAGCTCTCCTGGCTGGCGGCCAGGTGGTTGGTGTAGTTCAGCGTGGTGGCGCTGGGCGTATCAGCGAACTCATCCAGGTAGCTGCCGTGCAGCTGCAGCTCGCCATCGAGGATGCCGTTGGCGCCACGCGACCAGAAACGCTGGGCACCGAGATCCGGCGCCATCGAGCTGGCTAGCGAAAGCACCTTGGCGTAACGCAGCAGATACAGCGCATCCTGGGCGATGTAGTAGTGGAAGTCATCCCGGTCCAAGGTGCCCTCGGATAGCCGGGTGATGAAATCCAGCTGGTCGATTTCCTCGCGGATCGGCTGGATCTTCTGCCACCAGTCGCCCATGGGATCTGCCGTGCCGAAGAAGTCGATGAAGTGGTTGACCGGGCCGTGGCCGCTGCCCACCTGCAATTGGTCGGCCGCTGCGATGGCCTTGGAGAGGTAGGACTTGGACTGCTCCAACGCGGCGATCCAGTCTCCAGTGGCAGCGAAGCGGGTAGCCAGAGTGCTGGAAAGGGTGCAGCCGGTGCCGTGGGTGTTCCTGGTGGCATGGCGCGGTCCGTGCAGCTCCAGCTGCACCCCGCCCGCCGACACCAGGGCATCGGGGCAATCCGCCCCGGCCAGGTGCCCGCCCTTGGCCAGCACCAGCGTGTCGTGCTTGGCAGCCAGCCGCTGGGCCTGGCGCAGGGCTTCGTCCCAGGAAGGGGCCACAGGCTCGCGCAGCAAGCTGGCCAGCTCCAGCAGGTTCGGGGTAATCACCGTGGCGCGATCCAGCAGCGAATCAAGGGCCGATTCGTCGTCGAGCAGGCGATCCCCGCTGGTCGCCACCATGACCGGGTCCAGCACGACGGGGGCGTCAACAGTTTCCAGCCAGCCGGTGACTGCGCGGATCACCTCGGCGTTGGCCAGCATCCCGATCTTGATCGCATCGATGCGGATATCTGTACTCACGGCTTCGAGCTGCGCGAGGACGAAATCGCCGCTGATCGCCTGAACTCCGGACACCCCATGGGTGTTTTGCGCAGTCAAAGCGGTGATCACGCACATTCCGTAGCCGCCGTTGGCGGCAATGGCCTTCAGATCCGCTTGGATTCCGGCGCCGCCGGAAGGATCGGAGCCTGCGATGGATAGGATGTTCATTTCGAGGCCTCCCAGGCTGCGACCAGCTGCGCGCTGGCAAGTTGCGGATCTTCGGCGTTGCAGATGGCGCGGACCACGGCCAGGCCTGCGCCGCCGCCGGCGCGGATCGCGGCGGCATCGTCTTGGGTAATTGCGCCGATCGCTACGCAGGGCAGCTTGGCCAAGGCAGCGGCTCGCGCAAAGCCGTCCAGCCCCAGGGGAGCAGGATGGTCTTTTTTCGTCGGAGTGGCGCGGATGGCTCCTACACCGAGGTAGTCGATCACCGAGGCGTCCTTGTTCGCCTGGGCCAGCTGCTCATCGCTGGAAGCACTCAAGCCGATGATGCCCTCGCCGATGATCTGGCGAGCCAGCTGTACCGGCACATCTTTTTGCCCGATATGGATGCCGTTCACTGCTGCGCCAGCAGCCCGTGCCGCGAGGTAGACGTCAATGCGGTCATTGATCAGCAACTGGGCTTTGCCGTCGGTGAGCTTGGCAGCCGCGCAGGCCAGCTCGAAGAATTCCCGGGCGCTTTCATCCTTGGCGCGCAGCTGGATCCACCCGATCCCTCCGGCGACGGCTCCCTCGATAACTTCCAGGGTGCTGCGTGGGGTGCAGCTGGCAGTGTTGGCTACTAGATAAGCGCCGTAATTATGCATGGTTCAATTCCTCGTACTTCAAAGTTTTCAGTTCCCCGGGATCGGCAGCCGACAGCGCATCAAGGAAGGCAACTGCGAAGCTGCCCGGACCGGAGCTGCCAGCCAGGGCCTTTTCCGCGGCCAGGCCATAGAAACCGTGGGCTGCGATGGTGGCCTCGAACGGGTCATCGTGGACCGCAACCATCCCGGCGCAGACCGCGCCCAAGGCGCAGCCGCCACCTGTCATCCGGGTCAAGCCAATTCCGTTGGTATGCACCAAGACGGTACGCGTGGCGTCGATGATGGCGTCAGCCTGGCCGGAAATGGCCACCACGCAGTCGTGCTCCGTGGCCAGTTCGCGTCCCGCCGCCAAGGCGGCAGAAACCTCATCCAAGGCATCGACACCGCGCGAAGCAGATTGCCGGCCGGCCAGAGCCAGGATTTCCGAGGCGTTGCCGCGAATCAGGGTCGGGCGTTGCCGGACAATGCGCCGGGCAAACTCCGTGCGCACCGGAAGCGCTCCCACTGCCACTGGATCCAGGACCCACGGGGTGCCTGCAGCGCTCGCCGACTGCACAGCTTCTTCCATGGCGGTCAGCTGTTCAGTGCTTGGAGTTCCCAAATTCACCAATACGGCTGAAGCTGCCTGCGCGAATGGACCGGCCTCTCCGGGCAGATCCGTCATGGCCGGAGAAGCCCCGGATGCCAGCAGGGCATTGGCGGTGAAATTGGATACGACGGTATTGGTCAGGCAAAAAACCAAAGGTGATTGTTGCCGGTATTTTTGGGCAACTGCATGCAAAGCCATGCGACATCCCTCCGCTAGCGTGAACTAGATCAGGTTCTACGGGTCTTATCTCAGTCGGTTGATCCGACACCCCGTGTCACTGCCATAGAGCGTACGCACAACCGGTTCCGAGGACAAGTTACTTACGCTCGCGCCGCGCCACCAAGGCCTTGAGCGTGGCCGCATCCACCTTCTGCGCGGCCGCCAGCGCCCAGAGGCGATCCACGGCGGCCAGCAGATCTTCCCTGGTGTCCACCGGCTGCGGCCGCTCGTTGACTACTGTGCCGGCACGGCGCCGGGAGGTGATCAGCTCTTCGGCTTCCAGCTCCTTGTAGGCGCGCGCCACTGTACCGACAGCGACGCCGAGGTCCGTGGCCAGCGCACGCACAGTAGGCAGCTTGCTCCCCGAGGGCAGATCTCCCAAGGAGATCAGTGAAGCAATCTGCGAGCGGATCTGCTCATAGGGCGGGGTAGCTGCTTGGAGGTCAACACTGATCTGCGTGCTCATGAAGTAGCTGCCGGCTGATGTTCCCGCACGAAGGCGCTACCGGGGCGCTCTAGGAAAATGACTGCTGGGACAACGAAGATGAGCAATGCAAAGAGTCCCAGCCCGGCCGGGAATCCGTAGCCAATGAGCAGCATGGCTACCACTGCACTGGTGTTAACACGCATTGAACGCAGTTCCAGGACCTTGCGGTACCAGATTTCTTCGGCCGACGAGACAGCCCAGGGAATAATTGCCCGGCGGGAGAACCAGACGAATCCAAGATGGGTTGCCAGCAACAGCAGGATCAAGCCTGCAACCATTGTCTTGCCTGGAGGCACGAAGCCCCACAAATAGTCCAGCGGCGGATCGAGCAGAAAATAGGTGCTGGTGGCAAACAGCAAGCCAGCGGCGATGTAGGACCACAAGGGCAGGGGCGCGTGGTACTTGGGTGCTGCAGACGCCTGCCGGGCCACCGTGCTGACGTAGCTGAGATAAAGCGCATTGAGAACGGCATAGCTCAAAGCCGCACCGGCAAAGATCATTAAGATCCACGTAGTTCGCTCATTGGTAGGCATCTGGAGCTCGTCATCCAGTGGCAAGAATGACCAGCCGATTGCAACGCTGAGCAAGGTGAGTGCTGCAGTTACGTATTGCAAGGTGAATAGTTGATCACGCAAACGCGAGAAGGCGGTCCGTTCCCTGGTGGTGGATTGAGCTGAGAATGTAGAGCGCGGTCCCCAGAAGAGCAACGTGAGGGCGACCGCAAGGGCGCCATAGCTAACGAACTCGTACTGTCCATCCGGCGAATTAGCCTGCGAGTAATTGACCACCGACACGGTGAAAGCCAGCAAGACGATGCCGATATTGCGCATCAAGCGGTTGAGCCAGACCGTGCGCAACGCTTGGTTGTCTTCGACCGAGATGCCGGCCAAGGCAGGTCTTTTCAGGATAACTACGGTAATCACAGCCGCGGCCACGATGATCCCTGCCAGGGCCACGATGAATACCGGGAGCATCTGTGTGCCCGGCAACCGCCCATCATACGGACCCTCCGACGTGTATGAATAGATGCCGTCAAAATCAAAGGTCGTGAATTCCGAGGCCGGAACGCCAACGAGCCCTTCGACTTTGGAGACCGGCCACAGGGAGCCGACTGCGATCAGCAGCAAAAGCCCAACGAAAGCCCCTAGGGCCTTGGGAAATGGAGTTGTCAGGCTGCGGGCCTCTAATGAAGCGGTGCGCACGGGCTGGAGTTCCTTGGGCCAAGTGAACAAGCCGATGAGGTATACCAGAAGAACCCAGATCCCCGGAGTGAGTGCTTCAGCGATAGCCGAACCTGAATTGGTTTCGGTCATTGAAACGCGCCAGGTCTCGGACAAATCCCATGAGGTTGAAGCAAAGAATGCGATCAATGCGCACCAGAACGAGTGGGATCGGGCCCGGTCGATAGCTGGTGTTCCACGCCTGTGCGCCACCGAACGCAACCAAACGCAGATGATTGCGGCAACGAAAGCGATGGATATGGCGCTCGCCGAGAACTGGTTCATGGACATCAATGTATCAACTATTTGATACATATTGAATCCTCTGGCGAATTAAACGATGAAAAATAGTCCCAGTGACGTACGCTCAAATCATGGGTCTGTTTACTTCCACTCCGTTGCCCGAACCGGTCGGTGATTCCGCACCTCCGGTGGACGAGCATCCATCGCGCATAGCAACAGTTCTGAGTCATTTGCGGCGTTCTGCGGACACGCGGATCACGCATCCGCGACGCTTCCGCCTGCAGCAGCTCAAGGCACTGGAGAAGATGCTGGAAGAGCATCTGGAAGACTTCGTCCAGGCCTTGGCCGAGGACTTGGGCAAGAGTGCCACCGAAGCCAAATTCTCCGAAATCGACGTGGTGCGCGCGGAAATAGATTTCGCCCAGCGCCACCTCGTTGAGTGGATGGATTCCACCAGTGTCAAGGTTCCGCTGGCCTTGCAGCCAGCCATGGCCAAGGTCGAGCCGCGCCCGCTGGGGGTCGTGCTGATTATCGGAGCCTGGAACTATCCGGTTCAGCTGGTGCTCGCACCGCTGGTCGCGGCCATTGCTGCCGGCAACGCTGCGGTCATCAAGCCATCCGAGCTGGCTCCTGCGACCTCAGGCGCCTTGGCCAAGTTCCTCCCGGTCTACCTCGACGAACGGGTTTACGCGGTAGTTGAAGGCGGCGTGGATACCTCCACGGAGTTGCTTGCCGCCCGCTGGGACCACATTTTCTACACCGGCGGCGAACGCGTGGCCAAGATCGTGGCTGCCGCGGCCGCGAAGCATCTGACGCCTACCACCTTGGAATTGGGCGGAAAATCGCCGGCCGTGGTGGAGAACGATTCGTTGGCTTCCGCGAAGCGCTTGGCTTACGCCAAGTTCATGAATGCCGGCCAGACCTGCGTGGCGCCGGATTACGTATTGAGCGTGGGCGACTCGTCTGAGCTCATCAGGCGCCTGGGCCAGGCCATCTCCAGCTTCTACGGCAAGGAACCGCTCACCCATCCGGACTTTGGCCGCATCGTCAGCCGCAAGCACTTTGAGCGGCTGCTGTCGATGTTCGAGCAAGGCGAGGTGGTTTTCGGCGGCGAGTACGACGAGGATACCCTGCGCATAGCGCCGAGCATCATGCGCAATGTGGACCTCGAGGGAAGTTTGATGACCGAAGAGATTTTCGGTCCGATCCTGCCGGTGATCGAGGTGGAAACCTTCGAGGAAGCACTCGAATTCATTGCCCGGCGGCCGTCGCCGCTGGCCGCTTACCTGATGAGCGAAAGCCCGCGCCTGCAGTCGATTTTCTCTGACCGGGTGCGAGCCGGCTCCATTGTGCATAATGCTCCGTTGGCCCAGATGATCGTTCCAACCCTGCCTTTCGGCGGCGTGGGACCGAGCGGAATGGGGGCCTACCACGGCAAGCACGGGTTCGAACGGCTTTCGCAGATGCGCTCGGAATTCAACAAAACAACCGTCGTTGATACCCTGAGCGCGATATATCCTCCATATTCATGGGCCAAGCGAAAGATTATTGATCGCTTACTGTAGCGCGGTTCATAGCTTTATGGCTTGTCAGGGTGCTTGGATTGATAGGTTGGAAATTTTCAAGCATCAGGAGATGTAACGCATGACTGAGCCCGCACCGTCCCAGGACGGTCTGAAGCGTGGCCTCAAAGCTCGCCATATGCAGATGATTGCCATTGGCGGCTCGATTGGTACCGGACTATTCGTCGCGTCCGGCGGCACCATTGCCCAAGCTGGCCCCGGTGGCTCGCTGGTGGCCTACGCGCTGATCGGCATGATGGTGCTGCTCCTGATGCAGTCGTTGGGAGAAATGAGCGCCCGGCTTCCGGTCGCCGGTTCCTTCCAGACCTACGCAACGGTCTTCGTGAATCGCCACTTCGGCTTCGCGATCGGCTGGAACTACTGGTTCAACTGGGCCATTACCGTGGCTGCCGAGCTGGTGGCAGCTGGCATCATCATGTCCTACTGGTTCCCTGATGCCCCGGGATGGATCTGGGCGGCCATCTTCCTGGTGCTGCTCACCGGATTGAATGCGCTGTCCGCCAAGGCCTTTGGCGAGGGTGAATACTGGTTGGCCGCGATCAAGGTCATCACCGTGGTGGTCTTCTTGATCTGCGGTGTCGCGATGATCTTCGGCATCCTGGGCGACTCCACCCCTGGCTTCAGCAATTGGACCGATGGCGAAGCGCCATTTGTTGGCGGCTGGCTGTCCATCGTATCGGTCTTCATGATCGCCGGTTTCTCCTTCCAGGGAACCGAACTGATCGGCGTGGCCGCCGGTGAAGCCGAGAACCCCCAGCGCGATATCCCACGCGCCATCAAGGCGATCTTCTGGCGCATCATGCTCTTCTACATCGGCGCGATCTTCGTCATTGGCATGCTGATCCCGTATGTGGATCCATCCCTGCTCTCTTCCGAGGCATCGGATATCACCACCTCGCCATTCACCCTTGTCTTCGAGCGTGCGGGCGTAGCATTCGCCGCGGCACTGATGAATGCGGTGATCCTGTCGGCCATCCTCTCCGCAGGCAACTCCGGTCTATATGCCTCTGCGCGCATGCTTTATTCGATGGCGTTGGACGGCAAGGCTCCAAAGATCTTCGCCCGCTTGAACAAGCGCGGCGTGCCCATGCCGGCAATGCTGCTAACCGCCTCGGTAGGCCTTTTCGGCTTCCTTACCGCGATTGTCGGCCAGGGTTCGGCATATACCTGGTTGCTGAACGTTTCGGGTCTCTCCGGCTTCATTGCCTGGGTGGGTATCGCGGTGTGCCACTACAAGTTCCGCAAGGCATATATTGCCAGCGGGCAGGATCTCGCGAACCTGCCGTACAAGGCGCCACTGTTCCCGCTGGGACCGATCCTGGCTTTCGTGATCCTGATCGTGGTGATCGTCGGCCAGAACTACCAGGCGATCGTGGATGGAAACTTGCTGCAGATGGCTTCGAGCTACATCGGCCTGCCGATCTTCCTGCTGCTCTGGCTGGGCCACTGGCTGGCTACCCGCAAGCAGCCAGCCGTGGCCATCGATCCATGGACCGCGAAGCTGAACTAGCCAGCTAGCGCAGCATCAACAATCACCCGAGCTTCAGCCAGCACCTGCTGCAGATGCTCGGGTGATTTTGTTGATTCTGCATAGATCTTGTAGATGTCTTCTGTGCCCGATGGGCGCGCGGCAAACCATGCGTGCTCGCTGGAAACCTTCAAGCCGCCAATGGGGAAGCCGGCCGCTTGCGTGGCCTTGGCGGTAATCGGATCCGATGCCAGTTCGGTAGCGGTGACCATCGATGGATCCAGCTTGCCCAGTACGGCCTTCTGCTCGCGGTTTGCGGGCGCGTCAAAGCGGTCGTAGAAGCTGGGGCCGTGGCGCTCTACCAGTTCGGCATGCAGCTGGCTGGGGCTCTTGCCGGTTACTGCGCGGATCTCGCTGGCCAGCAGGGCCAGCATCAGGCCGTCCTTGTCGGTGCTGAACGCCTTGCCGGAGAAGTCCAAGAAGCTCGCGCCGGCCGATTCCTCCCCGCAAAAAGCGACCCTGCCGGAAGCCAGCGGTTCAACGAAGTACTTGAAGCCCACCGGTACCTCGCGCAGGGTCCGGCCGTGGGAAGCCACCACCTTGTCGATGAGCACCGAGGAGACCAGGGTCTTGCCGATCTGGGCATCAGCCGGCCACTGCGGACGGTGGGTGAGCAGGTAGTCGATGGCCACGGCCAGGAAATGGTTCGGATTCATCAGGCCGGCATCCGGGGTGACAATGCCGTGGCGGTCAGCATCGGCATCGTTGCCGGTCGCGATGTCGTACTTCTCGCGATTGGCCACGAGGGAGGCCATCGCATGGGCGGAGGAGCAATCCATGCGGATCTTCCCGTCCTTGTCCAAGGTCATGAAGCCGAAGCGCGGATCCACGGACTCGTTGACCACTTCGAGGTTCAGGCCGTATCGGCGGCCGATTTCGCCCCAGTAGTGCACCGAAGCCCCGCCCAGCGGATCTGCGCCAATGGAAATGCCGGACTCGGCGATGGCCTTGAAGTCGATGACTTCAGCCAAATTGGCGATGTACAGTTCGCGGAAGTCGAAGGGCCGGGCATTCGGCTCGCCGCGCTTGACCGCTCCGCTGGCCAGCAATTCGTTGGCCCGTGCAGCGATGGGTCCGGTGATTCCGGATTCTGCCGGTCCGCCATGCGGCGGGTTGTACTTGATGCCGCCGTCGGTTGGCGGGTTGTGCGATGGGGTGATGATCAGGCCATCGGCCTGTTCGCCGCCGCTAGCGTTATGTACCAGGATTGCGTGGCTGACCGCTGGAGTGGGAGTCAGTCCGTCATCGGCGAGCACGGTGACGCCGTTGCCTGCCAAAACTTCAAGGGCGGTGCGGTATGCGGGCGCGGAGAGTGCGTGGCTGTCCTTGCCCACGTACATCGGGCCGGTGATCCCCGCACCGTTGCGGTAGTCGACCACGGCCTGGGTGATCGCAGCGATATGCATTTCATTGAAGGTGGTGTTCAGGGAGCTTCCGCGATGTCCCGAGGTGCCGAAAATGACGGCCTGGTCGGGGTTGCCGCTGGAAGGAACCAGGGTGCTGTAGGCATCGAGTACCTCCTGCAAATTGATCAGGTCTGATTCTTGGGCTGGCTGGCCAGCTCGGAGGTGTGCCACAGATTGCCTTTCAGATTGATGCGCTTATCGCAGTTTCGTAGAAGAATGGTAGGCAAATGAGCTACTACCAGTATCCGCAGAACCCCTACCAACGACCGCCTGAATCCGCCGGCCTCTCGGTGGCTTCCCTGGTGCTTGGCATCTTGTCGTTGCTAGGCTTCACTGTCATTATCCTTGTTCCGCTGGCCGGAGTCATTACCGGGCACCTGGCCTACCGGCGTGAACCCAGCTCCCGGGGCTTGAGCCTAGCCGGGCTAATTACCTCATGGATTGGATTGGCACTAGCCATAGTCATTTATGCGGTAGCCATCTGGTTCTTCTGGGCATTGTCAACCGGGTTCGGCTACGACTCGTATTACGACAACGTGACCTTCTCACAAGGGCTTCTTCGATAATCCCCGGGCATGAAAAAAGCGGTTGGTTCAAATGAACCAACCGCTTTTCGCATGCTCGAACGCTTAGAGGATCGGGCCCATCAGCTTCTTCAAGGCCGGGGTAGCTGCCATCATGGCAATACCCAGGACAACAGCGGTGCCGCCCATGGCGATGAAGTACGGGATCTCGTTGCCCTCGGTGTAGTAGCCGGCCAGCACACCCGACAGGGTGGTGCCCAGCGAAACCGACAGGAAGAACAAGGCGATCATCTGGGTGCCGAAGGCGGCCGGAGCCAGCTTGGTGGCAATTGCCTGGCCCACTGGCGAGAGCAGCAGCTCGGCAAAGGTGCACAGCAGCAGGATGCCGACCAGCGCCAGCAGCGGGGTCTTCACGAAGGATTCCAGCGGGATGAACAGCAAGAAGGCCGCACCCACAACCACCAGTGCCAGGCCGAACTTCATTGAAGTGCGTGGCTGGCGCTTGCCCAGTTTGGTCCACAGTGCGGCGAAGATACCGGCGAAGATGATGATGAAGACCGGGTTGATCGAGGTAACCCAGCTCGGTGGCATTTCCCAGCTGCCCAGGTGGCGGTCCAGGCGCTGATCCGAGTAAGCGGCAATGAAGGTGAACTGCTGCTGGAACAGGGCCCAGAAGGCAGCCGAACCGATGTAGAACGGAATGAATGCCCAGACTTGCTTGCGCTCGGTGGCGTCAACCTTCTTGCTGCGCAGGATCAACGCGAAGTAGATGATCGAAGCGGCGATCACCACGTAGGCGATGGTGCTTGCCAAATTCTCCGGAGTCACGATCTTGGATGCGAAAGCGGCAATGATCAAAACGATCACGGCAGCGAAGATGACCACATAGCGGTTGCGCTCAGAGGCAGGCAGCGGGTTGCTTGGGATGCGGCCGGAGTCCGGCAGCTTCTTGCGTCCAAGGGCATAGATCCCCAGGCCGATAGCCATGCCGACCGCGGCAGCGGCGAAGCCGATGTGGAAGCCGTACTGGACCTGCAGCCAACCGGTGAGCAGTGGGCCGAGCAGCCCGCCGATGTTCACGCCCATGTAGAACAGGGAGAAGCCGGCATCGATGCGCGGATCTTCCTTGGAGTACAGGGAGCCCACCAGGGCTACAGCGTTGGCCTTCAGGCCGCCGGAACCGACGGCAACGAAGATCAGGCCGATAACCAGTCCGGCATAGCCGGGCAGGAGCGCCAGGCCAATATGGCCGATCATGATCGCGATAGCCGAGAAGAACAGGACGCGTTCCGAGCCGAACAGGCGGTCGGAGAGCCACGCGCCCAGGATGGTGGACAGGTAGACAGCGCCGCCGTAGGCGCCGACCAGCGACAGAGCCAAACCCTGGTCCATGCCCAGGCCGCCGTCGGTGACCGAGTAGTACATGTAGTAAGCCAGCAAGCCCTGCATGCCGTAGAAGGAGAATCGTTCCCACATTTCCACGCTGAAGAGGCTTGCGAGCGCACCGGGGTGACCGAAGAAGGTCTTTCCGGAAGCTTTGGTGCTCGTTGTTGCAGTAGACATACGTAATATTTTTCGCCCTTGCCCACCCGAGTACCTACTTATATGGGAAAGGTCACACCTGCATCTGGACGGCCAGCGCGAGCAGCAGTCCTTCGTCCGAGCGCGGGGAAATCAGCTGAATACTCATTGGTAACCCCTCGTTGGAGTGGCCTACCGGAACGGTGATGGCCGCTACTGAGGCGACGTTCACCATGGAGGTGTAGGGGGTGTACCGGCACTGCAACATATAATCCACATCGGCTGTGGATTGTGTATAGTGCCCGATCTTCGGCGGGATCGAGGCCATGGCAGGGGTGGCCACGACATCGTAGGCGGACCATTGGCGCACGAAGTCGGCCGCAATCTGCTTCAACCTCGAACCTGCCTGCAGGCTCTGTTCCAGCGAGCGGTCGGCGGCACGTCGGCGGAAATCCCTTGCCAAGTCGCCGAGCAGCGAATCATCCGCGACCGGAACGTCTTTCAGGCCATTGGTCCACACCGCCGCGAAGGTTTCCGGATAGTCCGTGGCGTAGTGCAGGTTGGCCGGCTGGACGCGATGCCGTTCTCCAAGGCGTTCAAGGCCCTGGGCAAATGAAGCCCGGGCTTCTTGCGCCAGGGTAATTTCATAGACCGGTTCAAACGGGGAATGGGTGCTGTACCCAATCTTCAGCCCGTCCAGGCGCTGGGGGTAGCTTCCCTGCAGCAACGGCAGATAGTGGTCCTTGCCGCGCATGGCGTCAAGCAGCAAAGCCGCATCCAAGGCATCATGGGCCAACGGTCCGCTAACCGCTAGCTTCGGTGCGCCCATGGGATCGGTGTAGCCATCAAGGATGTCGCTGGGAACGCGGCCCAAAGAAGGCTTCAGGCCTACCAGCCCGCAGGCGGCCGCGGGGATGCGAACCGAACCGCCGCCATCAGAGCCCGGACCCAGCGGAATCATGCCGGCGGCAATCGCCGCGGCCTGCCCGCCAGAGGAACCGCCCGACGAGCGCGTGGGATCAAAGGGATTGCGTGATGGGGGCGCCACGAGGTTCTCTGAATAGCTGCTCAGCCCGAATTCCGGAACCTGCGTCTTGCCCAGGACCACCACGCCCTCGGCGCGCAGCCTGGCCACCAAGGAGTGATCACGTTCAGCGACCATCGCAGGCATCGCCGCAGTGCCATAGGTGGTAGGCATCCCGGCCACGTCATTGAGGTCCTTGAACGCGGTGGGGAGCCCATGCAAGCGGCCAATGTCGCCACGGGCATGCGCCTGGTCCGCCGCTGCCGCGGCCTCCATCGCATTTTCTGCCACGTGGACGAAAGCACCTAGGTCCGCCTGCTCTTCGATGCGCTTGAGGTAGTGCTCGGTGACCTCGCGGCTTGAACGCTCGCCGCGGGCCAGCTCGTCTCGCAATTTCAGGGCGCTTGAGGGAAACATGTCGGCTTTCGACGCAGGAAATGACTAGTCTTATAAGCAAACACCCTATGTGAGAGGAATGCTAGCCGTGAGCGATTTTGAGACTGTTTCGGTCAATGATGTCCCGAAGGATGCCTTCATCCTTGACGTGCGCGAAGACTTCGAATGGGAAGCAGGCCGTGCTGCCGGAGCAACCCATATTCCCCTTGGCTCCTTGCCAGAGAAGATTTCCGAGCTTGACCCGGATGTAGACACCTACGTCATCTGCCGTACCGGTGGCCGTTCGGCCCAGGCCGCATCATGGCTCACCGTGATGGGCTACACCGCCTTCAACGTCGCCGGCGGTTCCGATGCGTGGATCGAAGCGGGCTTGCCAATGGAAGCGGATAACGGCCAGGAGCCAACCGTACGATGAACTATGCCTATCTGGGACCTGCTGGCACTTTCACCGAGTCGGCCCTGCTGCAGGTTCCCGGGGCTGCCGAGGCGCAGCGGATCGCGGCCTCCAACGTCAACGTGGCGCTGACCATGGTGCGCGAGGGGACCGCGGACGCGGCGATGGTCCCGATCGAGAACTCGGTAGAAGGCGGCGTTTCGGCCACCTTGGACGCCATTGCGCAGGGCGAAGCCCTGCAGATTGTTTCCGAAATCCTGGTTCCGATCACTTTCGTGCTGGCGGTACGCCCCGGCATCGACTCGCTGGAGCAGATCAGGCAGATCTCCACCCACGGGCATGCCTGGGCGCAGTGCCGCTTATGGGCCGAAGCGAATATTCCCGGGGCCGCATTCACCCCGGCTTCTTCCACGGCAGCCGGCGCCCTGGCTCTCGAAGAGGACGAACCGCCGCATGATGCGGCGATCTGCTCTCCGCTGGTAGCCCAGGAGCGCGGCCTGAAGGTGCTGGCCAGCGGGGTCGAGGACAATATCGGCGCGGTGACCCGCTTCATCCTCGTGACTCGTCCGGGAAGGATTCCGCAGCCTACCGGCGTGGACAAGTCAACGCTGATCCTGCCGCTGCCCGAGGACCGTCCCGGTGCGCTGATGGAAATCCTCGAGCAATTCACCGCGCGCGGCGTGAACCTCTCGCGCATCGAATCGCGTCCTACCGGCAAGAGCCTGGGCGAGTACTTCTTCTCCGTCGATATCGAAGGCCACGTGGCCGAGGAACGCGTTGCCGCCGCCTTGTCGGGGCTGCACCGGCTGTCCCCGCAGCTGCGCTTCCTCGGTTCCTACCCAGCCGCCCAAGGCCTGGAGCCGGCCGTGGATACGCATAATTCAGATGCGGCCTTCAGTGAAGCCCGTGCCTGGGTGCAGTCGCTGCGCGACCGGCTTTAAGCAGGCAGCGCGAAGGCCCGGCCTAGCTCCCCGCAAGGGGAAATCGGCCGGGCCTTCGGCATGCGCTACGGGGTGCGCAGGCGCAGGGCGCTCGGGTTCACGGACACCTGCAGTTCGTTGACCTGGCCGGTGGGGTCCCCGTCGATCTGGGTATTCATCGGCTCATCGCAACGCAGCGACACGCCAGAGGTCTGGTAGAAGCTCATCACCGGAATCTTGTTCTTGGCGCGGAATGCGGTCTTGAGCAGGATCCAGGTCCAGCCGGCGGCCGAGCGGGGAGAAAGGATCACTGCGTCGAGCACGCCGTCGTCGATCTTGGCGTCGGGCACGAAATCCAGGCCCTGCAGCTTTCCGCAGTTGGCGAAGAGCACCGAACGGACCTTGCGGGTCTGCCAGCTCTCGTCGCCCGAGAGCTTGAAGCTGACCTTCTTGCGCTGGCCCGGCAACTGGCGCAGGCCGGCTTCCGAGTAGGCCAGCCAGCCGACCTTGGATTTCAGCTCTTCGTTGGTGTCGTCAAACAGGTCGGCGTCGGTGCCCACGCCGGCGATGACCAGGAAAGCATGATCCGCCTCCTTGCCGTCCAGCAGCTGCAGCTTCATGTGCCCGACGTCGATCCGGCGAACCATCCCGCGCACTGCCACCAGCGCCGCGGTGTGCAGGTCATCGAGCGGAATATCCACGTTGCGGGCCAGCAGGTTGCCAGTGCCCAGCGGCAGGATTCCCAGGGATGCGCCGGTGCCTTCGAGCACTTCCGCGACGGCGCGGATGGTTCCGTCGCCACCTGCGGCAATAATTGTGTCGCATTGCGCATCGAGTGCTTCACGGGCTGCATCCTGGCCGGCGTTGTCCTTGGTCGTTTCAAGGACCAGCGGTGCTTCCAGGCCCGCTTCAGCGCAGACGCGGACCACGGCTTCCCTTGCTTCGTCAGCACCTGACTTGGAAGGATTGATGACCAGGGCCACCTTGGTAGCCGCTGCCTGTTCAGCCGCTTCGGGCTGCTTGATCAGCGGTTTGCTGTAGTTCGAAAGCTTGCGCACCGAATACCAACTGGTCGCCGCGGCGGCAGCTGCAGCAGCCACGGCAGAGAAAACGATCACACGATTTGTCTGCATAATGCTCTCATCGTACTCATGATTGCTACCCTTAACATGTGATCGACCTGAAAATGCTCACCGAAAATCCGGATTTGTACCGTGCCTCGCAACGCGCGCGCGGTGCCGACGAGTCGTTAATTGACCAGCTGCTGGCAGCTGACACGGCACGTCGTGAAACCATCGCCACCTACGAGCGCCTGCGTGCCGAGCAGAATGCGTTCTCCAAGAAGGTCGGCAAGGCCAAGGGCGACGAGCGCGCCGCCCTGCTTGCCGAGGTCAAGGAGCTCGCTGCCGCGGTGAAGTCCGCCCAGGCCGAGTCCGACGCGGCCTCCGCCAAGTGCACCGCACTGCAGCGTTCCATCCCCAACCTGATCATCGACGGCATCCCGGCCGGCGGCGAGGATGACTTCACCGTCGTCAAGCACGTGGGCACCGCCCGCGACTTCAAGGCCGAGGGCTTCGAGCCGCTGGACCACCTGCAGATCGCCGAGAAGCTGGACGCCATCGACATGGAACGCGGCGCCAAGGTTTCCGGCTCGCGCTTCTACTTCCTCAAGGGCATCGGCGCCCGGCTGGAAATCGCGATGATGAACATGGCCCTGGATGTGGCCATGGCGCACGACTTCATCCCGATGATCACCCCGACCCTGGTCCGCCCCGAAACCATGCAGGGCACCGGCTTCGATGTCGAGCACGACGACGAGATCTACAAGCTCGAGCGCGACAACATGTACCTGGTCGGCACCTCGGAGGTGGCCCTGGCCGGCTACCACGCGGACGAGATCATGGATCTGGCCGACGGCCCGATCCGCTACGCCGGATGGTCCTCCTGCTACCGCCGCGAGGCTGGTTCGGCTGGCAAGGACACCCGCGGCATCATCCGCGTGCACCAGTTCAACAAGCTGGAGATGTTCGTCTACGCCAGCGTCGAGGACGCCGAAGCAGAGCACCAGAAGCTGCTGGCCATGGAAGAGGACATGCTCGGGCGCATGGAACTTCCCTACCGCGTGATCGACACCGCCGCCGGAGATTTGGGCATGAGCGCCGCGCGCAAGTTCGACTGCGAAGCCTGGGTTCCTACCCAGGGCACCTTCCGCGAACTGACCTCGACCTCGAACTGCACCACCTTCCAGGCCCGCCGCCTGAATATCCGCGAACGCGAGATCATCGACGGCAAGGCCGGCAAGACCCGTTCGGTGGCGACGCTGAACGGCACCCTGGCGACCACCCGCTGGCTCGTGGCGATTCTGGAAAACCACCAGAACCCGGACGGTTCGGTCAACGTGCCCAAGGCGCTGCAGCCTTACCTTGGCGGACTCGAAGTACTCAAGTAGCCAATGACCGGCCATTTGCCGGCTGCCCCTCGCGGGCAGCCGGCAAATGCTTTTAACCGGTTGTTCACTTGGCGCTGTGCCTTGGGTCATCGCCAAAAACCCGCGGTGGTGGTTAACTTGAGCCATGACTGTTATGACTAAGCTCGGCAACGATGACCGGCTGACCAAGCAAAAATTGATGATTTGCCTTGACGTGGATGGCACCATCGTCAACCACCAGGGGGAAATGAGCCAGCGTGTGCGCGATGCCGCGCGGGCTGTAGTGGCCCAAGGCCATGAGGTAATCATCTCCACCGGCCGCTCCTTGGGTGCGGCCCTGCCCATCATGGCGGAACTGGGCATCGACCATGGCTATGTCGTGGTCAGCAACGGCGGCGTGCTCGCGAAGGTGTCCCAGGACGAAGTCGAGATCCTGCACCGCGAGATCTTCGACCCGTCGACAGCGCTCAGGGCGCTGCGCGACCAGCTTCCCAAAGCCAAGTACGCCTTGGAAAACGAGCGCGGCGAATTCCTTTCCAGCGAAACCTTCGGCGACATGAGCTTTGGCGCCGAGAGCAAGGTCGTTGATTTCGGCGAGCTGGTCAACAGCAAGGCCGTGCGCGTGGTGGTTTTCTCCACCGACAACACCGCCGAGGAATTCGGGCATGCCGTGCAGAGCCTGGGGCTCTCCGGGGTGACCTACTCGGTGGGCTGGACCGCTTGGCTGGATATTGCCGCCGAGGGTACCACCAAGGCCAGCGGCCTGGAGCGGCTGCGGGCGATCCTGAAGGTCGATTCGAAGGACTCGCTGGCAGTAGGCGATGGCCGGAATGACGTCGAAATGCTGCAGTGGGCCGGACATGGCGTGGCCATGGGCCAAGCGCCGGAAGAGGTCAAGGCAGCGGCCGACGCCGTGACCGAAGGCGTAGACCAGGATGGCCTGGCCATCGTCCTGGAAGGGCTGCTGGGCAGCTAGCGCCAGGGTCTAGAGCTGGTCGGTGTATTCCAGCAGCCGGGCGATCGCTGCCCGCGCGCCCAGCTCGTCGTTGTAGCCCGAACGCACGATCGCCGCAGATACTGCCTGGGGAGTGATTCCCAGGATCCCGGCGACCGCTTTTTGCTGCCCGCGCACACCGGGAGTCAACAGGTCAACGACGGACCATTCGGCCTCGGTGCGGGTGCGGATCCACTGTCCGAGCATGCGCAGCAGGCCCTCGAGCTCGCCGTCCATCTCGTCATTGCCCGAGGAAACGCAGATCGGGACCCTTTCGCCGCGGTGGCTGGCCGCCTCCAGCGCGCCGAGCGCGCGCCGCGCCGCCCTGCCCTCGACCAGGTCGGCCTCTGCGGGCACCGGCTCGTACAGGCTGCCGATACCCAGCCCGATATTGCAGAAGTTCAGCCGTGCCACGCGCAGCAGCGCGTCGACGGCGGCATCGGGGTCACTGGGCACTCCGAGCAGCAGCTGCCCGCTGAGCGCGGTGAACGGCGCGTGGGTGTCGACTTGTTCCAGCTGGTGCCAGAGCTGCTCGCTGGCGGCGGCGACATCGGTGACCGAGCGGGGCCGGGGGCTGAGCGCAACGACAAACATGATTCAAGTATTGCGTGTGCAACCGGGTTTGTCGCGCACTGCGCGCTGCAGGCTGCGGCTAGCTCCCCTGCGGAAGCCGAATGCTGGCGCGCCGGATGAACAACTGCGTCGCCGGGCCGATGAGCAGTGCGTAGGCCATGGTGCCGATGCCTACCGGTCCGCCCAGCAGCCAGCCGATGGCCAGCACCGAGAGTTCCAGGGCCGTGCGGACCAGTCGGATCGAAACGCCGGTGCGCCGATGCAACCCGGTCATGAGGCCATCGCGCGGACCGGCGCCGAAGTGGCTCCCGATATACAGTGCCCCACCCAGCCCGTTGACCAGGATTGCCGCGGCCAGCGTGAGGATCTGCCAGCCCAGGCCATGGACTTCAGGCAGGAAGCGCAGGAAGGCGTCCAGCGCGATTCCCAGGTACAGCGTGTTCGCGATGGTGCCGAGGCCGGGCCATTGCCTCAGCGGGATCCACGCCAGCAGCACCAGGATCCCGACCAGGATGATGATCGTCCCGAGCGAGAGCGGCAGGTGATTCGCGATGCCCAGATGCAGCACATCCCAGGGATCAACGCCGAGCTGGGCCCGGATCATCATGGCCATGGCGAAAGCGTAGAGGGTCAGGCCGAGGAAAAGGGTAGTGAGGCGCAGGGGCAGTCGTCCGGCGGAAAGCTGCTGGCGCGGAGACAGGTTCGTTATGGTCATGGAAGCAATGCTCCGGTAAAGTGGACTTGGAAAAAATAGCCAATTACGAATGGGTGGATCCATGGGACGCGTCACAGCCGCGACGCTTGCGGGCATGCTCGGTGCCGTTGATGCTTCAATGCCCGCCTACCGCTGGCTCTTCCTGGCAATGCGGGCGCTGATTGCCAACGGCCGGATCCTGCATGGCACGGCGCTGCCCAGCGAACGCGACGCCGTCCAAGCCTTGGGGCTGAGCCGCACCACGGTGTCGCGAGCCTACTCCGAACTGCGCGATGCCGGGTACGCCAGTGCCCGCCGCGGCTCGGGGACCATCGCCCAACTGCCCGGCGGCCCGGTATCCGGAGGTGCCGAACCGCTGCCGCTGGGCGGATTCGGGCCGATGCCCGGAAGCCGCGCCCTCGATCTGACGTGCGCGGCGCCAAATGCCCCTGCGGGAATGATCGCCGAGTTCGAAGCAGCGCTCGAGGAGCTTCCGCGCTACGCCGCGACCATGGGCTACTATCCGTTGGGCATCGAGCCATTGCGCGCCGCCCTGGCCGAGCAGTACACCCGCAAGGGGCTGCCGACCAGTCCGGAACAGATCATCGTCACCTCCGGGGCGCTCTCCTCGATCGCCGCTGCCGGGCGCGCGGTGCTTGGCCGCGGGCAGACGGTGCTGGCGGAAACGCCCACCTATCCGAATTCGCTGCTGGCGCTGAAGGCCCACGGGGCGCGCACCGCCGCTGTGCCGATCGGCCCGGAAGGATCGGATCTGGAGCAGATCGCCGAAGCCTTGCAAAGGATCTCACCCGCGGTGATGCTGTGCCTGCCGGATTTCCACAACCCGGTGGGAACGCTGCTCGATGATGCCGGACGCGCACGCTGGGCCTCCGAGCTCGATCGTGCGGGAACCGTGGGAATTGTCGATGAGACCTGCGCCGAGCTATGGCTCGATGAGCGGCCCGAGGTATTGCCGATGGCCGCATTCTCCAGGAACCTGATCAGCGTGGGCAGCGCCAGCAAGTCGCACTGGGGAGGCCTGCGCCTGGGCTGGATCCGCGCCCCGCGCCACCTGGCTGGAGCGCTTGCCCGCTCCCGGATGAGCATGGATCTGGGGGCGCCGGTACTGGAACAGCTGGTGCTGGCCAATGCGCTCGCCTCGCAGTCGGCCCTGTCCCCGGCGACCCGCGAGGAGCTGCGCGGGAACCGCGATTGGATGATCGGCGAATTGGGCAAGGTGCTGCCCGACTGGGAACCCAACCGGCCTTCCGGCGGCCTGAGCTTGTGGTGCCATTTGCCCCAGCCGCGTTCCAGCGTGCTGGCGCGCCGGCTGAAAGGCATCCTGCTGGCCCCCGGAGCGACCTTTGCCGTCGAAGGGCACGGGCTGGAGCACTATATGCGCCTGCCCTTCGCCCAGGATCGCTCGCAACTGGAGCAGGCCCTGCCGGCCATTGCCGCGGCATGGCGCCAGGTGGCTGCGTAGCCTCCGGCCCCAAGCGGCTGGCGGAACTAGGACAGGGTGGGGCTGGGCGCGCCCTGCTGGGCGGGCAGCGCAACGGTCGTGTACTTGAAGAAGAACTGCGTAGCGGGGCCAATCAGCAGCGCATAAGCCACCGTGCCCACGCCCACCGGACCGCCGAGCAACCAGCCGATCCCCAGCACGCACACCTCGATAATGGTGCGCAGCAGGCGGATCGATTTGCCGGTGCGCAAATGCAGCCCGGTCATCAGGCCGTCGCGCGGGCCGGGGCCGAAATGGCAGCCGATGTACAGGGCGCCGCCAAGGCCATTGACGGCGATGGCGCCAACCAGGGTTAGGATCTGCCAGCCCAATCCGTGGACATCAGGGATGAGCCAGAGAAAGAAGTCCAGGCCAAGCCCGATGAGCAGCACATTGGCGACGGTGCCTAATCCTGGCCACTGCTTGAGCGGAATCCAGGCCAGCAGCACCACGACACCGACGATGATCACGATCGTTCCCAGCGACAGCGGAATGTAGTTGGCCAGGCCCAGGTGAAGCACATCCCACGGATCCACGCCGAGCTGGGCGCGGATCAGCAGTGCCATGGCCAGCGCAAATAGCATGAGGCCGATGAACAGATTTGCAAGACGCAGGGGCAGCTTTCCGGCACGCAGCTGATCGAGCGGAGTGAGATTATGCAGGGTCATGATGCTTCAAGGCTAGCCCTGCGCTGAACCCCGGCAGTAATCCCGCAAGTATCAGATGGTCACATTCCTAGTCCCAGTCCAGCCATGGGGCAGCGAGCCCCGAGACGACCAGGGCGAAAGCTCCGATGAAAAGAAGGCCGATGGAAAGCGAAAAAAGAACCATCCAGCGGGTGGGACTGCTATTCATTATCGGATCCAGGCTTTCGTTTCATCATGATCCCGGTCAAGCGGGCCACCGAGTAGACGGCGCCAAACAGGGGAATAGGTATGGCTAGGGCCAGCGGTATGGCGGTGCGCACACAGCGTTCGCGGAGGAACTGCACCAGCACAAGGACCGTGCCCAGCGCCCACAGCACCAGAATGCCAACTTCCGGGCCGTCCAGTGCCATTACCGCTTCCATGGAAGCAGTCTATCCACTGGGTCGACGCTTCCCAGTATCGCAAGGCCCAGGGCCGACGATAGCCGGCTCAGGTCCCCGGGCCGAGGTTGGCTGGCCGATGCGTCGGTTTCAGCACCAACCGTGGCTCGAACCCCTGGCGGGCGCAGTGCGGGAACATGGATGAACAATGCCGGGACCGGTTGGGAATACGCCAAATACGCAATGTGGTTGCACACGAAACGCCCGGCATCCTCGGAGACCCTTGCCTCATGGCCTGCGGCGAGCAGGGCGCGGACGGCCGCTGCTGGATCAAGTGTGGCATCCAAGCGTCCTGGCGCGTTCGTCTTGATGGCCGCTGACCGTGGCTGGGCGCCATCATTGTCGGGGATGCGGGCATCATCTTCGTTAAAAGCCCATCGCTCCGGCGTGATTGCATGCCGGCCTCCGGCTTCGCCGACGCAAATCAGCGCATCGGGCTGGTGCTTCGCCACGAGCGATTCGAGAGCCTTGCCGGAGGCCGCGAAGGACACCGGAAGCATGGCGGTGAGGACCTGATGCTCGCCCAGCTGCCTGGGAAGGTTGGAAACGGCTTCCTGGCTGGCATTGAATTCGTCGTTGCCGAAGGGCTCGAAACCGGTGACCAAAATATGCATGGACCCATTATGGACCCAAACTGTCGGTGTCCGCTGATAGGACTGAGGCAATGGTCCGCTCGACAGTTCTTGGTTAGGTGCTCATGGTAATCGCGGTTTTTGTACTCGTCATCCTGAATATTCTGGCAACGGCATGTATTGCCTCGCTGCTGGTGCGCAGGACATCCAGCTCTGATGGCACCCAGATCCAGGACTCGGTGCGTGCTGCTAATGCGGAGCTCCGGCAGGAACTGGGGACCCAGCGCACCGAACTGCGCCAGGGGATGGGCGAAGTGCGTACCGAGATCGACGCCAAGCTGACCGCGATGGCAGAAGCCAATGCGAACCGCCATCTGCAGGTCCAGGGGCTGCTCCAGCAGGAAATGGAGAAACTGCGCTCGGGCAATGAAGCCAAACTCGAGAAGATGCGCGAGACGGTGGACGAGAAGCTCCAGGGGACCTTGGAGAAGCGGCTGGGCGAATCCTTTGAACTGGTCAGCAAGCGGCTGGAAATGGTGCAGAAGGGGCTGGGGGAAATGCAGAGCCTGGCCCAGGATGTCGGCGGGCTGAAACGCGTGCTCACCAACGTGAAGAGCCGTGGTTCATGGGGCGAAGTGCAGCTTTCGCGCCAGCTGGAAGACATCCTCACCGCAGAGCAGTACGAGCAGAACGTGGCGGTCCTGCCCGGCAGCCGCGAGGTCGTGGAGTTCGCGGTGATCCTGCCCGGGCGGGATGCCGGAACGATCTATCTGCCAATCGACTCCAAGCTGCCGCAAGAGGACTACGAGCGCCTGCTCGATGCCCAGGAGCACGGCGACAAGGCCGTCATCGCCGCTGCGGGCAAGGCGCTGGACCGGGCGATCCTTGAGCAGGCCAAGCTGATCTCCAGCAAGTACATCGCCCCGCCGTACAGCACCGACTTCGCCATCATGTACCTGCCCACCGAGGGGCTGTTCGCCGAGGTTGTGCGCAGCCCGGGGCTGGCCAGCAAGCTGCAGGCCGAGCACCGGGTGCTGGTCACGGGGCCGACCACCCTGATGAGCCTGCTGAACTCCTTGCAAATGGGTTTCCGGACACTGGCCATTGAGAAGCGCAGCAGCGAGGTATGGCAGGTGCTCTCGGCGGCCAAGGAAGAGTTCCGCAAGTACGGAGATGTCTGGGACAAGCTGGGCAAGCAGCTGGCCACAGCGCAGAACACGGTGCGCGATGCCGGTACCCGGACCCGTGCGGTGGAGCGGAAACTCAAGGACGTGCAGACCCTGGAAGTTTCCGCGCAGGAAGATGTGCTCAGCGGAATGCTGCCTGAAGCCTAGCGCCGGGCAGGTCCGGGTCTCCGGCAGTGAACCGGCAGCAAAAGCAATGGCGGCGACCCCCGATTCGGGGGTCGCCGCCATGTTCGGCTTGAGCCTAGTGGCTAGGCCTTGAAACGCTCGATGGAGCGAGCCAGCTCGGCTTCGGCAGCCTCGCGGCCTTCCCAACCCTCGGCCTTGACCCACTTGCCTGGTTCCAGGTCCTTGTAGCGGGTGAAGAAGTGCTCGATCTCCTTGATCAGCCATTCGTCGATGTCTTCAAGTTCCTTGATGTGGTCAAAGCGCTTGTCGGCAGGAACGCACAGCAGCTTGGCATCGCCACCGCCATCGTCGGTCATGTTGAATACGCCAATTGGGCGTGCTTCGACAACAACACCTGGGATCAGATCAACACCCGGGATGAAGACCATGGCGTCCAATGGATCGCCATCTTCGCCCAGAGTATCGTCGAAGTAGCCGTAGTGGGTTGGGTACTGCATCGAGGTGAACAGCACGCGATCCAGGCGCAGGCGGTGGGTCTCGTGGTCGATCTCGTACTTGACGCGCGATCCGGTGGGGATCTCGATGGTCACGTCGTGGCTCATGAAAAGCACACTCCTAAACTAGTCTTAGGGATATCCGCTAATAAGGGTATCGCCCCATTGCGCCTGATGGATAAAACTGCGAGAGGAATGTAACCATATGAACACTGCCGCCCGACGCGCTATTACGCTGGGGGTGGCGATTGTTGCCATGGTTGCAGTGATTGCCGCGATGCTGCTGGCCCCGCGATTCTTCACCGGAGAGCCCGAGGCTTTCTACACCCCGGCCAGCGCGCAGCTGGCCGATAAATCCCCAGTCGCCGTGCGGGACCTGGACCCCAACGCCGCGCAACCGGACCCCGGGATCCTCGCCGCGAAGCTGGATAGCATCCTGGCGGACAAGCCCGACCGGACGTCCTTCAACGCCCAGGTGGTCGACGTGGCCACGGGCACAGTCCTGTATGACAGGAACTCCGAAATAAATGGCACCCCGGCCTCCAGCCTGAAGGTAGTCACCGCCATCGCGGCCCTCGATGCCCTCGGCGGCGACACCCAGCTGTCCACCAGCGTGCTGCTCGATGGCGGCACATTGATCCTGCGCGGCGGGGGAGATGTGCTGCTGGGCGACGGGGAATCGGACCCGGCGCACCCCAAGGGCTATGCAGGACTGGCAACCCTGGCCAAGCAGACCGCCGAAGAACTTGAAAAGCGCGGCATCAGCGAGGTCAAGCTGTGGCTGGACGACTCGCTGTTCGGCGATGCGCACAGCAACCCCGCCTGGGACAAGTCGCTGTTCACCTCCAATAACATTGGCCAGGTCTACCCGATTGCGCACTACGCCGGGCGTGCCGGGGAAAGCACCAGCACCGCCTACCAGTCCGACCCGGCCGCGCAGGTCCGCAAGGTCTTCGCCCAAGCCCTGGGCGAGCGGGTCAAGGTGGATGAGGGTGGCCGCGGCCCCTATGCGGGGGGCGAGCAGATCACCGAGGTGAAGTCGGCACCGCTGCGCGATGTCATCAAGCACATGCTGCTGGTTTCGGATAACTACATTGCCGAATCCATGGGCCGCCTGGTGGCGCTGGACCGCCAGATGCCCGGGGAGCAGGCAGGGGCCGCCGTCGCTGCTGTGGCCCAGGCCCATGGGGCTGCTGGCCACACGCTCGTGGACACCAGCGGCCTGGCTGCCAGGAACCGGATTTCGCCCGCGGCGCTGACCGCGGTACTGCGCTCGGCCGCCACCAGCAAGAAGCCGGAATTGCGCGAGGTCGTCTACTCGCTGCCGGTCGCCGGCTACAACGGCACCTTGATGAACCGCCTGGGTGGTGCCGGAACACTTGGCCTGGTCCGCGCCAAGACCGGCTCGCTCACCGGCGTGGCCACGCTGACCGGCATGGCCATGACCGAAGACGGGCGCCTGCTCGCCTTCTCGATCTATGCCGATCAGCCCAACGGAACACTCGCACCCCACAAGCCAACCATTGACTCTGCTGTCACCGCCATCCGTGGCTGTGGCTGCCGGAGCTGAACGCCGCAGGAGCAGCAAATGAACCAGTTCGTCGATTGGAAGCTGGCGGCCAAGGCCGCGAAAACCCTGATGCCCGCCGGGCCGGGGATCCAGGCCCAGGATGCCGCGCGGATCATCGAGGAACTGCGCATCGCCGCCGGCGAAGGCCTGGTGGAGGCCGAGAAGGTTTCCAAGCTGGCTGCTTCCGCGCCCTCGCAGACCCTGGTGGTGGACCGGTCAGGCTGGGCCAAGGCCGTCAGCCAGAATTTCGCGGCCCTGCTCCCGGCAGCGCGCCAGGACGTCCCCGGGGTGGTCCCCTTGATTGCCGGCGCAGAACTTGGCGCGGTGCTCTCGGTGCTGGGCACCCGGGTGCTGGGCCAGTTCGACCCGTTCGTCGGCCCGCGCCTGCTGCTCAACGCCCCGACCATCACCCAGATCCGCGGCGAGCTGAATGTGAACGCCCGCGACTTCTACCTGTGGATCGCCACCCACGAGCAGACCCACCGCCTGCAATTCGAGCACGCTGCCTGGATTCCCGGGGTCATGAAGCAGACCCTGGCCGAGGCTTTCGAGCCGCTGGCCGGCACCACCCACTCCATGGGCGAACTGGGTGAACGCCTGAAGTCCATGAAGTCCGAGGTCAGCGAACTGACCAGCATCATGTCGGTGCTCGAAGGCCACGCCATGGTCGTGATGAACGATGTCACCTCGATCCGCAGCATCAAGACCATCCGCCGCCGCTTCGAAGCCCGTGGCGAGAACCGTTCGGCCCTGGCGATCCTGCTGGGCAAGCTGCTGGGATTGGATGCCAAGGCGCTGCAGTACAAACGCGGGGCAAAATTCGTGCGGCATATCGTCGACGCGATCGGCTACGAGGGCTTCAACGAAATCTTCACCGCCCGCGAGATGTTCCCGAGCGCCGGGGAACTCGATGACCCGGAACGCTGGCTGGCCCGCACCCGATGAGCCGCGCCCTTCACCTTGCCCGCGCCGCCATCAGTGCCAGCAGCGCGCCCGGGCTGAACCTGATCGGGGTTTCCGGCGGTGCCGACTCGCTAGCCCTGGCCATTGCCGCGGCGACGCTGCCCGCTTCCTTCGGCGCCGTGGTTATCGATCACGGCCTGCAGCCCGGCAGCGCCCAGGCGGCCGAACGCGCCGCCGGGCAATGCCGCGAGCTGGGATTGGACCCGGTGGCGGTGGTCCAGGTCGAGACCTCGGATGACGAGGCTTCGGCCCGCACGGCCAGGTACCAGGCCTTTGAAGCAGCCCTGCAGCAGTTCAACGCGCAGGCATTGATGCTCGCCCACACCCGCGACGACCAGGCCGAGCAGGTGCTGCTGGGGCTGCTGCGCGGATCGGGAACCCGCTCGCTGGCCGGCATCCCTGCCCGGCGCGGAGCCTACCGGCGCCCCCTGCTGGAACTGTCCCGGGCGCAAACCGAGGAAATCTGCCGGCAGGCGGGGCTTGGCTACTGGGAAGATCCGAGCAACGCGGACACCGGGTACAAGCGCAACCTCATCCGCCATAGGATCCTGCCCTTCTTGCGCGAGGAACTTGGCGAGCATGTTCCCGAAGCACTGGCGCGCACCGCCAGCCTGGCCGCCGCCGACGCCCAAGCCCTCGACGAATGGGCCCAAGCGGCCAAGGACGAGCACGGGTTGGCGATCCCGGACCTGGCCAAGCTGCCGGTGGCCATCAGCTCGCGAGTATTACGCCTGGCCGCCATGGAAGCCGGGGCCAGGAATGTGGGCCATGAGCGAACGGCGGCGCTGTGCGCGCTGGCCGGGCTCGGCGTCCCCAAGTCCAAATCAGCTGGTCCTGTGCAGCTGGATGGCAGGATCAGCGCCTTCCGGCGGCAATCGGTGATCGTTTTCACCACAACCGGCTAAACAACCTTCCGCTAAATGTGGCACTCTAGGTAAGTACCACACCTCTAGAATCAGGAGAATTCTCGTGGATTCCAATGCAGTCAAAGCCGATCTTGCGCACGTTCTGTACACCAAGGAAGAAATCCAGGCCCGCGTGGAAGAACTTGCCGCGCAGATCGACAAGGATTACGAAGGCCGCGACATCCTCGTGGTAGGTGTGCTCAAGGGCGCCGTGATGATCATGGCTGACCTGGTTCGCGCACTGAACTCCCACCTGACCATGGACTGGATGGCAGTGTCCTCCTACGGTTCGGGTACCCAGTCCTCCGGTGTGGTGCGCATCCTCAAGGACCTGGATTCCGACCTCATGGGCAAGCACGTGCTGATCGTCGAGGACATCATCGATTCCGGCCTGACCTTGTCCTGGCTGAAGTCCAACCTGGAATCCCGCGGCCCGGCCTCGGTGGAAATCTGCACCCTGCTGCGCAAGCCGGAAGCAGCCAAGGTGGAAATCGACGTCAAGTACGTCGGCATGGACATCCCGAACGAATTCGTGGTGGGCTACGGCCTGGACTTCGCGGAAAAGTACCGCAACCTTGATTGCGTGGGCACCTTGGCCCCGCATATTTACCAGTAGGGAACTTTTCTCGCCAATGGGGCGTTGAGAAATATCGAAGGTGGCGTGACCCGGACGCCAGAGCAGTGCGTGAGGGGGATGCGCCAGGCGCGGGGCCTGTCGGATCAATGAAAACGAAGAAGCTTTTTAACAGCTGGATCATTTGGGTCCTGGTCGGCGTTGTCGCCGTGGTGTTGTTCCTGCCGATGGTCTTCGGCAATAACTCGGCCAAGGTGGACACTTCCGTAGGCCTGCACCAGCTCACCAGCGGCAATGTCACCGAAGCGAAGATGTTCGACGGCGACCAGCGCGTGGATCTGAAGCTGCGCGACTCGCTGAAGGTCGATGGCGTGGACAAGGGCACCTCGGTGAGCTTCTACTACTCCACCGCCCGTGCCGAACTGGTGGTCGATGAGATCAACAAGGCCAACCTGGGCAAGTTCACCGACCAGCCGGTGGAAAGCAACTGGCTGCTGTCGATGCTCGGGATCATCATCCCGTTCCTGCTGATCGCCGGCATCTTCTGGTTCATCCTCGCCCGCTCCCAAGGCGGCGGCTCCAAGGTCATGCAGTTCGGCAAGTCCAAGGCGAAGCTGATCACCAAGGACATGCCGCAGGTGACCTTCAAGGATGTCGCCGGCGCCGACGAGGCCGTGGAGGAACTCCACGAAATCAAGGAATTCCTGCAGGAACCAGCCAAATTCCAGGCCCTGGGCGCGAAGATTCCCAAGGGCGTGCTGCTCTACGGCCCTCCGGGCACCGGCAAGACCCTGCTGGCCAAGGCCGTAGCCGGCGAGGCGGCGGTACCGTTCTACTCGATCTCCGGTTCGGACTTCGTGGAGATGTTCGTCGGCGTGGGCGCCTCGCGCGTGCGCGACTTGTTCGAGCAGGCAAAGACCAACTCCCCGGCGATCATCTTCGTCGACGAAATCGACGCCGTCGGCCGCCATCGCGGCGCCGGCATCGGCGGCGGCAACGATGAGCGCGAGCAGACCCTGAACCAGCTGCTGGTGGAGATGGACGGCTTCGACGCCACCACCAACGTCATCCTGATTGCCGCGACCAACCGCCCCGACGTGCTGGACCCGGCGCTGCTGCGCCCGGGCCGCTTCGACCGCCAGATCCCGGTGGAGGCACCGGATCTGAAGGGCCGCGAGCAGATCCTGGCCGTGCACGTGAAGGGCAAGCCGATGGATGCCACCGTGGACCTGAACGCCGTCGCGAAGAAGACCCCGGGCTACACCGGCGCCGACTTGGCCAACGTGCTCAACGAGGCCGCGCTGCTCACCGCCCGCTCCAACGCGAACCTGATCGACGACCGCGCCCTGGACGAGGCCATCGACCGCGTCATGGCCGGCCCGCAGAAGCGCACCCGCCTGATGGACGAGCACGAGCGCAAGGTCACCGCCTACCACGAGGGCGGCCACGCGCTGGTGGCCGCGGCCATGAACCAGACCGCACCGGTCACCAAGATCACCATCCTGCCGCGCGGCCGCGCGCTGGGCTACACCATGGTGGTTCCCGAATCCGACAAGTACTCGGTCACCCGCAACGAGCTGCTGGACCAGATGGCCTACGCCATGGGCGGGCGCGTCGCCGAGGAGATCGTCTTCCACGATCCGTCCACCGGCGCCAGCAACGACATCGAGAAGGCCACCGCCACCGCGCGCAAGATGGTCACCGAATACGGCATGAGCGAGAAGGTGGGCGCCGTGCGCCTGGCCGGCTCGGCTGCCGAGCAGGGCATGGGCACCGCCTCCCGCGACTTCTCCGACGAAATGGCCCACCTGGTGGACCAGGAAGTGCGCGAGCTGATCGAGCAGGCGCACAACGACGCCTACCAGGCGCTGATGGCCAACCGCCATGTGCTCGACCGCCTGGCCCTGGCGCTGCTGGAGCGCGAGACGCTGAACCAGAAGGAGATCGCCGAGATCTTCTCCGACCTGGTGAAGCGCGACAAGCGCGAAGTCTGGCTGAGCAACGAGGCCCGTCCGGTGCACCAAGAGGGCCCGATATTAAGCCCCAAGGAGCGCGCAGCTTCCTCGACCGACTAGGATCGAAGCGTGAGTGAACTACAAGAGATTGATCAGCCGCGGATCGCGGCAGCCGTGCGCGAGATCCTGGAAGCCATTGGCGAGGATCCCGACCGCGACGGCCTGGTAGACACCCCGAAGCGGGTGGCCAAGGCCTATGCGGAGTTCTTCGCCGGCTTGCACCAGAAAGCGGCAGACCACTTGTCCACCACCTTCGACATCGAGCACGATGAGATGGTGCTGGTCAAGGACATCCCGTTCTACTCGACCTGCGAGCACCACCTGGTGCCCTTCTACGGTTCGGCGCATATCGGCTACATCCCGGGCAAGGGCGGCAAGGTCACCGGCCTGTCCAAGCTGGCCCGGCTGGTCGAGGTGTACGCCCGCCGCCCGCAGGTCCAGGAGCGCCTGACCACCCAGATCGTCGATGCCCTCGTGGAGCACCTGAACCCCTCCGGTGCGATCGTCGTCGTTGAATGCGAGCACATGTGCATGTCCATGCGCGGGGTGCAGAAGCCCGGCGCGAAGACCGTGACCAGTGCGGTGCGCGGGCAGCTGCGGGAAACCGCCACCCGTGCCGAAGCCATGAGCCTGATCCTCGGAAAGTAGGAACCCCCATGTCGCTTGGAGCGATCCCGGGCACCGGCCCGAACACCAGCCCATTGCCGGTGATCCGCAAGTCCAGCAAGAAGACCATGGCCGACCTGCCAACCGGCCGCACCCTGGTCATGGGCATCCTGAACGTCACCGAGGACTCCTTCTCGGATGGCGGGAAGTACCTGTCCGCCGATGCCGCGATCGACCAGGGCCTGAAGCTGCTGTACTCGGGTGCCGACATCATCGACGTGGGCGGCGAATCCACCCGCCCGGGCGCCACGAACGTGGATCCTGCCCTGGAGCGCGAGCGCATCATCCCGGTCATCGAAGCCCTGGTGAAGGCCGGCGCGGTGATCTCCGTGGACACCATGCATGTCTCCACCGCCCGCGCGGCCATCGCCGCCGGCGCGCACCTCATCAACGACGTTTCCGGCCTGACCTATGAGCCGGGCATGCCGGAGCTGATCGCGGAAACCGGCGTCCCCTACGTATTGATGCACCGCCGCGGCACCGCGCAGGACATGGTCTCCGAGGCCAACTACCAGGACGTGGTCACCGAGGTCATCGGCGAATTGCGCATGCTGCGCGATGAATTCGTCGCCAAGGGCGTGGCCCCGGAGCAGATCATCATCGATCCGGGACTGGGCTTCGCCAAGGATGCGCAGCACAACTGGGCGCTGCTGGCCAACGTCCCTGCCATCGAGGAGCTGGGCCACCGGGTGCTGATCGGCACCAGCCGCAAGCGCTTCCTGGGCGAACTGCTGGCCGAAGGCTCCAAGAGCCGCGCGCCGATGGAACGCGATTCCGCGACCGCCGCGACCACCGTGCTGGGCGCCCGCGACAAGGTCTGGGCAGTGCGCGTGCACGATGTCACCGGCAACCGCGACGCCATTGAAGTCGTGCAGGCCTATGGATCGCATTAGCATCTACGGAATTTCGGCCACCGGCTACCATGGCGTTTTCGACCATGAGAAGCGCGACGGCCAGGAATTCATCATTGACGTGGTGCTGCACGTGGATATCTCACGTGCGGCAGCCAGCGACAATGTTCTTGACACGGTGCACTACGGCGAAGTCAGCGAGCTGGTAGTCCAGCAGATCCAGGCCGGCCCGTGGGACCTGATCGAGAAGCTGGGCAGCGAAATCGCCGAGGCGATCCTCGCCGCCTACCCGGGCGTGTTCACCATCGACGTGGTGGTGCACAAGCCGCAGGCTCCAATCCCGGTACCGTTCACCGATGTCACCATCTCGCTGACGCGGCACCAGAAGCAGCACACCGCGATCATCGCATTGGGCGCCAACCTGGGTGATCCGCAGGCTACCCTGGCCGCCGCGGTGCAGGACCTCGGCGCAGAAGTCGAGCTGCTCAAGGTTTCCCCGCTGGCCATCACCAAGCCGGTAGGCGGTCCGCCGGAACAGCCCGATTACACCAACCAGGTCGTCCAGGTGCGTACCCGGCTGGCCCCGCATGAGCTGCTGGATCTGTGCCAGTGGATAGAAGCCAAGCACCACCGCACCCGCGAGGTGCGCTGGGAAGCGCGCACCCTGGATCTGGACCTGATCGCCTACGACCAGCTGAACCTGGATGATGAGCGGCTGACCCTGCCTCATCCGCGCGCCGCGATCCGCGGCTTCGTGCTGGCCCCGTGGAGCTGGATGGATCCGGACGCGGTGCTGAACGGGCAACTGGTTTCCCGTTTGGCCGCCGAAGCTGCCGATACGAAGGACATCATACGGCTATGGCCAAGCTGAAGCTGCGCTGGCTGCTCTGGTGCGCCGGGCTCGGGGCCGTGGCCGGCTGGATCGCGTTGCGCCTGCTCACCGCGGCAGGCAGGTACGCGCCGGTGCTGGACTACTCCGCCCTGTACTCGCTGGGCGCAGTCTGCGCGGTGATCCTGTTCCTGGGGATCCGCGTGAAGCGCTCCACCTTGGGCAAATCGGACTTCGAGCCGATCGCCGCAGCTCGTACCCTGGTTCTGGCCCAGGCCTCGGCGTATGCTGGTGCGGTGATTGTCGGTTGGCATGTTCCGGCCATCATCACCCTCTGGGCGGCCACTGGGATCACCCCCACCCTGACCCGCGGCCTAGTGCTGACTGGTGCTGGTGTCCTCATGGTGATTATTGGGTATATTGTTCAGCAACTGTGCAAACTACCTCCAGAGGATACCGATGGCAACAGCGACTCCGTGGTCACCGAATAACTTCACCCCAGCCCACCGGGACTACGCCAAGGTCAAGTTCACCACTTGGGTGATCACCTGGGGCCTGTTCCTGCTGGCGGCCCTGGTCCCTGCCGTGCTGGCAGTCACCGGCGTCGGCGTCCCGCTGTGGCTGGTGATTTCCCCGGTCCTGCTGGTGCTGGCTATCGCGTTGCCGGCATTGCGCATCATCCGCCGCCAGGTCGCCGCACTGGGCTATCTCGAACGCGAAGAAGACTTCATCGTCCGCTCCGGGGTGATGTGGCGCAAGCAGGTGGTCATTCCCTACGGCCGCATGCAATACGTCGAGGTCAACAGCGGGCCGCTGGAGCGCCGCTATGGGCTATGCCAGCTAACGCTGAACACCGCCGGCAGCGCTGCCACCGCGCACGTCTACGGGTTGCCCGAGGGCGAAGGGCAGGCCCTGCGCGAACGGCTTGTGGCCGCCGGCGAAGAGAAAATGCTATGAGCCAGGCCGAAGAGCTGGCCACCGGAGACAGTGCCGAGCCATGGCAGCGGGTGCATCCAGCCAGCCCGTTCGTCCACGGCTGGCTGGCCATCATCGGCCTGGGCTACATCTACTGGCAGAACACCGACGACCTGTCCTGGGCGGAGCGCTTCTCCGGCACCAGGCTGATGTGGACCGTCGCGGGCGCCGGCATCGCACTGGCCGTGGTGCTCATCTTCTACTTCCTTTCCTGGTACTTCACCCGCTACAAGCTCACCAGCACCCACGTGTACGTGAATTCCGGGATGCTATTCCGCAGCCAGAAGCAGGCGCGCATCGACAAGGTGCAAGGCATAGACATTGCCCAGCCACTGGTAGCCCGGCTGCTGGGCCTCGCCGAACTGCGCTTTGACGTGGCCGATTCCTCCGAGTCGGTGCTGCGCCTTTCCTTCCTGCGCAAGGCCGATGCCCACGCGCTGCGCGTGGTCATCCTGGAGCGGGCCCGCGGCGAAGAACCTGCCGCTGCCCAAGAAAGCGGCTCCCACGACGCGGCGGATCGCGCGGCAGCCCAGCCGCAGGCCGCCGCGGACGCATTGCCGCTGATGGCCAACGTGCCCATTGGGCGCCTGATTGGCTCCATGTTCCTGCAATTGCCGGTGATGTTCGGGGTGCTCGCATGCCTGGCGATGCTGGTGCTTTGGCTTGCCGGGGTCGACGGAATCATCGCAGCCCTGGTCCCCGCGGCCTTGGCCTTCGGCAGCTTCTACTACAAGCAGCTGAACCAGGGCTGGAACTTCACCGCCAGCGCCTCGGACACCGGCATGCGCATCAGCTACGGGCTGGCTGACACCCGCCAGCACTCCATTCCTGCCGGCCGCGTCCAGGCCATTTCGGTGACGGCACCCTTCTTCTGGCGGATGCTGGGCTGGTACAAGGTGGAAGTCAACGTGCTGGGCACCAAGAGCGATGACGCGGATAACCTGCAAGTGCTCCCGGTGGGCGACTTCGAGTCGGTCGCCCGGATCATGGGGATCCTGCTGCCGGATCTTGGCGTCGCCAACCAGCGCGAGGTGCTGGCCACCGCGGTGAGCACCGGATGCGAACACGGTTTCACCGGCTCCCCGGAACGCGCCAAGCCGCTATCGCCCGGGGCATGGAAGCACCAGGCGTTCCTGGCCACCGGCACCACGGTGATTTCCCGGTATGGCTGGCTGGCCCGGCAGGCCAGCTTCGTGCCGCATAACCGGGTGCAGGGCATGAGCTGGGGCCAGGGACCATGGGAGCAAGGACGTAAACTGGCCGGTGTCCGCTTGCACTGTGCCGGCGGAAACATCATCGGATACCTGCATCAAATTGATGCGGACACCGCAGCAGAATTTATTCGGGCGCAAACCCGGCGCCTGGTTGAAAGGTAGAAGTGGACGCACCACGCTTGGGAATCGGCATCATCTCCGCCGGCAAGGTAGGCACCGTGCTTGGTGCGGCGCTGGCAGCCAGCGGACACCGGATCACCGGAATCCACGCCGTCTCGGAGGATTCGCGCGATCGCGCCGACGCCTTGCTGCCCGGCGTGGAACTGCTGGACCCAGCAGAAATCCTGCGCCGCAGCGAACTGGTGCTCTTTGCGGTACCCGACGACGTGCTCGGCGAACTGGTGTCCGGACTGGCAGCGGGCGGCCATATCGCCGCCGGGCAGTTGATCGCGCACACCGCCGGGCGGTACGGCACCTCGATCCTGCAACCGGCCTTGGATGCTGGCGCCTTTGGACTGGCAATCCACCCGGCCATGACCTTCACCGGCATGAGCATGGACCTCCAGCGCCTGACCGACTGCGTCTTCGCGGTCACCGCGGACGAGGCCATCCTCCCGGTAGCCCAGGCGCTGGTGGTGGAAATGCGCGGGGAGCCGGTGGTGATCGCCGAGCAGGATCGTGCCAGCTACCACGCGGCCCTGGCCCATGCGGCAAACCACCTGAACACCATCACGGCGCAATCGGCGGACATCCTGCGCCGGATCGGCGTGGAAGAACCATCCAATACCCTGCGCGCCCTGATGTACGCGAGCCTGGATAACGCCCTGCGTTCCGGCGCGGGCGCACTGACCGGCCCGGTAGCACGAGGCGATAGCGGAACGGTCACCGCGCACCTGCAGGCGCTGGCCGACGCCCCGGCGGAAACCAACAATTCCTATCGGAGCCTCTCGCGCGCTACCGCGCTGCGCGCCGCAGAACGCGGACTGATCTCCCAAGGCACGCTGGAAGAGCTTCTGCGAGTTCTAGAATAGAAGCGTGAAAACCCCGAAGATTGTAAAGACCCGTGCCGAGCTGAAGGCTGCTATTGCCGCAGCTAACCCGGGATCGCTGGGCTTCGTGCCCACTATGGGAGCCCTGCACCGCGGACATGCTTCGCTGTTCAAGGCCGCCCGCGAAGAAAACGAACTGGTAGTCATCTCCGTATTCGTCAATGAGCTGCAGTTCAACGATGCCAGCGACTACGCCAACTATCCGCGCCAGCTCGACGCTGATGTGCAGCTGGCCGCGGCCGCCGGCGTCGATCTTGTCTTTGCCCCGGACGCTTCCGAGATCTACCATGCCGGCCTTCCGCTGGTGAAGTTGAGCTCCGGCGCGCTGGGCGAAATGTATGAAGGCGCCTCGCGTCCAGGCCACTTCGATGGCATGCTGGCCGTAGTCGCCAAGCTGCTGCACTTGGCCGACCCGCGTCGGGGCGAATACCGCGCCTACTTCGGCCAGAAGGATGCCCAGCAGCTGATGCTGATCCGCCGCATGGTTGCCGACCTGGATTATCCGGTAGAACTGCGTGCGGTGCCGATCGTGCGCAGCCCGAAAGGCCTGGCGCTTTCCAGCCGCAATGCATTGCTCAGCGAGGAAGAGAAGGAAGCGGCCTTGGTGCTGCACCGTTCGATCCAGCTGGTTGCCGACCGTGCGGCACGCAATGAACCGCTGTACATCGAGGATGCCATCGGCATGTACCAGATGGCCCCGCTGGTGGAGCTGGACTACTTCGCCGTCGTTGACCCGGATACCCTGCAGGAACTGGCATTCAACTGCCAGGACACCCCCTTCACCGGCGAGGGCTTGATCCTTGTCGCGGCGAAGGTGGGCAACGTCCGTCTGATCGACAACCAGCCGATCTAGGCAAAGCGTCGAGCAGTCTGCCCGAGGACCTGGCGGAAGCCGCACAGCTCCTGCATGATTTCGGCGGCGGGCTGCTCGGCGCCAACGAACTGCACCGCCTCACCGGCATAGACCGGGGCTATGTCCGTCAGCGCTTCGGAGCGGGCCTGATCCATCTGCTCGCGCAGCGCATCGTTCGGCTCCCAGCTGGAAAGATCCGCGTGCTTGTCGCTGAACTCATTGCGCAGCGCCCGTCCGCCGAACTCGGGCGCCCATGGCAATTGCTGGGCGAGATCGAAGGCGCGGGTATAGATAGTGTCATCCAGGCCCGCATTGCGTGCTGCGCTCTTCATGTTCCCGTGCCCGCTGGACTCTGCTGCCGAGAGGAAACGGGTCCCGATCCAGGCAGCTTCCGCGCCAGCTGACAGCACCGCGGCGATACCTCGCGCAGTGCCGATGCCTCCGGCCGCCACCACAGGCTTCTGGTGCTGGGCGGTTGCCAGCTGCAGCAGCGGCAGAGTTCCGGCTTCATTGCGGCCATGTCCGCCACCTTCTGCGCCACGGGCAATGATGATGTCGATGTCATCAGCCATCGCGCGTTCCAGATCTGCCGCATTGCCTACCTGCATGGCGGTCAGAACTCCAGCCTCATGGGCTACCGCCGCGGCCCGGGTGACATCGCCGAAGCTCAAGGTCACCAACGAGGGCCCGAACTCCAAGAAGGCCTCTAGCGGGGAGAGATCCGTTTCCAGCGCCCAGGCCATGAAGCCGACGCCCCATGGAGTACTCAGGGATTCAACGAATTGCGTTTGCTGTTCAATCCAGTCAGCTGTGGGAGTTGCAGGCGAACCGATCATCCCTACACCTCCCGCGTGGGAAACAGCTGCAGCCAAGGCGCCGCCAGCCGCGCCAGCCATAGATGCATTGAAGATGGGTTCACGGTATCCAAGGAGTCTTTGCAGGTCGCTCATGAGCCCAGACTAGAACAGCGAAATGAATGTGACCTAGAACGCGGCCCTTCGATTTGTAAGTACCCAAGAACCTGTGTATAGTTTTTATCTGTTGCCGGAACGGAAACAACACGGAATCTACCGTTTGTTTACCCGGCAGCCAATCACTTTTCACTGAAGGTTTTCCGCCGATTTTGATCGGATCAGGAAGTCTGGTAAGTTGGAAAAGTTGCTCCGGAGCGAAGCAGTCATCGAAGGTTTGGTGGTTGTGGTGTCGAGAGTGTTTGTTGTTTGAGAACTCAATAGTGTGCCAAGTTTGTTGATACCGAATATTTTTATTTGGTGAATACATAA